>CAVUIN010000001.1:0-85585 GCA_963741545.1 uncultured Alphaproteobacteria bacterium
CTGACGTATCTCGCGACACTTGCTGTATTTGTGGCAATTGACCTTGTTTGGCTGGGTGTCGTCGCCAAGGATTATTATCGCAGTAGCATCGGCCACTTGATGGGTGACGGATTCAACATCCCGGCTGCCTTGGCCTTCTACTTGATCTATATCGCGGGCGTTATGATGTTTGCCGTTTTTCCGGCCGCGCAGTCTGGCGATTGGGTGCGCGCTGCGATCCTCGGTGCAGCATTCGGATTCTTCGCTTATGCGACCTACGATCTGACCAATTTGGCGACGCTGAAAAACTGGCCGCTTGGGCTCGCCCTCGCCGATATGGCATGGGGGTCTTTTGTAACGGCTCTCGCCGCCGCAGCAGGTTATGCTGTTTACGCCCGGCTTTAGGCCCTATTCGACGGCCGTCACCGTGTATCCGGCTTCGCGCAACAACGCGACAAGCCCAGTTTTCCCAGGCAAGTGCAGCGCACCGACGGCAACGAAGGCTTGACCTATATCCATCAGCGCCGCCGCTTTTTTGGCCATACCGGCATTACGATCGACCAAGAGTGCTTTCTGGAAACCATTGAATGCGGCCGCCGTAAATCCCGACTTCTCCGCAAGCGCGATCTGAAACGGCATGGCGGCGCCCATCTGGCGCTTCAAGTAAAGCTGTAGCAACGTCTCCAGCATATCGGACGTCCGGTCCGCGTACGCCAATCCCACTTTGAGCATCTGAAGTTGCTCGTCGTCCGGCACGCTGGCAAGTGCTGCGAGTTGCAGTTCTATGGTTTCCAGGCCGACGACCGGAATACCTTTCTCTTTAGCGTGTTCGGCAAGGCGCATATCGACGACGGGTAAGCCGGCTTCGATCTGGCGGCGCTCGCAATCCGATATGGCAAGGAGCGTACTGACCAGCCAAGGCTTCAAGAGTTTCGACACATCGGCCGGGATGTCAGCTTTCGCCGTAACGGTCCGGACGCGCTCAAATTCTGCTTTTTGCAAATTTTGTTCGAGGGTTTGCCCGTCGGCATAAAAAAGCAGATCGGCGGACGTCGCCATTGCCTTACCAAGTGCGGCGTCCGAGAGATCGGCGACCTCGAGAGCCAGTGTCTTTGATGAAAACAGTGCGTCGGTCACCTTTGACGGAAGGGCCGTCACCCGGCTATCGGAAAGATGGATCGTTCCGAACAAATACGATGGTGACGCTCCCCGCCTTTTCAATGCGCCAAAGCAAAGCTTCGCTGTTTTCGAGCTGAGCGGCCTGCTCGAAAACCCGCTTGTGACTATCGGGATCAGTGGTGGCGAGCTCCGCCAGCATGTCGGTCCCGCGGCATTCGGCAGGAGCCGCTATCTCCTTCGAGCCACCGGCCAATGCAGGGACGGCAAATAGTTGGCAAAAAAAAGCGAGACTGATTGCGACCCGGGCAGCGTTACGCAGTACGTCCATCTCTCACCTCAGTTGGTCACACATTATCTCAGGTCCTCAAGCCAAGCAGGTCAACACTTCGCGGCTCTTGGATGGGCTTTATCATAAACCGCAAGCAGACGGTCCCGGTCCACTTCCGTATAGATCTGGGTCGTCGACAAAGATGCGTGCCCGAGAAGTTCCTGAATTTGCCTGAGATCAGCACCAGCCGACAACAGATGCGTGGCAAATGAGTGACGCAACGCGTGCGGTGTTGCCGTATCGGGCAACCCAAGGTCCACGCGCAGCTTTTCCATGGCCAATTGAATAAGGCGCGGGGAAAGCGGGCCGCCCCGGGCTCCAAAAAACAGTGGTCCGTCGCTGTCGAGCGGATAAGGACAGAGGTCCATGTAGCGCTCGATGGCCGAAGATACGACCGGCAAAGCCGGAACCATGCGTTCCTTGCCGCCTTTGCCCATAATGTGCATCACATCCCGGCCTTTGACCGGGGCGTCCCTGGGCGTCAAGCTCAGAGCTTCGCTGATGCGCAAGCCGCACCCATAAAGCAAAAGCATGACGGCGCGGTCGCGCGCTGAAATCCAATCCAGATCCGACGCCATGTCCGGCGCCACGACCTGAGCGGCGGCATCAACGTGCAATGGTTTCGGTACCGAATGCGGCACCTTTGGCAAAGAAACCTGGGACACGGCGCGATTTTTGATCGTTTCCTCCGCTTCAAGCCAGCGGAAGAACATGCGCAATGCCGACAGCGTCCGGGACAGCGAGCGCGACACGGCACCTGCCCTGCGCCGGTTGGCGAGAAATGCGCGTACGGTTTTAGCGTCAAGCCGCGCAAGATCGCCAAGGCACGGCGGATGCCCAAGTTGCGATTTCAAAAACCTCAGAAACTGCCGGACATCGCGCTCGTAAGCTTCAATTGTCTTTTCGGCGGCGCCGCGCTCGTGGGTCAGCGCTGCCAGCCATCCGCGCACCGCTCCCTTGAGATCATCGCCAAGCGGCAGCTCGGCATCGCCTTGCAAGATGTCATCGAGAGTTTCAGTCATCATGTGCAAGACCTATTCGCGCTTGGCCAAGCTTCGGTTGAGACGCGTTAACAAATCCTTAACGCGGGCTTCGGTGGTCTCGGATCCACAGGGAGTCTAATTGACAACCCGGCTCTTGCAAATCCTAAGTGCGGTGCTGGATAATGAGGACAATAATCGTGGCGCAATTCAAGATGTTTCCGTGCATTTGCTTCGACTGCGATAGCACGCTCTCGGCCATCGAGGGCATCGACGAATTAGCCGTGCGCGCGGGGCGTGAGGCGGAAGTCGAACCTCTGACCACCGCAGCCATGAACGGCCTCTTGCCGATTGAAGACATTTACGCCCGGCGGCTCGAGATCCTGCGCCCGGACCGGGAGGCGCTGCGCTGGCTCGGGCAGCGCTACATCGAAACCCAAGTCGAAGGCGCGCGCGCTGCGGTGGCAGCCTTGCAGCAGGCCGGCCGTAAGGTCTTCATCGTTAGTGGCGGATTGAAGAGCCCTGTCGTGGCACTTGCTGCCGAACTTGGTATCGCACCTGCAAATGTGCGGGCGGTTGATGTCTATCTCGACGAACGCGGTCGTTATCGCGACTTCGAACGCGGTTCGCCTCTTACGCGATCAGATGGCAAGGCACGCATCGCCGCAGAACTCGCGGCAAAATTTGGCCCCGTCGCGCTTGTTGGCGATGGCGTAACAGATGTTGCCGCGCGCAGTGGTGGCGCATTTGTTGTTGGATTTGGCGGCGTCGTGCGGCGCGAGGCCGTCGTCAATGGCGCAGACCTGTTCGTCGAGGGCCCCTCCCTCTCGGACGTCGCAGCACGGCTCCTTGCGTGAAGGTCCGGCTGTTTCAAAGCTATTTGCCCGGGTTCAACATGCGGGCGCGAATGGTGCCCGGCAAATCGCGAATATCTTCGAGCACGTTTTCAGCGTTTTCAACCGTGCCGTCGGCGTCGAGCACGACATAGCCGATCGCGGCGTCGGTCTGCAGGAACTGCGTGGCGATGTTGACGTTGTGGCGTGCGAAGACTTCGTTCAAGCGCCGCAACTCGCCGGGTACGTTTTGGTGCACTTGAATGAAACGCGTGCCATTGGGTCGTGTCGGCAGTTGGACTTGCGGAAAATTGACAGCGCCTTGGGTCGTGCCGACGTCCGAATATTCTACAAGCTTGCGCGCCACTTCCGCGCCGATGTTTTCCTGCGCTTCCAAGGTCGAACCGCCGATGTGAGGCGTCAGAATGACGTTCGGGATGTTTTGCAGCGGCGACACGAATGCATCCTTATTCGACGCCGGTTCGACGGGAAAAACATCGATAGCGGTGCCTGCCAAGTGCCCGGATTTCAAATTCGCGGCCAGTGCATCAAGGTCAACCACAGTGCCGCGCGCGTTATTGATCAGGAATGATCCGGGTTTCATGCGCGAGAGTTCGGCCGGCCCAATCATGTTCTGCGTATCAGGCGTCTCCGGCACATGCAGCGAGACGACGTCGGCGCGTTCCAGCAAATCGCCAAGCGTGTCCGCCGGCTCGACATTGCCGTGGCGCAGCTTGTCCCTCAAATCGAAATAGATGACGCGCATCCCCATAGCCTCGGCGAGATTGGAGAGCTGCGAACCGATGTTGCCATAGCCGACAATACCGAGTGTTTTGCCGCGAACTTCGTGCGCTCCGTCGGCCTGTTTGTGCCAGCGGCCTTGATGGGCGCCGTTAGACTTCGGAAAGATCCCGCGCATCAACATGACGATCTCGGCGATCGTCAATTCGGCAACGCTGCGCGTGTTCGAGAACGGAGCGTTGAAAACCGGAATGCCTTTGCCATTGGCCGCGTCGAGCGCAACTTGATTGGTGCCGACCGAAAAACAGCCAACTGCGATAAGCCTGTTGGTTGCCGCGATCACGTCAGGCGTAAGATCGGTGCGCGACCGGATGCCGAGGATGCGCACGTCCTGCAGGGCTGCGATCAGCTCAGGCCCTTGGAGCGCTTTCGGCAAGCGGACGACATCGCGATAACCGCTGTTCTCGAAGACAGCCGCCGCCGTATCGGAAATACCTTCAAGCAGGAGGACTTTGATTCTGTCCTTCGGCAATGATGGATTACGAATGTTCGTCATGAGGGTAACCGGTCCAAAATCATCAAGCATCCAAGGGAAATGCGCGACGTTGCGCCCAAGATCAATTCACCAAAAGAACCATACACTTAAGTCGAACGCGTTTGATCTAGATGATGACCTTGCCTGGATTTAAAATACCCTTGGGATCGAACGCCTTTTTAATCGCCCGCATCATGTCGAGTTCGATTTTTGATTTGAAGATCGTGAGTTCGTCGCGCTTCAATTGCCCGATGCCGTGTTCGGCGGAGATCGATCCGTCCATTTCGGCGACAAGTTCGTGCACGGCGTGTGACATGTCGTGCCACAAAGCGAGATATTCAGCCCGTTCCATGCCGTCCGGCTGTGTGACGTTGTAATGAATGTTGCCGTCGCCGAAATGTCCGAAGGGGACTGGCCGTGCGCCGGGGCAGACGCGTTCGACCACCGGCGCTGCGCGTTCAAGAAATTCCGGAATGCGCGCAATCGGCACCGAGATATCGTGCTTGATACTGCCGCCCGCAGGCTTTTGCGCTTCAGACAAACTTTCGCGCAGCTTCCAGAAATCTTTCGACTGTTGCAGTGATCCAGCGATGGCCGCATCAAGGATCAGCCCGTCCTCGCTCGCCTTGACGAGCAGGGCTTCAAGTTGTGCAGCAGCCCGGCCGCCATTTTCGCCGCTCGAAATTTCGATGCAGCGCATACCAAGGATGCGCCGCCGCGAAGGGATCGCGCGTTCCGGTCATGTGAGACAAGACAAACTGCATGCCCAGCCGCGACCAGAATTCGAAAGCCGTCAGGCTGGCGCCTGCGTGCGACTCCGCAAGACGGAATAGTGCCAGCGCCGCCGCCGGAGTTTCAAGCGCCACAACGGCCGTAGCTTGTTCCACCGGTCTCGGCAGCATTTTGAGCGTCGCGGCCGTGATAATGCCGAGCGTGCCTTCCGAGCCGATGAATAGATCGCGCAAATCGTAGCCTGTGTTGTCTTTTTTAAGCGCGCGCAGGCCGTTCCAAATTTCGCCGTTGGCCAATACGACTTCAAGTCCAAGTGCAAGGTTGCGCGCATTGCCATAGGCTAGAACGGCGACGCCACCCGCGTTCGAACCCAGCACGCCGCCGATCTGGCAACTGCCTTCGGAGGCGAAGCTCAGCGGAAACAGCCGCCCGGCTTTCTCGGCAATGGCCTGCGCTTCTGCCAGCGTGACGCCGGCTTCGAGTGTCATGGTGCCGCCCGCCGCATCGACGCCGCGAACCTTTCTCAGCCGCGAAACCGAGAGCACGATTTCATCGCCGCGCGATGATGGGATTTGCCCGCCAACAAGGCCCGTGTTGCCCGGCTTGCGGCACGACAGCGACGCCCTCCGCATTTGCCAAAGCAAGAATGCGCGAGACTTCCTCCGTTGAACCCGGCCGCAGCACAACCGGCGTTTTGCCAACGTACAGATCGCGCCACTCGCGCAAATACGCCGCTTGGTCCTCTTCGCGCACGAGCGCATGCGCCGCGCCTACGATTTCGGCGAAACGCTGAATGAGGTCCTGAGACGGTGCTTTAAGGTTCGGTGACACTAGGGTATCTCACTAAATTCAGGCAGGTAGAACGGCAGGCACTGTGTGACACTTGGTGTAACATCCGGCCGCCGTCTGACGTACCTGCCATTGGTCCAAAGATGATGTGAGGTCAAGCATGCGTATTCAGAGTTTGATTAAGACAATGGTCGCAACCGCTGCTTTTGTCGCAGCGAGCCAATTTGCCCAGGTGGCTGAGGCCTTCGAAGCCAAGAAATTCGACGACGCGGCCTTCAAGGCAGCCCAGGCTGCTGGCAGCGAAATCCTCGTGCATGTCACGGCGCCCTGGTGCCCGACCTGCGTGTCGCAGCACAAGACACTGGCTGAGATCGGCAAGAAGCCGGATTATGCGAAGCTTGCGGTTTTCGATGTCGATTTCGATACGCAAGCCGATGTGTTGAAGGGCTTCAAGGCCAATTCGCAGAGCACGCTGATTGCCTTCAAAGGCGCGACCGAAACGGGCCGGCTCGTCGGCGCGACCAAGGCCGATGCGATTGAAGGCCTTCTGCAAACAACGATGAAGAAATAAGGAACCGGCCATGAGCGGCAGTCTTGTGCTGGCGTTTCTGGCCGGCGTTTTCTCTACGCTCTCGCCCTGCGTGCTGCCGCTGTTGCCGGTGGTTCTCGGCACGGCGGTGAGTGAAAGCCGTTACGGCCCGGCGGCGCTGGCGGCGGGTCTCGCCATTTCGTTCGTGACAATCGGATTGTTCTTTGCCGTGGCCGGGCATTCGCATCGGGCTCGATCAATCGGCGTTGCGCGTTTTCGCGGGCGTGCTTCTGATCCTCATCGGCGCGACGCTCGCCTTGCCCGCGCTCTCCTACAAATTTGCCGAAGTGGCGTCACCCGTTGGCAATTGGGTCGATTCGAACCTCGGCGGATTTTCGACGGGCGGGCTTGAAGGGTCAGTTTGCGCTTGGGCTTTTGCTCGGGGCGGTGTGGAGCCCGTGCGTGGGGCCGACGCTTGGCGCTGCGTCCGTGCTTGCGGCGCAAGGCAAGGATCTCGTTTCAAGTCGCCGCGACGATGGGATCGTTCGGCATCGGCGCAGCGTTGCCGTTGCTGTTGCTCGGGCTGCTCTCGCGCGAAGCCATGCTCAAGTGGCGCAACAAGCTTTTGGGTGCGGGACAGAACGGCAAAGTCGTGCTCGGCGTGATTTTGGCCGTGATCGGCTTGCTCGTGTCTGACGGGCTTCGACAAGCAGATCGAAGCAGCCCTCGTCGCCGCCTCACCCGAATGGCTGACGGAACTGACGACGAGGTTTTGATTGGCGAATTGCCGTAGGGCGTCAATAGCCCCGCCCTGCACTCGGGGCGTATTGCGCCGAGATCTTGCGCCGGAGGTTGCAGCTTGACGGCGCAATACGCTTCGACCAAGTGCAGAGGCCGAAGCTATTGACGCCCTACAAGGGTTCCGCCGTGATGCGGGCTACGCGAGCTGGCTGAGATTGGCAAGAAGCCGGATTATGCCAAGCTTGCGGTTTTCGATGTCGATTTCGATACGCAGGCTGATGTGTTGAAGGGCTTCAAGGCCAATTCGCAAAGCACGCTGATAGCCTTCAAAGGCGCGACCGAAACGGGCCGGCTCGTCGGCGCGACCAAGGCCGATGCGATCGAAGGCCTTCTGCAAACAACGATGAAGAAATAAGGAACCGGCCATGAGCGGCAGTTTCGTGCTGGCGTTTCTGGCTGGCGTTTCTGCTACGCTTTCGCCGTGCGTGCTGCCGCTGCTGCCGGTCATTCTTGGCACTGCGGTGAGTGAAAGCCGCTATGGGCCCGCGGCGCTGGCTGCGGGTTTGGCGCTTTCGTTCGTGACCATTGGTTTGTTCTTCGCGGTCGCGGGGCAGAGCATCGGTCTCGATCAATCGGCATTGCGCATTTTCGCAGGCGTGCTTCTCGTCCTCATCGGCGCGACGCTCGCTTTGCCCGCGCTCAACTACAAAGCTGCCGAAGTGGCTTCACCCGTTGGCAATTGGGTCGATTTAGAATCTCGGCGGATTTTCGACGGGCGGGTTGAAGGGCCAGTTTGCACTCGGACTTTTGCTCGGGGCTGTGTGGAGCCCGTGTGTTGGGCCGACGCTTGGCGCCGCGTCCGTGCTTGCAGCGCAAGGCAAGGATCTCGTCCAGGTCGCCGCGACAATGGGGTCGTTCGGAATCGGCGCGGCGCTGCCGTTGCTCTTGCTCGGACTGCTTTCGCGCGAAGCCATGCTCGCGCTGGCGCAACCGGCTATTGAGAGCGGGCCAGGGCGGAAAGGTTGTCCTCGGTACAATCCTGGTTCTTGTCGGCTTTCTCGTTCTGTCCGGCCTCGACAAACACATCGAAGCCGCGCTCGTCGCCGCCTCACCCGAATGGCTGACGGAACTGACGACGCGGTTTTGAGGGCGCGGGCGACATTGGAGGCCGGTGGCCTAACTAGCGGCGGAGACTCCATGCTGGGAGTGAAAATCAACATTACCCGTTACGTTGATTTCTCGTTTCCAGGCTGGGTGGAGTGCACGCTGGTGGGACGCACATGGGCAACAACACGTGTTCGTAGAAAAGGTCCCTGCCGTCTCGAAGGTCCACTTGGAGGCAGACATGTTGCCTCTGGTAACGGTCCTTGCCTGCAGCGTTGTTAGTAAGGGCGAAAACGAGGCTGGTTGCCAGATCGTGCGCATCGATACGCAGACGCCATGGGGCATCCAAACCGCGGACGGAAGAACTCAATTTGAAGTTCTGCCGGCGCAATTGTGCGAGCTACCTCGTGAAGCAGGGGAACGTTAGTCGCGTAGGTTGGGTCAAGCGGAGGCGCAAGCCGGAGTGCAGACCCAACAACTGGGGCAACGGAAAAGAAAATCGCGCGAGTTGATGGCTGGTCCTGTCTTCGTTGGGTCTGCGCGGCCGCTTGACCCAACCTACAATTGATCGCGCCTCATTCGACCCACACTACTTGCTAAGAAGTGATCCGGCCCGCCTCGCTGACCGAGCTGACGACGCAATTTTGATCACCAAAGAAGATGGGGTCTCACTTTCTGTCGCCGTCACTAAGATAACCGTCGCGAAGATTTAGACCTGTGTACATATCTTGCTGCTCTTTGGGTAGGGTTTGGAATTCCTGCCAACCCCGATCCCATCCCTGCATGATAGCGATTTCATCCGCCACATCGGGATCGGTGGCACTCTTCTTGTAAAAATCGGGTGGCCTTCCAATGCTACCCGCTAGCCTACCGAACTCGCGCATTTGATCTATGCGAGCCTCAATACGAAACTCGCGCCATCCCGATATCGCGCTGAGCATCGTTCCTAATGAGACGATCGCCGTCGTGGTCTCTGCGCTGACCGACCATTCCGTAAAGTGTGCAATAGTCACGCCGACGGCAAACATCGCCCAAAATCCGACGATTCTTTTGCCAACCGTTCGAAAGAATAAAACTAATGCGTGCAGTTTTGGATGTCTAGCAGATCGTTTTTTCGTAGCAAACACGCACGCCTCCACTCCATACCCTTCCGCGGTGCTTTCCAGGTCCGGACGAGCTTCGAACAATCGACGCCAACCCGACCGTAAATGCGATTGGCGCGATAGGGATACTCTAGCCCCTCAAACAATCTTCTGCCCCGTCTTCTTCCAGTCGCTCATGAAAATTTCGATGCCTTTGTCGGTCAGGGGATGCTTGACGAGCTGTTTCAGGATCGCGGGCGGAACAGTTGCGACATCGGCTCCGATCATGGCGGCGTCTTTCACGTGGTTCACGGTGCGGATCGAAGCCGCGAGAATGTCCGTCGAGAGATCGGGATAGTTGTCGTAGATCACGCGGATCTCTTTGATGAGGTCCATGCCGTTCAAGCCGATGTCGTCCAGCCGCCCGATGAACGGCGACACGAACGTCGCGCCGGCTTTCGCGGCGAGCAAGGCTTGGGTGGCCGAGAAGCACAGCGTGACGTTGACCATGGTGCCTTCACTGGTCAGCACTTTGCAGGCTTTCAAGCCTTCGAGCGTCAGCGGCACCTTGACGGTCACGTTCTTGGCGATCTTGGCCAGCTCGCGGCCTTCTTTCAGCATGCCCTCTGTGTCGAGCGCTGCAACCTCGGCCGAAACCGGACCCGGCACGATGGCGCAGATTTCCCGGATGATGTCCTTGAAGTCGCGGCCTGCTTTGGCGACCAGCGAAGGGTTGGTCGTGACCCCGTCGAGCAGACCCGTTGCGGCCAATTCCTTGATTTCGGCCACGTCTGCCGTATCGACGAAGAATTTCATTTTGCAATACCCTTTCGCATCATCAATTTTGTTGTCCGCCGTCGGCCGGATCTTTTACTTGCCCCCTCCCCCCTTGTGTTGTGTTCCGCGAGATTGGTAACAGCTTCTATTGGGGCTTTGTAGTCGAGACATTTGAGGCGGGTCCGGTTGTAGTTTCGAACGAACAGCATCAGGTATTCGTTTCTCTGTTGGTGAGTTTCAAAGCGTTTGTGATGGCCTGCGGCATTTCTGGGCAAGCGTTCGAGCTGCTCGCCGATACGCCGGTTGAAGCGTTCGACCATTCCGTTTGTCTGAGGCCGGAATGGCTTTGTGAGCTTGTGGATGATGCCGCGCTCAGCACACAGGCGATCGAACGGATGAGCGCCGGAAGGTCTGTCTTTGGGCTTGTTCTTTTTGTCTACGGCAAAGCGGTCGGTCCACTCGCTGCCGTTGTCGGAGAGAACGGTGTGGACTTCGATATCGAAGCTTTCAAGGAAGCGCCGCAGGAACGCGGCGGCAGTTTCGCCACGTCTGTCATAGAGGATTTCGACGTAGACGAAGCGTGTCGCGCGATCAATCGCGACATAGGCGTAAGCCCGCATTTTGTGGAGCGGTGGCAGGTATTTGACGTCGATGTGGACAATCCTGCGGGCGTGGGAGTGGAGAATACGGCGACGGGTTCGCGCGGGAGCTTGGGCTTGGCGGAAACGCCGTTGCGTTGCAGGCAGCGGTGCACCTGACTGCGCGACAGCTTCGGATTTATACAGCGGCGCAACACTTCGACGATGTCGTCGAGGGGCAGAGCAAGACTTGTGCGCAATTCAACAGCCACCGCTCTTCGAGTGGGCTCATAGTTGTGGCAATGCGGTGCGGGCGATGCGAGCGGTCGGAGATCTGGTCGCGGGCTTTCCAACGCGCGACGGTTCGTTGGCTAATGCCAAGCTCGCTGGCGAGGCGGCGAACGGACAGATTGGAGTTGCGGATGTAGGCTCTGGTTTTAGGCGTGGTCGTCGCGTTCGCGTGCAGCTTGAGTTTCATGATCCGAGGCGCTCCCTGACAAAAGCGATGCCTCGTTGTACACCAATTCCATGCTGCCAATCTTCCGGGACTAAACACCCTTGCGGGGGAGGGTTGGGGTGGGGGGTGTCCAAAAACAGCTCCAGTATTGCACCACCCCCTCCCCACCCTCCCCCATCGAGGGGGAGGGAGAATGCAGAGCGGCGATTGTCGCGGATGCCCTCGGCTCGCCTCAGAGCCAAGCCTAGGGTATCTCCCTGATTCTCTGACCCAGCTTCTAATCCGGTAGCGGCCACTTTGGAAAGTTTTCTCGACAAACTGGAAGGCACCCCCGCCAAGGCCCAAAATAGGCCGCTGGTGCCGGTCCTGATGCCGGTCGCCTTGGACCAGACCTACGATTATTTGGTCCCGGACGGCGTCGAGGTGCAGCCTGGTGCCTTTGTTCTGGTGCCCTTTGGCCCGCAAAGCCGGATCGGCATCGTCTGGGACGAGCCGCGGGGCGTCCAAAAGCCCTTGGACCCCAAGAAGCTCAAAGCCATCACCAGCCGGTTGGACGTGCCGCCGCTGCCGGTCATTTCGCTGCGCTTCGCCGAATGGATCGCCAAATACACGCTCGCGCCGCTTGGCATGGTCTCGCGCATGATGATGAGCGCGCAAACGGCGTTCGAGCCCGAGAAGCCGCGCTTCGGCGTCCGGCTGGTCGAGGGGGCCGCGCCTTCCGGCCAAAATGACGGCGGCGCGCACCAAAGCGCTGGAGGTCGCGCGCGATGGGTCAATCCGGGCGAAGTCGGAACTCGCTCAGCTTGCTGGATGCTCAACCGGCGTCATCGACGGCCTGGTTGCGGCTGGCAGTCTGGTTGAAGTCGCGATCCCGGAGAAACAATTCCCCCGGCCTAATCCGGCGCATCATCAGACCGAGTTCACTGAAAGTCAGCACAGGCGGTCGAAACGCTGCGCGCTTCAGTCGAGGCCGCCAACTTTTCCGTGACGCTGCTCGATGGCGTTACGGGGTCTGGCAAAACCGAAGTCTATTTCGAAGCGGTCGCGCGCACGCTGGCTGCTGGGCAGCAAGCGCTCATCATGCTGCCGGAAATCGCGTTGACCTCGCAGTTCCTGGATCGCTTCGCCCGCCGCTTTGGCGCTCAGCCAGTTGAGTGGCATTCGGCTTTATCGCCGCCTGAGCGCGGGCGCATTTGGAAAGGCGTGGCGCGCGGCGACGTGCGCTGCGTCGTCGGTGCGCGCTCGGCGCTGTTCCTGCCATACCCGTCACTCGGTCTCATCGTCATCGATGAAGAGCACGACCAAGGTTACAAGCAAGATGATCGCGTCCACTATCAAGCGCGCGATATGTGCGTCGTACGCGGCAACATCGGCAAGTTCCCGGTCATCTTGGCGTCCGCGACGCCCTCGATCGAAAGCCACGTCAATGCGTTGACCGGCCGCTACCGGCACGTCGTCTTGCCAGGCCGGTTCTCAGGAACAGAATTGCCCGAGGTCCAGGCCATCGACATGCGGCGCGAAGGCCCCGAACCCGGCAAATGGCTCGCCCCGCGCCTTGTCCAAGCCATGACGGAAACCTTGGCGAAAGGCCAGCAATCGCTGCTGTTTCTCAATCGCCGGGGTTATGCGCCGTTGACGCTGTGCCGGAGCTGCGGCCACCGTGTCGAGTGTCCGCAGTGCACAGCGTCGCTTGTCGAGCACCGCTTCAAGAAGCGCTTGAATTGCCACCACTGCGGGTTCTCGCTCGCCATTCCGTTGAAGTGTCCAAAGTGCGCGGCAGAAGGCAGCTTCACGGCGTGCGGGCCCGGCGTCGAGCGCGTGGCCGAAGAAGTGGCAGAAAGGTTTCCCCAAGCGCGCCTCGCTTTGCTCTCGTCGGACCTCATCCCAGGACTGACCGAGATGCGCGACATGATCCACAAAATCGAGAAGGGCGAAATCGACATCATCATCGGAACGCAGATCGTCGCCAAGGGACATCATTTTCCCGATCTCGCCCTTGTTGGCGTCGTTGACGGCGATCTGGGCCTCGCGCATGGCGCCGATCCGCGCGCAGCCGAACGCACGTTCCAGCTTTTGCATCAGGTGACGGGCCGCGCCGGCCGTGCCTTCGCGCTGGGGCGCGGTCTGGTGCAAACGCACATGCCCGATCATCCTGTCATGGAAGCCATCGTCGCCAGCGACCGCGAAGCGTTTCTCAACTACGAAGTCAAATCGCGCCAAGCCGGTTTATTGCCGCCTTACGGCCGGTTGGCGGCACTTATTATCTCGGCGCGCGATAAGGAGCTCGCGGAACGCATAGCCCGCGACGTGGTGCGGCACGCACCGGAATCGGAGAAAATCACCGTCCTCGGCCCCGCCGAAGCACCCATCGCCGTTGTACGAGGGCGCCACCGTTGGCGCATCCTGGTCAAAGCGCCGCGCGAGATCGATATGCAGGCGTATTTGAGAGAATGGTCTGCAAGCTTGCCAGCGCTGAAGGGCGATATCCGCATCACATTGGATATCGATCCTTATAGCTTCTTGTAGTGTTCCGTCACAGCTGGGTGAATCGCGCTGTCATCCCGGACGTAGCGAACCCGTGAAATGGGGCCGCGAGATCCGGACCCATGACTCGCCTCTGTGCCCGCACTGTTTCTCTTGCAACTCTGGGTCCCGGCTCTTCGGCCCGCATCCACGATGCGGTCCTCCGGCGGGGATGACAACAGTACGATGTGTTCGTGACGGAGCACTTAAGTTTTCGTTCACCTGAATTTCGCCAAGGCCTCAGCCCTGCTCGATGTAAAAAGCACGCCCGCCTGATTTCCCGTTTCGTGGCGTAATTCACAATCGGCCGAGAACAATTCGCTAGCGATGATGAGGCGGAATGAGACGGGCAATTCAGGTTTGGCGCCAAGATCGAGCAGTGCGCCCATGGGCGAGATGTTCTTCACCCGGCAGGGGCGTGCGGTGCCATCGGTGAAGCGTACCGATGCAGCAAAATCGACTTCCCGTCTTTGATGCTGGCGCCGTTCAGCGGGAGCGGCTGAAGCCGTGTTCGCTTTCATTTTTTGTCCTCAAGAGGATTTTGTCCCGCAGTCTAGTCAATACCATGAGCGTAATAAGACCGGGTAATTATGCGGAAGACGGATTAATGCAATTTTTCACCTAATTCGGCGCGGCTTTTCTTAGACGTCCGGTGAATAGGCTTGCCACCGGCCCGCATGTTAGCCTCGGGCTTCGAAGAAACGTGCCGGGAGACCTCTCATGTCCGCGCTTGATCGTGTTCTCAGGCGTTCTATCGAACTTGGTGCAGCCGCCGGTGTCGTAGGCGGAGCGGCAACCCGCGAAGGTATCTTTTATCAAGGCGCTTTCGGAAAGCGAAGTGCCGGCGCTGCCGCACCCATGACGGACGATTCAATTTTCCGCATATTTTCGATGACAAAGGCTGTGGGCGCGGTTGCTGCCGCACAGCTCCTGGAACGAGGCGAACTTGATCTCGATGCCACAGTACAATCGATTGTCCCGGCTTTCGGGGAACTCCAGGTTCTAGAAGGCTTCGATGGCGATACGCCGCGTCTTCGCGCCCCGAAGCGCAAAGCGACCGTGCGCCAGCTGATGACGCACACGTCCGGCCTCGTTTACGAATTCTGGAATGCGGACATCGCCAAGTATCTGGCGCTGACGGGCAACCCCGGGTTTCTGTCGGGCACCAAGCGCGGCATCATGTACCCGCTTGTCTTCGATCCAGGCGAGAGATGGGATTACGGCATCGGTATCGATTGGCTTGGGCTGGTCATCGAGGCGGTCAGCGGTAAGCGGCTCGACGCATTATTGCCGCGACGAGATTTTTACCCCGCTCGGCATGAAGGATACCGATTTCGAGTGCCAAGGCGACAAGCGCAACCGGCTGGTGAGCGTTCATGCCCGCGGCGGAGGACGGATCGCTAAGTGTAATTTCGCTCGACCCGCCGTCAAATCCAGAAGTCTATTCGGCTGGATTCGGGCTTTATTCAACCGCGCGCGATTATCTGCAATTCCTGCTGATGCTTCTCAACGAAGGCAGCTATAACGGCGCGCAAATCCTGAAACCTGCGACGGTCAATTACATTCTCGAAAATCACATCGACGAACTTGAGGTCGGCAAGTTGACGTCGGTTGCGCCGGCGGTCACGGGGGACGCTGAATTCTTCCCCGGCATGTCGAAGAAGCACAGTCTTGCGACCATGATCAATATCGAACCCGCACGCGGCATGCGGGCGGCCGGCAGTCATTGCTGGGCGGGAGCGTTGAACACCTACTTCTGGTTCGATCCGCTGAACGGCATTGCGGGCGTCGTGTTGATGCAGTCCCTGCCGTTTGTCGATCCAAAGTGCACGGATGTCCTGGTTGAGTTCGAGAAGGCGGTTTATGCCCGCACGTGCGTGGCGGTCTGATCGCTGGCTTCATATAAGGGCCACACAGGCCGCTCTGCGCGGCAAATAATCCATTGAGCCACAGAATTGTTGTCCTGCCGGACTTTCTGGCTTGGCCGCGCGGTTCCAGCGATGATATTGGCGTTTCTAGCGGCGTGTATCTCTCCGCGGTAGTCGTTGCATGAGGCCAAGATGTTCCCGCTCTCCCATATGCTGAAGTCGTTCGTGAAGACTGGATCACTCGAAGTGATCGACGCCGAGGGCGGGCGGCATCTCTTTGCCGGAGCACCTGGCCCCAAGGTGACGATGCGGATCAAAGATCCAGCGCTTTACAAGTCGCTTTTCTTCAATCCCGAGCTCGCCATGGGTGAAGCCTATATGGACGAGCGGTTGACGTTCGAGAATTCGACGCTCCGGGATTTTCTCACGCTGTTCTCAATCAACCGGCTGTCGCTCGGATCGTATCCGCTACAGAAAGCGCTGCGAACCGTTTCGCGCGGGCTCAAGCGCTTTCAGCAAGCCAACCCCGTCGGCAAGGCGCAGCAGAACGTCGCGCACCATTACGATCTCGGAAATGATTTTTACAAACTCTTCCTCGATGAAGGCATGCAGTATTCGTGCGCCTATTTTCAAGACGATACGAACACGCTCGAAGAAGCGCAGCGCAACAAGCTGCGGTTGATCGCAGCGAAGCTCAACCTGAAGCCGGGCTTGAAGATCCTGGATATTGGTTCGGGCTGGGGCGACATGGCGCTCTATTTGGCCGCGATGGAAAACGTCGATGTGACCGGCGTGACGCTGTCGAAAGAGCAGCACGTTCTATCGAATGAGAAAGCAAAGAAGGCGGGATTGTCGGACCGCGTGCGCTTCGAGCTGCGCGACTATCGCGATGTCACGAGCAAGTTCGATCGTATCGTTTCCGTCGGCATGTTCGAGCACGTCGGCGTCGCGCACTACAACGAGTTTTTTGCCAAAGTGAACGCGATGCTGGCGGACGATGGCGTCATGCTATTGCATTCGATTGGGCATATGTCGCCGCCGGGAACTGCCAGCCCTTGGCTCAGGAAATACATTTTCCCAGGTGCCTATTCACCGGCACTTTCGGAAGTCTTCACACCGGTTGAGCAGAACTCGCTCTGGGTCAGCGATCTCGAATTCCTGCGGGTGCACTACGCCAAGACACTCAAGCACTGGTGCGATCGCTTTGAAAAAAACCGGCCGCAAATTGCAAAAATGTACGATGAGCGCTTCTGCCGGATGTTCGAGTTTTATCTCATCAGCTGCGAAATGATGTTCCGGACGGGCAGTCAGCTTGTCTTCCACATGCAGCTCTCTAAAAAGCGCGATGCGGCGCCAATCGTGCGCGATTATATCACCGATTTGCAGCGCGAATACAAAGTGCGCGAAGCAGCTGCGCTCAAAATTCTCGATGGGTCGCGCGGGTAGGGTTCAGAGACTAGCCTTGGCGCTCGGGCGCACTGAAACTTCTGCGTACCAGCGCGCGACACCCGTGCATTCAGGCGGAATATCCATTCCGGCGAACTTGGCAAAGTCCATGGCGCACAGCGTCGTGATGTCGGCCATCGAGAAATTATCGCCGGCGAGATAGCGAGTCTCGCGCAAGCGCGTGTCGTATTTCTTGTAGAAGCGGCGCACGCGGCCCTTACCCCGCTCGATGAGTGCGGGGATTTGCGGTACGGGTTCGAGACTCCCCGGGATGCCGCGGTCGTAGAATTCGCTCATCGAATTGCGCACGACCTCGGCGGTGCCGATCATGCATTCATCGTAAGCGCGACGCTCCCACATTTCGATTGTTGCTTTTTCAAGCCCCGTTCGCCCCATGAGCGGCGGGTTGGGATGCTCGTCTTCGAGATACCGGCAGATTGCAGCGGCTTCCCCGATCTGGGTTCCGTTATCGAGTTCAAGCATTGGCACGAGTGCGTGAGGCCATTTGTCGATGTATTGCGGGAACATGCGGAAGCCTTCGCCGACCACCTCTTCTATTCCAGGAAGATCGAGGCCCTTTTCGAGAACGAACATGCGCACGCGCCGGCAATTGGGTGCGAATTGCCAATTGTAAAGTTTCATGGCGCGCTCCTGCAGCATGTCTCAGGTGGTGCCTGAGCTTATGCGGAGCCAGACTTAAAACCAAGCGGAATGGAGCTGTGCCGAAGTACGTGAGGTTCGTGAAACCTATTTCGGCGGCGTGACCGTGATCTGGATCGACGCGTAGTATGCCGCGAGGTCGTTGATGTCCTCGGGCGTAAGCTGGCCGATGATGACGCTCATCATCTCGTTTTTGCGCGCGCCGGACTTGTAGTCGTTGAGCGTTCTGCACAAGATAGATGGGGTTTTGTCCGGCAAGGTGGGGCGCTTCCGGCAGTTTCGACATGCCGTCCATGCCGTGACAGGTCTGGCATTGCCCGGCTTTCTTCTTGCCCGCTTCGGCATTTCCTGCGGCAGTATGAGGGCAGTGTTGCAGCCGCTAAAATCAATGCGGCGAGAGTGAGAACTTTGCGCGTCATCGGAGATCCATCAGTTTGAAGTTGGACGGATTAAATAAGAAAGCCCCGCACCGGGATAATATCCGATGCGGGGCTCAATTGTCAGCACGAAGTTTTACTTGCCGTAGGAAATTCGGTACACGGCGCCGGCCAGATCGTCCGACACCAGGAGCGAACCGTCCTGAAGTTGGGCGACGTCCATCGGGCGGCCGAGGTATTCGCCATTCTCGCCGATCCAACCTTCAGCGAAGACTTCCGTCTTGTCGGCGGTGCCGTCTTCCTTCAGCGTTGTGAACTGGAGGCGCGCGCCCGATGGCGTCGTGCGGTTCCAGGATCCGTGCTGAGCCGAGATGATGCCACCCTGATACTTCTTCGGGAACATTTTACCCGTGTAGAAGATCATGCCCATATCGGCCGAGTGCGCGATGAACTCGATCTGCGGGAAAACGGCGTCCTTCGGCGGCTCAGAGTCCTTGTACTCGTTGGTGCGAACCTTGCCGCCGCCGTACCAGGGAAAGCCGAAGTGTTCACCGGCTTTGGTGATGCGATTGAGCTCGCCCGGCGGGATGTCGTCGCCCATGCCGTCGACTTGGTTGTCCGTGAACCAGAGCGTTTTGTCCTTGGGGTTGAAGTCCATGCCGCCGCTGTTGCGAACGCCGGTTGCGAAGACTTCGCGGTTCTTGCCGTCGCGGTCCATGCGGATGATGCCGCCGATACCGGTCTTGGCATAGAGGTCCATCTTTTCAGGCGCGAACACATTCGTCGGCTGGCCGAGCGAAATATAGAGCTTGTTGTCCGGTCCGATACGGCAGATGCGGGCCGTGTGGTTATAGCTCTCTTCGTCCTTCGGGATCAGATCGCCCTGCGCGACCACCTGGAAGGCGGCAACGTCGGCGCCTTCGTAGAAGTATTCGGCAGCGGGATAAACGATGACCCGGTTCTGTTCAGCGATGAACAGGAAGCCGTCCTTCGAGAAGCACAGGCCGTGCGGGATGTTCATTTCGAGTGAGGCAGCGAACACCTTCACTTCGTCGGCCACACGATCTTTGTTGCGGTCGGTGACGGCGTAGACTTTGTCTTTGCGTGTTGAAACGAACGTCACTACGCCCTGGGAACCGACCGAGATGACGCGCGCGTCGGGCACGATGGCGTAGAGATCGATCTTGAAGCCGTCAGGCAACTTTATCTTTTTCAGGCTTTGTTTGATTGCGGCTGCGTTATCGCCGCCCTGTTCAATGAACGGAATCTTGGTCATGCCCGTCGATTTGAAGTTCGACAGCTTATCGAGCGTGGCTTGCGCAAATGCGCTCGTGCTCGAGAGCAGTGCGGCGATAGTCGCCACTGCTGCTATGGATTTGAACATTCGATCTTCTCCCTAAATGTTTTTTTGAATTGGAAGTCGACTACGTCCCAAGCGTCAGCGAAGGAGATGCCCTCTGACCGGGTGAACCGGTGTGCTGACGGCTTGTTCCGGTTACGTCCTCGCCGAAGGAATGGACCGGAGATACGGCGGGGCATTTGCCGCCCCTCTAATCAATACCTTGGTCTAAGTACCGAGGTGCGTTACCGGGATACTACTAAAGTATCGCCAAGCCAATTTTCTGGAATTGAATTAAAGTCCTAGGGCAGCGGGCGCAACATCAGCTTTTATGCGGTTTGAGTAGATCCGGTCTGCGAATAAGCGTCAGCCTCTCTGCTTCAGCGCGGCGCCAAAGTTCGATTTTGCCATGGTCGCCCGATAGTAGAACGTCAGGAGCCGTTCGCCCCTCCCATTCTCGTGGCTTTGTGTATTGAGGATACTCGAGCAAGCTGTTTTCGAAGCTTTCGCTGTCTAAGCTTGCGCTCGCTCCGAGCACACCAGGGAGCAAGCGCACGCACGCTTCGATGAGCACCATGGCCGCGAGCTCGCCGCCAGCCAAAACATAGTCGCCGATTGAAATCTCGCGCAGCTGGCGCCCTTCGATGACGCGCTCGTCAATGCCTTCAAAGCGGCCAGCCAGCACGATCGCCCCGGGGCCTGCGGCGAGTTCTTTGACGAGCGGTTGCGTCAGGCGTTCGCCGCGCGGCGACATGTAAAGCAAAGGCGCGTCAGGCGAGAGCGTGCGGACGTGATCGATTGCTGTGCCGAGCACATCGGCGCGCAGCACCATTCCGGCGCCGCCACCCGTGGGCGTGTCATCGACTTGGCGGTGACGCCCGATACCGAAATCTCAAATCTGAATCGCATCGAGTGACCAGAGCTTGGCTTCCAGTGCTTGGCCTAACAGCGAAATTCCAAGCGGCCCGGGAAACATTTCCGGGAACAGCGTCAGCACTGTTGCGCGCCACGCCGGCCGGCCATCGCTTGAAGGGAAGTGGGGCATGTAGTTACGCGATCCGATTATAAGTTTCCTCCCCCTTGAGGGGGGAGGAAGATGCGTCCGCGGTTTAGACGGGCGCTCACACTGCAGTCCACAAATTCATTTCGCCCGGCTAAGCCGCTGGACGCATCAGGTGGGGGTGTCGAGATGCGTGTTTTGCCCAGCACCCCCACCCGGTGCGCCAAGAATGAGTTACGACGCGCGCATAGCGTGCCGGGAATTATCGTTGCGCGTCCTAACTCATGGCGCACCGCCCTCCCCCCTCGAGGGGGAGGCATTCCATCAAACCCCTTCAACCACGGTCATGTCGAGCGTGCCGGCGCCTTGACGCAATGCCTTGGCTGCCAAGTAGTCGGTGCACGTAGCATAGCCGAGAGCGTTCTCGTAGCTTGGGAATTCAATCACTACGTTGCGCGGCGCGCCTGTTCCTTCGACAATCTCACAGCGTCCGCCGCGCACGATCGGTTTGCCTTCGTAGCGTTCGAGAACCGGCTTTGACGCCGCGAGGTATTCGCCCCACTTTTCCTGGTTCGTGACGGTGGCGCGGACGACGAGATATCCCTTGGGCATTGCTTCCTCATGTGGCGGATTGCAGAGTTGGCTTGAGCCATAGCGCCTGGGATCGCGTCGAGCAACACTTAGGACCGGCTATTGGTTGCGAAACGGGGCCACGCCGTTGGTCCCGCCCGGATTAACGCTGCTCGCGTCCTTACGCAATTTGCGGTTTTGCTCGTGCTTCTCAGCCTCTGCAATGGCGGCTTTGGCAATCGAGGAATCCCAGTTGGCGATATCCTCGACAGAGCGCATCTTGGGCCCTTCCGCGACGAGCGGATCGCTTATCAGTCTCTTGGCCAGCTTGCGCGAGAGCGGCGCCAAGAGTTTGCCGGCACTTTCCGGGCAGGCACTCGCTGGATCGCTTTCGGCCTCATCAGCCGAAGTCCAAACTGGATTGACGACATAGCGTTTCGAACACATGGCGATCCGCGGCGGCATCTGGGTCTTCCAGAAATCGTTGTAGGCTTCCATAAGCGGCCCCCAGGTCGCGGCTGCTGCATGTTCTTTGTGACGCTTGAGGTTTGCCGCTGTCATGCGAAACGGGAAGACGTGCACCGGCACGCGCTCTTGTGTTCCTTCAATCAACTCGCGCACGAAGGCATAAATCTCTTCGATTTTATCGTTGGTCATGGCGAAGCATCCAACGCTCTTGCAGTCGCCGTGCACCATGATGAAAGCACCGCTACGCCCGAGTGCGCGGTCGAGTGCGTTCGGATAGCCGATGTTCAATGCCAGGTGATACGTGCTGTCGGGTTTCATGCCGCCTGAGCCGATGCTGTAGAAACCTTCTGGCGCCATGTGGTCGCCTTGGACGGTCTTTGGTCCGAGTGCGCCCGACCAAGTACAAATTGGGTAAGTCTTGACGTGCACGAAGCGGCCGCCGGGGCGCGCCTTCCAGATTTCGAGTTCCGACTCTTCCTTGAAAATGCGGATGTAGACGGGGGCCTCGGCGTGCACGTTTTTGAGTTCGAGAAATGCGAGTGTCGCAGCGGAGAGAGGCTTCTGCGCCGCGTCTTCGCCCGTGGCTGCGGGGAGCGCGAAAACGACAGACGCGGCGAGCAATGCCGCAAGGCGGGCGCAAACTTTGAGAACCATCATCGACCCCGCAACTCCGAACCACAGGCAGGCCAGTTAACGTATTGCTTTGCCTTGGTTAATGGAGCGTTAAAGGGTCAATTGGGGTGAAGCATGACGCGTCGAAGGCAAGTCTGTGGCACCAGTCTGGGACAGGATGGCCTGCCGTGCTCCAAATTTGCGTGCTGGCGGCGTTTTAAGTGGCGCGGCTCAAATGCTCTAGGAAGGTTTGGGCGGCCTCTACGGGGTTCCTGGCAGCGTTTATCGGGCGCCCGACCACGATATGGTTAGCGCCGTCGCGGATGGCAACTTCCGGTGTCGTGATGCGTTTTTGATCGCCTGCGTCGCTGCCCGGCAAACGGATGCCGCGGGGTGACAATGAGGAAGTCTGGTCCGCAAGCGGCGCGGATGCTCGCTGCTTCCTGGCCCGAGGCAATGACGCCATCGACGCCTGACGTCGCGAGCAAGCTTCGCGCGCTTGAGAACAAGGTCGCGTGGCGGTCATGGCTATGCCTTGCTCGGCAAGATCATTCTTAGTCGAGACTGGTGAGAACCGTGACGGCCAGGAGTTTGAGTTTCGAAGTGCCCCTGCCTTTGACAGCGGCCTTCATCGTTTTGGTGTCGGTGCCGTGGATGGTGAGAAAATCAAAGCCGAGTCCGGCAACGCCCGCCACGGCTTTTTCAACCGTGTTGCCGATATCGAGAAACTTCATGTCGAGAAAGACGCGCTTGCCTTCGTTCTTCAATTCAGAGGCAAGCGATAGGCCCTCCGAAAACAACAGCTCCAACCCGATTTTATAGAACGAGACCGTCTTGCCGAGTGTCTCGACAAGCGCGCGTGCGTCGTCGTAGGCCGGGACGTCAAGGGCAACGATGAGTTTGTCGCGGATGTCGCTGGTCATCTCGTTGGTCCGGTTATCCCCTCGCCCCATTAAGTGCAGGAATGGGGAGAGGGAGGAGTCCTACCCATGCAGAACATGCGCTGCGCGGGCGAGTTTCTGGATAAGCTTCTTATACGTTTCTTGGCTGTCCTTATTTTTCAAATGCCCCTCCTCGTCGAAGGCGTCAACAGCGCGCGGTACTGCGAATTGATCCGGCAGCACGAGCGCGCTCAAGCCAATTTCGAGGACGAGCCGCAATTGCGAAAGCCCGCGCAAGCCGCCCATGCCGCCGGGAGAGGCAGACCCCACCGCAAACACCCGCGTCTTGAAAACTTCAAGCGGCTCCTCGCCGTCGTCGCGCGTGTGGCTAACCCAGTCGATGGCGTTTTTCAGAAGCGGCGAGAAGGATGCATTGTATTCAGGGCTCGCTATGAAAATGCCGGAATGGACTTTCATGAGTGCCTTGAGTTTGCGCGCGTTATCGGGCGAACCCTCTTGCGTTTCGATGTCGCCATTGTAGATCGGCATCGGGTAATCGCCAAGATCTGCAAAGGCAGATGCGATG
Organism: uncultured Alphaproteobacteria bacterium; assembly: GCA_963741545.1. Lineage (GTDB taxonomy): Bacteria > Pseudomonadota > Alphaproteobacteria > Rhizobiales > Hyphomicrobiaceae > Hyphomicrobium_B. The sequence goes on from CAVUIN010000001.1 coordinate 23,635, forward strand.
CCGTTCGCGTCCGCGATCTGATGACCGAGGCGCGCCAGCTTCTTGTTCCAGGATTTTTCGCGCGCACTGCCTGAGATGAAGAGCAGGCGCGGTTCTGATTTCGTAGTGGAGGGCATGGGTTGCTCGTTCTGTCGGAGGATTGCGCAAGCGCTCGTGGTACTACGCTGGTAAGGTGCGATTAGACGTTCGAAGTGGAATGCCTAACTACCCTTGCCCTCAAAAAAATCCTTCACGCGCGAAAAGAACCCGGCGCTTTCCGGGCTCGTTTCCTTGTGGCTTTCCTTCTCGAATTCTTCGAGCAGCTCGCGCTGGCGCCGCGTCAGGTTCTTCGGCGTCTCAACATCGACCTGGATATACATGTCGCCGGTCACCTTGGAGCGCAGCACCGGCATGCCCTTGCCCTTCAAGCGGAACTGCTTGCCGCTCTCAGTGCCTTCGGGAACCTTGACGCGCGTCGTCGCACCTTCAAGGGTTGGAACCTCGATCTGGCCGCCGAGTGCTGCCGTCGTCATTGAAATGGGCACTTTGCAGAATACGTCCGCGCCATCGCGTTGGAAGAAGGCGTGCGGTTTGATCGAAAGGAAAATGTAGAGATCGCCAGCCGGGCCGCCGCGCAATCCAGCTTCGCCCTCGCCTGCAAGCCGGATGCGCGTGCCGTCTTCGACGCCGGATGGAATGTTGACGCTGAGCTTGCGCTCTTTGGTTAGACGGCCGGTGCCTGAGCAAGAAGCACATGGGTCGTCGATTGTCTCGCCGCGCCCATGGCAAGACGGGCATGTGCGTTCGATTGTGAAGAAGCCTTGGCTCGCGCGCACCTTGCCCAAGCCGCCGCAACCGGCGCAGGACTTCGGCTTCGTGCCGGGTTTTGCGCCGGAACCCGAGCACGTTTCACACGAAATACTTGCCGGTACGATGATCTCGGCGGTCTTACCGGAAAAGGCGTCGCCAAGCGTGATGTCCAAATTATAGCGCAAGTCCGCGCCGCGCTCGCGCCCTGCGCTGCGGCGCTGTTGGCCGCCGCCCTGACCTGATCCCTGACCGGGGCCGCGCCGTCCGCCCATGAATTCGCCGAACAGGTCGTCGAAAATATCCGACATTGATGATGCGAAATCGGGCCCGAAGCCGCCTTGTCCGCCGCGCCCGCCCATGCCGCCATCGAATGCGGCGTGGCCGAACTGGTCGTAAGCGGCCCGTTTTTGCGGGTCTTTCAGTGCTTCGTAGGCCTCGTTGACTTCCTTGAATTTGCGCTCGGCATCTTTGTCGCCGGCGTTGCGGTCGGGGTGGAAATCTTTGGCCAACCGGCGATAAGCGGATTTCAAATCGGCCTCGCCGGCATTGCGGGCGACGCCCAGAACTTCGTAATAATCGCGCTTGGCCATCGGCTTATTCGGCTTTCAGATGTTTGGCTGTGAGCCGCCTGGTCGCGGGTTGTGCGCCCGCGTCATTGGCGCAGTCTGTGGCAAAGCTGTCAAATTTTTCGAGGAGATCCAGACTTTCGTCGTCCATCCAGGGTTCAAAGCGGCCCTGCCCGTCGAGCTTGTTGATGGCAAATCCGACGGCAATGAGCAAGTTTGTCAGCGCAACGTCGCAACCGCAGGCGTTGCCGCCGCCCTCCATGTGCTTTTGGGTTTCATCGGAGCGGGCGCGAATGTCGTCGTAAACGCGCTTAAGGTCAGCGGCGGACTTGCTCTCGATGGCGCTTGCAGCCCTGTCTTCGAGTTCCAGAGTAACTAGGAGCAGCAACTTCGAACGCGCCTGGATTTCGTCCATTTTGCCACCCGGGTCCGCCAGCGCCGATTGCATCCCAATCGTGAAAATGGCTGCAGCGAAAAGCGATCGCTGCAGCCCTAAGGTTGATTGCGTACGGGAGTGGCGTATCGCCATCGTACAACTCAACCGGCTTTCTTTTTGTCGTCTTTGACTTCCTCGAAGTCGGCATCGACCACGTCGTCGCCGCCTTCGGATTTCGCCTCAGCCGTGTCGTCGCCATCCATGCCCGCCGCGCCGCCCTTGGCCGTATAGACGGCTTCGCCGATCTTCATGGCAACCTGGGTCAACTCGCCGGTCGCGGCTTTGATCGCAGCAGTATCTTCACCGGCAATGGCTTCCTTGACCTTGGCAACGGCGGCTTCGACATCGCTCTTGACCGATGCGACGGCCGGGATCGATGCGTTTTCGGCAAGCGACTTTTCAGTGCCGTGAACCAGAGCTTCGGCGTGGTTGCGGGCTTCGACAAGTTCGCGCTTCTTCTTGTCGTCGGCCGCGTTGGCTTCAGCTTCCTTGACCATCTTGTCGATGTCGGCATCGGATAAGCCGCCCGAGGCCTGAATACGGATCGACTGTTCCTTAGCGGTGGCTTTGTCTTTCGCCGAGACGTGCACGATGCCGTTGGCGTCGATGTCGAAAGTCACTTCGACCTGCGGCACGCCGCGCGGCGCCGGCGGAATGCCGACGAGATCGAACTGTCCGAGCATCTTGTTGTCGGCTGCCATTTCGCGCTCGCCTTGGCTGACGCGAATGGTGACGGCGCTTTGGCCGTCTTCTGCGGTCGAGAACGTCTGGCTCTTCTTGGTCGGGATCGTCGTGTTGCGATCAATGAGCCTCGTGAACACACCGCCCAGCGTTTCGATGCCGAGCGACAGCGGCGTCACGTCGAGCAGGAGCACGTCTTTTACTTCGCCTTTGAGAACGCCGCCTTGGATCGCCGCACCAATGGCCACGACTTCATCCGGGTTGACGCCTTTGTGCGGCTCTTTGCCGAAAAGGTCTTTGACGAGCTGCTGGACTTTGGGCATGCGCGTCATGCCGCCGACGAGTACGACTTCGTCGATCTCCGACGCCTTGAGACCCGCGTCCTTCATGGCCTTTTCGCAAGGGCCTTTGGTGCGCGTGATGAGATCGTCGACGAGGCTCTCGAGTTTGGCGCGCGTCAGCTTCATCGTCAGATGCTTCGGACCCGCTTGATCGGCCGTGATGAACGGCAGATTGATCTCGGTCGCTTGAGCGCTGGATAATTCGATCTTGGCTTTTTCAGCGGCTTCCTTCAGGCGCTGCAGGGCAAGCTTATCGTTCTTGAGATCGATACCTTGCTCTTTCTTGAACTCGTCGGCGAGGTAGGCCACGAGTTTCATGTCAAAGTCTTCGCCGCCCAAGTGCGTATCGCCGTTGGTCGATTTTACTTCGAAGACGCCGTCGCCGATTTCGAGGATCGACACGTCGAAGGTGCCGCCGCCGAGGTCGTAAACTGCGATGGTCTTGGCTTCTTTCTTTTTGTCGAGGCCATAGGCGAGTGCGGCGGCTGTCGGCTCGTTGATGATGCGCAGCACTTCAAGTCCGGCGATCTTGCCGGCGTCTTTGGTTGCCTGACGCTGGGCGTCGTTGAAGTATGCGGGAACCGTGATGACGGCCTGCGTCACCGGCTCGCCGAGTTTTGCTTCGGCGCTTTCCTTCATCTTCTGGAGAATGAAGGCGGAGATCTGCTGCGGGGAATACTGCTTGCCGTGGCTCTCGACCCAGGCGTCGCCAGTCGGGCCCTTGACGATCTTGAAGGGCACGAGCTTCAGGTCCTTCTGGACATCGGGATCGTCGAAGCGGCGGCCAATGAGGCGCTTGATGGCGAAGAACGTATTGGTCGGATTGGTCACGGCCTGGCGTTTGGCCGGCTGACCAACGAGGCGTTCATCGTCGGAAGTGAACGCAATGATCGAAGGGGTTGTATTGGCGCCCTCGGAGTTTTCTAAGACCTTTGGCTTGCCGCCCTCCATAACGGAGACGCACGAGTTGGTTGTGCCGAGGTCGATTCCGATAACTTTACCCATATGTCTAGTCCTTCTCCATTGCGGCAGACCTGCTTGGCTCAAAGATCTTGGCCCAAAAATCTTGGCCCAAGGATCTGGCACCAAGTTCAGCACAAAGCTTTGTTCAACGTAGAGCGTTTCCGCCCGGTCCCCTGAGTGTCATGAGTGGCTGAGGGGTTATATAGGGATGGACTTCACGGCTGCAACGGTTCTGAATCGCCCAACCGTGATCAATTTTGGCCACAACGGTTAAAGGCCTCTGCCTCCAGAAAGGAAAACAGAAGCCTCCGCCGCCTGCGTCATGAAGGCTTTCCTGTTATTGGCCCTTCGTGCTGGGTGCGGGTGCGGCGTCCGATGGGGTCGCGTCCTCTGGCACCGGATCGTCCAATGAAGCCGGAGCTTCGCCGGGCGCCAAGCCCTTTTCGTGTTCTTTCAGCCAGCGCTGCATGAAGCGGATTTCCTTGCGCTGGGCTGCGATGATTTCGAGTGCCAGGCGCCGCAGGCGCAAATCCTTGGTGTACTTCAAAAAGACATTGGCCTGATCGATGGCGCCTTGATGATGCGGGATCATTCCGCTCACGAAATCGACATCGACATCGTTGGTGTAGGCGATCGACATGTCCTTGTGCATTTTCATCAAGGCTTCTTCGAAGGCCTTTGAGGCTTCGGAGAGCTCGGCGGTGTTCGCGGCTTTCGTCACCGCATGTTGCGAGTGATCTTGAGCTGTGCCGCTCTCGTGATGATCTGCCGATGCGGGCGTGATTGCCATGGCAGCAGCCATGGCAGCGCTGAGGACGAAGCCTAGGGTTGCCGAGTGCGCAAAACGTTTCAAGTTCGCATGCATGACGTAACTCCTTTGTTCAAGCCTGACTTCTGTTCAGGCCAGCATTCACATGTGGTGTCAGCTGCCATTCGCTTGTGACGGTGTCTCTGTTTCAGGCGTCTTGATGGCTTTAGGCCCGCCGCGCGAGACGACAACCATCGCCGGTCTCAAGCACCTGTCGTCGATCAAATAACCGGTTTGGAAAACTTGTAGCACGGTGCCGTTAGGGACGCTCGCGTCTTCCCTTTCCATCACGGCCTGGTGATGGTGGGGATTGAACGGTTGGCCGGCCGGATCGATGGTGCGCACGCCGTTTTTTTCCAGCGCCGAACGGAAATCGCGTTCGGCGAGAATGACTCCGTCGAGGAAATTTTTGAGTGCGGGGTCGCTGGCCGCCGCTTCTGGTGGCACGGCCGAAATCGCGCGCTGGAAGTTGTCGCCGACTGAAAGAATATCTTTTGTGAACTTGCTGATGGCGTACTTTGCCGTCTCGTCTTTTTCCTTCTCAGCGCGGCGGCGCACGTTTTCCGTTTCGGCAACGGCGCGCACGAACGCGTCATGCTTTTCAGCGGCTTCCGCGGTCTTTTTCTCAAGCTCGTCTTGTAGCGCTTGGACAATTGCCTTGATTTGCTCAACACCAATCTCCGGCTCGCCTCCGGGCGGCCCAGCCTGCGCCTCGCCACCGGGCGGCGATGGCATAGGCGGCATCTGGGGCGGCATCAGGTCGTCCGCCGAAAAATCGATGCCGGTATCAGCTTGGGTCTTTTCGCCGCTCATTGGTGCTCCGCATTTCGACGCGTCGTGCTGCGCCCGATATCGGCCCGGGGGGTCCAAAAATCAAGGTTTTCTGATCAAGTTAGAATGCGGCTGATCAGCCGCGCAGTATAATCAACCATGGGAATGATCCGGGCATAATTGAGCCGTGTCGGGCCAATGACGCCGAGTACGCCGACGATGCGACGCGTCTCGTCGCGGAATGGGGCGACGACAAGCGACGATCCGGAGAGCGAGAAAAGTTTGTTTTCTGAGCCAATGAAAATTTTGACGCCCTCGGCATGTTCGGAATCGCCCAGGAGCTGGACGATGTCGCGCTTGGATTCGAGATCGTCGAAGAGCTGGCGTATGCGCTCCAAATCTTCAATTGCAGTCAGGTCTTTGAGGAGATTTCCTTGCCCGCGCACGATCAAGCTCTTGCGGTCGTCCGAGACGCCGGACCATTCCGCAAGACCGGCCTTGATGACTTTTTGAGTGAAGATGTCGAGTTCGGCCTTGGCGTCTTTGAGGCTTTTTTCGATGGCGCCCCTGGCTTCGCTGATCGTCATGCCGCGAATATGCGTGTTGAGGTAATTGGACGCTTCTTGCAGCGCCGAAGGCGGTAACCCGGCAGGCAGCGAGATAATCCGGTTTTCGACGTTCTGTTCTTCATCGACCAGGACGACCAGTCCTTTGCCGGGCTCTAGCGGCACGAACTCGATGTGCTTGAGGCGCGCAACCTGCTTTTCAGCGAGCACGACGCCCGCGCAATGCGAGAGACCCGACATCATCTCGCCCGCTTCTGCCAGAAGCTGATCGACGGACTTTTCGCGCTGGAAGCCGATCTGGGCTTCGATCTGCTTGCGCTCGTCTTGCGAAATGTCGCCGATTTCCAGCAAGCCATCGACGAACATGCGGAGGCCAAGTTGCGTTGGCATGCGCCCGGCCGATGTGTGCGGCGAGATGATGAGCCCTAAGTGCTCCAGATCCGACATCACATTTCGAATGGAGGCCGGCGACAGCGCAATGGGCAGCGCGCGCGCCAGATTGCGCGAACCGACAGGCTCGCCCGTTGTGAGATACGATTTCGACGATGCGCCTGAGAATCGTGCGCGAGCGCTCGTTCAACAGTTGCAGCTCGCTTTTGCCGTCAATCATGGGGACTTAGCATGGGGGCTTGTCATGGCCGGTTGCCGTTTCATGGGAAGATTGTAGGGAGGCGGCCCCGTCCCGTCAAACAGCTGCGCTTCTGCCAGTTACCAGCCTTTAAGGTTGAAGCTGACGCTAGCGTTCATTAGGGTCGCGCCTCAAAGTCACCCACAGGAGCCCTCAGGACCTCATGCGACCCTCGAAGCGCCAGCCCGACGAATTGCGCCGTGTCTCGATTGAGCGCGCCGTCTCGAAACATGCCGAGGGCTCGTGCCTCATCAAATTTGGCGATACGCATGTGCTGTGCACGGCAAGTCTCGAGGAACGCCTGCCGCCGTGGCTCAAGGGCCAGGGCAAAGGCTGGGTCACCGCCGAATATGCCATGCTGCCGCGCGCCACCAACGAGCGCACGCGCCGGGAAGTAACAACTGGGCATCCATCTGGCCGCACGCAGGAAATTCAGCGACTGATCGGCCGCGCACTGCGTGCTGTCGTGGATTTGCCCAAGCTCGGCGAACGCCAAATCACAGTTGACTGCGATGTCATTCAAGCCGATGGCGGCACGCGCACGGCGGCGATTACCGGCGCGTGGGTGGCGCTGCACGATTGCATCCAGTGGATGAAAATGCGCGACATGGTGAAAGACGCAGTTTTGCGCGATTCCATCGCCGCCATTTCGTGCGGCCTCTACAAAGGACAGCCGGTTCTCGATCTCGACTACGCGGAAGATTCCAACGCTGACGCCGACGCCAACTTTGTCATGACGGGTACCGGCGGTATCGTCGAAGTGCAAGGCACGGCTGAGACGACGCCGTTCACGCAAGAGCGCTTCGACCAGCTTATGGTGCTGGCAAAAAAGGGCATCGGCGAGCTGACGCAGTTACAAAAGCTGACGGTGGGTTGAGGACGAAAGGAATGCCTCCATGCTCTGTGAGCAACTTGCTTTGACGGCAGCGGCGCTTTTTACTGGAGCTGCGTTCTACATCAACTGGGCCGAGCAACCTGCGCGCCTATTGCTCGACGACCGGTCGCTGCTCACGCAGTGGAAACCGAGTTACGCGCGCGGGTTCACCATGCAGGCGTCGCTCGCTGTCATCGGCTTCCTATTCGGCCTCTTGGCGTGGTGGCAATCGGGCGGACTGCTTTGGCTCTTTGGAGCCGTTGTGCTTGTCGCCAATTGGCCTTTCACAATGTTCGTGATCATGCCGGTTAATCACACGCTGAACGACATCCCGACCGAACAAGCCGGCCCCGCCTCGCGCGCGTTGATCATGAAGTGGGGCGGTCTGCATAGCGTGCGCACGATGCTTGGAGCGGCAGCAACAATACTTTTTCTTTGGGCCCTCAATTGACGAAGACTCCACAGCCTTCTGCCATTTTGGAGACGATCCTCTACGCCGACGATCTCGACGCGGCCGAGAATTTCTATCGCGATGTGCTTGGGCTTGAGCCGGTTTCAAAAATGGCGGACCGCCAGGTCTTTTATCGCGTCGGCAACCAGATGCTGCTGATTTTCAATCCAGCATCGACTGTTATGCCGCCGAAGGATCCCAAACTTCCGGTTCCACCTCATGGAATGACGGGCGAGGGACATGTGTGTTTCGCCGCGAGTGCGGACGAGATCACAAAATGGCGCACACACATAGAGGCCAAAGGCGTCGCTATCGAAGCCGATTTCGAATGGCCGGGCGGCGGGCGCTCGATTTATTTCCGTGATCCCGCAGGCAATGCCATCGAATTTGCCGAGCCGCGCATCTGGGGGATTAAATAATGCGCAAGCTCGAACGGGGCACGAAGCTCGTCGTCGCCAGCCACAACAAGGGCAAGGTTTGGGAAATCAACCAGCTTATCGCGCCATTCGGCCTCGATGCCGTCTCGGTAGGTGATCTCGGATTAGCTGAACCTGCCGAGACAGAGACGACGTTTCGCGGCAATGCATTGATCAAGGCAAAAGCTGCAGCGGTTGGCTCTGGGTTGCCCGCGCTTGCGGACGATTCGGGATTGGAAATCGACGCGCTTGACGGCGCGCCGGGTGTCTATTCCGCCGACTGGGCGGGGCAAACGCGCGATTTCAGCTTGGCGATGTCGCGCGTGAATGACGAGCTGGCGAAACGCGGCGCATGGAAAGCGGAGACGCCGCCGCGCGCAAATTTCATTTCGGTGTTGTGCCTGTGCTGGCCGGACGGCGCCCATGAATTTTACGAAGGCCGAGTCTTCGGCCACGTCGTTTTTCCGCCACGCGGCGGCAACGGTTTCGGCTACGATCCAATGTTCGTGCCCGAAGGAGAGACGCGCACATATGGCGAGATGCAACCAGCCGAGAAATATGCCGGATCTCATCGCACGCGGGCGTTCGCGATATTCAAGAGCGAGTGCTTAGGCCATATTGGGGCGCATATCGGCGAGTTTGCGCCGGCGGTAACGAGCAGCGATCCGCGGCCTTGCGGCTTTGACTGCGGCCGCAGCCAACATATCAACGCAAGCCGAACTCTCAGCCTTCGTCGCCAATCTCCGTGCCGATTTCGCGAAGAACGGGGCGAAATGGGAAAACGCCACGCTTGAGTCCTATCTCGAAGCGATGTCCGCGTATTTGAATGACGCCAAACTCGCCGACGAACCCAAGTGGCGGACAATGGCAAAGGTGTTATTGGCGGCAAGAACATATGAGTAGCTTCGGCGTCTACATTCACTGGCCGTTTTGCGCGCAGAAATGCCCGTATTGCGATTTCAATAGTCATGTCCGGCACAAGGGCTGGGACGAAGCGCGGTTTCTTGCCGCTTACAAGCGCGAGTTGGATCACGTCGCTGCGGCTGTCGCCGCTGGTGGTGTTTCTAGCGGCGATGTGCGACTCCCCTCCCCTCGACGGGGAGGGGTCGGGGGTGGGGTGAAACCACAAGACCGGTCCCTGGAAGTTACCCCCACCCCTAACCCCTCCCCGCAAGGGGGAGGGGGACGCACCGTCTCGTCCATCTTCTTCGGTGGCGGCACGCCGTCGCTGATGAAGCCGGCGACGGTTGGCGCGATCCTCGATCACATCGCCAAACTTTGGCCGGTCGCACCCAATGCTGAAATCACGATTGAGGCCAATCCCGGCAGTGTCGAAGCAACTCGCTTCCAAGGCTATCGTGCGGCCGGTATAAACCGCGTGTCGATGGGTTTGCAGTCGCTGCGCGATGATGAACTCAAAAAGCTCGGCCGCATTCATACGGTTGAAGAATCCAAAGCTGCGCTCAAAATCGCGCGTGACACGTTCGAGCGGTTTTCATTTGACCTCATCTATGCGCGGCCCGGCCAGCAGCCGGACGCATGGCGCGCGGAACTCACTGAGGCCCTCGACCTCGCGGGCGATCATATCTCGCTCTATCAATTGACCATTGAGCCCGACACGCCCTACGCGGCGCTTCATGCTGCGGGCAAGTTGGTCGTGCCAGATCCCGATGCAGCACTCGCGCTCTATGAAATCACGCAGGAGTTGACGTCGGCGCGCGGGATGGATGCGTATGAGATTTCAAATCACGCGAAGCCGGGTGAAGAAAGCCAACACAACTTGCTCTATTGGCGCTATGGCGAATATGCTGGCGTTGGTCCCGGTGCGCATGGAAGGTTGCTGGTGAAAACTCCTCCCCCCTACATCGCGGAGCGATGCTCCGCATCGACGTGGGGGAGGCCGGGAGGGGGGGAATCCGAGACGGAGCGAATTGTGGTTCCCCCCACCCCTAACCCCTCCCCACGTCGTGCCGAAGGCGCGCCTTCGGCGCAAGGGGGCGGGGCATTGCAGCGCTTTGCAACGGTCACGGAAAAAAATCCAGAAGGCTGGATCGCGCGCGTCGAAGAAAATGGGCATGGCCTCACGGAGCAGTCGCAGCTCTCGCGCTCCGAGCAAGCAGACGAAATGCTGCTGATGGGATTGCGCTTGCGCGAGGGTGTGGATCTTGACCATCTCGCGGCGCTGGGTGGCGTGGCGCCGTCCAAGCAGGCGATTGACGGACTGATTGGCCTCGGACTCCTCGAGCGCTTGGCGGCCGCGCCATTGTCGAACTGGCGCAGCAATGAACTCGAACCCATCAACATGTGCCTTGGCCCCGGCGAGCCTCCCGAGCATCAGGGTAGCACTGCTCCGGCCGACATCATCCGTGCCACGCCCAAGGGACGGTTCGTGCTCAACGCCGTCGTGGCCGAGCTTTCAAGGGCGTTCGTTCACAAACTGGCTCCGGGATCCCGTATATCTTGAGTGCGGTTTGGCCAGTAACGAAATTCGCACTACAAATCGAAATCGCCGCCAGAGAGAATTTTCCGGCCCAAAAGTTCGATTTGGAAGTCTGCACGGCCGTCTCCGTTGACGTCACCTTCGATAATGGTCTTGCTGCCAACGTGACTGTAATGCAGCTCGCCAGCGACGCCCCGGAAGTCAATTGTTCCGATGAACCTGAAAGCCTGATTGCCGCTACGGGAAGTTGAGGCGTCAATTGCCGATAGATCGATATCGTCGATCCCGTGAACGAAGTCCGTAATGACGTCGCGGGTCGCTGCGGTTTTACCGGTCTCATTCCGCGCGTTAAAATCAAAGTTGTCGTTACCTGAGCCTCCCGTCATCCTGTCCCGGCCCAGGCCGCCAACCAGAATGTCGTTACCGCCAGCAGCCGAAAGGATATTGGCGCCGGCATTGCCGCTGATCGTCTGCGCTATATTGTTTCCAGCGAGTTTGATGGAAGTGGTTGCCACAGCCGAGGTGGTTTCGAGGAATTCGACGTCGTCGGCTGCCTCAAGGGCGAAGCTGACGCTGGCTTGAACACGATCACCGGTATCGCCAGCGATTTCAACAATATCGTCACCGCTAGAATCGACGATGTAGAGGTCGTCACCGGTCCCGCCGGTCAGAATATCGTCTCCAAGGCCGCCGTTAAGCGTGTCTCCACCAGCGTCGCCGTTGAGTTCGTCGTTGCCCGCGTTGCCGTGCATGTAGTCGGCGTCATTGCCGCCGAATGCATGGTCTGTATTTGGGCCGCCATAGAACGTATCCGCTCCGTCGCCCATGTTGATGCTGCCCTGCACAGTTCCGCCGAAACTGCCGTAGTACTCGTCATGTCCGCCGCCCAGGTTCACGTTGCCGTCGATCAGAGCAGCATTATAAACAATTTCGAGCCCCGTCGGGGTGGTAGATTGAATCGCGTCTTGACCCGTGGCAGCTTTGATGGTGCCACTGTTGATAATGGTATGCGTTCCTGTTCCCGATAAGCTCATGGCGACGACACTGTCTGAACTGATCCGGCCATTGTTGGTGATTGTGAAGTCGCTGTTGCCGCCATTGTAAATGCCAACGCCAGTAGCCCCGGCGATCGAGCCATTATTGGTGATCGTTGCGAGCCCCGCGGAATATATGCCTTGACCATTGCCGTAGACGTGGCCCGTGGTTCCAACGGTGATGGCGGCAGAACTCGTGGGGTCCGAAAGGTAGATACCGGCTCTGGCCGCGGCAAAAGTGGAGACGTCTCCATTTACAGTTACCGTATAGACTTGCGAAGATCCGTTCAGCAAAAGCGCATCGTCGACAGTGCTGAGAAGGTATCCATTGGCCGCGATCGTCAATGGGTCGGCAGTTGCCTGACTGTAGGCGGTACCGGTCGTTGATAGAGCGCTGTTCGTATTGTCGATCGTAACGGGCATGGAAAATCTCCGTTTGCCGCAGGTTGTGCATTTAAAATATGACGATGATGGGCGGCATGCCTTGGCAACAGACGACCCAAGTGGCGAATAAGCAGCATCCGGAATTTAGAGGTACGCAGATCTTATGAACGAACTGTTAATTTCCGTCTGTTGCCGTTTAGGGGCTTCGAGGGCGCCGTCTCCAATGGACAATTCGCGCAACGCACTCTAAGGAGCGCCCCATGCTCCGATCACTCTATGACTGGATGATGCGCAAGGCCTCCGACGAGAAGGCGCCTTGGGCGCTGGCCGTCGTCTCCTTCATCGAAAGCTCGTTTTTCCCGATCCCGCCCGACGTCATGCTGATCCCGATGATCATGGCCAACCGGAAAAAGGCCTTCTGGTATGCGACCATCGCCACGGTGGCGTCCGTCATCGGCGGCATTCTCGGGTACGCCATCGGCTATTATCTCTATGACGCGGTCGGCCTGCCGATTTTGAAATTCTACGGCAAGGAAGGCGCGCTCGACGGCTTCATCAAGTTCGTCCAGGAGTACGGCGTACCGGCTGTCATCATTAAAGGCGCGACGCCCATTCCATACAAAGTGGTCACGATTGCCGCCGGCGTCGGCAAGATGCCGTTTCTTTCGTTTATCGGTGCCAGCATTATCGCGCGCGCCATGCGCTTTTATCTGGTGGCCGGCCTCCTATATTATTTCGGCGAGCCGATCCGCGAGTTCATCGAGAAGCGCTTGGCGCTTGTAACCACAGCGTTTGTTGTACTGCTCGTCGGCGGGTTCGTTGCCGTGAAGTATCTTTTCTAAGCCGGGAGTGGAGTATGGCTGAGAGAATGGCGGTTGATCGGAGCATGGCGTATCAGTCGGGCAGCACAGCGCTGTTTCTTGCCGCCGCCTCAATTCTCGTCGCTCTCGGTTTTCAATACATCGGCGGCTATTACCCCTGCCCGCTCTGCTTCATGCAGCGCTACGCGTACTACTTTGCCATTCCGGTGCTCTTTGCAGCCTTGGCGCTTTCGTCAGGCGGCGAACGCAATGGAGCTACGGTGCTGTTCGGCTTAGTCGCACTCGCGTTCCTCGCCAACGCCGGTCTTGGTGTCTACCACGCCGGTGCTGAGTGGAAGTTCTGGCCTGGACCTGACACCTGTGCTGGTGCCCAAGAGGTCGCCAAGGCGGCCGGCAGTTTGATCAAAGAACTTGAAACCACCCGCGTCGTCCGCTGCGATGAAGCCGCCATCCGCATTCTCGGGCTGTCGTTCGCGGGCTGGAATTTGATCGCCTCGCTTGTTATTGCGGGCCTTTCCGCGCGGGCTGCGACCGCTGCGCGAGCAGGCTTATAAAAAGCCAAGCGATTTCAACGAGCGAATTTTTCTCCACAGCTCTCAGAGTCGGTAAAGGCCCCGTTTTCCGGGCTGTTGTCTCCTGTCAATCCAAATAACACCGCTCCGACAATATCGCGCCTTGGCGTTGCCCGAATGTGACGGCTATTCTCTCTTCGTTCGCGGGACACAACCGGGCAGCTGAGTTTGGCAACCGGGGCGGACGAGACGAGTAAAGCGTCATGTAAATGCGTAACGGGGGTGTTCCAGTGTTTGCAGTACCGCGTACCCCGAAGTCTGTTCTTGCGTTCAAGTCATTGGTTCAGCGCCGCGTTGATGGCGCAGACAAGTTGAAGCCTGAAGAGTTGCGTACCCGCGAGATTGGTTTTTGTAAGCGTAGCGTACCAGTAGCGTTTTGTAGCGTCGAGTTGCGTAAAGTTGCGTCAGCGTACGATCGGTCTCCCAAAAGTGTGCTTACCCGCACTTTCAATAATGTAAAGCGAGCAGCCCGGACAGCTAAGTTCATGCGTATGTCTCGGCTGTTCGCCCGCACTCAAGAAAAGTCCCGGAATTGCGTCACGAGTTTTGCGTTTGAATCCGGACATAAGAAGCAAGTTTCGTTGCGTCAGCGTGAGGTTCAAATGGCTTCCAATAGCAGTGAGTGGCGTCAGTTGGGTGATGTTGTGTCGAATGTGTTGCGTAACGTGCGTGTTGTGCCGCCAGCAATTCCTTCCCCCGTGAAAGTGGCGCGCAAGTTCCAGTAATTCGCGTAAATCAACCGGATTTAGGGATTGGAAACAGTCCCAATAAGTTGGCAGACATATGGAGCGTTCGAGAGTTAGCCCTCAACAGACATCATCTGGCACGGTCTCGCGTAATGGTGTCAAAAGCGTTCTGTGTGTCTGCCGCCTACTTTGAGTAACTTGTATTTGTCGCCGTGCGTTCCAGCGTTTCAAGCAGTGATGTACCTGCGTACCCCCTCAAGTAACAACTCAAGTAAATTAGGAGCGAGGCCATGTCTCTCCAAATGTCTCATCCCCAAATGTCTCTCACCGTGTCTCAGTTCACCCCCGGACACATCAATCCTATTCAGTGGCATCACGCCATTTCCGTGAGCCGCCAAGCGTGCGGCCGCGTGTTCGCCGATGGCGGCACGCCGGCCGATGCTGTCGTCGCATTTGGTTTGAATGTAGCGGGAGATTCGGATCTGACCTGGGAAAAGGCTGTCGATCACATCGCTGAGGAGCTTTGCGCGCATCCCCTGCCGCGCGCGGCTTGAAGCCGGACTAGCCTCGACTCGTTTTTTCCGTCTGTTGTCTGTCGTCTGTCTGTTGACTTTGCCCCGCCCCTCAAAAGGCGGGGCTCTTTTTTTGAAATGCGCTTTAGGGTTCAAGCGATGCGAGATACGCAGCGATCGCAACAAGATCGTCGTTCGTTAAAGCGGTGGCGGCAGGCTTCATGGTTGCCGCACCTGGACCATTACGTGCACCCGATTTGAAATCATAAAGTTGGCGGGCGAGGTATCCCGGCGAACGTCCCGCGATTGGCGGCGCGTCTTTCAATCCCTTGAGACCGGGTCCGTGGCAGTCCGCGCACTTTCCGGCTTTCGCGAGCGCTTCACCCTTGGCGATGCTGCCTGGCGGCACGAAAGCGGTATAGGTTGTGTGCCCGTCGCGGTTTTCAAATGCTTCCATGTTGTCCGGAAGTTCGACAAGACGATTGCCGATAGGCTCGGTGTCGTTTCCTTCAAGCTTCCGGTACGTCCACCGGTAAATATCGACCTTCGGGATCGTTTCGGTTTCAACGACTTTGTAGACCGCTCGTGGTTTCATCGCAGCAAAGTAAGCCGCGGCCTCGGCGAGCCCGGCATTTTCCGCGGCTGGCTTCGCGAGCTTCAACATCAGTTCTTGCGGAAAATGCTTTGGCAGCGACGACGAGCGCGCGCCGCTCGCCATGTCTTTGACTTGGCGCACGATGTAGTCCGCTGGCAGCCCCGCGATGTTCGAGTTTTCTGGCCGGCCGTTGCCTGAAGGCAGGTGGCAATAACCGCACGCGTAGATGCCAGGGTTCACACCATTCGCTACTAGCGACGGCATTTGCGGATGATCTTCATGATACCAATCGGGCGGGGCATAGAAATTGCGGATCTGCGGGATGGAAAGCTGAACTTTGCTCCCCTCGACGTGCCGCATCTTGCCGTCGTCGGGCGGCAGTGCATTCATCTCCGGCTTTGCCGTATCGGCAAATGCCCAGTCCGGCGGGCCCTCGGCTGCGGCTGGCGATATGCCCGCCGACGCCGCGAAAAGTGATGCAAGCAGGTATGCGCGCAGTTTGAAATACATGTGCCGCCCCTTCGATAGATAGGCGGCAGAAATACACCCTCATGCGGACCTGCCGGAACGGGTACGATGGTATCGTCTCGCAGAGCGGTCTGCGATCAGCCGGTTGGTGCCTTGTTTGCTGACCGTTTCGGAGGGCTAACGCCGCATTTTTCCATGGGCAGCGAAGTTGTCTCCCACCGTTCCTGGGAGATTGTGACGACGTATCGGCGGCAATTCTCGGCCGCGCCTTGTACGAAGTGAACCTGGAAGTGCGCCACACCGGCTTTGCGCTCGCGCGGGTAGGTGAAGACGGCGTCGTCTGGCGTTTCGGCAAGCGCGGTCTTGATGGCAACGCCGGCATTGCGATAGTCGTCCGCGCTCATTTTTTTCAAAAGCATGCGCGATACATTCGGGTTGAGACCCACGGCCTCGGCTTTTTTCTCGTAAGGATCGGTGCGCTCGAGCTTCGGCGCGGGAGTACCCTCGGTCGGATTTTGTTCGGTTCCCTCAGAACCCACCTCAGGAGTTTCTGCGGCATTCTCGGTCCCTGGAACGGGTTCGCCGGCTTCGACCGCCGGCGCATCTGGCACAACGCTCTCTTCAACAGGTTGAGGTATGGCGGCGGCCGCTTCAGCGGCAGCCACCTCAGGCTGCGGGGCTTGTGCGCTCTTCGTGTCGAGCGCGGCCCCGAGTGCCGCGACATCAGCCGAAATCTGCTCGAGCCACGCGGGCGGATCTTTGAGGAGAACCCAACCGCCGCCGAGCGAGCCGAGGATGAACGTGAAGACGAATAATTTGAAAATGGCACCGCGCCGGGGCCGCGGTGGGCAAATGCGCTCACCGGCAAAAAACTCTTCCCTCTCGAAGTCGTCACTCTCGAATTCGTAGTCTTCGGTTTCGGAATATATTGTGTTGCGCAGCGCGGGCGCGGCCATGTCTATCCCCCAGTCCCCCCAGTGCATTCATTGGTTTCAGTCCCGCTCGTGCATATGCACCAGGACGATCTGGCCAAAAAATGGCGGGGCAGTTGATGGCGGGTCAGCCACGCAATTGGAAGCGGTTGTTCTCAGCTCGAAACCAACCTGCTGGCTTGTATCGCTGGAGCGCCCTACGGCTCGAGCTCCGTATCCCAATAGAGATAATCGAGCCAGCTTTGGTGCAGGTAGTTGGGCGGGAACAGGCGCCCGTTGCGGTGCAACTCAAACACCGTCGGCCGGTAGGGCTCCTGGCGCGGGAACATGCGGGCGACGTTCGGCATCATGCCGCCTTTGCGCAAATTGCAAGGCGCGCACGCCGCGACCACGTTGTCCCACCGCGTCTGCCCGCCGCGCGAACGCGGGATCAGATGGTCGAAGGTCAAATCGTGTTTGTCGCCGCAATACTGACAGGCGAAGCGGTCGCGCAGGAACACGTTGAAGCGCGTGAAGGCCGGGTAAAGAGCGGGGCGAACATAAGTCTTCAAGGAGACGACGCTCGGCAAGCGCATTTCCATGTTGGGAGAGCGCACGAAGCGGTCGTACTCTGAGACGATGTTGACGCGATCCAAAAAGACCGCCTTCACCGTTTCCTGCCAGCTCCAGAGCGACAACGGATAGTAGCTCAAGGGCCGGAAGTCGGCGTTCAACACCAGGGCCGGGCAGTTGTCCGGCATTCTAACGTGCGCATTCACTGTCGCAATTCCTCGCAGTTCTTCTGTTGCGAATCGCGTATTTTTTGCCACCTGTCGTGCGGGATACTAGCCGCGCATGTCGGATATGTGAAGCGCTAGAGGATTTTGTTCCCTGGAAGCCCGTGAATCCTGAAAAATCAGGCTGTTGGCGGGCGTTTTTTTGCGGACGCCGTCTTTTTCGTGCGCTGAGAATGAGCGTAATCGGCCCACAGTAGCCGTGCTGCCGCTCCGCGCCACGGCCGCCAGCGTTCGGCGATTTCGATTAGGCTGCCGGGCGATGGGCGCTCGTGCAGTTTGAAAAGCCGTTGTGCCGCGATCTGCAACGCGAGATCGCCAGCGGCAAACGCGTCCGCCCGGCGCAGCGCGAAGAGAAGATAGATATCCGCCGTCCAGGGGCCGATGCCGTGAAGGGCCGTCAACTTCTCCCGGATTGCGTCATCGCTCGCCCGATTGAGGGCCGCGAAATCGAGTTGGCCACCTGCAACTGCGTCCGCCACCACCCGCAACGTTTTGATCTTGCCGGCCGAGAGGCCGAGCGGCTTCAGTTCCGCGTCGGTGCAGGCAAGCAAGCGCTGGGCTTCGAAGGGTTTTACGCCGGCTTCGACCCGGCCCCAGATTGCGGCAGCGCTCGCGGCCGATACCTGCTGCCCGGTGATAATCTTGGAAAGTCCTGAGAAGTCCGCTGGAAAATCGCGCAATGGCGGGGCACCACAGCGTTTGACAATCCCGCGCATAATCCGACACTGCCCGGCCAGCGCCGATACGGCAACAGCCAGATCACTCTGCGTTGCCAGCCGCACTTCCCGTTTCAGCGCCATACTGTTTCTCGTTGAAAGCCACTATTTCCTGCTTACGTAAGCCTTAGATTCAAAGCGGGTCTGAACTTGTTTTTAAGGGGCTTTAGAAGATGCGCACAAAGTTTAGCGGCGCCGCGCTCGGCGCGATAGTAGGCGCGACAGTGGCTCTGGTTTCCTCGTTCGCGGCCAACGCCGGCCCTAGGCTTGACGAATGGGCCACGCTGAAAAACGACCGGCATGGCTTTGCCATTGCCTATCCGACTGCCGTTTTCGAGCAGAAAACGGCGCCAACGTCGGAGGATGGCCGCGTCTTGATCTCGAAAGATGGCAAAGCCAAGCTTCTGGTCGGCGCTTTCGACAACGCCGAACAAAATTCGCTCGCGGATTACCGGCAGTTTCTGCTCAACGACCAGTATTCAGGTGCGGACGTCGACTATGCACCGGTACGCCAACGCTGGTTCGTACTGTCGGGCACGCGCAACGGCGAGATTTTCTATCAACGCGTCAGCTTCACGTGCGGCGGCAAACTCATCAACAGCTGGGCCATGCTTTATCCTGAAGCCGAGCGTAAGGTCTATGACCGTGTTGTCGAAGCCGTCGCGCGCACGTATTCTCCCGGTGCCGGCCGCACAGGGGCCTGCGACTAAAGTCGGTCAGAGCATTGCCGCACATGAGCCGCCCCGTCTTCCGCTTCGCGCCGTCTCCCAACGGCGCGTTGCATTTGGGGCATGCGCTGTCCGCGCTCACAGGATTTGAGATGGCGCGGCGCTTCGGCGGCCGATTTCTTCTGCGCATCGAGGATATCGATACCAACCGGGCGAGGCCCGAATTCGTTCAAGGCATCTTTGACGATCTCGCGTGGCTTGGGATCAGTTGGGAGGAACCGGTGCTTCGGCAATCCCGGCATTTTCCCGACTACCTCGCGGCGGCGGGAAAACTGCGCGCCCTCGGCGTGCTTTATCCATGCTTCGCTATGCGCAACGAGATCATCGCCGCAGCAGACGTGACGAGTCTCGACCCGGAGGGTGCGCTCGTCTATCCGGGACTTTGGCGCGGGCGGAGCGCAGAGGACGTGGAGAGCCAACGCGCTCAAGGTCACCCGTTCGCCCTGCGCATCGATATGCAGCGCGCGATCGCTCTCGTTCGCGAAAAACGCGGCGGTGCGGCATTGACCTTCACCGCATTCGACGATGCAGGCTCGGAGCGAACAATAGTCGCCGATCCCGCGCGCTGGGGCGACATTCTCGTGATGCGCAAGGAATTACCCGCGAGTTATTTTCTCGCCGTTGTCGTCGATGACGCGCGCCAGGGCGTCACCCACGTGACGCGTGGCATGGACCTTTACGCGGCAACGGACGCGCAGCGTGTCTTGCAAGTCCTGCTCGACCTGCCGGAGCCCATCTACCATCATCACAGGCTAATTTTGGATGGCACGGGCCGGAAACTCTCGAAAAGCCGCGGTGATACCTCACTCGCGCACTTACGCTCCGAGGGAGCATCAGCGGCCGATATCCGGCGCCTATTGGTGCCGGTCTAGCGAGGGAGCGTGGGTCAAGCATGTTTTGGCCATTTGTGCTGTCTAGGCCGATGGTTACGCGTTAGGTTCCGGAAACCTTCTGATCCCGCCGGGAAAATTTCGCGAATGTGGGGAAATAGTTGACAGCGCCAAGTCATCAAGTTCGAGGTGCAGGCCGGAGGGCATCGGCTCATCGGGCATTGGATTCTCTGCGCCGCCGTCGCGCCGCCCGTCAGAGGCATGAAACGAACTCCCTCCATGTTGCCGCGATGGCCGAAAAATTTCGTGCGCCATTGGCTGCGGCCGCACTTGGAGCTGTGCCAGAAATTCTGCTGCCGGCTGTTTTGCCTCGCCGCCCGATTGCTGCACCCTCCCAACATCATGTGGTTTTGTTTTTCGCTTTTGCCGTGGCGTCGGTGCTGGCGGCAGCGACGGCCCACAACCGCACTCACAATGGCGGACAACGCGCTCACCCATCGCTTATCGCGATCACGCCGCAAGCGGTATCGAGGGAAGCCGCCGCGCCGCTCGCCCTGCCGCTCCGCGATGCGGTCATTGGCGATGTCGTGGAGCAGTCTGGCGTGCCGCCGCTCGCCGGCCTCGCAGCGCTGCGCGAAACCATTTATTCGCGCCAAGTGGATACTTGGTTGGTGCCGGGCACGGCCTCAGGATCTCGAACCGTGCGCCAAGCGGCCGGGGGCGAAGCGCTGGGACCCGAGGAGGCAGAGGCGGCAATCACCGCTTTGCCGTCGCCTATCCTCGATGATGAATTCGGCGCGGGGATCAAAGCGCCGGGGATCTGCGACTTGGCTGACGCGCCGGGTTACGGCACGGCGTCTGACACTGGGACCCCCCAGGGGACTCCCCAGAGCGAAGGATCGTCAAACACCATCACCCGGCCTCCAGCTGCGCAAGCTGAGTTCGGGGCCGTGCTTGCCGCTTCCGCGCAGCGTCAAACGGCGGAGTTCACGGTCTACACCGACAAGTACCGGCAAATGTCATACCCCATGGGCGACGTCCCGGCATTATTCGGTGTTTGCACCGACGTCGTCATTCGCGCCTATCGGGCTATGGGCATTGATCTACAGGCGCTTATCCATGTCGCCCGCATTGGCCCGGCCGATACCAGCATCGCGCACCGGCGTACCTTCACCTTACGCCGTTACTTTGCATCGCGCGGTGCGAGCGTGCCGGTCAGCGACTATGCGGAAGACTATAGGCCGGGTGATATCGTCACTTATTACCGTCCGCAAAACCGCGGATCGCGCGATCACATCGCCATCGTCTCGAACCTCATTGCGCCTTCCGGCCGGCCGATGATCGTGCACAACCGCGGCTGGGGCCCGCAAGTTGAGGATGCCTTGTTCGTCGATAAGATCACCGGTCACTATCGCTATCGCGGCCCAGAGGGCGCAACCGCCACGGGTGCCGAAGCGACGCCGGGTCGAAGTACATTCGGCGCGAAGCGGAGAATGCAGGCGCGCAAGCCACGCGCGGCTGAGGCCAAGGCCGAACCGAAATCACGCTCAGGTAAGCCTGAGGCTCCGACAGTGCGCCGCTAGTCCGGCCCGGGCATTTTCAATTCCGGCATTCTCAGCATAATTACTGCGGCCCAGATATTCATGGCGGCCCGAATGCGATTTCTATCCCTGAGCTAGCTCCGAGCGCCTATTCCCGATTTAATTGCCACTTTTGCTTTCATGGCATCCCCGGAAATAATGGCCGTTTTCCACTTTTTAGCCATTCCGGCCGGGTCGCAGGGCCAACGCATTAAGGAAATGCCAATGAATTGAGTGAAAATGGTCCTGCGCCGGGGCATCACTTATGGATGCATCGGACCGAAGTCGGAATGTCACGATTGGCACTTGTCGAATACGGCGAATAAGCGCACTTCTGATTGGCCCGAATTAACTTTGAATTGGAATACCGAACAGTGTTTAATTTGGTGGCAGAGCCGGCAGCATTTGGAACTTTCCGCACGGCGGTAAAGCCGGCAATTCTCTGGCTATTTAGCCGTCCGGAAACCGCTCCTGCCAAATCTCAGCGCAAGATCAGCCGGGATGCCCCGGCCGCATCTGAGGCACAGCCGGGTTTTGCCCGCCTCAGCGCAGCCGAGCAGTGGGCACGCGTAGCGGGCGTTCTGACGCGTTCTAATGGGCAGGCTCGGGAGGCACGCGAGCTTCAAGGGCGCGCGTCGCAACAGATCGATCTTGCAACGTATGCGTTCAACAGTATCATCGGCGAACTGGCGGCGGTGATGGCTCTTCCTGCACGCCGCGAACCTGCTGTGGTGCATCTTTTCGAACCGGCTTTGGCGCGCTCGCAAGAACGCGGTGCCGTTGCAGCCTACAGGGCGGCATAAGCGGCTCAACCGAACTTCAGCGCGGCGCCGCTGCTTCGCCGATGCTCGAAACGCGTTCGGACGGCGCTTCAAAGGCAGGCGCGGGATCGATTACGACAGAGCGGTATTTTTCGATCTCAAGCACTGCAAGCCCACGCTCGCTTCTGCCATTTGTCTTCAACCTTATGGCGCCGTCGATGCCAGAAAAACCGCCCGGTTTGGTGAGGTTTTCTGCCGTGAAGCGGGCAGGCCCCGGATTTCGCGAAAGCGTAATGGCGATGCTGACGGCGTCATAGGCAAGCGTGGCCAGGCGCGGCGGGGCTTGGCCGAATGTCTTCTGGAACTTTTCCGAGAATGCGGCCCACGATGCCGGATCTGTCGCCGCATACCAGCCTCCGATCAGCCGGTCGTCGCGCGAAATAACGGGAACATCCCAAGCGGATGTTCCAATGAGTTTGATTTTTTGCGTGTCCAAACCCGAATAGCTGATGAGGGGGCCAAGCTGGGAAATTTCGTCTTGTCCGGCAGGGACAAACAGCGCATCGACCGGTTGCCCCGCCTCGTTTGCGGTTTTGATTGCTGAAAATATTTGTTTGGCGGATGCGAGGACGCCGCTCGAGCCGGGAGCGTAAGTTTGGAAGGCGACGATCTCGCCGCCCGATTGCTTGACCGCCTGGCGGAAGGCCGGCTCGATCATGTGCCCATAGGGCGTTGCGGGAATAAGTGCCGCAAACCGCTTTTTTCCTTTCGAAGCTGCAAAGGAAATAACGCGCTCCACTTCTTCGGCGGCAAGGAAGCTCATGAGGTAGACGCCGGGGCCGGCAACAGCGGGATCGTTGGAAAACGCAAGAACGGGAACACCGGCTTTGCGGGCGGCTGGCGCTGCTCCAGTTACAGATTTTCCGAACAACGGCCCGAGCAGGATTTCGGCGCCTTCCGATAACGCGGCTTCAGCTGCCCGCTCCGCGCCTTGTGCCGTGCCGCCGTCGTCTTTGACGATGAGCTGAATCGAGGGATCGTTGGCGTCGAATAGTGCCATTTCGGCGGCTTGTTTCATGCCGCGTGCGATCTGTGCGGGCTCGCCAAATCCCGCGAAAGGCAGAAGCAGCGCGATTTTGGTTGCCTTGGTTTGGGTATCAGCCGGTTGCGTGGTCTTGGACACTAACCCGGGTTGCTCGATAGAAGCGGTGCTTGCGCTATCTGTTCCAATGTTGGCGGCGCAGCCGGCTAGCAGGCCCGCAATCAAGACCGGGAGCAAAAGCGGCGCTCGGGAGTGCGCCGGGAAACGTCTTCCAATTGCAATCGGCATGCGTGCGGCTCCTGGCAGGGCGGACCCTGGCGCGGTAGTCTCCGTAAGCTAACAAGGGCCGGAGCGTTGTGACTGTGGGCTGATTGGTAGCGATTTGGCTAGCGCAGGTTAAGCCGTTTCATGCCACACTCAGCCGCCAATCATCAGATATCCCTCTTTATTCCGGGAACAACACTTGTCTCAATCGGCAGAAGATCACATCACGTCCTTTAATGCCGAGGCTGCTGCCGCGCTGGCGCATCGTGTCAGCGACGCGACATTGCAATTATTGCAGCGGCCTTTGGAACCAGGGCTCTATCTCGTCGCGACCCCCATCGGCAACTTGGGGGACATTACTTTGCGGGCGCTTTCTGTGCTGGCCCGGGCCGACATCGTTTATTGCGAAGATACGCGCCATTCGGCAAAGCTGCTGCAGCACTACGCGTTACGCGTCGAAACACGCCCTCTGCACGATCATAACGAAGACAGCATGCGCGGGCGCGTCATAGAACAACTAGAGCGCGGCGCTCGCATCGCACTTATCTCCGATGCCGGCACGCCGCTCGTGTCAGACCCGGGTTTCAAATTGGTTCGCGAATGCGTGGCGAAAGGCCTCCCCGTCTTTAGCCTGCCTGGGCCATCCGCACTCGTCACGGCGCTGAGCAGCAGCGGGTTACCGACCGACGCCTTCTTTTTCGCAGGGTTCTTGCCGCCCAAGGACGCCGCGCGCAAAGCTCGCCTTGGCGAACTAAAGACCATTCCGGCGACGCTCATATTTTATGAAGCACCGCAAAGGTTGGCCGAGTCACTTGCCGGCATGGCAGCCACCCTCGGTAATCGAGCGGCCGTCGTCGCGCGCGAACTCACCAAGATGCACGAAGAATTGGTGCGCGGCAGGTTAAGCGATCTCGCCCGGCAATTCGAGAACCGCGAGCCGAAGGGCGAAATTGTCGTGATTTGCGGGCCGCCCGAGATCGGAGAAGTTTCCGACGAGCTGATTGCCGAACGCTTGAGCGTGGCGCTTCAATCGATGCGCCTCAAGGATGCTGCGGCGGCCGTCTCGGATGCGCTCGGTGTCGCTAAAACACGCGTTTATGACCTGGGATTGAAAGTCAAAAAATAGACTGACGGGACCAAACCGCGATGGATCGGCGGCGCGACGGCGAAGATGAAAAACGCATTGCAATGCAGCGCGCATTTTGGCGCGGCCATTACGCAGAATTCGCGGCGGCCGCCTATATGTTGGCGAAAGGTCACCGCATCCTGGCGCGACGTTTTAAAACGCGCATCGGTGAAATTGATCTCATCGCCAAGCGGGGGCGGCGCGTAGTGTTCATCGAAGTCAAACATCGCGCAACGATCGAGGACTGCCAAGCAGCCGTGACGCCGCTCACCCGGCGCCGGGTGCATGGTGCTGCGGATCTTTGGCTCGCGCGGCATCAGACATTTCAAAACTTCGATCTTGGCTTCGATCTCATTTTCATTGTGCCGCGGCAATGGCCTGTGCACTTAGTCGACGCGCTATGAGTTATTTGTGCGATTTTTCCGCAGCCCTAAATGCTTGCCGCCAGTGAGAAAAACACGATTCCCACAGCACACAGAAAAATCTCCTTTTGTTCTTGTCTTGTTTACGCTATAGGAACACTGCGACTGGGTCGCGGGGTGCCATACGCTGGAAGCGATGCTAAGGTGCCTGCTGCTGCGTAAGTGATGGAGTTTGCTATGAAAAAATTCGTTAACACCCTTTGCGCTGGGATGGTTGCACTCACGGGCGCCTTGGCGATTTCAACTTCGGGCGCGAGTGCGCTCACCGTGCAAGAGTGCAGCACGAAATACAACGCCGCCAAGGCTGCTGGAACGCTCGCCGGCAAGACCTGGAACGACTTCCGCAAGGCCGATTGTGGCGACGCGAGCGAGGCTGCCGCAGCACCTGCCGCCGGGGCCGTATTTCCAGCAGCCGTTTCGCCCAAGTATGCGTCTGAAAAGGCGTCCAAGGCGCGCATGCACACGTGTCTTGATCAGTACAAGACGAACAAGGTCGCGAACGGCAATGGCGGCTTGAAATGGATCATGAAGGGCGGCGGCTATTACAGCGAGTGCAACAAGCGGCTGAAGGGCGTGAAGGCGTAAGCTGGCAAAAGGCCGTTGTGCGTTTTTTGTAAAAAAAACCGGAGCGGGCAGCGTGTGCCAACTCCGGTCTCTTCCCGCTAAACTGATCTCAGTCGCCTGAGAAATCTGACGTAAGGCGCTTGGATTTAAGCGCGCTTAGTCGTTGTCGTAGTAGTCGTGCTGAACTTTCGAGGTTTCAGCAGCAATTGCGAGGCCGAGGATCGCCGCAAACGCGCCGATTGCTAGGTTGCGGCCGGTGTGGTCGCGATGTTTGCGATAACCGCCGTTGTAGGCGTGGCCTGCGTTGTTCCAGCGATTTTGGCGCACATCGCCCCAGCGGTTGACGCGCGGGTTGGAGTATTGCACGTGCGGTGCGGCGTGGCCTGAACGGGCACCGCGGTGGTTCCAATCGCGCGCGCTGGCGGCGCTGGAGAGCGGCACCAAGCTGCCAGCGGCAATGGCGAGTGCCAAAGCCGGCGATATGAACTTTTTGAATGACATGACTTTGAATGACATGACGAGAGGCTCCCTGTCCCACTGGATCCAAACCGCAGTTGACGGCCTGGGTATCGAGCGCCGGACATCCGGCCGCTTTCGACGCCTTATCTAGCGGGCTCGGCTTGAACGCAGTTTGAATGAGGGGTGCAGCTACTGTTCATGTGGCTGGTTATGTCGGGCGGGACAACGCGACCAACTCCGAATTCGGGACTTCAAACATGCGGTTTCCGCCGATTTTTCGTAACCTCTGTGAGTTCGGCCACCCCGGTAGGGCCTTTGTCAGGGTGCAACTCACAAATGCGGCATCGCGCCCACTCTGGCCCGGTTGAAGCGCACAACCGCCCATGTTAAGGACACCCCGGCTTGGCTCAAGGGGGTTTTTTGGCGGTTCAAAGCCCCTCGCATCCCCTTTCTTGCCGATTGAAGACCTTCCCTTAAGCGGGTGACGACCGGCCTTTTGCCGGATCAAGCCCAAACGGCGCCCATTGGGGCGAATTGTGAGCGCGCGACGTGGCAGCAGACGATGCAATCGTTGAAGGTATGGCGGGGCGCTATGCAGCAGCCCTTTTTGATCTTGCAAAAGATGCCAAGCAGGTGCCGGAAGTCGAAGCCGGATTGACGAAATTCCAGTCTTTGTTGAACGAGAGCGACGACCTGCGCCGTATGGTTCGCAGTCCTGTGATCTCGTCCGAGGATCAGGCCAAGGCACTCGGTGTCATCCTGGACAAAGCCGGCGTTGGCGGACTGGCCGCAAACTTCTTCAAACTGATCGCCGGAAATCGCCGCCTGTTTGCCTCAGCCGATATGATCAAGGGCTTCAAGGCACTGGCGGCAAAGGCTCGCGGCGAGATCACAGCTGAGGTCACGAGCGCCTCGGCTCTATCCGACGCACAAGTGGCCGAACTTAAAAAGACGCTGAAAGACTCGGTCGGCAAGGATGTGACGCTCAATACACGCGTCGATCCCGCGCTGCTCGGCGGACTAGTCGTCAAAGTCGGCAGCCGCATGATCGATTCTTCGTTGAAGACCAAACTGCAGAACCTCAAGGTCGTCTTGAGCGGCGCGGGCGCCTGATTTCGAGATTGTACGCCGCTGGCACATGCCCGGCGGCGTTTTGGCAATATGAAGACAACCTGGTCCGCGCGATGCGGATCTAAACCGAAACGACCATAGGGAAGGGTCACACGTCACATGGATATCCGGGCCGCAGAAATTTCCTCGATCCTCAAGGATCAGATCAAGAATTTCGGCAAAGAAGCGCAGGTTTCAGAGATCGGGCAAGTGCTGTCGGTTGGCGACGGTATTGCCCGCGTCTACGGCCTTGACAATGTCCAGGCCGGCGAAATGGTCGAATTCCCTGGCGGCATTCGCGGCATGGCGTTGAACTTAGAGTCCGACAACGTTGGCGTCGTTATTTTCGGCGACGACCGCTCGATTAAAGAAGGCGACACGGTCAAGCGGACCGGCGCCATCGTTGAAGTCCCTGTCGGCAAGGGCCTGCTTGGGCGCGTCGTTGACGGCCTCGGCAATCCGATCGACGGCAAGGGTCCGATCAAGTCGGACAAGAAGATGCGCGTCGACGTCAAGGCGCCAGGCATTCTGCCGCGCAAGTCGGTGCATGAGCCGATGGCAACCGGCCTCAAGGCGATCGACTCGCTGATCCCGATTGGCCGCGGCCAGCGCGAACTTGTCATTGGTGACCGCCAGACCGGCAAGACGGCCGTCATTCTCGACACCATCCTCAATCAGAAATCCCTGAACGCCGGCAATGACGAGAGCCAGAAGCTCTATTGCGTCTACGTCGCTATCGGTCAGAAGCGCTCAACGGTTGCCCAGTTCGTCAAGGTTCTGGAAGAACGCGGCGCGCTTGAGTACTCCATCATCGTCGCGGCGACGGCATCCGATCCAGCTCCCATGCAGTACCTCGCACCCTTCACCGGCTGCACCATGGGCGAATACTTCCGCGACAACGGCATGCATGCCGTGATCGCTTATGACGACTTGTCGAAGCAGGCCGTCGCCTATCGCCAGATGTCGCTTCTTCTGCGCCGTCCGCCGGGCCGCGAAGCCTACCCGGGCGACGTCTTCTATCTCCACTCGCGTTTGCTTGAGCGCGCAGCCAAGCTCGGCGACGCCGCCGGCAAGGGCTCGCTCACCGCGCTTCCCGTCATCGAAACGCAGGGCAACGACGTGTCGGCGTTCATTCCGACGAACGTGATTTCGATCACCGACGGCCAGATCTTCTTGGAATCGGATCTTTTCTATCAGGGCATCCGTCCTGCCGTGAACGTCGGTCTTTCGGTATCGCGCGTCGGCTCTTCCGCGCAGACCAAGGCCATGAAAAAGGTTGCCGGCAAGATCAAGGGCGAACTCGCGCAGTATCGCGAAATGGCGGCCTTCGCTCAGTTCGGTTCCGACCTCGACGCCGCGACGCAGCGTTTGCTGAACCGCGGTTCGCGTCTGACGGAACTTCTGAAGCAGGCGCAGTTCTCGCCGCTGAAGATGGAAGAGCAGGTTTCGGTTATCTATGCGGGCGTCAATGGTTATCTCGATGCGATGGCGGTCGATAAAGTGAAGCCGTTTGAAGATGCGCTGCTCAACAATCTGCGCAACCAGAACATGGCGATCCTCGACGATATCCGCGCGACCAAGGATTTGACCGACGCGACGGCTGCCAAGCTCAAGGCTGTCGTCGAGCAGGTTCAGAAGACGTTCCTTTAAGGCGCCTCAAGAGAGATAGGAACATCGCCCCATGGCGTCCTTAAAAGACATGAGAAACCGCATCGCCTCGGTTAAGGCGACTCGGAAAATCACCAAGGCGATGCAAATGGTCGCCGCCGCCAAATTGCGCCGTGCGCAGGAAGCAGCAACCGCTGCCCGTCCTTACGCCGAGCGCATGGACGGTGTGCTCGCCAACTTGGCGTCCAAGGTTGCGGACAAGGCTGGCGCTTCCCCCTTGCTCGTCGGCAATGGTAAGGACCAGGTGCATCTGCTGATCGTCATGACGGCTGAACGGGGTCTGTGCGGTGGTTTCAATTCCAACATCGCAAAGCTTGCCCGCGCCGATGCCAACAAGCTGATCTCGGCCGGTAAGACGGTCAAGATCATGACCGTTGGCCGCAAAGGCGCGGACAACCTGCGCCGCGATCTCGGCAAGAACATCGTCGAGCGCACGGATTTCCAGGGCATCAAGCAGTTGAACTTCGGACATGCCGAAGGCGTTGCCAATAGAGTTCTCGGCATGTTTGAAGCAGGCGATTTCGACGTCGCCACGCTTTACTTCTCGGAATTCAAGTCAGTCATTGCGCAAAAGCCGACGGCGTTGCAGTTGATCCCGGCAAAAATTCCGGAAACCAAGGGTGGTCCGGCGACGGGCGCCAGCGCCATTCACGAATATGAGCCAAGCGAAGAGGAAGTGCTCGGCTATTTGCTGAAGCGCAACATTTCAACTCAGGTATTCCGCGGCCTTCTCGAAAACGCCGCGTCCGAACAGGGCGCACGTATGTCGGCGATGGATAATGCGACACGCAACGCCGGCGATATGATCAATAAGCTGACGATCAAATACAACCGGCTCCGTCAGGCCAACATCACCAAAGAACTTATCGAAATTATTTCGGGCGCCGAAGCGCTCTAAACGGAACCGAACGTACGAGGAAACGAAGCAATGGCTACGAATAAAGTTGGCAAGATCCGTCAGGTGACCGGCGCTGTCGTCGACGTGCAGTTCGACGGGCATTTGCCCGAAATTTTGAACGCGCTTGAGACCAAGAACGGTGGCAACCGCCTGGTTCTCGAAGTTGCGCAGCACTTGGGCGAACACACCGTGCGGACCATCGCCATGGACTCGACCGAAGGACTGGTGCGCGGCCAGGACGTCACCGATACGGGCACCACCATCATGGTTCCGGTTGGCGAAGAAACCTTGGGCCGCATTATGAACGTCATCGGCGAGCCGGTCGATGAAGCCGGCCCCATTGGTTCGAAGGGCACGCGCGCCATCCACCAACCGGCACCGAGCTTTGCCGATCAGGCGTCCGAAGCGCAGATTCTCGTGACAGGCATCAAGGTCGTCGATTTGCTCGCGCCGTATGCCAAGGGCGGCAAGATCGGCCTCTTTGGCGGCGCAGGCGTCGGCAAGACCGTTCTCATCATGGAATTGATCAACAACGTCGCCAAAGCCCACGGTGGCTACTCGGTGTTCGCGGGCGTCGGCGAGCGCACGCGTGAAGGTAACGATCTTTATCACGAAATGATCGAGTCCAACGTCAACGTCGATCCCAAGAAGAACAACGGCTCGACCAAGGGCTCGAAGTGCGCGCTTGTTTACGGTCAGATGAACGAACCGCCGGGCGCACGTATGCGCGTCGCGCTTTCGGGTCTCACGGTTGCCGAAGACTTCCGGGACAAAGGCCAGGACGTGCTGTTCTTCGTCGATAACATCTTCCGCTTCACGCAGGCGGGTTCCGAAGTGTCGGCGCTGTTGGGCCGTATTCCGTCGGCGGTTGGTTATCAGCCGACGTTGGCAACCGACATGGGCGCACTGCAGGAACGCATCACCACGACGCAGAAGGGTTCAATCACCTCGGTGCAGGCCATTTACGTGCCGGCCGACGATTTGACCGACCCCGCGCCTGCAACCTCGTTCGCGCATTTGGACGCGACAACCGTTCTTTCGCGCTCGATCGCCGAAAAGGGCATTTATCCTGCCGTCGATCCGCTCGACTCGACCTCGCGCATGCTCGATCCCCGCATTGTCGGCGAAGAACACTACAACATTGCCCGCCGCGTTCAGTCGATCCTGCAGAAGTACAAGTCGCTGCAAGACATCATCGCCATTCTCGGAATGGACGAGCTTTCCGAAGACGACAAGATGACGGTTGCCCGTGCGCGTAAGATCGAGCGTTTCATGTCGCAGCCGTTCACGGTCGCCGAAGTGTTTACCGGTTCGCCCGGCAAGCTCGTGGCGCTGGCCGATACGATCAAGGGCTTCAAAGGCCTTTGCGACGGCGACTACGATCATCTCCCCGAGCCTGCCTTCTACATGGTCGGCACTATCGAGGAAGCGATTGCCAAAGCCGAGAAGCTCGCAGAAGCAGCCTAAGCTCAAGCCGGACGTGGTCCGGTCGCAGGAGACAAGACGATGGCCGGGACTGCACCGAAGTTTGGAAGTTGCTGCGAAGAGCTGAAGGAAGCTCTCGAAGGCGGCGACTTCGAGCCGCTGATTACGGTCGGTCCCGATCAGGTCATCTACATGACAGTTGGGCTTGTCGATCTCGAAGAAGAAGAGCCGGGACTTGTCGATCACCCGCTGTTCTTTTGCCCGTTCTGTGGGAAGGGTCTGCAGACGGCAGAAGAAGTTCGGGCCAAGACCGGCGGCGAAGGCGAAGACGAAACGGTTTAACTTCCTTCTCCCCTTGGGGAGAAGGTGCGCCGAAGGGGCGGATGAGGGGACGGACGGACATCCGCACCCTGATTGACTGCCCCCTCACCCTAGCCCTCTCCCCAAGGGGAGAGGGGAAACCCGCTGAGGACCGCCCAAAATGGCAGGCACATTCAAATTCGAACTCGTCTCACCGGAGCGCATCCTGATGTCGGTCGATGCCGATCAGGTCGTTGTGCCGGGCGCTGACGGGGATTTCGCGGTTCTCGCGGGCCACGCACCGGTCATCGCAACTCTGCGCCCCGGCGTTCTAGACGTGACATCAAGCGCTGGCAAAAAGCGCCTCTTCGTCAAGGCCGGTTTTGCCGAAGTCGATCCCACGCGTTTGACCGTTCTGGCGCAGAAAGCCTACGACGTCGATGATATGAGCGCCGACATTATCGCGGGCGAACTCAAGACAGCGGAAGCAGAACTTGCCGGCGCACAGACCGACGACGCAAGGATGATGGCCGAAACGCTCGTCTCCGAATTGAAGCGCTTGACGGGCAAGGCAGCCTAACTGTTGGCGCTCTCTAACTTTCGGAAATACCAAAGGCCGGACTTCTCGTCTGGCCTTTTTTCTTGCCTCGGTTTTTGCGTTGTGCTCTTGCCAGGATTTCCGTTGAGAAAGCTCGAGCTGTCACAAATCGTCTTGGGTCGAGCTGCGATGATGCCTCCACCGGAGGTCAAGGCCTAGACGGCAGTTGCGCAGGTTCGGCCCGCGCCGTAAACTTCAAACCATCAAGGAACACTTCGGGGATCTCGGCTTTCTGCGTTCCTAGTCACAGTCACGCACCTTGGATTTCTTTAAGGGGAACAACGATGCTATCGGTACGACGTTTTGCTTCACTGGCCGCCGCCTTCGCTCTCGCCGTCGCCGTTCCTGTCACAACCCTGGCGGGCGATGCCTCGACGACGAAAGACGATGCACTGGCGGCTATCCTGGAGGCTCAGCCGGCCGATATCAAAAATCGATACGCCGCACGGCATCCCGCCGAGACCTTGAAATTTTTTGAGGTCAAGAAGGGTGACGTCGTCATCGAAACCTTGCCGGGAGGCGGCTGGTATTCGGGCATCCTTTACCCCTATCTCGGCGAAAGCGGTAAACTGATCGGCGCGCACTACCCGCTGGGCGTATTCGAGCGTTTCGGCTGGGACAAGGAACGGCTTCAAACCACCCTTGCCCGGGATGCGAACTGGCCAAAGGAAACAGCCGCAAAAGCGATTGCCAAAGGCGGCGGGATCGACGCCTTCAACATGACCGAAATGCCCGAGCGCTTCAACGGCATCACCGACAAAGTGCTTTTCATCCGCTCGCTCCATAACCTCAGCCGCTTCAATAAGGACACTGGCTACCTTGAAAAGGCGATCGCAGAAGCCTTCCGCACTCTCAAGCCAGGCGGCATCGCCGGAGTTGTGCAGCATCGCGCACTCGAGACCGCGTCCGACACTTGGGCCGACGGCAGCGCGGGCTATCTCAAGCAGTCGAAGGTGATCGCCGCATTCGAAGCGGCGGGGTTCAAGTTCGTGGAAGCAAGCGACATCAACGCCAACCCTAAAGACCGCCCGACGGAAAAAGAAAATGTCTGGCGACTGCCGCCGGCGCTCAGAGGTGTGGAGGAGAACTCCGACAAATGGCGCGAATACAAAGAAATCGGCGAGTCGGATCGCATGACTCTCAAGTTCGTCAAGCCTTCGAAATGACGCCGAGGGGTATCTGAGCAGTGCCGTGCCCGGACTGGCAAAGCGAAAAAACGTAGCAACCATTAAGCTTGGGTGGCGGTTTTTGCGACTCTCGGCGTTCGGCGTTCGACGACGGTGTTGGCGCAGAAGGCCTGCGACGTCGATGATATGAGCGCCGACATTATCGCGGGCGAAATCAAGACAGCGGAAGCAGAACTTGCCGGCGCACAGACCGACGACGCAAGGATGATGGCCGAAACGCTCGTCTCCGAATTGAAGCGCTTGACGGGCAAGGCAGCTTAACCAGACTTTTGACGCCAATACCCGTCACGCTAGCGATGCGTAGTCCGGCAGGCGACGGACCATATTGAAATTCAGCGCATTCACCGAGGTTGGCAGATAAGCCGTTGCGCGATGCATGAATCGCGTTACGGGCTTCGGCAGGCCGTGTGACAGATGGCCTATATAAGCCGACGATCTCACAATGAAACGCACGCGGCCAAGGCGCATACGGGCGTAGGCGTCTGCAATGTGCTCCGGAGGGTGCCGTCGTGCGGCTTCGCGGAGCGCGAGCGCATCCTCGATTGCCTGGCACGCTCCCTGCCCGAGGTTAGGCTGCATCGCATGGGCAGCGTCCCCAGCGACGATGATACGCCCTTCGCCAAGGCTGCGCGGAGCGGGCTTGGCGTGGACGGAAAAAGGGATGAGCCGATCCGGCGCCGTCGCCGCCAAGACCTGTGAAATCTCTTTGGGCCAATGCTGGAATTGCTCCGTAAGGCCGGACAGAGACATTGAATTGCATGCATTGGGCGCGGGCTCGTTGAGGAGACAGTACCAGTAGCGACCCCCTTGGCCGACGTTGCCGATGCCAAAGCGTTCACCCGGTCCCCAGTACTCGCAGAGCTCCCCAGTGCCAGCTATGCCGCCGCCCTCGACCGCGTCAGTCAGCGCGAGAAATCCGCCGTAACCGGCATGATATGGCGGTGGGCCCATGCTCTGGGCCGTTGCTGACCAGATTCCATCGGCGGCCACGACGAGATCGAATTTAGATTGTCTCCCGTCATTCTCGTGCACGATCGCTTCATGACCATTCTGAGAGACCGCTGCGATCTGACAGTTCAGTTTGACGGCTTCGGGCCCGGCGATTTCCAGCAGCGTCTGCTGCAGCAACGTACGAGTTGGGAGAAATGCGAGGCTCTGCCCGGCTGAATCGCGGGCGGTCGGCAACGCCTTCAGTATTGTGCGGCCGTGGTCGTCGCGGATGGACACCGACAGAATGGGTGCCGCTACACGCTCGATGCGTTCTGCTGCTCCCAGCTCCCGGAGCGCGAGGATTGCATTCTCCCAAAGAGATAGCGCAGCGCCAATTGGTGAAATGGAAGGAGCACGCTCTAAGATGCTAACTTCGTATCCGGCTTGACGTAGGCCAATGGCGGCGGACAGACCCGCAATTCCAGCCCCGATGATGCCAGCCGAGTACTTTTTCGCCATGTGTGCCATCATGCACGGCAGCGCAAGTCCTGCAACGGATTCAGGAGAATGGTGTCGATTGTCTTGGATGAACTGTCGCCAGAAAGTTTCAGGCGCGGCGCGCCGATGTGCGCCGTTTTTTGTTTGGGCGTTGTTCCGGCCCGGCCCACGCTGCTTTCAAAGACTGCCAGCCATCACTGATCAAGTCGGAGCCGATGGCCCCGAAAATGGCTACATGGCCGATGGCCACCACTTCGTTCAGCCACGGACTCGGGTCAGCCATTTTAGCGGCCATCGCGGCGGCAAAACCAAATGCGATCATGGCAAATCCGCCAGCCATCGTGAGCAGGTCTTTGATCACGCCCTTGTTCATGCCGGCACCAGCTCCATCGGCGTCCAACGCCATGATTCGAACTCGGCCTTCAGTGCCCCTGGAATACCAAGGTCTTGATCGGAAGCAACAGTGCTTGCACCCGCAAGATCATTGCGTGCACGACACTGACCGTATCGACGATGTGGAGATAGATGCGCGTCAAGAAACCCAAATCCTCATTTGCCAGCCTATCGTGGTTACTCGAGTAGGCATTGGCGATACAGCTGCTGCCAGGCGTCACGCCATCTAGTCCGCCCTCATAAATCGGCTCCAGGGAGACCAGGATCGTCCCCGGTCGCGTGACGGCCTGTGTATCCACCAGCTGGTCACTGGCGCGAAACTGTCCCGCCGCGATGTAGTCTTGGACGCTGGTAACAACCATCGGAATGATGGTCAGCGGTTTCGAAACACACGTAATTTCTGCGGTCATGCCGACCTTCATCACTTGCGCTTCGATTTGCCCGAATCCGGCCTGCAGCTGTTTTCGTCCGGCATTCGCGGGGATCAGGAGGCCGGCTGGCCGCATGAATGGATTAACGAAGTCGCCGATCTGCAGAACGAACTGCTCCACACGTCCTGTCACGCCGGCGTAAATCACCGTCTTGTCGAGTTCGACTTGCGCTTGCTTGAGGGCCGCTTCAGCGCTCGCCTTTTCTGCCGGCAGAAGCGTGGAAATACGCGTCTCAACGGCCTGCTTGGCGGCTTCAGCCGCTGCGAGGGTGCCCTTGCGTCCTTCGACGGCGTTCTGCAGCTTTTCGATGTCGCGCCCTGCAACAAGGCCAGGACTGCGCCGGTTGAGTTCTTCCTTTGTGTTCAATTCATCAATTGCTTGCTGGTAGGAGCTTTTCGCTTGTTGGATCTGGCCATCGGTGGCTGCGATGTCAGATCGCGCCATAACCATCGCGGCATCGACTTCGGCACTGCGCCGCTTCGCCACCTCAAGAGCGGCCTCCTGCTTCGCGCTGTCGAGCCGGAAAATTGGTGCTCCCTTTTCGATCGGATCGCTAAGCTTGACGTAGATTTCGCTGACGCGGCCGCTGGCTTCGGGCACGATGGGGATGGTGCGGAAATAGGACGTCGCCATGCTGGTCGAGGGATGATTGTAAAAGATGACGGTAATCAGAAGGACGGTCAGCATAAGGCATGCCGTGATGCCCCATCTCAGCTCGAACCATACTGAATACAGCGTGATTTCATGACCGATCCGCTTCCCCTGCCTGTAGTAACGGTAGAGGAAGTCTGGAAGGATCGTGAAAAAGGAGCATAAAACAACTTCCAGCATGGCTTAACCCTCCTTCACAGGTTGGGGTGCAGCGGCGGCTTTCGGCGCTGGTTCCGTTTCCTCCGATTCCACCGCTGGAACCTCGCTACCCGACAATTTCTCGAGCGCGCTGGCCATGCGTTTCAGAGGCGTCGTGAAATCGGGAAGGTCGATGAGCGCCAGCAAGAGTCCGGCGACCCAAAAGAGATGTATATGTGTGAAAAGCGACAGCAGGCCAAGAACTGCCACCACTTCAAACTGAAGTTTCTTGTGGCCCATTCGCTCGGGCAAAGAGTGCAGCCTGAAAAACAGAACCCCGAGACCTAAAATCGTGGCGATCACGACCAGGGTTGCAAAGGTGAACAGAGTGTCGGATTGGCCGGGCGCCGTTATGAACCAGGGCAAATGCTGAGACGCGACCGGGTGCTGCAATAGTTTCAATTGAAGGTCCCCAATAAGCCGGTTGGCGGCCAAATCTTAAAAGCAGCAGTTTGTGGGCAATAACTTACGAATATCTTATGAAGCGGCAATACATTCGCTGCGAAGTTCAGAATTGTCGTATTTTCTAGGCAAATATGCACACCGAGGCGCGGTCACCGTCATTGTTATAAAATGCAATCATTTCTCGGCAAGGTGCCCGAACGCGCCAACCACGTCTTCGTAGACCTCGCGCTTGAATGGCACGATCAACTTTGGCAGCAGATCCATCGGCGCCCAACGCCAAGAATCGAACTCGGCCTTTTGGCCGTCCTTGGCGCCGATATCTATTTCGCTGTCATCGCCGAGAAAGCGCATGGCGAACCATTTTTGCCGCTGGCCGCGATAGCGCCCCTTGAGGGCAATGCCGACCAGCGATTCGGGCAGCGTGTAGGTCAGCCACTTGGAATGTTCGGCAATGATTTCTACACTGATAACACCGGTTTCTTCGCGCAGTTCTCTGAGCGCCGCAAAACGCGGGGGCTCAAAGGGTTCGATGCCACCCTGAGGCATCTGCCAGATTTGAGCGGCATGGTCGCTGGCCCATTTCGGCTTGCGACGCCCGACCCACACTTTGCCTTCGCGGTTGAGCAGCATGATGCCGGCGCAGCTCCTTATGGGGAGCGCTGCGGCCTCAACCTCTGCCTTCGTTTGAATGACGTTCATGACACCAGGCTGTGGATAATTTGGGGACAAAAACGATTCGACAAGCAAATAATGCCGGAAAATATTTGCATTTCAATGACATTTTGTGGGCCGCCGAATGTCTGACATTTTGACGGCATGCCTTTCTCAGGGCCAAGGCCGGGCGAGAGGGGCGAAATCCGCAAGCACCGCATCGTAAACGGCCCGCTTGAACGGCACGATGAGTTCTAAAGCGTCGGCAACCGGCGCCCATCGCCAATCGATGAATTCGGCATTGTGACCGTCGGGCGGGGTAATGCTGATTTCGCTATCCGAGCCTGTGAAGCGGCACGCGAACCACTTCTGCTTTTGCCCGCGATAGCGGCCGCCCCAGGCTTTTCCTAAAAGATCGCGAGGCAGGTCGTAGTTGATCCAGTCCTCTCGCTCGGCAATGAACTCGACCGAACGGATGCCGGTTTCTTCAAAGAGTTCACGGCGCGCGGCGGCGCGCGGGTCTTCGTTGCCGTCGATGCCGCCCTGGGGCATTTGCCACCAAGCGCCCCGGCCTTCAGCCTCGTTTTTCGCATCCGCCCGGCATCCGATCCAAACCAAACCTTGCGCATTTAAAACCATGATGCCGACGCATGGGCGGTAGGGGAGTGAGGCCGGATTGATAGGTTTCTGGTCACTGCCGGTCATAAGGGCCACTGCTCCATGGTTGGCGATGCGCATGCGTAGCACCAAACAAAATGGGCGCCAACGCGGCGCCCATTTTCAGATGCGGATTGCCGTAGCCGACGCCTTCAGTTTGGCGAGGACTTCTTTTCAGCGTCGCCGGCGGCAGCTGGGGCCGGCGACGTGCCATCGGCGGGCGTTGCCGGGGTGCTATTGGCGGCAGGCGGCTCCTTGGCGGTCCCGCGCAAGAACGACAGTGCGTACTGCAACTGCGTATCCTTCTCGGGTTCCTTTGGAACGTAGGACGAAGAACCGGAAACTTCAGTCTTTTCCTTTTCCTTCTCCTTGGCAACCTTATCGTCGCCTGCCTTCTCGTCCTTGCTTTCTTCCTTAACAGTGCCGTCCGGGTTCTTGAGATGACCGCGCAGGCTTGCTTCTCCGCGCGGCTTCTCGTTGGCCATTTTGGCTTTGAGTTCTTCCGGCAGTTCTTCTTCGATCAGGATATCGGGATCGATGCCTTTGGCCTGGATCGAGCGGTTCGACGGCGTGTAGTAGCGCGCAGTCGTCAAACGGATCGCACCGTTAGCGCCGAGCGGGATGATCGTTTGCACCGAACCCTTGCCGAACGAGCGCGTGCCGATAATGGTCGCGCGCTTGTGATCCTGCAAAGCGCCAGCGACGATTTCGGAAGCAGACGCCGAACCGCCGTTGATGAGCACAGCGATCTTTTTGCCTTCCGTGATGTCGCCTGGACGGGCGTTGGCACGCTGTGTCTCTTCGTTGTTGCGGCCCTTGGTCAAGACGATGGCGCCGCGATCCAGGAAGTCGTCGGAAACGGCAATGGCTTGATCCAGAAGTCCGCCGGGGTTGTTACGCAAATCGATGATGTAACCCTTGAGTTTCGATCCGATTTCTTTGTTCAACGCTTCCAGAGATTTCTGCAGGTTGGCGTGCGTCTGTTCGTTGAAGGTTGTTACCTTGATATAGGCAACGTCGTCTTCGACGCGGGATTTGACCGCGTTGATGCGAATGACATCGCGCGTCACTTTCACATCGAACGGATCGTCCTTGCCTTTGCGCACGATCGTCAACGTGATCGGCGTGTTGACGGGGCCGCGCATTTTTTCCACCGCCTGCTCGAGCGTCAGGCCGGAAATTTGCTCGTTGTCGAGGTGGGTGATGAGGTCGTTGGCCATCAATCCCGCTTTGGAGGCTGGCGTATCATCGATCGGAGACACGACTTTGATGACGCCGCTTTCCATCGTGACTTCGATGCCGAGACCGCCGAACTCGCCGCGGGTCTGCACCTGCATGTCGCGGAAGCTCTTCGGGCTCATGTAGGATGAGTGCGGGTCGAGCGATGACAGCATGCCGTTGATGGCACTTTCTATGAGCGCCGTGTCGTCAGGCTTTTCCACATAGTCAGAGCGCACGCGCTCAAGCACATCGCCAAAAAGGTCTAGCTGGCGATAAAGCTCGGAATTCTGAGTGCGTATTCGCGGAGTAGCTTTGCGTGACGTTCAAAAGTGTCGTGGCTCCGGCAAGCCCCGTCATCATCAGGAACGACCAGAAGGCGTAATCTGTCTTGCGCATCATCCTTGTACCTTTTGCTGACCGGCAACCCACCAGGGGTCTGGGTCGATGGGCCGTCCGTCTCTGCGAAATTCAATATAGAGAACAGGGGCATTCGTCTGCACCGATGATTGGCTGGTTTTCACCGCGCCAGTCATAGTGCCAATTGGCTCCGCGGCTAGAACGAACTGTCCTGGCTGTGCATCGATTTGCGACATTCCGGCCAGGAGTACATGATAGCCGTCGCCGGCGTTGATGATCAAGAGCTGGCCGTAACTTCTGAACTCTCCAGCGTAGACAATCCATCCGTCGCAAGGCGCGGTGACTTGAGCGCCGGAACGCGTTTCGATCACCATACCCTTGGAATTCGCACCATACTGCGTGCGCTCGCCAAATGCGAGAACGCGGCGGCCCTGCGCAGGTAGCGGCAACTTGGCATGGGCTGATGCAAACGGAATGGCGGGTTTGATGCGGCCTGGGCTCGCAGAGAGCATACCTGCCGCGGAGGGCGCCAATTCGACAATCTGCGGCTTAAGGCGGGGCGGCGGGGACAAAGCCGCAACTTTGGTCTCGGCCTGGAGGCTTGGGTCTGTTGCGGCGGGGGATGTGCCTGGTGCCGTTGGCGGAGCGTCAGGTGCCGCTACGACAATTGGAGCCTCGGGGGCGGGAATTTGCGTGGTGCTGGCGGGTTCCGCGCCGGTATCTCTGCGCCGCTCTTCCTGGTAGCTGCCGAGGCCCGTTCGATCATTGACCGTTTTATCGAGTTTGCCGATCAATTCAGAAAGATCGCCAACGTTTTTGGAGATTTCAGCCGTCGCGGCCTTAACGGACGTCAATTCTGCTTGCCGCTCGGCGAGAGTAAGCTTCTTGGCTTCCATCAATCCTGCGAGCTTGCCGCGTGCTTCGTTCAGGCGCGCGGTCTCTGATTTGAGCCGCTCGCCTTCGGAGCGGATGTCCGACATGACTCGCACTAAGTCTTCAAGCCGCTCGGAAAGTGACAGGGCTTGATTTTTAAGTTCAGGGAACGCGGACGAGAGCAGCATTGCGCTGCGAACCATCTGCAGCGCATCTTCGCGCTTAGTAATGAGTACCGGCGGGGGATTGCGCCCCATCCGTTGAAGCGCGGCAAGAAGCTGGGAAATCTGGCCATGGCGCTGCAGCAGCGAGCCGCGCACCAGCTTTTCCTGGCTTTCGAGTTCGCTCAGCCGCCCTTCGATCGCGGTGAGCTGGCCTTCGCTCTTTTGAATGAGGGCTGCCGTTTCCAGCAATTGTGCGTTGAGCTTTTCGCGTTCGGTATCGATATCGGTGACGTCGTCGAGCAAATATTTGGCTTTGCTTTTTGCGGCCTCAAGTTCCTGGCGCTTTTTCTCAAGCGCGCGCGCCGCTTTTTCGGGGCTCTCAATTGCGGGGGCTTCAGTTGCGTCTCGAGCTTGAGCCAAGACCAATGGCGCCGCCGTCATCAACGCAATCACGCTGCACGCGCAGGCGAGCAACGCTTTTTGCAAGAATTTCGCTTCGGCAGTAAGATTGATCACGAACTCAGGGCCTCTGACCGCGGGAACGGCCTCCCGCAACGACGGACAGGCGTTTCCTGCAGACTCTTAAAGATTGAAAATTAAGGCATTTGTTGCGTCCGGCCTAATGTCATTTGCGTAATACTTGCAGTCGCACGGCTCACAAGGCTAGGGGTGAGCGTCAAACCGGCCAATTTTATGAGTGAAGGCGTTGCGTCCGGGCTTTGCAGGACGTATCACGCAATCTCAAAAGACGAGGTTTTTCATATGCAAACGCTCCTCTACCACGGGACGACCGTCGCCGTGGCCGCCGTTTTCGTTGTGCTGCTCCTTGGCCTTTGGACCATGATGAAAGGCACGAGCCCGAACTTGAGTCAAAAATTGATGCGCTGGCGTGTGGGCCTTCAGTTCTGCGCAATCCTTGTAATAATGGCCTATGTGTTCATTGCGCGCTGAGCTTGGCTGAACACGGCCGGGATTATCGAGAAGGTTCACCACCGATGGTCGTACTAAATCGCATCTACACCAAAACCGGCGATGCCGGCACAACCGCGCTCGGCACGGGCGAACGTGTGTCCAAGACGTCCGTTCGCATTGCGGCCTACGGCACGGTCGATGAGACCAACGCATCGATTGGCATGGTCCGTATCCACTTGGCCGGTAGCAACGCGCTTGTCGATGCCATGCTGGCGCGCATTCAGAACGATCTTTTCGATCTCGGCGCCGATCTTTGCGTTCCAGATCGAGGCGAGAAGCTCCCTTATGAGCCATTGCGCATGACCGACGCGCAAGTGAAGCGCTTGGAAAATGAAATCGATCAGATGAACGCGGAATTGACCCCGCTCAAGTCGTTTGTTTTGCCGGGTGGCACTCCCGCTGCCGCAGCCCTCCACGTTAGCCGCACCGTTTCGCGCCGTGCCGAGCGCTTGATGGTGGAACTTGCGAGCGTTCCAAACGAACCGGTCAGCGCGGCGGCGCTCAAGTACATCAATCGTCTATCCGATTTTTTGTTTGTCGCGAGCCGTTATGTCAATGATGGCGGCAAGGCCGACGTCTTGTGGGTGCCGGGCCAGAACCGCTAGAGCGGCTAGCATTTCAGCGATTGTTGTTCGTATCTGAACAAGGACCGATAAAAAAAGTGTTCGTACCCCTCGGCGATGATAATCCGCTCAAATCCATTCGATTTCAGTATGTCACGATTGGGCTGATCATCGCTAATGTGCTTGTGTTTTTGTTTGAAACGGCAGGCGCGCCAACGGCCGCATTCGTGTCGAGCTTTGCGGTCGTTCCACAGGAACTTTTCCAGGTCTATCTGCTCGGCGGTCCCGCACCGATTTCGGGAGACTCTATTGCGATCCCGGAACGTGTAACGCTGTTTTCCTATATGTTCTTCCATGGCGATGCCATGCACCTCGCCGGCAACATGCTGTTCCTTTGGGTCTTCGGCGACAACGTCGAAGACGCTATGGGTCATATCCGGTTTTTGGTTTTCTATTTAGTGTGCGGGATTGTTGCCGGTCTGAC
Organism: uncultured Alphaproteobacteria bacterium; assembly: GCA_963741545.1. Lineage (GTDB taxonomy): Bacteria > Pseudomonadota > Alphaproteobacteria > Rhizobiales > Hyphomicrobiaceae > Hyphomicrobium_B. The sequence goes on from CAVUIN010000001.1 coordinate 66,271, forward strand.
GCACGCCTTCATTCTCCCCGACAGCCAAGACGCGCTGATCGGCGCGAGCGGCGCGGTATCCGGTGTTATCGCTGCCTATTTGATGTTGCACCCCAACGTCAGCGTGTGGGTCCTGGCGCTCAAGTTTATTCCCCTGCGTATCAGCGCGCTCATTGCCCTGGGGCTCTGGATCCTATTTCAGTTCGTAATGGTGGCGCTCCCACAGGCCGGACCAACAGCCTGGTGGGCGCATATCGGCGGGCTCGCGGCCGGCGCGCTGCTGATCCTGGTCATGCGGCGGCCGGGTGTACCGCTTTTCCGGCGTTGATACGGACCCTTGGAAAACAGTCTTAATGCAGGGGTCCGCGACGCCCTCGCCAATTGACTTCCCCGAGTTCGGCACTTAGCCTTCGCACTTGCGAGAGCGGGGGTCAGCCCTCGCGCCGAAACGCCTGATTCCAGACGCCTCCAATAGCCGCCGCGATGCAAAAACATTTGGCTTGACCGCCGGAACCTTGCCGCGGATTGAACACCGAACAACTGGGAGAGCCAGTGGTATGAAGATCATCGTCCCCGTCAAACGTGTCGTCGATTACAACGTCAAAATCCGCGTCAAGCCGGATGGTTCGGGCATTGATCTGGCCAATGTGAAAATGTCGATGAACCCCTTCGACGAGATCGCTGTCGAGGAAGCCGTACGCATCAAAGAAAAAAGCGAAGCGGAAGTCATCGTTGTTTCTATAGGCCCCGCGAAATCTCAAGAGACGATCCGCACCGCGCTCGCGATCGGCGCCGATCGCGGAATTCTGGTCGAGACGGCTGAAGGCGCAACCATTGAGCCGCTAGCCGTCGCCAAACTTCTCAAAGCCATTGTTGACGCCGAAAAGCCCGACCTCGTCATTCTCGGCAAGCAAGCGATCGACGACGACTGCAACCAAACCGGCCAGATGCTCGCCGCACTTCTCGGATGGGGCCAGGGCACGTTCGCTTCGAAAGTCGTGCCGGAAGCGGGCTCGGTTTCGGTCACGCGCGAAGTTGATGGCGGACTGGAAACCGTGAAACTCAAACTTCCCGCTGTCGTCACGACGGATCTGCGCTTGAATGAGCCGCGTTATCCTTCTCTGCCAAACATTATGAAAGCCAAGAAAAAACCTCTGGAGACCAAAAAGCCGGAAGACTTCGGCGTCGATATGACGCCGCGCTTGAAGGTACTCAAGACGTCCGAGCCCGCGACGCGCAAGGCCGGCGTCAAAGTTGGCAGCGTCGCGGAACTCGTGCAAAAACTGAAGACCGAAGCGGGGGTTCTTTGATGTCCGTTCTACTCTTAGCCGAACATTCGAACGGCAAACTTTCGCCCGCGACCGGCAAAGCACTTACGGCTGCAAAGGCGCTCGGTGGCACCATAGATATTCTGGTTGCAGGGTCTGCTTGCAGGCCGGCGGCCGAGGCTGCAGCTAAGCTCGCCGGCGTCTCGAAAGTTCTGATCGCGGATGCGCCGCATCTGGGCAATGGCCTCGCTGAAGAAGTGGCCGCTGTCGATCTGTGTCGATCGCGGGCGGCTATTCGGCGATCGTGGCTCCAGCGACTTCGTCGGGCAAAAACATTCTGCCGCGCGTTGCCGCACACCTCGATGTCATGCAGATCTCCGACATCACCAAAGTCCTATCGCCCGGACACGTTCGAGCGGCCTGTTTACGCCGGCAATGCTATCCAAACCGTTCAATCGGCGGACGCCAAGAAAGTCATCACGGTTCGCACATCGACATTTGCCGACGCGCCCGAAGGCGGTTCAGCGGCAATCGAGATGATCGCGGCTCCACCCGCCTTGAACCTCTTCAGCCTTCGAAGGCGCCGAACTTACGAAAAGCGACCGGCCCGAACTGACGTCCGCGAAAATCATCATCTCCGGCGGCCGCGGCATGGCCAACGGTGAGAATTTCAAGAAATACATCGAGCCGGTTGCCGATCGCCTTGGCGCGGCCATGGGCGCGTCGCGCGCGGCGGTGGACGCCGGGTTCGTGCCGAACGATTGGCAGGTCGGTCAAACCGGCAAAGTCGTCGCGCCGGATCTTTATGTCGCGGTCGGCATTTCAGGCGCCATCCAGCATCTCGCCGGTATGAAAGACTCAAAAGTCATCGTTGCCATCAACAAGGATGGCGACGCGCCGATTTTCCAGGTTGCCGACTATGGGCTTGTCGCGGATTTGTTCCAGGCGCTTCCCGAGCTTGACGCAGAACTGCAAAAACTAGGCCGCTGACCGCGGTATATGCTTGAGGATCTCGGCACATGGTACAGGCGCAAAAGGTGATGGAGAAAAGCAAGTCGGCCGTAAAGCCGGCGCGCACCATCGTCAAGGTCGGCATTGTCGGCGCTGGACAGATGGGTGCCGGCATCGCGCATGTCGTGGCACTTGGCGGCTATAAAGTTGCCCTCAACGATTTGAAGCGTGAAACCTTCGACAATGCCGTATCGATCATCGACAAGAACATGTTGCGTCAAGTGACGAAGGGCACAATCAAGGACGGCGACCGCGAAAAGGCATTGAACCGGATTACCTATGCCCCCGCACTCGAAGCCTTCGGCGATTGCGATCTCGTTATTGAAGCCGCCACTGAAGACGAAGAAACCAAGCACCGGATTTTCGCAGCGCTCGGCCCGCACCTGAAGCCAACGGCGTTGCTCGCGTCGAACACGTCGTCAATCTCGATCACGCGTCTCGCCGCCGCGACTGATCGGCCTGAAGACTTTCATCGGTATGCACTTCATGAACCCGGTTCCTCTGATGGAATTGGTGGAGCTCATTCGCGGGATCGCGACCGAAGACGAAACGTTTGCCACCGCCAAAGCCTTTGTCGAAAGTTTGGGTAAGAAAACGGCCGTCTCGGAAGATTTTCCGGCCTTCATCGTCAATCGCATTCTGCTGCCCATGATCAACGAAGCCGTCTACACGCTGTACGAGGGCGTCGGTACGGTTGAAGCCATCGACAAAGCCATGCGGCTTGGCGCGCACCACCCGATGGGCCCTCTGGAACTCGCGGACTTTCATCGGCCTCGATACCTGCTTGAGCGTCATGCAGGTGCTGTACGAAGGCTTGTCAGATTCCAAATACCGCCCTTGCCCGCTTGTTGGTGAAATACGTTGAAGCCGGATGGCTCGGCCGCAAGACCAAGCGCGGATTTTACGACTACCGCGGCGAAGTTCCCGTGCCGACCCGCTAGATGGCCTATAGCGGCGGCTAAAATGCTTCTCTAATCTCGACAGGCGATCGCCGGATCGCCTGTTTTTTGTTTGGGATGTGATCCATGAGCAAGACCACGAAGGTAGCTGTGATTACTGGCGCCAGCTCCGGCATCGGCAAAGCCGCGGCGCTGAAACTGCAAGGAGCTGGCTATGATGTCGTGCTCAGCGCGCGCCGCCTGCATGAACTTCAGGAAACAGCGGCGGAAGCCAAGGACGGCGGTGGCCGTGTTCTCGTCGTGCCGTGCGATGTAACGAACCCAGGGTCGGTCAAAGCCTTGTTTGCGAAGACCAAGGAAGAGTTTGGCAGGCTTGATGTCTTGTTCAACAACGCCGGAATTTTTGCGCAAGGCGCCGAAATAGACGACGTCAATTACGAGACTTGGAAGAAGGTCGTCGATGTCAATATAAACGGCATGTTTCTCTGTGCGCAGGAAGCGTGGCGCGATGTTTAAAGCGCAAGACCCGCAAGGCGGCCGCATTATCAACAACGGTTCGCTTTCCGCGCATAACCCGCGCCCGCTATCCGCGCCCTACACCACGACGAAACACGCGATCACGGGGCTGACGCGGTCTCTGTCGCTAGACGGGCGGAAGTACAATATTGCCTGCTCGCAGATCGACATCGGCAATGCGGCGACGGATTTCACGACCAGAATGGCAACGGGAATTCTGCAGGCCAATGGCGAGACGATGGTCGAGCCGCGCATGGACGTTGAGCATTGCGCGGATGCTATTCTCTACATCGCTAACCTACCGCTCGGCGCCAACGTGCAATTCATGTCGCTGCTGGCGACCAACATGCCCTATATCGGCCGGGGCTAACCGCCCGGAAATCGCGATCCGGCCGGAAATACGAGATCAACACTCGCAAACCCGGCCGGACCCCGCAGACCACTCCGCTCCAGCCCCATAGGCAGGGGGCATCAGGCTGATGCGGAGGAGCTAAAGCGGATTACTTCGGCAGCATGACGCCGTCGATGACGTGGATCACGCCGTTCGACTGAAACACGTTGGCGATGGTGATCTGGGCCTTGCCGCCCTTCTCATCGACAACCCACCAGCCGCCCTTATCGTCGCCCTGCAGCCAGAGCTTGCCGCCGGCAACGGTGGTCAGCTCAAGCTTGCCGCCCATTTCCTTGGCTTTTGTTGCGATATCTTCAGCGGACATTTTGCCGGCAACAACGTGATAGGTAAGAATTCCGGTCAGCTGACCTTTGTTCTCAGGCTTCAACAACGTGGGCACGGTGTCCTTGGGCAGCTTTTCAAACGCTGCATTCGTCGGCGCGAAGACCGTGAACGGGCCCTTGCCCGATAAAGTATCGACAAGACCAGCGGCTTTGACAGCTGCCACAAGCGTGGTGTGATCCTTAGACTTCACGGCATTTTCGATGATGTTCTTCGAAGGGAACATCGGCGCGCCGCCGACTTCTACGGTCTTTTCAGCGAAGGACGGCGTTGCTGTGATCGGCGCGAGGGAAAAGGCGACGGCAAGTGCGGAAGCGCCCATGAGAGTGGCGCGAATGAATTTTGTCATGAAGGTAACTCCAATTGAAGATTTCAGAACTCCGTCGTGGGAGCTGCTGGAGTTACGCGGCACGGCCGTTCAGGTTTCAGAAACGACTTCACAAAAAATTTTTGAATCGATTGTGATCCGGATAGGCGGCGCACTTGGTTAGTGCGATGTCTCGATGTTAGTGCGATGTCTCGATCATCTTGCCGGCAAAGACCACGGGGCCGGTCGGTGCGCCGGTTGGCGAACCGCCTTCCGGCTCAAGACTGACGGCAAGCGTGGCACCCTCGATTACATCGCGCTTGTAGGCCGCAAGCGTTGGACGTTGCATGGCGCTAGCGTCATCGATAACGCCCAAAGACTTCGGCGCGCCGAGACTATCGTGCACGATCCAGAGTTCGTAGCTCTTGCCAGCCTGTCGTTTCGCATCGACCGGCTGCACGGTCATGAGGCGGTCTTCGACGTTGACGGTCACCAGGAACGCGGGCGATGCGGCATCTTTTTGGAGTACTGCGACGAGATTTTTGGGCTTTGGTTGTGGCGTCAATTCGCGGACGCCAACCGCCAATATCAATGATGCCGCAATGGCTGACGCCGTAATTGCCGAAGTGCGCCAGACCTTGAGGCGGCGCCTAAGATCGACGACTTCCGAGCTGCCGCCCGGCATATTGGAAGCGCCTGTAATCCTTGCTTCAACCTTCTGCCAAGTGCTCAAGGGAGCGGCGACTTCAGGAACCGCCTCGTTCAATGGCGCCAACCGGCTCTCCCAAGACTTAATGGCCGCGTCGAGCTGCGGCTCGCGTTGGCGGCGCGCCGATACAGCCGCGCGTTCGCCCGCATCGAGTGTGCCGAGCACATACTCGGCGGCCAGGCCATCTATGTCATCCGCGCCGGTCATGGACTGAGACAAGTCCTCAATTGTTGAAGCGATCTCCTAAGCCAGGTCTTAATGGTATTCACAGGCTGGCCGTAACGGGTACTGAGATCTTCCCGGCTCAGCCCTTCACAGTAAGCGAGAACGATCATTTGCGCACGGTCCGGCTCAAGCCGGGACAGGCAATCATAGAGGCGCTTGCCGTCTTCGCCGCGCATAATTCCGTCAATCGCCAGATTCTTCTCCCGACGCGATATCGAGAACTTCAGGGTGATCCTCAATTGAATCTGGCTTCTTGCGCCGCACTTCGTCGAGGGCGCGGTTACGGGCAATGGTTGCCATCCAGGTAATGGGTGAAGCCATCTTTGGATCAAAATCGGCGGCTCGTTCCCAGATCTTCACGTAAACCTCTTGCAGCACCTCGTCGGCTATATCCCGGCGCTTCAAGATACGCAGAACGATCCCGTAAAGTTTCGCGGACGTGGCTTGGTAAACGGCGGCGAAGGCGGCGCGGTCCTTGCGCGCCACGCGGGCCAATAAGCTGCTGATCTCCTGCGGCGTCTGCATAGGCGAGGGACGTTCCTAATTGCGCGCGAGGCGGTTCCTATAACACAGTTTCTGTTCAACAGGGGCTGGAGTGGAGGCGCTACGAAGGGGCGTGTCCGGTGGACCACACGACCCAAAAGGCGACGAGTACGATTGCTAATGCCATAACGTGCCGTAGTTTTTCAATCTTTGTTTCGTTTTCGAGAAAAGGCCGTGCAGCGGCGGCGAGCATTGCGATTGCCGCATGAACGAGTGTGGCGACGACTACATAGGCAACGGTTAATCCCAGTGTTTGCCGGAGAATGGGGTGGTCTGGCGCGACAAACATCGGCAGTACCGCGATATAGAATACAACCGCCTTCGGATTGAGCAGGTTCGTAATCAGCCCGTTTCGAAAGTACTTCCAGTCATGATTTGAAAACGAATGGGTATCCGATGGGTGACCATCAGTGCCGGTCCACGTTTCATAAGCGAGCCACAACAGGTACGCGACTCCAGCCCATCGCAGCGTCGCATAGAGTGTGGCTGACTCCGAGATCAAGACAGCGAGACCAAGCGCCGCCGCGATGCCGATGATCGCGAGGCCTGTTGCGACGCCGGCAACTGCGCTGAGGCCGGCGCGGCGCCCTTCGGTGGCACTCAGCACCGCCAAATACGTCATGTTTGGCCCGGGTGTGAGCTCGATGATCAGCGACGTCCAAAGAAAGGCAAGCGGTACGCCGAGTAACTTAAAATCGAAAATGCCGTCGAGCATGTGTGTTCCGTCACTTGGCTATGGCTGAGTCTCTGACTGAATCTGCGGGCAAAATATTTCCGACGATAAAATCCGTGATGTCTTCGGTCAGATGATGGACATGCTCCGGAAGCTCGCGCCAATCGCGCATTTTGAGTTGTGCCGGATGATCGATGTAGTCCGATTTGACGAGCACGGTTGTCATGCCAAGCACGTGCGGAACTTCGAGATTGTGGGGCATATCCTCAAACATTGCGGCGCGCGGGGCATCAACGCCGTGCAAGCGGATCATGCGGTCGAAGGCGTCGCGCTCGGGCTTCGGCACGAATTCGAGTTCGGCGATGTCGCAAATACCGTCGAAGAGATGCAGGATGCCGATTTTTTCCGCGACCTTTTCTGCGTGCCGCCGCGAACCGTTTGTGAATATGAGCCGCCGGCCTTGCAGCCTGCCAATCGCCGCTTCGAGATCGGGAAGTTGAGGTACGACAGAAAGATCGATGTCGTGCACGTACTCAAGAAACGGCTCCGGCGCCATTTTATGCACCTGCATCAGTCCGGCGAGTGTCGTGCCGAACTGGCGGTAGTACGCCTTCTGTAAATGGCGCGCGTGCTCGTAGGGAACGCCAAGAGTTTTAGCGATGAACGCGCCCATGCGGTGATCAACCTGGGCAAAGAGATTGCAGGACGAAGGGTAGAGCGTGTTATCGAGATCGAAGATCCACGTTTCGACTTCAGCAAAGCCGCGCACCGTTAGCGGGTTCAGATCGGGAGCCGCCGAAACGGATGGTTTGGCCCCGGCCATGGTCACTTCACCTTCTTGCGCTCTGCACGGCTGACGAGCGTGCCAACGCCGTGTTCGGTGAAAAGTTCAAGCAAAACGCAGTGCGGCACGCGCCCATCGATGATGACGACGGCTTCCACGCCAGCCTCGACCACTTCGATGCAGCCTTCGATTTTCGGGATCATGCCGCCGGAAATCGTACCGTCCTTGATCAGCGCGCGCGCTTCGTCGGTCGTCAGCCGCGACAAGAGTTTTTTATCTTTGTCGAGAACGCCGGAAACGTCGGTCAGCAGCAAGAGGCGCTTGGCTTGCATGCGGGCGGCGAGCGCGGAGGCAAAGCTGTCGGCGTTTATGTTCAACGTTTCTCCGTCGCGGCTGATGCCAACGGGTGCGATGACGGGGATGAGATCGGATTTCGAGATGACTTCGACGATGTGCGGGTTCACTTCAACCGGATCGCCAACGTAACCAAGATCGACCGCTTCCATTTTGTTCGATTGCGGGTCTGGCATTTCGGTAATTCTTTTGGCAATCATCAGATTGGCATCTTTGCCCGAAATGCCGACGGCCTTGCCGCCCTGGCGGTTGATGGCCGAGACGATTTCCTTGTTGATCTTACCGGAGAGGACCATTTCGACGACTTCGACCGTCGCCTTGTCAGTCACGCGCAGACCGTGCACGAAATCGGATTTGATATCGAGGCGTTTCAGCAGGTTGGCGATCTGCGGTCCACCGCCATGGACCACTATTGGGTTGATCCCGGATTGCTTGAGATAGACGATGTCCTTGGCGAATGCGTCGGCCAGCGCCTGGTCGCCCATGGCGTTGCCGCCGAACTTCACCACCACGGTTTGCTCATCGTAGCGGATGAGATGCGGAATGGCCTCCGCTAGAATGCGCGCCTGAAGGTGTGCGGTTGGCGCGTCGCCGGCCCCGGGAGCATCGTTTTCGGCGGTGTCTTTCGGCGTTTTCACGGGCGTCCCTCGGTCGAGAAATCAGCTAATCGGCGGTGCATTGGCGGGTGGAGAAGCGGAACTCCGGCTCTTATATCGGCTGTTGCCGCCGTCTCAACGGATTTCCAGCACAATCAGGCACTAGAGAGCCTATTTCGTGAGGGTTTCACAGCTTTCCGCGCCGTGTGGGGTGCCATGCGGTCCGGGATGGTCTAGTTTTGTGTTCTGGGCCGCTCAAGGCCTGAACAGGATTAGACGCTTTTGACGCGCGCGGGGAACGACGGGATGACGGGCCTGCCGGCCATGGAACTGAGCCAAATACCAATGTCGCAGGCCCTTGCCGCGACGTTGTCGCGCGCTTCTGACGGTGCGCGGCAAACGGGTGCTGGCGAGGTTTCGCTCGAGCATCTGCTTGCTGCACTCTGCGATGACCCAGATGCTGCCGACGTATTGTTTGCCAGTCAAGTCGATGTCGGGCGGCTGAAGTCTGAAGTCTACGGATACTTAAACCGAGCCATTCCCCAAGGCATGGCGCCGCCGCGGGAACTTATTCTCTCGGCGCAACTCCGGCGGATTTTGGAAGCTGCTGCAGCGGCCGCACGCGGCGGGCGGCGGCGCGATATCAACGGGGCTATCGTGCTAGCGGCGATCGTCGGAGATGGAAAGAGTCCGGCGGCCCAGATGCTGCAGGCACGCGGATTGACATTTGATGAAGCGATTCGCGCGCTGCAATCGGCTCTTGCTCAACCGGCGCGCGAACCCAATGCCGGTGCCGCTGCGGACGATGTCCTTGCGCGTGCCCGCGAGCGTGTTCAGTCCCGTTCTGCGCCAACCTTGCGCGAAATTATGCTGGAAATGCCGCGACCGGCTCCACTGCCTCCGCAGCAGATGCCGCAACCATTGCCGCATATGGACGACTTGCGCCAAGCGCCGGCGTCTGCAAACGAAACGAGTGCGCTCGAACCCGAAGCGCTTCCTGAAGAAGCACAAGTCGTTATTCGTGGAGGGAACGTTGCGCAAGGCTCTGCGTCGCCCGCGCCGATAGAACAAGGAAAACAACAAGCCGCAACAGCTGCCGGGGCCGGTTCAAAATCTTCCGAGCGGCCTGCATCTGCTCAACCGCCTGCTCCAACAGGAGCTGAGATTGTTGATGTCAATTCGGAGGGTTTTGCAGCGGCGATAGGCAGTGGCTATTCCTATCCATCGGCGCAGCCCGTGCCGCGCGCGCTTGAGCCAGTGCTGCCTGCCCCCGCCGCTCCCGAGCGGCCTACTCATTTCGATGCTTCTCCGTCACGGGCTTCGCCGCCGCCGATTCCGCCACCCATTCCACGGCCTCAACCGCAACAATCCCAGCCACAGCCGTACTTTCCGCAGTCTTACGGGGCACCGCAAATGCCGCCTGGCGGCCTGACTTCTGGAGCACCAATGGGTGCGCCCATGGGTGGTGCGGTGGGAAGTGCGCGGCCGCCAATGCCGATGCCGGCTCCACAACGCGCGCCGGCTCAAGCTGCTCCGCCCTCACGCCCTTCGGAAAACAAAGCCGAAATCGGTCAGCTGGCTGAAAACGTCCCGCGCAGTATGCGCGTCGGCGTCAGCGAGCGAGTAGAAATCCGCATTGCCCGCGCCCGCGTTAGGGCCATCACAGAAGGTATGGAAGGCGGCGGGCTGGCGTGGCGTCACGATGTGACGATCACCAAGGCGATGTCGGTCAGATTGCGTGCACCTGAAGGCGGGTTCTTTATCGAGACCGCGTCGCCCGAAACGCAATGGATCGACAGCCAGTTCGGCGATATTTCTGATGAGTTTGCAAGCTGGCGCTTTTTGGTGACGCCGAACAAGCGCGGTTGGTCGAACCTGCAAATCATCGTTTCCGCGCGCACGGTCGGTGCCGACGGATTGGCAGCTGAAACGGCTTTCCCGGATCAGGTTGTCGAGGTCAAAGTCCGCACCAATTACAAACGCGCTGTATTGCGCTGGACCGGCTGGATTGTTGCCGCCGTTGCAGGCGGCGCGTTTGCGAAATTTGGCGAAGGCGCTTTTGAGGCCGGCTCGGCTTTGGTCGCCAAATTCTTGAACTAATTTCTTTAGTTTTTTTGGTCTGCGAGCAGCTTGGCGATCGTCGCGCGCAGGATGTCGATGCCGTCGTCTTTCTCCGCTGACGTGGCGATGACTTCCGGAAATGCCGCCGCGTGCTTCTTCAAACCCGCAGCCGTTTCGGCAATGACCTTTTCCAGTTCGTATGGGTTGATCTTGTCGGCCTTGGTGAGCACCGCCTGATACGAGACAGCGGCGGTGTCCAACAATTTTAGAATATCGTCATCGACGGATTTCAAGCCGTGGCGTGCGTCAATCAGTACGAACACACGCAAGAGCGTTCGACGGCCGGCAAGATAATCGCGCAGCACGGCATTCCAGGCGGCGACTTTGGCCTTGGGCGCTTCCGCAAAACCGTAGCCGGGCATATCGACAAGAAACACTCGGCTTTGGGAAATCGGCGGCGCGAAGAAATTGAGTTCCTGCGTGCGTCCCGGCGTGTTTGAAGCACGCGCCAAGTGTTTTTGCCCGACAAGGGCGTTGATGAGCGTTGACTTGCCGACGTTTGAGCGGCCGGCGAGCGCGATTTCGGGTCTGTCGTCGGGCGGCAGGAACTCAAGCGTTGGCGCGCCACGCACGAAGTCCCACGCCTGCGTGAATAACATCCGGCCCGCCTCGACCTCTTCGTCTGACATGGAAGGCCGCATTGTGGAACGAATACCTTGTGCAAAGGGTGTCCGAGACTACTTGCTCTGGGTTTTGACGCCGAACAGCTTCAGTAATGGCCCGAACGTGCGCTTAAAGTTCTGTACAAGATGCACTTCGGCGCCGTTCTTCTTGTTGATGTACCACTGCTGCGCAATCGACAACAGGTTGCTCCAGGCCCAGTAAATCACGAGACCAGCCGGGAATGTCGCCAGCAGGAACGTGAACATCAGCGGCATCCAGCTGAAGATCTGCTGCTGGATCGGATCGGGTTGCGGCGGGTTCAACTGCATCTGGACCCACATCGTGATGCCCATGACGATCGGCCAAACACCAACGTGCAGAAATTCCGGCACTGCAAATGGAAGCAATCCGAAGAGATTGAAGAGGGATGTCGGATCCGGCGCCGAGAGGTCCTTGATCCAGCCGAAGAACGGCGCGTGACGCATATCGATGGTCACGAACAGAACCTTGTAGAGCGCGAAGAATACGGGGATCTGCAGCAGGATCGGCCAGCATCCGGCAAGCGGATTGATCTTTTCCCGCTTGTAGAGATCGAACATTTCTTTCTGTTGTCGCTGCGCGTCGCTTTTATGGACTTCTTTTATGCGCGCCATTTCGGGCTGCATCTTTTTCATCCGCGCCATGCTTTCGTATTGCTTGTTGGCGAGCGGGAAGAAGGCGGCTTTGACGAAAATGGTCAGAATTAAAATCGTAATGCCGAAGTTGCCGACACCGGCGTTGATCCACTCCATGAGTTTGAACAGCGGCTTGGTAATGAAATAGAACCAGCCCCAATCGACCATCCGGTCGAACAGTTTGATACCGAGAACGGATTCATATTTGTCGATAACTGTGGCCTGCTTTGCGCCGGCATAGAGGTGGGCTTCGACGCCCTTGCGCGCGTTAGGCGGAATGGCTATCGCACCGCGCAAATAGTCGGCTTGGAAGGCATCTTGTTCGCCGGGTGCCTTGGCCTTGACGGCCGACATCATGGCGCGAAAGGGTTCCTTCTGATCGGGAATCAGGGCTGCAGCCCAATACTTGTCCGTGATGCCGAACCAGCCGCCGGTCACATTTTCATATGTCTCTGGAATGCCGGCAGCGACGGCATTTGCATAGGTCAACTCTTTGAGACCCTGATCGCCGGCAACGCCGATCAGTCCTTCGTGGAGAATGTAGAAAGGCGTGCCCTTTGGAATGCCGTAGCGATGGATGCGGGCATAAGGGAGAAGTGCGACTTCCGCGTTTGTTTTATTCTCGACTTCATCGACGACCTTGAACATGTAGTCGTTATCGACTGAGAACGTGCGGCGGAAAATGAGTCCCTGTCCGTTGTCCCAATTAATGGTGACGGGAGTCGTGGGCGTCAGCGTGTCGCCTTTTTCCACCGTCCAAACAGTGTCGCGATCAGGAAGTTTCTGTTGCGAGCCACTCTGCGCAACCCAGCCATATTCGGCGAAGTAAGGATGCTCGGAACCGGCAGGCGAAAGCAGCGTAACCTTTGGGCTGTTTGGATCGACCTGCTCGCGGTACTTTGCAAGAATAAGGTCGTCGACACGGCCGCTCTTCAGCGCAATCGATCCTTCAAGCGAGTCCGTCTTGATTGCCAAACGCGGGGATTGTTTCAAAGCTTCGTCACGCGAGACGGGCGCAGTTGCAGCTTGACCCGGCACCGGTGCCGAGGGACCCGGCTGCGCGACCGGCGCTGTTGCCACGCCCGGTGGGCCTTGCACTGCGGCACCAGATCTCTGCGCTTCGACGTCCTGGGAAAATTCCTTGCGCGCCTGCTCCTCGCGTAGTTTCGGCGATGCAAAAAAATACTGCCAGCCCATCAGCACGAGGAGCGACAGGACGACGGCGAACATAAGGTTGTTCTGGTCTTGCGGTGAGTTTTGCGGGTTCATCAAAGCCTCGGCTCAGGGCCGCTTTTGGTTGGACGGAGTTTGCTCCGCAATCGCTTAGCGCAACGCGTTGCAAAAGATAGAGGGCACCGGGTCACGGTTGGTCGGGTTTTTTCTCTAGTTTGCGCGTTTCCGAAGGTGCTCCAGGCTTTTGTCCTCTGGAAGCCGGGCCTTTCGACGAAGCTGGTTTGTGAACAAGTTCGAGCGCGCGGCGCAGGTCGCTGAGTAGGTCTGCATAGGGCCGGTCGAAAGCCGCGTGACGGGCGACGACCACATAGTCGAAGCCGTCGGCCGCACAGTCGCTTTGCAATGTGCTCAAGGCAGCCTTGAGCCGGCGGCGGATGCGGTTGCGCGTGACGGCATTGCCGAGCTTTTTGGTGATTGTGAAGCCAAAACGGGCACCCTCGAAAGGGACAACGCCAGCCCGTCGTTTGCGGGCTTCCAACAGGCAAGTAGGCACCGATGCACGAGCGCCACCGCGGACTGCGAGGAATTCATTGCGGGATTTCAGGGTTTGGAGCGCCAAAAGCATCAAGTCCCTGCGGTCCAGGAAGGTGCCGCCCGGCCCATTGCCGTTATGTGAGGCTTGGCAGGGTACTAGGCCGATAGGCGCTTGCGGCCCTTGGCACGGCGGCGGGCAATAACCCGAACGCCACCAACAGTTGACATGCGCTTGCGGAAGCCATGGCGGCGCTTGCGAACGAGGCGGCTCGGTTGATAAGTGCGTTTCACGGACGTCTCCGTCAAGGGTCTAGCCGCCGCCGCGAGACGGCAGATTTTCGGCAAAATGGATTGATTTTCCGTGGGTTAGACCGGGCTACTGAGAGGCGCAGTGACGCCTAGGAAGCCAGACCAACCTGGAAGTTCAGGCCTTATAGGGGCGTGGCCCTGCCAAGTCAACGCGGCGGCTGGGTCAAAAGAGCCCAGTTTGGATGATCTCTAGAATGCCATCCGCTCCCGGCCTGGGACGCGAACGGACGCCCGGATCACGGAGCTTTGATGGTGCCAACTCATTTGGGCGCGAAACAAGCAGGGCCTGTGACGCGAATCTCCTGCGTCACACCAACGGGTTTAGCGGGTATCAGCAACAAGGACGTTCAGGGCTATGAGAACTTCGCTTTTAAAAAAATTGTTCGGACTGGTCTTCTTGCTCGTTGCCGGTCTTCCGGCTGCCGCGTCGGCCGAGGACTTCAAGAAATTCAGCGTTCCTGCAAAGGGCTCGGCCCAAACGGTTGATCACAATGCCTGGACCGGGCTTCTGCAAAAATATGTTGTTGCGGGTGCCGATAGATTAAATCGCGTGCGCTATGCGGCTTTCAAGTCCGAAGGGCAGCCCGCGCTCAAGGCCTATGTTAAATCGCTTGAAGCGACCAAGGTAACGGCCCTCGACCGGCCAGAGCAATTTGCCTATTGGGCCAACCTCTACAACGCGAAGACGGTCGATATCATTCTCGACGCGTATCCTGTGAAATCTATCAAGGATATTTCGCTCGGCGGCGGCGTAGTTGCATCGATCACAGGCGGACCGTGGAAAGCTAAGGTGCTGAATGTCGAAGGTCAAAAAATCAGCCTCGATGACATCGAACACAAGATCCTGCGCGTGTATTTCAAGGACCCGCGCGTGCACTATGCGGTGAACTGCGCGTCGTTCGGTTGCCCGAACCTAGGGCGCGAAGCCTTCACCGGCGCAAATCTCGAAGCGAGCCTCGATGCGGGCGCTGTGGCTTATATCAATCATGAGCGCGGCATTGACGTGAAAAGCGGCGAAGTCAAAGCCTCGTCTATCTACAAATGGTTCGTTGAAGATTTTGGCGGCAATGCCAAAGGTGTACTCGCACACGTTCGCAAGTATGCGTCGCCTGAATTGAAACAAAAGCTGGAAAGTATCACCGGGATCGCCGATTACGGTTACGATTGGAACTTGAACGACGCGCCGAACTAGATTTTCAACAATTGGGTCATTGAGGACCACAGAATGAGTTCCGATCACGATACCCGCGCGGCCGGCATGCCAGCGCATGAAACAAAGGCGGCATCCGGCCTTGGCCGCTGGCTTCCACTCATAGCGTTGGCGGCGCTGATGGCTTTGGTTTTCGCCATGGGCTGGCACAAGTATCTGTCGTTCAAGACAATCGGACTGAACTTTGAAGCGCTGAAGACATACATTGCCAGCAACACGCTGACTGCGCTGCTCGCATACATGCTCGTCTATATCGCGGTTGTCGCACTGTCGCTGCCGGGCGGGCTGATCATGACGTTAGCCGGCGGGCTGTTGTTCGGGTGGCAGCTTGGTGCGCCTGCAACGATTGTAGCGGCGACAATCGGTGCTACGCTTTTGTTCCTTGTGGCCAAGACCTCGTTTGGCGAAACGCTTGCCGCGAAAGCAGGTCCTTCGCTCGCGAGCTTGCGTGAAGGGTTCAAGGAAAATGCCCTAAGTTACCTGCTGTTTTTGCGGCTTGTACCGGCGTTTCCATTTGTCATTGTCAATCTGGCGCCAGCCCTTCTCGGCGTACCGCTTAGGACATATGTGCTCGGTACCTTCCTAGGTATTATCCCGGGAACAACCGCGTTTTCGTTTGCCGGTGCGGGTCTCGGCAGCGTGGTCGAAGCCCAGAATGCCAGCTATCAATCGTGTCTCGCGGCAGCGCCTGCAAATCCTGAAACGGCCTGCCCCTATTCGATTGATACAAGTGCGCTTGTCACCAAAGAGTTGCTTGTTGCTTTTGCTTTGCTCGGAGTTGTTGCTTTAATCCCCGTCGCATTAAAACGTTGGAAGGGTCGTCATGCCAAAGGATAGTGCCGAGCCCGCAGGGGCCACCACGAAGCGCGAAACGCTCAACGCCGACATCTGCATTATCGGCGCTGGCTCTGGCGGTCTCTCGGTTGCGGCTGCTGCGGCTGCGTTCGGCCAGAAAGTCGTGCTCATCGAACGCCACAAAATGGGCGGCGACTGCCTGAATTACGGTTGCGTGCCGTCCAAAGCGCTACTGGCGGCCGGCAAGCGCGCGCATCAGATGCGAACCTCCGGTGCTTTTGGTATCGCGCCTGTTAATCCTCTGGTCGATCCGCGCGCGGTCCACGATCATGTACAAAGCGTCATTGCGGCCATTGCGCCCAACGATTTTGTCGAGCGCTTCACCGGCCTTGGCGTCAAAGTTATCACGGCAGCAGGCCGGTTTATCGATCGCAATACGGTTGAAGCGGGCGAGTATCACATTACCGCCCGGCGCTTTGTCATCGCGACCGGCTCTTCGCCCGTGGTGCCGCCGATCCCAAACCTTCAGGACGTTTCGTATTTCACCAATGAGACGATTTTCGACAACACAGCCAAGATTCCCCATCTGATTATCGTCGGCGGCGGACCGATCGGGCTTGAGCTGGCGCAGGCGCACCGCCGTCTCGGGTCGCAAGTCACCGTCGTCGAAGGCATGAAGGCGCTTGCCAAGGACGACCCGGAACTCGCCGCCGTCGTGCTCGACCATTTGCGCGGAGAAGGTATCAGTATCCGTGAAGGCGCGCTCGTCGAGCGGGTTGGCAGCACCGGCGGCGGGGTGACCGTTTTTGTGAAGACAGCGGAGGGCCCCGAATTTATCGAGGGCACACATATTCTTATCGCGGCTGGACGAAAGCCCAACACATCAGATCTTGGCCTCGAAGCCGCGGGTATCAAATTCGACAAGAAGGGCATTACGGTTGACGCTGGCTTGCGCACTTCGAACAAACGCGTCTTCGCCATCGGCGACGTGGCGGGCGGTTTACAATTCACACACGTCGCTAACGATCATGCAGGCATCGTCATCCGCCGCGCTCTCTTCCGGCTGCCCGCCAAGACGACTGGCCGTCCCGTGCCTTGGGTGACGTTCACGGATCCCGAGTTGGCTCACGTGGGACTCACCGAAGCGGACGCCCGCACGAAGCACGGCAAGATTAACGTCCTGCGTTGGCCCTACCACGAGAACGACCGGGCCCAAGCTGAGCGGGAGACAGCCGGCCAGATTAAGGTCATTACCGACAAGAAGGGCCATATCCTTGGGGCCACCATCGTCGGCGCGCATGCGGGCGAAATCATACAGATGTGGGCGCTTGCCATGTCGATTGACTCGCGGACTGTTCCGGAGTAAACCCCTAAAAATCAAGGCTATGACAGGGTGGATTTCACCCTATCCGACCCTATCTGAGATCAACAAGCGCGTGGCTTTCCGTTACTATGCAACAGCTGCCAGTAACCCCATGGTGCGTAAGATCATCGCTTGGCTGGCCAAATTAGGCTAGGATTCCGGATCGCGGAATTGGCTTTAGAGGCGTAGCGCAAAACTCTTGGACGCCAGAGCACAGAGTCAGGTCGAAAGAGAAGCGGCTGAGCCCGGCAAAGTCGCGTCAACTTTGCGCGCGCTCAAAAACGCGTGGTCGCGCCTCGGTCTTGCCGCGAAACTTCTGATGTTGACGGCGGCATTCGTGCTGATAGCCGAAATGCTGATCTTCCTGCCAAGCGTCGCCAATTATCGCGTGAGCTGGTTGAACGAGCGGCTGACGGCCGCCCAACTCGCAGCACTCTCGTCCGAAGCTTTTCCGGGCGGCGAAATCCCGTCGGCCTTGCGTGCCGATTTGCTGCGCACCGCGCAAGTGAAGGCGATTGCCTCGCGGCGCGGCGGAGAGCGCCGGCTTGTGCTCCCCGTTGAACCAGGCGTCAGCATCAACGCGCACTACGATCTGCGCCCCGAGGCTTTCTCGATGTGGGGCGGTGTCGGCGTTAAACTCAGGCAGATCAGAGACGCCATCGGTGTGTACTTCGCCCCGGAAGGGCGTCTCATACGCGTTATTGGCCGCAATAGTGACGATCCGAACGATCTCATTGAAATTGTCATTCCCGAAGCGCCGCTGAAAAAAGCGATGTTCGAATACGGCTGGAATATATTTGGTCTCTCAGTGATCATCTCGGCGCTCACCGCTGCGCTTGTCTATTTCGCGCTGAGCCGGTTGCTCGTTCAGCCGTTGAAAAATCTGGCGCAGAACATGCTGCGCTTTTCTGCGGACCCCGAGGATCAGAGCCGCATTCTCACGCCTTCGGGACGTCTCGACGAGATCGGGGTTGCCGAGCGGGAACTTGCCGGGATGCAACATGAGTTGTCGGGCCTTTTGGCGCAGAAAAACCGTTTGGCGCAGCTTGGTCTCGCGGTGTCGAAGATCAATCACGACCTGCGCAACATGCTGGCGAATGCGCAGCTCATATCCGACCGGCTTGTCGATCTTCCAGATCCAACGGTTCAACGCTTCGTACCAAAGCTTATTGCCTCGCTTGATCGTGCGATCAGCTTCTGCAACTCTTCGCTGCAATTCGGACGCGCCTCGGAAGCCGCCCCGCGCCGCGACCTCTTTCGATTGAAAGCACTCGTCGAGGAGGTGGCTGACAGTCAGGGCCTGCCGCGCGAAGGGCAAATTGCGTTCGTCGCAGATATGGAAGCGAGTCTTAGGATCGACGCCGACCGCGATCATCTTTTCCGTGTTCTGAGCAACCTCGTGCGTAACGCGGCACAGGCCATTGAAACTGCAGATGGCGATGCGACCGGCGAAATCCGCGTCAAGGCGCGCCGTGAAGGCCGCAAGGTCATCGTCGATGTCGCGGACGATGGTCCGGGCGTTCCTGCAAAGGCTCGCGAGAACTTGTTTAAAGCGTTTCAGGCTTCAACAAAAAAGGGCGGAACGGGTCTCGGCCTCGTCATAGCGTCCGAACTTGTTCAGGCTCACGGGGGCACGCTCACGTTTGTAGAGAGCCCGGTCGGCGCGATTTTCCGGATCGAACTTCCCGACCGTTCGACGCATTAGCGATAGTGGCTTGGACATGCGCTTTTCCGGCGCGGGTGGGCCAACGTAAGGGGCCTTGCGCTAGGCGTCTCAAGCGACTAGAGAGGAGCCATTCCGGCCTTCCTACCGGTTCCCCGTGGTCTCTGCGGGTTGAAAAAACGCGCCCGTAGCTCAGCTGGATAGAGCATCAGACTACGAATTTGAGGGTCAGAGGTTCGAATCCTTTCGGGCGCGCCAGTCTTTTCAATGGGT
>CAVUIN010000002.1:0-35283 GCA_963741545.1 uncultured Alphaproteobacteria bacterium
GGATCCATTCATCCGCTTGTTTTGACCCAGGCGGCACGATGGATCCTGGGCACGAGGCCCAGGATGACACCGGAGATTCTGCCAACACATTCATCACTCCGCCGCCTCCACGTGCTTCTTCGGTGGCACATGACTACCGCCGCTAGGAACCTTGACGACTTCCATCGCTGTCTTCGGACCGCGTGCGACTTGCTCCGAAATCGATTGCCGCCTCACGCTCTCGCGATGACGCAACGTCAGCACGATCACGCCGATCATAGCGACCAGCAAAATCATGCCGGCCCCTCTGGAAGAAATAAAAGTACTTCGTGTAGATGAGTTGGCCAAGCGCTTCCGTGTTCGACAAGCCAGACGGCACCGCCGCCGCCGCGACTTTGCTTGGCGCAACCATCAACCCTTTGAACGCGAAGAGCGCGATCAATTCAGCCAGCACCACGCCGCCGACGAGCACGCCGATGGGAGCATTCTTGATGAAGCCTGCTTTCAGTTCCGCGAAATCCACGTCGAGCATCATGACGACGAACAGGAACAACACCGCAACCGCGCCGACGTAGACGACGATCAGCAGCATCGCCAGGAATTCAGCATTCAAGAGC
The DNA here is from genome assembly GCA_963741545.1 of uncultured Alphaproteobacteria bacterium. Lineage (GTDB taxonomy): Bacteria > Pseudomonadota > Alphaproteobacteria > Rhizobiales > Hyphomicrobiaceae > Hyphomicrobium_B. Next base: position 597 of record CAVUIN010000002.1, read on the forward strand.
ACGAACAGCCCGGCCGCATTAAAGAACGTCAGGATCAGGAACAGCACGGCATGTACGGGGTTCTTGGCGAACACCACCGTCGCACCCGACGCAATCGCGAGCACGCTAAACAGATAGAAGAAAAATGCCGTGGCCATCCCTGAACCGCCCTCTCACCCTGCGCTGAACCAGGCGGCGCATTGTTCTTTGCGTTGCCGCCCCTCACCCCAAAACGCCCTCTCCCCCCTCAATGCCCGAGAAGGGCATTGAGGGGAGAGAGGAAGCTCCCCCAGTCACACCTATACTTCGCATCCAGCTCGATGTTCTTCGCGATTTCGCGTTCCCAGGCGGTCGCCGTTCGCGAGTAGCCGGTCCTTATCGTAGAAAAGTTCTTCGCGCGTTTCGGTCGCGAATTCGAAATTTGGTCCCTCGACGATGGCGTCCACGGGGCAGGCTTCCTGGCATAACCCACGATAGATGCATTTGGTCATGTCGATATCGTAACGTGTGGTCCGGCGCGTGCCGTCGTTGCGGCGCGGTCCCGCTTCAATCGTTATCGCCTGCGCCGGACAGATCGCTTCACACAGCTTGCAGGCGATGCAGCGCTCTTCCCCGTTGGGATAGCGGCGCAGGGCGGTTTGCTCGCCACGAAAGCGCGGAGACAGCGGTCCCTTCTCGTAGGGATAGTTCAGCGTCTTTTTGGGCGCAAAGAAATAGCGCATCGACAGGAAGACGCCGAAACGAACTCCGTAAGGAAGAGCGATTTAATGCCGCGTGCGATGTTCATTGCGTCCGTCCTCACTCGAACACAAACGCGCCGATCAAGTAGCCGAACAGCGGAAGCGCGTCACCAGCTCGATCAACGCAACCGTATTCAGCAGCGTCTTCGTCTCCGCTTTATCAACCCGCCCGCCGAGTTTCCTCAGCATGCCATAGCTGATGCCGCCAAGCAGACAGGAGCCGATTGCCAATCCGATCAGCGAGTAGGGGCTCATGGCGCCAGCCCCCCGAAATGCAACACAGCTCGCGGTCGCAACGACTACCATCGCCAGCGACAACGGCAGAAACACTTTCCACCCCGAGCCGCATGAGTTGGTCATACCGGTAGCGCGGCACGAACGCCTTCACCATGGCGAACATGAAGAACACGAACACGCACTTGCCGATCAACCAGAATATCCCCGGCACCCAGTTCAACGGCGCGGACGTCGAGCGGCGGCAGCCATCCACCGAGAAACAATATTGTCGTCATCGCGCACATGGTGGTGATCGCAACGTACTCGCCCAGCATAAAGAGCAGATACGGCGTCGATGAATACTGGACCATAAATCCCGCCACCAATTCCGACTCCGCTTCCGGCAGATCGAACGGCGGCCGGTTGGTTCGGCCAAAGCTGGGATAAAGAACACGACCAACATCGGGAACAAGGCCAGCCAATGCCAATCGAGCAGCGACGGGTCAGGCCGAAGCCGGTCCCAATCCCTGCTTTTGCGCATTCACAATCGCCGTCAGATTGAGCGATCCGACGCAAAGCAGCACGCAAATAATAACGAAGCCGATCGAGACCTCATACCTAACCATCTGCGCAGCGGACCCAACGCGCCCATAAACGGATATTCGAGTTCGACGCCCATCCGCCCATGATGACGCCGTAGACGCCAAGCGACGAGATTGCCAGGATGTAGAGAATGCCGACGTTGAGGTCGGAGATGACCCACTTGCCCCAGGAATTTTCATTGACCGGGATCACGGCCCAGGTCGCCAGTGCAAACGTCGCCGTCGCCAAGGGGCCAAGAAGAAACACGATCTTGTCGGACCCCGCCGGAATCAGCGGCTCTTTGAAAACGAATTTCAGCAAGTCGGCAAACGATTGCAGCAGACCGAAGGGACCAACCACGTTCGGCCCGCGCCTCAGCTGCACCGCCGCCCACACCTTGCGATCCATCAGCAACAGGAACGCGATGATCACGAGCAGCGACACGAGCAGCAACAGCGAAAAGCCCACAAGCCCCAGCATGTTCCAGCCGTAGTCGTTCATAAATGTCCAAAACGTTTCGAGCATCGTGCGCTACTCCGCCGCCTCCCGTTTGCCGCCTGCGGCATTCGCCCGAAGCGCGCTCAAGCCCGCCATAACGGCCGACGCGCGCGCAATCGGGTTAGTCATATAGAAATCGGCAATCGCTTGGCCGAAAGGCTCCGGCCCAAACCCGCCTTTAAGACCGGCCAGCGTGCTGAGCCCGGAAACAGCACGCGCTTCCACGGTATCAAGTGCTGCAAGCTGCGGTGCCGCCTTGTACATCTCGGCCCGCAAGTGCGTTCAGGGTATCATAGGGCAACGTTTTCTCAACCAGCGCCGACAACGCGCGAATGATCGTCCAATCTTCTTTCGCCTCGCCCGGCGCAAATGCGGCTTTCACCGTCTGCTGCGCGCGGCCTTCGGTATTCACATACGTCACGCTCTTTTCCGTGTAGGCCGCACCCGGCAGAATCACGTCCGCGCGCATCGCGCCCGCGTCGCCGTGGCTGCCCTGATAGATCGTGAACGCGCCGCCTAAGCGGCCAAGCTCGATTTCGTCAGCGCCAAGCAGATAAACAACATCCATATCGGCGTTCAACATGCCGTCGAGATCGCGCCCGCCCTGCCCCGGCACAAAGCCGAGATCGAGCCCGGCAACGCGCGCCGCCGCCGTATGCAGCACGTTGAAGCCGTTCCAGTGGCCGGCTTGCCGTTGCACGCAGCCGTCGCGATGCGCGCAGCAGCCGCCAGAATCGCCAGGCCATCGCCCGCGCAAAGGCGCCTTCGCCCACGATGACCATCGGATGCAATGCCGTGCCAAGCGCCGCCGCAAATGGATGCCTGATGCTGGAAACCTCAGTCAAGTGTTCCGGCGCCGTGCCAAGATGCTCATAAGGATACGTGAGATCGGCCTTCGGTCCAACGAGACCAATTTTCAAGCCGCCGCGCCGCCAGCGCTTGCGGATGCGCGCATTTAAAACCGGCGCTTCAAGCCTCGGGTTCGAGCCGATGATCAGGATCGCGTCGGCCTGCTCGATGCCTTCAATAGTTGTATTGAAAAGATAGCTGGCGCGCCCGAGTTTCGGATCGAGCTTGTCGCCCGCTTGCCGGCAATCGAGATTTCTCTGCCCAGCCGCGTGAAGAGATCCTTCAACGCAAACATCTCTTCCGCGCCAGCAAGATCACCCGCAATGGCGCCGATTTTCTCCGGCTTCGCGGCCTTCAATTTCTGCGCGACGAGTGCCAAGCGCTTCGTCCCAACTCGCGGGCTCTAATCTGCCGTTCTTGCGAATATACGGCTGATCCAGGCGCTGCGTCTTCAAGCCGTCCGCAACGTGGCGCGTCTTGTCCGAAATCCATTCCTCATTCACGGCATCGTTGTTGCGCGGCAGAATGCGCATCACGGCGCCGCCGCGCGTATCAACCGAGATCGCCGAACCAACCGCGTCCATCGCATCGATCGATTCCGTCGTCGTCATCTCCCATGGCCTCGCGCTAAACGCCCACGGCTTATGCGTCAGCGCGCCGACGGGGCAAAGATCAACGACGTTGGCGCTCATCTCCGACATGATGCCGTTTTCGAGATACGTCGTGATCTCGGCATCTTCGCCGCGCGAAATGAGGCCCAACTCCTCGACGCCCGCCACTTCCGTCATGAAGCGCACGCAGCGCGTGCAGTGGATGCAGCGCGTCATCACCGTCTTGATGAGCGGCCCGATATTCTTTTCTTCAACCGCGCGCTTATTTTCCTGATAGCGCGAACCGCCGATACCGAACGCCATCGCCTGATCTTGCAGATCGCATTCGCCGCCCTGATCGCAAATCGGGCAATCGAGCGGATGATTGATGAGCAGGAATTCCATCACGCCTTCGCGCGCCTTTTTGACGAGCGGGCTTTTGGTCGAAACGACTTTGGGAGACCCGTCCTTGTTCGGCGGCAAATCGGCGACGCCCATGGCGCACGACGCGATGGGCTTTGGCGAACCCTGCACATCGACAAGGCACATGCGGCAGTTGCCGGCAATCGACAAGCGCTCGTGATAGCAAAAGCGCGGGATCTCGGCGCCGGCTTGCTCGCACGCCTGCATCAAGGTCAAGTGATCCTCGACCTCGATTTCCTTGCCGTCGACGATGAGTTTTTTGGTCATGTGTGCTTGCTCCGGCTTCACCTCTCCCCTTGGGGAGAGGTCGGCGCGCCCAAGGCTCTTCATGACGGCATTGAACCCAATTCCGCGCCGGGTGAGGGGGCGGGCTGTTGATGCGAATGATGGTGGTGAAGGCAAGAGCCCACCCCCTCACCCCGACCCTCTCCCCAAGGGGAGAGGGGGCTCGCGCTGCCATCGACGATGAGTTTTTTGGTCATGACCTACTCCGCCGCCTCCCGCGATGCTTCTTCTGATACTGATCGATCCGTGCTTCAATCACGGGCCGGAAATTCTTGATCAAGCCCTGCACCGGCCACGCCGCCGCATCTCCCAGCGCGCAGATCGTGTGACCCTCGACCTGCTTCGTCACTTCAAACAACAAATCGATTTCGCGCTTTTCAGCTTCGCCCCGCTCCATGCGTTCCAACACGCGCCACATCCAGCCCGTGCCTTCGCGGCAGGGCGTGCACTGGCCGCAGCTCTCGTGCTTGTAAAAGTAAGCGATGCGCCGGATCGCGGCGATGATGTCGGTCGACTTGTCCATGACGATGACGGCCGCCGTGCCAAGCCGGAGCCGAGCTTGCCGAGCGCATCGAAATCCATCGTCACGTCGGTTGCTTGTTCGGCCGTGATACAGCGCACCGACGACCCGCCCGGAATGACGGCAAGAAGATTATCCCATCCGCCCGTCACGCCGCCGCAATGCTTCTCGATGAGCTCGCGCATCGGAATGCCCATCTCTTCTTCGACGACGCAAGGGTGTTCGACGTGTCCTGAAATCTGAAAGAGCTTCGTGCCGGTGTTATTGGGAAGCCCAAGCTCCGCAAACCACGTCGCGCCGCGCCGGAGAATATCGCCAGTCACCGCGATACTCTCGACGTTGTTGATCGTCGTCGGCGCGCCCCACAAACCCACGTTCGCCGGGAAACGGCGGCTTCAAGCGCGGCTGGCCCTTCTTGCCTTCCAGGCTCTCAAGCAGCGCCGTTTCTTCGCCGCAGATGTAGGCGCCCGCGCCATGGTGGACATAGATGTCGAGATCCCAGCCATGCACGTTGCCTTTGCCGATGAGCCGCGCGTCATAAGCTTCGTCGATCGCGCGTTGCAACGCTTCGCGCTCGCGGATGAATTCGCCGCGCACGTAGATGTAGCAAACATGCGCGCGCATCGCGAACGCGGCGAGCAGCGCGCCTTCAACCAGCAAATGCGGATCATGGCGCAGAATTTCGCGGTCCTTGCACGAGCCGGGCTCGCTTTCGTCCGCATTGATGACGAGATAGCTCGGACGCGGATCGTTCTTCGGCATGAACGACCACTTGAGCCCCGTCGGGAATCCCGCGCCGCCGCGTCCGCGAAGCCTGAAGCCTTCACCTCGTTGATGATCCAGTCGTGGCCCTTATCGATGAAGAATTTCGTGCCATCCCACGCGCCGCGCGAAATAGCGCCCTTCAGCCCCGCGTCGTGGAAGCCGTAGAGATTGCGGAAAATGCGGTCGCGATCATGGAGCATTAGTAGAACTTCCCTTTCGCCGCTTGCGCGTCACCCTCTCCCCTTGGGGAGAGGTCGGCGTGAAACGCCGGGTGAGGGGGCGGGGACTGTTGACCAAGCTCAAGGTAAATATCAATTCCAGAACACCTCCGCTGGCTCCCCACCCCACCCCTAACCCCTCCCCTGAGGGGAGGGGAATAACGAAAAATCCGGTCGCGGTCATGGAGCATGCAAATTTCTCCCGAACGTCGGACATTTGAAACGCGCAACACGCGCAGCTATTCATTTCGAGAAAAGCCGAACGATCCAGGGATCTCGCGCCACTCTTCGTCTCGGAATGCGTCGCACCATCGATTTCGACCGCAAGCCGACGCGCATAGCAAAACGAAATCGAGAATGTAATAACCAATGGAACCTGCCATTTGGCTTGTCTGGTACAGCATCCCAATCTTGGAATTTCCCGTGCGGAACTGCGGGATATTTATGAAACACTGCAAAAACAAAAGCCAGAAAACCAACTAGATAATTTGATGAGAAAATTCCGGAGTACAGTCTTTCCGCCAGCAACCATGCGGCGCCCCCAGCAGAAAATTTCCAAAACAGCGTCCATTTGACGATTGCGCAATTTCGACCATAGGGCGGCATCTGCCGAATCTCAGCTTGGCGAAGACCTCGTGCAAGTTGAACGGCACCGCTACGCATGAGAACTAGGTTGGGCCCCCGCAGCCCATATGCTGCTCCCTCATAGGGGACGATCCGCGCGTAACCCAACTGCTCTGCCATAGGGATGGATTAGTCCGAAGGTTCGCGGCAAATGCAGACGCATTAGTCAGACTTCCCCTTCGAAGCTTCGAGTGCCGCGATGGCAAAGCCGGCAAAGAGTGCAATCAGCCCGAGAACGCCGATCCACTTGGCGCCGCCCATGGCCCAGGCAACGAGCCCGGCGGCAGCAAGCGCCGTCAACGCCCAATACTGCAATAATCCCATATTGCCTTCGGGCCAGATCGCTTCGACGAGCGCGGTCAAACCAAGAATGCCGATCATCCGGCAAACCACGCGTCTGTCGGCGATAGTTGACCCGCCAAAAACCGCGTTATCGCGTGATACATGAGAAACGCCGCCACAGCCGCAATGATGAGACGCATTGCGCGCACCCACGGCGCACTCGAAATCGTCTGTTTGATCTTCGACGGCTGTTTGGTTTCGTCCATCGCCATCATCCTTCCAGGCTTTGCATTGATGCGCCTTCAACCACCTGCCCGCTCATGACGTCGAGCGCCACGCGATGCGATTTACCGCGATATCCCTATCGGTAAACGTGTAGCCCGTGAATCGGACCACCTCATCGGATAATTCCTCGATTTCGAGCCGTCGAGAACAAGTCGGACCGGATTTCCAAGCACGGCCTTGCGGGCCATAGGCGACGGCGCGTGTGTCGTGAAAAACAATCCTCGATTGCGACGGCGTCCAGCGCGCGTCGAGCACCGGCCACACGCCGACGTCCTCGCACACGTCTGGCTCGTCATAACTCATCAATAAGCCGTTAGCGTAGAAATGCACGTTGTCCGGCATTTCAATCGGGCCCGAAAACTGCGTGCCATCGTTTGCCGCGCTCGCAACCATGCAGAGCCGCGTCGTGCCGTCCGTGTCGAGCACGCTGAGCAGCAGGCCATCGTGACCGCCCCGCGTCGTCGCACCCGGATAAAACCACACAGGGCCGCCGTCCGGAGGAAGTTCCAGTTCAATCGCCAGACGTGTCAGCTCTCGTTCCATGCCTATGCCCTTCGGCCGTTCGCCAACGTCGCTGCCGGGTCGCCAGCCGCTCGCCAATTTCGTGCACTGCTCAATCCATTTGTCGCGCTCGATGCGTCCTTTAAAACCCGGCACTTCGTTTTCGAACCAGGCGACGTGTGCGCTCGTCCACTTGGCAATCTGATCGAAATGCCAAATGCCCATCTTATTCATTTTGTCCGCGAGCTTTTCCGCGACGCCCCAGATGAGACCCAGATCGTCGCCTTTGCCGTCTCTTGGGCTCGTGAGCAATTCTGGTTTCGCGATGCCTGCATTTGGAGCCGGCAAGGGCGTGGCAAGAGGCGCGCGGGAGACCGAGCCTACTTTCATTTTTTGAATTTCATCAACCGAGAGCGCCTTGCCACTACTGCGATCATTCAAATCCTTGACAAGCCCGGCATTGGCCATCGCCGCGAGTGCGCCAGTACTTATGGCCGGTGCTGCCGGTTTTATCTCTACCGCCGCTGGTTCGATTGCTTTTAATGCTGCCGTTGGCGCCGCATGGGCCGCAGCCTCATCAAACCGCTTCTTCCAGGCGCCGATGGTGGAGCCGTCATAAAGCGCCGGATCATTGAGCGTTGTCGGACCACCAGCTGGACACGAGGCCTTGCGCCCGATCTGCGAACCGGGTTCCGGCGTTTTGCCTTTGGCAAAATCATCGAGCAGCGCTTCCAGCGACCCGGCGGTCAAATCCTCGTACGTGTCCTTGCCGATCTGCACGAGCGGCGCGTTAGCGCATGAGCCCAGGCACTCGACTTCTTCCCACGAGAATTTTCCATCCGCTGTGACGTGATGTTGTTCGGCCGTGATGCGCTTCTTGCACACATCGACCAGCGCGCCGCTCCACTCAGCATGCACGGCGTCGTCCCGCATACCTGCACGTGCGCGACTGTGCCGACCGGCGACAACTGAAACATCGTGTAGAACGTCGCGATCTCGAGACCGCGAATGTAGGCCATGCCGAGCATGTCGCAAACGGCTCGGATCGCCGGTTCCGGCAGCCATCCATTTGATTGCTCCTGCGCGCGCCAGAGCAGAGGAATGATTGCAGAGGCCTGCTTCCCTTCCGGGAATTTGGCAATTTGTGCCTTGGCCCAGGCCATGTTTTCCGCGCTGAATGCAAAGTGCGCGGGCTGCTCAGGGTTAAGACGGCGAACGGCCATTTTCGGCTCCTCAACTGACCGGCAAACGAGTCGGTTTCTGAGCCCATCATAACCCACCGCAGCGTGGCGGGGATGACCCGCTCACAGGGTTAAATCCCACTTTCCAGTACGTGGATCGGGAGAGCCGCGCAAGCCTTTGACTTACCTCCAAAAGTCCAGCACCCCCAAGGTTTGCGACCTAAGGGGTGCGACGAAAAGAATTGCAAAATGGATGTTTTCGCGGGAGGCCGTTAGGGCTGTCCGGGGGTTGTTTGCCCGGGAGCCGGCAATTCCTTGACTCGTTCGTCAATAATTCCGCGCCGGCGCAGGGTTTCGGTCGGCTGTTCGGTCGCCCATTTGCGCTCCGAATAGCCAAGCGGCACCGAAAGCCAGCCGAGCAGCAGCAGGAATGTGACAACGGGTACGATAAACAGTCCAAGTTGCGATCCAACCCTCAAGAACCCGGTCCAGATCACCGCCAGGAGCAATCCGAAGGCGATGATGTACCAACCGCCGTCATCGACGCCCCGCGCGGTTGCAAACAACAATCCGGCAGCAAGGCCCGCAATACCGATCAAAACCGGAATGACTGGCAGGTCCGCCTGCAGAGCGCCCATGGGCCAGCCGTTCGACTTGGCAAACAGCCGGTAGGTGGAGAGGCTAAGGCCAAAGCCGAACGAGGCGACGGCAAGCAAAAAGAGGTTGTCCATCATGAAGTCAGTCTCCGGGCGCTACTAGGCGGACGATTCGGGCCTCCCGGTTCGTTCCGTGTGACCCCATGAATATCAATGCTTTGTGGCGGAGGCTAGCCAATTGACGGACGAGGTTAAGCCCCCCAGCTCGGCCATCGCGATCCATCGCCCAACGTCACGCTCAGAAGCTTTGACCAAGGGAGCATTGGGCGATGCGGAGGCTGGGGATTACCCCACCCCCTCGGGCGCATAGGCCCGTGAGCGGGCCTGTAATCGCCTTCCCCGCACCATGGAACCACACCACTTTCAACCCAAAGCGGCCCATAGCCCCGCCACCATTGGTAAGCATTTGTTTACCAACCCCAGGTCTCTATAGCGGCCTTAGTAAGCGGTCAGGAGTTTCCTATGTTGCGTCTTTCGCGTTTCCAGCGCTCGTTTGGCACGATGGCCGTTCTGAGCCTCACCTCTGCTCAGCGCTTGCGCCAAGGAAAACGCCGCTCTCCCCGAAAGCCGGCTCGGCGCCACGGATCGCGACGGCGGCGAGTACGGGCGCAACGGCGGCAAATGGGCCAACGCGCGCGGCACACCCGGCAGCGCCCAGCACTTTGCCTCCGCCGTCGGCGACATCGTCTACTTCTCGTCGGATAGCTCGGATCTGACGCCCGAAGCGCAGCAGACCTTGGCCCAGCAGGCGCAGTGGCTGCAGCAGTATCCGCAGAACACGATCACGGTTGAAGGCCATGCCGACGAACGCGGCACGCGCGAATACAATATTGCGTTGGGTGCGCGGCGCGCGACGAGCGTGAAAAACTATCTCGCCCAAAATGGCGTGCAAGCGGCGCGCATGCGCACGCTCTCCTACGGCAAGGAACGCCCGGTTGCGACCTGCGACGACATCTCGTGCTGGTCCAAAAACCGCCGCGCGCAGACGATGCTGAATGGGGTTGCGGTTAGTCAGAGGTAGGTTCATCCTAGCCTGCCGGAATATGATGCGGACGCACGAAAGTCGTGCGTCCGCTTTCGTTTTGGCTAAGCTGTGCGCGATTCTTCGATCACCCGAAGACGGGAGAAGCCGCCATGGCCGCCAACACAGCCCGCCTCAACGCCGTCATCGCCGCGCTGGAAAAAGTGCGCGAGCATGTCGAAAAATTGCCGGATGACGATGAGGTCGATATCACCACTTACAATCGCTGGATCGGCATGCTCGATGGCGTCGTCGAAGGAAGCTGGAAAAATTTGATGCTTGAGGGCGACGTCATTCCGGCGACTGAAATGCTCATGCACACAGACGCGGCCATCGCCTTTCTTGAAGGCTGCCGGGAAGCCTGAGCGGCACACCACCCAGTCCGCCAAGCCTATGCCGTCTTACGCCTTCTTCACGAACTCGCTTTTCAGCTGCATCGGGCCGACGCCGTCGATTTTGCAGTCGATGTCGTGACCGCCCGTGCCGTCGATGAGGCGGATGCTGCGCACCTTGGTGCCGATCTTCACGACCGAGGACGAACCCTTGATCTTCAGGTCTTTGATGACGGTGACGTTGTCGCCGTCGGCGAGCACGTTGCCGACCGCATCCTTGACGACGCGCGGGCCGTCGTCGTCATCTGCCGTCGCAGTCGCCTCGCCTGACCACTCGTGTGCGCACTCCGGGCAAACGAACAACGCGCCGTCCTCATAAGTGTGTTCACTGCGGCATTTCGGGCATTTGGGCAATTCGGACATTATCGGTCAATTTCCCCAAACACGATATCGATGCTGCCGAGGATGGCGGATCACGTCCGCGAGCATGTGCCCCTTGTTCAAGAAATCCATCGCCGCCAAATGCGGAAAACCCGGCGCGCGTATTTTGCAGCGGTACGGCTTGTTCGATCCGTCCGCCACGAGGAAGACGCCGAACTCGCCCTTCGGCGCTTCGACGCAAGCGTAGACTTCACCTGCCGGCACGTGGAAACCTTCGGTGTAGAGTTTGAAGTGATGGATCAGCGCTTCCATCGAGCGCTTCATCTCGGCGCGCGTCGGCGGCACGACTTTCTTGGCGTCCGCCACGTGAGGGCCCCGCCCGTCCGCTGATTTCAGTTTCACGCAGCAGGCCTTCATGATTTTCACGCTCTCGCGCATTTCCTGCATGCGGATGAGATAGCGGTCGTAGCAGTCGCCATTCTTGCCGATCGGAATATCAAAATCGAATTCCGAGTAGCACTCGTAGGGCTGGCTCTTGCGCAAGTCCCACGCCGCGCCCGAGCCCCGCACCATCACACCCGAAAAGCCCCAGGCGAATGCGTCATCCAGTGACACAACGCCGATATCGACATTGCGCTGCTTGAAAATGCGGTTCCCCGTTAACAGCCGGTCGATGTCGTCCACGACTTTGAGGAACGGATCGCACCACGCCGCAATGTCATCGACCAGCTTTTCGGGCAGGTCCTGATGCACGCCGCCGATGCGGAAATATTTGGCGTGCATGCGCGAGCCCGAGGCGCGCTCATAAAACACCATCAGCTTTTCGCGCTCTTCAAAGCCCCAGAGCGGCGGCGTCAGTGCGCCAACGTCCATCGCCTGCGTCGTGACGTTCAAGAGATGCGAGAGGATGCGCCCGATCTCGGAATACAAAACGCGAATAAGCTGCGCCCGGCGCGGGATTTCTATCCCTAAAAGCTTTTCAGCCGCGAGACAAAACGCGTGCTCCTGATTCATCGGCGCGACGTAATCGAGCCGGTCGAAGTAGCCGATGGCTTGCAGATACGTCTTGTGTTCGATCAGCTTTTCAGTGCCACGATGCAAAAGCCCGATATGCGGATCGACTCGCTCGACGATTTCGCCATCCAACTCCAGCACGAGGCGCAACACCCCGTGGGCGGCAGGATGCTGCGGCCCGAAGTTGATGTTGAAGTTTCTGATTTCTGTTTCGGCCATGGTCGCTCGTAAGTGGTGAGTGGTGAGTCGTAAGTGGTCAGATATTCGCCGTCTCAGGTCTTGGTTGTTGGGTTACGCACCGGAATGGACTTTTTGTCAAACTTCGGCATCCCGGCCGGTGCTAACCCAACCTACGTTTCCCGTCTTTGCCCCGTCATATCGTCCCCACCCGCGCACGCTTCGCCTTGTCATTGACCTTGGCGACAAACTTGTCCCATTTCACGATAACCCGCTCGTGCTCGCCTTCACCAATCACGTCGAGTTCATCGCGCGCTTTGACATGAAACGTCACCTTTCGGCCTTCAACGACGGTACACTCCGCTTCAACCGTCACCGTCTGATGAGGAACGGTCGCCGCCAGATGCGAGACGTTGATGTGAATGCCGAGCGACCCCTCGCCTGCATCCAGATGCGGCTCCAAAACCTTCATGCACGTCCATTCCATGAGGCCGACCATGAAGCCGGTCGCGAACACTTTCGGCATCTGCTGGAAGTCGTGCGCTTCGGGAAAAAGATGCGGCACCGTCTTCTCCGCGGGCACACGGTAGGAGAACTCGATTTTGTCGCCAACCTTCAGCGTCGGTTTCATGTCCGCGCGTCCCGCACCTAGTTTTGTACCATGTCATAGAACCAGCGGAACAACCCGTAGGCGGGCGCACCTGCTGCGAGCAATCCAAGCCCGAACGAATTCCAATTCGCTCCCTCCGTGCGTCCGATCAGCGGATAGATCAACTCGCCAAGACCGGCAATCGCAACGACCGCGATGATGAGGGCCACAAGAGGATTGCCGACCTTACTCCACCGGATCGCGATGCCGGCAAGCAGTCCCGCGATCGCGCGCGGCCAATCGAAGATGATGACCAGAATGACAAACAGCGCCGCAACGATTTTTCCGAATGCGTCTTCCATGGCCGCTCCTAATGGACTTATGCCTTCCCGCTCGCCTTCTCATCTCCGGGCAACACGTAGTTTGGTCCTTCCCATGGGGACTCGAAATCGAAATTGCGGAACTCTTGATTGAGCTTCACGGGCTCATAGACGACGCGCTTGGCTTCGTCGTCGTAGCGGACTTCGACGTAGCCCGTCAGTGGGAAGTCCTTGCGCAAGGGATAGCCCTGGAAGCCGTAGTCCGTGAGCAGGCGGCGCAAGTCCGGGTGGCCTGAAAACTTGATGCCGAACATGTCGTAGGCTTCGCGCTCAAACCAATTGGCGGCGGGGAAGATGTCGTTGACGCTCGCGACCGGCGTCGCCTCGTCCGTCGCGATCTTGACGCGGATGCGCTGATTTAAACGCGGCGAAAGCAAATGATAGACGACCTCGAAACGCTTTTCGCGTTCGGGATAATCGACGCCGCAGATGTCGATCAACACGGCGAATTGGCAATTTGCATCGTCGCGCAGGAATTTCAGGAGCCCGGCGATGTGCGCGGCATCAGCAGACAGAGACAGCTCACCATGGGTCAATGAATGACGGCACGGCGCTTTGCCTGCAATGTGAGAGCCGAGCATTTCGAGGGCGTTGGTCATGAGCAAATTGCCATTCTTCACTTGTAGGTTGGGTTAGCGCGGCGCTTTTCTTCGCGGCCGATGCGTGATCTGCATTTCGCGCGTAACCCAACGACTTTTCGTCAACGGACTTTGGTCTTGATTGTTGGGTTACGACGCGAGTGCAGAGGCCGTCTAACCCAACCTACGTTTCCCGTCTCTGCTACCTCTCAATCGTCCCCGTCCTGCGGATCTTCCTTTGCAACAGCAAAACACCATAGAGCAGCGCTTCCGCCGTCGGCGGGCAGCCCGGCACATAGATATCGACCGGAACGATGCGGTCGCAGCCGCGCACGACCGCGTAGGAATAATGGTAGTAACCGCCGCCGTTGGCGCACGAACCCATGGAGATCACGTAGCGCGGCTCTGGCATCTGGTCGTAGACCTTGCGCAAAGCGCGGCGCCATTTTGTTGGTCAGCGTGCCAGCAACGATCATGACGTCGGATTGGCGCGGAGAGGCGCGCGGCGCAAAACCGAAGCGTTCGAGATCGTAACGCGGCATGGACGCCTGCATCATCTCGACCGCGCAGCACGCGAGACCGAATGTCATCCACATGAGCGAACCCGTGCGCGCCCAGTTGATCAGATCGTCGGTCGTGGTGACGAGAAAGCCTTTGTCGGCGAGTTCGTTATTGACCGCGCCAAAGAACGGATCGTCCGGCCTGATGATGCCACCCGGTTGACCTGGGGGCAGCGTGCGTCCGCCGCCGCTAGAGCCTTCACGCGCCTTATCCAACACGCGGTCAAAAAGTTGCGCGTCGTTCTCGCGGATCACTCCCATTCCAGCGCACCCTTCTTCCACTCATAGATGAAGCCGATTGTGAGGACGCCTAGGAAAATCATCATCGACCAGAAGCCGAAGGCGCCGATTTCCTTGAAGGCGACAGCCCAGGGAAACAGGAACGCAATTTCGAGGTCGAAGATGATGAACAGGATCGAGACCAGATAAAAGCGCACATCGAATTTCATGCGGGCATCATCAAAGGCGGCGAACCCGCATTCATAGGCCGAGACTTTTTCAGGATCAGGATTGTTCACCGCGATCAGGAACGGCGCGAGCATCAATGCTGCCCCGATGAACAGCGCGACACCGAGGAAAATGATGATCGGCAGATACTGGGTGAAGAGTTCGCTCATGTGGTCCGGTCCTGGCCCGCGCGCCCTGACTCAATTTGAATCAGGCGCCAAATCATAGGCCCGTGGTACCCCGGCGTCTATTGCGCTGCAAGGCGGACAAAAGCTCAAACTCGCATAACCGCACCCTCAGAGGCTTGCCCGTGCGGAGCGAGGATCAGCGGCGTGACACAAAGGAATGGCGCGAGAGACGGGACTTGAACCCGCGGCCTCCGCCGTGACAGGGCGGCGCTCTAACCAACTGAGCTACTCCCGCATTCCAATACGCGACGGGCGCACCCAATTTTAGTGGGAGTTGCGCCCGCGGTCACGAGGGCTGGAATACGTGAACCGCCCCTCCCCGTCAAGCAGCCTTTGAGCCGCGCTCTGAAGGCCCGGAAAGCGGCGGTTTCCCGTTTCAACTCGATGCCTTATCCCACGCGCCGCTCCTACACGCCGCATGTCATGCCGGAAGCATGCAAACAAAAGCGAGGCCGGGCCGTGCAAACAAAAGCTAGGCAGAAGGCGTGCGTCTCATGAAATCCCGCTTGCCGATTGCAAGGCCGTTGTGGCGCAGGATGCCGTAGGCGGTGGTGCAATGGAAATAGAAGTTCGGCAGCGCGAAGTGCATCAGGTAGTCCTCGCCCGTGAACGTCATCTCGTTCGGGCCAACTTTCAAAGTGTAGGACTTCGCTCCTGAGTCCGCCATTTGCTCTGGCTTGACGGTATCGAGAAATGCCAGCGTCGCCGCGATCCGGGATTTTAGGTCCGCAATCGTTGCCTCGTCATTCGCGGGCGATGGAATTGGCAGGCCCGCAAGCCGCGCCGTCGCCGTGCTCGCGAACATGCATGCCTCCTGGATCTGCTTTTTCAGGTTGAACATATCCGGGTAAAGCCGCGCCGACAGCAGCACTGCGGGATCGATCTTTTTCGCCTCGGCAAAAGCCGCCGCCTTATCGAGAATACCGTCGAGCGCGTGGAGGTGCTTTTGAAACGACGCCACCGCGGCCTTATGCATCGAAATACTCATCGGTTCCCGCTCCCTCAAAGACTGCCCATGAAATCGCTCTTGCCGAGTTCGAGGCCGTTATGGCGCAAGATAGCGTAGGCGGCTGTAGAGTGAAAATACAGGTTCGGGAGCACAAAGTAGGTCAGATAATCGCGCCCCTGGAATTCCATCTCGCGCGTGCCTGCCTTGATCTTAATCTGGCGCGTTTCACTACCGTCGATGCCGCCCGCCTCGAAACTTTTGACATGCTCCAACGTTTTGGCGATGCGCGCCTTCAATTCGGGGAACGTAGTATCGGTATCCGGCCAGCTCGGCACGTCTTTTCCTGCAAGACGGGAAACGGCACCCTTGCAGAAGTCGCAGGCAATCATGATCTGCCGCGACAGTGGAAACATGTCGGGTGCAAGCCTGGCGCCCGTCAGCACGAGCGGGTCGATCTTCTTGGCCGCCGCATGCGCCGCCGCCTTGTCAAGCATTGCGTCGAGCTGATTGAGCATCCTGACGAATGCAGGCACCGACAGTTGAAACATGGAAACGGTCATTGGACCCTCGGATTGAATTCGTTGCGGGCCCGTTTGAGCCCAATAGCCGAGATCTAGCCCTCTAAACACCGTTCTCCAACCGGCAATTAACTCTTTGTACGCTGCGCCTTGATAAATATTTGTGACCCATTGGACGTGCGAAGGGACCAGAAGCGCTCGCCGGGAGATGCCGGCATAAAGAGGTAGGACATGGACGGCAGCACATTCGTGCCATTTGACATGATCACAATGGTGCAAACGCAATTCTGGGCCGGAGCCTTCATTATCGGCGGTATGGCTATCGCCATCGGCATTAAAAAGGTCAAAGGCGGCCCCCTTTTGCTCGCAACATGTGCGCTGGCCGCCTCAGAGTACTACTTTAAGATCTCCGAATATCTCCTCTAAGGCTGCATTCAAATCGCCGCCTCGCTGTAACGCTGCGGGCTTCCATGCTTCGCACTTGCGTCAGCCACATATAGATCTTTGACTGCGGTCAGGATGGTGGGAGGTGAGGGGATCGAACCCCCGACATTCTCGGTGTAAACGAGACGCTCTACCGCTGAGCTAACCTCCCAAGTGAGGCATTGGGCAGTGGGCCATTGGCCGTTCTTTAGGCGGCTGTGCCTATGGCATATTGCCTAATGCCTACGGCCGTGTTCGTCAAAAACAAAAGCGCGCCTGTCGCCAGGCGCGCCGGAGTTAGTTCGAACAGCAACTACTTAATTCAGCGCTTCTTTCAAGCCCTTGGCGGGCGTGAATTTCGGCACATTGGAAGCCGGGATTTGGATCGTCATGCCCGTTGCCGGGTTGCGGCCCTCACGCGCCTTGCGGGCGGTCACTTTAAAGGTGCCGAAGTCCGGAATACGAACTTCCTGGCCCTGTTTCATGGCGCCGCGAATATGGGCGAGCACGGCATCAACTACGCTGCTGGCCTTCTCCTTCGTCAGCTCACAGTCCTTTGCAACAGCGTCGATAAGGTCTTTCTTGCTCATGTGTACCGTCCTATGGCTTCGGGAAAACTTTCCTCAACTCACAGCCGTCTGGCTAGAGGCGGCCGTTCGAGGGGTTCCGGCCGCTATTGGAAGCCGCTTACAAGCGCCCAATCCCCCCCTCCGTCAAGGGGAAAAAGCCCAAAAATGGGCCTTTGGCGCTGCCAAATTGTCCTCATTATCCTCGCCGCGACAAAATCCCCCACGCCTTGCGGGCGCGGGGGTTAAAATGCCCGAAAGTTGAGCGGTCGCAGAGGCTTAATGCGCGGTGATGCGCGATCCGCCCTTGTCTTTATCGGCTTCCTTGGCCGCGACAGCCGCAGCCTCTTCAGCGGCTTCGTCCCAAATGATGGCTTCTGGCATGCGCACCAATGCAATTCTGAGGACGTCCTCGAGACGAGCCACTGGAATGATGTCCATTTTCTTCTGCACCTCGGCCGGAATCTCAGCGAGATCCTTGGCATTCTCTTCCGGAATGACGACGGTCTTGATACCGCCGCGCAGCGCCGCCAAGAGCTTCTCTTTCAAGCCGCCGATCGGCAGCACCCGGCCGCGCAAGCTGATCTCGCCCGTCATGGCAATATCCTTGCGGACCGGAATGCCGGTTAAAACCGAGATGATAGCGGTCGCCATGGCAACGCCGGCCGACGGACCATCCTTCGGCGTCGCGCCTTCCGGCACGTGCACGTGGATATCGCGCTTTTCAAACAGCGAGGGATGAATGCCGAACTCCGGCGAATGCGCGCGCACGTAAGCGTTCGCAGCCTGGATCGACTCTTTCATCACGTCGCGCAGGTTGCCCGTCACCGTCATCTTGCCTTTACCCGGCATCATAACGCCTTCAACGGTCAACAGTTCGCCGCCGACTTCGGTCCAAGCGAGGCCCGTGACGATACCAACTTGGTCTTCAAGTTCGGCTTCGCCATAGCGATACTTCGGCACGCCGAGGTATTCATGGACATTGGCGGCATTTACTGTGATCGACGTCTTCGACGAGGTCAGGATTTCCTTCACCGCTTTACGCGCCAGCTTGGCGATTTCGCGCTCAAGCGAACGCACGCCAGCTTCCCGCGTGTAACGGCGGATGATTTCCTGGATCGCGGAATCTTCCACAATCCACTCGCCGGCTTCCAAGCCGTGGGCTGTAACCTGACCTGCCAGAAGATGGCGTTTCGCAATCTCCAGTTTCTCGTCTTCCGTGTAACCGGCGAGCCGAATGATTTCCATGCGGTCCATGAGGGCCGGCGGAATGTTCAACGTATTGGCGGTCGTCACAAACATCACATTCGATAGGTCGTAATCGACTTCGAGGTAATGGTCGTTGAACGTGCTGTTTTGCTCCGGGTCCAAGACCTCAAGCAAAGCGGCCGCCGGATCGCCACGGAAGTCCTGACCCATCTTGTCGATTTCGTCCAAGAGGAAAAGCGGATTGGTGCGCTTCGCCTTCTTCATCGACTGGATGACTTTGCCCGGCATCGAGCCGATGTAGGTACGCCTGTGGCCGCGGATTTCCGCTTCGTCGCGGACGCCACCCAAGGACATGCGCACGAACTCACGGCCCGTCGCATTCGCGATCGATTTGCCAAGCGACGTCTTGCCGACGCCCGGGGGGCCGACGAGGCAGAGGATCGGGCCCTTCAGCTTGTTGGTACGCGCTTGCACCGCGAGATATTCGAGGATGCGTTCTTTGACCTTTTCCAGGCCATAGTGCTCCAGATCGAGGATCTGCTGCGCTTCGACGATGTCCTTCTTGACCTTGCCCTTGATGCCCCAGGGGATCGACAAGAGCCAATCGAGATAATTGCGCACGACTGTCGCTTCGGCCGACATCGGACTCATCTGCTTGAGCTTTTTGAGCTCGGCAAGCGCCTTGTCCTTGGCTTCCTTCGACAGCTTCGTGTTTTCGATTTTCTCTTCGAACTCGGCGATATCGTCGCGCTCGTCTGTGTCGCCAAGTTCCTTCTGAATGGCCTTCATCTGCTCATTCAAATAATACTCGCGCTGCGTCTTCTCCATCTGGCGCTTAACGCGCGAACGAATTTTCTTCTCCACCTGAAGAACCGAGATTTCGCTTTCCATCAGCGTGTAAACGCGCTCCAGGCGCTCGGAAACGGTCGCCGTTTCGAGAACGTCCTGCTTGTCGGAAATTTTGACCGCGAGGTGCGAGGCAATCGTGTCGGCAAGCTTCGAGTAATCCTCGATCTGGCTGACCGTTCCCAAGACTTCGGGCGAAACCTTCTTGTTGAGCTTCACGTAGCTTTCAAATTGCGAAACGGTCGAGCGCGCCAATGCTTCAAGCTCGTCCTTCGCACCCGGCTGCTCGGGCACCCGTTCGACTTCGGCTTCGAAATAGTTGGCGTTCTCGGTGTACTTGACGACCTTTGCGCGCGCGCTGCCTTCAACCAGCACCTTCACGGTGCCGTCGGGGAGCTTCAAGAGCTGCAACACGGACGCAAGCGTACCGATCTCATAAATGGCGTCCGTTGCCGGATCGTCGTCGCCCGCGTTCTTCTGCGCGGCAAGCAGGATTTGCTTGTCGGCGCGCATCACTTCTTCGAGCGCGGCAATGGACTTCTCGCGCCCGACGAACAACGGCACGATCATGTAGGGGAAGACCACGATGTCGCGCAACGGCAGGACCGGATACAGCTCCTTGCTGCTTGCCTTCTCTTTGGTCTTTTTTTCTTCGCTCATTTCATTACCCAATCTGGTCCGGAAGGTTCCGGAACACCTGAACGATCAAACGCCTCTTCACGCGCCCGCACTGCACGCTTCGTTCCACTTGCGACCTGTCCGGGAGCCCCTATGAGGCGGCTCACGGCACGTCTCGCGTGCGACGCGCGGTGGAAGATCTCATAGCCCGGCTTCGGAGACGTCACTCCACCTGCCTGCTGGTTAATCTCCCTCCGGACAAATGGGGACCTAAACCCCGATATCAAGTGTCCAATTTTGTGCCAATTCAGTTCCGGCCGCCGAGCCGGAATTAGGCCGTTGAACCCTTTTCCTCAGCACGGTCAGAATAAATTCTAAGTGGACGAGCCGAGCCCTCGACGACTTCTGGCCCGATAACGACTTCTTCAACACCCTTGAGCTGGGGCAGATCGTACATCGTGTCGAGCAAGATGCCTTCCATGATCGACCTCAAACCGCGAGCGCCGGTTTTGCGCTCAATGGCTTTGCGCGAAATTGCCTTCAAGGCATCGACCGTGATCGTCAGCTTCACGTCTTCCATCTCGAAGAGGCGCTGATATTGTTTGACGAGCGCGTTCTTCGGATCCGTCAGGATTTGCACGAGAGCGATCTCGTCCAGATCTTCGAGCGTCGCGATGACAGGCAATCGGCCAATGAATTCCGGGATCAACCCGAACTTCAGCAAGTCCTCCGGCTCGACTTGGCGCAGGATTTCGCCCGTGCGCCGCTCATCCGGCCCCGTGACCTTGGCCGAGAAGCCAATCGACGAGCCTTTGCCGCGGCGCGAAATGATTTTTTCGAGCCCGGCAAACGCGCCGCCGCAGATGAATAGAATATTGGTCGTATCGACCTGCAGAAATTCCTGCTGAGGATGCTTGCGCCCGCCTTGCGGAGGAACACTGGCGACCGTGCCTTCCATGATTTTCAACAGCGCCTGCTGGACGCCTTCGCCCGAGACATCGCGCGTGATCGAGGGATTGTCGGACTTGCGGCTGATTTTATCAACTTCGTCGATGTAGACAATACCGCGCTGCGCACGCTCGACGTTGTAGTCGGCGCTCTGCAGAAGTTTCAAAATGATGTTCTCGACGTCTTCGCCAACGTAGCCCGCTTCCGTGAGCGTTGTTGCGTCCGCCATTGTGAACGGCACATCGAGAATACGCGCCAAGGTCTGCGCAAGCAGCGTCTTGCCCGAACCCGTCGGGCCGACGAGCAAGATGTTCGACTTCGCGAGTTCGACATCGTTGTTCTTGGACGCATGGTTCAAGCGCTTGTAGTGATTGTGAACCGCGACCGCGAGGACGCGCTTGGCGTGAAACTGGCCGATCACATAGCTGTCGAGCACGCCGCAAATTTCCTGCGGGCTCGGAACGCCGTCGCGCGATTTGACAAGAGTGTTCTTGTTCTCCTCGCGGATGATGTCCATGCAAAGCTCGACGCATTCATCGCAGATGAACACCGTCGGACCGGCAATAAGTTTTCGGACCTCGTGCTGGCTCTTGCCGCAGAAGGAGCAGTAGAGGGTATTTTTCTCTTGAGCCATTCCAGTCTCACAATGTTTGGAGAAACCGCCCAGCCCGGACGTTCTCCCTTTGGCCCCCTACACAGGGCACGCGACTTTGCCAGCCGCAAGGCACCTGGACTCTTTTATACGACGATCTGAACACGCTAGCGTTCACCAGATCAAGAATGGATTAATAGCAACCACTGCAGCTTAAGGGTAAAGCGGCGCTATTGCCACACTTCAGGCGCGTTCCGGGCAACACCGCTTAACGTGGTGATTTCCGGGTTAATTTGGCCCCCGCAGCGGCACTCAACAAAGACTGTGCAGCGTTTGTTCTAATCCCGGTATGCACAGTTTTCCTGACGAGCGCGACATCGCGTTGCAGAGCCTCTTTGGCAAAGGTTACGTGGCCTTACCTTCGAACAGACCACCTTCGACTTCGTCGCGGGAATTCAGCACTTTGTCGATGAGCCCGAAATCGCAGGATTCGCTTGCGGTCATAAAGTGATCGCGATCCAGCGTTCTTTCGATTTTTTCGTAAGTTTGCCCAGTGTGCTTGACGTACACCTCGTTCAGACGGCGCTTCATCTTGACGATGTCTTCTGCGTGCCGCTCGATGTCGGACGCTTGGCCCGAGAAGCCGCCAGATGGCTGGTGCACCATGATTCGTGCGTTCGGCAGTGCAAAGCGCATGTCCTTGGCGCCGGCGCACAAGAGCAGCGATCCCATGGATGCAGCTTGCCCAATGCACAACGTTGCAACCGGCGGCTTGATGAACTGCATGGTGTCGTAGATCGCCATGCCGCTTGTCACCACGCCGCCTGGCGAGTTGATGTACATGGAAATCTCTTTCTTGGGATTTTCGGCCTCAAGAAACAGCAGCTGCATGCAGATCGACGCGGACATGTGATCTTCGACGGGGCCCGTCACGAAAATGATGCGCTCCTTCAAAAGACGCGAGGGGAGATCGTAGCCGCGCTCGCCGCGCGTCGTCTGCTCCACAACCATCGGCCAGAAGGTGTTCGTCACAGTAGCGAGCGGATCGCGCATCTTTTGGTCTTCCTTTATGTTTGTTGTCCGCTCGGCGGGCAGGAACCGAAGCGTTCCAGGCGGTGCGGAAACAAGTCATCAATAACGTAGTTTGCGACGGCGCGATGGCGGCCTTCGGGTCTCATCAACTACTTTTGTGTTGCTTCCTCAACTTGCTTGAAAAGCTCATCTTTGGAAACTTTCTTTTCTTCGATCGTTGCGGCATTGGCGATGAAATCGATCACCTTATCCTCGAAAATCGGAGCGCGGAGCTCGGCCAGCGCCCCTGGCGTTTTCTCATAATATTCGTAGACCATCTTTTCCTGGCCGGGGAAGCGGCGGGCCTGTTCGATCAGCGCGCCGCGCAGTTCGTCCTGGCTGACGCCGATCTTGTTCTTTTCGCCGATTTCGCCAACGACGAGGCCAAGGCGCACGCGCCGCTCTGCAATCGTCCGGTACTCGGCCTTCGCTTCGTCTTCGCTTTTGCCTTCATCGGCCAGCGTCTTGTTCGTTGACTTGAGGTTGTTTTCGTACTGGTTCCAGATGTTGGAGAACTCGAAGTCAACAAGCGAAGCTGGAAGTTCAAAGGCGTGTGCGCGGTCCAATTCGTCGAGCAGCTCGCGCTTCAATTTCATGCGCGACGCGCCGTCGTATTCCTTTTTGATTTGTGCGCCCACGAGCTCCTTGAGGTTCGCGAGGTTTTCCGCGCCAAGACCGGCTGCAAACGCATCGTCCATTTCCGGCGTCAAGGGTTTCGAGACGGCCTTTACATTGACGTCGAACTTAGCGGTCTTGCCGGCCAAGTTTTTCATCTGGTATTCTTCCGGGAAGGTCGCTTCGATTACGCGCTCTTCGCCGGCTTTGATGCCCTTAAGTCCATCTTCAAAGCCTGGAATGAACTGCCCGCGGCCAATGACCAGGCTCGCGCTTTCAGAGGCACCGCCTTCGAACTCTTCTCCATCGATGCGGCCCGTGAAAGCCATCGTCACCATATCGCCTTCAGCGGCAGCGCGGCCCTCTTCGACGTCAAACGAGATATTGCGTTCGGCGAGTTCCCCCAGCGCCTTCTCGATGTCGGCGTCTCCAACGTCGGCAGCAAGCCGCTCAAGTTTAAACGTCGAGAAATCGGCGAGAGGAATAGGCGGCAAGACTTCGAACGACATGGAATAAGCCAGATCCTCATCGCCTGCGATGATGCGATCGACAACACCATTTTCGGCATCGACGAGTTCGATTTTGGGCTGACCGGCTGGGCGCTCATTGCGCTCCTTGATCGCCTTTTGACTCGTATCCTTGACGGCTTCTTCCAAAACTTCCGCCATCAGCGACTTGCCGTACACCTTTTTCAGGTGCGGAACGGGAACTTTGCCCTTGCGGAAGCCCTTGAGCTGGACGCGATCCTTGATCTCGTCGAGGCGGCCCAAAAAGCGTTCGCCGAGTTCGGCTTTCGCAACGACGACCTTGAGTGTGCGCTTCAGGCCGTCTCTACCCGTTTCGGTCACTTGCATCTTTGTCTCGCTCGAACTCTCGTTGAAGTGTTGAATGCTGTCAGTCAATTGGTGCGGGCGGAGGGATTTGAACCCCCACGACTTGCGCCGCTGGAACCTAAATCCAGTGCGTCTACCAGTTCCGCCACGCCCGCTTACCGCGCCTGTAGTCCACAACAAGCGCGCCAGCGCCCTAGCATATCCGCTTATGCCCCGCACCCGCCAAATCGCCAAAAACAGCCCATCGCACTCAAGCGGAGGGGCCGCCCTGGCCAAAGCAAGGGAAGGAGATGCCCTTCATATAAGTGCGCAGGGTCCAAAAGCAACGATAAACCGCGTCATCACTGCCTTTCCGGCGTCCGGTCCAAAATCCCGGTCCAACGCGGCACCGAGGGAACGGCAAGCCTGCCCAGGACGCCAGTCTAGTCGCCAGTCTAACTGTTGTAGAGGGCCAGGATGGCGCATCCGGAAACCGCAGGTATCAATGCCCCAATAAGGGCGTCTTCCATGTAAAGAGTGACAGAAAAAGCTGCCAGGACGCCGAATAGGGCGAGCGAGAACAATTTCAGAATCATTGAGCCAGAGCCTTTCGAACCCGCCTTGGCTCATGAACGCAAGCCAAGTGGTCGATAGGGTCCTGTGCAAAGCCCTTGCCAGTGGCGCGAGACCGCGCGATGGCCTTTGCATAAATAGTAAAAGCCGGACCCGAGGGCCCGGCTTTTTGCGTGTTTGTGCTGATTAGAAGTGGCTGAGGGAACAGCCTATTATTTCATCGGGGCATATTCTTGGGCGCAGCAGTTCGATTCGCCGAGGCTGAAGCGCAGACCGATCTTGAGTTCGTGAGCGGCGAGATCATCGATATCAACCTTGGGGTTAACGAAGCCGGCGTTGTCCACGCGGCCCGATTCAGCGTCGCCCATGTCGATGTAGCGATAGCCGAAGTCGAGGGTTGCGCGGTCGGTCAACTGGTAACCAACGCCCGCCATCAAAGACCAAGCGAACGAGTAGCTTTCGTCGCCTTCGATGCGGTTTGGCAGGTAGTAGTTGCCCGTGAAGTAGGTTTCATCAACCTTGTGCATGGCGACGCCGACGCCGGCGCCAACGTAAGGCGTCACGCGGCCATATTTGCCGAGGTCTTTGTAGAGGTTGACCATCAGCGTGTGCGACTTGATCGAAGTGTGCAGCGGGTCATCGATGACTGGGACGTCCGGAACCGGTGGGCGGACTGGGACCGGATGAGGATCGTGTGTAGACGGTGTAGTATTTCCAGGCTCGCCATCAACCTTGCGATCGCCGCGGAAGCCGAACATGACTTCGCCGCGAAGCGCACGGCCCGACGAGGCGTTGCCCCAGAGCGTGCAGCCTGCGCCGACTTCGCCGAAGGCCCCGTTTTCACGGCTCGTATTCGTAACTTCGTCGGTGACATGAGGTCGAGACGCGGTCGATTTCGTTGCCGTAATGCATCCACGAGTACCGTATCGTTGCTCACCGGCCATTTGATGTCCGGGTCGCGGGCCCAGGAGTAGCCAACGTCTGCACGGACGTAGCAGGGGCCTGCGCCGCGGCGAGACTTCCGGCATCGGCTGGACGTAGCCGTCTTTCATCGAGCCGCCCTGGGCGCCGCCGAGATCGGCTGCGGAAGCGGTACCGGCGAGCGAGGCAGCGGCCGTGAGTGCTGCCAGGGCAATGCCAGCCATAAGTTTCGTGTTCATTGGCTAAATCCCTCATTATGGACAGGCACGCGATGATCCGGACGCCTGCAGACTTCTAAGTTTGCAAGGTCACTTTGCGGGAGGGCCGTTAATGCCAGGTAAATCCGCGTACGAATTTGAAGCGTTTTTCGGCTGGGCCGACGGTCCGGGCGCAATTTCATCACACTAAGGTGATCCTTGCGGCGCGTTTAACTTTTGCCTATGTGCTGAACTGCCGGCCGGGTAAACGCCGGTCCATTATGGGGGCTCCATTGCCGAAGACCGCCAAAAACTGGATTGTCGAGACGGATTGGTTGCAAAGCCATCTCAGTTCCCCGGACCTCATCGTGCTCGACGGCAGCTGGCATTTGCCGACCGCCAAGCGCAATCCAAAAGCCGAATATTTGACGGAGCACATTCCCGGCGCGCTATTTTTCGATATCGACGATCTGTCCGACGAAAAATCGCAGCTGCCTCATATGCTGCCTTCAACGGTCAAGTTTTCCTCGCGCATGAAAAAGATGGGCATCGGCGACGGGGCCCGCATCGTCGTCTATGACACGAGCGGCATCTTTTCTGCCGCACGCGTGTGGTGGACGTTCCGCGCCATGGGGCATCAGGATGTGGCGGTGTTGAATGGCGGCCTCAAGAAGTGGAAGGCCGAAGGCCGTCCTCTCGAAGACGGCCAGCCGCCCAAACGCTCCGAACGCCATTACACACCACTGCAAAACACCGAGATCATCCGCGACCTCGACGAGATGAATGCGCTCATCAAGAAAGCCGGCGCTCAAATCGTCGACGCGCGTCCCGCCGGGCGCTTCGAAGGCCGGGACGATGAACCGCGCGCCGGCTTGCGCAAAGGGCATATTCCGGGCTCAAAAAATATTCCCTCCCAATCCCTGTTGAACGCCGACGGCACATTCAAATCGCCGGACGAGCTCGGCGCCCTCTTCAAGGCCGTTGGCATCGACGTTGCCAAACCCGTCGTCAATACCTGCGGGTCGGGCGTCACGGCCTCAATGCTCGCTCTTGCACTTGCGGTGCTGGGACAAACCAATGCGGCGGTCTATGATGGGTCTTGGGCCGAATGGGGCCAGGACGGCAGCGATCTGCCGGTTGAGACAGGCCCGGCGCGCTGATACATAATTTGCGGCATACGGTTGTCCTAACCTTGTACCCTAGCTTTGGCTAAAGCACTTTTTTAACGTCCATTTTTGGAAGTCTGGCCTTCCGCAATGAAGATTTCAGTCAGTCAAATCGTCCATGCGCAACCGGCGCTCGCTTTCGCCATCGCGACAGATGTCAAAGCGTGGCCCGGTATTATTTCCGGCATCGAAACCACCGAGATTCTAACGCGCGACCCGATCGGGGCAGGAACCCGCTTTCGCGAAACACGCCGCATGCACGGCCAGCTTGCAACCGAAGAAATGGTCTTTGCCGAATTCGATCCGCCCTCCCGCTTCGTGCTGACGGCCTATAGCCACGGCACGCGCTACCGCGCGACCCACGAGTTCAAGGGCGCGGGTCTTGCGACCGAGATGACACTCACATTCTCGGGACGCCCCATCACCCGATTGGCCTATGTTTTATCGCCGGTTGCGTTCCTGTTTGCCCCCCTGCTGCGCCGCCAGCTCGCCTCGGACCTCGCAGATTTGAAGCGTGCTATCGAGACACGGCCGGCTGGCACTAACTGACCATTTCTGATCTGGTGCCAAAGCTGGCGCGTAACTACACTCGTTGGCAAAACGGGTCGTCGACATGGCAATTTGGCTCAAGTTTGGTTCTAAGCTGCGGGCGGCGCTATCGGCTTGCGTATGCGCCGCGCTGGCGCCTGGCACCCTACACGCCGATGACCGCGTAACGTGCAAGGACGACGCCATCATCGTCTTTGACGCGTCCGGTTCCATGAGCCAGCCGGCAGGGCCAGACACAACGCGCATGGACCTCGCGCGCAGGGCCGCGCATCAAGTCATTCCTCTTGCCGCCCAAAGCCGCAATCTTGGCCTGGTCATTTATGGCCCGGGCGATAATGCACGATGCCAGAAACTTTCGCTTGAAGTTGCGCCCCATGCCAATGCAAGTGACGATATCCTTGCCGCAATCGACAAAACCAGGACCGAAGGCGAGACACCGCTTTCGTCAGCCGTCGAAGCCGCAGCGGTCGCGCTCGACTATACAAAGAAGCCCGCCGTCATCGTGCTCCTGACGGACGGCGATGAAAATTGCGGGCGCTATCCCTGCCAGATCGCCCATGAACTGAAATCGAAAGCTCATCGGCTGACCATTCATGTCATCGCATTCCGGTTACACCCGCGATCGTTCCGTGCGCTCTCATGTCTATCGCGCGAGAACGGCGGACTGTTGCTACCCGCGAACACCATGGAGGAGCTGTCGGAGGCCCTCACGCAATCTCTGACGTGTTCGCAAACGACCGCCGGGTCGAACCCGGTCAGGGAAAATATTGCGAGATCCACGTCTCTGTTAGCGCAACGCTTCCTTTGCGGAGAAACGCGCGCAGATCGACGGGCTCAGTGCCGTCTGCCTTGATATCGAAGAACGCGCGCCAGCGTTCCTGCTGATCGACCACGGGGTGATTGTAGGAATTGGAGACGTCCCCGCGCGAAGCTGTGACCACCAGTTCGACGCCATCGTTGCGGCCTAAGCCTTCAAACACCTTGCCCTGAAAATCGATCACGAACTTCCGGACGCCGTCGGGCCGTTTGAACCCGGGTCTGCCGCCCATGCCGGTCCACGTACCGGTTGCCCGCGCGACGTCCGATGGGAACGGCGGTTCGTCGAGCCACGTCAAGCGGTAGCGATAGCGGCGGGTCTGGCCGGCCTTGAAAGGTTCCGCTGGCGCCCAGTAAGCAACGATATTGTCGAAGGTTTCATCATCCGTTGGAATTTCGACAAGGTGCACCGCGCCCTCGCCCCACTTATCGAGCGGCTCGACCCAAACGGACGGACGGCGCTCGTAGAACACGCCGTCATCGAGATAATGCACGAAGTCGCGGTCGCGCTGCAGCAAGCCGAAGCCTTGCACATCCTTGTCTATGAAGGCGCTGGTGATCACCTTGGGCGGATTGTTGATGGGGCGCCAGATGCGTTCGCCCGAGCCCGTCAGCACGGAGAGTCCGTCGCTGTCGTGAATTTCAGGCCGCCAATCGGCGGATTGTGCGCGGCGCGCTTCTCCGTACCAGAACATGCTGGAAAACGGCGCGACGCCAAGCCGGGCAATGTCTTTGCGCGCGAACAATACGGATTCGATCTCCATCACGACCCGGTGCACGTCGCGTGCATCCGTCAACCGCTCCAGCGTCATGCGATAGGCGCCCGTGAGGCTCGGTCCGTCGAGCAGCGCATAAATAGTCAAGGGTGCACGCGTGCCGTCGCCGCCTTCGATCCAATAATGGCTGAAGCGCGGGAACTCTTCCGGACGCGGCATGGCCGTGTCGATCGCGATGCCGCGCGCCGAGAGGCCATACTGGTTGTAGGGGCCTGATGAGCGGAAGTACGACGCGCCGACAGCCGCGAACCAATCGGTTTTGAGATCGGGCGCCATGACACGGAACCCGGCGAAGCCTGCGCCATCGGGGAGTTTGCGCGCGGGATGACCGGGCGGGCTGTCAAACAGTTTGGAGCTGTAAATAATTTCGCGCGATGTCGCCGGCTTCAACGACGTGCAGGTGGACCGGCTCTGTCGCGTACTTGCCGAGGTGAAAGAGCTGAACCGGCAAGCGACCGTCGCGGTCGAGCTTGACGCTCTTGTCTTGGCGATAGCGAATTTTCTGGAATTGGTCGTAGTCGATTTCAGCGAGCACTTCGGGAGACGGGACAATGGGCGGCGTGTAGGGAGAGTTTGCGAGTTTTGCGGCGCGGGATTGAAGGTCTTCGAACGAGAAGGCGACAGGGGCCGCGAGTTCTGAAGTGTCCAAGCCCGAGAGGGCGAAGGCCAATGCCGGATTCTGCGTAACACTTGCGGCAAGCGCGAAGCCCGATGCCGCATGCAAGACCTGACGGCGGGTGAACGTGGATTTCATTTGTTTCACTGCGCGTGGCTATCCGGTGGTATAGGCTCGCCAAGGTGCGCCAATCCAGCGCCCCGGCCAACCACCCTGCCCTGCTAGCCCAGTTCTATGCGCGGCGCCACCTAGGCGCTCAAAAACGCGCCATTCCGCCACGCCCGCACCAGACACAGAAGCCGCCTCAATCTGAGGAAGCCGCCTTCGTCGCGAGTGCGTTGTCTATTTCGCGCGTCAAGTCTTCCGATTCCGGCGACATGCGCGAAGAGAACGAGCGCAAGAGGCGCCCGTCTTTGCCGATCAGATACTTATGGAAGTTCCAGGCCGGCGCACCGCCCTCGCCTGCCGCTGTAGCCGCCCATTGATAAAACGGATGCGCGCTCGTCCCCGTGACCGCTTGCTTATCCGTCAAAGGAAACGTAATGCCGAACGCACCTTCGCAAAATTTCTTGATCTCGCCTTCGGCCTTCGGTTCCTGACCGCCGAAATCATTCGATGGAACGCCGACGATAACCAGGCCTTTGGATTCATACTTCGTCCACAGCGCCTGAAGCCCGGCGTATTGTTTCGTGAAACCACAAAAAGAGGCGGTATTGACGACCAGCAAAACCTTGCCGCGGAAATCGGCGAGCGGCATGGGCTTGCCGTCGATCGAAGTAAAAGTGAAATCGTATGCCGAACCCGTTGTGGAGTCCGCAGCAGCGGCGCTCATGGGCGCGGCCCACAAAGACACAAGGCTGATAACGGTTGCGAGTGCTTTCCGCATTGCGTTTTGGTTTCCCTGCTCATGACGGCTTTATACTAGCACAATACGCTTGAGCGGGAGAGTGGGATCACCAACGAAATATTTGAAGGATTGAATGGCTTGCCGGGAAGCGAGTGGCGGGGCGGCATGCACGCCCGCGCCATGCTCATTCATATCGATGTTACTGCTTAGCGGCCGCCGTCGACGGTGATCTTGATCGGACCCTGCGAGGCGTCGATCATGAGGCCGGCGTTGGCCGTAGCGGTCAACGTCGAGAGTGCGATAAGTGCGGTGGCGATGAGCGTCTTCATGGAAAGTCTCCTGTTTCGATTTTGAATAGTGGAATTTAGAATTACAATTTTCAGATCGTTGAATTGTGCCTTAGCGGCCGATCCAGTAGGAATGCATCACGCTCGTGTTGGCAGCGTTTGCTGTGACTGATGCGGATGCGGCGCCTGCGAAAACGGCAGCGGCGATTAATGCGGCGTTAAGAAAGTTCTTCATGTGAGGTCTCCAGGGTTTGTTAGCGGACCACAAGCGATCCATGCCCAGAGTTACGCCCCCTCTTGCCCTAAAGTTTCAGGCCTCGCGTTTTCGTGACGACCCGTAAATCCCGCGTCATCGCCGCACATTTTTTGTAACGTTTGGGACCTTGAGCCCGTCTCGCGCGGCAGGCGTGCCAATTAAATGTTTCCCCTGTTCCCCCCGGAACAGCGGCACGGACGGGGCCCCGGTAATGTCCCTTCATCAGACATCAACCGGGCCCGAGCGGCCCACCCCAGGAGGACTTAAGCCATGAAGACCATCAACCAGACTTTCGCTCTCGCCGCCGCCCTCGCAACGATCTGCGGCGCTTCGATTTTGACCAGCGCGACGGCTGATGCCGGCGGCCGGGGCAAGCAGCTCTATATCGAAACTTACCAGTCGAAA
Source organism: uncultured Alphaproteobacteria bacterium (assembly GCA_963741545.1). Taxonomy (GTDB): domain Bacteria; phylum Pseudomonadota; class Alphaproteobacteria; order Rhizobiales; family Hyphomicrobiaceae; genus Hyphomicrobium_B. The sequence goes on from CAVUIN010000002.1 coordinate 32,034, forward strand.
GAGGCCTTGCACGGTTACTCGGGCCACGCCGGCAACTCCTACTGCGATTACCAGCGCCTGCCGATCCGCAAGTGCTCGAACGGCCACTCGGACTGCAAGATTGTGGGTTGGACGCTCCAGCAGATCTGCCAGTAACTTGTAAGCGTGTAAGTTGCAGATAGGCGATAAGACTGAACCTAACAACTGGTTCCAGCGACAGATCAGGGCCCGGGGGCTAGCCTCCCGGGCCTTAGACGTATGAGACCCCAGCCGTATGAGGCCCAAAACTTTTTGCGCTGTCCTAACGACTGCATCTTTGCGAGCCACTCAGAACGGACTAACGTGATAATGATTTTTTCGTTTTGCGCATTCGATTGTCACCGCCGGGACAGCGCCCATGCCGCACACTTAATAGGTTAGCAAAGACGAAGGATCAGCCTTCGTCCCAATATCCGCCTTTTGTCTTCCGAGGAGACCACCCCGTGACGAATACACATGACGATGCCGATGGCCGCCCTGTCCGGAGCCGCATGAGCTTGGGCAGTTCTCTGCTCATGCTGACCCTTGCCGCGGGCGCAGGCGCGCTCGGCGCCATGAACGTAGGCCGCTTTATCGGGACTGACGCCGCCCCCGCCAAGGAAGCCGAGGCGACGCCCGCGCCTGTACAGGCGGCGGTTCAAGCCGTGGTTCCCGCTGCCCCCGCCGGATTGCCGTGGGTCGCGGCCGCACCCGGCCGTATCGAACCGAAATCAGGCCTAGTACGCGTTGGTGCCGGACTGCTTGGCCGCATCGCCGAAGTCACGATCAAGACGAACGACGCCGTCGAAGAGGGCGAACTCTTGATCCGCTTGGACGACGAAGAGGCGCGCGCACGCTTGCAAGCCGCAGAAACGGAAGCGTCGTCGCGCAAGCGCGAACGCGACGCGCAAACGCTCGACAAAGCGCGCGAAGACTTGCGCAAAGCCGAAGACGCCGTCTTCAATGCCGAACGGCAGCTGACCAATTCCCGTTTCGAACTCGAATACGAATTGCAGGCGAAACGCTCGGGCTCCGGTTCGGCCGACCGCGTTTCCGACGCGCGCCGCAACGTTTCGAGCGCACGCGACAAACTGCAGAAGGAACGGGGCAGCTACGCCGTGGCCCAAGCGAAGGCCGATGTGCCAGCGCCAAGCCGGTTGGAAAGCGCGCTACAGGCCTCGCGCTCCGATGTCGCCGTTGCCGAAGCGCTGCTTGAAAAAACACGCATCCGCGCACCTGTTGCCGGAACTGTCCTTCAGCTTCCGGCCAAGGCCGGCGAGATGGTCTCGCCGTCGCCCGAGCAAGCGCTTGCCGTCATCGGCGACATGTCGGTCGTGCGCCTCAAGGCCGAACTCGACGAGCATGACGTGTCGAAGGTGAAGATCGGCGGCAAAGTTATCGTCAAGAGCGGCGCCTATCCGGGCAAGGAGTTCTCAGGCACTGTGACGGAGATGGCACCAACCCTGGCGTCACCTAAGTTCGCACTGCGCGGCGCACGCCGTCCGACCGACGTCGAAGTGCGCGAAGTGACGATTGATCTCGAAGGCGACGTCCTACTGCTGCCGGGCATGCGGGCAGATGCATTCTTCAAGAAATCCGAATAACGCTGCACTTCAGTGTTGAGCACCGGCGCGAAAATTTCGCGCCGGTATTTTTTTGCGCTCGGCGTTAGACCTTTGCGGCCACAGGCCCCGTCAACGTTTGCACCACCGTTTTTCCATCCGCCATCTGCACGCGCATCTTGACAGGGCGCCCATTGAAATCTGCTTTCTGCAATTGCGGTAGAAATTCCGCGAGCGCCTTGGGCTCGCCGGCCAGCGTGATCAGCCAGATGATGTCGCCCGATGTCCACTCACTGGCTCTGAGCAGCGGCGGCTTATCAAGTTCTTCACTCAAGCGTTTATCGACGCTCGGCGAGACACGAGCCCACAGCGCCGCCGCCACCGGAACGAAGGGCCCATCTTTCGAAAAGCGCGAAAGCGCTGTGCGGCACTGCCCAGCCAAGAGCGGCGGGATCACCAGCCATTCAAGATCGCTGATGCGCAAATTCTTGTAGTTGGGCGCGCGCATGAGAACGGCGACGACTTGTGAGAAGTCGCGGGCGAAGTTGTTCTTGGGCGTCGCCGCGCGGCGCGTTGCCAAAGTCCCGGCCAACGCTGAGGTGATCGCGGCGGCTGGCCTAATGGGGGGCGTGGCGGGTGACGCCGGTGCTGGCTCAGTCTCCTTTTCGTGGCCGTTGCCATTGCCGTTCTTGTTGCGCCCGTTCTTTTTTTTCTTTGACATCTCAACGTCTCCCACCGCGGGGTCAAAGCCCGGCATTGTCATCCTGCTTCATTCGAACAACGGTAGGCCGATAGCAAACACGGGGTCAATCAGACCAAAGCCGGTTTTGAGTATTGGCAGCGGGCAGCGGGCAACTGCGCCGCGTGGTGTCCCACCGGCGATTTAAAAAGTCCCAAAAGACGGAAGCGGAGCGAACGTGCGCCGGATCTATCTATCTTGAAAAAAAAGCGGACACAGATCCGCTCCGCGAAGACTGTTGTCGGGTTATTGAGCGCCGCCACTTTCACCGGTGGGCTGCTCCACACGCGGGGAATCTCACCCCCGCGCGGACGGCGGTTCACCTGAGACCGGTCCCGTGCATTGCGGGCGGTCAGCAGTCTCCCCGGACCCGGTTCAAAGCGATGCCGCGCGTTGAACCCCGTGTGGGTCCGGTTGAGGTGCAGTATGCCAGAAAGTGCGTGTGCGGGGAAAACGAAGTTCGAGGTTTGGTTGATGGGTTTTTGAATTGGGCAGTTGGGAATTGGCGTTAGGCAATCGGAGTTGGGCTCTCCCCCTTAAGGGGGAGAAGAGGTACGTGCGCGCAACTCCCGCCACCCGCGTTTGCGCACGAGGTGCGAGAGCGTGGGTCGATACCGTTCTTCGTTGCCGCGCCGGATAATGACAATGCGCCAGCCGTGTGGGTGCATAATGCGGGGGCGTGTGACTTCATCTTTAACGTCAATCGCTTGCCGCAAGGTATGCAGGATGACGTCTACGGCACCCTACCCCTACTCCTCCAGCATCGTCAGCGTCGCGTAGCCCGCAATAGAAACGCGGACTGTAGGGTGCATAAGACGAGGCCTTTGCACCATTCATTTTGTTTCGCCCGGTGGCAGCAGGCCTCGGCGTCATGCACCGTGGCTTGGCACCATGATCTTGCATTTGCTGCGAGACGGCGCATGACGGCTCGCGCAAGTGAAGAGCGCGAACC
>CAVUIN010000003.1:0-16746 GCA_963741545.1 uncultured Alphaproteobacteria bacterium
TAATGACGCCCTACGCCCCTCGCACCCCTACTCCTCCAGCATGGTCAGCGCGGCGCGGCGGTCGGAGGATTTGAGTTTCAGAAATTGCGTGCGCGCGGCTTTGATATCTTTTTCAAGTCCGCTCTCGCCCGCGGTGCGCAGCGCGACCGTTGCCGGATGTTCCGCGCCGCAGATGAAGACCAATGCTTTTGCGAGCCGCGCCATCGCGGCCCGGTCGATTGTGGTTTCGTCCATCAAATTTTTCCCCTTTTCGCTGGAGGGCGGCAGCGCATTCGCAGCAGCACGCGCTCCATGCGTCTCCCACCCTTATCCCACAAGTTAACCCTATGGCGGCGAGCTTTTTTGTTTTGTCAGAGCGGAGTGTGCCGCCCGGAACAGCGCGGCCTTGAACCTTCCCCCATGATGCAGCGACGGACCACTTGAAGGTCCAAATCAAACAGCAACGCGCAACATCAGGAGAACGCCATGTACGGACAGGTCACAACATACCGCGGCGATATCGGCGTGGGCATTATCGCAGCCGAAGACGGCCGCAAATACCGCTTCCAGCGCGGTTCCCTCATTAACCTTCGCCCCGACCTCCTCGGCGTTGAAGTCGATTTCGAACTTTCGGGCCGTAGTCCCAAGGACATCATCGTCCTCGCGGGCTCTCCCTTCGCTGTTTTCGGCAGCCCAACAAAGGCCGTTGAGGAACCGCGCTTCGAGAGCGAAGACGCCTTCATTTTCCGCGCCGCAGCCTGAGCCATTCCACGAGTACCGGAGAAACGCCGATGAGCCGCTCGATCGACTTGGCCGATGTGCCGCCCGTCACGACTGCCGACCTTGCCGTTCCGATGCGCATTGCCATCGATCAGGGCCACGGACTTGCACTCTACAAGGGGCTCGGTGAAGCGGAAATCCGCGCCATCGAAGCGGATTTGTGGACGCGCTTCTCAGACAGACCCGAAACGCGCCTCGCTGTTGCGATCCGATTTCGCGCGCTGCTCGCCGTGTTCGCGACACGGCGCTTGAAGCAGCTCTTCATGATGACCGGCTTCAAGCTCATCGCCCGCGCCCTGAACGAGGCCGCGACCCAGCGCATCAACGCGGACTTTGGCTTCAGCGCGCAGAAATTTGTTTTGGCTCTCGACCGCGCGCTCCCGCGCCCAACGCAGGTTGCGGCCGAACTCCAGGAATTCCGCATCGCCGCTTAACGCGTGTCACGCCCATTTCAGGCCCATGTCACGCCGGGTGTCAGCGGGTCCCGCGGGAACTGCGGGAAGCCGTCACAAGGCTTAACGCTCAAGGACAGCAGACAAAGACAACACAAAGCATCCGGGGAACACCATGGCGAGCGACACCACAATGAAGATCAAAGGCGGCAAGGTCGGCATTCTCCTGCTCCATCGCCTGTGCGGCACGCCGGTTGAAATGCGCTTTGTCGCCAATGGCTTGGCGAAGCTCGGCTATACCGTTCATTGCCCCCGCCTGGCCGGCCATTGCGGCAGCGAAGACGAAATCAAAGCGACGAACTGGTTCGATTGGTACAGGAGCGCCGAGGAAGCCCTCGATGAACTGCGCAAGGAATGCGACGTTGTCATCGTAGGCGGACTTTCAACCGGCGCTGTGCTGGCGCTCATGCTGGCCGCTAAAAACCCGAACAAAGTGCAGGCAACGACGCTGCTCGCGCCGACGCTCTGGCTCAACGGCTGGATGATCCCCTGGTACGCCCGCCTGTTCGCGCTTGTGCGCACCAAGTGGCTCGCCAACTTCTTCTCGTTTCCGCACCATGCGCCATACGGCATCAAAGACGCGAGAATCCGCGATTTTATTGAGAAATCACGCGCCGGGCGCGGTGCGGCCGAAACGGGTCACGCGGTGACGCCGGGCGTGCTCGTGCTCGAACATCGCCGCCTCGTCAATGCGGTGCGGACTCTTGTTCCCTATATTCGCCAGCCCTCGCTCATCGTGCACCCGCTCGAAGACGATTATGCCGGCATGAGCAACGCCACGTATCTGCGCGACGGGCTCAAAGGCCCGGTCGATCTCGTGGTGCTGGATGACTGCTACCACATCGTCACTGTCGACCGGCAGCGCCACCTCGTGGTGGAGGCTATCGACCGATTTGTTGGAGCGCTGACCGGGGCCGCGACTGCACAGCCCGTTGAGCTCAATGCCGCGAAGTCGGTGGCGTAGTGGGCAGCAGGCAGCAGGCAGCAGGCAGCAGCCAGCTGCCGAGTTGCCGGTTGCCAGTTGCCAATTGCCAATTGCCAATTGCCGAATTCCGATTAACTATCTGATTTTACTGCATAATTAAAGAAACAAAAATTTCTTCCAATAAAAATCTCCCCGTGTTCCAGCCGGAACAGCGCCCCGGCCAGCTTTGAGCGAAAGTCACTTCAAGGCCGGGGACACCGGCGAGACCTAAACCCAACGCCAGAACACAACCAAATAGGAGACAGCCATGAACACGAAAGCTCTCACACTCGCCGCTCTGATGCTGGCATCGACCACCCTGCATTTCGACCGCTGAAGCCGGTGGCGTCCGCCTCCAGTTCGGTGGCCCGCTCGGCTCCTTCGTTGCACACCCCAACCAGAGCTCGGGCCCAGGCGGCACGGCTCGTAAAGAGCACTGCGCAAAGCCCGAGGCACGCCACTATGCGAAGCCGAGCTACCTTGGCAGCAAGCACAAGGAAGATGAGGCACCCGTTCGCCACGCGAAGAAGCGTGCGGCACCCAAGGTTGAAGTTGCAGAGACCCCTGCACCGCGCAAGATCCGCAAGCCCAAGATCGTGATCGAAACGCCGGAAGTGAACGAACAGGTTGAAGTCCAAACGGCCAAACTCGACGATAAGTCGGTTGTCAGCGATGTGACGCCTTCGATCTACGTGCCCGAAACGCCGGTGGCTGCGAATGAGTTCACGGGAACACAATCGACTGCCGCGGTTATCCGCACGGCGGCTCTCTCGCCGGCTTCAGAAGTAGCGGTTGTAGCGGCCGAAACGAAGGACGAAGCCGAACCGGCAAAGCCTGCCAAGGCCGAAAAGGCTGAGAAGTCTGAAACGGCCGCTGCCAAGATCTGCCGCCGCTTCTCGGCTGCCATCGCAGGCTTGATCGAGATCCCTTGCGGTAACTAAACGAAAACTTTGTTCCCCAGGGTCCAGGTGAATTGCCAGGACCCTGGGGAACTGCTTATTGAACCGGTGCGGGCGGCACAGCGACAAACGCCAGCAAGACGACGGACTTGAGGAGCACGGCCCATGGAACTCGCACTCGACAAACCGGCAGCCAAAGCGCGCCCCAGGACCGCCACCAAAAGCCGCAAGAAGCGCATTCCCATGGTGGTCAAGCTCGCCTACCGGAATTTGTTCCATGACCGCTTGAGCTTCTTCGTCACCATCGTCGGCATCGTGTTCTCGGTTGTGCTCGTCGCCATACAGACCGGCATCTACCTCGGTTCCGAGAAGAAGATCGCGGCCATTATCGATCAAGCGCCCGCCGACCTTTGGGTCGTGCCGCTCGGCACCAAGAGTTTCGACGACCCCTCGGTTCTATCGGGCCGCGAACGCCATATGATCCTCTCGACGCCAGGCGTGGCGCGCGCCGAAGATATTGTCGTGAGCTTCGGCCGCTGGCGTAAACCGGAAGGCGGAACGACCACCGTCATCCTCGTCGGCACCGGCGCCGACAGCGACTATGTGCTGCCCTGGAATATCGTCGAAGGCAGCCGCGAAGCGCTTGAAGCACCCAATACCGTTGGCATCGACCAAAGCTATTTCCCCGATCTTGGCATCAAGAAGCTCGGCGACCGCGCTGAAATCAACGGGGTCAACGTCGAAATCGCGGCCCTCACCAAACGCGTGCGCTCATTCACGACACTTCCCTACATCTTCACGTCGATCGAGGAAGCGCGCCGTCTGACGGGTGCCGGTCAAGATCAAGCAACTTATGAACGGGTGCAACTTGCAGAAGGCGCCAACCTTGAGTCCGTGCGCGCGGAAATCACGGCACGGCTCCCGGATACCGAAGTCATCACGCAGGACGAATTCCGCAAGCGCAGCCAGGCGTATTGGCTGTTCCAGACGGGCGCGGGCGCGGCTCTCATTGCCGGCGCGGTGCTTGGACTAATCGTTGGCGTCGTCATCGTGGCGCAGACGCTCTACGCCAGCACGAAAGATCACATCAACGAATTCGCGACGCTGCGCGCACTCGGCGCAGGTGCCGGATACATCGTCAAAGTTATTCTGATGCAGGCGGTTCTATCGGGTCTGATTGGATATCTGCTCGGAATAACTCTTGCCCTTGCGGTTATCCATTTGGCGCAGGATACAAAACTCAATGTCGTCATGACGCCGGAACTGGCTGGAACACTTTTCGCCGTCACCATCGGCATGTGTATCTTCGCAGCGCTCAGCGCCATCATCAAAGTCGTCCGCATCGACCCAGCCGTCGTCTTCAGCCGGTAAGGTAACGGGAGCCACCAAATGTCAGACGTGCCGGAAAAAAAGATTATGGTCGAAGCCCACGGCATCGTGAAGATGCTCGGCGACGCTCCGAACGAAGTCAAAGTGCTAAAAGGCATCGACCTGTCGTTACACGCAGGCGAGCTGACGCTCCTCATGGGGCCATCGGGCTCGGGCAAGACGACGCTGCTGTCGATCATCGGCTGCATCCTGTCGCCGACGGAAGGGCAACTCTCGCTCGCGGGGCGCCCGACCAAGGGCATGAGCAAGGAAGGCTTGGCCAACCTGCGCCGCCGCCACGTCGGGTTCGTTTTCCAATCGTACAATCTGGTGCCGACGCTGTCGGCGGTCGAGAATGTCATGCTGGCGCTCGATCTGCGCGATATCAACGGTGCGGACGCCTACGACATCGCCGCCGACGCACTCGTCTCTGTCGGTCTTTCGCACCGGATCAATGCGGCACCATCAAAAATGTCGGGCGGCGAGAAACAGCGGGTCGCCATCGCGCGCGCGCTCGCGGGATCGCCCTCGGTTATCCTTGCGGACGAGCCGACGGCAGCGCTCGACGGGCAGAACGGACAAGCGGTTATGGAGTTGCTCGCCGAGGTGGCCCAAGACACCAATCGCGCCGTGCTCGCCGTGACTCACGATCATCGCACGCTGCAATATGCCGACCGCATTGTGCGCATCGACGATGGGCGCATTTCAGGTTCGGAACGGCCCAAGCTCGAAGGCAAGAACTACGCAGCCCACGCGGAGGCAGGGCACTAGGCGCGCACTACCACTCACGGCGCGTGCGGAGTTACGCTAAGTCACTGAAAAGAATGGTGAGCCCGGTTGGGATCGAACCAACGACCCTCTGATTAAAAGTCAGATGCTCTACCGCTGAGCTACGGGCCCCCAAGGGGTTGCGATTACCCGCCTTTTGCCCCGCACGCAAGCACGGCTTTCCCGTCCCCCGTCCGGCAAAAGGTCACGCGCCTAAATTGCTGGAAATTCAGCCTATTTAGGCAGCAAATAGAGACGCGTTGGATGAACCGGGCCAACCCGACAAGGCCGAACTAGGATTGCGCATCGTTTCGTCCGATGCGCCCCGAATATGCGATTGGCACATAACAGACGTGCGGGCCAGGCCGTGCGATAGCGGACGCTTCTGAGCGCGAACTGCTGTATGAGGGCCGTCGAGGCATGGCCCCACCCGCCAATGACATCAAATTTCCCGTTCCGATTTCGCTGACACAGGCTGCGCTGACACATGGCCGACAACTCTGTGCCCGCCCCCTCCCATCGCATGAAAGCGATTGTGTTGATGTGCGCGGCCGTGACGCTTTTTTCGTGCCTCGACGCGATGGCGAAGTACATCGCCGCGCATTCGAATATGGGAACGGCGCAAATCGTTTGGCTGCGCTTCCTCGGCCAGATGCTGTTGATGGCCGCCATTCTGGGTCCGGCGGCCATTCCCTCGTTGCTCAATACGGAAAAGCCCGCGCTTCAGGCGCTGCGCTCGTTGATGCTGCTCGGCACCACGGCCTTCAACTTTCTTGCCGTGCAGCATCTGCGTCTCGATCAGACGATCTCAATCGCGTTCTTGGCCCCGCTGGTCGTCGCGGCGCTTGCCGGGCCGCTCCTCGGCGAGTGGGTCGGATGGCGGCGCGCGCTCGCTATCGTCGCCGGCTTCATCGGTGTGTTGATTGTCGTGCGCCCTGGGATTGCGGAGGTGCATTGGGCGTTCGGAGCTTCCTTCCTGTCGATGCTGTGCTACGCGACCTTCATGATTGCGACGCGCAAGCTCTCAACGTACGATCAGCCGTTGACGACGCTGTTTCTCGGGCTTCTTGCCGGAGCGGTTGCCGGCGCGCCGATTGCACTCGCCCATTGGGTTTGGCCCGAAGGGTGGCAGCAATGGCTGATGCTCTTGAGCCTCGGGGCGTTCGGAGGCTTCGGGCATTATCTGATGATCTTTGCTTATCGCTACGCGCCCGCCTCCAGCGTCTCGCCGTTCTTGTACTTCCAGCTCTTGAGCATGGTTGGGCTTGGGTTTCTGCTCTTTGGGGACTTGCCGGACAAGTGGACGCTGATTGGGTCAAGCGTCGTCATTGCCTCGGGGATTTATCTCGTGCATCGCGAGCGAGTGACATCGCGAATGTCATCCCGGGCGGAGCGGCGCGCGGAGAGCGGCGCGGCGACCCGGGACCCAACTGCATGTTAGATTCCAATGGGTCCCGGCTCTGCGAAATCGCGCGAGCGATTTCTTCGGCCGGGATGACAGCATTTTAAACGCGCGCTGTCACGCGCGGGAGAACGTCGGCCTTCCAAGCGTCAAAGCGGTCTTCGGCGATCGCGGCGCGCATTTCGTCCATGAGATGCTGATAGAAAACCGTGTTGATCCACGACAGGATCATCGCGCCCAAGATTTCACCGGACTTCATCAAGTGATGCACGTAGGCGCGCGAATAGTCCTGCGCGGCGGGGCAGCGGCTCAAACAATCGATGGGACTCATATCCTCGGCGTGCTTGGAATTTCTCATATTGAGCAAGCCGTTCCAGGTGAAAGCATACCCGTGCCGTCCGTTGCGGGTCGGCATGACGCAATCGAACATATCGACGCCGCGCGCCACGCTTTCGATTAAATCGAGAGGCGTGCCGACACCCATGAGATAGCGCGGCTTATTTTGAGGCAGTGCGGGCAGCGTTTCGGAAAGCGTCGCGATCATGACTTCGTGGCCTTCGCCGACCGCGAGCCCGCCAACCGCGTAACCGGGCAGGTCCATGGCGACGAGCGCTTCGGCGGAGCGATGGCGCAAGGGAATATCGATGCCGCCTTGGACGATGCCGAACAGGGCTTGACCGCGCGTGGCGCCACCGCTTGCCACTTGGGCATCGAACGCGCGTTTGGACCTCTCGGCCCAGCGGAGTGAAAGTTCCATGGCGCGCTCGACTTCTTTGCGCTCGGCCGGAAGCTCAATGCACTCGTCGAACTGCATTTGGATGTCGGCGCCGAGGAGACACTGCACTTCGATGGAGCGCTCGGGCGTCAGCATGTGGCGCGAGCCGTCGATATGCGATTGGAAGGCTGCGCCCTCTTCCGTGATCTTGCGGATTTTTGAAAGGCTCATGACCTGGAAGCCGCCCGAGTCGGTGAGGATCGGTTTCTCCCAGCGCATGAATTTGTGCAAGCCGCCGAGTTTGGCGATGCGTTCGGCACCGGGACGCAACATAAGGTGATAGGTGTTGCCGAGCAGTATATCGGCGCCGGCATCGCGCACCTGATCCGGGTAGAGCGCTTTGACCGTTGCGACGGTTCCGACCGGCATGAACGCGGGCGTGCGGATGACCCCGCGCGGCGTCACGATCTCGCCGAGACGGGCATGCCCACATTGCTTGATGAGTTTGAAGCCAAATGTCTCATCGACGCCTTGGGGCACGTCTCCCCTCCCCATCACGCCGGAGGCGTGCGTTCCGCCCAACACGGGGAGGGGTTCGGGGTGGGGAGATGATGCGGGCGGAATGGTCATGGTCGTCAACTTGATGCCTCAAAGGATGCTCGTGTGTTCGTATATCGAACGGCCAAGCGGACCAAGGGACAAGTCAACACACCCATCACGCCTAGACGTTCACCCCACCCCTAACCCCTCCCCGTCAAGGGGAGGGGGATTCAAGCGGCGCCCGAAACAACAGGCTCGCATCGCCATACGAATAGAAGCGATAACCGCTAGCAATGGCGTGCCCGTATGCCGCGCGCATGGTGCCGAGGCCGGCGAACGCTGACACAAGCATGAACAGTGTCGAACGCGGCAGATGGAAATTGGTCATCAAGATATCGACGGCTTTGAAGCGATAACCGGGCGTGATGAAAATCGCTGTATCGCCGGTCCAAGGTTGTATCTGGCCATCCTCAGACGCCGCGCTTTCGAGGAGCCGCAGCGATGTGGTGCCGACCGCAACAACACGCCCGCCCTTCGCGCGCACGGCGTTGAGAGCGGCGGCCGTCTCAGCTGACACACTGCCCCATTCGGAATGCATTTTGTGTTCAGATGTATCATCGACTTTGACCGGCAGAAACGTGCCCGGACCGACGTGCAGCGTGACGAAATGTTTCGAGATGCCGCGCGCTTCGAGGCTGGCGAAAAGTTCCGGCGTGAAATGCAGGCCTGCTGTTGGCGCGGCGACCGCTCCGTCTTTTTCGGCATAGATTGTTTGATAGGTGGCGCGATCGGTCTCGTCGGGTGCGCGCTTTGCGGCAATGTACGGCGGCAAAGGCATGACGCCAACGGCGTTGACGGCCTCGTCCAACGCTGCGCCCGAGAGATCGAACGCGAATTCAACTTCGCCTGCTTCCCCCTTCTCGCTGACGGTCGCGTCAAGCGCGCCCAGAAGGCAGCTCGTATTTGCGTGACCGAAACGGACGCGATCGCCAACTTCCAGACGTTTGGCCGGGCGCGCGAACGCCCGCCAGCGGTTGGCGTCCACGCGCTTAATGAGAATGACGGCCACATTCGACGAGAGGTCGCCCCGGATGCGCACGCCGGCCAATGCCGCCGGAATGACGCGGGTATCGTTGAACACGAGCGCGTCGCCGGGCTGAAGCAGGCCGGGGAGATCGCTTACGGTCTTGTCGGCCAAGTCCGCATCGTCCAGCGCGCAGCCCCCATTGACCGGATGCACGACGAGCAGCCGGGCGCTGTCGCGGGGCGAGCGGGCGGAGCGCTATGAGGTCATCTGGCAGGTGAAAATCGAAGAGTTCGGTGCGCACTGAGAGGGGTCCGGGCAAGAGCGGCGTGCGGAAGACTGAAGTGAGGCGACTAGCACCCTGGGCCGTTACCGGCAATGTTCAGTTCTTCGAAAAGTGAAGGGATGGAATCCCCGGAGGCTCTTGCAGGACGGCGCAAACAGTTGCAGCAATAGAGCGCAACTCGTAGCATACCGGTACAGCAACTCACTGGGAGGCCACCATGGCAAAAGAACAGCGTTCGACCAAAGAAAAGCGCAAGCCGAAGAAGGCAGCCGGCGACAAGAAGAAATAAGCCTCACGCCTTTTGACGTCCGCGCCAGTCGAGCGCGGAAACGACAGCAACGGCGAGCCAGCTTGCGATGAGCAGGCTGCCGCCGGTTGGTGCGGCGTTCGGGAAAATGTGACGCTCAGCCAGCGTGTTCAACGCAATGTCGCCGCTGAAGAGCGTGACGGCTGCGAGCATCGCTGCTGCCACCGCGCAATACCGCTGAGGCTGCGAGGCCCGCGTCGCGAGTGCAGCAAGTGCTAATGCAGCTGCGGCATGAATCATGAGCATCGTCGCGGCTGTTGCCAGCGCGGGGCTATCTACTTTATGTGCAGCGACGGCGGCAAGCGCGACGCCAGCTGCGCCGGCAAGACCGCCAAGCGCACAAATGGCAAAGGGCGCAACTGACGCCGCGCCCTTGCCGATTGTATTGCTGGGCTCGCTCACTTCACGTCCGCCGCAACGCGCACAGAGACCATCTTGTCGGGGCTCTTTGGCGGCTCGCCGCGCGCGAGCTTATCGACGTTGTCCATGCCTTCGATGACCTTGCCCCAGGCGGTGTACTGCTTGTCGAGGAAGGTTGCGTCGTCCAGGCAAATGAAGAACTGGCTGTTGGCTGAATTCGGCATGGACGAGCGCGCCATGGAGCAGACGCCGCGCACGTGCAACTCGGCGTTGAACTCGGCGGGCAAATTCGGATGCTTGGATTGACCCGTGCCGCGCCCCTGCGGGCAGCCGGTTTGCGCCATGAAGCCTTCGATCACGCGATGAAACACGATGCCGTCGTAGAAGTTCTCGCGCGCCAGCTGTTTGATGCGCTCGACGTGTTTAGGTGCGAGATCGGGGCGCAGTTGAATGACAACATTGCCTTTGCTGGTCTCGATCAAAAGCGTGTTTTGTGGGTCTTTGTAGTTAGCCATTATAAACTTCCTGATGCCTATTACCGTCTGCCTATTGACTGGGGTCAGACCCGCAGGGTCTGACCCGAAAACGCTTACTGCACTGTCACTTTGACCATGATGTCGGGATTGGCGACGGTGCCGGAACCCGGCGCACCGCGCTTAATCTTGTCGACCAATTCCATGCCCTCAATGACTTCACCCCAGACAGTGTATTGCCCGTCGAGGCCGCTGCAGCCGGTGTTGGTGAAGCAGATGAAGAACTGGCTGTTGGCCGTATTGGGATCGCTGGTGCGCGCCGCGCCGACCGAGCCGCGCGTGTAGAGCGTCTTGGAGAATTCAGCTTTGAGATCTGGCAGTTTTGATCCGCCGCCGCCTGTTCCGGTCGGGTCGCCGGTCTGTGCCATGAAGCCGTCCATGACGCGATGCCACTTGACGCCGTTGTAGAAGCCTTGAGCGGCGAGCGTCTTGTAGCGCTCGACGTGCTTCGGAGCGATGTCTGGGCGAAGCTTGATGACGACCTTGCCGGTCTTCAATTCGATGACGAGCGTGTCGCCTTTACCAGCGGCTGCGGGTTCGGCCTTCGGCGCGGCGGCGGAGTCTCCCGCATTATCCATCTGTTGCTTGCTGCCGCCAACGGCGAGCGCGGCAGGCGCCAATGCCAGCGCGAGAAGCGTTACAGCCGTGTTCAAAGAATTTCTCATGCAAACCTCATTAGAATTTCAGGGAAGTGCGTTTTTCACCCGCCCTTATGGCGATTTGACGGCCTGGGAGCAAGGGCGGGAGTCAACGCGGCCGGTCCTTCATGCCACGTGCGCGCCCCAATCCGGCGGCTGGCGACATGGGCCGAGACTGTTCCTTAGTCAGAACCGGTAAGCTCGTCAGGTCCGTTACAGCGGTTCGCGCCATATCCTGCACGATGCCGGCGGGTGAAACGGCGACACCTTCGCGCACCAATTTTTGGAATTTCGCGTCGCGTACCGGCCCCCAGCCAATGGCACCGCCCTTGGCTACAGTGCGATGCCACGGCGCCATTTCGCGCTCGTCATCACTCAGGCGTCCGAGAAGCGTTTCGACAAGACGCGGCGGCGTTTCAAGAAACGCAGCGAGCACGTCATAGGTAACAACCCGGCCGGGCGGCACGTTGCGCATAGCGGCAATCAATCTAGCTTTGATGTGCGTGTGCGCTGCAATGGCGGCTCTGGCCATCACTTCTTCTTCGGCGCTTTGGTCTTGAGACGCTTCAAAACGTCTTTCGAGACGAAGGCCGAGGCGTCGCCGCCCATGGACGCAATGGCGCGCACAAGGTTCGCCGCGATGTGTCGGACATGGGGTGAGGCCGAGACATAGACCGTCTGAATCTCTGGCGCCATTTCGCCATTCATGCCGCTCATTTGCATTTCGTAGTCAAAATCTGTGCCGTCTCTGAGGCCGCGAATAATTATCGTTGCGCCATGCGCGCGCGCGGCATCGACCGCGAGGCCGGAGAAGGTCACGACGGAAATGCGCGCGCCGGTTTCCTTGGCAATCGGTTTCACTTCGGCTTCGAGCATGGCGACGCGCTCGTCGTCGGAGAACATCGGCGCCTTGCCGGGATTGACGCCTATGCCGATGACGAGTTTATCGACGATCTGTGCCGCGCGCCGGATAACGTCCGTATGCCCAAGTGTCACGGGATCGAAGGAACCGGAATAGAAACCTGTGCGGGTCATGAGGTGCCGCCCTCGCCGGCGCCATCGTCGCCCTCGCCGTTTTCGCCAGCCCCGTTTTCCGTGTCTTCGGCCGTGTCTTCCGTAATGCGCTCGACCGAGACGACCTTTTCAGTGCCGTCGGTCTTGAAGATGCGCACGCCTTGGGTGTTGCGGCCTGCAACGCGGACATCATGCACGGGGCAGCGGATCAGCTGGCCGCCGTCTGTCACAAGCATGATCTGATCGTTCTCGGCAATGGGGAACGAGCCGATGAGACGGCCGTTGCGATCGTTGACGATCATGGCGGCGATGCCTTTGCCGCCGCGCCCCGAGGTGCGGAATCCGTAGGACGAAGAACGCTTGCCGAAGCCTTTAACCGAAATTGTCAGAACGAATTGTTCCTTTGCCTGCATCTCGGCGAATTTTTCCGGTGTGAGGTTGGCTTCGCCCTCGGCGCCCTCTTCGGCATCTTCCTCGATGGCCGCGGTTTCAACGTCGTCGCCCTCAGTGCGGCGCAGAGCGGCTGCCTGTTTCAAATAGGCCGCACGTTCCGGTGCCGTCGCGTCAACGTGACCGAGAATGGCCATGCCGATAACTTCGTCGCCTTCCGCCAAGCGAATACCGCGCACACCGGTTGAATCCCGGCCCTTGAAGAGACGCACTTCGTCGCCGATCAAGAAGCGCACACACTGGCCCTCGGCAGACGTCAGCATCACATCGTCCTCGGGGCGCGCGATGGCGACTTGCACGATGCGGTCGCCCTCGTCGAGCTTCATGGCGATCTTGCCGTTGCGCTGAATGTTTTCAAAATCCGTGAGCGCATTGCGCCGGATGCCGCCCGAGCGCGTAGCGAACATGAGTTCGAGTTCGCCCCAGGTGGCGGAATCTTCCGGTAGCGGCAGGATTGAGGTGATGACTTCGCCATCTTCGAGCGGCAGGAGATTGACCAGCGCCTTGCCCGGCGATTGCGGCGCGGCGGCCGGCAAGCGCCAGACTTTCATGCGGTAGCACATGCCGCGCGAAGAAAAGAACAGTACGGGCGTGTGCGTACTCGTCACGAACAACTGGGTAACGAAATCCTCGTCGCGTGTCGACATGCCGGAGCGGCCCTTGCCGCCACGGCGCTGCGCACGATAGGCAGCGAGCGGTACGCGCTTGATGTAACCTTTGTGCGAAACGGTGACGACGCAATCTTCGCGCTGGATGAGATCTTCGTCCTCGACTTCGCCCTCGATGTCGATGATCTCGGTCTTACGCGGGGTCGCGAATTCGGCTTTGATGGCGGCCAGTTCGCCCTTGACGATGTCGATGACGCGCGCGCGCGACGACAGGATCGCCAGATACTCTTTGATCTCGTCGGCAATCTTGTTCAACTCGTCGGCGATTTCTTCGCGCCCCAGCGCGGTCAAGCGGGCAAGGCGCAGTTCGAGAATGGCCTTCGCCTGTTCTTCCGATAATTTGTAAGTGTTGTTGGCCGCGAGCTTGTGGCGCGGATCGGCGATGAGTTCGATCAACGGCGCCATGTCTTTGGCTGGCCAATCGCGCGCCATGAGTTGTTCTTTAGCGTCCGCAGGCGACGCCGAGTGGCGGATCAACTTGATGACTTCGTCGATGTTGGCAACCGCGATCGCCAAGCCGACCAAGACGTGGGCGCGGTCGCGCGATTTGTTCAACTGATGCTTGACGCGTTTGGTGACAACTTCTTGGCGGAAAGCGGTGAAGGCCTTCACCATGTCGATCAGCGTCAGGCTTTCCGGGCGGCCGCCGTTGATCGCCAGCATGTTGGCGCCAAACGTCGTTTGCAGATCTGAATACTTGTAGAGGTTATTCAAGACGACATCGGCCACGGCATCGCGCTTCAATTCGATGACGATGCGAATGCCTTCGCGGTTTGATTCATCCCACAGATCCGATATGCCCTCGATCTTCTTGTCGCGCACGAGGTCGGCGATTTTCTCGATCAGAACGCGCTTGTTCACCTGATAAGGAATTTCAGAGACGATCAGCGCTTCGCGATCCTTACGGATGTTTTCGACTTCGACGCGCGCGCGCATGATGATCGAGCCGCGTGACTTGTGATAAGCGGAGAGGATACCACCGCGCCCGAGGATGATGCCGCCTGTCGGGAAATCCGGTCCGGTGACGATCTGGCAAAGCTCGTCGATGGTGATTTCGGGGTTATCGAGTTCGGCCGTGCAGGCGTCGATAATTTCGCCGAGGTTATGCGGCGGAATGTTCGTCGCCATGCCGACGGCGATACCGCCGGCGCCATTGACCAGCAGGTTTGGAAACTTTGCGGGAAGGACCGCTGGCTCTTGCAGCTGGCCGTCGTAGTTGTCTTTGAAATCGACAGTATTGTTGCCGAGATCGTCGAGCAGGAAGCCCGCGACTTTAGCGAGGCGCGATTCCGTATAGCGCTCGGCGGCGGGCGGATCGCCGTCGATGGAGCCGAAGTTGCCTTGGCCATCGACGAGCGGCACGCGCAACGAAAACTCTTGCGCCATACGCACCAGCGCGTCGTAAATCGCCAAGTTGCCGTGCGGGTGATATTTACCCATCACTTCGCCGACGATGCGCGCGCTCTTGACGTATTTCTTGTTCCAATCGAGCCCGAGCTCGCTCATGGCAAACAGAATGCGCCGGTGCACGGGCTTCAAACCGTCGCGGACATCAGGCAGCGCGCGCGAAATTATGACGCTCATCGCGTAATCGAGATACGAGCGCTTCATCTCCTCGGCGATGGTAATCGGCCGGGTGTCGTTCGGCTCTTTGCCGCCTGGTTTTTCGTCGTCGCCGCGGTCTGCCAAGGTGATGGATCTTTCGAATTGGACGTGTGGCCGAGGCGCGCCAAATGGGCCGCCTCACTTGCCACCATATGAGAAGCAAAGAACTTACCTGATTGGGAGGCGCAAGAGCAAGCCAGCGGCGACGTGCCACGGCCTCTTCTCCCCATGATTTTTCTACATAATTTCAATGCCTTGATGGCATTTGGCAATTCCGGTACGGGCCCGGCTCAGAGGGCCAAATTCGACTTGCTGCCGACACTGTGAAAGGTTAGACGGCGGAGAACTCCGGCTGGGGCATTCGTCCCGCCGCACATAGCGTTGCACACCGAACAGCGCGCAATTATCCCAACGAGGAAACGCACATGAACCATACCAGGATTTCACCTCGCCCTCGCGGCCGGCATCGCGCTCGCGCTGCCAGCGGCGGCCGAAACGGCATTGCCGCCGAATACGTTTATCGCGGCGGAAGCCCCGGTGCAGTATCTCGCCAAAGACCGGTTGATCGGCGCCAAGGTCAAAGGCCCCGACGGCAAGATTATCGGCGACATCGAAGACATCATCCTCTCGGGCGATCATCAGGTCGTCGGCGTCGTCATGGGCACCGGCGGGTTCTTCGGCTTGTTTGAAAAGAAAGTCGGCGTTGAAGTCGGCGCCATTCAGTTCGACGTCGTGGACGGCAAGATCGGCGCGACGCTCGTCACGGCGACCAAGGACGTGCTCGAAGCAGCGCCTGCATTTGTGCGTGACCACGCCAAGAAATCTCTGTTCGAGCGCGCGGTCGAGAAGACCAAAGAAATTCGCGATAAGACCGGCACCAGCGCCAAGGACGTTTATGAGGACGTGAAGGACAAGGCCGCGCCAACGATCGAGAAGGCAAAGGAAAAGGCCAAGGAAGCGCTTGATAACGCGGGCCCTGCGGTGCAGAAGGCGCGCGACGCTGCCAAGGAAGCGCTCGAGAGCGCCAAGGAGAAGGCGAAGGACGTTGTCGATAGGGCCAAGGAAGCGGCAAAGCCTGCGGAACTCGGCACCAGCGCCAGCACCTGCCGAGCCGCGGCACCGGCCGCCGCGGAGCCCGCCGCGCCTGCGGCAGCGGAAAAAGCAGCCGAACCGGCGCCCGCGCCGGCAGCCGAGAAAGCCGCCGAACCGGCGCCTGCACCTGCAGCCGCTGAGAAGCCTGCGGAACCCGCGCCCGCACCCGCCGCTGCAAAAGCCGCCGAACCGTGCACCTGCGGCACCCGCAGCTGAGACACCGGCCGTCTGAAACACAGCGCCCGGCCGATGCAGCGCCTGCTGCTCCGGCAGACGCAGCGCCTGCCGAAACGGCCGAACACAAGGTAATCGCCTCGCTCCATTGACGGCCGATATAACCCTGCCGCAAAAATGCGGCGGGGTTTTTCGTGTCCACGTCGTCTGAAGGCGCTGTGACCCCTCGTGTGGCCAAGACGGGTTGGAACTTCTACCTGCGATCCTAGTTTTATAAAGGGCTTGATGATTTGCCGGAGGACCCCGCCTCGCGGCTGAGTGGAAGAATTTTCAGTCCGCTCACGTTCCCCTCAGGAAGGCCCTAGCAATGAAGGAGTTCACGATGCGTACGATCTCGACAATGTTTCGCATACCATTCGCTATTTTCGCCGTGCTTCAATCGGCTCACGCAGCGGACGATGCCCCGGCCAAAGCAGAAGCCGCGTTCAATACCGCATGCCGCAGCTGCCACTCGGTCAAACCCGGCGACAACCGGCTTGGACCGCACTTGAACGGCGTCGTGGGCCGCAAGGCGGGGCGGCCGAAGGCTTCAACTATTCGCCCATCGTCAAGGACTCCGCCATCGTCTGGGATGAAGCCAACCTTGACAAGATGATTGCCGATCCTGAGGCATTTCTCCCTGGCAACACCATGAAGCCGTATCCTGGTATCAAGGATGCGGGGTTGCG
>CAVUIN010000004.1:0-103501 GCA_963741545.1 uncultured Alphaproteobacteria bacterium
TAGTTGAGTGTCACGGAACCGTTGACGTGAGCAGGTGCCGAAACCGAGAAGTTACTTCCGTTAATTGTGACAGTGCTTCCGTCGGATGCCGTGATGGTTCCAATCGAGAGCGTATCGAGGTCCGCGTCGGTGAAGCCAGCAAGCAGGTCCGCCAGCGCGCCTGTGTAAGCCACGTCTTCCGTGCCGTCCGCCAGCGTGACCGTGGGCGCGCCCGTTGGCGCTAAGTTCGTGGCGCCGCCGATGTCAAGGACCTGCGCACCCGAAACGGTATTGGAGAGGCTTTCGCCTGTAAATGCTGCGGAGGCAGCGTCGAGCGCTGTGGTACTGCCGGCGTCGGCAAAAGCTTCGACCGCGCTTTGCAAGGCCGTAGTGGCATCACCTTGAGCGACCACTGCGACCTGGGTTACGGCAATCAAGAAATCGACGCCCGTTTCTTTGCCCGGGATCAGCGCATTGCCGGCGCTGATGATCAAAGCCGTGTCCCCAACAACGCTGGCGACGTTGTGGAACGGCCGCAAATCCGTGCCGGCAGCAACCTCCAGCGTCCTCGCTGGCACCGCTGATCATACACCCGAGATCAACCGGCGTAGCCCGTCGCTGGCAAGCAGCGGCAAGCGCCGCTGTAACCGCTGCGATCGCGTTCGCCCCGGTGGCGCCCGCGCCTGCAAGACGGCGGCGGCTTGCGTCAACGTGTTCTGAACGGTAACCGCAGCCGCATAAGCTCAGCGCCCGCAGCCTGATGTCGGGTTGCTCGACAGGGCGGCCGCAATCGGATCGAAGTTCGCAAGATCGAGTCGGCGTTCAAGACCAAGCGCACTGAGAACCTGCGCATTGGCCTGAGTAGCGGTAACGCCCGCGACGATCAGCGCCGCCACGAGCGTCGTCAGCGGCGTGATGGTCGTTGCGCCATGGGTGCGCGCATGACGCCCGCGAAAGCGTGTCCGGTCGAAATGTCCGTGCCGCCAATCAGGACCAGTGGTCCGGTTACCGGTGCGCCGAAGGTGTACTGTCCATTGGCATCGGTCGTCGTAAAGGCTTCGGCTGCATCCAGATGGTCGGTCGGTATCGGTAAAGGCTTCGCCCGTATCCCAAACACCATCGGCGTCGCATCGGTAAAGTCTTCGCGAGATCGAGGACGCCGTTGTTGTTGGTATCGGCAAAGACCGTCGCGCTGCTGATGTAGCCGTCAACGGCTGATCCCGTTACACCCGTACCATTCATCACCACCGTCGCCGTCGACGACGACGTAAGGCCCTGGCCGTCGTTCATCGTGTAGTTGAACGTCACGGTCACCGTCTGGCCTTCGGCGAGATTCGCAAAGGCGGTGCCGGGGTTGAATTGAAGCTTATTGTTTACGATTGTAACGGCGCCGGGATCGAGCGTGCCGAGCGACACGCCATCGGGACCCACGACGCTTGCAATGGTCGCCGACGCTAGGTCGAAATTGTCCGGCGAGTCGCCCAGATCGAGGTCGGTGTCGTTGGCTAGAACATCGACAGTGACGACGTCGTTCTCGTCATAGAGAGGAGCCGCACCGGTATCGAAGTAGAAGTACAAGCCTGAAGGCGTGCCGGGCTGGCTTTCGTCCGTGATGCGCACCGCGCCGCCGCTTGCTTCGAGCTTGAAGATGCCGCCATTGAAGCCGGATCCCGGAATGCGCTCTGTGGCGTGGAAATAGAGCGCGCCGCCCATTTCGAAGAAGTTGCTGACCACGATGCCGCCGTTGCCGGCGTTTAGGCTTGTGATCGCGACATCCGTGCCGCCGGCCGGATCGAAGACATAGACTTGGCCGTCGCCCGTGCCGTCGAGATTTGAATTTCCGTTCCAGAATTGTTTGCTGGCAAAGACGGTGGTCGCTTCGCTGGATGCGCCGAAATCGGTCGCATTGTGCGTGACCTGCTCAGCCGCGCCTGCCGCGCTAATTTTCCAGGTCTCCGCGCCTTCGGCTCCGAACGCGCCGAAGTAGAGAACATCGTCAATGACGGACGGGAGATAGAAGCCCTGCGGATCAGTTGCGATACCGTCGTCGGTGATACGGGTCGTGGTGTTCGTTCCCGGGTCGTAGACGAACAGACCGCCGTTTTGTGGATCTGGACCGGTATTGTTGGGATCAGCCGACGCAACATAGGTCGGCGTCTTCATGAAGACTTTGCCGCCGGCGACGATTAGATCATCGACGACCATGCCGTAGCCTGGAATTTCGTTGATTGATGTAAGCTTTTCGAGCGACGTGGCCCCGAGATCTGCCGGCACCGTCAGTTTGTAAAGCTGGTGTGACCCTGTCGTTTTTGTCGACCGCAACAAAGTATGAAGAGTTGCCTAGAACGACCGTAGGCGCATTCGGATAGTTCGAGCCGACGAGTTCAGATTCCGTGATCCTGACAGGGCCGGTTGGTCCCGTTTCCAGAGCATAGACATCGAAAGCAAATTGCCCCGGTGCAACGATCTCTATGGGGTCGTTGGCGGCATAGGTTAGCCGACCGCCCACTACCCGCGGGCCAAAGAACCCGGTTGGGTCGCCGCCTGCGCCTTCGTTCGTGATGCGGACGGGCGTGCCCGTTGGCCCATCGAGCCTGAATATGCCCGCATTAAAGCCGAGCTCTGCCGTCAAGGGATCCACAGGCGCGGCGCGGAAATAAAGCGCGCCATCGAACTCGATCCATTCGCTAACGACGATACCGCCGCCGCTTTCGTTGAGATGAGTCGAGTATCCGCCACGGCCTTGATCGCTGGTGTTGTAGAAGATCTGGTGATTGCCGGTCGCGGGATCAGCGAGATTGAAGTACATCGCGTTGCCGACCTGAATGTGCGCGGCGACATTTGGAACCGCTTCAAGGGCTGTGTTGGAAATCTGCGTCAGGCTGCCGTCTCGACCCAAGTCGCCACATCTCGATACCGGCTTCCTGCGTGAAAGCTGCAAACTGGATCGAGTCCGTGCCGCCAAAGGGCGCGATGTCAGGATTGGCGTGCGGCGTGTAGTTGGGCGCTGTGCCAACGCCGGTTGGATCCCACGGCGGGTTGAAGCTGTCATTGGTGAGTGCCGCAGCGCTGACGCCCACGAGGCGGGCAACGGTCTGGAATTCGTAAGTCGGATTCTGGCCATTCTGACCGGGAATATCTTGCAAGACCTGAACGAGCGTATCGGCTGGCGTCACTAAATCTTGAATAATTCTAACGTATCCGAGCTCAAACCCGGGAATGATCGCAAACGGGTTGGTATCTCCGGACCAGCCGCCACCCGGGATGCCGTTATAAAGATTGCCGTTGTCGGCGCGCAGAAGTTCGAGATTGAGGCTGTCCTCACCCACGACGAAGTCGGTGATGACGGCGCTGCCGAAGCGATTGATCTTGAAGATGTCTGAACCGGCGCCGAGCGTCACCGTTGCGTAATTGGTGCCTACGATGTCGTTGCCCGCGCCCGCGTCGATGGTCAGCAGGTTGCCGAACGCATTGATGCTGTCGTTACCGTTGCCGCCGTAAATCGAATTCTGCGGCGTCAACAAGTGCCGGGTCGGTGTAGTCGACGAAATAATTGATCAAGTCGTTGCCGGTATCGCCGTAGATGACGTCGGCGTCGTCCGGCCGGTTGAACTGGTCGTCGATGAAGTCGTTGCCGCTGCCCGCGTGGATTGCATCCGAGCCTATGCCGCCGACGATGACATCGTCGCGGCTGCCGCCGGTGAGGATGTCGTCGCCATCGTCGCCATGGATGAAGTTGCCGTCGTCGCCGCCGGTGATCGTGTCGTTGCCGGCGCCACCCGAGAGATCGCCGTTGTAGCCCGCGCCGCCCGCGATCGTATCGTTTCCGTAAGAACCGAAGATGCGGTCGGACCCCGCACCGCCGCTCAGCGTATCGTTGCCCAAAGTGCCGAAGATGATGTCGTCTCCCGGCGTGCCGTTGTCCACGATGAGCGAGGTCGGCGCGCCGTTGGGATCGATCCGCGGCGTGAAGTTGCTTTGCGTGAAGGTAGCTCCTGCGGCACCCTCCATGCGCACGGCAATGTCGTAAACGCCGTTTGGCGAACCATCTTCGCGCAGAATCTTAAGAACTTTATCAGCTCCATCGGCCTCAAGAACCAAGTAGGGATTGACGTTTGCACCCTGCGCGGCAAACGGATTTGACGTTCCATTCCAGGGTTCAAGGTTGAAGAACCTGAACTGCAATTCACCAAGAAGCGTTTCGAGATCGAACGCATCTTCGGCCGTATCGAAGTCTGTAATGATGACGACCGAACCGTCGCCGTTGCCGCTACGCACAACCACTGAGTCGGCACCCAGACCGAGCGTTACCGTTGCACTAAAGACATCGACATAGTCGTTGCCATCGCCGCCCGTTACCAAGACGTTGGTGCCGTTCGAGAAGATGTAGTCGTCTCCGTCGCCGCCAAAAATCGTGTCGGTTTCACCTGGCAGGAAATGGAATGCCTGGATGAAATCGTTTCCGGCGCCGCCGGAAATCTGGTTATTGCCGCCAGCGTCAAAGATAAAATCGTCGCCGTCGCCGCCGTCGAGGACATCGCTGCCAAGACCACCTTCAATCTGGTCATTGCCGCCGAAGCCTTGGATTAGGTCATCGCCCGCAGCTCCCGGCAAAAATTCGCCAAATTCGGAGCCTGTTACTTCGTTCAGATCGGCGACCTGAATTACGACGGCGTCTGTGATTTCGGAATTGCTACCGGCATTTGCAGTGATCTCAAGATTGAGTAGTCCATCGGCCCACGCCTCGTAGTCGATGAGGCTGCCATTGTTCACCACGAGTTTGTTGCCGACAATCTTGAAGCCGCCTCCCGTCGGATCGTTTGCGATCGTATAGGTGACCGGTTCGTTCAGGCCGATGACACCTAGTTGGCCAACAACGATGTCGGCAAACGCACCTTCGGCGACAGTGTTTACTGAAATTGTGATCATGGCAGCCCCGCAAACTTAGCCAGTCAAGCCGCTCACGAAATATCAATGGGCGAGCAACTCTAAGGAATGACTAAATTTAGCCGCACTGCGATTATCCGTCTACCATTAGAACATTGTTTAGTAGAATATGTTGGACAAGCAAAAATTGAATGCGCCGGCGAATCTGAGATTTTCATTCTGCGACTTTACGTTCGAACTTGCCAACATTGGCTGCCGATCTCGTGCAACATATTATCAATTGAAATGATTGGCCTTCTGCCCTGATAAAAGGCTCAAAATTATTGACTTCAATTCGGACAGGCTTTCGCGCCGCGCGATCGATCGCGGTTCTAGCTCGGCTGACAAACGAGTGTGGGTTCACGGAAACGTGCGCATGTTGAAAATTGGTAGCGACGGAGATCAGACTGCCGAATGAGAGCAAGTCACCCTGGGCGAACACCGGGAATTCTGCCTCAACCTTGCACTTACGTAAATTGCCACGTAAACGGCCGCTGGCACATGGCAGGCATCAAGCATGGCTAAACCGCCTGAAACAGGTGTCCGTTAAACCGGCAGAAGTCCAAGATTTACAAAAGCCTGCGTGGGCAACGCTAACGTCGCGCAATAGTGAATGAGTGCTCGCTACCTCAAGAAAACAACATAAGAGGTCCACCACTCAGGCTCCGGCGGCGCAGTCATGCCGCCGCCAGAGTCCCGATCAATGCGTGGCGCGCCGGGTGGAGCAGGAACTTGAATCAAGGCTGCTTCTGGTCCTTGATCGATTGACCCGGCGACTTCTGCGGACCCCAAGCCGGGGCGGAGGTTACTTATGGCTTTCATGCGTCCTACCGCCTCTTTGAGGGATGTTCGACACGAACTTCGATTTGAGGTGCTCGCTATCTCAATTCTCGAAGATAAACTGACCAGTCACAACCGTACTGTTTGAATGGAATCTCGCCATCAAGGTCAACTCCTAGGATTGGATGCCGGCCTCCATGCCGTTTCTTGGTATTGCCAGACCGGAAAGTTGTTGGCATCCGTGTCGTTGTTGACGGGTACGGCGTCCTTGTTTGCTGAAGGCGACATGATAGAGAACTTAACGTTGAACGCATTGGCCACTTGGGTTGCGTTCTCAAGATCGGCGCTCGTGACGCCCTGGCCCAGGCTTCCATTCAAGTGCAAACCCTCAACGCTATCCAAAGAAACGATCTTCTGAATCACGTTGCCGTTCCCCGAGGCGAACTGGAGCTGGTTATCGTTCGCCACGTCGTCAAATTTAGAATTGAGATCACCCGGCAGGCTGAGTATGTCACGTTGAGTGTTAGGGGCTGAACCGCGGAAGTCGAAGTCCTCATCGCCGTAGTCCCCGGTGGCCGTCGTTTATGCCGGCTTTCAGGCGCGCTCTTTCCGGGTTTTGCGTAGCGCATCCTAACGCGTTCTTGTGGCTTGGAAGGAGACCTAAGATATCCTCTCGATCCAAGCCCGATTTATCGCCATTTCCTCAAGTTCCGTAACCGGACAGCTACCGCGAGTCCGGTTACGGATCAGAATTGGCATTCTTCCATCTCCAAAATTATCAACCTCCGAACAGTACGAAGTCGCTATGAGTGACCGTGTTCGAATTGCCCACGCCCGCGAGCCGGATGGTGTCGCCGTCTACGACGACCAGCGTATCGGCACCGACATCGAAGATGAGTACATGTGAAGCAAAGTTTGAAGCCGAAATTCCAAGTGCAGAGATGTCGAGCTTGTCTTGTCCGCCGGCTGGGTTCGCATCGAAGTCGTTGATGACATCGTTACCGAAGCCTTTAGTGAATACGAACTTGTCGTTGCCAGTACCGCCCGACATTCTGTCGTTTCCGGCACCGCCATTGATTGTGTCGTTGTCGGCACCACCACTGATGTTGTCGTTTCCGGAACCGCCCCGCAACGCATCGTCGCCAGCGCCGCCGGACATGCGGTCGTTGCCGGCGTTACCGTCAACTCTGTCGTTACCTGTTCCGCCATCCAACTTGTCGTTACCGCCCATGCCCTTGATGGTATCTTCGCCAGTGCCACCATTCAGACTTTCGGCACGGCCTGTGCCAACGAGCGTATCGTCATCGTCATGGCCGTTGTCGTCGCCGCCACCAGTATTACCAGTGTCGCCCGTGGCGTCCTGGTTGAATACATCTTGACTGCGCTGCCCTCCGACCCAAACATCATTGCCAGCACCTGCGTTGAAGACGACGCGGTGGTCGGACGTCAGCCCCGAGATATTGACGGTGTCGTCTCCGTCGCCACCGTTGATGGTGATGGTCGAGTAGTTGAGGCTGGTGGTCGTAAAATCACCAAACACAGCAACGGTGTCGCCGCCATTTGTCCCGCCCGTCAACCCGCCGCCGTTGTTTGCGGTGACGTCGAAGGTGTTGACGGTGATTTCCTCGATATTGTCGAGTTCGGCAATGATCACGCCATTTCGCGTCACGACGATCTCGGTATTGATGTTGAACCCGCTCAATCCCGCAGTGGCTGCCGCCGCCGCCGTATAGATGTTGAACGTCTCGGCATCGTTGTTGCCATTGACGACAAACCGGTCGCCAACAGGAGCAGTGCTGCCTTGGCCATCGACGAAGTCGCGGCCGTCGGTGGTGCCACCGTTGGTGACGTTCCAGACGATGGTGTCATTGCCGTCGCCGGCGAAGACGAAATCGTTGCCCTCTCCAGCATCGAATGTGTGGTCGCCGCCATCGCCAACAAGGATGTCATTGCCATTTCCGCCGGCAACATTGTTGGTGTCGCGAACGACCGCCACATTGGCCGTCGTGCCGAAGTTGGCGGTGTAGGTAAACGAATTGTTGCTGCCATCCTGGTCGTTTATTTGAACGCCGCTGGCAACCAGCGATGCGGTGAAGCCGGACGAACTCTCGGTAACCGCCGTGATATCGGGGACGACGACGGTATCGGGGTCTCCGTCATTGGCCAGCAACACCCACTCCGGAACCACAAAGTTTGTGTTCACAATGTTGGTTACGATCCGGTCAGGTGTCGCAACGAACGGATCTTCAATCGCAGCCACCGTCACAGCAGCTGTTGCCGTATTGCTGGTCCACAGGCCGTCGTTGACGGTGACGTGAATCGTGCGGGCCGTGTCCGTATCGTTCGCGGTCGGGTTCTCCGAGGTGCTGAAGTAGCGCACTTGCTCGATCGCGCTCTGGTACTGGGCGCGCGTTGCCGTGCCTGAAAAAGTGAGCGTAATCACGCCCGCGACCGACGTGTCGATCGCATAGGCGATGTCTGGACCAGGGATAGAAATAGTCCCGCTCGTGGCGTTGGAATTGCCGATTCGCAACGTATCTCCGGCAATCGCGTCGGTGAGAACGACCTTGGCGGAAGCCATGGTTGCGCTGTCGTCGGCGATGGCCGGGAACGATGCGATGGCAACACGGGCACCGTTTTCGGTGAACGTGGTCGCGTCGCCGCTGCCGGGTGTCCCGGCGACATTTGTGGTCGTTGTTACTGTCGTCGAAACGTTCAGGTTATCGATGGCAATGTAGCCGTCACCACCGTTGGATGTGAACGCTTCGAACTTGACGATATTATTTGCCCCGAATGACTCGCCGAGGCCCAGCAGGTTGGAAAGTTCGACCGAGTAATTGCCGCCGCCATTTGTGCCACTGTTGAGGGTCAGCGGTAGTACATGCCACGTGGTGCCACCATTGAACGAGAATGACGCAACTACATTCTCGGGATTGCCGTCGAAACTATTCTCCGAGTAGTCGAAGCTCAACGTCGCAGTTGTACGGCCAGTGAGATCAAGTGTCCGCTGGATGCTTGCACCATCGCCGTTGTCGAGCAGGCGCAGCTGGTTCGTACCGCCTCCTCCACCAGCATCAATCTGGATCTGACCCGAGCCAGGCGCATTATTATCGCCCGTTTCGCTCCACGCATTCGTCCAAGGTGCCCCGTTGCCGTTGCTGTTGGTGAACGAAGATGTATTGAAAGTATCGCGATAGGCCTGCGTAACCGTCGTCGTCGTCGTGACAACGTGATCGGCGTTAAGATCCAGAGCCGGCGGCGTCGGGATCAACGATATCGTTTGGTCGGCGAAGATCGCCTGCTCGACGCCGACTATCAGGTCTATGCCGTCCTCGGCGCGTGCGACCAGCACGCCGGTGCCGTCATCGACGAGGCCGCCGTGGTCGGTCACCTTAAGCGCTTGGACGATCGCGCCTGAGGCGGCGGTGAAATCGATCACCTCGATCGTGTACTCCGCCAGGTTGCCGGTAAACTTCACGGTGTCCGCCGTGCCGTCAGTGCCGCCGTCGCCGAGTTTCACGTCCTTGAACATGCGCGACTGCAGCATGTCGGTGAAATGCTTGTCGAACATGCCGGTACCGAGAGCGGCGTTGTCGAGAAGACCATTGTTTTGGATTGCGCCCGTCGCCCGGTTCGACGCGCCGGTGTAGCCGTCTTCCGTGTTGTTGGCATAGCCGGTGCCGGTTCCGCCCGTCTGCATGGCGTCTGCGAGCCATTCAGCGCTGCCAAGCGCCAAGTTACCGAAGTCGGCGCCAGCATAAGTGCCGATCAGCGTATCGAGCCGGATCGAGCCGCCGACGATCAGGTCGTTGCCGCCCATGCCGCTGAACAGGTCGCTGCCCGAGCCGCCGATCAGCCAGTTGCTGCCGCCGAATGGGTTAGGAAGTTCGGCCGCGTTGAGTGCGTCCGAACCGATGAAGGTGTCGTTGTTGCTTGTGCCGATGGCACCTTCGATCTGGAACCAGGCCGGGAAGGGGGTGTTCTGGTCGATGGCCACCAGCGGGTTAAACTGGGTGGCGAAGTTGATCTCTGTGCCCGGCGCGTTGCCGGCCCAGTCGCTGAGGTCGATGAGGTCGAAGCCAAATTCATTGGCCTGGCCGTTGTCGCCAATCACTTCGTCAGGTCCGCCCACTGTGCCGGACGCCTGCGATGGCGCGCCCGGACGCAGGATATCGTCGCCCTGGCCGCCCTGCATCAGATCCTGGTCTTGGCCGCCGACGAGATAGTCGTCGCCTTCCTCGGCGAATATCAAGTCGCCCGAAGCGCCGGTGTCGATGTAGTCGTTGCCGTCGCCGCCGTGCGTGAAGGCGTCGGTGTTGCCCATTTCGGGGTTGGCAAGTCCATCGCCATAGATGATGTCGTCACCCGAACCGCCGGATAACTTGTCGATGCCTTCGCCGCCGACGATCAGGTCGTTACCCGAGCCGCCGACCAGCTGATCGAAGCCGCCGACTTCCGAGCCCGAACCGCGGCCGTAAATCGTATCCTTGCCGGCCCCGCCATCGGCGAGGTCAGGGCCCTCGCCCGTGTCGATATAGTCGTCGCCATTACCGCCATAGAGGCGATCAACACCGCCGTCGCCGTAGATGATGTCGTTGCCACCTTCGCCGTAGACCGTGTCGTCACCGGCGCGGGCATGGATGAAGTCGTTGTTGTCGGTCGCGACAATGACTTCGTGGGAGTCTGCGCCGGATGTCGGCGTTCCTTCGACCGTGTGAACCTGAGTTGGATCGAGTTCCGGCCGTATATCGCGGATGTATTGCTGGCCATCTACAGTGATGACCGTGCCGTTGTTGGCGGTGCTTGCGCCGCCGTCTGAGAAGATGCCAAGCCCTGTAACGGGCGCCGTCAATGAAGCGTAGGCATGCTCGGCAAAGTTGTCCTGGACGCCTGCGGTATTGAGATCGGCATCGCGCGTAAAGTCATAATACTTGTCGGCATAGGCGAAGATCGACCCGTTGAGGTGCTCGAGGCCGGTATTGCGCTCGACTATATCCTTGAACTGGCCGTTGTTGACCTCTTCGTGGATCTGCGTGCCGAACAAGCGATAGAGATAATAGAACCTGTCGCCGTCCATAAGAGATTGGATCTGTGCCACGAACACGGCATCGAACGTTTCGCCGAGCAGTCCGCCCGGAACGTGGGCTTCAGCGAGGCCGCCGATCCAGGAGTTTATATGATCAAAGCCGGTACGCGCCGCATTCAATTCGGCGTTGGCACCGTCGTTGTTGATCAGGAAGGCAATCGCATCGGAATCGGTGACTGGGTCGGCAAATGGATTTGCACCGACCGGCAACCCATCGGCAAGGTCGAGAATGTATTGCGCCTTCTCGACGCCGTCCGCGCCACCTCCGAACGAGTATGCGGCGATAAAGTTGACAAGCGATTCTGGGTGGATCATGCCCGCGCCGTAGTCAGTCCAGCTCGTGTACTCCGCGAGGCCAATTGCCGCGCGGAAGTCGTTGAGGGTCGGAATTCCGAGATCTCGGCCGCGCGCGATGTTGATCGCTGCCAGATCGAGCGGTAGATCAAGCAGGCCTTGTGTCAACGCAGGCGTTATAAATTCGTCAACTTCGTTCATCTGTTGACGCGACAGTCCAAGCGTGATGGCCGCAACGCCTTCTTCGGCATACGTCTGCGGTGCAAGAAATGCCTTTTCAAGCGCATACTTTGTAACGTTACCCAGCATCCATCCGGTAGGATCGATGGTGTCGATCGTTTCGCGGATCGTCGAGTGACCGAAGCGGAACGCGGCCTGGGAGAACTCCAGAGATATGGTCGAATCGACCCCGGTCGAGTAGCCGACGAATTCCTGAATGCGCGGCGTTACGGTGCGTGCATACTGATCGACGGCGGCGTGCTGATATTCCATCTCGACGATAAGCTTCGCCCCATTGAACATCTTGTCGGCGTCCCAGGCGATATCGCCGCCCACGCCGTACGTGAAGTTGCCGTTTGTGTCCTGCGTTCCCGTATCGACCTGCCAGGCGTGGAGACCTGCATGATCGAGCGGCGAGTTATTGGCATCATGCTGGTAGATCCAGCTCTTGAGGTTCTCGACCTGAAAGTTGTGCTCTTCGTGGAATACATGGTGGATAGACGTCAGGCCGAAATTCTCGTTCACGCGGCCGTCGCCGGCGACGTAGTGATCGCCGACCGATTTAAGCAAGATTTCGTTGGCCGCAGCCTGCATTGCCGGACTGTTCGTGCCGACGATCGAGAAATTAGTGACATCGACGAGACCGGTGGATCCTGGAGCAGGTGTCTTGAAAAGATCGAGCGTCTCGGTCGTGCCGCCCGATGCCGTATTATCGATTGTGATCGAGGAAAGCATTCCATTCGTGAATGTGAGGGAAACGGCGGCGGTCTCAAATCCGGTCACGGACTGCACCGCAGACTGGACCTTGGCCTGATCCATATGACCGCCAGAGACCGTCGCGTCGTCGAAGTGCGGGTTCATATCGAGGAGGAGTGCATGGCCGGAGCTCGTCGTTTGCGCGCCCGCAGTAGCGGTGTCGGAGTCGAGAAGCTGTCCGCTTGCATCGCGATTACGCAAGTCGAGAACGTCGTCCCAATTGAGCGCGGCGCGCCCCGTTTGGAGAACATGCGCACGTAATTCGTCCAAGGTCGGCAAGGTATTGTGGACTACGTTCGACGCAATTTCCGTGAGACCGGTTACAGGATTGTAGACGGGCGTTTTTTGAGTCCATCCATCGACCAGCGTCTGCCCGTCGAAGAGTTCCATACCCGCGTGATATGTTCCGCCGCCATCGGTCGAGACCCATTCGCGCAGCACTTCGGTAATCTGATCGACCGAGCCGTAGGTCTGGCTCTGGTCGATAAACGGCGACGTGTGGTTGACGTAGTTCGGATCGCCGTTCGGGTCGGCACCGGCGACGGTGGCGCGGCTCACCTTGATCGAGGTGTTGCCTAGGTCGCCTGGGCCATTGGTGCCGGGCGCACGGTAAAGCGGATCTGATGGATCGAGCGCGATGGTGATCTTGGTGCTTTGTCCACCGGAACCGATCTTGTCGAGGCCGTGATCGAAGAATTGGCCGAAAATGGCGAACCAGCTGTTGACGGGCGCGACGCCGGGATTTTCGGAGCCGATGAAGAATTCTCCGGAATCCGGGTTCTGGAAGTCGATATGGCCAAGTGTTTCGAGCAGCCCGTAGCCGCTTTCCGAAACCGTCGTCACGATAGGCGTATTCTCGCCAGGTAATGGGGAAGTGAAATCGACGTTGGCATCGATCAGCTGCTTATAGGCAAGGACAGTCGGGCTGATAGGTCTGGCAAAGTGTTGACGAGGGCGCCGCCGGGGATCGGGCGATACCAGATCGCTTCGCCTTCCTCTAACGTGCCGCCGTGTTTGCGTCTTTCAGTCCGCCGTAACTGGATCGCCGCAAAGACGGCAAGTGCCGTCGTATAAACCACACTCGTCTGGTATTGGGTCAGGTTCCAGACGAGGGGATCGCCATTGGCGTCGAGGACAGCCACTTCGGTATTGACCGGCGCAATGATTTTCGCGCCTTCGACAAGCTGCGCCGTATCGACACCCGAGGCATCAATGATGGCTGCATATGCCCCATCGCTGCCGTAACGCGCGGAATCCCACTCAACATAGTGGCCGCTGCCGTCTTTTAGCAGATTGACGCCGCCGGTCGTGATCGTATTGCTGATAATGCGCGGCATGTAGTCGATCACGCTCGATTGCGTGACGACGCCGTTCCCATCTACGGTCGTGCCGTAGTTCGCGCCAGGCGTGGTAATGTAGTTGTCGAAGTCTGCTGGAATGTCGCGGCGGAAGGGTACATCGACCGCGCCCCAATCGGCTTGCGTTCCGAAGAGATTGTTATGCAGACCGCTGACGTCACGAATGCCGATTGACGAGGACACTTGCGGGAAGCCGCGGCCGTAGGTATCCCATGCCTGCTGCTGTGTCAGGCCGGTCAAGTCGTAGGCGGTACCTTTGCCGTCAAAAACGACCGATGTGCCGTCCCAATTGACGACCGCATTTCCATTCGCATCGAACATTGGTTGGAAGTTCAATTGCGCTAGCAAATAAACCAGATCGTTCAGATTGATGACGAAGGGCTTCGGTTGATATGTTGTCGGCATCGCAATACTCCACTTCTTCCTAAAACTTGCGCGGCGTGTAGGGGCCTGCGCTTAAATCACGTTGCGTCGGGCAGCACGTCTCCTCCGCCGCCCGCAACTCATAAGCGGCGTCTCATGTTCAATTTTCTTTTCAGTAGCGTTCTTGAAGGGATACCCGTGGCGCGACCAACTGGGTCAGCGCGCAACTAATCTTGAAAATGATGAGTTGCCGGGCTCTGAATTCTCTGCACTCCGTCTTCGAATTATATGAACAATGTCCGTTCGTATGGCGTATCGAACAACGTAGATGCTAATTTCCGAATGATTACAGGATAATTACGTTTCGATGTTGAGCTCGTAATTTAAGGTCTTTGGGACGATGGTCTGATGTTCGTCCGAACGGGTCGGAAAAACCAACTTCACGACCGTGCCGGCACCCGGACTGCTGCGCAGAAAAATCGTGCCGCCGTGCAATGCGACGATGCTCTTCGTGATGGCGAGGCCAAGTCCAAGTCTGCCGCTTTCGGCACTGCGAATGTCATCGACGCGGTAAAAACGATCGAAGATGTGTGGTTGATGTTCGGCCGGTATTCCTTCGCCTGTATCGGAAACGGTGATCGTGAGTGCCCCGCTTTCTTTCTCCACCCGCACGTCAATTTTCCCGCCGCGCGGCGTATGCGAAAGTGCGTTCGAGATAAGGTTGCTAATGGCCCTTTGAACCAATACGCCGTCACCCTGCACGGCCAGTCCGTCCGGACACGAGACGGTGAAAGAAATTTCTTGTTCGCGGGCCGGCTCTTCAAAAAAGCTCTGCACATCTGCTAGTTTAGCGTCGAGATCGACCGTGTCTTTTTGAATCGTCATCCGGGCATTCTCTGCCCGGGCAAGAAACATAAGGCCTTGTACGAGGCGCGTCAGACGCTGACATTCCTCCATATTCGACTCGAGAGCAGACCTGTATTCTGCAATGTCGCGCGGCTTAGATAGAATGACTTCGGTTCCGACCTGTATGCGATTGAGCGGCGAGCGGATTTCGTGCGCGATGTTGTCCGCATAACTGGATAAGCCGGCGTAGGCGGTTTCGAGCCTGCCAAGCATGAGATTGAATTCCTCGCCGAGGGCGCGCAATTCATCCGGCATGCCGTCGAGCTTCAAACGGTAGTTCAACGTTGAGGTTTTGATCCCGGAGGCCGCCACCGCAATATCCTCGAGCGGCAACAATTGGCGGCGCACGATTTGCCAGCCCGCGACGGCGCCTAATAACATGGCAAGGCCGACAACAGCCGCGAGAAGCTTCCGGAACCAGCTTAAAACCCTCTCGTCAAGCGTCGTATCGGTCGCGAGTTGAATGACTGCGTAAGACTCACTTTGCGGAACCTTGACGGTAAGTGCGCGAAATTCACGGTCATTTGCAGTGCGAATGACGCTGCGGACTTGCGTGTCGAAGGGCCCAGGAACGACGTCTGGAAATGCGCTGTCGCGCAGCGCTTCGTCCATGCCCGTCGTTTCGTGGCTGGTTTGCGTTCCCGTAAGTTTGACACGGATGAAAATTTGACGCGGGCCCTCGACGTCCTCATCGACCTCATGGGCGATCATGCCCTGATTGGGTTCTGCACCCTGAATCTGATCGCGCATGGCCAGCATGCGCTTTTCAAGGACCTGATCGTCGGCCCAATTCAATCCCTCAATGGTTCCCCAGTAGAGCAACGAGCTGACGATCGCGATAAGCAAGAAAGAGGAGCCGATAAACCATTTTGTCAGACGGCTTGCGAGGGAATCGGCAAACAATATTGATCTTTGCGGAGGACCGGAATTGGTGCCCCATAACCTATTCGCGAAGGACATAGCCGCGGCCCCGGATCGTATGAATATACTTAGTCTTGAAAGGGTCGTCGATCTTCGCTCTGAGGCGCCGGATATTGACGTCGACGACATTGCTGTCGCCGTCAAAATCCATATTCCAAACGCTTTCGGCGATGAACGTCCGGGACAGCACTTCGTTCTGGTGCCGCAACATCAGTGAAAGCAGCAGCATTTCCTTGGTGGTAAGTTCTATTCCTTGGCTGCCGCGTTGAACGCGATGACGCTTCAGATCCAGACTGAGGTCGCCAATTGCGAGTACATCAGATTGAAGCGCGGAACTGCGGCGCAAGATGGAACGAATCCGTGCAACGAGTTCCGCGAATGCAAAGGGTTTGACGAGATAGTCGTCGGCTCCGAGGGACAAACCCTTGACGCGATGCTCGACCGAGTCGCGTGCCGTAAGCATGAGGACAGGTGTCGTCGCGCCGAGTTCCCTCAACCTCGATAGCACCGCCCAGCCGTCAAGTTTGGGCATCATGACATCGAGAATAACCAGATCATGCAAGGAACGCGCTGCGGTCTCCAGACCGTCCTCGCCATCACGGCAAACATCGACTGCAAAGCCTTCCTCGGAGAGGCCCTTTTGCATGAAGTTGACAGTCTTCGCGTCGTCTTCGATTACGAGGAGTTTCATTGTTTTCCCGGTGATGGGTTGATGACATCAATTGTCCTCAAGCTTCTTCTAAGCGCCGAAGTGGCCGAAACTGCAATAGAAAACCCGGCTCTGATTAATTTATTGAGGAACTTCTAGAAAAGGAATGGCTTCATTTTTGGAATTGGGAGGCTGGAGAATTGTAATTTTATTGTAATCTTGGTTGTTGCTTGGGTCTTGTACCGCCATTGGCCCGCCTCTGGCATGTCCGGTATCAGCACTTGTGAGACAAAACGAGAGGCCTGAGGAAATCGGGATTTGTACTCGCCGTCACCAGATGCGTGAAAATGACTAAGCGAATTCTGGCCAAACGCGAAGCACGAGCAAGTCTCGATACAACCGCCATAGCGTTCACCAAATTGCGATCGGCTCTGCAGCGGCGTAGAACGCTTCAAACGGTTCTTTGCGCCTGATGGTTTTTGGCTCTGATGAGCAGCGGCCCGGCGATGTTCGCCGTTGTTAGAACGACTTTTGGTTTGGCGCCCCGTAGGGAGGGACTCGAACCCCTGTTATCCGCGTGAGAGGCGGACGTCCTAGGCCACTAGACGAACGGGGCTGATCACGCTCAGCAAGCTATAGGGGAGTGTGGGGCGTAAGGGAAGAGACTGAAGTGGGCAATTGGCACTCGGCAATCGAATAAGATTCAGGTCCCACTTTCGCTTGCCGCTTGCCGCTTGCCGCTTGCCGCTTGCCGCTTGCCCCGCCTTCAATCTCTGGGCAGGGCCTCCTGCGGACTAACATTGGCAATGCGTTTTCCCGTATCGAGGTCGATGACTGCGATTCCGGTGCCGCTTGGGCCTTCATAGTGAACGGCAAGGCGATTGGCTGAGATGGACGTAGAGATGAACTCGCGCGCCCTTTGGTAGCTCAAGAGCGATGTCGCTGATGCCGGGCGCAGAGGTGGACGTTGTGCTGGTGCCAGTGGCCGCAGCGCGCTCCTTGGCAAGCCCCATCATTCTCCAGGCAATTCCCCCAAGACCGGCGAATATGAGGAAGCCGAGTGTCGCGACCAGGATCTTAAGGTTGCGCTGCAAGCGCAATTCGCGCATGAGAGCATCATCCTTGGAGTTCGACGTGGGTGCGCCGCTAACTTTGGTCCCGCGCCCGTCTAACTCACTCGACATTTTGCGTCTCCCAAATCAGTCCGTTCATAAAGTGCCGAATACTTTGCCCGTGCCAATACAAATCAAAAATCCCGAAGTCATTGCGCACGAGGTGCCGCTGGACGACGCGGGTCAGCGCCTCGATCGCTGGCTTGCGGCCAAGCTTGCAGACCATCACCCCGAACTTAGCCGCGCCCGCGTGCAGACTTTGATCCGCGAAGGTCAAGTCAACGACGGGCGCGAGACCATATGTGACGTCAGCCATAGGGTCAAATCGGGCGAGACCTATAAGATTGCCGTGCCGGAGGCTGCGAACACAGACGTGGTTGCCGAAGCAATCGCCCTCGATGTGGTCTACGAGGACGGCGATGTCATACTTATCGACAAGCCGGCCGGGATGGTGGTGCATCCGGCGGCCGGGCATGCCTCGGAACGCTCGTCAATGCGCTGCTCGCCCATTGCGGCGAGAGCTTATCTGGCATTGGCGGCGTTAGGCGCCCGGGCATCGTGCACCGGCTGGATAAGGACACCTCAGGACTTCTCGTCGTGGCCAAAACGGATGCCGCGCACAAGAGCCTCAGCGAGCAGTTCAAGAGCCACGGCGCCGACGGGCGCTTGCGCCGCGTCTACCGCGCGCTTGTTTGGGGTGTGCTGGACCGGCCTGCGGGCACAATCGATGCGCCGCTGACGCGAAGTGCCGCGAACCGGAAAAAAATCAGCATCACGCGCAGCGCTATCGGCCGGCGCGCGGTTACACACTACCGCGTGCTTGAAACGTTCGACGGCGCGGAGAAAAAGGGCGTCGCCTCGCTTTTGGAATTGCAGCTTGAGACCGGGCGAACGCATCAAATCCGTGTGCATCTGGCGCATATCGGCCATCCGGTTTTAGGAGATCAAGTCTATGGCACCGGTTACAAAACCCAGACATCATTATTAACGCAGCGAGCCAAAGAGGCGCTGGACGCTCTGGGGCGCCAGGCGCTGCACGCTGCGGAACTCGAATTTGAACACCCGGGGAGCCTGGAGCAGCTCGCGTTTGTGTGTGAAATTCCAGTTGATATTCAGAATGTTATTGATGCTCTCCGGGCGCCGCTGGTAGCCCCGAAAAAGGCTCGTACAGCCAAGGGCGCGGCCGCCGCGAAGAAAACCAAGACGGCGAAATAGCCCGGCCAGCATTGGGTCACGCATCGGTGATCACCCGCACCAATACTGGAGGGGATGTAATCCGGCCCCTAACACTTATGTAACGTGCGCCGGAACTGGGGCGTCCTTATCGTTAAGGGTGACAAGGTTTCGCTAACGGAGGGCCGTCTGAACCGGAAACGGGGGAAGGGCGGCGGAAAATGAAAATGGCTAGCAGAGCACTTCCGACTATTGCCGGTGGATCGCTCGGTCTGTCGCGCTATCTCGAAGACATTCGCAAGTTCCCAATGCTGGAGCCTGGCGAGGAATTCATGCTCGCCAAGCGCTGGCAGGAACATGAAGATAAGGACGCCGCTGAAAGGCTGGTGACGTCGCATCTGCGGCTCGTCGCCAAGATCGCCATGGGCTATCGCGGTTACGGATTGCCGATCGGCGAAGTCGTGTCCGAAGGCAACGTTGGCTTAATGCAGGCGGTGAAACGGTTTGAACCTGACAAGGGTTTCCGCCTGGCGACATACGCCATGTGGTGGATCCGCGCCTCAATCCAGGAATACATTTTGCGCTCGTGGAGCCTCGTCAAGATGGGCACCACGGCTGCGCAGAAGAAGCTGTTCTTCAATCTCCGCCGTACCAAGAGCCAGTTACAGGCTCTGGAAGAGGGCGACCTGAAACCGGAGACGGTCAAGAAGATCGCAACCAAACTCGGCGTCACCGAGGAGGAAGTGATCAGCATGAACCGCCGCCTTGGCGGAGATGCATCGCTGAATGCTCCCGTTCGGGCCGATTCCGAAACCGGGGAGTGGCAAGATTGGCTGGTGGATGAAACACCGAGCCAAGAAGAGCGCTTCGTCGAAAACGAGGAGATGAGCCGGCGTAAGTCGTATCTCACGAACGCCATGTCGGTTCTGAACGAGCGCGAGCGGCAAGTTTTTGAAGCGCGCCGTCTGCGTGAGGATCCGGTGACACTGGAAGAACTGTCAGCCCAGTTCGGCGTCTCTCGCGAACGCATTCGCCAAATCGAGGTGCGGGCTTTCGAAAAGGTACAAAAGGCCGTGCAGTCGTCCGCGCGCACTGCGGAATTGCCGGCTCACTAAGTTCGTAATAGTTGACGGACTAAGCCTTAGAAGATAGCGAAAGAAGAAGGCGTTGCGAGATCCGCAGCGCCTTCTTCATTTGCGCCAACCTCTTGATACCGCGGGACGCCGAGGACCGATTATGCGCCGCAAGTTCGCACTCGTGTTCAATCAAAGCGCTGGTGCCGGGCGGCCGCGCCAGCTTGATCGTGTTGTCGCGCATCTGGAGCGGGAAGGCGCAAGCGTCACGGCGCTTCAAACGTCGAGTGCGGAGGATGCGTCCGCAAAAGTTGCCGCAGCGGCGCGCAGCGGCGGTTATAATGGCGTGATTGCGGCGGGTGGCGACGGCACGATCCGCGCCGTGGCTGCAGGTGCCGCTGGAACATCGCTTCCCGTAGGCATCATACCGCTCGGCACCGGCAACGTTATGCGTCACGAGATCGGACTTTCAACGCGGGCACGCGCGATTGCTGAAACGCTGCTCGAAGGGCCTGAGATCCCGGTGCGCGGTGGCCTCGTCAACGGGGCGCCGTTTCTCTTGATGGCGGGCGCCGGGTTCGATGGCCGGATCGTTGCGCTCTTGAACCAGAAATCCAAGAGGGTGTTCGGCCGTCTCGCCTATGCAGCCCCCGTTCTCAAGACGCTTGGCGCAGGGGTCTTTGATCTCGATGTGGAGGTCGATGGCGTCCCTTACAACGCCAGCTGGGTTATTGTTACAAACGCCGCGCACTACGGCGGATCGTTCCTTTTGACACGGGATACGCAACTTGGAGCCGGTCAGCTAGTGGCCGTGATTGTGACCGGCACGACACGGCGGGATCTGATTGCGGCCTCAATGGCGCTGGGGCTGGGCCGCCTTGCCGATGCTAAGACGCGGCCTCAGGGCATTCTCTCAATTCCCTGCAATCGCGTGCGCATTACGTCTGATTTCACGGTGCCGGTTGAGGTCGATGGCGACGAAGCCGGCACGACCCCTGTCGATATTTCATCCGAGGGGCCCGTCGTCCGACTGATCGTTCCGCCGGCTTATGTTGCTGATCTTACGAATCGTCACACGAATCACTTACCATCAGTCTCGTGAGGCGTTGAAGTTCTCTAAATTCCGTAAGGAATTAAAGGGCACTACAACATAGTGCGGGCGTCAGAGCGAGAGCCAGGGGTCTTATGCCCTTTTCTACTCTGAACCAAGTCCAAATGGACTTGCAGTCGGCTACAAGCAACGCGCGGCAGCGATGGATAGGGCTGCCCGAGGGAGCGTTGCTTCGGTCCCGGCCCGGCGATCTCACGAGCCTAGCCAACCCCTTCCCGCAATTTCATTCCGCGCACATCGTTCGTGCCCGGCCAGCGAGCCCGTGTGCTGGCCGATCGCACGCATTCTGCCGTGGTTCGAAAAACCGGTCTCAGACGTCCGGTGTGCGGTCAATTGGAAGACGGAGTGCCTCATGCAGA
Organism: uncultured Alphaproteobacteria bacterium; assembly: GCA_963741545.1. Lineage (GTDB taxonomy): Bacteria > Pseudomonadota > Alphaproteobacteria > Rhizobiales > Hyphomicrobiaceae > Hyphomicrobium_B. The sequence goes on from CAVUIN010000004.1 coordinate 21,066, forward strand.
AGCGCTATTCCCGTTTAACCCCATCTCGTGTTTCAACTCGACCAGCGATAGGTCAGGGCCCGGCACGGGAGCCTCGCTGGTTATTTCTTCTCCCCTGGCAGCAACATCACAAATACCCCCCATGTAGGACGTGACTGACGCAGCGCTGGATTGTTCCGGCGACGACAATTGAAAAAGGCCGGCGCCAAGAGTGCCGGCCTTTTTTGTGCATGGAACTTCGGGACCGAATTTCGGCTGCAGAATTTGTCATCACGTGATTTAAGTTTTTGTCATCGGCTGCTGCTGGGTTGCACAATAAATCCCGCCTCCCGCTTCCCCAATGGGATCGATATTGAGACTGATGATATCGCGGCCAGGATAAAGCTTTTTCAAAATCGCCTGAGCTTCGGCATCGGCATTGGTGTCACCGAATTCCGCCCCGATAACAGCGCCGTTACAGACATAGTAGTTGACGTATGAGTTCACGAAATCTGGCGTGCGCGAGCGTATGTTGACTGGTTCTGGGATGACGACAATGTCGAGTTTCCGGCCCTGCGCATCGCGAGCGGACTTGAAGATCTCGTATGTCTCGAATGCAGAGACCGACCACGGATCGCGTTGATCGATGCTTTTGCCGAGCTGAATGAGGACTTGCCCCGGTTTGACAAAGCGAGCGAGCGCATCGATATGAAAATCGGTGATGTCGGCACCCTTGACACCGGGAGCCCAAATCATCCGCTCTGCACCGAGCGCGTCTAGAATGAGCCGTTCGATTTCTTCTTTAGTGCCTTTGTTGCGGTTGGGGTTGATCCAGCAGCTCTCGTGCGCCAGCACCGTGCCGGCACCATCGACTTCGATGCCTCCACCCTCGCCGGCAATTCCATTGTTGAAAACAGTCAGTTCGAGTTTTTCCGCGATACGGCCCGCTATGAGGCCATCAACAGAATGGCTCTGTTTGTTTCCCCAGCCATTAAAGCCAAGTTCCGAAATCGCAAGTTTGCCGGTATTTGAAACAACGAACGTTGGTCCTGAATCGCGGCACCACAGATCGTCCGTATCGATGGACCACACGTCAATGCCGGAACCGAGCGCTTTGGCGGCCTTTTCCGATTGCTCTGGGCTCGCGAGAACGACGACTGGTTCAAAAGCGGAGATCGTCTTTGCAATAAGTGCGATCTTATTTTGAACGGCAATGAGCGCGGATGCGCTGCCATAAAGCTTCGCACGAGACGGCCACTGCATGAATGTCCGTTCGTGCCGGTCGCTTTCGAGGGGCATCCGGAAACCAGCAGCTCTGGCAGATTTTTCAGCTCCAGCACGGGCGGACAATGACATCCCAAATCCATCCCACGCAGTGACGCAGGCAAGCGCACCTGCTGTTCGAATAACGCTTCGACGATTGGTCATGATCGCAATTTATGCAATGCTAAGCCGGGTGTCTACCGTGCGGACTTGCCGGCATGACTGCGTTTGAGCCGCCGCCGGTTTTCCGGCGGGGAGAGCATCATCCTCACATCGGCATATGAGCGATCTGATTGCCGAAGTAGTTGTCGATGGCGCTGACGATAGAGTCCGCAACTTTTTCGCGCCATTCGTCGGATTTTAGATTGTTGGCGTCTTGCTGGTTCGAAACATAGGCAAGCTCGATCAACACAGAAGGGAATTGCGCCGTCTTCAACACGCGGAAGGCGGCCTGTTGATCGGGTTCCTGGCGCATCGTGGTGCTGTCGCTCATGTTATCGATCACTGTCTTGGCGAACACATCGCTGCGCTCTTGCGTGCGCTCGACGTCGCGCTCGGCCAGTTCGGCGAGGATGCCCGTGACGGCTGAGGTATCGCCTTCGATGCGCCGCACGGCATTCAGTTCGTTTGATGACAAGACTTTTTCAGCTGAGCGCCTAGAGTTTGAGCGCTTCAAGTCCTTGGCGACGCCGTCACGCAGGGTAAAGATGGTGGCGCCGCGCGCGCGTTTTCCGGCGTAGTCGGCGTGAATGGCGATGAAGAGGTTGGCGCTATTGCGCTCGCCATAGGCAAGCCGCTCGTCCAATTCGACGAAGATATCTTTGTCGCGCGTCATGAGGACTTTGTAGCGCCCCGTTTCTTCCAGGAGCTCGCGGAGAACGTGGCTGAAAGCAAGCACCACGTTCTTTTCGACCGTGCCGTACTTGGTGGCACCCGAATCCATGCCGCCGTGGCCTGGGTCGAGTACGATCACAGGCTTGAACGCTTTGGCAGCGCGCGCGCGCGGGCTTTGGGCAAGTTTTGGCAAGGGTGGCTGAAGTCCCGCGGCACCAAGGCCGAGGGGTTGCTTCAAGCCCTTTTTGTTGCGCCGCAGAGCGGCATCGGCCGGTAAAATATCCAGTGCAAGTCTGACGTGCCCGTCGGCGGTTTTTTCAATTTTTGAGCTATCGACAACGACGGGCTGGGTCACCTCAATAACGACACGGGTTTTGCCGGGCGCCGCGAGGCCGCCGCGAAACGATTTGACGAGACCAACCGTGTTGCCGTCCGTCATGTCTGGAAGCTGTATTTTGACGTCGGGAAATTCGACCACCACGCGATTGGGGTTCGCGAGCGCGAAAATCTGATATTCCACTTTGCGATCGAGTCCGATCACGAAGCGCGTGCCCATGGTCTGGGCTGTTGTGGCTTTGGCAGGTGCCTGTGCCGAAGGGGCTGGCGCCGTGGCGGCGATTTCGGTGCGTGGCAGCGATTCGTCAGCCGCAACTTGCTGGTCTTGGGCCGCGCAAGTCAGTGAGCAGGCCGCAGCCAAAACGGCTACACCTGCGCGCCAGCAGGCACGCCATAGAACTGAACTCATCACCTTCAGACCCCCGTCTACGCGCACCCCCGTAAGATGGATGCGGGACCAGATGGATGTGCCCGCCGAAGATGGCGATTTCACGGATCTCGCCGGGCCTTGTTAAGGTTATTGTCCGGTTACTGTTAAGGCCGCCTTAACGCTTGGGTGCGGCAGGTGCTGGAAATGCGTGATTCTGGGCCTTGGCCGGTTTTAACGGGCTGGCTTCGACCACCGGCTCGCCGCCGCATCATCGCATTCGCGGGCGTCTACCCAGCGGCCTTCGCCGCCGAGGGCGGTCTCTTTCTTCCAAAACGGGGCACGGGTCTTGAGGTAATCCATCAAAAACTCGCAACCCGCAAAGGCGTCGCCCCGGTGCGCGGCACATGTGATTACGAGGACGATGTTATCGCCGGGCTTTAATGTGCCGATGCGGTGCACGACGCGGCTTGCCGACAAGTGAAAGCGTGCCACGGCCTCTTTTTCTAAGCCAGAGAGTTCGGCTTCGGTCATGCCGGGATAATGTTCGAGCGTCATCGACTGCAGTTCAGAGCCGTGCGCTTCACCGCGCACCTTGCCCGTGAATGTCGCGACAGCACCGATCCCCGTGTCACCGCGCGTAAGGGCATCGATCTCGGCGGAGACGTCAAAGTCTTTCTCCTGAACGCTGACGCTCATGACCGCTCAGCCTCCCGTCACAGGAGGGAAAAACGCAATCTCGCGGGCGCCGGATATTTTCGCGTCTGATTTTACGTGCGTCATGTCGATGGCGGCGCGCACGGTGTTGGGTGCGGCGAAGGCAGCTTCATATTCGGGCCCGCGCGTGCGCAACCAGGTGACCAGATCGCTGATGGTGAGAATACCAGGTCCGATTTCAACTGTTTCTTCGGCCTTGCCGGTCTTTTCGCGCACCCAAGCAAAATAGCGAATGGAAACCTGACGCATTGAGGAGGCTGTAACTGTCATAGCATTCACCGCTCGATCGCGTGGCGGATGCCGGCTTTGAGATAGTCGTATCCGGTAAATAGGGTCAGAACCGCAGCAATCCAGAGAATGACAACGCCGGCTTCTGTGACGCCCGGCAGGAACGATTCGGATGCAGGACCTGCGAGCAGCATGGCGAGTGCTACGAGCTGAAACGTTGTTTTGTATTTGGCAAGCTGCGTGACGTGGATCTTGACGTTTAACTCGGCCAAGAACTCGCGCAGACCCGAAACGAGAATTTCTCGCGAAAGAATAATCACAGCGGCCAGGATCGACCAGCCGGTGAGTGTCCGGTCGTAAACAAGCATCATGAGCGTCGCGCCAACGAGCAGTTTGTCGGCAATCGGATCGAGCATGCGGCCGAGCGTCGATTGCTGTTCCCAGATGCGCGCGAGATAGCCGTCCAGCCAATCGGTGAGGCTGGCGACGACGAAGATGGCGAAAGCGGTCCAACGCGCAGTGTTGCTGGTTGAAAAGAACAGAAATGCGACAAGCACCGGTACGGCAGCGATGCGGCCGTAGGTCAGGATATTCGGTAGACTTGTCAGGATTGGGCGGCGCACGATTTGGTCCATAAGTGTGGCTTATCATTGCGACAGGCGCCGTCAATGGGCGCCCTCATGGAGCCGCAAAAAAGGTAGCTTACATGAGGCCGTCATTTGGCCGAATGTCCTGGCGATCAGGAGGCCGCCTGGACCGCCTCCAACCCCCTCGGAAGATCGATATTTGCGGCGCGCAAAGCCTCAAAAACCGCAATTCTGAGGTCGGACTGAACGCCGAGGCCCTTGTTAATGTCGGAGAGCAGAACGCGTAGGGAAAACTCGGTCGACGTCGAGGTGTAGCCCTCGAATACGGCAAGGGGCGCGGGTTCGCGCAGGACGTCGGGGTGACGGCGTGCACACTCGTTGAGAACGGCGATAACGCGGCGCGGATCGATATTAGCGCCGGCGTTGAATTTGAGGACGACGCGGCCCATGGCGTTGCGGTGCGTCCAGTTCAAAACGCGGCCCGTGATCAGTTCGGAATTCGGCACGATTAGGCTCGCGCGGTCGAACGTCTCGATCTCTGTCGAGCGCACGGATATCCGTTTCACGTTACCTTGCTGGTCGCCGACGACGACCCAGTCGCCGACTTTGATTGGGCGCTCAATGAGAAGAATGAGGCCCGAGACGAAGTTGTTGACGATCGACTGCAGGCCAAAGCCGATGCCGACTGAGAGCGCACCTGCGACGATGGCGAGGCTGGTGACGTCGAACCCGGCGTAAGAAATCGCAACAATTGCAGCGAGTGCTATTCCAGCATAACCGATCGCCGTATCGATGGAATGGGCAATGCCGGCGTCCATGCGCGGTTGCGTCAGAACAGTCTCACGCAGCCGGCGTTGAATGAGCCGCGTAACGAATAGCAGCGCGGTAAAAATAAGGATGCCAATGAGAATGCGAACGATCGAGATGCGGAATTGTCCGATCTCGAAGCCGAACAGCGCCGACTTCACCCAGTCGCGAATGTCGGCGCTCGAAAAGCCCCACTGCAACAGGAGAAGCGGCAGCGCGACGATGCCGACAGCAATAGTCAAGGCCGCTTCTGTGAGCCAAGCAAGTTGCTGACGGCGCGGCTCATCTAAGCCGAACGTTTCTTCCAGCATCAAACTGACCGCATGGCGGTTTTTGCCGCTCTCACGCGTGAAGGCGCGGATGGCGAGGTACAACAGAATAGCGACCAAGGCCACGACGCCGGTCATGACGATCTGCTGCGCTGCAAATCGCGCAAGCGCCACATAACCGAGCAGACAAGCGACGACAATGACGGCGGCGGCAAGCCATAGAGGGATCTTGAGCCAGCGCGGCTTATCGCGCGGATACGGGTATTCGTGACGTTCACCGTAGGGCTCAAATGGTGTCAGCAACAACCCGGCCAGAACGCCGACAAACGCCAGTGACGTCGCCAGGGACTGCACCACACTCATCGACAGCGGAAAATACAAGATTTGGCCCACGTTAGAAAAGAAGATATCGGCTGAATAAATAGCGGCCAAAATCTTGAGCAGGCGGCAAATGCGGCGCGCGGCCCGGTCTGAGAGCGGCACAATGCGCCGGTTTGGATCGGATGGCGCAAATACAGCGGAAAGAAGTGCAGCTACGGCGGCAAAAATGAGGACGGATCGCAGGAGAGCGGCACCAACGGGTGCGGCCGTCGGATTATACAACAGTCCCAGATAATCGAGACCAGCATAGGCTGCGAGTATCGTGGCAACCGCGGGAACGGCGCGTACGGGGGCAATCCACGAAGCGGCTGCAGCGCGCTCGAAAAATGTTGGGTTGGCGCCTCCGAGCGGCGCGCGATAACGCGTGATCCAGCTGGCTGCAATCTTTAGGAGAAAATACAACAGCGCGGCGGCGCCAGCGAGAAGAGTTAGGCGGTACTTTTCCTTGTTCGCCGAAGATAGCCAGTCGGTGGCATTGTAGTTCAGCCGCCACGAGACAGAAGGGGAATCGCGCGCGAGATCGCCCCACAAAGCGGGAAAGAGAGGGCTCGACATGCGCTCCGTCAAACTTCTGACGAACAACTGCAGGCGCAGAGTGGTGATTTTTTCGATCGCTTGACTAGCGCGCCACCACGTCACTTCAAGGGTCTTGACGGCGCCGGAGATTTCGCGAGCCTCTGCTTCGAGGCGCACTCTTTCGGCTGTGACGGTGGCGGCTTCGGGCGGCGCGTCCTTTTCGGGCGGCGGGCCCATTTTCTTGATTTGATTTTCGATGTCGGCGAGACGTGGCCGTAGTCCGTCGGCGGTGCGGGTGGTCTGAGCGATCACGCCATCGATATCGTCGCGCAGGCGCCCTAGGTCGGTATCAACCGTGGTGATGGCGGTCAGCGTCTTTTCGGCGCCCTCCATTGTGCCGACAACCATGGCGATGGTGCTGTTAACTTCGGGAGGCAAAACGGCGGACGGGGCGGGCAGTTCTTTGGCCGGTTTCGTAGCGGCCGGATCCGCGGTCGTTTCAACTGCTTGGGTGGTTGCGGGTGGCGGCGCTGTCTCGGATAAGACGCGTGCCGGAGCAACGCTTGCGGCTATGCAAATCAGAAGTGCGGCTAGTCTCGATTGCAGCACGGAGCGCAGCCTCATGTGATTGAAAGTGACAGAGAAACCTGATTGCCGCCGGACTATCACCAAAATAGGGCAGGGTATGGCGCGTGCCACGCCCTCGTGGGCTACAGTGCACCGTAGGTCGCGCCAAGGAGCACAATGGTAACTAGTTGTAAACCGTCAGAGTGGACCGTTCTTGCCGATATAGAAACTGATTCGCTTAGAGGGCGGAAACTATGCCGGCTACACGGGCGATTGCGCGCCGTTTCAGGTGGTACCAGCTTTATTGTCTTTTGGCGCTCTTTGAGCTGTTTGCTCTAACCGGAGGGCTGTACCTGTCCAACCGGATCGTCAGTAATTTTGCGGCATCGATAGAAAATATTCAAATTTGGTCGAAGCGACTTTCTGCTATCAGCGAAATTTCTCGTCTTGCCGCCCACGTCAATGCGCCGGCCAACGAAGTCTTTGAAACAAAAAATCCAGGGGCGGAGTCTGAGCGGCTCGCCGCCGCTCAGCAAGATGTCGTGATCAAGATTGCTGGTTTGCAGGACGAACTCGATGGATTAGCAGACCGGGAGATGGCCGAAACGCTCGATTTCGATCTCAATGCGATTGAAAATGCAATACTCTTGATTGTCCGCGAATTCACAAACGATATTTAACGCGGTTGCGATTGGGCAAACCGCCACGGCCCATCGGGAGCTGGCGACCCTAAACCGCACTTACAGCGATTTAGTAGCGCTTTTGCATCGTATGAATGCCGACATCGTTGACGTTCAGAAAAAGTACCTCGACCAACAAAGTACGGCGGCTCGTGTCCAGCGCCAAGTTGAACTGGGAGCGGCCTTTCTCATCGTCATCATTATGACGGGGATGATCTTCTATGGACGCAACGTCGCGCACCTGATGCGCGACGCGCAGGACTTGCGTGAGGTGCAGCAGGTCGAGCTTAAGAGCCAGGCGGAAGCTCTGCAGGCCGCGGTTAAAACAGCCGAAGCGGCCAACGTCGCCAAGTCGCGGTTTTTGGCCAATATGAGCCATGAAATCAGAACGCCCATGAACGGCGTCCTCGGCATGACCGACCTACTGCTGCGAACCGACCTCATGCCGAAGCAGCGGCACTTCGCTGAAACAATTTACCGCTCAGGTACGACACTTCTCGCAATTATCAACGATATTCTTGATATTTCGCGCATTAAATCATCAAGGTTCGAACTCGAGCTGCATGACTTTGAACTCCGTGGCTGCGTCGAGTTGTCGGTCGAACTCCTGGCCGAGTCTGCGCATCGCAAGGGCCTGATGCTCAATCTGTTCATTGCGCCTGATGTTCCAGAGATGGCTAAGGGTGATTCCGGCAGGTTACGCCAGATCCTGATGAACATTGTTGGCAACGCCATCAAGTTCACGTCCAAAGGTGAAATCGAGCTTCGCGTCAGCCGCCTCGAGACTACAAACGAGATGGTGCATTTAGAATTCAGCGTCCGCGATACAGGCATCGGTGTTTCTGAAGAAAAAATCGAGGAACTGTTCCGGCCGTTTGTGCAGGCCGACTCTTCGATTAGCCGCCGCTATGGCGGAACCGGGCTTGGGCTGGCGATTACGCAGCAGCTTGTGCAGATGATGGGCGGCACGATCCATCTCACCAGCAAGGTAGGTGAAGGTTCGACAATTGCGTTCACAATCATTTTAGCACAGTCGGTGGCGATTGCCGCGGCCAAGGGCATCGATGGGACTGAACTTTCGGGCCAACACATTCTGATTGTGGACGACCGCCAAGCCAATCGCGAAATTCTCCAGTCATACATTCAAGAAGCCGGAGGAAGCGCGGATACGGCAGTGGACGGCCGCACGGCTGCCGACCTATTCCATTATAAAGATAAGAGCGGAAAACCCTACGACATTGCCATCATAGATTTGATGTTGCCGGATATGACGGGCTTTGATGTTGCCCGGGCCATCCAGGCAGGCTCCAAGAAGCTGGCTACAAAACTCGTGATGCTATCTTCCGGCTCGTCGCCGGACCAATCGCGCGAAGCCCAGGAGATTGGTTTTCATGCCTTCCTGATGAAGCCGATCCTGCGCCGCGATCTTATCAACACAATCAGACAGGTCAGCAATGCGGGTGGCGTCCCTGAGGTATCTGTAGCGGCTCCAGCGCCTACCACGCCACGGCTCGGCGCACGCGTGCTTGTCGCGGAAGACAACCCAGTCAACCTCGAGGTTGCGCGCCAATATCTTTTGGAACTCGGTTGCCGCGTAGACATTGTGCAGAACGGTAAGGAGGCCGCCGCTGCGTGCGAGAAGCGGCGTTACGACTTAGTTCTTATGGACTGTCAGATGCCGGTTCTCGATGGCCTCTCGGCAACGCGTGAAATCCGCGACAACGAGCGCCGGTCAGGTTCCGTGCCAATGCCTATCGTTGCGGTTACCGCAAACGCATATGAGGAAGACCGCAAGGCGTGCCTTGAGTGCGGCATGGATGACTATTTGAGCAAGCCGTTCTCTCCGGAACAACTGTCGGATATGCTGCAAAAATGGATCAAAATCGAACCGGGAGCCGCCGGTTTTGATGTTGAGTCCGAAGAGCCAGCGTTGGACGAGGTCTTTGTGCGCACACTGCGCGGCACCCGTCCGCAGTTCCTGGAGAAGCTGCTCGATCTTTTTGCAGGGTTTGGGCAGGGCGCCATCGCGCAGATCCAAAGCAGCTACCATGCGGGCGACGCTGCCGCGATCATGCGGCTCGCGCATAGCATGAAGTCGTCGAGTTCGAATATCGGCGCGACAAAACTCGCGGAAGAATGTGCCAATCTTCAACAAGCCTCAAAGCTGGGCTGGAACGCGGGCAATATTGCCGCCGGTATCTGCGGTGTCGAAAAGGAGCTGGCGCGCGTAATGGATGCCGTTGCCGAGGAACGGAAATTGTTGAGCAAGGCTGCTTAGGGACTTGGTCCTTGGACCGCTGCATGCTGTCTAGGAGCGGTCATGGAAGAAGTAGTAGATTTTCTGCGCAATCTCGGAGGAAATGCCCTCCACCGCCTTCAAGTCTTCGACGCCCGCGCGCGATACGGCTTTGGCCGATCCGAAGTGATTCATGAGCGCGCGGCGGCGCGTCGGGCCTATTCCGCCGATCTCATCGAGTGGATTGGCGCCGAGTGCCTTTGATCGCTTGGCGCGATGGGTGCCAATTGCAAAGCGGTGCGCTTCGTCGCGTAGTCTCTGAACGAAATAGAGCACTGGGTCTTTGGCTTCGAGCATCATGGGCCGGTCGCGGCCGGGGATATGGAAATGCTCGCGTCCTGCGTCGCGGTCCGGGCCTTTGGCGACCCCGATGAGGGCGACGTCTTCAATCCCAAGTCCGGCTAGAACATCGCGGGCAATCGACAATTGCCCAAGGCCACCGTCAATGAGGACCAAATCGGGCCGGTCGCCGATTGATGATCCAACTTCGCCTTCGCCATCGCCTGGTGAAGCAGATGCCTCGGGCACGGCGTTGGCGAGCCGCTTAAAGCGCCGCGTCAAGACTTCGCGCATCATGGCGTAGTCGTCGCCGGGGGTGAGATCCGCGGATTTGATATTGAATTTGCGATACTGGCCTTTGACGAAGCCGTCGGGTCCAGCCACCACCATAACGCCAACGGCGTTGGTGCCTGAGATGTGGCTGTTGTCGTAGACTTCGATGCGGCGCGGAACCTCAGCAAGCGAGAAGCGTTCTGCAAGTCCCTCGAGCAGGCGCGCTTGCGACGAACTTTCGGCCAATTTCCGGCCAAGCGCCTCGCGCGCATTCGAGAGCGCATGATCGACGAGCGCGGATTTGGTACCCCGCGCGGGCACGCGGATTTCAACTTTGCGCTCGGCTTTAATCGAGAGGGCTTCGGCCAGAAGGTCCCGGCTCGGAATATCGTGGGAAAGCAGGATGAGGCGCGGTACGGGCTTGTCGTCGTAGAACTGCGCGATGAAGCTATCCAAAACGTCTTCGACAGGGAGCGAGCGGTCGGCCTTGGGATAGTAGGCGCGGTTGCCCCAGTTTTGCCCGGTGCGGAAGAAGAACACTTGGACGCACGTTTGTCCGCCGTCTTGATGGGCGGCGAAGACGTCGGCTTCCTCGACGCCTTCAGGGTTTATCGTTTGATCGGCTGTGACGTGGGCCAGCGCCCAAAGCCTGTTGCGGTATTTGGCGGCGGCTTCGAACTCGAGTTTTTCTGAGGCGTCTTCCATGAGCCGCTGATACATGGCCCGCACCGTCTGGCTCTCGCCCTTGAGAAAGCGGACTGCGTCGTCGGCGAGCTTGCGATAATCGTCGAGTGCGATCTCCCCAGTGCAAGGCGCGGAACATCGTTTGATCTGATGGAGAAGGCAAGGGCGGGTGCGGTTCTCATAAAAGCTGTCCGAGCACGTGCGCAGCAAAAAAGCGCGTTGCAGCATGGAGATGGCCCGGGTCACCGCGCCGGCCGAAGCAAAGGGTCCGAAGTAATCGCCTTTGCGTTGTCGTGCGCCGCGGTGTTTCATGACCTGGGGCGCATCGTGATCGCGCGAGATGAGGATATACGGAAACGATTTGTCGTCGCGCATCAGCACATTGAAGCGCGGCTTGAAGCGCTTGATGAGGTTGGCTTCCAGCAGCAAGGCTTCCGCTTCCGTGGCGACCGTCACGAATTCCATTGAAACGGTCGAGGTAATCATGCGGGCAATGCGATTGGTGTGGCCCTGCAGGCGGGCATAGTTCGAGACGCGTGCTTTCAGCGAACGTGCTTTGCCGACATAGATGACCTCGCCCGCGCTATCGAGCATGCGATAGACACCCGGGCTCGAGGGCAGGTTTTTGAGATAATTGGAGATGACGTCGGGCCCCGACAGAACCTGCTCGGCCGGTAGGGCGGCGGCGGGGCCGCCGTTGGGATCTTTATCTTTGCTGGACGAGTCTGAGTTCATGTCTGAACTATTGGCCGCGGGGTCACCCGGTCAAGCGCTAGAACGTCTCTGTGCCACAATATGGCCATCGCGAGCGCGCGTTGTAACCCCTTGTCATTCCTCAACTCGCAGCCTGGAAGCTCTCATGCGTGCTGTGTTTGCCATTTTTTGTACCTTGATGCTAACCGTGGCGCCGGGCTTTGCCGCGAACAAAGCGAGCAAGGTTAAGCCGCCGGCGCCCTTCACCAAAAGCGAAGAATTACTGACATGGATGAACGGCTACCGGTTGAAGCCGGAACCAAAGCGGCTGCCCGAGGCCGTCAAGGCCATGGTCAAATCCAGCGTCACCAAGGATATGGACCAGGCTGGCGTCTATATCGGGTTCACGGCGGGGGTTATCGGCTCCAATCCGGATGACGCCGAAAAGCTGATCAGCGATATGTTCCCGCTCGATCCGCAGGATCAGGTTCTGCTCATCAAGGCGATAGCGTACTCGGGTCTTAGTGACTGGAAGGGCCTGATGATCAAGTTCGTTGAGCGCATGCCAGCGCGCAAAGTGCTGATCGACAAATATCTCTTTGCCAACAAGCCGACGCTCGCCGAGTTGCCGTTTGAAGAAAGTTCGTCCGCTATCGACATCAACTGGGGCTATTACTTTGCGACCGGATCGGAAGCGCCCGTCAGGCGTATCGTGACGGTGCTCGCGTGGTCTACAGATAGGAACAACGTCGAGAAGTTGACCATCGGCGCGATGGCAAAATGGACGATGGCGCAAAACGCGTCGCGCGATCCCGAACTTCTGGCAATGCTCAAAGGTGTTTCAGCTGAAAGCGAGGTTGCAGCACGTGCGCCCTTGAACGAAGTGATTGAAGCGGCTGAAACGCTGGAACTCGGTAAGATCCGCAAGCAGGCGTTTGCGTCAATCGAAGAACTCAAAGCGCGTGGGCCAGAGAGCACACGAAATTACAATTGGTGGGGTCAAGCGGGGCAGACCGTTCTCTCGTTGGGCTGTGTGGCCGCGAGTGTCATGGGGCAGGTCGAGTTCGGTATACCGTGTGTTCTCGGCGGCGCGCTTTCAACCGCAGCGCTCAAGTATCTGGCGCCGGGTTCGAACTAAATCAAACGAAAGATTCGCAGATCAACCGCCGGAACAGATCGCATTCGCGGCGGCAACGGCCTCGTCTTTCGAGGCGTGTTCGCTGACAAGTTCGGCGCCCGGTGCGCTGGCCTTGGCATAGGTTGCAAACATTGACTGTTCAAATCCGTCGATGACGCTGAGTGCTGTTAGTTCCATGCCGCCGTTGCGCGATGCTTTAACAAGCAGCGTTTTCTTGCCGCCATAGCTTGCTGTTAACACGCGGCAAGGGCCGCTAGCTGTTGGCTGAGGGGCGGGAACTGCAAGAGCCGCGTGCTTAGTCGCAGAGCGGGCCGGCCTTGGGGCAGGTGGCACAATGCCAGTTGCAGCGGGTTCAATGTTCGCCTTGTTGTCATTCACGTTCGTCACGAGTTCAACAGGTCCGCCGAGACGCGATGGTGCGATCTTGAACGTCGGCAGAACTGGTTCGAGCGCTTCGGTCGCGGCGGACTTCTGGTTTTGTCCAGCGTCCTGCTGGTCAGCGTCAGGCGCACCAGCGCTCGCCGCCTCAGGTGGCGCGGGTTCAGCAACAACCGGTAGATTTTCCGCCGGATCAATTGCCGCGTTGGTCTTGGCCGCATCCGGCTGCGCTTCGAAACCCTTTTCGCGCGTCCAGATTGTGCGCACGGGTGGGCCTGATTTCTCGGGGGCGCGCTTTTTCTCAGGAGGATTTGGGGCGCTGTTTTGAGAGTTGTCCTGCGCGGTGTTGATGCCATCAACCCATGGCATGGTCTCTGGTCCGGCAAGCTTCTGCGGCTTAGGACCGCCAAGGCCAGCCGGCTTGGCATATCGCTTTTCCGGGGCTCGCGACGGAGTATCTTTTTCCTGACCGGCATTGGCGACAGTAGCTGGCCCGGTGCAGTGGTTAGTGAAGAATTGCTCGGCGACGAAATCGATTGTCTTGCCGTACTTGCGGTCTGCAGCCCAGCGGCGAGCGAGATCACTGTAGGTCACAGCGCGCTTCAAGCGGCGCGATTGCTCGACGATGCTGTCTTGCGCCAGTTCTGTGCGCGGTGCGACAGGGTTCACGATCTTCTCGCCAGAGTAGGCGACAAGGTGCTGGATCTGCGCGAGCACACCGGTTTTGACGTCCGGAAAGCGATTGCCTGGCACACCGCCACCGGTTGCGCCAATGCCGGCGAAATTGTTTTGCTTTTCGTGCACGTCGCCGCGCCGCCCGTCGCCACGGCGGTATTTGAGCGAATTGGTTTCAATCACCATCTGAAAGAAGGCGTAGTCCCAGCGGACACGCCAGGTGTCGCCCCACTGCTTGTACCACTTGGCAATGTCGCGGTACTTCGGATCGAGATTGGGGTTGCGGTCCTGGAGAAACGCCATGAGGCGTTCGGGCGAAACGCACGCGGGCATACGATTGCTGTCGCCGGTCCGGATCGGCGGCGCAGCGTTGAGCGCCGTCGAAGCGAACAGAAGCGGTGCGAGCGCCGCCGCTACGGTCAGGGAACGCTTGGAGATATGTGGGGCGGCTGGTTTCATATTCTCAAGCTCTTGGCGCTGACGGGCTGCGCTGAATGTCCTGCTGAACTTCGAAGGCTGATTTTTCGATCAGCCTTCCGGGCAGAGCTCGAACGCCTTGTCGAGGGCTTGAGTTTGGTTCGCGAATTCGCCGACCGATTCCCCGCCCTTCGCATAAGCAGAGATGTAGGCGTCCGCTTCGCGCTTTTCCGTACCTTCGTTGACGTCGAGAACGGTGTAGTTTGTCGCTTGATCGCCAGCGGCCTTGATGATGATCGCTCGGCTACCGCCATAGCTTGCGGTCCACACGCGGCACTTTCCTGATTGATCAGGTGCGGCGGCTTCCTTGTTTTTGCTGACGGCAGGCGGCGTGACGGCGGCCTTTGTTCCGGAACCGAGCGCGGCGGTTTGTATTTTGGCCGTTTTCTCTGGGGCGGCAACGGGCACTTCCGCTTCAACGGCCTCTGTCGCCTCCGCTTCGGGCTTCGGCGCGTTGATGATTGTGAACGCGGGTTGAGCCGTCGGCGTTTCTGACGATTGCGGCGAGGAGGTTGCTGCCGTCTCAGCGGCCTTGGCAAGGTCGCCAGCGCCGAGATTGGATCTGACGAACGAACCCGATGCGCGGGCTTCTGCAACCGCGCGCCGCGCGAGTTCTGCGCCGGAAACTTTAGGTGTTGGCTGTTCGTCCGCGACCGCTGCGGCCGGTTCAACGGCTGCAGACTTCGTCTCACTATTGGGCCGTGCAAGCGCCATCATTTCCGGCTTCGGATCGGCGTCCTTACACAGACCATCGTAGAAAGACTCTGAGACATTGGCGATATCGCGCGAGTAGTTGCGCGAACCGGGCGCCCATTTCTTGGCAAGGTGCGTGTAGGTCATCGGCCCATCGATGGTCTTCTGCCACGATGTCAGAACACCCCACTCCTGCACTTTGCGCGTGCGCTCGGCGACGGGGCTTTCGACTGGTTCACCAGCGTACATCAAGAGATGCTGGAGATGGGCTTTGACGCCGGTTGCGACGTCCGGGAAACTTTCACCCGGTTCCTTTTTGCCAGTCGCGCCAAGGCCGGCAAAGTTATTCTGGTCCTCAGAAACATCGCCTGTGAAGGTCAGATTGCCGGTTTCAAGCAGCATCTGGAAATAGGCGACATCCCAGCGAATGCCGAGTTCCTCGCCAACGCGCATGTAATCGGCGGCGATCGCCGCGAAGCGCGCGTTTAGTGTTTTATTGCGCGCCTCGAGGAAAGCGCTGAGCCGGCCCGGAGTTGCACACTCGGGTACCTTGTTGTCATCGTTGATTTTAATTTGCGGAAGCTCGGCTGCAAGAGCCGGAGCAGACAGGCAAACAGCCGACATGGCCGTCGCCAACGGAAGCGCGAACAGCGCCCCAAAGCGGCACATCATGGTAACACCCATAATTACGCGGCACCCTCAAATGAGCGCCCTACAGAACCGGAATGGTTTCTAGGCGCTTAACGTTAATAAAGTGTTGATCGAACCCCCGTGGTCCGTCTTGTGAAGGTCGCCGATCAATAAGGCGGCAATGAGAAGCGCGTGCGGAAGGATTGCGGCAATCCGTTAGAAACTCTCGTGAATTTCAAAACGGATGAGCGTGCGGGAGTGCTCAAGAACGCCCAATCAGGCGAGATGCTGGCCGCCGTCCAAAGCAATCATTTGTCCGGTCATGGACGGTGTCGCGAGGATGAATTTGACAGCCGCCGCAATCTCTTCGGGCGAAGGGCCGCGCGCGAGGAGCGTCGAAGTTTGCTCAGCGGCGAAGTCGGCTTCGGTCTGATGGACGCTTTGAAAAACGGGTCCTGGCCCAATGGCATTGACTCGAATGCGAGGCGCTAGGGCTTGGGCGAGTGTGCGCGTCGCCGTCCAAAGTCCCGCTTTCGAAATCGTGTAGGAAAAAAAGTCGGGTGTGAGTTTCCACACTCGTTGGTCGATGATGTTGATGATATTGCCTTCGACGCCGTTGGGCAAAGTGCGCAACATGGCTTGCGCCAGGAAGACGGGCGCCTTGAGATTGATGTTCTGATGGATATCCCAGGTGTCTTCTTCGAGAGAGTCAAGTGAATCCAAGAGAAATTCCGACGCGTTGTTGATGAGACAAGCCGGCGGACCAATGGTCTTGGTGCATTGGTCGACGAGGCCGCGCATCGCCGTGAAGTCGGCAAGATCGGCAGAAAGCGCTGCAGACCTGACGCCGAGGTGCTTTAGCTGCCCTACAAGCTCTTCGGCTTCTTACCCGAATTGCGGTAGTGCACCGCGACAGACCATCCGGCACGTCCCAGCTCAAGGGCGATTGAGCGACCTATGCGGCGGGCAGCGCCAGTAATGAGAGCGACTTTGTGAGAAGGTGCGTTGGCGGGCATTAAGCGGCTTTCTTATTGCGACATGAGACACATGGCCGGTCAGGCTCACAAGTCAATGTCAATTTGGGGATCCACAGGGGAATCATATAGGATTCCGTGGTGGCCGGATCACACGGCTGGCCGAGAAAATTTCGTTTTAGTGGGTATCAGCTTGCCGCTGGCGCTTGGCCGTTTCAAAAGAACTCGAAGCACGCAAGCGGACAAGAGCAAACAGCTTGATCCAACTGATTGTCATCTTCGCATTTATAGCCGTGACGATCGCGGTCATCGCGTTTGCCGTCGCGCCCATGCTTGTGCAAACGCGCGTCATCTTTGGCGCCGATCCGGACCTGCCGAAAGCGTTCGGCTGCGATATGGCTTGGCTTGCGATCAAATCCGATGACCCCAATGCAGTAGCCGAGGCTCTCGAACTGACTGAGCTCGTACCTGCAAACTGGAATTCGGGCATAGGTACGATTTACGATGGCAAACTTGGCGACACGTACGTCTTCGTATCGCCGCCTGTGAAGGGATGGACTTTTGTCGCCGGAATTCCGCTGCCTCTTCCTGTTGGACGCTCGTTTGTAGATAAACTAACGCCGATGCTTGCTCGCCTGTCGAGCGCATTTAGAGACGTCCAGTATTTCGCCGCCTATCCAGATATCGATCTCTTCGCCTGGGCGCGCCTTGAGCGTGGCCGCATGGTCCGCGCCTTTGCAATCGGTGACGACGGCGTGATCTGGGATCGCGGCCGCCTCACGCAGGAAGAGAAGGCGTTGGGATTGAAACTCTTCGAATTGCGCGGCATTCGCGGACGCAAGGGCGATGCTGGCGGCGCCATCATTCTACACCCGACCGAAGAACAAGTTTTGCAGCTCGCGCGAAGCTGGAGCATCGACACTGGCCGGCTTGATAAATTTGATGTTGCGCCTGCGCTAGGGCTTATTGCGCGCGCGCCCTCTCAATGGCGCACTGAACGTGTGCGCAAAGCTGCTTGATCGCGGTTCAACGCTCAGAATTACGGTCCGGGCCTTATCGTCAAATCGAACGAAGATTCGTCGATTGTCTCTGCAGCTACCTCGTTCCCGACAGCCGTGACATCCGACCCGATTTGCGGATCTTGCAGACGCGGACGCGAAAAGGCGAGATCATCGCGGCGCGTGCGGCCTGCATCTGCTAACGGCTTTTCATCAACCGGACAGGTGCCAGGCTTAGCGTCACCGCTGGTCCGATCAATTTCGAGCGCAATGCAATTGCCTGCATGGATCGATCCAAGCGAATTGCCTTTTGCGATGGGTTTTGGTTTTGACAGGGGTACGGCAATTGTTGAACTGGTGTTTGCAGTTGTCGCCACGCGAGCATCGTCGTTGAATGCGACATGCGAGATAAACGTCCAAAAACCAATCATGTGCCAGACAAACATGCCCGCTACAAACCCCAAACCGCCCCAGATCATTGGCATCCGGCGATCGCGCGGAGGCACCACGGGCGGCACTTGGACGGTGCCGCCGCCGCCGCGAGGATCTGCCGGAGTGTCTTCAGCAATTCGTTGCGGCTCATGAGCGATGCGATCACCGTCAGCCGGCCCGGACGAAGCGTCCGGTCTTTTGACAGCAGGCCAATACTGATCGAGGTCGAGGGTTCGCATTTCAAGTCCAGTGCCGAATCACCAGACCAAGAGTGCGGACGATGCGTCAGACCAGCAAGGCACGAAAAAGGCCGCCGCATCTCTATGGTACTTTATCCACAGGCTGAAACGTGGCGGCTGCAATGCAAAACCGGGAACCGTTCTCAGATATTCCGGTCGTCTTCGATCATGCGCGGCGCGGGCAGTGGGTTTGGCCGCGAACTTGGCGGCGCTTTGCGATCCGAGCCGCTATAGTTCTCATCGCGAGCCGTTGAACGTACTGGCGGCACGAACATGCGGTTGCTGGAACAAAGGCGGCGTTGATCTTCGTTTGATCCGCAACTTTGCGGTGCTCCGTCCTTTGAAAAGCAAATGCGGATTTCCTTGAGCCGGTTGCCCGCGCCGCCGCAGGCGACGGCGAACATGTCGGGCGCTAGACCCGGATTAGCACGAACGATGTCGGCCTTGAGCTGGTCGGGCGACATGAACAATGCCTCCATGGGGTTCTTGTATTTGTCCGGAATACGGATGCTTTCGAACATGCGGCGGGCGGTTTGATAATAACCTTCAGGCGAAAGACCGGAACACGTGCCGTGCTTGCGATATTCGTGAATGACGAGTCGTGAACTCGGCATGATATCGAGCATGCTGTCGATTAGAGGTTGCGGAACGAATGGGCGGCGCGCAGTGCGGCAGCTGTCGGGATAACCGCGATTGTACTGCGGCCAAAGCCCGTGAAGGATGAAGTTGAAGCGGCGGCCGTCGCGGCGGTTGCACTGCGTTTCGTCGTCGCCCGAGCGCGCCTCCGAACAGTACGACGGACTCCACGAGAGGACGAGGGCGTAATAGTCGAATTCGCCGGGCACGTTGCGCTGCTGGGCTTGAGGGTTCAACCGCTCGCTTGGCCAGGCGTTACGATCATTCCGTCGCTCTTGCTGATAGTCGCGCTCGCGCTGCCAATTGCGGTCTTGCGCCAATGACACGGCGCCCGCCATCGTCAGAGCGATCGTAGCGGCTGCGAAAAACTTGAGTGCGGTGCGTGCAGAGTGGCGCATTTTCAGGAACTTCTCCTCATAGCCGCCCAAAGGCGGCAGCCGGGGCGGACCATAGGAGCGGATTGCGGCGGCGCAAAGCACTTTTCTCGCTGAGCTGGATTGCTACTTTTCAGCCGCGTGTTCCGGCCGGCAATGCTGCGAATGCCGCTAGAATGCGGGCCCAGGAGCGGGCGCCTTTCTCGAAACTGGTGAGATTGTATTTCTCGTTTGGTGAATGAATGCGATCATCATCGAGACCAAAGCCGATTAACAGACTGTCCATGCCAAGCGCGTCGCGGAACGATGAGACAATTGGAATAGACGCGCCGCAGCCCATCAAGACAGCCGGACGCGACCACTCGTCTTCAAGGGCCTTCGCAGCCGCCTGCATCGCTTTGCCATCGGTGTCGAACATGATGGCACCCGATCCGCGGTTGCCGAGCCATTCCGCCGTGCAGTCTGGTGGTAGAACGCTCTCGACGTACTTGTGAATGGCGTTCATGACCTTGTCTGGGTCTTGGCCTGGAACGAGCCGGCACGTGATTTTAACCGACGCTTTGGCCGGAATCACAGTCTTTGAGCCAATGCCTTGATAGCCACCGGTGACGCCGTTGAATTCGAGAGTCGGGCGTGACCAGAGCTGCTCGATGATGGAGCGGTCCTTTTCGCCGGCCGCCGTCTTTAGCCCTATGGACGCGAGAAACATTTCGCCCGCTAAGCCAATCGCCTTCCATTGTTCCATTTGTGCGGGCGAGGGATCTTTGACGCCGTCATAGAAGCCGGGAACGGCGACGCGGCCGCTGTCGTCATGCAATCCCGCCATGACTTTGGCGAGTGCGCGAATGGGGTTTGTCGCCGGGCCGCCGTAGAGTCCGGAGTGAAGATCGCGCGATGGTCCCGAAATGATCAGCTCGTCGCCGGCCAATCCGCGCAACATGGTTGTGATGGCGGGCGTGTCTTTGTCCCATTGGCCGGTATCGCACACGAGCACGAAGTCTGCCTTGAGTTCCTCGCCGTGGCTCGCGAGGAATTCGGGCAAGGACTGCGAACCGCATTCCTCTTCCCCTTCGATGAGTACCGAGACGGCAACCGGCAATTCGCCTGCAACCGCTTTCCACGCTCGGAACGCTTCGAAAAAGGTCATCAGCTGGCCTTTGTTGTCCTCGGCACCGCGCGCGATAATGACTTGGCCGTTGTGCGGTTCGTCGGCAAGGCGCGGCTCGAACGGAGGCGTGGTCCAAAGATTGAGCGGGTCGGGCGGTTGCACGTCGTAGTGGCCGTAAAAGAGTACGTGCGGTAGTTTTGGGCCGCGCGTCTTCCGGTCGTGGGCGACCACCATGGGGTGCCCCTTTGTGGCAACAACCTTGGCTTCGGCAAAGCCAATGTCTTTGAGCTGAGCGGCGCACCAGTCTGCGGCCTTGCGGCAGTGAGGGGCGTAAGCAGGGTCGGTCGAGATACTTTCGATCCTGAGCAATTCGAACAAACGCTTCAGCCCCGCATCTTTCGACTGGGCAAGGTTTTCCAAAACTTTATCGAGGTTGCTCATTATTGCATCTCCACGTCGCCGGCCGGGCAAACACCAGCTAATACGGTTGCAGCGGATGAGTGGCCTTTCACCGCCAGCACGAGCCTGCTATGGCACAACGAAGCACGTTAGGATTCGTGCGCCACGTTCGCCCGGAGCGTTCTGATGACACAGCCTCGGCCAGACGGCAAAAGGAAATGGGTCTACGCCTTTGCGGCCAATGCCGCAGAGGGAGACGCTAATATGGCGGCGCTGCTTGGCGGCAAGGGGGCAAACCTCGCGGAAATGGCCCGTCTCGGGCTTGCCGTTCCGCCCGGGTTCACATTGACGACCGAGGTGTGCGCCGCGTTTCTTTCCGGTGGCAAATCCGGGGGGCGGGCGTTCCCGGAGGGTCTCAAAGAAGAAGCCGAGCAGGCGTTGCACAAAGTCGGCGAACTGACGGGCGCTTACTTCGGAGACGAGGCGGCGCCGCTTCTGGTGTCGGTCCGCTCCGGCGGGCGCGCCTCGATGCCGGGCATGATGGATACCATCCTCAACCTTGGCCTCAATGACAAGACGGTTGAGGGCCTAGCCTCGCTGACGGGCGATGCGCGCTTTGCCTATGACAGCTACCGCCGCTTCATCCAGATGTACGGCGACGTGGTTCTCGGCGTCGATCACGGCGTGTTCGAAGATACGCTAGAGAATTTCAAGAACCTCAATGGCTTTGGTTCCGATGCCGATCTCGATGCGGATGCTTGGCGCGACATCATCACTGAGTACAAAGATGCGGTCGAGCGCGAATACGGGGAGCCCTTTCCGCAGGATACGAGCGCGCAGCTTTGGGGCGCTATCGCCGCCGTGTTTAAGTCATGGAATACCCCGCGCGCTTTAACGTATCGCCGCTTGCACGATATCCCCGATAGTTGGGGCACGGCCGTTAATGTACAGGCCATGGTCTTTGGTAACTTGGGCGAGCGTTCGGCGACGGGCGTGGCTTTCACGCGCAACCCATCGACGGGCGAGAACCAATTGTACGGCGAATTTTTGCCCCGGGCACAAGGCGAGGACGTTGTCGCGGGCGTGCGCACACCGCAACCGTTGACGGCTCAGGGCAAAGAAGCAAACTCGCTCGAACTGCTGATGCCGGAAGCGTTCTTGGAATTGACGAAAGTATTCGCGTTTCTCGAAGCGCACTACCGCGACATGCAAGACGTGGAATTCACAATCCAAGGAGGCAGGCTTTGGATCCTGCAAACGCGTTCCGGCAAGCGCACCACGGAAGCTGCGTTGAGGATCGCTGTCGATATGGCGGGTGAGGGGCTGATCACGCGCGACGAAGCGGTGTGCCGTGTTGAGCCCTCGGCGCTCGACCAACTCTTGCATCCGACACTTGATCCAGATGCCGAGCAGGACCTGTTGACGACAGGACTGCCGGCCTCTCCGGGCGCGGCGTCCGGCGAAATTGCGTTTCATGCCGAGATGGCAGAAGCACTCAAAGCCAAAGGCAAGGACGTCATTCTGGTGCGTGCCGAAACGAGCCCCGAGGATGTCCACGGCATGTACGCCGCCGTTGGTGTTCTCACCGCCCGCGGGGGCATGACAAGTCATGCGGCCGTTGTGGCGCGCGGTATGGGGCGGCCGTGCGTGTCGGGGGCGGGCGCGCTGCGCATCGACAGTAATGCCGGTACGATGCGCGCCGGGCAGCGGGTGTTTCGCGCAGGCGAGATCATCACGATCGACGGCAGCACCGGACGCGTGCTTGCAGGCAAAGCGAAAATGCGCGCGCCGCAGCTCTCTGGTGCATTTGCGACTCTCATGGGATGGGCGGACGACGCCCGCCGTCTCAAAGTGCGCGCCAATGCCGACATGCCGCGCGACGCACGCCAAGCCCGCCTGTTCGGCGCCGAGGGAATCGGCCTTTGCCGGACAGAGCATATGTTTTTTGAGGAAGACCGCATTCTCGCCGTGCGCGAAATGATTTGCGCCGACAGCGAAGAGGGCCGCCGCCGCGCGCTCGCGAAACTTCTGCCGATGCAGCGCAAAGACTTCGAGCAGCTATTTGAAATCATGGCCGGACTGCCGATCACGATCCGGTTACTTGATCCGCCGCTGCACGAATTCCTGCCGCATGAAGAGCGCGAGGCGGCACAAGTCGCGGCCGCGCTCGATATGGATCTCGGCAAACTCAAAACCCGCGTTTCGGAACTCAAAGAGTTCAATCCCATGCTCGGTTTCCGGGGTTGCCGGCTCGGTGTCCGCTTCCCAGAAATTACCGAAATGCAAGCGCGTGCGATATTCGAAGCCGCCGTCAATGCCGGCAAAAAGGCCGGTAGCCAGGCTCACGTCGAAGTCATGATCCCGTTTGTCGCGTTCCGGCGCGAGTTCGACGTGTTGCGCGCCGTCATCGATCAGACGGCCTCCGCAGTGCGTCAGGAAACCGGCGCAGAATTCACCTACGACGTCGGGACGATGATCGAGCTGCCGCGGGCAGCATTGCGTGCTGGCGACATTGCGGACGGCGAAAAGGGCGCGGATTTCATCTCGTTCGGTACTAACGATCTGACGCAGACGGCGCTGGGCTTGTCGCGCGACGACGCCTCGCCCATTCTCGCGAACTATCTTGAGCGCGAAATTGTCGAGATCGATCCCTTCGTTTCAATCGATCAGGCGGGTGTCGGCGAGCTTGTCGAGATCGGCGTCGCGCGCGGACGCAAGGCAAAACCGGGGTTGAAAGCCGGTATCTGCGGCGAACACGGCGGCGATCCGAAGTCGGTTGAGTTCTTCAATTCAGCCGGGCTTGATTATGTGTCGTGCTCGCCTTACCGGGTTCCCGTCGCGCGTCTCGCAGCGGCGCAAGCAGCGATCCGCTCAAAAGCCAAGCTGGCGTGATGCTTACAGTAGCCCGCCGCCGCCGTCGCGATCTGCGTGGTCGAGGGGCGGCTGGCGCGGCCGGGGCCCTTCACGCTTCGGCATGAGCATGAGCCAAATGACGAGTGGCGGGAACAGGAAGCACCAGGCGATCCAATAGGAGTAGTCGCGGTTCTTTTGACCCGCAAAGACAGCGGCGAGCGCCGCCGCGACAAGTGCGCTGATGCCCCAGACTACGAAAATTTCCACCATATATCCTCATGGACAACTGCGACAACTGCCGCGGGCGCGGGTGATCCCCGCCGCATCAAGCAGCAAGATACATCATGGATGAGGTGCGCGCCAACTATGGCAAAATCAAGCGCTTTTATTCCGGGTCTTGGGCGCGGCCAGGAAGTCCAGGCCAAGATCCAGGACGGATGCCGAATGCGTGAGCGCGCCAACCGAAATCATATCGACGCCGCTTTCGGCAATGGCCCGCACGGTCTCCAGGTTAACGCCGCCCGAGGCTTCGGTCAGGCAGCGCCCTGCAACCCGCTTGACGGCGGCGCGGAGCTGATCGGGCGTCATGTTGTCGAGCAGAACGGCATCGATTTTGTGCTGCAGAACTTCATCAAGCTGCTCGAGCGTATCAACCTCGACTTCAATCTTGACCATGTGCCCGGCGGCGGCGCGCGCGGCTGTCACGGCCTTGGCAATGCCGCCTGCCGCAACGATGTGATTATCCTTGATGAGCACGGCATCGAACAATCCGGTGCGATGGTTTTGTCCGCCGCCGCAGCGGACGGCATACTTCTCAAACGCTCTGAGACCCGGCGTCGTCTTGCGCGTATCGGCGATTTTCGCTTTCGTGCCGTGAATTGCTTTGACGTAACTCGCAGTTAGCGTCGCGATACCTGATAGGCGGCCCATATAGTTCAGGGCGACGCGTTCGGCTGTGAGCAGGGCTCGGGCATTGCCGGAGATGCGTGCGATAGCGGCACCCTTCGCAACGCTCTCGCCGTCACCAACTTCGACGTCGAAGAGGACGCTAGGGTCAAGCGCTCGGAACGCGGCTTCGGCAAGCTGTAGTCCACAGATCACACCGGGCTTGCGTGCGGCGATAACAGCTTCGGCCTTTGCAGAGGCGGCAACCGTTGCGTTGGTGGTGATGTCGCCCTGGAGGCCTAGGTCTTCGGCGAGAGCGGCTTCAACCGCAGACTGCACCATGGGATGCGGGAGTGGAGGCGGCGCGCTTCGTGCGCTCTTGTGCGCCGTCATGAGCGGACACTTTCAAGTGCCGGACCCGTCGTATAAGTTGCCGCGACTTGAGCCTCTATCCGTTCGAGATCGTCCATGGTCATGAACGTGCGCTTGGCAAACGCCTTGTCGCTTTCGGGATAGTCACTGCGGAAATGTCCGCCCCGGCTTTCCTTGCGATTGACAGCGGCGGCGGCGATGAGACGCGCTGTGAGCACGATGTTGGCGAGGACGCTATCGTCGCCCGTGCTGTCCTGCAGCGTTTTGAGGCGCCGTAAAGCTGTACGCAGTCCGCGTGCGTTGCGCACGACGCCCACATGTTTCGTCATAAGAGATCGGACTTCCGCGACTTGGGCAGCTCGTTGTGCGGGCCCGGGGGGACGTGGACCAGATACCTTTTTGGGGTCGACGAAATGGCCGGCGCCTTTTTGAGGAGTGACTGACTTGATGTCAGTTGCAACGCGCGCGCCGAAGACGACAGCTTCGAGGAGCGAATTGGAGGCAAGCCTGTTGGCGCCGTGCAACCCGGTGCTGGCGGCTTCGCCCACGGCCCACAGACCAGCAACGCTCGTGCGTCCGCGGGCGTCGGTCGCGATGCCGCCCATGTGATAGTGCTCGGCGGGCGCAACGGGGATAAGGTCTTTCGCGCCATCGATGCCGGCTTTTTTGCAATGGGCGGCGACGGTTGGATAAGAGGTATTGAAGCGTTCACCGATAGCTTCGCGGCAATCGAGGAAAGCGCCGCGTCCTGCCGCGATCTCGGCGAAAACGCCGCGCGCAACGATATCACGAGAGGCAAGTTCACCGCGCGGGTCGGATTTGAACATGAAGCGCTCGCCCTTGCGATTGACGAGGATGGCACCTTCCCCGCGCAAGGCTTCAGTTGCAAGTGGCGCCGGGTCGAGACCGACGTCGATTGCGGTCGGATGGAATTGCACAAACTCGGCGTCGGCGATGACGGCGCCTGCGCGCGCGGCAATCGCGATTGCAACACCCTTTGCATATGAGGGATTGGTCGTCACGGCGAACAGGCCGCCGACGCCGCCCGTGGCGAGTACGACGGCGCAAGCGGGGACGAATTCATACGTGCCGTGGCCGAGTGCGGCCGGGCGGATGAGGCGCAAACCTTGTACGCGGCCGGCGTCACAGATGAGGTCGTCGACTTCGTAACCTTCGAGCACGCGAATGGAGGGCGTGCTCCGTACTGCCGTGATGAGGGCGCGCATGATCGCGGCGCCAGCCTGATCGCCAGACACGCGCACCACGCGCTTTTCAGTGTGTGCCGCTTCCTTGGATAGGACGTAATGCCCGGCGAGATCGCGGTCGAAGGGAACGCCGTAATTAAGGAGATCGCGGATGCAATCGGCAGCTTCCCCGGCGACCAGGCCTGCGATTTGTTCGTCGACGATGCCAGCGCCGGCTGCGACCGTGTCGGCCGCGTGTTTCTCAGCGCTATCGCCCTCGCCAACGGCGGCCGCGATGCCGCCTTGTGCCCACACGCTCGACGCGCCTTCGCCCAATGGTGCCGCTGCGATGACGGTGACGGGTAGCGGCGCCAGCTTCAGCGCAGTAAAAAGGCCAGCGAGACCCGCGCCAATGATGGCGATATCTCCCTGCGCCGCCTTTGCCTCGGCAGGCTTGAAGACGGTTTCGGATTTTCTCTGACGTTTCTCCACCATGCTCTACGCCTTCCGATCAAACACATTCAGTTCGTCAGATTGACCATGCGCTCAACGGCGCGGCGGGCACGTTCAGCAACGTCCGGGTCAACGGTCACTTCGTGCTGAAGATGTACGAGGCTCTCGTAGATGCCTTCGAGGCTGATACGCTTCATGTGCGGGCACAGATTGCAGGGCCGCACGAATTCGACGTCAGGCGCTTCGACGGCGACGTTGGACGCCATTGAGCACTCAGTCACGAGCACGACTTTCTTCGGTCGTTTGTCCATGACCCACTTGATCATGCCGGAGGTCGAGCCGGTGAAATCGGACGCGGCAATGACATCCGGCGGGCACTCGGGATGGGCGATGATTTTAAGTCCCGGATCGTCTTTGCGCATGGCGTTGAGTTCTTCGCCGGTAAAGCGCTCGTGCACTTCGCACGCGCCCTTCCAGGCAATAATCTCGATTTTGGTCTGCGACTGGACCCACTTCGCCAAATATTGATCTGGGATGCAGAGCACGCGTGGGGCGCCGAGGCTCTCGCAGACCTTGACCGCGTTCGACGATGTGCAGGTGATGTCGCATTCGGCTTTAACGGCAGCTGAGGTATTCACATACGTGACGATCGGTACGCCGGGATACGCTTCGCGCAACATGCGCACGTCGTCAGCCGTGATCGACGCCGCGAGGGAACAGCCAGCGCGCATGTCAGGGATGAGTACGGTTTTGCCGGGCGACAACAGCTTTGACGTTTCGGCCATGAAGTGCACGCCAGCCTGCACAATAACTTTAGCGTCCGTGCGGGCGGCCTCCTTCGCAAGTTGAAGACTGTCGCCGCGGAAATCTGCCACGCAATGGAAGATCTCCGGCGTCATGTAGTTGTGCGCCAGGATGACGGCGTTGCGCTCTTTCTTGAGTTCGTTGATGGACTTGATGAGCGGCGCATAGTGCGGCCACTCCATCGGCGTGATGACGTGCTTCACGCGCTCGTACATTGGGGCCATTTCAGCCTTCAGGGCGGGCGACCAGTCGTACATGGGCGGCGTTGGCAGTGGCTTAGGCAGTGTCTTGGCCCGCGCAGCTGTGGTGCTAACGGGAGCACTCTTGGCGGCGTCCGTCGGGACACGTATTCCGGTCGATGCCATTCTCAATCTCCCTTACGGCGCATATATGCTCTTTTAGAGCATATATAATGCGTGATTAGAGCCGGCCCGACCGCCGGAAACCGTCGCCACTAATGCTCTTTTTGAGCACTCGTCGCTTGTTATCTAAAATAATGCATCGGCACCGGAATTACCAGTGCCGATGATTAAACGACCTGAGTACGGGTCAGTTGTTCCGAGCAGTTTGAAACATTCACGTCCTGCTACTCGGCGGCGCTGAAACGCGCACGCCCGGTGCCGGCCGCTCCAGCAGGACTTCACGCCGGAAGCGGAAGAGTTTGGCAGGCCGCCCGCCGGTGCGGGTTTTCATGTCGCCAGTTGGCTCGACGAGACCCGCGCCTTCCACCAAGCGGCGAAAGTTCTGCTTGTGCAAATGCGGACCCAGAATGGCTTCCACAGTCTTTTGAAGTTCATAGAGTGTGAATTCGTCCGGCATGAGTTCGAATACGACCGGGCGGTATTTTATCTTGGCGCGTGTCCGGTTGATGGCCGTTGCCAGAATGCGCCGGTGATCGAACTTCATCGGTTGGCCAAGGCGCGGATGATCTCCCCAAACTCTTGCGGCCGAGCGGCCATCGCGCAGAGCTTCATCGACGAGCCCAGCCTCGTATAGCAGCTCGTAGCGTTCGAGAACTTTTTCCTCGTCCCAGGCGGCGCCGTCGAGCGCGAAGCACATGCGAATGCGATCCGCGCGCGCGATGAGCGGTTGCGGGCCGCTCGATGGCTTGGCACTTTCAGCCCAGGCTTTAAGACGCGGCTCAATGTCGTTGGCGATGATATCTGGCCGGCCGCGGCGCCAATCTTCCCATGGAAAGTAATGATACCATGTGCGCCAGGCGCCGTTGGCAACGCCACGTCCATCACCGGCTTGAGTCAATGCGAGATAGCCGATCGATACAATCGGCTGCACCAGATCGCCCGGTTCCACGTGGCGGCCTCTGTCTCCAAAGGTATAAAGTTGTTCGGCGTAACCGAGTTCAAGTCCGGTCTGATCGCGCACCCAAGTGCGCAAGCCGCCTTCAAGCGTGCGATGATCGCGCGGACTGAAGGGGCCAAACGGCAGGCCGTCGGTCGCACCGGCACTGTCAGGCGCGTCCCGCACCACGAGCGCAACCGGCTCGTTGTCGAGGACTGCAACGATGGCGGCGTTTAAGCCGATTTCCACGCCTGCATGACCCATGCTGTCCTTTGCTAGTGCGCGCTGTGCCTTCTCTGCTATTGGTTTGCCCCGGCCCGAAAGTTCCATGTTCATTGTGTAAATCCCCGTGCTCCCCACCTAGCGAGCTAGAGGGCGATCATGGCGATTTTCAGAATAAGTGATGTAAGAAAAGCCGTGTGAAAGCCGCAATTTTGACCAATTTTCAGAGACGCGACAAAGTCCTGACGCGGTTCAAGAACTCCGCTTCGGCGTCATTGGCCGGTAACGGCACAATGTTTGTCAGGCGTGCTTCGAGACAAATGGGAATGGATGGCTTGCCAAAAAAATCTTCCGCTTCTGAAATTTCAAACCCAGCAAGAACTGTTGCCTCATAATATGCGGCGATACCGTCAGCGGCTTTAATTGACTTTTTGAGCTTAGGACCGAGCGCTTCTGGCAACCCAAAACGCTTGTGAATCGCTGCAAGCAGGCGCAATTCAAACGCTTTGTAATCGAGGCCGATTGCGGCTTTGAAGGGACTGATTAAATCGCCGATCACATATTCGGGCGCGTCATGCAGAAGAGCCGCTAACTTTTCAGCATTGCCGAAATCGGGGTTGAGGGCCGAGGCAATATCTTCGACCAGCAGCGAATGATGCGCGACTGAGAAGGAGTGTGCGCCTATTGTTTGCCCGTTCCAGCGGGCAACGCGGGCTAATCCATGAGCGATGTCTTCAATTTCTATATCGGCGGGATCTGGTTCGAGCAGATCGAGGCGGCGGCCCGACAACATGCGCTGCCAAGCGCGCGGTGGCACGGGGCTCTGGTCGCTCCCGTTCATCGCCCCGGTATCCTTAGCTTCAATTGCAATTTGGCGCAGGCCTTGTGCCGGGGACACGAAACGAGATGATCGTTGACCATCCCTGACGATTGCATGAAGGCGTAGACGGTCGTTGGCCCGACGAAACGAAAGCCTTCCTTCTTGAGTGCCTTCGAGAGAGCCTTTGATTGCTCTGTTTGTGCTGGGATGGCTTTGAACTCCTCCACATCGTTCCGGATTGATAGCTCCGGCGCGAAGCTCCAGAGGAAATACGAAAAGGGCGTATGTTTGGATAATGCCAGATAGGCCTTTGCATTGTCGATCGTGGATTCGATTTTGAGTTTGTTGCGCACGATGCCGGCGTCATTCATCAGGCGCGCAATATCCTTAGCGCCGTAACGGGCAATACGCGTTGCATCGAAACGATGAAAAGCACGGCGGAAGTTCTCGCGCTTCCGCAAAATCGTCAGCCAAGAGAGACCCGACTGAAAACCTTCGAGTACGATTTTCTCGAACAGCGCCCTGTCTTCAGTCAGCGGCACGCCCCATTCTTCGTCGTGATAGCGCGCGTATTCCGGATCCGTGATGCCGGGCCAGGGGCATCGATCATCACTGGTTTTGGGTGGCTTAGTTTGCATTGGATCAAATCACTGTTCAGGGTTTCCTGAAATGAATAGGCAGCGTGCCGGTGTGATGGCAACATCAATGTTCCGGCTGTCCCTGGAGGCAGGGACTTAAGCCCAGGGCCGATGCCGCCGATTAGGAGAGCGAAGACAATGTACATAGACTGGATCAATCACACGGTAGACCTCAGTCAGCCCTTAAAAGAGCTTCGGACCGGCGCACCGGACGTAATGAAGTCATTTGGTGCCATGGCTCAGGCTGCGCTCAAAGCGAATGCGCTTGATACAAAAACCAAAGAATTGATGGCGATTGCCATTGGCGTTGCCACGCGATGTGACGATTGCATTGCCTTTCACACAAAGGCGGCTCTGGAACGTGGGGCCACCCGCGAGGAGATCATGGAGACATTAGCCCTTGCCATCTACATGGGCGCCGGGCCATCAGTCATGTACGCCAGTCATGCCGTTGAAGCTTTCGCTCAAAATGCGGCCGCTCGGGCGCCTGCGGGGGAGCCGGCTCAGGACTGATTGGCCGGTAGCGCCGGGAGCCACGAGGGTAATGAAAGCGTGACGGCTACACCGCCGGCATCAAGCGGTATGGATTGGGGCGCGAACTCGGCGGCACGATCTAACCGCATGAGTGCAAGGCCGCGATGGCCGCTGACAGATCCAAGTTTCCCGATTGCAACGCCTGCGGCTGTGATTTCGGGGCGACTCGCGGGAAGCGGGCTTGCTGCCACGACCGGGACAATGCGCTTTCTGACGGTCGTCTTGTGCTGCATGCGTGCGACGATTTCCTGGCCGACATAACAGCCTTTGGTGAATGACACGCCGTTCAACAGATCGAAGTTGGCTTCGTGCGGATAGGCGTCGCCGAAGTCGTAGTCCTTGCCGCCTTCCGGAACGCCAAGGGCGATGCGATGCGCGTGGTAAGCTTCAGGCAAGGACTTGGATCCGTTGGTGGCAGAAGCGATGTCGGTCGCAAATCGGGCTTCGGCCAAGATGCGTTGCCCGAGAGCTGGATGGCGTGGATCGATGAACGCGATCGTGCCCGTGGTGGGGCCGGAGGAGCACGCGTTGGGGCCCCACAAGGCGAGAAGCTTGTAGTTCTCGGAAACGTCCTTGATTTCGACGGCCGCGCGCAGCTTGTACATCGATAGCCGTTTTACCAGATCTCCGGCTTTGTCGCGCAATACGTCGAGGACGAACCCATCGAGCGTGCGCACGCAGAAGAACTCGAACAGGATCTTGCCCTGCGGCGAGAGGATTGCGGCATGGGCGGTGCTGGCTGCAAAAGCAAGGTCATCGGGCTTCGTGACCAGGCTCTCGACGTCGTTGGTTACAAGGCCTTGCAGAAATTTAGCGGCGTCAGGTCCCGTGACGCTGACCGCACCGCGATCGGCTAGCGGCGCGATGCTTGCTCTGTTGGTTTCTTGCGTCATTGGTGATTGTGCCGGTTGCCTTCAGTTGCCAAGTTACGTATGCGGGACGTAGAGAGAACGCAAGCCGCCGGAGACAAAGGTTCCATGTCAGAGACGTATGACCTCATCCTCAAAGGCGGCACCGTCGTCAATCACGATGGCGACGGCGTGCGAGATATCGGCGTCGCGGGCGGGCGCATCGTGGCCATCGGCGACCTCAAGAGTGCCAAGGCGGCTGAAGTTCTCGATGTCAAAAACCTGCATGTCCTCCCCGGCGTCATTGACAGTCAGGTGCATTTCCGCGAGCCGGGGCTTGAGCACAAGGAAGATCTCGAAACGGGCAGCCGGTCGGCCGTCGCCGGCGGTGTGACGGCAGTGTTCGAGATGCCGAATACCAAGCCGCTGACGACCACGGCTGAGTTGCTGGCCGATAAAGTGCGGCGCGCGCGCCATCGCATGTTCTGCGATTTCGCGTTCTTCGTTGGCGGCACGCGCGAGAACATTGCCGATATTCCGGCGCTCGAAAAACTTGAAGGTTCAGCCGGTATCAAGGTGTTCATGGGTTCATCGACCGGCGATCTTCTGGTCGATGACGAAACGTCACTCGACAAGATTATCGCCAGGATTTCGCGCCGGGCGTCATTTCATGCGGAGGACGAAGCCCGGCTCATTGCGCGCATGGACTTGCGCAAGGCGGGCGATCCGTCATCGCATCCGGTATGGCGCGACGAAGAGGCTGCGCTCATTGCAACAACGCGGCTTGTCAAACTTGCGGAGAAGTACGGCAAGCGCGTGCACGTTCTGCATATCTCAACGGCCGAGGAAATGGCGTTTCTTGGGGTTCATAAGGACTTCGCTAGTGTCGAAGTGACGCCGCATCATCTCACACTCGCCGCGCCTGAGTGTTACGAGCAGCTTGGCACTTACGTGCAAATGAACCCGCCCGTGCGCGGCGAGCGGCACCGCACCGCGATCTGGGCGGCGTTGAATTCCGGCGTCGTCGATATCCTCGGCTCCGATCATGCACCTCACACGCGCGAAGAAAAGGACCACGCTTATCCAGCGTCCCATTCCGGTATGACAGGCGTGCAAACGCTTGTTCCCATCATGCTCGATCACGTCAATGCCGGGCGTCTCACGCTGCAGCGCTTCGTCGATTTGACGAGCCATGGGCCGCAACGTTTGTTTGGCATTCGTGGCAAGGGCCGGATCGCCGTTGGCTACGACGCCGACTTCACGATTGTCGATTTGAAGCGCCGGGAGACGATCACGAACAAATGGATCGAAAGCCGGGTAGGGTGGACGCCCTATGACGGCGTTAAGGTTCAAGGCTGGCCGGTTGGGACAATTGTGCGCGGGCGGCGGGCCATGTGGGAAGGTGCAATTTCAGGCCCCGCCAGCGGCGAGCCAGTGAAGTTTCTTGAGGGTTTTAAGGGCTAACGGCCTTGTTTACCTGCTTGGCACCGCCGTTGCACTCCGGACAGTTATATCCTTCTAACTGTACCGGAACGACATGCTGTCTCGCGCCATCCAAAATGCAATCGCCCCGACCCAGCCGATGAGCTGGAGCGAGGCGTTTGTTCTTTCGTCCGCCGCAATGGCGGCATCGCTGCCGGTCTTCGCAGGCCTTTATCTGATCAAATCCGCGGCGGGCATCAATCTCATGCCAGGCGCATCGCCACTCCACGATCTCTTGTTTTGGATCGTGGCTTAGACGCGTTTGCTTCAGCCGTCTCCGCCGTTTTTCGCGGCTTTCGCAATGTTCGACGGCAATTTGTTCAAGACGCGAACTGTTGTGCCGATGCCCGAGATGCTGGCCAAGTGTACGACGTGCCCATTCATCATGCGGAAGCATCCAGATGAAGCGGCGTAGCCGATGCTCTTGGTGTCGTTGGTGCCGTGGATACGGTACAGCGTATTGCCGAGATAGAGTGCCTTGGCGCCGAGCGGATTGCGAATGCCGCCCGTCATGAGTTCCGGCAGCTCAGGTTTGCGCTCCAGCATTTCCGCCGGCGGGCGCCAGTCGGGCCAGTTCACTTCCTTCGAGATTTTCTGCGTACCCGTCCATGTGAAGCCTTCGCGGCCGACCGAGATCGGGTACTTGTAAGCCTGCGATGACGACAGGATGTAATATAGTTTGCGGCCCGCCGTATCGATCACGATGGTTCCTGATCCAAAGCCGTTCGGGAACGAGACAGTCTGCGGCGCGACAGGGGAAATGTTCGGGCGTGGGCCGCCGTCCAATTCAGCTGGGCCCTTTGCCAGGGATTTCTTTACAGGCTTATCATAGTCCTGCTGCTCGACCTTGGCGGTCTTGGTTTTCTTTTTGGATGAGCCGAATGAGAAGATCGGTTGCGACGCACCAGGCTTAGCGGCCTTCGCAGCCTTGGGCTGCTTCTGCCACTTCTTTGGCATCTGGTAGCCGTAAGTCTCTTCGAAAGGATGGAAGGCTTCGGCCGTGTTTGGCACAACCAGGGACGCGAGCGCGAACGCACCTACGAATAGTCTCATCATGACGCTAATTCCCTAACTCAACAAAAAACCGTAAGACTGAGATTATACAGAGAAGTTCGTGACGGCCAAGTCCCCTGTTCAGTATGCGACCCAGGATGGGAGGCCGGGGCCTTATTTCATATCCATCGCCCTTGCCCGCCGGACTGGACGCAAGGCGTCGTTTCTCGGTCTATCGAGCTTGATTTGTCCCGGCTTTTCTCGCTTTTTGCGCCATATGGCCGGTTATGTCCGGCCGTCCCTGGCACGAGGCCGTCCCGGTGCGTGAAAAATGGTCACACACGCAATGCGAAGGTGCCGGCGCGCCGGATACAACAGCGGGGAAGAAAGAATCGCAAGGCGATGTGTTACCTTTGTTCGGAACTCGTGCCGCGCCGCCGTGACCTACCGAAGAGCAGTGCTGGGGATCAATGGACTACTTTCCGAACCCTTTTGTCATTCCTGTCGGTTTGATTATTGGTGTGCTCGTTGCCGCCCCCGTTGGTCCGGTCAATGTTTTGTGCATCCAGCGCGCTATTGAGCGCGGTTTCTGGGGTGGTATCGCGGCCGGCATTGGTTCGGTTGCGGGTGACGGCTTGATCGCGCTCACGGCCGGCCTTGGCGTTGGTGCGGTTTCGGGCGCCGTCGCCAATCACCGGGCCATCATTCAAGTCGTCGGGGGACTCGCGCTTGTCGCGTTTGGTTTGAAGCTCTTCCACACTTTGCCACGCATTTCGATGACACCGCCCGGCGAACAGGAAAGCGCGACGCTCAAGGATTTCGCCTGGGATATTCCACAGACATTCTTTCTGACAATCACGAACCCTGGCGCAGTTCTTGGATTATTTGCAATCTTCGGAGGGGTCTCGACATTTGTAGAAGTGGAATCGACGGTCGACGTCCTGCTGATGGTGGCCGCCATCATGACCGGAAGCTTGTTGTGGTGGATTGCTCTCTCGAACTTGATTAGCCGCTATCGCCATCTGATCGACGCAGAACGCCTGCGCGCGATCAATCGCATAGCCGGCATCTTGCTCACCGGGTTCGGTGGCTTGTTGCTGTTTGAAGTGTTTTTGAAGGGCGGGCGATTTTAGCCGCGCCAGATTATGTGCTGGCCCTATTGATGCCGGCGCGTAAGGGTGAACTCGCCCTGATCGATGCGTTTTTCAAGACCGCGCGTCAATTTCACGACCGCATCCTCGCCGTAGATGGATACGAGATCGGTGAGCGCCGTGAAAAGGGCTGCGTATGCCATTTGCTCAGGCGCGACACCGGTATCGACGCCTTCGTCCCACGCCGCCAAAATAAGATCGAGCGCCTTCAGATTGGGATTGTCTTTTTCAAGCTCTTCAAACGAATACATGCCGTCCCCCGGGTACTCTATTTTTTGACGTTTCAATTTCGTGTGCACGTTCGCTGAACCAAGTTCGCTGAACACTGCCCCTGCCGCGTCGCGACCATGCCCTACCTGTGTGACCTAGCACGGGAAAAAGCGATAGGTGGCCTCGGCAACAATTCACAGTAAACACCGCGCGGCTTTTGGCATCGCCCGTTACGGCTACTGCGGGAAGGTCTTGACCAATCCATCCGAGAGCTGCGCCCCTTCCGCGATGAAGCGCGTGATAGCGGTCTGAGCCGAGGGGCTGCAGGTGTTATAGGTGCGGCTGTAGCTGCGATAACCTTGATTGAAGGCGCGTGTCAGCCGGGCGCGCCGTAGGGCTGAAGATCCCTCGGCGTCCATCAGTTCGCGCATGCGTTCGCGCCAGTACTGGCCCTCATTTGCCCCGCACAGTTCGCGCAAATAGTGAATTGCGCCAATGATTTCCGAAATTCTCATGAGTTTGTCGTCATAGGGCTTTGCGTCAGGCGCGGCTTGCAGGGGCGCGAGGGCCGATAGCACCCAGAGGGCCACCACCGTGGCCAAAGACCTAACGCGCCGATGCATCGTGCCTGTTCCAAGTTTGCAGTCGTTCATTGCCACCGTGCTTCCAGCTATTAAATCGAATTCTTGGCGCGCGCGCGGCAGCTACGGCGTGTTAAAAGTTACTTTCCCGGACGAGAGGTGACCATGTGTTCGCGTTATAGTCTGACATCGCCGCCGGAAGCCATACGCAAGATGTTTGGCTACGGCAACAATGAGGATTTTCCACCTCGCTACAACATCGCGCCGACTGACCCCGTCGCGATCGTGCGCAATGATCTAAAGGGTGAGCGCGAACTTCGGCTCGTGCGCTGGGGGCTTATTCCTTCCTGGGTCAAGGATCCGCGCGAGTTTTCGACGCTGATCAATGCCCGCTCGGAGACCGTGACTGTAAAGCCCTCATTTCGTGGTCCAATTCGTCATCGCCGGTGTCTTGTGCCGTCCGATGGATTTTACGAATGGACCGGAAATCCGGGCTCCAAGATCCCTCATCT
Source organism: uncultured Alphaproteobacteria bacterium (assembly GCA_963741545.1). Taxonomy (GTDB): domain Bacteria; phylum Pseudomonadota; class Alphaproteobacteria; order Rhizobiales; family Hyphomicrobiaceae; genus Hyphomicrobium_B. Next base: position 57,793 of record CAVUIN010000004.1, read on the forward strand.
GATCCGCTACAAGAGCCATGAACCCATGGCTTTTGCTGGGATATGGGAGCATTGGCTCGGCGCCGATGGCAGCGAACTCGAGACGATGGCCATTTTGACGACCGAAGCAAATAACGACATGGCTGCCATTCACGACCGCATGCCGGTCTTCGTGATGCCCCAAGATTTCGAGCGCTGGCTCGATTGCAAGCCGGGTACCGCCGAACATGTTCTGGAGCTCTTACGCCCTGCGCCCGAGGGTGTTCTCGAGATGATTTCCGTCAATCCCAAACTCAACAATCCGCGCAACGAAGGCCCGGAACTTCAGGACCCCCATACCGCGCCCGCGCCCAAAGCATCCACCCGCTCGACACTTCTTTAACTGCTTGAGCGTATTCGCCGTAAGGCGTTGTAAACGCGTTTGATTTGCAGTTCAGTGAACGGATTGCGTCGTTTGTCAGACGCTAGTTGGACGTAACAATCTGAAATTCAAGTATTTTTGCGAATTGACCACGTTGTCAATGAGGCGTGCGCCTCCCCTCGCGGGATGGGTGTTTCGGCGTTACTGTGCCACAGTCAAGAGACGGCCGTTATCTGTGGCTAGATTTCTGCCAATGGGTTGGGGATAAACGCTAAAGTGCTGCCAGACCGCGCGCCGTTTTGGCTTGGTTTTTGAGAGTATGAGTGAGCGCCATAGGCGACCTCGCGGACAAGGAGAACGGACGACATGGGTTACAGGGGTGAGGATCTCGACCTGCGCACACCGCAGACCTGGAGTGCCACGCCGACCGATCTTGCCGGTGTCAGTGATGCGAAGTCGTCACCGAATGGTCCAAGGGGTGCGTTTCGCAATGGACCGATATGGGTCGATGATACGGTGCTGGCTTGTTCAAATCACGCGTTTGACGTCGCCCTCGCGCACCGCGCCGGCGAAGTAAGGCTCGAACATTTGCTGCACGCCTTGACGCGCATTGATGCGGCGGCTGAAGCGCTCGAAGCGCGTGGCGTGCGCGTTGCAGCGCTGCGGCGCGAAAGTGCGACCATTATCGCCAGCGAAATTCCAGTCGGATTGCCGAACGGCAAAGGCGCGCCGCGCCGCTCGGAAGAATTTGGCGAAGTCTTGCGGCTTGCTGCGGTGAATGCCTTGCGCCGCAACGCTCCGGCCGGAATTGAAGACTTACTCTACGTGCTGTTTGATCAGCGCTCGGATTTACCGGGCCTTGGCTTGCTGTCGCGTCATACCGTTCGCGCATCGCGGGAGGCGACAGAGCCTTTGCCGCCGCTGACACGATATGTTGCCGAGCCCCGCTATAGTGCGCCTGAACGTATTGTACGTGTTCCGGTTGAGCCGGTGCGATATACGCCAGAGCCCGCAAGGCCCTATCGCTCGGAATTCGACGGCACCGCGACCGATACAATTCAAAACAGCCGCATCGAAGCGCTGGAGCAAATGGTGCGGGCCTTGAGCAATGATCTGGCCAGCGAACGGCAGGTGGTTGCGAATTTAGCGAAAGATTTGAGCCAGGAAACACGTTCGCAGCGCGACGACCATGGATTGTTGACCTCAGGTCTACAGGATCGATTGCAGAATTTGGAGCAAGCCGTGAGACAGACGCGAGATGGCGACGTTTCGGCCAACGATGTTTCCGAACTGGTTCAGGCCGTGCATGGCGTGATTGAACAGCGGTTCGGAGAGATGTCCCGATCCTGGTCGGCACTGACTGACCGGCTACAGAACCTCGAACTCGCCGTACGTGAAAAGCCTTCCGCTGGCGGCGTTCCGGCAGATCTGGTCGATCGCCTTAGCCGCGCCATCGATCTAAAGCCCATTGCCAACAGGCTCGACATCATCGAGGAGGCTTTGCTTTCGGGCGATAACCGCAACAGCAACGAGAGCGATGTTGTGGATCGCTTGAAATCGCTCGAAGGCGAAATTGCGCGTGCACTCTCCGCCAATACGGCAAGCACCGGCCGCATGGAAACGCTTCTTTCCGGCTTCGACCGCCAAAAAGCCGATTTGGCAAGTGCGCTCGCAGGTCCCATCGTTGAGCGTGTCACGGCGCTTGTTGGCAGTTCCGCAAGTCAGCAGGGTGCAATTACAGAGTTGCTCTCAAAGGTCGGCGAGCGATTGAATTCGGTGGAGCGCGCAGTTGCCGCGGAGATCGAGACGGCAGCGGCAAAGCATCAGGCTTACGCGCAGGATCTGACGGAAGTTCACGATGCGCTGATGAAACTCAATCAGAACCAGCACACGCTCGCGGGCTCCATCGATCAGTGGCGCTCGGATGCGGCAGGCGATCTCTCGGTCATCTCAAACCGGTTGACGAACCTGGATCGCGACAACGAGCGCCCCATCGAGACGTTGAATGCGATGCAGGTTCATATGGACACGATGAACCGGCTGATGATCGAGCGCTATCACCGGCGCAACCGGTTCTGGTACTGGCTGTTTGGCACGGACGATTGGATTGGCGCGAGCTGGCCGTCACAGGCGGCCGCCATGGAATCCGAGCGCCAGCGGCTCAAGTTGCCCCAAAGCGCTTAGGTCCGGTTGGCCTGCTGCTCTTATCGTGCCGCCGTTAACGATTGGCGGCACGGCGCTTGCTTTTGGACAGGCATGAGCAACCTTGAACAGTCCAAAATCGCACACTCTTGGCGCGCTCCACTGGCAGCGCGTCCGCGCTATCTCAGTAGCTTTCTCGCGGCCGAGAGCAATAGTTTTGGCGTCGTTCGCCTCGCTATGGCGCTCGCGGTGCTCGTCTCACACAGCTATTTGCTGGCGCGTGGGACATCTGCAGCAGAGCCGCTTCACAGCCTGACGGGGCATTCGCTTGGCGAACATGCGGTACAGGTATTCTTTTTTCTGAGCGGCATATTGGTGGCGCAGAGTTTCGATCGCAGCCGGTCGATGCTGGACTTTGTCGCAGGACGGGTCTTGCGCATTTTTCCTGGATTGATCGTGTGCGTGCTGCTGACGGCTTTGGTGCTTGGGCCCCTTGTATCGATGTTCGAGCCCGCGCAGTATTTCACGGATACTGGCGTGTTGCGCTACATCGCGCGCACGCTGTCGCTCTCGACGGGATCTGCGCCGCTGCCCGGCGTGTTCGAAGGGCATCCATTGCCTTCAATCGTCAACATGTCGCTTTGGACCCTGAAATACGAGGTTTTATGCTATGCGGGCTTGGCGCTCGCAGGCCTGCTCGGACTTTTTAGCCCGCGCTGGCGCAAGGTTCCGGCAGCACTTCTGACGGTCTTCCTGGTTCTTGTATTTATCGAGCAACCGAAGGCTATCGAGACTTATACGTCGATCGACAACATCCGCTATTTCGCGCTCTTCTTCGGCATGGGAACGCTCGCCTATCTCGTCCGCGATTGGTTGCCCATTCACGGTGGCGGCGTTGTTCCGCTGTTCGCCGTGTTCGTGTTTGCACTCGGCACGCGCTTTGGCGAACTCGCGACGGCACTGTTCCTCGGATACGCAACGCTCTGGGTTGCGACGCCAACATTCGGCCCGTTAAGGGGGCTTACCAACCGCTACGATCTTTCGTACGGGGCCTATATTTACGCCTGCCCCATACAACAATTGCTTATAGAAAAATTACCGGGTGCCGAACCGCTGGTTACTGCGGGACTGGCCATGATCGTAGTCTTACCGGCCGCCTTGTTTTCATGGCTCGTTGTCGAGCGCCCAGCGTTGAGGCAGAGGCACCGCATCGGCGGCGTTCTTAGTGAAGTTCTGCGCCGCCGTTTACCTTTCAGGGTATCGAAAAAAATCTTCGCTTGAGCCTTTGGCACTCCCCGTGCATTGTTAATCGATCATTAAGAGTTGTCCCTCGTGGGGACGTGCGTGAGGTTTGTTATGTTGCGCCGGGCGTATCTCATCAATGTCATCGTCAGTGCTATTGGCACGTTTGTGTGTTTGGCGATCACGCCGACGAAATCCGAATTTTTTGGCGCAGTGCGCCAGAGTTTCGATGCGCACGCTTTGAACAGCGCACTGCTGAGTCCGGTCGTTTTCCGAACCATCACGCTGCGCGCAAACTAGCCGAGAGGCCGTCTCATGGCTGACGCTCATCGATCCGTCATCAGTTTAGCCGTTGTATTTGTGGCCGCGCTGATAGCGTGCATTGGCGCGGGCGCAACTACCGTTCGCGCCGAACACGTTCAGCCGGATGAATGCGGCGTCAAGTCGGCGAGCTATGCCCGCATCTGCCGCCCGAATGCCTATGCGACGTGCCTCAGAGCGTCGGCACGCGGTGTCAAAGGTTTCAGTGCGCCGTTCTGCGCGCGCCGACAGACCGCGTGCCGCTCATGTCTCGATAAGCTGCGCGCGTGCATCAAGAAGATCGGTCACGCCAAGAAATCCGAATTTAGTTGCGACGAATGCTCGGGCAAATTTTCGCGCTGCATCGGCAAGCGCTATCCCATACTCAAAGATTAGCCGCGCGGGGCGGCGGCGCGCCTCAAGCGGTCGTTGATCGCTTCGCCAAGGCCGTGCACTGGGATAGGCATGACAGCAATTGCTGTGGGTTGACGCGCATCAAGGTCTCGTAATGCAGCGAAGAGATTGGCCGCAGCTTCAACCAAATCGCATGCCGGACTGAGGTTGATAGAACCGCCCGGCGCTTCCGGTGCGCCAGCTCCAAAAGCAAGCAGTGCTTCGCCATCGCGTACATCATGCGCGTTGAGGCGCAGCGGAGCGCGGGTTGCGTAGTGGCTTTCAAGCTGGCCCGGCGAATGGGGCCGGAGGCTGTTTCCTTTTGCGCGTGCGATTTTCGCACCGAGAACCGCTTCGATACGTTCAACGGCAATAGCGCCTGGCCGAAGCATGACGGTCTCGTCCGACGTCACGTCGAGTACCGTCGACTCGAGCCCATGCCGCACCGGCCCGCCATCGAGGATCATGGCAACTGATGTTTCAAGGTCTGCCGCGACGTGTTCAGCGCGCGTGGCACTGACGTGCCCCGAACGGTTAGCGGACGGCGCAGCAAGGGGCTTGCCGCATGCCGTGAGGAGCGCACGCGCGACTGCGTGATCTGGAACGCGCAATGCGAGCGTCGGCAATCCGGCCGAGACGAGATCGGCAATGGGGCAATTCGCGGCCCGTTTGACAACGAGCGTCAGTGGGCCGGGCCAGAAAGCCGCGGCGAGTTTTCTGGCGTTGGCCGTAAATTGTCCGAGCTGTTCCGCCGCAGCGGCGTCGAGCACGTGTACAATTAGAGGATTGAATTGCGGACGGCCTTTGGCTTCAAAAATGCGCGCGACGGCGATGGCGTTCGTGGCGTCGGCGCCGATACCGTAGACGGTTTCTGTTGGAAAAGCGACGAGGGCGCCCGAACGCAAGTGTGCGGCAGCGCGTTGCAGGTTGTCATCAGTGGGCGAGCATATTTGCGTTGTCAAAAGCGTAATCTCTGGTTTTCACGTCGTGAAGTCCAGCATAGTCTGCACTCATCACGGGAGTTGGCTGGACTTCATCTGCTCCAGTAGACGACAAGCGTCGCGCGCTCAAGGTGGAGCAACGCCGCTATTGAATTATGGCAAACAGGGGTGAATGACGCGCATGAGCACGTATATCGAAATCAGCCGCTCCGGCGCTGCGCAGATCCTGAGATTGAAGCGGCCTGAAAAAAAGAACGCACTCACGCGTTGCATGTATGCGGGGTTGGTTGACGCTCTGATGTCAGGGGAGGCGTCGGACGACGTTTCAGCCCATGTCATTTTTGGTTTGCCCGGCGTGTTTTGTGCAGGCAACGACATCGCCGATTTCCTCGCATTGTCGCAGGGCGCAGCAAGCGAGATCGACGAGGTCTTGAAGTTCATCTTCATATTGCCGGGTTTGAAGAAGCCATTGCTTGCTGGCGTATCGGGGCTTGCTGTCGGCATTGGCACCACGATGCTTTTTCATTGCGATCTTGTTTATGCGGCGCCGAACGCGGTCTTTTCAACACCCTTCTTGGATTTGGGACTCGTGCCGGAAGCCGCTTCAAGCCTGCTTGCGCCGCGGCTGATGGGCCATCAAAGAGCGTTTGAATTACTGGTACTTGGCGCGCCGCTCTCAGGGGAACGTGCGCGCGAAGCGGGCTTGGTGAATGAGATCATCCCGGCTGACCAGCTTGAGGATAAAGTTTTGAAAGCTGCTGCTGACCTGGCCAGGAAGCCGCCGGAAGCTTTGGCACTTGCGCGGCGTTTGTTGCGAGGAGACGAGAAAGACATCGTTGCGTGCATGACGAAAGAAGCGCAGCTCTTCAAAGAGCGTTTGAAGTCGCCGGAAGCGCGCGAGGCTTTTCAAGCTTTTCTTGAAAAGAGGGTGCCGGACTTTTCCATAGCGAAGGCCGGCGCTTAGCCGGCGTTCTTTTTGACGAGCAAGAATTGACGGAGGTTTTCGATGTTGCGGTACCGGTCATTGGCTCTAGCGGCATGGGCTCTAACGGCATGTGTTGCACTCGCGGGATTTGTCCATCCGGCCTCGGCCAATTGGCTAACGCATATTCTCAAAGAAGCCGGTGAGGCGGGCGGTAAGGCTGGGACGCATGCGCATCCCAACCTCGGAGCCGTTGGCAAGGCCGCAAAGCATTTGGGAGATCTGGCGGATGCGCCGAAAGGGGCGCTCGCGGCGCATGCAACGCCTGAAGGTCACTGGAAGTTCGTCAATCGGGAGGGCGAGACATTCACCGCTGGTACGGCTGATGAATTTAAGCGCGTTGGGTCGACTCTGGCGCCCGACGCGGGTGAAGGCAAGCTAACGCTCTATCTCTCGGAAGACAGCGTGTTTGCCAACCGGCAGCATCTCGACAAGCTGCCGGAGAACGCGGATTTGCACGTCGTCACAAATCATGGCGCTTTTCCGGTTGCGCGCGGCGGCAGTGGCGCGCTGACGCTCAAAATGAAGCCTAACCTGTCGATCGATCTTGCCGACCGGGAACTCTTCGAAGAAACACTGTCGTATCTGAGCCGTCCATTGAACAAGTCGGGTATTCGCATGATCGCGCTGGAGCCAAGCGGTTCGAAATTGCTCTCCGCCGCGCCCCGCTTTGATGCCGCCACAAAAGCGGCACTCGTTGACAAACTCGATCCCGCACATCTCGATCGCGCGTTCTCCGGCATCCGCGGGCAGACGGCGGTCGTGGTCGGCCGCATTGACAATGGCAAGCTATTTTTCAAACCGCAGTCGGGCGCCGAGATGATCCGCGATCTCGACGACATCTACGCCGCCGCGCGCCAGAACGACGTCAATTTGGTTTTGCTTCATGCGGAAACGCCGTTGCAGCCGGGCGGGCGCAATTGGCTCTGGCAGAAAGTCGAGCTTGGCGGTTTTGAGGACGCAATTAGCGGAAAAACTTTCGGTGATTTTCTTGATGCGCTGGCTGCCCGGCGCGCGCCTATGTCGATCTCCGCGACGCGCGAGGGGCAGGGCCGGGTTCGCATCTCAGCCTTAGCCGATGAAGGCAGCGCGATCTCGTCGGTGAAGCCCTCAATGAGCGATATCATTGGCCACGTTACAGGTGAGGTCGTGACCAAAGCGGCGGAAATACACGTTCGCGACGAGTTCGAGCCAATTGGAACTCGACGGACAGCTCATTTCCGGTATTCCGACGTATATCCAGATTCCGTACTTGATCAGTATTGTAGCTGGCATCCTAGGTTGGGACGTGTCGCGTGCGTGGTGGAGGCGGATCTGGGCCCCAGCCGCGCGGCCAGAGGGGCGGGGCCGGATGGCACACTGGGTGAGAAGTGCACCGAACTTGCTTGCCTATATCTTGCTATTTCTGCCTGTTGCCGGGATGCCGGCGTTTGCCTGGTTTGCCATGAAGCAGTTTTGGGCCTCAGTTACGGCGCCGTTCCGGTGGATTTGGAGTAAACTCAGGCGGCGCGTCGAAGTCTAACCCTTAAGCGATGGCGTACCTGGAGAGCACGAGACGAAGAAAAGGATGCGGACATGGGTTCCCTCGCCGGAAAGACGCTTTTGATCACGGGCGCAAGCCGCGGCATCGGCCTTGCGATTGCAAAGCGCGCGGCGCGAGACGGCGCGAATATCGCTATATTGGCCAAGACGAGCGATCCCAATCCGAAACTCGAAGGGACGATCCATTCGGCGGCAGACGAGGTGCGCAAGGCCGGTGGGCAAGCGCTGCCGATCATGTGCGATATCCGTGACGAAGAGCAGGTGCAGCGCGCGGTCGGTCTGACGGTCGCAACATTTGGCGGTATCGATATTTGCGTCAATAATGCGAGCGCCATATCTTTGACACCGGTGGAGCAAACGGATCTTAAGCGCTTCGATCTGATGTTCGGCATCAACACGCGCGGCACGTTTCTGGTTTCGAAAACCTGCCTGCCGCATTTGCGTAAATCGAAGAACCCGCACATCCTCATGATGTCGCCGCCGCTGGATATGAGCCCTAGATGGTTCGCAGGCCATGTCGCGTACTCGATAGCGAAATACGGAATGAGCCTGTGCGTGCTCGGCTTGGCGGAAGAACTGAAAAAGGATGGCGTTGCGGTTAATGCGCTGTGGCCGAGATCTACGATTGCGACGGCCGCGATCCGCAATATTCTTGGTGGCGATAAGCTGATGTCCATGAGCCGGACGCCGGACATTCTGGCAGATGCGGCGCATCTGGTGTTCCAGCAACCGGCCAAGTCTTTCACCGGCAATTTTCTGATCGACGATACGTTCTTGCACGACGCAGGAGGCGTCAAAGATTTCGAGTCATACCGTGTGGATAAAACCAAGCCGCTGGCCCCGGATTTCTTCGTCCCCGCGGGTAGCAAGCCTCCGCCCGGCGTCAAGCTTGCGAGGATTTCCGAACTCGGGGGGTGAAAATCCGGCCAAGGCCCGGCCAAGTCATTGTGTCCTCCGGATTTCGTTTGTTTTCGCCAGCCCGCATAGTAAGACGAATTGCAAAATGCGAACGAGCGAGGGCTAGACGGCGCCGCAATGACAACAGTCCTCATCACACATCCGGCGTTTCTCAATCACGATACGGGTGCCCATCACCCCGAGCGTGCTGACCGGTTGCGCGCCATCGATAAGGTGCTGGGCCACGAGATTTACAAGGACCTCGTGCGCCGCGAGGCGCCCATGCGCGAGGACGTGCGGGACGCCATCGAACGTGCGCATCCGGGCGGATACTATTCAGAGTTGGAAACGGCACGGCCGCTTGCAGGACAGGGCTTGCGCCACGTGGACGGCGACACGACCATGTCGGAAGGAAGCTGGGAAGCGGCCTTGCGCGCGGTTGGTGCAGGGCTCGACGCCGTTGATATCGTCATGAAAAAGGAAGCGGCCAACGTTTTCTGCCAAGTGCGCCCGCCGGGACATCATGCCGAAAGCGCGAGGGCCATGGGATTTTGCCTCTTCAACAACATTGCGATTGCGGCGCATTACGCGCGCGCAAAGCACGGCGCGGAACGCGTTGCTGTCGTCGATTTCGACGTGCATCACGGCAACGGCACGCAGGAAATTTTCTGGTCCGACAAGAATATGTTCTACGGCTCGACGCACCAGATGCCGCTTTTTCCGGGCACAGGCGCGCTGAACGAAACGGGTGTTGGCAACATCTGGAACGCGCCGCTGCGCGAAGGCGATGGCCGGGAAAAATTTGAAGCAGCGTTCCGCGAGCGCGTGCTGGCGCCGTTGCATAACTTTGCGCCGGACATTGTATTTATCTCGGCCGGTTTCGACGCCCACAAAGACGATCCGCTCGCCGGAATTCAATTGGTGGAAGCTGACTTCATGTGGGCAACCGAGGAATTGCTCAATGTTGCCCGGCGGCATGCTGGCGGGCGGGTGGTTTCCATGCTTGAAGGCGGCTATGACTTGACGGCGCTGGCGAGATCGGTTGCCGTGCATGTCAAGACGCTGATGGAAGTGGGAACGTAAATCCGGCCGGCAAGACTTGAGACATTTCCTGAAATTGAGAGACGCTGCGCATGACCACAGCCAAGGCCCCGGCAAAGGGGCACGCCGACATCAAAGAGATGACCTTCGAGCGTGCGCTGAAAGAACTGGAAAGCATCGTTGGCCGCTTGGAGCGGGGCGACGTCGAGCTTGAGGAATCGATCGCCATCTACGAGCGTGGGGAGGCCTTGCGCGATCATTGCGACCGGCTCCTGAAGCAGGCCGAAGCCAAGGTCGAAAAGTTGACGATTGGGGCCGACGGGCGGCCCAAGGGTTCAGAGCCTCTCGACGGCGAGCATTAGTCGGCGCCGTTCCCTTCACGCCAAAATCTGAGGCAATCGGGGTCTAACGGCGCCCCTGTCCGGTATTAGGCGGAGCATGGCGGATAAGTGCGAACATTGGTCCCTTGCGGCGCCCGGCGGGTGTGACATAACCAAGACACGCTAAGTCCGTGCAATATCTGGCGAAGGTGCCGCCCCTGTGAGCAAGACCCCGCTACTCGACAGCGTCAAGATCCCCGCCGACCTGCGCAAGCTGCCGGAGAGTGCGCTTGTGGATTTCGCGGCTGAGCTGCGCCAAGAGACGATTGCCGCCGTGTCGGTGACGGGCGGACATTTGGGCGCGGGACTTGGGGTGGTCGAATTGACGGTTGCGCTGCATTGGGTTTTCGATACGCCACGTGATCGCTTGATCTGGGACGTCGGACACCAGGCCTATCCGCACAAGATCATCACCGGGCGGCGCGACCGCATCCGCACACTGCGCCAGCCAGGCGGGCTTTCTGGTTTCACGAAGCGCGACGAGAGCGAATACGATCCTTTCGGCGCGGCACACTCCTCGACCTCGATTTCAGCCGCGCTCGGCATGGCCGTTGCCCGCGATCTCAATGGCGGGACGAACAACGTCATCGCTGTCATCGGTGACGGAGCGATGAGCGCCGGGATGGCATATGAGGCGATCAACAACGCGGGTGCACGCGACGAACGCTTGATCGTTATTTTGAACGACAACGATATGTCGATTGCGCCGCCGACAGGTGCGCTCTCGGCGTATCTGGCGCGCGTGACATCGAGCGGCACGTATTTGCACCTCCGGGATTTTGCCAAGCAGATGGCAAAGATGCTGCCGAAGAAGTGGGAACGCCGCGCGGCGCGCATGGAAGAATACACGCGCCACTTGTGGCAGGGCGGGCAGTGGTTCGAAGAGTTGGGATTTTACTACGTCGGCCCGATTGACGGACACGATCTCGGCCAGCTCTTGCCTGTGTTGAAGAACGTGCGCGATGCCAAGCATGGGCCGATCCTGCTGCATGTCATGACGAAGAAGGGCAAAGGGTACGCTCCTGCGGAAGCCTCCGCCGACAAGTATCACGGCGTCAATAAGTTCAATGTCGTGACCGGCGCACAGGTGAAGCCAAAGCCGAACGCACCAACGTACACGAGAGTTTTTGCCGATAGCCTCATTCGCGAAGCCGAGAAGGACGAGAAGATCGTCGCCATTACGGCGGCCATGCCGGACGGCACCGGGCTTGATCTGTTCGAGAAGCGGTTCCCCGAGCGGATGTTCGACGTCGGTATCGCCGAGCAGCATGCCGTGACGTTTGCCGCAGGTCTGGCGACAGAAGGCTATAAGCCGTTCGCGGCGATTTATTCGACGTTCTTGCAGCGCGCCTATGATCAGGTCGTGCACGATGTCGCCATTCAGAAGCTGCCGGTGCGCTTTGCTCTGGATCGCGCTGGCCTTGTCGGCGCGGACGGGGCAACGCACGCAGGCTCGTTCGATCTCGCGTATCTCGGGTGCTTGCCGAATTTCATCATCATGGCGGCGGCGGACGAGGCCGAGCTTGTGCACATGGTTGCGACACAAGCGGCGATTGACGATTGTCCAAGTGCGCTCCGTTATCCGCGCGGCGAAGGCTTTGGTGTCGAACTTCCTGTTGAAGGCATTCCGCTCGAAATCGGCAAAGGGCGCGTGTTGCGTCAGGGATCGAAAGTGGCGCTGCTGTCGGTTGGAACGCGGCTACAGGAATGTCTCAACGCGGCCGATCAACTTGCCAGCTTCGGCTTATCGACGACGGTAGCCGACGCACGCTTTGTGAAGCCGCTTGATAAGGATCTCATCAAGCGCCTCGCGCAGAATCACGAAGTGCTGGTGACGATCGAGGAAGGATCGACCGGTGGGTTCGGCAGTTTTGTGCTGCAGTATCTGGCTGAAGACGGCTTGTTGGATCGCGGTCTGAAAGTTCGCCCGATGGTGCTGCCGGACGTGTTTATCGATCACGGCAAGCCGGACAAGATGTACGAAGCCGCCGGACTTTCGGCCGACGGCATCGTTGCGACGGTGTTCAAAGCCTTGGGGCGCGAGAAGCTGACAGGTGAACTCGGCGGGCGGGCCTGAGAATTCCCGTCTCCCCGTTGAGTGCTGGAACGGGGAGAGGGGGAAATTACTTCACTGTGATCTTGAGGACGGGAGAGACGACCGGCGGGTTGTGCGGCACATGGTTGTGGTCGCCGAGTACGAGTTGCAGCGTGTGTTCGCCGGGCTTCAATTCGACCGTTGTTTCCGTCTGGCCCTTGCCGAAGTGAACATGATTGGCGTCGGCTGGGATAGCAGCCTTCATGTCCGCAACTGCACCATCGACGATCAAGTGATGATGGCCGCTGTTGGCTTTTTCGGTTCCGGCCGGCGCAACTTCCATACCTTCAATGCCGAATTTCACTGCAACCGGGCTTGAGACCGTTGCGCCGTCCTTGGGTTCGATGATGAACACTTTGGCGCCGGCGGCAGACGGCGTGCCTTTCGCCTCTTCGGCGTTTACGGCAAACGGGGCGCTGATGACGAAGAGGGCGGCGGTAAGCGTCAGGGCATTGCGGCGGTTCATGGTGTTTGGTCCTCTTGAGTGACTTCACAGAGATCTGAGTTATAGCAGGCGGCGCGTGAGCGTGAACCCGTCTGAAGTCGGGCGCGGGCGCATAATTCCCTTGACCCGCGGCTGAAGTGTGGCCTTCAAGGCGTGACGAGATGATGCCGCAATGCCGGGAACCGCGAGAGCATGGCTGACGACAAAGAATTGCGCATTGATCGCGTGGGTGCGCAGGGCGACGGCGTGGCTGAGCACGAGGGATCCCAAGTGTTCGTGCCTTTGACGCTTGCTGGCGAGCGGGTTCGCGCCGAGGTCAACGGCGAACGCGGGCGGCTCATGAGTGTGCTTCAGGAGAGCCCTGATCGCGTGGTGCCTGTGTGCCGTCACTTTGGCGGTTGCGGCGGGTGCTCGTTGCAGCATATGGCAGCACCTGTTTACGCGGCTTGGAAGCAAGCGCAGGTGGTGGCAGCGTTCCGGTCGCGCGGGATCGATGCGGACGTCGCTGAAGTCATTGCGTGTGCAGGAAAGCGGCGGCGTGCGGTGTTTTCTGCGAAGCGAACGAGCAGCGGCGTGGTGCTCGGATTTCACGAAGCCGGATCGCACGAGTTGGTCGATCTCGCGATGTGTCCTGTCGTTGATGACAGAATTGTTGCGGCGCTGCCCGCGTTGCGTGAACTCGTTTCGCCACTCGTTTCACGGCGGGGCGAGTTGAGAGTGACAACAACGTGGACCGAAGCCGGGCTTGATGTGGCGCTTGAGGATCTGGGGCAAACTTTAACGCCGGAAATCAGAGTGCACATTGCCAAGGTTGCGAGTGAAGCACGCTTGGCGCGTGTCAGCATTTCTGGTGATATGGCGTACGAGGCGCTGGCGCCATTCTTGACGATAGGTGCTGCTGAGGTCGTGTTGCCGCCGGGCGCATTTCTGCAAGCAGTTGCCGAAGCCGAAGCGTCCATGGCCGAATTGATTGTTGCGGCGGTTGGCAAGGCCAAGAAGGTGGTTGATCTCTTTTCGGGCGTCGGCGCGTTTACATTTCGTTTGGCCCGACAATCCAAAGTGTTTGCGGCCGACAGCGACAGGGTGGCAATCGCGGCGCTTGTTGCCGCGTCGAAAAAGACGAGCGGTCTGAAGCCCATTGAAGCGCTGGTGCGCGATCTCTTTCGCGAGCCGATGTCGGCGACGGAATTGAATGCCTATGACGCGATCGTGTTCGACCCGCCGCGAGCGGGTGCCGAAGCGCAGGCCAAAATGATTGCGCGTTCGAAAGTGAAAACGGTTGTGGCGGTTTCGTGTAATCCGGCGACGCTGGCGCGGGATGCGCGTATTTTGATCGATGGCGGGTACAAGCTTGAATCCGTGACGCCGGTCGATCAGTTCCTTTATTCGCCGCATATCGAGGTTGTGGCTGTGTTGCGGAGGTGAATTCCCTCTCCCCATGCCCCTGCTCGTTGGCATGCGGAGAGGGCCATGCTGGAAGCATGTCTTCGACATGACGTGAGGTGGCGGCAAAAACGTTCGAACAGAGCGGCGGCCCCTCACCCCAACCCTCTCCCCGTTAAGGTGCAGGAACGGGGATGAGGCGGGAGGACCTCGCCGCTGCAACAACAGTTTCCACATACGCCGGCACGACTTCGGTGGCGGGGCCGTAGATGGCTTCGAGGAAGAGGCTGGCGCCGTTCGAGGGTTCGAGATTGAGTTCGACTGTGTGGGCGCCGCCATTGCGCGCGGCGGCGACGAACCCGGCGGCGGGATAGACGTTGCCACTGGTGCCGATCGAGATGAAGAGATCGCATTGCCCGAGTAAGCGCGCGATGCGCTCCATGTGATAGGGCGTCTCGCCGAACCAGACGACATCGGGGCGCAACCCGTCCGGCTTGGCGCAGGACGGGCAAGTGATGTCGCCGGAAAGATCGTCGCGCCATTCGCGCCGGTCTTTGCAGTGATTGCAAAGGATTTTCCAAACTTCGCCATGCATGTGTATGAGGCTCTGCGACCCCGCCGCCTCGTGGAGCGCGTCGACATTCTGCGTGACGATGGTGACGCCGGGGTGTTCGCGCTCAAGCAAGGCGAGTGCGGCATGCGCGGCATTGGGTTTGCAGGTGGCGTGGGCGTGGCGCCGCATGTTGTAGAAATCGTGGACGAGTTTTGGATTGCGCGCGAAGCCCTCGGGCGTTGCAACATCGCGCCAATCGTATTTGGCCCAGATGCCGTTCGGATCGCGAAAGGTCGAGAGCCCGCTTTCGGCGGACAAGCCCGCGCCGGTCAGGATGAGGATGTTTTCAAAACGGGGCATGATTTGGTGCGTATCGGGTTTGCGGAAATCGTGCGTTAAGCCTGTCTTTTCAGAGTTAACCTTAAGGCAGATTCCTGCTCTGCGCGCGGGGCATTGAAATTGCTCGGCAAATAAAATTTCTCACGCCAATTTTTCCCCGGCCTCTGGCACAAGCGCATACTGGCGCTTCGAAGTTTGAGGATGCGCGTGGATGAATTGGGTGTTTGGACAGGTGTTGAGTTTAGTGCTGCTGGCGGCGGGTTCACTCCCCGCATTGGCCGCGATGGCGCAGGAACTGGTCTGCGAGGACGATCGCCATCATGGCTTCGCCAACGGGAACCGCGCGAATGCCAACGCACGGGTCGTGGCGGCCCTTGGTGACGATCTCGGTTTCGTTGCCTTTGTTGTCGATGGTCTTGCGCGGGCTCAGAATCGAGGACGTAGGCTTGACGGCGAAGCGGCACACGATCTGCTGGCCGCTGGAAATGCCTCCGAGAATGCCGCCCGCGTGGTTGGACAAGAATTTCGGCTTGCCGCCGCGGCCGATGCGCATCTCGTCGGCGTTTTCTTCGCCCGTCAATGCAGCAGCACCCATGCCCGCGCCGATCTCGACGCCTTTGACGGCATTGATCGACATCATCGCGGAGGCGAGTTCGGAATCGAGCTTGCCGTAGATCGGCGCGCCCCAGCCTGGCGGAACGCCATCAGCCACGACCTCGATGATGGCGCCGGCAGAGGAGCCCGATTTGCGGATGGCGTCGAGGTAGGTCGTCCAATGCTCGGCCGCTTTGGCATCGGGGCAGAAGAACGGATTGTTGCCGACCTCATCCCAGTCCCATCGCTTGCGCTCGATTCTGTGCGGACCGACTTGGATAAGCGCACCGCGGATTTTGACGTTGGCGACGACTTTGCGGGCAATCGCGCCAGCCGCGACGCGAGCCGCTGTTTCGCGCGCCGAAGAGCGTCCGCCGCCGCGATAGTCGCGAATGCCGTATTTGGCGTCGTAGGTGTAGTCGGCGTGGCCCGGCCGGTATTTGGCGGCGATGTCGCCGTAGTCTTTGGAGCGCTGGTCGACGTTATCGATTTGCAAGGCGATGGGCGCGCCGGTCGAGACCTGCCGGCCCTTGTCGTTGTTGAAAACGCCCGAGAGAATTTTCACTTCGTCGGGCTCGCGCCGTTGCGTGGTGAAGCGCGATTGGCCGGGCTTGCGCTTGTCGAGGAATGCCTGGATCTCAGCTGCCTCAATGCCGATGCCGGGCGGGCAACCGTCGACGATGGCGCCGATGCCGGGACCGTGGCTTTCGCCCCAGGTCGTGACGCGGAAGAGATGTCCGAAGGTATTGTGCGACATGCGTGTTCTGACGCCTTTTGCGCTGCGATAGGGCCCGGAGACACGAGATCAGGAACTGATGCCTCTGCAACGCTCTGTTGCTGCCAAGCTTCACTGCCTGTCTTAGGTGCGCCAACGGCGCGCTGCAAGCCAAACTCGCAGGCAAAGTTCGTGACAAGGCGGCGCGACGCAGATTATCTGGCTGCAGTTCTGCGTTCGCCGCCTGTTAAGCCACGCTTGCAAGCAGACTTTCTAGCGGCGAAAGACGAAAATCGATGAAGGAACGTATCGCATCCACAACTCGGCCGAGCGCGCTTTGCATGCCTGAACGCAGCCTGCGCCGCATCGCAGATCGCAGATGAGGAACCGTGATACCAAAGGGTCAGACGACCAAGTTCTGATCGCGTTTTTCATGAAAGTTCAATGTGTTTCGGGCACCCGGGCAACCCCGTGCCTGCCTACCCAAAGCTGCTCCGGCACGGACTGAGCATCCGCGCTCGAGGGGCTTCATTACGTCCACCCAAAAGGTGGGAAAGAGCCAGGGGCCGCTCCCCTGGCTCTTTTGCGTTTTTACCCATTCGATAGAACGGGAAAAACGCCAATCGCCAAATCCAAATCCTTTGCTATATTGTCCGCATCCGAACTGTATTGTGAGTAGAAGGGATTTGCGCCATGGCCGGTCGCGCGTTGTTCGGCGCTCTTGGGGTGATTTGGGCCTTGCTGGCACCGGCCCATGCTGGGGCAGATGACGCGACTGCCAATAAGCAGGATACCGCGGCGGTTCAAAAGCCATCATTGCCCAATGAAATTCCAGCGCCTGTTGCGGCCCCGCGTGCGGCGCAGATCGAACCGGTCATGGTCGAGCCGGTTAAGCGCGTTGCACCGAGGACTCCCGAGAGCAAGACGCCGGAAAAAAAAATCAAGCAGGTCGTGACGATCGAAAAGGATCCCGCGCTCGACAAGAAGAATGTGCCAGACAACACGAAGAGTTGCGGCGCCGGTCAAAAGCGCAGCAAGGACGGCGCGAAGTGCGAGAAGGTCGCAAGTGTCTCCAAGAAGGGCGGGAAGCGAAGATAGCTTAGACCCGCCTCCAGCGTGCCTGTCACGCAGTCGCGTACAGGATCGTCATGATGACGCAAATCAGCGCGAACTGTGTCACAACGCGAAGACGCATTCCGGACTGACTGGCATTTTCGCTGCGTCCGGAAATCAAATTCCAAAGGCCCAACAGCAGTCCGGCCATGACCGCGCCGACAACGATGATTGTGGCGTAAGGCGCAATTGAGCGAACGACTTCAGATGGGCTTTGGGCTAAAGCCTGCGAGATATTTTCTTCAAGGCGGTCATATCCGAAGTAAATGCCGACCGCGGCAAACGCGGCAACAATTCCAGTCAGTCCCCACACGAGGACGTAGCGCGCGTTATGACCCGTCACGGCGCCGCGCGCGGCATCTTCAGAGATAACGATTTCAGGCGATTGATCGATATTCGTACCCATGAGAGAGCTTCCTTCTGCGGCAAAATTGGCGCCGTGAACGCTCAAGGACGGCCACAAAACTCACGACATGATTTGCGCCGGAGCAATTCCAAATATTAAATAAGTATCTTTTGATACTATCACTCTAGGGCGGACGCCGCAAATTAGTCTGCCCATTCAACGATCACGATGTGGTGTCGGGCAGCTTGCAGTTTGCGGTAATCCTCCGCAAATTGAGATGGGGGCGTAAGCAACGATTGGCGCGGAAGGCGTTCAAATCCACCGCATCGACTTCCCTTCGAGCACCAGTATCCGGTCCTGCGGCACGTCGAGTGTGGGTACCAGCCGGGTGTCGAGGCCAAGAAGCGCGCCGCGGGCAACGCGTGTCACGCCGCCATGGGTGACGGCGACGGTGTCGCGCTCGATTGTGTTGAGCCAGCGCGCGGTGCGGATCATGAGGTCGGCGTAACTTTCGCCGCCGCGCGGGCGCCAGCCGAAGGGATCGGCGGATTTGCCGGCAACGCCTTCGGGGTCGCTCGCGGGCAGTTCGGTGGCGAGGTGCCCTTCCCAGTGTCCGTAGTGGAGCTCCATGAGTTCGGCGTCAGTTCGGAATGCTTGCGGCGCTAAGCTAAGCGCTGCGCGCATGATTTCCATGGTTTCGCGCGCGCGAGAAAGCGGACTTGAAACGAAGTCTGCAGCGGCAAGTCCGGGCAAGATCTGACGGAGAATTTCGCCGTTGCGTTGCGCTTGTGCGCGGCCCGTGTCGTTAAGAGGAATGTCGGCTTGGCCTTGGTAGCGCTGATCGCGGTTCCAATCGGTTTCGCCGTGGCGGATCAGATAAAGTGTAACGCCAGGCTTCAGAACCGCTGTTGGTGTGGCTTTCGCCGTCAAGTGCCGTCGCCTTTGACAACGGAAATGTCGGGGGCGTCTTCGTTCTTCATGCCTTGGACGTGATAGCCGCTATCGACATGATGGATTTCCCCCGTGACGCCGCGCGAGAGATCGGACAAGAGATAGAGACCTGCTCCGCCGACGTCCTCGATCGTGACTGTGCGCCGGAGCGGCGAATTGTATTCGTTCCAGCGCAGGATATAGCGGAAATCGGAAATGCCGGACGCGGCAAGCGTCTTGATCGGGCCGGCCGAAATCGCGTTGACGCGAATATTGTTCTTGCCGAGGTCGGATGCCAGGTAGCGCACGCTGGCTTCAAGTGCTGCCTTGGCGACGCCCATGACGTTATAATGCGGCATGACCTTTTCGGCGCCGTAGTAGGTCAAGGTCAGCATCGAGCCGCCGTTGGTCATTAGCTTTTCGGCGCGCTGGGCAAGTGCTGTAAACGAGTAGCAAGAGATGAGCAGGCTCTGGGTGAAGTTTTTCTCGCTTGTATCGACGTAGCGGCCGTCGAGTTCGTTCTTGTCGGCGAAGGCGATGGCGTGAACGAGAAAATCGAGCCGGCCCCAGCTCTTGGCCAGTGTGTCAAAGACTGCATCCATTGAAGCGGTATCGGTGACATCGCAGGGGAGCACATGTTTTGAGCCAATGTCGGCGGCAAGCGGCTCAACCCGCTTTTTTAAGGCGTCGCCTTGATAGGTGAACGCCAATTCGGCGCCCTGTGCGGCACATGCCTTGGCGATACCCCAGGCGATCGACCGGTTGTTGGCCACTCCCATGATCAGGCCGCGCTTTCCGGCCATCAGATTGCCGGTTGGAACGCCTGTGTTCGTCTCTATTGCCGTCATCGGCCCTCGACCATTGGTTGTAAGCAGCCGGGCTTGAACCCGGCGCGCATCCTACACAAAAGGGCAGTCCGGTCCAGTTGGCAACAGGGCTCTGAGAAGGGTCAAAGCGGCGCAACCCGGAAATCGCGTGTGACGCCGCAATTCCCGAGACATTCACGCCTCAATGGAACGCGAGGCGGCTCGTTTAGCCGTCAAGTTCCCAGCCGCCCGTCTCTAAGCGGCAAGCGATCGCCTCGGTCTTTTTGGTCTCACCGGTTCCATTGAGGACCACAAGTATGTGGCGGCAGACATGACCCCGGTGATCCTTGAAGGAGGCGGTTGGGCGCACGATGCCCGACAGGCGACCATGGCTCCGGTGCCAGACGTAGCTGGATCCGTCGGCGACTTGGGTTAAAGCCAACTGTACGCTTTCAAGCACCGCCATCTCGTCTGAGGCGTCGAGCGGGGCCTGTATTCCGGCAAATTTTGGTTTGCTGGAGGACTTGCCGGCTGAATCGGGGCAGCTGCAACCTGGAGCAGGGGCCGCTATGGCATCGCGGGCTTGGGCAAAATCGGCGGAAACAAAGATGGCGGCGACCAAGGCGAACGCAGTGGTGCCGGCCGCGAGAAGCGGAAAAATCGAATAATCAGAACGCATGGACGCTACACTCACTGAACTGGGACGCTACAATCCGCGACAGGCGGGACACGTCATGGAGTGTGCCCCACTATGGTTAAGGCGCGCTAAATGACCGTCTCGCGGGGTTCGATGAGATACGGTTGCCAACGATAAATTAGGATTGGAGTTGCCGGGCATGGCGGCGGATACGAAGGAACTGGCAGAAGGCGACGCCGGGTTTGTCCAGGCCGATGACCCATTCGCGTTATTCGGCGAATGGATGACGGCGGCCGAGAAAACAGAGCCGAACGACCCCAATGCCATGGCGCTAGCAACGGTCGATCGCGAAGGCCTCCCCAATGTCCGTATGGTTCTGCTGAAAGGGCTCGACACGGCAGACGCGAATGAACGCGGCTTTGTTTTTTACACCAACTACGAAAGCGCCAAGGGTAAGGAACTACTGAACAGTGGGAAGGCGGCTCTCTGCTTCCACTGGAAAAGCCTCGAGCGGTCGGTGCGCGTGCGCGGGCTCGTAACGTCGGTTGCAGATGCGGAAGCCGACGATTATTTCAAGTCCCGGCCGCGTCTCAGCCGGATTGGCGCGTGGGCGTCCAAGCAGTCGCGCCCACTTGAAGGGCGGTTTGCGCTCGAAGCCGCCGTTGCAAAGTATACGGCTAAGTACGCCGTTGGCGACATTCCAAGACCACCGCACTGGTCCGGGTTTCGCGTGACGCCGCTGCAAATCGAATTCTGGATGAACCGCCCCTTCCGCCTGCACGATCGTGTCGTCTTTGAGCGCCGGGACGCGGCCCGGCCATGGTCTAAATCGCGGCTTTTCCCTTGAGATTGCGAGGGTACGCAGCCGGTCCGTCATTTTGACTGAATTTTAGTTAGAATCGGACGTGCGACGCGGATATTTCCTGATAAGTGCTGCAGGCTTAAGAAAACTGAAATGATGAGCGCCCCGTGAACGCGATGACCCGCATCGAATATGCAGCAGAACAAGAGCCGTCATTCTTGGCGCGCTGGGCCAGCAGAATTGCGATCTTCTGCGCCGTGCTTTTGGTTGCAGCGCTCTTCCTGCACCGGCTCTTCGCGCTCTCGACGCCAGTTGCCTTGAACATCGCCACGGCCGTGTTCGCGGGCGCTGCGCTCGTGCTTATCATGGCATTGATTGCTGGAATCGATATTTGGATCACGGGGCGGCAGGGTGCGGCGCGCGTCGTGTCCGGCGCGGTCGTGGCGCTGGCACTCCTGGCAATTCCATTATCGCTGTGGGTCGTCAGTCAGGAATGGCCGGCCATCAACGATGTGTCGACTGATATGGCGCGCCCGCCGCAGTTCACGGAAATTTCCAAGTTGCGGGAGGCGGGCAGCAATACGGCCGATTATCCAGCCGGCACATTCGCGCCGTTGCAGAAGGCAAGCTATCCGGACTTGAAACCGCTTATCGTCGAGCGCACAGCCGACGAAGCCTTTGAGCTCGTACTGCAGGCGCTGGGCAAACTGCGATTGAAGACGCTGAGCGAGGTGCCGCCAGCAGCGGCGAACGATGGCGCGGGGTCAATTGAACTCTCCGACCATACTCTCGTTCTCGGTTTTGTTGACGACATCGCCATTCGCGTTATGGGTGAGGGTGAGGCAGCGCGCATCGACATCCGCAGCGCGTCGCGGTTCGGGCGCCACGACTTTGGGCATAACGCCGGGCGTGTGCGGCTTATTCTGAAAGAGATTGTGGGCCGGCTTGAAGCGACTGTGCCAAGTGGTGAAAAGAAACCAGCCGCAAGCGTACAAAAAGACGGCAAAGCACTTATTAAACGGCCTCAAGCGCAAGATCGGCCGTCAGCGGGTGCCCGCTCAAAACCAAACCCTTCTCGATCAGGAACTCGACGTGCGCCTGAACCGTTAGAGTAGCGGCAGGCAAGAGTTCAGGGGCTATTCCCGAATAAATTTCGGGAACGATGCGGCGGATACTTTCCGCTCCGTCCTTTAGGGCTTTGAGGATCGCCTGCTCGCGCCAGCGCCGGTGCAATAGGTAGGCTTTGACGGTGCGCTGCGGGTCTTCGAGGCGCCCGCCGTGGCCCGGCAAAAAAACCGTATCGTTGCGGTCGAGCAGGATTTCGAGGCTGCGGATATAGTCGGACATGCGCCCTTCAGGCGGCGCGACGACCGAGGTATTCCAGGCCATGACGTGATCGCCCGAGAAAACGACATCGCGGCCTTCGAGAGCAAAAGATACATGGTCTGGGGCGTGACCCGGCGTGTGGATGGCGGTCAAGGCCCAATCGCGCCCCTCGATCACTTCGCCCCCGCCGAGGTGGACATCGGGATTGAATTCGAGATCGACGAAGGCGCGGCCGGAGGGCGACTGTTCAATCGGGACGACGTCGCTGGACGGGCGCTTGTAGGCATAGACGGTGGCGCCGGTCTCGGCTTTCAGAGAGGCGGTGCCATCGACATGATCGCGGTGTGCGTGCGTTGTGAATATGTGCGTGATGGGGCGCGGGCCTGCTGCTTTGAGAATAGCCTCAAGGTGGCGGCCATCGCCGGGGCCAGGATCAATGACGGCCAAGGCCGTCGAACCGACGAGATAGGTATTCGTGCCCTTGAATGTAAACGGGCTTGGGTTATTCGCGACGATGCGCACGATGCCTGGGCCCATGGGGGCCGGATCGCCATAAGCAAATGACATTCCGGTTTTGAAAGCGAGGCCGTCCATGCCTAAATCCTGGGCCTACATCCTGGAACTTGCCGCGTTGCGCGTGACAGCGCGCGCTCAACAAACGCTTTCGGCCCGAACAGCTGCGGGGCCAATTTGGTACCCTGCGTTGGCCTCGACGAAATAAAGAATGGTCGGAGCGAGAGGATTTGAACCTCCGACCCCTTGCTCCCGAAGCAAGTGCGCTACCAGGCTGCGCTACGCTCCGCCCGACCGTTCAGCCTATCGCCAGTGATTGGGCGCTATTGATTGGCTTATCGCCTGCTGTGATGACCGAGGGGCGGCCGCAGGCGAGGCGGCTTTATAGCTGTGGCATCTGCTGCCCGCAAGCGCCGATAGAGCGGTGTGGTCAAGAACCTCATTTGGAGTACTTTTTGATGCAACTTCAGGGATTAACGGGACCGCGGATTTGGTCGCAGGGAGAGTTGAAGGGCGCCATTGCCCGGGCCACGGGGACTGACTATGGTGCGCACCGTCTGCTTCGGCAATTGAATGTGCGTGAAGCGGGAATTGGGGCGTAGCCAAGTGGTAAGGCAACGGATTTTGATTCCGTCATGCGGAGGTTCGAACCCTCCCGCCCCAGCCAACACCATCAACGCGTTAGCTGGAACCAGTGAGTTTCAGTTTTTCGTTTGCGGGAGTTTTGCGGGAGTTTGTTCCCACTTTACCCCGCAGCATGACGAGCTCAGGTCTCATTCCGTTCCGTTCGCATACTTTGTCTGCGGCCTCTAGGAGCCGAGACAATTCAGCGGCAGAATAATGCGTCGTGATCCGAGTGGAGCGATGCCCAAGCAGGTCCTGGCGATCCTCGAAACTGACGCCAGCCGCCCTGAGACGGCGACCAAACGTATGTTTCAAATCATGAACCCGGACTTGAGAAAGTCCGGCTCTCTCCCGAGCCGCACACCAAGCGCGCCCGTGCATGCATCGCATGGACGAACCCTTATAGGTGAAGACATGCTTGGGGTGTGTGCCCCGGCGTGAGTCAATGACCGCAGCTGCAATACGGTTCAAGACGACCAGTCTCTCTTCGCCGTTCTTCACTTTGCCGCCTGGAACGATGAAGACCTTTGTCCCGAGTTCCGGCACATCTGATCCTCCCCCTTTGAAGTGGTCCGACTCGAAGTATGGGTTTTTGCCCGAGGAGGACAGTGATGCCGGGAAAAAAATACAAGGCCGAAGAGATCGTTTCGAAACTTCGCCAGGTCGATGTTTTGGTGGCTCAGGGGAACAAAGTTCCCGATGCGGTCCGGTCGATTGGCGTGACGCAGGTGACGTACTACCGCTGGCGGCGTGAGTACGGCGGTTTGCAGATGGATCAGGTCAAGCGGCTGAAAGAGTTGGAGCTTGAGAACCAGCGGTTGCGCAAGGCGGTTTCCGACCTGACGCTGGACAAGCTGATCCTTGGGGAGGCTGCCAAGGGAAACTACTAAGCGTCATGCGGGACGCATGCTTTTAGCATGACCCGCCGAAGACTTTGTATCGAGCATGTTCGACGTGAGCTTCACGTCTCCGAGCGCCGCGCCTGTTTGGCGCTCGGACAGCATCGCTCGACGCAGAGGAAGGTGCCGACGGGGCGAGATGACGAAGAACGTCTGACCACCGACATCATCGAGCTTGCTCGCCAATATGGCCGCTACGGCTATCGCAAGATCGCTGCACTATTGCGCGATGCGGGCTGGTTGGTGAACGACAAGCGGGTCGAACGCATCTGGCGGCGTGAGGGGTTGAAGGTTCCTTACAAACAGCCGAAACGCGGCCGTGTTTGGCTTAACGATGGATCCTGCATCCGGTTGCGCCCGGAGCACCGCAATCATGTGTGGAGCTACGACTTCGTCGAGGATCGCACGCATGACGGACGGAAGTATCGAATGTTGAACGTCGTCGATGAGTTCACGCACGAGAGCTTAGCAATCAGGGTCTGGCGCAAGCTGAAGTCCATCGACGTGATCGATGTTCTGAGCGAGCTGTTTGTCCAACGTGGCGTGCCTGGATACATTCGATCGGACAACGGGCCAGAGTTCATCGCCGAAGCGGTGCAGATGTGGATCGCCGCTGTTGGATCAAAGACGGCGTACATCGCGCCGGGCAGTCCGTGGGAAAACGGCTACGTTGAGAGTTTCAACGCCCGGCTCAGAGACGAGCTGCTGAACGGCGAGATATTCTATTCTCTCCGCGAAGCTCAGATCGTGATCGAGAGTTGGCGCCGGCATTACAACGCGGTCCGGCCGCACGCGTCTCTCGGCTACAAACCACCGGCGCCTGAGGTCTTCATTCCGGCGCTTGCTGCATGGCCTCTGTCGCGGGCTACGCCCACTCCGCCGCCCACGCAGCATCTAGCCGAAGGAGGCGGTATGAACTAACATACGACCTGGGCCACTCCTTGGGGGCTGATCACAACAGTGACCGGTAACGTTGGCCACGCCATTCGACGCCGTCGGCGTGGACGAGGACAGTGTGCGTGTCTCTATTCCAATCGCGCACGAGCCGCGTCTCCGGCTTGACCTCGGTACGGAGCGCAGTCCTTCGATGGTCGTCCGAAGTTGTGTCAGGCCCGGCACCGGTCAGCTTTCGCATGGAGAGGCCGCCAGACGCCCTCTCCTGCCTCTTGTAAGTGATGCCGCGCAGCAGGAGATCGCGAGAGAGACACTTCGGCGGCTGCATGTGATGCAGCCGCCGCCACTCTGCCCGCAACTCGAAGTTAGTCAGGGATTCGAGCCGCACCGACTTGGCCGCGATGGCGATCGAGACTGGCTTCATGTCAGCGACCACGCTTGGTGTCGATCTTGTAGCGACGCAGCTCGCCTTCGCTTTTTGACGATGTTAGCGTGAAGCCGAGCTTCTTTTTTACTGTGCCAGCCAGAAAACCTGCTTAGTTGAGCGGCATATTAATCATGATCTGGCCGCCGTAGGCTTTGTAGTCGTTGGCTCCAATCCCATCAACGAAGCCCGAACCGCGAATTGAGTACCCCCAAGGGGCGATCAGCGACACACCAGCTTGGACCTTAGCTCTGAATTCCGGTGTCCCGCCCGGGATCTCATTAAACGTCACCGCATTGGCACCCTCGAAATCCCAGATCCCCTGAACGGAGAGCATGGGCTCTAACGTGGAACCATCGGCAAGTGGAATGCTGTAACCAATCTCTGGTCCGAAATTCATTCGGCCAAGGGCGTAGGTCTGGCCATCAATCCTGATCCCGCTGCTGTCGGTGTATGACTTGATGGCCTCTTCGAAGTAGGCAAAGCCGAGGGTGGGACTGAAGCGCCACCGGTCCCACTGCCAGTCACCGGTCAGATCGGCGCGCGCCATCCACCGCTCACCGTCCACTCGGTCGGTGTAGGTTCCGAAGGGGCTGATAGAATTCTCTGATTGGCCCCACGCTGCCCGCGAATAAAAGAAGAAGTTATCCGTGAGCCTCGCAGACAGATAGGGGCCCGCCATCCAGCCATGGCCCTCGGCGGAGCTACCTAACAGTCCGGATTTTTCATCGGCGAAATCGAACTGCATCAGTGCCCCAACCATAAGACCGGGCAGAACTTCATAGTCTGCGCCGAGATACATAATCCCGACATTGCCGCTTGACCCGCCGTTGTCTTCATCGAAGTGCGTTGTGTATCCCTCTACCCAGATATCGAACGGTGCATTCCCCTGTTGCTGCCCAACGGTCGAACCAGACGCGCCGAGCGCCATCGCACCGTCAGGTCGCTCGCTCGATCGGCTCGCCGACGATTCGGATGATTGCCGCTTTGCGCCCATCAATTTCTGCAGACTTGTTCCGAAAGCCAAGCGGCTCAGTTTGCCATCCGCATCGGGGGTGACATTGAAGGCCACCGGAGGCCCGCTCGCGTCCGATCCGTTGTCCGCCGTGGCCGCAGCTCCACCTGCACCGTTCGAACCAAATAGCGTCCCGCGATGGCGGCGGAAGTCTCTCAACCGCGAGGGCTCATTGCCTGTCAGCGCATCGGCGCGATGAGCCACGAAATTGCCGATGACTTCCCGCGTTCGCTTCTCGACAAATGCAGTGCCGATGACGAGCGAATAGCTCCGGTTGCCAGTGGAACCGAAACGATCTGTCGCCATTGCCGTGAATGTGAATTTGCCGAACCCGGTGGGCGTCCCATTCAGCACGCCGCTCTTTCCATTGAGCGAAAGGCCTGGGGGCAAAGCACCGGAGGTGATTGCATAAGTGTAAGGAGCCGTACCGCCGGATGCAGCAAAGGTCTGGCTATAGGCGACGCGCAAGTCGCCGTCCGGCAGCTTATCAGGGGCGATCACGATTGTCGGTTGGCCAACGGTGAACTTGATCGTGTCGGTTGCGGTCGCTCCGGCGCTGTCCGTCACGGTCACCGTGTAGGCGGTGAGTACGGACGCCACCGTCGCCGTGCCGCCGATCGTCCCCGTCGAGGTGTTGAGCGTGAGGCCGGCCGGCAATGCCGGTGCGATGCTGTAGGAACTGTACGTGCCGCTGCCACCCGCCGGCGTTGACGTCACCGGCGTCATGGCCACGCCGCGCGTCAGAACTTCTGCCGCAGACGACAAGGCCAGGGTGAGAGCCGGATGGTTGACCGTGATGTCGATCGTGTCGGTTGCGGTCGCTCCGGCGCTGTCCGTCACGGTCACCGTGTAGGCGGTGAGTACGGACGCCACCGTCGCCGTGCCGCCGATCGTCCCCGTCGAGGTGTTGAGCGTGAGGCCGGCCGGCAATGCCGGTGCGATGCTGTAGGAACTGTACGTGCCGCTGCCACCCGCCGGCGTTGACGTCACCGGCGTCATGGCCACGCCGCGCGTCAGAACTTCTGCCGCAGACGAAAGGGCCAGGGTGAGAGCCGGATGGTTGACCGTGATGTCGATCGTGTCGGTTGCGGTCGCTCCGGCGCTGTCCGTCACGGTCACCGTGTAGGCGGTGAGTACGGACGCCACCGTCGCCGTGCCGCCGATCGTCCCCGTCGAGGTGTTGAGCGTGAGGCCGGCCGGCAACGCCGGTGCGATGCTGTAGGAACTGTACGTGCCGCTGCCACCCGCCGGCGTTGACGTCACCGGCGTCATGGCCACGCCGCGCGTCAGAACTTCTGCCGCAGACGACAGGGCCAGGGTGAGAGCCGGATGGTTGACCGTGATGTCGATCGTGTCGGTTGCGGTCGCTCCGGCGCTGTCCGTCACGGTCACCGTGTAGGCGGTGAGTACGGACGCCACCGTTGCCGTGCCGGCGATCGTCCCCGTCGAGGTGTTGAGCGTGAGGCCGGCCGGCAATGCCGGTGCGATGCTGTAGGAACTGTACGTGCCGCTGCCACCCGCCGGCGTTGACGTCACCGGCGTCATGGCCACGCCGCGCGTCAGAACTTCTGCCGCAGACGACAAGGCCAGGGTGAGAGCCGGATGGTTGACCGTGATGTCGATCGTGTCGGTTGCGGTCGCTCCGGCGCTGTCCGTCACGGTCACCGTGTAGGCGGTGAGTACGGACGCCACCGTTGCCGTGCCGCCGATCGTCCCCGTCGAGGTGTTGAGCGTGAGGCCGGCCGGCAATGCCGGTGCGATGCTGTAGGAACTGTACGTGCCGCTGCCACCCGCCGGCGTTGACGTCACCGGCGTCATGGCCACGCCGCGCGTCAGAACTTCTGCCGCAGACGACAAGGCCAGGGTGAGAGCCGGATGGTTGACCGTGATGTCGATCGTGTCGGTTGCGGTCGCTCCGGCGCTGTCCGTCACGGTCACCGTGTAGGCGGTGAGTACGGACGCCACCGTCGCCGTGCCGCCGATCGTCCCCGTCGAGGTGTTGAGCGTGAGGCCGGCCGGCAATGCCGGTGCGATGCTGTAGGAACTGTACGTGCCGCTGCCACCCGCCGGCGTTGACGTTACCGGCGTCATGGCCACGCCGCGCGTCAGAACTTCTGCCGCAGACGACAAGGCCAGGGTGAGAGCCGGATGGTTGACCGTGATGTCGATCGTGTCGGTTGCGGTCGCTCCGGCGCTGTCCGTCACGGTCACCGTGTAGGCGGTGAGTACGGACGCCACCGTCGCCGTGCCGCCGATCGTCCCCGTCGAGGTGTTGAGCGTGAGGCCGGCCGGCAATGCCGGTGCGATGCTGTAGGAACTGTACGTGCCGCTGCCACCCGCCGGCGTTGACGTTACCGGCGTCATGGCCACGCCGCGCGTCAGAACTTCTGCCGCAGACGACAAGGCCAGGGTGAGAGCCGGATGGTTGACCGTGATGTCGATCGTGTCGGTTGCGGTCGCTCCGGCGCTGTCCGTCACGGTCACCGTGTAGGCGGTGAGTACGGACGCCACCGTCGCCGTGCCGCCGATCGTCCCCGTCGAGGTGTTGAGCGTGAGGCCGGCCGGCAATGCCGGTGCGATGCTGTAGGAACTGTACGTGCCGCTGCCACCCGCCGGCGTTGACGTCACCGGCGTCATGGCCACGCCGCGCGTCAGAACTTCTGCCGCAGACGACAAGGCCAGGGTGAGAGCCGGATGGTTGACCGTGATGTCGATCGTGTCGGTTGCGGTCGCTCCGGCGCTGTCCGTCACGGTCACCGTGTAGGCGGTGAGTACGGACGCCACCGTCGCCGTGCCGCCGATCGTCCCCGTCGAGGTGTTGAGCGTGAGGCCGGCCGGCAATGCCGGTGCGATGCTGTAGGAACTGTACGTGCCGCTGCCCCCGCCGGCGTTGACGTCACCGGCGTCATGGCCACGCCGCGCGTCAGAACTTCTGCCGCAGACGACAAGGCCAGGGTGAGAGCCGCGCCAAAATTGGCAGTCACGGTCTCATTGCTGCCTGAAACGGTTTGGGTGCAAACGTTGCCGGATGCACTGTCGCATCCTGACCAACTCACAAAAGCCGAACCACCGGATGGGGTCGCCGTTAAAGTGCGCACTGTGGCATCGGCTACGATCTCTGTGCACGTGCCGCTTGTCGCGCCTGCCGTGCTCGTGCAGCTTATGGTACTCGGCGAGGTGCCTGCAATGGTGCCCGTGCCTGCTCCGGCGCCGTTTATTGAAAGCGTGCGTGGTGTTGAGCACGTCGCGGTCCAGCCGACGTTGCGGCCAGTCGTATTGCCGGTATTCGTAATCGCAATGGTAACTGAATGCGAGCCGGCGCTAGTTGCGGTGAACGTCTCTGCGCGCGTTGCTGGTGTGGCGCCGATCGTGAAAATCGAATTTGAGAATGTGCCTGTCCCGCCGCTCGTCAGTGACATGTCTGCGGTTTGGGTCCCGTTACTCGTCAAACTCAACGCGATGATATTTCCAATCGAAAGATTGGTGACGCTGATTGTGTCCGTTTTGTCGCCGACACCGTTCGTGCCAATGACAGTCCCACTCGTTGAGGTTCCCACCGTTCCGCAGTTTAACGATTGCGCCATCGCCATCGGCGCAGAGCACACTTGCAGCAGTGTTACGAACAACGCCGCACAGACCGATAAAACCAACCGCTTGATTGCTGTTCGGGGCCGCTGCACAAACTTAGAAGGCAGCACTGTTTCTTTGATCGTGCGCCGTTTGCACACGATCGTTATCATTGCCCGCAGACCGCTGGTCAAACCTGACCAACGCACATGCCAATTCCGATCGTCGAACCGCATGCAAACATCCCATGATCGCCTGACATAACGTGGATCGCGATCCGGCTCATGGCCGGGCTCGTGTAGCACAACGCAGACGCACACGCGGACAACCCAAAATCTTCGCGCTCTCGCATGCGCAACCCAAATGGCTGGGACGAGGCGAAAGTGCTTCTAAAAATTCGTGTAACACTATCTGACCGATTCGAACGCGCGAATCTCGGTGCATTAAACTACCAGAAAGGAACAACTTGGAGCACGCTATGGCATTTGTTACCCACTACTTTGGCGGGTTATCAAAGTGAATGCGCGCACGAAGACCGCTTTCCCGCGAAAACTGGTAGCGCCAGTGCAAAAGTAGGCCAGTGGAGCGATGGCGTGGAGTCGTCGCGTGGCGGACTAAAGGCAGGCCACTGGCTAGGCCACCCTGCGGTCGTCCCGTTGTGCTGGGGCAGGAGTAGATCCTGGAAACCGATCCCTATCACTTCTTCATCCTGCTGAAGGACGGTCCGCCGGCTTAGGGGGCTGAAATTGGCATCATGACACGCCGCGCCGTCGCGACCCGCGGGCTCCGAATATGAAATCAGGCCGCGGGGTTCCCTGTTCCGCGTGATCGGTGCCCTGTTTCCGCCGGAATGTTCGCTGATCTGTCCGCAAAATTCCCTGTTATTTCTGCTGCCTTTTTTGGCTATAACGCACTGATATTCGCTAAAAAAATGCGGTCATAAGCGGCCGTTTTCAAATCCGAAAATCGCGAAAATACCCTGTTATCGAGACCCGTTCGCGCCAGACTGCCAGCACAGCCAACCAGTCGCTCTCTCTGCTGGTATTTGCGTGTGGACCGTGAGCGAGGCGCATAGACCCCGCATCCCGGGCGGTATCGGCCGCACCACTTCACTGTTCAAACACAGAGAACAACTCAGGTGGTGATTTGAGCGGTCCCGGCCGTCGAATTCTCTAGTCGGCAATTTTCCGGTTGGCAGGTTAGCCCGAGAACCCAAGCTGTTGCCTTGCGCACCCCAGGCGTTGAGCAAGCGGACCGCAAGGGCAACTTTTCATCGATGTCATTCGCCAATTCGATGCAGCACTCAGCGCTGTCCTCTGCTTGGCTGGCCGCCGAGAGGCAGTGACCGTGGTGAACTTGGAAGATCTCCGCGGCCACCTTGCGGCGTCATTGGTCGAACTCGATCGGGCTTTAGAGAAACAGGCCCAAGAACTGCGCACTCAGCCGATCAGAACCAAGAAATGTTCACGAGATAAAGAATCTCTCTCCTCAAAAATTGATAATCCCGCCGACACTGACAAAATCAGCGTCTTCGAGATCGCCGAGGGCCGGAGCGCTTTTAACATCCGCCGTCATATGGTGGTACTTGAGGTAGATGGTCATAGCAGCCGCGTCGAGTTCCTGTGCGATGCCGCCGCCGTAGCGCCGGAGCGTGCTTGACGTTGCGCCCGCTGCAAGGGCTGCGGGGCCAAGCTGATCGTCGTATTCGGCATAATCGCCGTAGACGATGGTGGCACCAAGCGCAGTCCATTTCTGCCGGATGCCGCCCTTAACATACCAATGATTGCTATCTACCGCGGTTCTGCCGTTATTCAGCACCGTATCGTTGTTCTCTTCCGTCCCATAAGCGGCATGCAGAAAGAGCCCGGTCGCCAAGTGCTGGATATAGCCGCCAACCTGGAAGACATCGGAATTCTTGATAGGAGAGACAGACGGCCCCGTCGTGCCCTCATCCGAGAATTCCGAGTACCCGGCGCCGGCCAATACTTTGAAGCCGCTAAATTCCCCGCTGTAGCGGAGCGCGATTTCCCAGAAATCGTCCTCGCCCCAACTGGCGGAAGCTGAGAAACCTGCGAACGCCGGTGTGTCGTAACGCACGCCGTTCATAACGATACCGTTGCAGTCGCCGCCAAGCGGCAAGGCCTGCGCATAACAAAACGACAGGTTGCCCCACGTCACGTTCGAGAGCGCCCCCGTCGTGCTGTCGCGCAGCAAGAATTGAGGGAAGCCCGCGAGAAACGTATAGTTGTCGAAGACCTGCGTTCCCGACTGGTCGGTGAACATTGCCGCGCTCTTTGCGGCATGGGCCTGCCTGCCGACGCTGAGCTTGCCGAGTTCTTTGCTCTGGATGTACCAGTAAGACATCTGCGTGTTCAGCCCTTGGCTGAAATTGTCCGAGTTCTGATTGATCGCGTTCCCCGTCGCGGCATCGCGGCCGAATGGGTTGTCGTCGAGATTTTGGATCCGCAACATGTATCCGGCAGTCCAGCCCGGCGAAATTTGGGCCTGACCGTTGAGTTTGAAGTGAGAGGCTTGGGTTGGTCCGAGACCGTGCAGGTAAACGTTGCTTTCGCCGCCGTCGTCCCACCACGTGATTTCTTGTGCGACATATCCAGAGATAGTCAAAGAGACTTTGCGATTGCCCTTGCGCGCCGTTGTCGCCTCAAGTTCGGCAATGCGCTCTTCGAGATCGGCGCAACAGTTGCCGCCAAGATCGGCTGAGATGGCAACCGGCGCGGTGGCAAGTATCATTCCGCAGACGGCGGCAGCAATATAGCCCGCCAACCGGAAACTATGTTGAACCGCCATACTGAAGTCTCCCATCATGGTCAAACGGCGCCTTGGCCTCACGTGCGGATTGATCGTTCCCGTCGCAAGTTGGGCGTGTCGAATCAATTTATCTCTCAGCTTCAAAGTTAGCAGCCGACCGCACTAGAGTGAATGAACAGTTGGCCCCGTCTATTGATGCACGTCATGCCAGTTCAATTCGGGCGTACGTGTTGCAATTCAGTATCGGATCGAAGGCCATCTACAGTTGCGGTTGCGTCATCGGAAGGCAACGCGGCGATTTTTGAGGCAGCGCGCGGGGCAACGGCAGGTTCCAATCCGATTACCCGGCAGATCGCTTCGAGTGAGCTTGGCAACCTATCAAACGAATATTCGGCGGCCAGTCCTTCTGAAAAAAGGTGCCATGCGGCGAGACGGGAAGCAGGAACGGCGATCAAGACCGGAATTTGGCGCGCGGCCGCTTCGGAGATCAAGGGGCGAAAGCCGCCGCCCTCGGCTTCCGTCTTGCCAAACTTGTTGACGATAAGCAGATCCGCCCCGTTCTCGAGAGCACGCGTCCCCAGTGCTTCGGCCCGCAGTAACTCTTGGATGTTGAGCATGCAGCCGCGCGCAAGCGCGCCGCGATCCTCCGAAATGACGACATGTGAGCCGCTTTCCAGATCCTCCAGGATCATGTCGCAGCGGTCGCGATCTGGGCGCGGCTCTTTATGTTGCACGAAGCCCGACACGCGAATGCCCCGATCTATCAAGTGACGGGCCACGCGGTGCAGGAGCGACCCTATCAACTGGCCATCCGTATAAACGATAGCCGATAGCGGGGCCGCGACGGATAATTTGACCATTCTGCTGCATCTTTCATTTGAAACTTACGCGAAGGCGAATCGTCACCCAGTTCCGGTCCCTCGTCGATCGGTTCATCAATTTAATCAGTTACACTTCGCTTTCATTGCATCGCTCTTTTTGTGTATCACTGTGAGAGTGACTAACTTCTCCGTTCAGCAGCGGTGTCGGGTCAAGCCAAAGAGCCGGATGCGGCTTAAGTCTGGTCATGACAACCACCATTAGCGCCTCCACATGTGCAACCGGCATGAGCCCCGTTTTCAGGAGTGAGTGGCGCGTCACGGGCGATCGACCAGCGCACCATGATATCGACGGCGGTTTCTGCCGGTTGGCCAGATTTCTCCAGCGCAGTCGTCAATTGCAGCCAATCTTCGTCCGAAGCGAGTTGCGCAAATCGTTGAGCCGCGCCGTAGACATATTCACTCGTGCTTTCCTCATGCCGCTGACGCGCGGCTTCGACTTCTGCCAATAAGACGATGTCGCCGAGCGACAACAAGGCTTCTAGGGCGGTCGTCTCGTTTTTCAGGCCGTTTATAACTGCGCCGAGAAGCATGATGCGCGCTCACTGAACAAGGGGCGTGTTTGAGCCGGCAAGTTCGATACCTGTGATGTTCGACCGGCCAGCCAGAACCAAGATGTAGTGCCGGATGGCCGTGCGGTGCACGCGTTCGGCGAGGTATCCGGCGATGCGCTCGTGAACGAATGAGAATGGCAATTGAAGACCGTTCTCGCGGCGATTGACCCGCACAACATGAAGGCCATAGCGGCTCTCGACCGGCACACTGCAAATTGTACCTTCCGGTATGCTCATCAGCGCGCGTTCGAATTCTGGCACTGTCTGGCCGGGACCGATCTGGCCGAGATTGCCGCCCACGTCTCGAGATGGGCAGGCCGAGTTAAGCCTCGCGAGATCTGCGAAGCGCCCAGGTGCAATTGTCAGTTCGGCGATCAGCGACTCGGCCGCACTTCTTTGCGGCGCTGCGGGCGGCGTTCTCTCCGGGAGGCGCGGCGAGTAAAATATGGGAGACTTCGGCGAGATCGGACGAGCGGAACCGGCGCGGATTCTGCGAGTAGTAGCGTCGGCAAGTCTCTTCATCGGGTTCCGGGGTCTTGATCTCGTGCTCAATGAGTGTTCGCACGAGGGCTTCGTCATGAACCTCGCGCCGTCCCTCGTTATCGGTCATGAGCTCGGGGAATAGCTGGAGTGACCTCGCCTCCTGCAACAGCATCTCGCGGATGGCCAGAGCGCGGGCTGCGGCTTGCCATGCATCCATCGGTGTAGCGGCCGGATGGTTTTGCGTTTCCTTGGCGATCGCGGCGCTAGATATCTCGACGCCATTGACGGAGACCTTCTTAGGCTTGGCCGGACTTACCGGCTTGATACCGCAGGCTGTGGTCAGATCCATGGCTGGTTACTCCGCGGGCTGCTGAGCGGAGCGGACGGCACCGCTCCGGGTCAAGTCCCGGCGCGTGCGCACCACCTGGTAGCCGCGGCGGCCGAGATACCAGACCGGTGCCGACCAGATATGAACTAGGCGTGAGAATGGGAAGATCAGAAAAATCGTCATGCCGAGCACCAAGTGCATGAGGTATGGCCATGCCAATGCTTGCAGCTGGCTGGCATCGACAGGCTGAAGTGTCAAAATGCCCTGTGCCCAATGTGCCAGCGTCAACATCACCGATCCGTCGGGATGTCCGAGTGAGAACGGGATCGTGATGAGGCCGAGCGTCAGCTGAATCCAGAGCAGGATCAGAACGGCGATGTCCATCGTTGTGCTTGTGGCCCTGATCCGCTCGTCGAACAGGCGCCGATGGAGCAACATGGTCAAGCCGATGAAGCAGAGACTGCCGGCAATGCCACCCGCGACGATGGCTAGAAATTGCTTTTGCTCAACGGTAACGAACAGAGTGTAGATCGAGGCCGGCGTTAGCAATCCTACCAAGTGTCCAAACAGCAAAAACAATATGCCGAAATGGAACAGGTTAGAACCCCAGGTCAGTTGCCGCTTGCGCAACATCTGGCTGGAACTTGCCTTCCAAGAATATTGCTCCCTGTCAAAGCGGATAAGACTGCCGAGTAAGAACACCGTCAGACAGACATACGGGAACCAAACGAAGAGAATGTGGAAGATGGTGTCGCGCATGGATCAAACTCCCGGTGACGTGGGTTTTCCGGCGTAAGTAAATGTGGTCCTCGGGCTGGCGCGCGGCGCTGTCTCAAGTCCCGGGCGCGGGACGCGCCAGCTTGACGAAGCTTCGCTGAAAGATCGTCCTTGCCACAGGCAGCACTTGCGGCCCCAGGCCCGAACAAAACTTCCTCCTCGGCCCAAGCTGCATCAAGTGCCTCGAGATCATCGGGCTCGGGATCCGGCTCGGCAAGAAGTCGCGCAATCATTCCGGCATCGGGTTGAACATTGCCGAGCGCGCCGAGGCTGGCGAAAACCGCGCTGTATGGAGAGTTGCGTTTGCGCAGCCGCTCCTGCAGCGCCGAAAAGACATGCGCTGGTTGTCCGGCAAGTTCTATAGCCTCAGCCGGGTTGCGTGTTGCGGCATACTCCAGGAAAAGCGGAAGGAAGTCCGGCAACTCCTTCGTGGTCGGCGTATAACCGCCGTCTTCGTAGACTTTGATGAGATCGACCATGGCTTGGCCCCGGTCGCGGCTTTCGCCGTGAACGTGTTCGAACAAGTGCAGCGACAGCGCACGGGTCCGGTCGAACAGCAGAATGTAACGTTCCTGCAAATCAAAGAGGTCTCCTTGCTCGATGCTGTCGATTAAGTCGTGGAGGCCCGCGCGTTCGTCAGGCCCAAGCACCGCCTCGCGGTTAATAACGTCGCGGAGCTCGGCGCTGGCTGCCACAAGTTCATCAGTGGGGTAACTCAGCAAGGCAGAAAGGACCTTGAGCGTCTTCATGAGTTGGCTCCCACCTTTGGCTTGTCGTTCTTGATTTTCACGCCGCCAAACAAATTGACCTTGGTGTCGCTCGGCATACATCCATCGCCAAAAGTGAAGCCGCATTGCCCGCGCAGCTCATAAGCGTCTTCGGTCGCTTCGCGATGGGTCGTCGGAATGACGAAGCGGTCTTCGTAGTTGGCGATGGCCATGATGTGATACATCTGCTCGATCTGCTGACTTGTCAGGCCGACGCGCTTGGCGATGCCCTCGTCGATGACGCCATCGACCGTTTTCGATCGCATGTAGGCGCGCATGGCCAGCATGCGCTCGAGGCCCTTGGCGATCGGCTCTTCGTCACCGGCGGTCAGAAGGTTCGCGAGATACTTGAGCGGGATGCGCAAAGATCGCACATCCGGCATCTGGCCGTTGCTGCCCATCTTGCCGGCTTCGGATGCAGCTGTGATGGGAGACAGCGGCGGCACGTACCAGACCATCGGCAGTGTGCGGTATTCTGGATGGAGCGGGAACGCGACTTTCCACTCCATAGCCATCTTGTAGATTGGGGAATGGCGTGCGGCTTCTAGCCAAGCATCCGGCACACCATCGCGGCGCGCCTGGGCGATGACCGAAGGGTCCTCCGGATTGAGGAAGATCTTGGTCTGCGCTTCGTAGAGATCCTGCTCGGAAGGAACGCTTGCCGCTTCCTCGATTCGGTCTGCGTCGTACAACATCACACCAAGATAACGGATGCGTCCGACACACGTTTCAGAGCATACGGTCGGCTGTCCAACTTCAATGCGCGGATAGCAGAAGATGCATTTTTCAGATTTGCCGCTCGACCAATTGAAGTAGATCTTCTTGTAGGGGCAGGCCGAGACGCACATGCGCCAGCCGCGGCATTTGTCTTGATCGATGAGGACGATCCCATCCTCTTCGCGTTTGTAGATGGCGCCTGAAGGGCACGCCGCCGCGCAAGCCGGATTGAGGCAATGCTCGCACAGCCGCGGCAGGTACATCATGAAGGTGTTTTCGAACTGGCCGTAGATTTCTTTTTGCACACCCTCGAAGTTGCTATCGACGGAACGCTTGGCAAACTCTCCGCCGAGAATTTCTTCCCAGTTCGGTCCCCATTCGATCTTCTCCATACGCTTGCCGCTGACAAGCGAGCGCGGGCGCGCGGTCGGGAACGCTTCGAGTTCGGGGGCCTTTTGCAGGTGCTCATAGTCGAACGTGAACGGCTCATAGTAGTCGTCGATCTCCGGCATGTCCGGATTGGCGAAAATGTTCGCGAGAATGCGCCATTTTCCGCCGATCCTGGGTTCGATTTGGCCATTGCTTTTGCGCTTCCAGCCGCCGTTCCAGCGGTCCTGGTTTTCCCACTCTTTCGGATAACCGATCCCGGGCTTGGTTTCGACGTTGTTGAACCAGGCGTACTCCATGCCTTCGCGGCTAGTCCAAACGTTCTTGCAGGTTACCGAGCAGGTATGGCAACCGATGCACTTGTCGAGGTTCAGGACCATCGCAATCTGAGCGCGGATTTTCATATGTGATTTCTCCTCACTCAGCCGCAGGAAGTTGGACGCCGTGCTTTTCCGCGTAGGGCCGTTCCAGCCAATCGACGGTCTTCAACTTGCGGACGATGACGAACTCGTCGCGATTGGTGCCGATCGTGCCGTAATAGTTGAAGTCGTAGGCGAGCTGGACGTAGCCGCCGATCATGTGCGTCGGGTTGAGCACCGCACGGGTCACCGAGTTATGAATGCCGCCGCGATTTCCCGTAATTTCCGAGCCAGGAACATTCACGATCTTTTCTTGCGCATGATACATGAAGAGTGTCCCCTCCTTCATGCGTTGCGAGACGACCGCCCGGGCGACCAATGCGCCGTTGCTGTTGAAGGCTTCGACCCAATCGTTATCGACGATCCCCGCCTTCGCTGCATCCGTCTCGCTGAGCCAGACAATCGGCCCGCCGCGCGACAACGTGAGCATCAGAAGGTTGTCGGTATAGGTGGAATGGATGCCCCATTTCTGATGCGGCGTGATGAAATTCAAAATGATCTGCTTCTCGCCGTTGGGCTTTAATCCGAGGACCGGTCCGGTTGATTTGAGATCGACCGGCGGCCGGTAGAGACACAGCGATGCCCCGAAGGCGCGCATCCACAGATGATCCTGATAAAGCTGCTGGCGGCCGGTGAGCGTGCGCCAGGGGATCAACTCGTGCACGTTGGTATAGCCGGCGTTGTAACAGACCTTCTCGCTCTCAAGGCCAGACCACGTTGGCGCCGAGATGATCTTGCGCGGTTGAGCAACGACGTCGCGGAAACGGATTTTTTCGTCTTCTTTGGGCAAGGCGAGATGCTGATGCGCGCGGCCCGTCGCTTTACCAAGGGCTTCCCATGCCTTGACCGCCACTTCGCCGTTGGTTTCCGGTGCCATCATGAGGATGACCTCCGTGGCGTCGATGTCGGTGACGATCTTCGCCAGACCCTTGTTGGCGCCTTCGGCATGTGTGCCGTTCAGGGCCTTCAGATGTTCGACCTCGTGCTCGGTCTTCCACGTAATTCCCTTGATGCCGTTGCCGATGCTCGTCATCAGCGGTCCGAGTGCGGTAAAGCGCTCGTAGATGTGCGGGTAGTCCCGTTCGACCACAGTCACGACCGGCATGGTCTTGCCGGGAATGGGCTCGCATTCGCCTTTCTTCCAATCCTTCGGATCGAACGGCTGGGCGATTTCGTTAGCCGTGTCGTGCTTGATCGGATTGAGGACGACGTCCTTCTCTAACCCGAGAATTTCCGGTGCGACCTTCGAGAACGCCTTGGCTATCCCTTTGTAGATTTCCCAGTCGGAGCGTGCTTCCCAGGCAGGGTCGACCGCACCAGTCAGGGGGTGGATGAAAGGGTGCATGTCGGAGGTGTTGAGATCGTTTTTCTCATACCAAGTGGCGGTCGGCAGAACGATGTCTGAATATACGCAGGTGGTCGACATGCGGAAGTCGAGCGTGACCAGCAGATCGAGTTTTCCTTCGGGTGCGTGTTCGTGCCAGACGGCTTCCTTGGCGCGCGCCTTGCCCTCGGCCCCGAGATCTTTGCCGAGAACGCCATGAGTTGTGCCGAGTAGATGCTTCAGGAAATACTCGTGGCCCTTTCCGGAAGAGCCGAGAAGATTGGATCGCCAAACAAACAGATTGCGCGGCCAGTTATTCGGATTGTCCGGATCTTCGCACGACATCTTGAGCGTGCCGTTCTTGAGCGACTTCGCGACGTAATCCTTGGCCTCCATGCCGGCCGCGGCCGCATCTTTCGCGACTTGCAGGGGATTTGTCTGCCAATTGCGGGGCAGACGGCAACCATCCCATGCGCTCGGCGCGGATGTTGTAATCGATAATGGCGCCGTCCCAGGGACCGGCGGGCGCTGTCGGCGAGAGCAGATCTCTCACCTGCATGGTCTCATAGCGCCACTGATCGGTATGGGCGTAGAATGCCGACGTTGAGTTCTGCTGACGGGGCGGGCGGCCCCAATCGAGCGCGAAGGCGAGCGGTGCCCAGCCGGCCTGGGGTCTCAGCTTTTCCTGCCCGACGTAGTGGGCCCAGCCTCCGCCCGATTGGCCGACGCATCCGCACATCACCAGCATGTTGATGACGCCGCGATAGTTCATATCGGCGTGATACCAGTGGTTCATGGCGGCGCCGATGATGATCATCGAGCGTCCTTTGGTTTTTTCGGCGTTGGTTGCGAACTCGCGCGCAACCTGAATGATCTTGTCTCTTGAGACGCCGGTGATTTTTTCTGCCCAGGCCGGGGTATAGGGGATATCGTCATCAAGGGATTTCGCAACGTTTTCGCCGCCAAATCCGCGATCGACGCCGTAGTTGGCGAGGAAGAGATCGTGCACCGAGGCAACGAGCTATCTCGCCATCGGCCAGTTGTCAGTTTCTTTACCGGCACGCGCCGCTTCAGGATGCTGTCGTGCTTTGTTGAAGCAAAGTGTTCGCGCTCCAGATTGCCGAAATAGGGGAAGGCGACATCCGCAAAGTCGTCCTTGATCTCAGCCAGAGACAAGCGAAGCTTGGTTGGCTTTCCCGAGGCGTCCTTCTCTTCGAGGTTCCATTTGCCGCTTTCGCCCCAGCGAAAACCGATCGTGCCGCCAGGTACGACGATCTGCCCTGAAGTTTCATCATAGGCGACGGTCTTCCATTCGGGATTATTGGCTTCGTTCAGGCTGCCGTCGAAGTCGGATGCGCGGATAAAGCGGCCCGGGACCAGATTATCGCCCTGCTTCTCGAGCTGAACCAGCATCGGCATATCGGAGTACTGGCGAACATAGTCGCGGAAATAAGGAACCTGCCGGTTGACGTGGTATTCTTTCAGGATGACGTGGCCCATTGCCATGGCGAGCGCCGAATCCGTTCCCTGCTTCACCGACAGCCAGATGTCGCCGAACTTGGAGGCTTCCGAATAATCCGGACAGATCACCGCGCTTTTGGCGCCCCGATAGCGTGCCTCGGTATAGAAATGCGCATCCGGCGTGCGCGTTTGCGGCACGTTCGAGCCCCAAAGAATAATGAACCCGGCATTGTACCAGTCGGCGCTTTCGGGCACGTCTGTCTGCTCACCCCAAGTCTGCGGACTCGACGGCGGTAGATCGCAATACCAATCGTAGAACGACATCGAGACACCGCCGATCAGCGACAGATAGCGCGAACCTGCCGCGTAGGAGACCATCGACATTGCCGGGATCGGCGAAAATCCGAAGACACGGTCTGGACCATAGGTCTTGGCGGTGTAGGCATTTGCCGTCGCGACGATTTCCGTTACTTCGTCCCACGAGGCGCGGACGAATCCGCCGTGGCCGCGCATTTTTGTGTAACTCGCGCGCTTCTCCGGATTTTCAACAATCGATTTCCATGCCGCTACCGGCGACATGGTTTTTCGCGCTTCGCGCCACAACTTTACGAGCCGGGAGCGCACAAGCGGGTACTTCACCCGGTTGCCCGAATAGAGGTACCAGCTGTAAGACGCGCCGCGTGCGCAGCCGCGCGGTTCATGATTTGGAAGATCCGGACGGGTCCGCGGGTAATCTGTTTGCTGCGTCTCCCACGTGACAATTCCGCCTTTGACGTAGATCTTCCACGAACACGATCCGGTGCAATTGGCGCCATGCGTGGATCGTACAATCTTGTCGTGCTGCCAGCGTTTGCGATACCCGTCTTCCCAGCGGCGATCTTCCGATGTGGTGACGCCGTGGCCGTCTGAAAATGTTTCTGACGGCTTGTTGAAGAAGGTGAGACGGTCGAGGAAATGACTCATTGTTTCTCATCCTGTCGATGCAATTGGGAAATGACCTTTGTGATCACGCAGTAGCGGCGGCCGGGCGGTTGGTATCTCCATGTTCGATGTCGTAGAGAAGCCCGCCGCGCCGCGTGTAGAACCACCAGGTGATGGCGATGCAGCTCAGGTAGAAGGCGAGGAAACCGTAAAATGCGAGTTGGGGCCCGCCGGTCGCTGCGATCGAGGTGCCGAAGCTCTTCGGGATGAAGAAGGCGCCGTAAGCCGCGATCGCCGACGTAAAACCGATGATGGCCGCCGATTCCTTGTCGGATTGCTTCACGCGGTCGGCGGGCGACAAGCCAGGCTCAAGTCTCGCGACTTCTTTGCGCATGATTGTGGGTATCATTTGGAACGTGGATGCGTTGCCCACGCCGGCGGCGGCGAACAAAAAGAGGAAGCTTACGAAGAACATCGTGAAGCCCATCGGATCTCCCTTCATGCCGATGGCGTAAAGGACGCTGATAACGCCAAAGCTCATCGCGACGAAAACCCAGAACGTAATCCGCCCGCCGCCTATCCTGTCGCAGGCTTTGCCGGACATGGCGCGGGCAAGTGCGCCAACCAGCGGACCGAGGAAGGCGTATTTCAACGCGTTTACGTCCGGGAAGAGGATTTTTGAGAGAAGCGGGAACGCGGCCGAAAAACCGATGAACGAGCCGAATGTCCCGGTGTAAAGCCAGCACATGATCCAGTTGTGCGCGCGGCGGAAAATTATTGCCTGGTCGGAGAACGACGCTTTCATTGTTGCGATATCGTCCATGCCGAACCAGGCGGCAAAGGCCGACGCGATAATGAACGGCACGAAAACAAATCCGGCGTTTTGAAGCCATAGCGTCGTTGTTACGCCATCGATCGTGGCGGTTTGCGGGGCTCCGCCGAACCAGCCAAAAACACCGGCTGTGATTGCCAACGGCACAACGAATTGCACGACGCTGACGCCGAGGTTGCCAAGCCCGGCATTCAAAGCGAGGGCGTTGCCTTTCTCCGCTTTCGGGAAGAAGAAGGAAATGTTGGCCATCGACGAGGCGAAGTTTCCGCCGCCAAAGCCGCAGAGCAAGGCAAGGACGAGGAAGATCCAATAGGGCGTGTCGGGGCTCTGCACTGCGTATCCCATGCCGAGGGCGGGTATGAGCAGAGACCAGGTAGCAAGCGTGGTCCAAAGCCGTCCGCCGAAGATCGCCGGCATGAAGCTGTAGAAAATGCGCAACGTAGCCCCGGAAAGTCCGGGAAGCGATGCCAGCCAGAACAACTGCTCATTGGTGAAGGCAAATCCCACACTCGGGAGCTTCGCAACGACCACCGACCAGACCATCCACACTGCAAAGGAGAGAAGCAGGCACGGAATAGAGATCCAGAGGTTGCGGCGTGCAATCGCGCGGCCGGTCTTATCCCAGTAGGCCTTGTCTTCCGGTCTCCAGTCCTGAATGCCGCCTCTGCCCTTGAGTGCGCCTTCTTGCGCGGGTCCGTGAACGGGCTGCATTTCCGGAAGCTCTGGAAGCGTCTTGACAGAAACACCCGCTTTGACCGCCGTATGCTCCATGTGACGGATTGCAAAGTGCATCCAAACCGTCGAGATCGAAGCGATGAGGAAGAGCAGCCAGAAGCAGCTTTGCCAGATGCCCGTTAAGTCGTTGAGCGCTCCAAAAGCGATGGGCAGAACGAACCCGCCAAGACCGCCGACAAGTCCGACAACGCCGCCGACGGCGCCGACCCGATCCGGATAATAGACCGGGATGTGCTTGTAGACCGCAGCCTTGCCAAGACTCATGAAGAATCCGAGCACAAAAGTCACCACCACGAAGCCCGTAATACTCATCCGCGTCGAGAAGGTGATGGGGCCCTGGATGCCCTCCACCACGTAAGATGTCGGCGGATAGGACAGAATGAAGGTGCACACGACCGATACAAGAAACGTCCAATACATGATGCGCCGCGCACCGTACTTGTCCGACAGGTGACCGCCGTAAGCCCGGAAGATCGACGCTGGGACGGAGTAGGCGGCGCCGATCATGCCGGCCGTGGTTATGTCGAGGCCATAGACGCCAATGAGATAGCGTGGCAGCCAAAGTGCGAGAGCGACGAAGGCGCCGAATACAAAGAAGTAATAGAGAGCAAAACGCCAGACCTGGACGTTATGCAGCGGCACCATCATGGCCGAGAGCGACTCCGGCTTTTCCCCGGTTGCGCGCCGGCGTGCCAGATCGGGATCGTCTTTGGTCATTAGGAAAAAGACGATGGCCGTTACGGCCAGAGCGACCGCCCATACTAGGGCAACGGTTTGCCAGCCATACGCGATCATGATCGTGGGCGCGGCG
This sequence comes from uncultured Alphaproteobacteria bacterium, assembly GCA_963741545.1. GTDB lineage: Bacteria > Pseudomonadota > Alphaproteobacteria > Rhizobiales > Hyphomicrobiaceae > Hyphomicrobium_B. Next base: position 102,176 of record CAVUIN010000004.1, read on the forward strand.
AACTTCGTGACGGCCGCGCCGACGTTTCCGGCTCCGAAAATGCCGAGCGCCGTGCCTTGCTTTTCCTTTGGGAACCATTTGGCAACATAGGCGATGCCGACGGAAAACGAACCGCCAGCAATGCCAACGCCAAGAGCCGCTAGAAGAAATGTCGGATAGTCATAAGCAAACGTCATCAGTGCGGTCATCACGGCCGCCGACAACATGGTGAGCGTTAGCACCAAGCGGCCGCCGTACTGGTCGGCCCAGATCCCAGTATCAGACGGATGAGCGAACCGGTGAGGATAGGGGTCCCAACGAGCAAGCCAAACTGAGTTTCGCTCAGTCCGAGGTCCTGCTTGATCTGGATTCCAATGATCGCAAAGATCGTCCAGACAGCGAAACAGACTGTGAATGCGATCGTCGAAAGCCAAAGGGCCCTGTTCTGGTCACCTTTATTGACAGCGGCCCAGTCTGGCATGATCGACCCCACCTAATCTGAACGAATGCCATCCAGGCGGGGATCGTGTCGTCACGGCGCCGTGACTTCCTTGACTGGGATCAAGGCTTGGCGGCTTTTTAAAGAACTCTTACAGTACAACAATAGGCTGCTGAATGCTATTTGGAAGCATGAGCTAGGTTCGGCGGATCATCGAAAATTGGAGGATCGATTATAGCTGCGAACGGCCGCACGAGCATCGACACACGCGAATGCTTGACGTGGCTTGAGTTCGGGTCCGCTCGGAACCGAGGCTCCGGAATTCTGTCCGAAACTTGCATTGTTCAGGAGTTGCAAGGAAACGTGATCCGGGCGCGGGCAGGAAATCATTTAGGGGCGCTCAGTGGAACATCTTCGAAGTTGCATATTCAGATATGAATCCGCAATGTTGCCGAGCAACTTTCAATGTCGGCTTTTCCATCAAAATTTGATCCGAGCATACCGTGGGGTTTAGCCCGCTAAGGGTCAAACTCGTCGATGGCCGACCGATCCAGTTTGTCGGCTGGCTACTCAGCAGAGGCCAGTTGCGGCACGGATTGCGAACGCCGACGCGATAGGTTCGGGAACGACCGCCGACCGGATGGAAGCCCAGGGCCAGGCTCGATTTCGGTGCGGAGAGCCACACCGAATTGGCCGCAGCCTTCCCTGTTTCGCCTGATCGGCACCCTGTTTTCGCCGTAACGTTCACTGATCTGTCCGCAAAATTCCCTGTTATTTCTGTTACTTTTTTTGGCGGCAACACACTGATATATCTATATAAATTCGGTCACAAAGGCGGTTTTCAAGCCCAAAAAGCGTGAAAATACCCTGTTATCGAGACCCGTTCGCGCAAGACTGGCAGCACAGCC
>CAVUIN010000005.1:0-306116 GCA_963741545.1 uncultured Alphaproteobacteria bacterium
ACGCGGTCACTCGCTGATTTCGCCAAGATCGTCGATGTGCTGGACTCTCACGGCGCCTCGTTCGTTTCTGTTACGCAGCGTTCAACACCACAACATCGATGGGCCGTCTCACGCTAAATATGCTGCTCTCGTTCGCCCAGTTCGAGCGTGAGATCGCAGGCGAACGCATCCGCGACAAGATCGCTGCCTCGAAGGCCAAGGGCATGTGGATGGGCGGCAACGTCCCGCTCGGATATGACGTCAAGGAGCGCAAGCTGATCGTCAATAAGGCCGAAGCCGAGACGGTGTGCATGATTTTCCGGCGCTATGCGGAACTCGGCTCAGTCCGGCTTCTCGCGGAGGAACTTTCCGGACTTGGGATCGTGAGTAAGCGCCGACAAGGCGCCGGCGGCGTCCTGGCGGGTGGTAATCGATTTTCCCGCGGCGCGCTCTACACCTTGCTGCAAAATCCGATCTACCGGGGCGAGATTGGACATCAGGGAAAGGTCTACCCTGGTCAGCACGAAGCCATCGTTGAGGCCGAGCACTGGACAACTCGTCCAAGAGAAGCTGGCCGGCAATCGACAGGCCCGAGCGCTTGGCGCGACTGCAGAAGAGCCGAGCCTGCTTGCCGGGCTGATCGTGGACGGCGAAGGACACCGCATGACGCCGACGCATGCGGTCAAGAAGGGCCGACGTTACCGATACTATGTGTCGACGGCGCTCATAACCGGGGCTCGAACTCATCATGACAAGGGCTTGCGCGTGCCTGCTGGCGACGTAGAGGCGCTGGTTCTCGATCGGATACGTGCATTTTTTGCATCGGAACAAGACGTCGGAGAAACGTTGTCAATTTTCGGCCTCGACGCAGCTACGCTTCGCTCGTCACTCAAGAAAGCCGACGAACTCACTCACGGCTGGGCGGCCTTGCCGTCGATCAAAATTCGCGAACTCGTCCGGTCGATTGTCGAGCGCGTGTGCGTCCGTGTTGATGAAGTCGTCGTCAGTCTCAACCGAAAAGAGATCGCGAAAGTCCTAATTGGTGAAGCATCTCGAGAGCTGTCGGGAGAACATCTCGACACAACTGAACTCCGCGCCGAAGCCAGACTGCGCCGCGCAGGCAAAGGCATTCGACTGATTGTTGGAGGCGGCCATGCTGCCAAGCCTGATCGCCAGATGATCGCTCTGCTCCGAAATGCGTATGCGACCCGCGATGCCTTAATGTCAGGACGCGACGCAACCATCGACGCACTCGCGCAGCGGCTCGGCGTCAAGCGGGACTATCTTTCGGCGCACATGCGCCTCACGTATCTGGCACCGGGCATCGTCAGAGACATCTTTGAAGGGCGCCAGCCTGAGGACCTCACAGCGGCACGCCTCGTCTCACTCTGCAAAGACCTGCCGCACGACTGGCAGCTCCAGCGGGCAGCCCTCGGCATTGAGACGCGATAGCGCCTGCTTCGAGCCCGAAAACGATGCGAGTCTGACCGGCCGAAAACGGCCCACAGAGATAAAACGGACAAAGAGCCGACGGAACGTCGTGCAGAGACGGGTGTAGCGTACGGGATTGGAAAACTGACGTCGACAAGGCGCGGAAAAGACGCTAATTTTCCGCCTACGGAAATTGCATAATATGCAGCAATATCAATGAGTTAGTCGGTGGCTGGGGAACTAGGATTCGAACCTAGACAGGCAGAGTCAGAGTCTGCAGTCCTACCATTAGACGATTCCCCAAAGCCGAGGATCCGCCGGGTCCGGCCATTCAAAAGGCGCGGCCAGCGGAAGAACCGCCTTCTAGCGGCCGGGCACCCTGAATGCAACCCCATCAGTCAAAAGACCGGATAAAATGAGGCCAACCTGCCGGGCGGCACAGTGGAAGTGTATCACACAGCAGCCGGGTCAGGCACTAAATTCCATTTCATTGCGGCGCGAAAAGTCCGGAAGCATGCGATGCACACCCAATTGTAAGCCGCACCCCTAACCGCGAAGATGCGGCAACAGTTCTTCAAGTTGTGCAAGCCGTCGATCTTTAAGCAAATCACTCAACGCCGCCTGAAGTAGCAGGTGTGCCGATTAACTCCGGCCGGTATTCGAAGTGCATCGTGTCGTAGTGATACCACTTGCCGCCCCAGATGAAGCCGTGCTTCTCGAAGATGCGGACAATCTCCATCGGGATCTCGTTTTTATAGGCCACCGCGGCGCCTGAGGATTTCGTCCAGCGCCAGTAATGGGCGTGCTTGAGCGAGATATCGATGGCGATGCCATAACCATGAGCCGACATATTTTTGGTGCCGGCGACCACGCGGCAATTGTAGGTGCCGGCTGAAGGAACGAGATAGACGTCAAAGGACGCTGGAAGGGCGTCGAGTTCGAGCGATACGGCATTGAGGCGTTCTGCTGCACCGTTGATCTTGGAGACCTTCAGTTTCTGTCCGCTTTTTTTCGGTAACCAGATCGCGTCAACGAGAGAATTGGAAAAACCGGCGCTGCGGCAATCTCCGTAAATTTTAGCGAAGAAAGCGCTGTTGCGGGCGCGGCCCGGATCCCAATCGATAGCTGGTATATTTTCGGCCTCGCCCGGCATGTAGGGAATGCGGAACATATCTTCAATGTCGGGCGTCTCGAGCCACTCAACAAAGCTCTTATTAGTCTTGCCATCATCAAGGGGAAGGCGCGTGCCGTCCGCGAAGACAACGTCATTGCCTTCGACGTCTTTGATCAAACCGGGATAAGCGGCCTTCAAGCGGCTTGCGATATTTCCGCCGGCCGGCGCGGGGGCTTCGCCCGATTTAACCTGATCATCGTCCACACCATGCGCTGGGCCGCAGACCAGCACAGTCGTGATGAGCGCCGCCAAGAGCGCCGTTGATCGAGCAAACATGAAGACGGCACTCCGCAACATTTGCAAATACCATGCTTAACTTCTTGATGTCCGGCAACCCGGTGCTTTACGCACCGCTGCGACCTGATAAGGTAGACACTAAGTTTGGTCCAGAAACAGGCCTGATGATCGCTGCCGGCGCTTTTCCAACAGGGCGCCGCAGCCGTGCCAGGCCCTGGAGACGCGGTGTGAATACAAGTCATGATCCCTCGGGCGTCCGAAATGGGCTGCCTAAGTCCGGAACGGCGGCGAGTGAACCTGCAAAGAGCGGCGGAAATCCAGCCGCCGCCGGCACTCGAGATGGGCCAAGCGCCCGAGCCCAACAGACTAATCGCGGCTCGCCGAAGAACAGCGTTTACGGCGCGCTTGATCTAGGCACCAACAATTGCCGCCTGTTATTGGCCCGTCCGTCGCGGCGCGGCTTTCGCGTCGTCGATGCGTTCTCGCGTATTATCCGCTTGGGCGAAGGTCTGGGACACAACGGCCAGCTCTCCGAAGCAGCCATGGTGCGTACGATCGACGCGCTGAAAGTTTGCGCGGGGAAGCTCGAGCGCCATGACGTGACGCGCGCGCGGCTTGTTGCAACAGAAGCGTGCCGAGTGGCCGGCAATGGCCCCGAATTTATCGGCCGCGTGCGCGATCGTTGCGGCCTCGATATCGAAATTCTGAGCCCGGAACACGAGGCGCGGTTGGCGGTCTCGGGCTGCGTTTCGCTGATCGATCCGGCGGTCGACTATGTTTTGGTGTTCGACATCGGCGGCGGCTCGTCTGAAATCATCTGCCTCGATCTCACGCGCGAAGGCGCACGGCGTCGCGGCCCTGGCGGACGCCTTGCCGCGGAAGAAGCTATCGCCGCATGGACGTCGCTCCCTGTTGGTGTCGTTAGCCTGGCCGAGCGGTTCGATGGGCGCAGCGTCACGCATCAGAGTTTCGAGGCGATGGTCTCCTCGGTTGAAACGATGCTCAGGCCATTCGAACAGCGCCACGGTTTCAGGCAGAAGTTTGCCGGCCGTCCGATACATCTTCTTGGGACTTCAGGGACGGTGACGACGATTGCCGGAATTCTTCTCGGGCTTCCGCGTTATGATCGCAACAAGGTCGATGGCTGTTGGTTGAAAGTGCCCGATGTCACGGCCGTGACGCAGTCGCTCTTGAACAAAAGCTATGAGCAGCGCATCGCCGAACCTTGCATCGGCCGCGATCGCGCCGATCTGGTGCTCGCTGGGTGCGCCATTTTGGAAGCCGTGCTGCGCATGTGGCCGGCAGAGAGATTGCGCGTTGCCGACCGGGGATTGCGCGAAGGCATTCTGACGTCGCTGATGCTTGAAGATGGCGTGTGGCGGCAGGGACGCCGGCGCCGCACGCCGCGCCCATCCGGCTTTGGCAACGATGGACCGCTTGGAGACATATCGTGAGTAAGGTTCCAACCAAAGGTCCGAGCAAGGGTCCGGGTAAAGGCCCAGTGAACCGGCCTATCAAGGGACCGGGCGGCGGTCAGCGCCAAATGCGCACCAGCCTCAAATTTGCACATAAACATTCGGCATCCTCGCAGCGCTGGCTCGAGCGGCAGTTGAACGATCCCTACGTAGCGGCTGCCAAGCGCGAGGGCATGCGTTCGCGCGCGGCTTATAAGCTCAAGGAGATCGATGCCCGCCATCACCTTTTGAAATCGGGCCAGCGTATCGTCGATCTTGGCGCCGCGCCGGGCGGATGGAGCCAGGTTGCCGCGGGTATTGTCAAATCGCTCGAAGGCAAGGGGCAGGTTGTGGCGATCGATTATCTCGGTATGGAACCGATTGCCGGCGTTGAGATTGTCGAGTTGGATTTCACGCATGAGGGTGCGGAAGCCAAGCTCAAATCCATGCTGCGCGACGGCGCTGCCGATATCGTTTTGTCGGATATGGCCGCGCCGACTGTCGGGCACACGAATACCGATCACTTACGTATCATGGGGCTTGCGGAATTAGCCGCCGCCTTTGCAGTCGATGTGCTGACGCCGGGCGGCACTTTCCTATGCAAAGTCTTTCAAGGCGGCACGGAGCGCGATCTGCTCGATCTGCTGAAGAAGAATTTCACATCCGTCAAGCATGTGAAGCCACCGGCGAGCCGCGCAGATTCCGCAGAGCTCTACGTTCTCGCGACAGGCTTTCGCGGCGCGCGGGGCTGAACTTAACGCACGCGCACGCCATCGCGCGGGGTGATGACTTGCTCGCGCAATTTGCTGCCGCTGCGCATCGGTTCCGTAAAGCGCACGCCGATATCGTGGCCACTGCGCCAAACAACTTCGCTATTGGCATAGAGCCCATCGATCTCGATGATGAGTTCGAATTGGTCCGGAACGTGGACAACGTCGTCGATGCGGACGCGGGCGCCAGTATCTGACAAATCGCGCACCGTGCAGCGCAATCCTGCAAAGCTGCCTTTGTAGGAAATGACGCCGCCTTTGAGCATTCGCCGGCGTGGCGCGGCTCTGCGCTCATCGGTGCTGGCGCGGGGAGCGGGTTTGGCTATGCCTCGGGCGGACTGCGTTGCGGGTGCCGCCGCGGAAACAGTTGCTGCGAGAGCCGCAGGCTGTCGCGTCAAACGGTCAAGGAGCAATTGATGGTTCGCACTGCGCGTAGCCGCATTAGGCCCAGCGAAGTTCGCGGTCCTCAGATTTGGCTCGGCTTCGTACTTATCCATGGCTCCCCATTTTCCTTTCGGGGCACCGATGCCTGAATGCTGGAGTATCCAGTTTTGGGACATCGCATGTGTCTTGTTGGGGGGTATTTGCAAAAGGGATGCCGCGTGGCGCCGTAGTAATATTAAAAGTACCCACCCGCGCCGTTAACTGAACTGTGGCGGCATGGGAGGCGCCGGGCATCAAATGGTTAGAAGGAAACCTTGGGAAAAGGAGCGTGACGTCAATCCCGTGCTGGAAAACTTTCCCGGCAAGGCTAGTCTGCGCTGCCTAGCCAGTGCTAACACAACTTCATGATCGCGCTGGATCTTCCATTTCTGGACATGGCAACACTCGGAATTTTCTCTGCGTGCTGGCTCACCTATGGCCGGGTGGCCCATCACGTCGTGTCGCGCCGCCCAAGTCTTATGTCGGCCGTACAAACTTTCCGCCTCAAGTGGGTTGAGCAGATGAGTTCGCGCGAGACTCATACGGCGGACGCAACGCTCTTGAGCAATCTCCTGCGCGGTGCCCTCTTTTTTGCTTCGACAACGGTTTTCATTTTGGGCGGGCTCGTGGCGCTGCTCGGCACGGCCCCCAAGGTGGCTGAGGTCATCGGTCAATTGCCATATGCGACGCCAGCCGATCCGCGCCTCGCTGAGATTAAGGCGATCATCCTAATCTTTGTGTACGTCTATGCCTTTTTCAAATTCACCTGGTCAGCCTGGCAATACAACGTGCTTGCGATTGTGGTAGGCGGAATGCCCCAGCGGGATCGCGATCCGTCTGCCGCAGCTCATGCAATCGCCGCTGCACGGGTGGCAACTCTTGCCGGTGAAAATTATAACAATGGCATGCGCGCATATTATTTTTCGATTCCCCTGATGGCTTGGTTCATCGATGCACGGCTGTTCCTGGTCGCGACAATTATCGTGACATTTGTGCTTTACCGCCGCGAGTTTCATTCGCCGGTTCTCTCCGCTCTGGTTAATGCGGGCGGGGACGAGCAGGATAACCCCGCGCCCTAACGGGGTGGCGTTGGGCCGCGACCTTGGCCGGATTCAATCTTTTCCGCAAAGTCATCCCTCATGTACCCCCGGGAACAGCGCGCCGCTTAGCTTTGAACCATTCTCCTCCTCAAGACGACAGACCTGCAGATAGGTCGCAACTGACAACCGAGGAGAGACCCCAATGTCCGGAATTATTGCCAGCGCCGCCGCCGCCCTGACCACCGCCGCAACCGTTCTCGTTGCCACCTTCCCGGAAGCCTCTCTTGCATTCGCCCCGCTTTTTGAACCTGGCAACGAATACGCGGCCCTCACAGCCGGCCTCTTGGTTTCCATTCCCGGCCTCGCGCTTCTGACCCTCATTGCAGGCGCTGCGCGCGACTAACTGAATTCGATTTTTTCGCACTTCCTCCCACGCACTCATGCCTCCCTCCCAAACTGGCCGGCTCCACCAAAGAGCCGGCCTTTTTCTTTGTGAACGGCAACGGGTTTGGGTACGCTGGCCGTTGCGTTCGATTGTGAAGCAATGCGTTAGCGATGGGGGGCTCATGGATATCGAACTTTCACGGCGCAGGGCGCTGCAAGGGCTGACACTTGGTGCTGCAGGCAGCGGTTTGGCGATTTCAAGTCCAACAACCGCTGCCGAGCCAACAGCCGCCGCCAATCCGCAGGGCGTCTGCGTCCTCTTTCCCCAGGCCGTCGAGGGCCCGTTCTATTTCGATCCCAATCTCGTGCGCAGCGACATCGCAGAGGGCCGCCCGGGTGCACCGTTGCAAATCAGTTTGCGTGTCATCGAGAGCGGCGTGTGCACGCCCATCGCCAATGCCCGCATCGAAATCTGGCATGCCGACGCGAGCGGCGTCTATTCGGGCTATGCGGGTCAAGGCCCGGCGCGCGACATATCAACGAAAGGCGAGAGTTTTTTGCGCGGCACGCAACTAACGGACGCGAACGGTGTTGCGATGTTTCGCAGCGTGTATCCAGGCTGGTACCCCGGCCGCACGCCCCACATCCACGTCAAAGTCTTCTTCGATGACGCGACGCTCGTCACGGGTCAGATGTATTTTCCAGACGCTTTGAGTGCAAAAGTGTACAAGGATCGTGCGCCTTACAATGAACGCCCTATTCCCGATACCGCCAACGCGAGCGATTCCATTTTCACATCGGGCGAGCGCGAAGGCGGCGGCACGGTATTAAGCACCAACGCAGACGGCGAGACAATCTCGGCGGCTTTGCTGATCTCAGTTGATAGGAGCGGCGCGGCCGCGCGCAAGGCTGAAGGATGGGGCGGGTGGTTGCGCCATCTGATGGGCTGGTAAATTTCTCGCCGCTTTTTTGCGGATTTAGCGGGCCGCGCTTAAAGCTTGCGACATTCCGTTAGCGGCCAGCCCGCCCACAAAAGCTGTCGCATCGCAAAAAAAACTTGCCCGTGTTAGCCAGACCCTACAAAAATCGGGTTGAGAAGCCCGGCTAACCGGCAAAAGCGGCGAGCGATAAAGGCCCATGACCCAGATTCCTGATTTTACGAAAATTTCCCTCGACGCGCCCGTTCCAGCGGCCAAGGCACAGCCAGTGCCGAGCGACCGCATTTGGGAGACGCCGGAGGGTATCCCGGTGAAGCCGGTTTACACCGGTGCCGATACGGCAGGGCTCGACTTCCTCGACACGTTCCCGGGCATCGCGCCGTATCTGCGCGGGCCGTACCCCGCCATGTACGCGCTGCAACCCTGGACCATACGCCAGTACGCCGGGTTCTCGACGGCGGAAGATTCAAACGCCTTCTACCGCCGCAACATTGCGGCCGGGCAGAAGGGTCTCTCGATTGCCTTCGATCTCGCGACGCATCGCGGCTATGACAGCGACCATCCGCGCGTCAAGGGTGACGTCGGCATGGCGGGCGTCGCGATCGACTCGATCTACGACATGCGCACGCTGTTCGACAGCATTCCTCTCGCCGACATGACCGTGTCGATGACCATGAACGGCGCGGTGCTTCCCATTCTCGCGCTCTACATTGTTGCAGGCGAGGAACAGGGCGTCTCGGCGGAAAAGCTTGCCGGCACCATTCAGAACGACATCTTAAAAGAGTTTATGGTGCGCAACACATATATCTATCCGCCGGCACCTTCGATGCGCATTGTGTCGGATATTTTTGCTTATACCGCCGAGCACATGCCAAAGTTCAATTCGATTTCGATTTCCGGCTATCACATGCAGGAAGCAGGTGCGACGGCCGACCTCGAACTCGGCTACACGATTGCCGACGGCATCGAATACGTGCGCGCGGGCGTGGCGTCCGGCATGGATGTCGATGCGTTTGCTCCCAGATTATCGTTCTTCTGGGCCATCGGCATGAACTACTTCATGGAAATCGCCAAGATGCGCGCGGCAAGGCTGCTGTGGGCCAAACTCATCAAGGAAGAGTTCAATCCGAAAGACGCGCGTTCGCTGTCGTTGCGCACGCATTCGCAGACAAGCGGGTGGTCGCTGACAGCGCAGGATATTTTCAACAACGCCACGCGCACGTGTTTGGAGGCGATGGCCGCCACGCAGGGGCACACGCAATCGCTGCACACCAACGGGCTTGATGAAGCGATTGCGCTTCCAACCGACTTCTCGGCGCGTATTGCACGCAATACCCAACTTCTGTTGCAGCAGGAAAGCGGCACCACGCGCACGATCGATCCGTGGGGCGGTTCGCACTACGTCGAGCGGCTGACGCACGATCTCGCGCAGAAGGCGCTCTTGCATATTGCGGAAATCGAAGAGCAGGGCGGTATGGCCAAGGCGATTGCCGCTCGGCATTCCGAAAATGCGTATCGAAGAAGCCGCCGCACGGACGCAGGCTCGCATTGATAGCGGCCGCCAGACGATCACCGGCATCAACAAGTTTAGGATCAAGGGCGATCGCGAGATCAACTTCCTCAAGGTCGATAATAAAAGCGTGCGCGACCAGCAGCTCGCCAAACTTGCACGCCTGCGTGCCGAGCGTAACGAGACGGACGTGCAGGCCGCGCTCGACGCCTTGACCGAAGGCGCGAAGGGCAATGCCAACCTGCTCGATCTCGCGGTCAAGGCCGCGCGCAAAATGGCGACCGTTGGCGAAATCTCGTTCGCGCTCGAAAAAGTTTTCACCCGCCACAAAGCGGAAATTCGCGCCATCTCGGGCGTCTACAAAAAGGAAGCGGCGATGAATCCGAGCATGGATCGCGTCAAGAAACTGGTCGAAGGTTTCGACAAGAACGACGGGCGGCGCCCGCGCATTCTGATTGCGAAGCTCGGTCAAGACGGCCACGACCGGGGACAGAAAGTCATCGCCTCGGCATTCGCCGACTTGGGCTTCGACGTCGATATCGGGCCGCTGTTTGCAACGGCAGATGAGGCCGCGCGCCAGGCAGTTGAGAATGACGTGCATGTCGTCGGCGTGTCGTCATTGACCGCCGGACATTTGACGCTTGTGCCCGAATTGAAAGCAGCTCTCGACAAAGAAGGCCGCGGCGACATCATGATCGTCGTCGGCGGCGTTATTCCTCCGGCCGACTACGAGGAGCTGTTCCGCATGGGCGCGAAGGCCGTGTTCGGGCCGGGCACGAACATCCCCGAGGCGGCGGCCGATTTGGTCGAAAAGCTCAATGCGCAGTTGGGGTATGGGCCAAAGCAGCGGCGGAGTGACACGAAGTGTCATCCCAGGCGAGCCCACTTGCGATGACCCGGGAGCCACCGGCATTTGCGATAGGAACACGTGGGACCTGGCCTGCGCGCACGCCTGCGGGCGCTCGATCGGCCAGGATGACAGCGGTGGTCGGCGGATTTGGTCGAGAAGCTACAAGAAGTTCGGGGGATGGGCTGGATGCAAGCGGCGGAGTGAATTTCGATGAACACGACGATAGTATCTCATTGCCGCCTGCATGGCTCGGAGCCGTCGCCACTTGGCTCGTTAGTAGCGTTCTTGTCAAGCGACAGGGGAAGCGGAATTAGCCGATACGTGGCGGGGCCTGCCGGTATCTTAATATTGATTGCAGTATCGATTCGAAGTTTATCACTTCTCCACCGATTCCGCCTGATTGTAGCTCGATTGAGACTCCACCTTAAAGCGTATTAGCGACAGGTAGTCAGTCAAAGCACCAACTTCTATCATCTTGTGCTCGAAACCGAGCCAAAGGGTCTGGCGGCAGATTGACGAATTCGATAATCACATGACGCAGATCAAATCTCAGGTTCCCCGGCGCGCTATACGCATGGGCATAACGGAACCGCGCAGCGCCGCACCCGGGACGTCATCTCGCGGTGCCGCGCATTCGGGCGGTTGGACAATTGATAAGGAGAACCCAATGTTCCGTCATGCTTCACGCTTTGCCGCGACCGCATTCGCCCTGCCGCTTCTTGCTGCGGCGGCGCTCGCAGATGATTGCACCAAAGAACCCAGAGACGAAATGGATCAACGAGGCCGAGATGAAAACCAAGATCGAGGCCCTTGGCTACACCAAATTCGACAAGATCAAGGTCGACGACAACTGCTACGAGATCAAAGGCACCAACAAGGACGGCAAGAAAGTTGAAGTGAAATTCAATCCCGTTGATGGCAAGGTCGTCAAAGAAGAGACCGAAGACGACGACGACAAAAAGGATGCAAGAAATAACGGGAACGCGATGCGTCGTGTGGCGCTCGCCGCGCCGAGGACGATGAAGGGCGTGGCAGCGGAAAGAGCGCACCACATCGCGCTTTTTTCTCATCCCGCTTTTTGGCAAGCCGTTGAAGTTAACTTTGATCTTTTGCGGCGTACGCGAAAGTCCTTGATGTTAACTGCGATGATGTGTTGAGCGGCGTGACGCTGATTTGAGGTGGTATCCCTACAGTGCCGCTAATGGCGTGCGATGCCGGTTCGATAACTTCGAACCGGCATTTTTGTAGGCTGAAGGCTTACTTCTCCTTCTTCTCCGTCAGCTTTTTCACGACTTCGTCGATCGCTGCGAGCGCGGCTTTGTCCGCGTCGCTCACTTGATCGGAGCCTTTGCAGCGCGGGTCCGTGCGCTGGAGCGCGCCGAACATCTCGCGCGTCACGGGAATGTCTTCGCAGCCGTGCCCCTGCTCGCACACGAAGTCGAATTTCTCTTCGGCCTTCACGTGGCACGCAAAGCAATTCAAGCCGAAGCGGTTGTTCACTTCTGCCGCGCCGCGCGTGAAAATCTTGGAGCCGTTCTTGTCGACGTCGATCCAGAGGAATTCCCAGTCGCGGGTCGCGGGGCTGAAGCCTTTCTGCTGTTTGACCATCACTTCGTTGGGCATCACTTGCAGGACTGTTCCTTCAGGGTAATCACCCGAACCGGCCTTGGCGACGGCAAGCGACGCTTCCAGATTTCCGCTCAGATTATCGACGAAGAACTGGCGCACAGGGGTCATCTCCGTAATGCACTTGAACGAGGTGTCGTCGACTTTGACTTTGGGCTCTTCGGCCAAGCTCGCGCTTGCGACGACGGCGAATGGCGCTGCGAATGCGATTTTGAGAAATGCCTTCATGGAACTTCCCTTGGGATCGGTTGCGGTTCAACTGGGTAGTGCACAATCGATTTTGCGGCGTCACCGCCAGCAACGCAAGGGCGCCAGAAGGGTAATGGTGCACGGCGGGTTTTTACCGGCGGAGGGATGACGATTGTCCCGTTCGTGACAGCGCTCGGCTATCCGGGCCGGTATCTAGTGGCTGCAATCCAGACCCACCAGAAACCGCAACACACAACGGAGCCCCATCATGGACCACGTCATGCAGCTTCCCCTTGATCCCGCCACCATCAAACAGCTCGACGATCTGCGCCGCGCAAGCCCGAACGTGCCCAATCGCAAGGAAGTCATTCAACGCCTCATCTGGGACGCGCACGCGAAAATCGCGCAAGCAGCCGCCACCTGAGGGGAGGCGAACCTTAAAACTACCGGTGCTGAGCTGGCTTAAGCCAGAAAATCCAACATGTCTGGTACACAGATCGCGGTGCAGCACGTGCCGCGATGTGCTAAGAAAATTTCGTGGACCTGCTATCGAAAGGCTCAGCCCATGGCTTTCGACCAACTGAAAATGCAGATTTCTCTCTTGCTCACGGAAATGCAGAACGAACCGGATGATCGGCATGAGATTTATCTGCAGCTGCACGAGAAGCTGAACGCGTTGAAAGCTTTCGGCATGCCGCTGCCTGAAGATCTGGTGAAATTGGAGCAAGATCTCGAAGCCGAATTCGCCAGCTTGCTGCCGCGGGCGGGCATTTGATTGCGAAGGGAAGCGTTAAAGCCGCCCCTGCTATTTGAATTTCTCGTGCAGTTCTTTCAGGATAGCGACCGCGTCAGTGCCGGCAAAAAGGAATTGATCGACGCCGGCGGCTTTGAGTGCAGCCTCTTTGTCTCCTGCGCGTCCTGCCATCATGACCCACGTCGCGCCTTTGGCTTTGAGCGCGCGGGCTGTGATTTCGGCATGCGTGGCGTTGACGGCATCAGACGAGCAGATGCAGGCAACCGTCGTGCCCGAGTTGTTGAAGGCGGCGGCGGCCATAGAATTCACTCATACAATTCACTCGTGCCTATGCAGCCGAGCGCAAGTGCGGAAACTTCGGGGCCTTGCGATCCAAGGCGGCGGGTTTTCATGGGTTATGGCATTCCTGCGGGTACCCCGCCTTCGTCGTACACCGGCGTCCCATCCAGTCTGCTGCCCAGTGTACATAATTACTGGTCAGGATGGAGCGCGCGATGTGCTTTCGCCAAAGACTGGCTCCAACTTCGGGCGTAGGCTTTTGACCGCGCATCAATTACTCGTCGGTAAACGGCCCGATCACCATTTGCTCGATTTTTACCCAGGCCGCCAGCTGAGCATAGGTGAGGCCCGATGTCTTGAGATCGTAAGTGATCACCGACTTGGTCGGGCCCACGCATTTCGGCTTGCCTTCTTCGTCCTTCGCCGACCTGCAGTTATCTTCCGAGTCTTCGAAGTATACCTTGCCATAAATTCCGGGCTTCGATTGGTCGGACGTTGCGAAGAAGGCATCGGCTTGAGCGTTCGCGTCGCCTTCGAAGAAGGATGCATCTGATTTCTGCGCTTCCTCGTTGAAGCGAAATTGTATTCATAGTAGCCGGTATATGCCACCTTCTTGCCATCGACAGCCGCAGTGCCCGCTTCTTCCGCATAACGGATCGATCCGGTGATCCGGTCATTGATGACTTTCTCGCCCAGCTGATAATTCAGCGTCAAACCGTTATTGTCGAGGAGCCAATTGCCGAGCTCGTAGTCGTAGTCAAGGCTGCCGCGTACGGTCGTCTCGGGCAAATACGAGAACGGACCCGTGGCGAGCACCAGCGCATCGAATTTTAGCGGATCGGTATTCAGCACCGAGATTTTGATTGTCTTGCCTTCGACGACGCGGCTGTACTCTTTCGCTGCGGTCTTTTGAGCTTTCTTGAGTTGTTCGGTGATTTCCCACCATCGCGTGACTTCGCGGCCCTGGAGCCCGCCGCGGTAAGCTGACGTCGATTGGGTGCCCTTCACAACATCAATGCGCAGTTTTCCGGCTGCCGGATCATAGCGCCCCGTCTGATCGATTGCGACGTCGCCGCGAAGAATGGCCGCTTCCTTGGCAACCTGAGACGGATTTTTCGGATTAAAGAGATCGAACTTTACTGAGTAACTCAGGTTCTTTTCCGGCGTGCGTGTGACGGTACCGTTCAGCACCATCAAATCGGCAGCCTTGAGATTGTTGATGGTGTAAAGGTCAAGCCCTGTTGAACTGGTGAGGCTGCGCGAACCGAAGTCAGCAACGACTTCGCCCGTAATGCGGCCCTTGTCGGCCGCAATCAATTCCGCGCCGCGGCTCGTCGCCTGCGCATAGACCTCTGGTGCAGCGCCAGCGGCGCTCAGGGCGGCTATAGCGGCAATCGCGAACTTCGAAGATATCTGCATAATTATTGGCTCCAATTCTGCAAGGGCGGACGTGTAACAAAACTAAAATACCGGAGAAATTAGTAAGGCTCGCTTCTTGGCTCGCATGGGCCGGCGCACCGCCCTCTCCCAATTAGGACAATTACTGCATGGAATAAATGTTCGCACGCCTATTCTGCGCTTAGATGGTTAGCGCCAGCGGCAGCACAAGAGCCATGGTTACCAAAATGAAGTGGAATATTTCAAATAGAAACGGATTATGGCAACCCCGCTGGCAACTCGTCCTCGTTCTCATCATAGGCGGGGGGCACGTAGAAAGTCAGGATGTTCAGCGGCGCGGTGCCCGTATTGCGGAAGCCGTGTGCTTCGGTGCGCTGGATCAGGATCAGTGATCCTTTTTCGAGCGGATAGGTTTTGCCATCAATGGTCGCTTCGCCGCTGCCGCTTTCGACATAGATCCATTGGTCCGCGCCGCGATGTTTGTTGTCCGGGCCGCCGACGTGTCTGCCCGGCTGAATGACGAGTGTCGCCGCTTGCGAGCGTTCGTCGCCTGCAAGAATGTGAAAGCCCGGAGCGTATTGGACTTTGGCCTGTTTCATCGGGCGTTATCCGGTGAATTTCTCGTGCAGAGCTTTTAAAGTCGCAACCGCGTCAGTGCCGGCAAAAAGGAATTGATCGACGCCGGCGGCTTTGAGGCCAGCCTCTTTCTCTCCCGGGCGACCCGCCATCATGACCCACGTCGCGCCTTTGGCTTTGAGCGCGCGGGCTGTGATTTCGGCATGCGTGGCGTTGACGGCATCAGACGAGCAGATGCAGGCAACCGTCGTGCCCGAGTTGTTGAAGGCGGCGGCGGCGACGGCGGCAGAGTCAAAGCCGTCGCTGATAATGGTTTCGATGCCGCCAGCGGCGAGGTAATTTTTCACCCAGGTCGTGCGCACGTTGTGGTCGGCAATCTCGCCCATGCTGGCGAGGAAAACCGTGTAGCCGCCTTCGGCATCCGCAGCGTCGCGCAGGTCTTCAAAGGCTTCGCCGAGACGATGCGGCTTCAAAGGCGTGACAGTGATGGCTGATGGCGACGCGTGTGCGGCCCAGGGCTTCGGCCAGGGTTCCGTTTTGATATTGTCGTCGCCGAGAATGGGGAACGCGGAAACTCCCGTCAGCTCCATGCGGCCGGTTGCGATTTGCTTGGCGCGGGCGTCTGCCGATTTGGCGATCATTTCCTGCACGTAGCCTGATGTCAGTCCTTCTTCCATGCCGCCACGCGCTTCGAGATCCTGGAAAATATCCCAGGCCTTTTTAGCGACTTCGTCCGTTAGTTGTTCGACGTACCACGAGCCGCCGGCGGGATCCGTGACGCGGCCAAGGTTGCTTTCCTCCTGGCACACGATCTGAATGTTACGGGCAACGCGGCGCGCGAAGGCGTCGGGCTTTCCGAGTGCGAAGGTGAAGGGGAGAACGCAAATCGAATCCGCGCCGCCAAGCGCCGCGCCCGTGCAGGCAATCGTTGTGCGCAGAATATTGGTCCAGGCGTCGCGCTTGGCCATCATGCGATATGACGTCGGGCATACAAAACGAACGCGAGCGGCCGCGTCTCCGGCTTTGCAGGCGTCCGCCACGCGCCACACCAATTTGCGGGCAGCGCGGAGTTTGGCGATTGTGGAAAACTCGTCGGCGTCGGCGGCGAGCGCGACAGAGATTTTAGGAAGTGCGTCCTTGGGTGCGATGCCGCCTTTTTCGCAGGCGCGGAGGTACGCGACGAGCGTTGCGAGCATACAGGCGAGTTCCTGGGCTTCGGTGGCACCCGCATTGTGATAGCCAACGCCGTCGGCGGTGAGGGCGGAAACGCGCGGCATCGGCAAAGAAAGTTTTGTCAGCGCCACGGCCTGGGCGAGCGCTGTGTCGAGGGTGCTGGACAAGTGTCCCTGTATCGCGAGCGTGCCGAGGGGGTCGGCACCGAATGAGCCGCAGCGCTGATCATTCGGGATTCTGCGTGCGGTCCAGACGGCGGCAAGTGCGGTCGCGGCATCAAATGTTGCTTCACCAGCAATAAGCGCTATCGGGCAGACGTCGAGCATGACGTCCGTCAAGGCGACATCGAGCGCTTCTTTGGTGGCGGGCAATCCAATGCCGCCGATGTGCAGAGCGATTGAATTGACGCCGCCTTCGAGGTCGTCGAGGATTGCGGTGTTCGCCGCCTTTGGATCGCTCTCGATGTGTATCGTGGCGATGTTCCAGCCGAGACCATCGCGCACGACCGAGGTGCCGCGCGTAAAGGGAGCCGCTCCTGGCATCGCGCCTTCGACTGAGACAAGGGCGTCGGTGCGGGCATAGAGGGGTTTGATGGCGATGCCATCGGCTGAGCGGGTCACAAGGCGCTTGTCGAAGTCGATGCCCTTCAAGGCTTTTTCGACCATGCCGCGCCAGTGTTCATACCCGGGGGCCGGAAAGCCCGAGGCTAATTTCAGGTCTGGCTTCTGATCCGGGTTGGGAGTAGTCATCGTGGCGCGATCCCTAACGTCATGTTTTGCCTCACCTCTATAGCGGGCACTTGACCGGGGCGACGAGGCCAAAATTGGTCCAAGAGGCTGCCCTATTGCCGCGCCCGTTGGCGATTAGGATTTCCCTTACCGGTTGGACGGAACAACTGTTTGCGCCGCTACTGCCGTTTTCAGGCGCGTCAGCTATGCAACGTTGTTTGCAAACGCCACATTGGCGTGTCAAGACGGCGCTCTATTGGGCGCACGCCGAGTCGGTGTTGCCAACCCAGGTCCTGCAGAAAAACGGTGAAAATCATGAGCCAGTCAGTCCTCCAAGACGGTAAGATCTTCGTCGGCAAGAGTGTCAAGCCCGAGTATTTGGATTTGCGCCTCGCCAACCGGCATGGGCTCATTACCGGCGCGACCGGCACCGGCAAGACCGTGACGCTGCAAATTCTAGCCGAAGGATTTTCGAACGCCGGCGTGCCGGTCTTCGCCGCCGACATCAAGGGCGACCTTTCGGGCGTCGCGGCCGTCGGCGAGCCAAAGGATTTCCTCGTCAAGCGGGCGCAGGAAATCGGGCTTGAAGGATATCAAAACCAAGCTTTTCCGTCTGTGTTTTGGGACGTGTTCGGCGAAAGCGGTCATCCGATCCGCGCGACGGTCGCAGACATGGGGCCGCTTTTGATCTCGCGCCTCCTCGAACTCAACGAGGTTCAGGAAGGCGTATTGAACATTGCCTTCCGCGTGGCGGCCGACGAACAGATGCCGCTGGTTGATATCCAAGACTTGCGTGCGCTGCTGAATGATCTGAGCGCACGCGGCAAAGAAGTGCAATCGAAGTATGGCAACGTCGCGGCCGCGTCGGTCGGTTCGATCCAGCGCCGCCTGCTCGTGCTTGAAGAGCAGGGTGCCGAGCATTTCTTTGGCGAGCCGGCCCTCGACATCAACGATCTGATCCGCGTTGCCCCCGATGGGCGTGGCGTCATCAACGTGCTGGCCGCCGACAAGCTGATGCAGGCGCCGCGCGTCTACGCCACGTTCTTGCTGTGGCTGCTTTCTAAGCTGTGGCAAACTCTTCCTGAAGTCGGCGATCAGCCCAAACCCAAGCTCGTGTTCTTCTTCGATGAAGCGCATCTCTTGTTCGACGACGCACCCAAAGCTCTGATGGACCGCATTGAACAGATAGCGCGCCTCGTGCGCTCAAAGGGTGTCGGCGTCTACTTCATCACCCAAAATCCGGTTGACGTGCCGCGCACGATTGCGAGCCAGTTGAACAACCGCATTCAGCATCGCTTGAACGCCTTCACCCCGCAGGATCAGGCAGGCATCGACGCTGCTGCCAAGACCTTCCGGCAAAACCCCGACTTGAAGACGGAGGTCGTCATCAAGGAATTGAAGGTCGGTGAAGCGCTTGTGTCGATGCTCGAAAACAAGGGCGAGCCATCGATCGTGCAGCGAACGTTGATCCGTCCGCCCGAGGGTCGCATTGGGCCCGTCTCGGAAGAAGAGCGCCGCGGTGTCATCGAATACAGCCCCTACTTCGGCAAGTACGAAGAAAAGCAGGACCGCGAGAGCGCGCGCGAAATTTTGGGTCAGCGCACGCAAGCTGCGCAGAAGGAAGCGGACGCGGGCGGCGGCATTGGCGGCTGGCTCGGCGGCGTTCTTGGCGGAGGGCGCAGTTCCACCACGGGGCGCAAGCAGCAGGGCATGGGCGATATGATCGGCAAGGAGTTGCAGCGCTCGATATCGCGGACTGTTGCGACGACGATCAAGAACATCATCGTCAAGTCGATTACCAAGCGGTAGCCACGCAGGTTATACGCCCTTCCGAAGCGCTGGCAAAAGGGCTAGGCTATCGGCTGTCTATTAAAGGGGATGGGATATGGGCAGCATTCTCATCTGCCACGCGCAGGAAGATGCGGCATCGGCCGAAGAGCTTGGTGCTGCGCTTACCAAGCGTGGTCTTAAAGTTTGGTTCGTTGGCGATGCCGCCAAAGATCCCAATTGGCTCTCGGCACTCTACATTTATGATAGTGTCGTCGTTTTCTGGTCCCAGACATCGGTCGTTTTGGTGCAGTTCCATGACATAGCGCGTGCAGCGCTTAAAGTGAACCGGCTGCTTCCGGTTCGCGCGGAGAACTTGGCTGTTGAGCGCCTGCCTGCAGAATTCCGTAAGCTGAACACGCCGCTCATCAGCGACCAAGAGGGCATCACGCGTGTGCTGGGGCACATCAGGCCTCCTGCCGAGCCACCGGTGCCGCGTCAGGCCGGTGCGGCGGAACGGCCGGCGCCAGAAGTCGGGGCAGCTGAGCCGCGCCGCGAACCTTTGCAACCAGGCAGCATCGGGTCCGGCTCAAGAGCATCTCCGATTAGGAGAACGGAAGGCATAGGTGCCGCAGCCGAGCCGCTTCGTCCCCCGATGAGACCCAGCAGTGTCAGAGATGACACTAAATTCAGAATTGAAGGCGTCGGCGCCGCCGCCTCGGTATCAAAGGTTTCTATTACGGCCGCCGCGCCACAACAAGAGGCTCTGGCCGTCGAGGCGGGCCGTCTTGTGCACAAGATCCCTGAAAAAATGTGGGTCGGCGAGCCGGAGTTCGTCGAGGTGCGGCTCGGACGAGCGGCATCCGAAGCCTTGACGCACGGCCTGGTGGGACGCGGCGCTCTTACAAGTCAGGATATTCCTATCCTTGAGACCATGTCCGTCAGCATCTATGCGAAAGGCGGGGCCTTCGACATCGAGCGCCAGTCGGAAACAACGCAGCTTGTCTCGGGCGACCAGCTGAAAGGCACGGCCTTCGAGCAGGCGGGCTACGGGCGCTGGGTATGGCAGGTTACGCCGCGAAAAACCGGTGCACACCAGCTGTTCGTCAGGGTGAGTGCATCGCTCAAAGACAGCCGCGGTTTGCCGACATCGACGTCTTTGCCCGATCGCGAGTTCCCCGTTTCGGTATCGGTGCATACCGGCAAGACCGCTGTGCGTATCGTGCGCCGCGGTCTGCTGGCGGCCGGCGGCACCGTTGGGGCGGGCCTACTCGGCGCGGTCACCCAGGAAATGTGGTGGCCGAAACTCAAGGTCCTGCTGCAGAGTTGGGGTTGGCTTGACTGAGCCACAGCCATCAGAGTCATCATCGTCAAGTCGATTACCAAGCGGTAGGGGTTCTCTTCCCGGCGTCTTTGCTGTGGATCAAGTTGTGGTCTTAAAATTGCGGCTACGAGTGCTGTCGCAATGGAGGGTCAGAGATGCGCCAAGTTTTCGCGAAATCACTTTTAGGGGCCGTTCCTTTTTTTGCGTGCGCGGCGCTCTTCTCATGGCCCGCTTTTGCGGACGCGGCCGGCGACGGTCTGGCACTCGTAACGAAAAATTGCGCGCGCTGCCACGCGACGGGCGCGACTGGCGATAGCCCGCACAAGGACGCGCCGCCGTTCCGCTCGGTGGTGACGCGCTATCCGCTCGAGAATTTAGCGGAGGCGCTGGCTGAGGGCATCGTTTCGGGACACCCAGACATGCCCGAGTTCGTTTTTCCGCCCGATGAGATCGACGCCATTCTGTCTTATCTTGGAAAGCTTAAGATCGAGAACCAGCAGCGGCAGCGGTCCAGGCGGGCCGTCTCCGTAAGCCGCCGTCAAGTGCTCAACGCGCGCCGATCGGCGTTTGCCCTGGCGGTTCTTTCATCCAATGACCCGGTTCGCGGCCGAGTTGGAAGCCCAGCTGGAAGAGGGCTTCCTGATACTCGGGATCGTAAAACTCTTTGGTCTTCCGTATGAACGACGGCGGCACGGCGATGAGATTGAAATCGGCATTGTCGTCGCGTGCAAGACGCCAGATGCGATAGAGCTCACCCCAGTTCTGGCTTTTGATCAGCGTAGCAATGGCGCGCGTTGCGATGGGCAGGGTCTTTGGCTCGACAACTTTCGTTTCGGGTGTGATCTTGCCGTTTTTGATGATGTAGAGCTTGCGCAGAGGGCTTCGCCGCATAAAGCGGATCGAAAGCCTTGAAGGGCGCTTGCACCGGCAGGACGAAGACTTCGCGCATCGTGCCGCCATCGACATGCATTTCTTCGTAAGATTTCCGCCCGCTTCGACATCGATACTGACGGGCGGGAAGGCACCGGGAATGGCGGCCGACGCAAGGATGACCTTGCGGAAGAGGTCCAGCGCTTTGTCGTCACCAGCCCTGGCAATTTCGCCCATGTTCCAAACGACGGGGCGTTGCGCGTCAAGGTTTGTGGTCAGCACCATCAGGATACGGCCGCGGCTATACTCGGCCGCGATATCGAGCATCATTTTCTCGTCAATATAGCGCGGCAATGAGAGCGGCGAGCGGGCCCGTATCGGCAAGCGCGGAGCCGCCGAAAAGTCCCGGGATAATTTGCGCGGTGATGACTTCGCTTGCCTGGTATTGAGTCCAGATTTCTTTCAGGCTCTTATCGTGGTTGCGGTCCGAGAAAGGCGAATGGCGCGATGATGGCGCCAGCGCTGACGCCCGTGACGATCTCGAATTCCGGCCGGTCTCCGCGCGCCGTCCATCCCGCGAGAACACCAGCGCCAAACGCGCCATCCGCGCCGCCGCCTGAAAGAGCAAGCGTTTCGACAACGGGGCGCCGTTGAGTTGGTTTGCGTCCCGGGCGATCGAGTGGCATGTTGGGTAATCGCCGGCGGACTTCCGCGACCACGTCGGTTGGAACTTCGTCGCCCCAAAACCGCACCGAGGGCATGTCGCGCACAAGGGCTGTTTGAGCAAGGCGCGCATCCGCGATGCCGTTGCGTTCCATCGGAGTGGCGCAGCCGGATATCCAAATGACGCAAGCGATCGCGGGATCAGCCCGTTAGGCAGAAATACACGCAATACTAGCCCCCGTGTGCCGCAAAAAATTTAACTGGCTCAAGCCAGGAAATTATGGACAAGGCGGCGACAAAGCAAAGGCTTTATGAACCTTGATTGCCTGAAAAACCATAAAATATCATTTAGATACCGACAATGGTCAGGTGAAGGGCGATGCGCAAAGGCCACATCATGGCTCGCGCCGGGCGATCTCCTCAAGGCATAGCGATATGCGGTTTCGACGAGTTCGCTGTGCCGGCGCCAATCGAGCGCACCCATATTGGCGTCCGTCGGCGGGACAAGGATCCAGTCGCCGCTCTCAAGACGGCGTTCGAAGTGGCTGTGGTTGGCCATCAGGCTGCGGACGAGGACTGTGGCGGCGGATGGCGCATTTGGCAAGCCTGCCGCGCGCAAACGGGTTCATAATACGCATGAAAAGTTCGCGCCGGGCAGGAAGGCTCTGATAGTCGACGGCGAAACGCTCGCCCGCTGGCGGGTTGAAACTGACAACCACGTTCGGTCCGCCTTTCAAGTCCGTGCATGATGTCGATCGGAACATTCGAAACGACGGAGCCATCGACCAGCATGCGTCCGTCGCGCGTGTAGAAGGGCGGCAATAGCGCTGGGATCGATGCGCTGGCACGTATTGCTTCCCAAACAGGGCCGCTGCGATGAACTTCAACGGCGTAGTCGGATAGGTCCATCGATACGGCGAAGTAGGGCTTCCACATATCCTCAATGCGAACCTCGCCATATTCGGCGGCAAGGTATTTGTCGAAGTGGGTATGATCGAGCAGGCTGTAGCGGGGGAGCGTGTAGCGAGCGAGGGCCTTGCCATCGATGAACATGCGGTGCACGCGGGCGTCGATATCGGCGGCATCGATGTTCTGGGCAAATGCTGCGGCCATGGCAGCGCCGCCGGACGTGCCGCCGACGCAATCAAACTCGATGTTCTTTTCGCCGAAGGCTTTGTAAATGCCGATGTGCGCCGCGCAGTAGGCGCCGCCGCCGCAGGCGACAAACCCGAGGGCTTCGCCCTTAATGAAGCGCCAGAGCCGTTCAATATCGGACGTAGGTGCCGAGCGCGACGTGGTGGTGCATTTCGGCGTTGCGGAGTTGAAGCCAGTGGCGCGTTCCTTGCGCGACGCCGCTCCGATCATGCACAATGACGAGACGGCAGCGGGGCTTGCGTTCGAGGCTGAAGAGAAAGTTTTCAAGGGCGTTAGTCGCAACTGATGTTCCGACCGGGACTGTCGCCTTGGCTGCCAACAAGCAGGATTTCATCGGCCTGCCGGATGGCCTTTTCGCTCCAGGCGGTGAGTTCGGCGTCGGCAACAAAGACGACCGTGTCGTAACGGCCCTCAAGTTCGTTCAAGGAATGCGCGTTGCGTCGAGTGTTTCGATGGAACCGCCTGCGAGATGTAATCCGCGGATCGTTTCTGAGGTAATGAACAATGTGCCTGGGCGGCGGCGTGCGGCGTCTTCAAAGGCCGCGAGAAATTGCTGCTGGGATTGGCCTGTTCGCCGGCGCGCATCATTGCGAGTGTGCGCGGGCGCGGTTTTGGCACGCGGCTTGTTCTGCAGCCGGATTGTTTTGCGCGTCTCAGTGGCTAACCGTTCGGCAAGCTTCGCGGTGATGGCTTGCCAGATAGCGGGCGAACGAGCGGAAATCTCGTCGAAATCGCTTCTCGTGAGTTTCACGACGACGCTGTCGCGGATGGCGCGGACGGTGGCAGTGCGCACGCCGCCGGCGAAAAAAGCGATCTCGCCGATGGGCGATCCGGACGAGATTTCCGCGACAGGTTCGCGGCTTCCCTCGATTTCGACCGAGAAGCGGCCCGAAATGACAACGTAGAGGGCATCGGCCGCGTCGCCTTGGTGCACGAGTTCGACGCCGCGCCGGACGGGCATAGGTTCGAGGCGCTTTTCGAGTTCCGCGAGATCGTCAGCGGGAAGGTGCTGGAAGAGGTCAACGGCGGAGAGGTGAAGTGGTGTGGATGACATTGAGGGTGCTCGTAGGGGGCGCCCGTGGCACGACGCTGACATTCAGCATCTATACCACGGACGCCCTAACTTGAGAGCAGAGTGAACGGCAAATCGCACAAGACGGTTAGCCCATCATTTCTTCGACGTGTTCCCAATTCACCAAATTGTCGAACCAGGCTTCGAGGTATTTGGCGCGGGCGTTGCGGTAGTCGATGTAATAGCTGTGCTCCCAGACGTCACAGCCGAGGATCGGTTTGGCGCCGTGCATCAGCGGGTTTTCGCCGTTGGGAGTCTTGGCAACTTCAAGTTTGCCGTCCTTAATCGTGAGCCAAGCCCAGCCCGAGCCGAACTGCGTCAGACCCGCGTTGATGAAGTCGCCGCGCACTTTGTCGAATCCGCCGGCCTCTTCGATGAGCTTTTCAAGCTTGGCTGGAAGCTTCTTGCCGCCGCCGCCCTTTTTCATCCACGACCAGAAATGCAGATGGTTCCAGTGCTGGCCAACGTTGTTAACGAGGCCGGCGTTTTTGTCTGCGAAGGCGGCTTTGCAGATGTCTTCGAGGCTCTTGCCTTCGTACTTTGATCCAGCAAGCAGCTTGTTGCCGTTATCGACGTAGGCAAGGTGGTGCTTGTCATGGTGAAACTGTAGCGTCTCGGCCGACATGTAGGGCTGGAGCGCGTCGTAGGCATATGGGAGGTCGGGAAGCTTCAAGGTCACGTGATTGTTACTCCTCGCAGGTGGGGGCAAGTTGCTGGCCGGAAAGGCCGGACCCTAGTCGGTTGGGCCCGAACTGGCAAACTCGAGCACGCCCTATGTTGGCACTCCATTCCGGCTTTGGGGCCAAATTCGACCCGTATTGTCAGGCAGGCTTGCCGGGGCCATATGCAACATTGGCCAAATTCTAATACCGATCTGGTGTTCGTATATACTTTAGCGACGGAATTGAGCTCAAATGCCGTTTTTACTGCTAAGTGGCGCGAAAGCGCGAGGGAGCATTTAGGTGCCTATGGCCAAGCCATTGAAATACTTGTTCACTCTTGCGGTGCCCATGGCGGCGGCGGGGTTGGCGCGCTATCTGGATGCTCACGCCGGCCAGAATCGCCGCAACGGCTTGGAGTACGACACGGTTGAGGTCTCGAAGGGGGCAATCCGTAAGCTCGTGGCGACTTCGGGGCCGGTGCGAGCACTTGTGACGGTTTCCGTCGGCTCGCAATTGTCGGGTCAAATCGACAAGCTCGTGGTCGATTTCAATAGCGAAGTGAAGGCCGGCGACGTGATGGCCACGATCGACGCGCGCACGTTTGATGCGAAGGTCGCGCAGGCCCGCGCCGATCTCTTAGCGGCGAAAGCTGGGCTGACCAACCAGGAAGCGGCGTTGACGCGGGGCGAAGCCGTTCGCGATCAAGCGGAGCGCGCAAGCGAACGGCAAGAGGCTTTGCAGAAAAAAGGTTTTGCCGCGACGGCGACGCTTGAGAATGCCAACCGGGATCTCGCCATTGCTGCGGCCGAGATTGACGTGGCGAAAGCACAGATTGCCAGCGCCAAGGCGGTTATCACACAGCGCGAGGCAGCCTTGAAGCAGGCTGAAATCGATCTCGAGCGCACGAAGATTATCTCGCCCATCAACGGCACGGTGATTTCGCGCACGATAGATATCGGTCAAACGGTTGCGGCAAGCCTGCAGGCGCCGGAGCTTTTCAAGATTGCCCAGGATATTAAACGCATCCGCATCGAAGCGCAGGTGAACGAAGCCGACGTTGGCGTTGTCGCCGAGGGCAACAAAGTAGCTTTCACGGTCGATGCCTATCCTGAGCGGACGTTTGAAGGCAAGGTGACACAGGTTCGCTTGCAGCAACGGAATTGAACAATGTCGTGACCTACACCGTCATCATCGAAGCCTCGAACGACGACCGGAAACTTTTTCCGGGCATGACGGCGAACGTGCAGATTGAAGTTGCCAAGAAGGACGACGCATTACGGGTGCCGAACGATGCACTGCGCTTCAAGCCGCGCGGCGAAACAGCATCAAGCAATCCGGCCGACCGCAGCGGGCGGATGCTGACCCGCTTGAAGGACGATTTGCAGTTGACGTCCGAGCAAGAACAGGCCGTCAAAGAAGAGATTGGTAAAATGATGGCGCAACGCCAGGCCGCGCCCGGCGGCGTACAAGTTGACGTTGCCGATCCGGCCGCGATGCGCCAGCGCATGCAAGCGGCGATCGAGCAGACGCTGCGCCCGTTGCTTACCGATCAGCAGCGGCCCTTGTTCGACAAGTGGAAAAGCGGCCGGGAAAATTCGAAGGCAGGCGGCGTGCACGTGCGTTGCAGGTAACGGCCAGCCGGAACGGCGTTATGTGCGCATTGGTATTTCGGACGACCAGTTCACAGAGATTGCGGGCGGACAGCTTGCAGAGGGCGAGCGCGTGGTCGTGCGCGCCCGCGAAGCGAAGAAATGAGCGCGCCCCAGCCAGTACGCGACGCAAAGTCTGTCAGCGAGGCAAAGAGCGCAAGCAACCCGGCGCCGGAAGTTCTGATCCGCGCGGACAACGTCACCAAAGTGTATGCGATGGGCGAGCAGACGGTTCGCGCTCTTGATGGTGTATCGCTTGAGATTGCAGTGGGCGATTTCGTTGCCATCATGGGGACGTCAGGCTCCGGCAAATCGACGATGATGAACTTGATTGGTGCGCTCGACGTGCCGACAACTGGCATCGCTTTTCATAGATGGGCGCGATATCGGCAAAATGGATGCCGACGAACTTGCCGATATGCGCAATCGCAGCATTGGCTTCGTGTTTCAACAGTTCAATCTTTTGGCGCGCACGCCGGCATTACGCCAGGTGATGCTGCCGATGCTTTACGCGCATCCCCGGCCCAGCCGACCCCGAAGCGCGCGCCCGCGAGCGCCTCGAACAGGTGGGCTTGGGCGACCGGCTCGATCATCACCCGCGCCAGTTATCCGGCGGCCAGCAGCAGCGCGTGGCGATTGCCCGTTCGCTCGTCAATAATCCCAAAATCTTGCTTGCCGACGAGCCAACCGGCGCGCTGGATAGCAAAACTTCGGAAGAGATCATGCTGCTGTTCACAAAATTGAACGAAGAAGGGATCACCGTCATTCTGGTCACCCACGAGCCGGATATTGCCGAATATGCCAAGCGGCGGATTACATTCCGCGACGGCAAGATTATCGACGATGTGCGCCAAGAATATCGCGCGTCAGGAAAATCGCAGCAGCAGGAGGCGGATCATGAGCTTATGGGACAGTCTCGGCGTCGCCTGGACGGCTTTGCGATCGAATCTGTTGCGCTCGATCCTGACGACACTCGGCATCATCATCGGTGTTGCATCTGTTATCGTGCTCGTTGCTGTGGGTTCCGGCGCGCGCAGCGAAGTTGAAAAGCAAATCGCCTCGCTCGGCTCTAATATGCTCGTCGTGTTTTCGGGCTCAAGCCGCGTCATGGGGCGCTCGGCGGGCGCTGGAACCGACCGGCCGCTTTCGGAGGCGGACATGACGGCCATCCGCGAAAAGGTTTCTGGCGTCGCTTCGATTTCGGGTCAGCTCAATGGTTCAGGGCCTGTCGTTTTCGGAAATAGCAATTGGACGACGACGTTGAGCGGCGTGCATGCCGACTTTTTGTCGGTGCGCGATTGGCCTGTTGTCGCGGGGCCGGGATTTTATCCCGCAGGACATACGCGGCACTGCGAAAGTTGCGATCATCGGTCAGACGGTTGTGAAGCAATTGTTTCAAGGCGGGGATGCCGTCGGCTCGACCATTCGCGTCAAGAATACGCCGTTTCTTGTGATCGGCGTGCTTGCGATCAAGGGTCCATCGAGCTTCGGGCGCGACCAGGATGACCTCGTGCTGCTGCCGATGACGACGGCTCGCAATCAAATACTCGGCAAAAGCCAGACGACAACCGATCAGGCGGGACAGATCTATATCAAGTTCGATCCCTCGACGGATTTGAAAGATGCGCAAGAGGAAATCGAAGCCGTCATGCGGGCCAGGCGGCGCATTCAGCCTGGATCTGAAGATGATTTCAATGTGCGCAATCTCGCCGAATTCATGAAAGCGCGCACCGAAGTCTTGAGCACAATGACATATTTGCTCGCGGCAACATCGATCACGTCGCTCATTGTTGGCGGTATCGGTATTATGAATATTATGCTTGTTTCGGTCACCGAGCGCACGCGCGAAATCGGATTGCGCATGGCGGTCGGCGGGCGCCGGCGCGATATCATGCGCCAATTCCTGGTTGAGGCGGTTACATTGTGCCTGATTGGCGGACTTATTGGCACCGCACTCGGCGTCGGTGCCGCAACGGCGGTTGCCAGTGCCGCGCAATGGCCCATTCTTATTTCGCCAAGCGTTATTATGCTTGCGCTGGCGGCTGCCGGCGTAACGGGCGTATTTTTCGGATTTTTCCCGGCGCGCCGCGCTGCCGGCCTTAATCCCATCGAGGCGTTGCGCAGCGAATAAATCGATTGTCCGCGCGCTGTCTTTAAGTACGTTACCCGACAAATCGCCGCGATATTGCAGAAATCCGGATGCGCATCTGGATATTCTCGGGTAAATATCGGCGAATGCGTCAATTCAAGGATTTGGTAGCGTGAAACAAAAGCCGAAAAAGCAAACAGGTCTCAACCTCGATAAAATGTCGCTCAAAGAGCTGGTTGAACTGGAGACAAAAGTCAAAAAGGCGATTGCGTTGGTGCGCGACCAAGAGCGCAATGAATTGAAGCGCAAGATGGCTGAATTGGCGGGCAATCACGGTTTCTCCGTTGCAGAGCTTTTCGGCGGCGGCCGCGGCGGCAAGGGCGCTGCCAAAGGCAAATCACTCGGCATTGCTAAATATGCTAATCCCGACAATAAGTCCGACACGTGGACGGGACGCGGGCGCAAGCCGAATTGGGTTCTCGAGCGGCTGAAGAAGGGCGCGAAGCTCACCGACTTTGAGATTTGAGAATGGCTTTCTAGACGCAGTGCCGGGCCGGTAGCCTGCTTTCAAACACTGGCAGGCCGACGGTTCTGGCGGATTGACGTCGGGGTTTGCCCGAACCAGCCGCGGGCCGCGCGCGAAAATGCGCTGAGTTCCGAGAAACCAAGAATAAACGCGACCTCGGTCATCGGTATTTCGGTATCGGCGAGAAAGTGCAGCGCCATGCGCTTGCGCGTTTCATCGACAATTTTCGAGAAAGTTGTGTTTGCCGCCGCAAGGTTGCGCTGAAGAGTGCGCTCAGTGATGTTGAGCGCCTTGCTCGCGTGTTCCGGAGTTGCAGTTCCCTTTGGGAGCGACTTGACGACAAACGCCGAAATCGAGTCGACGAGGCTGTCCTCGCTGGTCTTGAGCCTTAATAACAAATCGCCGACTTGTTCAAGTTCGGCAAAGAGGTGCGGATCGGCGCCGGGAATGAGTCGCGAAAGATCGCGGGGAAGAAAGCCAATTCTATTTACGGGCGCATTGAAATGAAGGTCGGCGCCCAATATCTGAGTGAAGCCGCCGGGCGACCGGGGTTGCGGCCGCTCTAGTTCAATGCGTATCTGCAGTAACGGGTCTTCGACGATCTGGCGGACCCTGACGACAACGGCAGCGACCTGAAGATCGACAAACTGCATCCGGCATCCCGTGTCATGCCGGAAGGCAAACGTGACCCAGCCTTGCCCGTTGCTGTCGTCGAAGCTGGCCGTGTAGGCGTTAGTGATAAGGCCAAGGTATTTGCAAGAAGCTATCGCTTCGGCGCGGAGCGTTGCGGCGTTTGTCGTCAGATAATGATAAATGCCAGTCAACCGCGCAGGCAGTGTTGCGGCCAGCCGAACGCCAAAGTCTTCGCAGCCTGTTCGTTGGCTAGCGCTTTCAAGCAAGTTGAGAAAGTCAGAAAATTGGAGTTCGCCTTCAGGCAGCTTCGCTGCCGCCAGATCGATGCCGCACTCGCGGGCCAGATCTTCGAAGTTTATGCCGTTGGCAACGGCGAAGGCCCCGACAAGATGCAAAAGTCGTGAACTGATGGTCCTGTCGCGCTGCATGCCACCAGCCGAACCTCTTTGAACGCCGCCCGATAACCGCAGCCTGCGGAAATACGTTAGTGGACGTTACGTGTCCAGGGCGTCGTCCATTCAAGCCGCCGAACTAATGAGCAGGGTCAAACATTTGTCGTGCAGCGTCAAGCGCCCTGGGGCGGTCTTGCGTTATTTGCAGTTGTGGTCGTGAGGTCCTCCCCGCAGGACTGTCTGGCACCACTTCGAGCGGGTGCTCCCGATGTATTGCGGAGTACCCGCTCAAGTTTTGCCCGGCACTCAAAGGGCGGTGCTAACAATTGCTTGAGCCCGCCTTGAAGCCCTTAGCCTTGAAACCATTAGTTGTGTGCGTTAACCGCATGTCCCGCAAAGGCGTTTGGTCGTTCGCGACGAACTGCCAAAAGGTTTGGAACTGACGTTTCAGAAGCCTGCAGTAACCGCATTGGCTATTCGCTAGCACTCAACCCTTGACACTGCTAACGGGGCGGCACATATACCCGTCAGACGATGAGGGGGCCGGCTGTCAGGCTGTTTGTTCCTCAGTCGCGCTACTTGGGCGGGGATGTTCACGTCTTCCGGCCAGTCAAGACCTGGAAAAATCATAAATATCATGAGGTTGAGTCCATGAAGTTCCGTCCTCTCCACGATCGCGTGGTCGTGAAGCGCCTTGAAGAAGACACCAAAACCGCCGGCGGCATCATCATCCCCGATACGGCCAAGGAAAAGCCCCAGCAGGGCAAAATCGTTGCAGTTGGCGCTGGCGCCCGTGACGAGACCGGCAAGGTCATCCCGCTCGACGTCAAGGCCGGCGATACGATTCTGTTCGGCAAATGGTCGGGCACCGAAGTCAAGATCGACGGCGACGATCTTCTCATCATGAAGGAAAGCGACATCCTCGGCGTGCTTGAAGGCAACGCCAAGGTCAAAGCCGTCGCCTAATTATCGAACGCACCCCTCAATCGTTTTTTGCTTTACCCCAGGAGTAGCCACACATGGCTTCTAAAGACGTAAAATTCGGCCAAGACGCACGCGAGCGCATGCTGCGTGGCGTCGACATTCTCGCCAACGCCGTGAAAGTGACGCTCGGTCCCAAGGGCCGTAACGTTGTCATCGAAAAGTCGTTCGGCGCGCCGCGCATTACCAAGGACGGCGTCACCGTCGCCAAGGAAATCGAGCTTGAAGACAAGTTCGAGAACATGGGCGCTCAGATGCTGCGCGAAGTGGCATCCAAGACCGCCGATCTCGCCGGCGACGGCACCACGACAGCAACGGTTCTCGCTCAAGCGATCGTGCGCGAAGGCGCCAAGTCGGTTGCGGCCGGCGCCAACCCGATGGACTTGAAGCGCGGTATCGACATGGCGGTTGCCGCTGTTGTCGAAGAACTCAAGTCGAAGTCGAAGAAGGTCACGTCGAACGACGAAATCGCCCAGGTCGGCACCATTTCGGCCAACGGCGACACCGAAATCGGCCAGCGCATTGCTGAAGCCATGAAAAAGGTCGGCAACGAGGGCGTCATCACGGTTGAAGAATCGAAGAGCCTTGAAACCGAACTCGATGTCGTCGAAGGCATGCAGTTCGACCGCGGTTATCTCTCGCCGTACTTCATCACCAACGCCGACAAGATGACTGTGGAACTCGAAAGCCCCTACATCCTGATTTTTGAGAAGAAGCTGTCTGGCCTCCAAGCCATGCTGCCGATCCTCGAAGCCGTTGTTCAGGCCAGCAAGCCGCTTTTGATCATCGCTGAAGACGTCGAAGGCGAAGCCCTTGCAACGCTCGTCGTCAACAAACTGCGCGGCGGCCTCAAGGTCGCAGCAGTCAAAGCGCCGGGCTTCGGCGATCGCCGCAAAGCGATGCTCGAAGATATCGCCATCCTCAGCGGTGGTACGGTGATCTCGGAAGATCTCGGCATCAAACTTGAGACGGTAACGCTCAAGGATCTCGGCCGCGCGAAGAAAGTCACGATCGACAAGGAAAACACCACGATCATCGACGGCGTCGGCAAGAAGACGGAAATCGAAAGCCGCGTTAAGCAGATCAAGGCGCAGATCGAGGAATCGACCTCGGACTACGACCGCGAGAAGCTGCAAGAACGTTTGGCCAAGCTGGCTGGCGGCGTTGCCGTTATCAAGGTCGGCGGCGCAACGGAAGTTGAAGTCAAGGAACGCAAGGACCGCGTCGACGACGCGCTGCACGCAACCCGTGCTGCCGTTGAAGAAGGCATCGTGCCCGGCGGCGGTGTTGCACTGCTGCGTTCGATCAAAGCGCTCGACGCCGTTAAGGCCGAGAACGAAGATCAGAAGGTTGGCATCCAGATCGTGCGCAAGGCGCTTCAAACGCCAGCCCGCCAGATCTTCACCAACTCGGGCGAAGATGGCTCGGTCATCGTTGGCAAGATCCTGGAAAACAGCAAGTACGCGTTCGGCTACAACGCTCAGAGCCATGAATACGGCGATCTCGTCGCAGCAGGGCGTCATCGACCCGACCAAGGTCGTGCGTTGCGCACTGCAGGACGCTGCGTCCGTTGCGGGTCTCCTCATCACCACGGAAGCGATGATCGCTGAAATGCCGAAGAAGGAAGCTGGCGGCCATGGTGGTCATGGCGGCGGCCACGGCGGCGGCATGGGCGGCATGGGCGACATGGGCTTCTAAGGAAGCACTTTGGCCGCCCATCACTTTGCTGGCGAACCACGGGCAAGCCCGGGTTCGTTTGGCGAAATGGGCGACATGGGCTTCTAAGTCCGGCGCACGTCAGTCCAAGAAATACGAAAAGCCCCGGAGCGATCCGGGGCTTTTTTTGCTGGGCGGGCCGGCTATCTAACGCTTCAGCACCGCATAGGCCGTGTAACCACTGCGCATTTCTTCGAAGCTCAGAGACAGACCATGCCGCTTGGCGGTGGCCTGAAGGACGGCTTCGAGGTCGCGGCGCGGCGTTACGTTGTAGTGCGCAAGGAAGCGCAGAAAGGCCGCGCGCGGCAGTGCCGGCATGCGGTCCATGCGGCCGAAATCGACAACGTGCAATTGCCCGCCTGGTGCCAACTGCGCGACGGCGCGCTCAACGGCCGCCGGCCAGTCGGGGATCATAGAGAGAGCATAGGAGATGAAGATGCGGTCAGCTTTTTCTATGCCGAACATTTGGCCCAGATCGAAGTCCGTGGCATCACCCTCGGCAAAAGCAACGCGGCTTGAAATGCCGCGCCGGGCAATGGCATTTTTTGACGTCGCCAGCATTTCGCGGGAAATATCGAAGCCGTAGAGCGGCGATGCGGGGTAGCACTCAGCCGCGCGCAACAAGTTCCAGCCGGTGCCGCAAGCGACTTCGACAATCGATCCGCCGCGCTGCGGTTTGAGATCCGCGATGAGACGCCGGCGCCAGAACAGATAGTGGGTGCGCGTGTAATCGTAGATGTGACGCTGGAACCGGTATTGGCGGTCCATTTTTTCGGCGGCAGTTGCGGCGCTCATGATTTGGCCCCTTATGCAGATTTTGTGTAGAGGTGGAACCCGCCGTAGATCGCCGAACGATCGCGCGAGAAAAGTTCGGCTGAGCGTTCGGCCTGATACGTCCACGATTCAAGCAGGGGAGGGTTGACCCGCCCCGGGAGAATTGTCTTTTCTCCGGCCGTGCGGAAGATAACCCGGGCGCCCGGGCGTGCCGTGCGCGTGATTTCCCGCCAAAGCGCGTTGAGCGTGTCGTCGTCCATCCAGTCCTGCGCGTCGAGTAGGACGTACCGGTCGAGGCTTTCGGAGGGTTCGCCGGCCAAGAAGTGAATCATGTTTTCCTTGAGCGGCATGACGCGGTTGGCGCGCGATTTCACAGCCATGAAATTCTCTTTCTCAAGGTAGGGCGGGCATGAGCCTTGCGCGCCGTCCTCGTACCGCCGCCCGAACGCCTGCCAGGCGAAATAATTGTCCTTGAGATCGAAATCGCAGGCGAGACGTTCGACGCGTTCCTTGAGCACGCGGTCATGACGCGGGTGCCGTTTTCGCAAAGTGCTTGGTACTGTGCGGGCGGAATGCCGAGACCGAAAAGCGAGGCCGGGTTCGACATGACCCAGCGGACGATCTTTTTGTCAAAAATTGGCGCGAAGTGCCGGTCAAAAATCTGGCGCTGTTCTTCCTGCGACTTCGCCTGCAGAATCATTGAAGGATCAACACCAAGCGCGCGGGCGGCAAGATGCACTGTGCCGATAAAACGGCCGAGCAAACCAAATCGGAAGAAATTGCGTGAGAACCGGGAGATACGCCGCCGTCCGGTCATATCGCGGCCGTCCCAATAGGCGCGCGTTTCAGCGTCGAGGGTGGGGCGCAGGACTTCATCGTAAAGGCGCGCATTGCGCCAATCGTTAGACGCCCCGAAAAACCGGTAAAACGAATTGTGGTTCGGCAGGCTCTTGGCCGCGGCCAGCTTCAGATTAAGCAGCGCGATGTGCGTGTCGTTGAGATCGACGGCGTAGATCTTGGCAGGGTTGGCCGTCAGATAACTCAGAGCGTTGCAGCCGCCGGATGAGATTGTCATCATGCGCGACGTGGACTGCAGGTCCAACGCTTCCATGTCGATGCGCGGGTCTTCCCAAATTTGCGGGTAGACCATCGAGCGGAATGCGAATGTGAATGTGCGCTCGAGAAATCCTGTAACGCTCAAGCCGTCATTCTGGTGCACCGCTTCGCTGAGCAGGCCGGCGCTTGATCGTTGGAGTGCGCCTGTGGCGGGGTTCATGGTCATGTTCTGCCGGCCTTTCGTTTGAGCCTATTGGCCCGGTTCGGTTTCATGCAGCGGATTCGAGTTGTGGCCGTGCGGCGATGCCGGCGCTGACATGTTGCGGCTTTTCTTTGAGCCAGCGGATGATCTCCAAGGTCCCGTCGTGGCGCTCGGCGATGGCCGTGCAGCTTTCGACCCAGTCGCCTGTATTGAGGTAATGGATGCCGTCTATGTCGCGGCTGTTTGCGTGGTGGATGTGCCCGCAAATCAAACCATCGGCGCCGCGCCGGCGCGCCTCGGCCGCCAGCGCCACCTCGAATTCGCCGATGAAGTTGACGGCCGATTTGACGCGCTGCTTGAGAAAATTGGAGAGCGACCAGTAATCGAGGCCGAGAAGACGTCTTGCCCAATTGAGCGGGGAATTTAAAGCGAGCGCGACTTCGTAGGAGCGGTCGCCGAGAAACGCGAGCCAGCGCGCGTAACGGATGATGATGTCGAACTCGTCGCCATGCAGGACGAGATATTTCTTGCCTTGGGCTGTCTCGTGAATCGCGTCGCGGCGCACCTCGATGCCGCCGAAGTCCATGCCGCAGACGTCGCGGATGCCGTCGTCGTGGTTGCCCGGAATGAAGACCACGCGAGTGCCTTTTCTCGCTTTGCGCAGAATTTTTTGCA
Organism: uncultured Alphaproteobacteria bacterium; assembly: GCA_963741545.1. Classification (GTDB taxonomy): domain Bacteria; phylum Pseudomonadota; class Alphaproteobacteria; order Rhizobiales; family Hyphomicrobiaceae; genus Hyphomicrobium_B. The sequence goes on from CAVUIN010000005.1 coordinate 35,120, forward strand.
GCACATCGTTGTGCGACTGCGGCCAGTGAGGGCCGCGGCGGACTTTCCAAAAGTCGATAATATCGCCGACAAGGAAAAGCGTTTCCGTCTCGACGCAGCGGAGAAATTCGAGAAGTTCGTGGGCTTGGGCGGAGCGGGTGCCCAAGTGAACGTCGGATATAAAAACCGTGCGGTAGCTCGTTTGTGCGCCCGGTCGTGTCAATGTCTCGCTCCTATCGAGAGCAGCCCTCGTGGTGGCCTGTAGGACCGGATTCATGTTTCAGGCGTGTGACAGTGGCGTTCGCGCCGGAGCGACCGATGCGCACGTTCAATATTTAAAGGTTCTGAGCACATGGGTTGTCGGAGATTTTCACGGCCCCATATGAAATTGACCGCAACCCTCAACATGAAGGAGGACGGACATGATGCAAGCAACGGAAATTCAGGCGCATGCGCGCAAGCTCCAGGAAAGTTTTGGAGTAAAGGCGGCTCTTGAAGCAGCCCAGAAAGCTAGGCTTCTCGAGGACAAAGGCGATAAAGATCAAGCTGCCGATTGGCGGCGCATAGAAGCGGCCTTGAAGCAATCAAGCGGCCCGCGCGCGAGCTGATGCGCATGAATTGCATTCAGCTGTTCCGCTAAAAAAAACAGGGCGCTTCGGCGCCCTGTTCAGTTTCAGAGTTCAGTTTCAGATCCAATGCCGTGATCGGCATCGCTCGTGCTTTCCGGCCCCTTTGATTAGGGCGACATGCGATTGAACACACGCTCCCACAAGAACATGAGGGCGGTATTCATGATGCCAACAGCCAGGAAAGCGGTAGCAATCGTCATTGCCGAACCATCAGGCAAGCCGAAATCATCGGACGCAAACGCGACCGCCATTCCGGAAAAGACACTGATTAGAGCGAGAACAGCAAAGACGATTTGGACAAACCTCAGCGAACGTGCCCGTTCGCGGTCGACGTGGTCCATAGGGATACCTCAACGCAGTACAATTGTTCCCAGCTCCGGGACCGTAGCTTGGGTTCGCGTCGAGTAAAAGAAAATTTTAACACTTTTTTAACCGCGGTTAACGAGTTGCCTCAAGATTTCCGCGTGCAGCGCGGGATCGTTGGGAAAATCTTCCCGGATCCACCAGTCCTCGAAGGCTCTCAGGATGTCGCCGACACGTGCGCCAGGGGGCACGCCAAGGCCGATAATATCGGCGCCGCGCCGAGGTAGCGCCGGGGCATGCCATCGCTCTGGAAGCGCTGCCCTGGCCTTGTGCAGCGCATCATCGGGTGGGGCGGATGAGGCGGCCCACGCGACTAAAGAACCACGCCGAAACGTTTCGGGGCCACAGGCGTAAAGCCAAGCGCGTGCCGCCTTTTCGGGCGTTGCCGGATCGTAAGCCGCGTTCGGCGTGGTGGCACCTTCGAGCGTATCGCCATCTCTATTCGCGAGCCGCAAGCGTGATGCCAGTGCCCGTGCTTTGCCGGGGTTGTCGAGTGCCAGGGCCGCCAGACGCGTCCAGCGATCAGCCGGGATGCCGCTTGCTATTTCGATCTGGTGCAGGCGGACGAGCCGTTCTGGATAACCTTCGCCGCCAAAGACGATGTCGAGAATTCCACTTGCCGCCATGACGGCAGCGATCTCAGCGGCGCGCGGTGCATCGAGCAATTTCATAATTTCCGCGCCGACGCGTTCGGAGGAAAGTTTGGCAAGGCCAGTCTTGAGTGCGTTGCACGCGGCAAGGCCGTCAGCGTCGGGTGCTCCCCGGCCATAGACGGCGGTGAAACGAAAGAAGCGCAGAATTCTCAAGTAGTCTTCGCGGATGCGATCTGAAGGCTCGCCAATAAAGCGAACGCGTTGCTCTTTGAGATCGGCGCGCCCGCCTACAGGATCGAAGATGGTGCCATCGGGTGCAGCGTAAAGTGCATTGATTGTGAAGTCGCGGCGCAGCGCGTCTTCCTGCCAATTGTCCGTGAAGGCGACGACGGCCCGGCGTCCGTCGGTTTCGACATCGCGGCGCAGTGTTGTGACTTCGAACGCGACGCCGTCCGCAACGACGGTGACAGTGCCGTGCTCGATGCCGGTCGGATGGACGGCGAGACCCGCCTTGGTGACAATTTGGGTGACTACTTCGGGCAGGGCAGGTGTGGCGAGGTCGATGTCTGAAATTGGCCGCCCGAGAAGCGCGTTTCTCGTCGCGCCGCCCACAACCCGGACTTCCACGGCAGCACTGGCGAACGCTGTGAAGACTTTTGCAAGTGCCGGGGATTTGAGCCACGCTTCGTTTGCGAGCGAGTTTGGCGGCTCTGCGGTGTTGGAGCGTTCCATGCTCATGAGATCATCGCGCCGCTATTTTCTCTTGTCGCTACCGTTACCGGAGTTGAGTTTTCCGTCCGTATAGGACGGCGGGGTATATGGCTCGCGCGGGTCATGACCGGACTTCGAGGAGAAGGCGAGAAGAGCGCCGATCATCAAAGCGGCGCCGAGCGCGAAGAGTTTGATGAGCGGCGCATCGCGAACGACCGTGCCGAGACCCGGCCAATCGTTGCGGATAAACGCAATGTAGGCGAGGTACAGGAGCGATGGTAACAAAAAGAAAAACACGTTCTCGATGACGATGCGGATCATGCCGTAAACAATCTCCGGTGCAGGGTCCGGATGATTCCAGCCGTTGCACCCCAAATATAACGCTCTCCGTAGGGCATCGCATAGAAGCGCCGGTTGGCGCCACGCCAAAATCGGCTGTCGATGCGGTGATTGCGCGTGTCCATGAGAAAATCGAACGGGACCTCGAAAACGTCCGCGACTTCAGACGCGTCCGGCGCGAGGCGGAAGCCGGGCTTGATGGCGGCGATGACGGGCGTTACCAGAAATCCGGTGCCCGTGCGGTAAGGCTCGATGTAGCCGAGAGGAGCGACGTAGCGGCTCTCCAGGCCGATTTCTTCGTGCGCTTCGCGTAGGGCCGCCGCGAGGGGGCCCTGATCCGCCGCTTCAATCTTGCCGCCGGGGAAGGCGATTTGACCGGCGTGCTGGGCAAGGTGGGCCGTGCGCTCGGTCAAGAGCACGCTTAGTTTTTCGCCGCCCGTGAGCAGCGGAACAAGAACGGCAGCTGCTGTCAGCGGTGTGCCGGCGGCCTCGTTTTCGGCATCGGGGTTGAGATCGAAATCGCTTGGGCAACCTGCCGGTTGACTTGATGGCCGATAGGCTCGGCCAGCAGTTTCTTGGCCAAATCGGCCAAATACTGTTCACGCGCTGCTTTCGGGTGATTTGGCAATGAAAGCGGCGTCATAGGTCAAGTCTAGCACAGCTCAGGCACTACAAAAATAAGGGGTTTGCGCCCTGAATCACGATACGGTCAAAGTCTAAGGCGAGGGTGGCCGCGATTCGGCGGGTTTTTGGCAAGGATTGACACGTGACGAGCGGACGGATAGCGGCCGTGGTCAGAATGGCGCTGCTTGCAGTGGTGCTCGCCGGCATCGCTATGCCAAATGCGGCGCCGGCCATGTCGACGGCCGACTTCCTCGCGTCATTGTCCGGGAGCGAAGTCAATGCTTTCCAGGAATGGAAAGCCGCGCGCCGCGATTACGAGAAGCAGCTTGATGCCTACTGGGAAAAGGTCGATGCGAAGCGTCAGGCCCGCAAACCCAAGCGCGCCGCAAAGCTGGCCTTCGACAGCAACGACTACATTATGAGTTTTCCGCCTGCCTACAACGGCCCAAAACTAGGTTCAGAACTTTCTAAAAGGTACGAAAAATTTCTCGACGAGCAGGAGAAAGCCCAGCCGGCTCCGCCCAAGGAACTCCCGACAGTCGCCGACTATCTCCATGCTGCAAAAAACGGCTACAACTTTATTCCCGAGCGGGTGAGCGAGAAGGAATTTAAGCGCCGCTATGCCGAGGAAGCGCTGGCGCTTGGATTGACCAAGGAGCAAGTGGTCCGGGTCTATGCTCTCGAGACCGGCGGCATTGGCACGTACGATATGCAATCGGGCATTCATCCGATCAAAAAGACAGGGCGCGCGATCTCAAGCGCGATCGGTTACGCGCAGTTGCTCGATGCCAACTCGGTGGATGAGCTGGCGCAGCATGGCAATCAGTTTGTCGAGCGCATCGGTGAAAAGTTGCGAAATAAAGAGATTGGCGCGGAGCGGCGCGCGGCATTGAAGGTGAAATTGGCCGCGCTGAAGAGCATGATTTCCAACGTCAAGCGCGTGCCGAAGAATTGGGAGGCCTATCAAGGCTATGCCAAGACGCCGCAAGGCATGGGTATGCATACACTCAATCTCGACGGCGACATCGGCCCGATTCTGCAAGCCAACAAGTTGAAGGGATTGAAAGATACTGCTGAAAAATTCGGCCGCCCGGTACTCGCTGGCAATGAAATGGAAGCCATGAATTTGGCGGGTCCCGTTACAGGCCTTGAGATGATGCTGCCAGTTGGGCAAAAGGCGCCGGTCACAAATTTCTTCGCGCGCCGCGCTTATTACGTGAACAAGATGGTGATCGGACTGACCGGCGAACAGCTTCTCGCCGAACTCGACAGGCGCATGACGGACAGCATAAAGACAGCCGGGTCGCAAGAGTTTGCGGCGGCCTTCGATGGGGTTGTCGCGGCGAAGACTGCGGGGCGTTGAAGCAATCTAAATTGAGCTACGACGCGAGCCGCTGCGGCGCGGGCCGTGCGTTCAGGCGCACATCTTTCGCGGCACTCACGATTGCCGCTGCGTCGAGACTGTGCTGACGGTAGACGTCGGCGAGGTTCCCAGTTTGTCCGAATTCTTCGACGCCGAGTGCTGTGAGGCGATGCCCTTCGACACTGCCGAGCCAGGCAAGTGCGGCCGGATGACCGTCGAGTACGGTCACAAGGCCGCAATTGCGCGGTAAAGGCTGGAGCAGTTTCTCAATATGGCTCACGGCGCGTGATTTGCCGCTTCTGCGCTCGCGGGCAACCGCATTCCAGTCAGCATGCAAGCGGTCATACGACGTGACGGCGAGAAGCGCGCAATGGCATCCCCCGGAGTCGAGTTGCTCTATAGCGTCAAGCGCTTCGGGAGCGACGGTCCCGGCAAAGGTAATTACAATTTCTGTCGTGGCCGTTGGCGGGCGTATCCAGTAGGCGCCTGCAATAATGCTAGCTGCCAACTCTGGGGTCATGTCGCGTTTGGGCTGATCAATGGTGCGCGTTGAGAGACGCAAGTAAACCGAGCCGCCCGCCGCGTCGCTGCCGTGCTCCGCCGCAGATGAGCCGTCGCGCTGCATGTAATCCAATCCCCAAGCCATAATGACCGCGAGCTCATCCGAATAGGCGGGTTCGAACGTGGCAAGGCCCGGTTGCGACATGCCGATCAACGGCGTGCCGATGGATTGATGCGCTCCGCCTTCGGGCGCAAGCGTAACTCCGGCTGGAGTTCCGGCGATCATGAAGCGCGCATCCTGATAGCAGGCGTAGTTCAAGGCATCGAGCCCGCGGCAGACGAAGGGATCGTAGACTGTGCCGATGGGGAGCAAGCGTTCGCCGTTGATCGCGTGCGAGAGGCCAAGCGCGGACAGCAGAATGAATAAGTTCATTTCCGCGATGCCAAGTTCGATGTGCTGACCCTTAGGCGAGGAATCCCAAGTGAAGCTCGAGGCAATTTTTTCCTGCTTGAAGACGTCGGCAAGGGCGTCGCGCGCGTAAAGCCCGCGCCGGTTGACCCAGGAGCCGAGATTAGTCGAGACGGTTACGTCGGGAGATGTGGTGACGATCCGGTTGGCGAGCTCGTCTGTGGACCGTGCGAGGGCATTGAGGATCAAGCCGAACGATTGCTGCGTCGACATCTGAGAAAGACGCGGGCACTCGAGAGTTTCGGGGACAGTGATTTTGGGAGCGGTGCGCCTGCGCGTTCCCGTTGCGTTGAAGGGGACGGCCTTCAGGAACGCTTCGATCTTGGAAGGCTTTGCGGCCATGCCTTCGAATTTGTCCCACTCGTGTCCTTCGCGAATGCCGAGGCGTTCGCGCCAGGCTTCGATTTGCGCCGGCGACATGAGACCGGCGTGATTGTCCTTGTGCCCCTGGAACGGCAGGCCGATGCCCTTGATGGTGTAGGCAATGAAGCACACCGGCCGGTCGTGATCGATCGCGTGGAAGGCTTCGAGAACGCTCGCCATATCGTGTCCGCCGAGATTGGACATGAGTGCCAGAAGCTCGGCGTCCGTGCGGCGATTGATGAGGGCGGCGGCGTCCGCATCCGGTCCGATGCCGGCGAGGATGTGCTTGCGGAACGCCGCTCCACCCTGGAAACTCAATGCGGCATAAAGCTGGTTCGGGCAATCGTCGATCCATGCTTTCAGCGCGTCTCCGCCGGGCTCCGCAAAGGCGGCTTGCATCAGTTTGCCGTACTTGATGATGACCACATCCCAGCCGAAATTTTTGAAAGTGGATTCGTATTTCTGCCAGAGATCTTCGCGCACAACTGCGTCCAGGCTCTGGCGGTTGTAGTCGATGACCCACCACGTGTTGCGTACGTTGTGCTTCCAGCCTTCGATCAAGGCCTCGTGGATATTGCCTTCGTCGAGTTCGGCATCGCCGACGACGGCGATCATGCGGCCTTCCGGGCGGTCCTGCATCAGCCCGTGCGCTTTGACGTAATCTTGCGCGAGGGAGGCAAAGAGGGTTTGCGCCACGCCGAGGCCGACGGAGCCGGTCGAGAAATCGACGTCGTCGATGTCCTTTGTGCGGGATGGATAGGATTGTGCGCCTTTGTAGCCGCGGAAATTCTCGAGCTTGTCGCGCGTCTGATTGCCGAGCAGATATTGAATGGCGTGGAACACGGGACTGGCGTGCGGCTTGACGGCAACGCGATCCTGCGGCCGAAGAACGTCAAAATAGAGTGCGCTGAGGAGGGTCGAGGACGAAGCGGAGGACGCCTGATGGCCGCCGACTTTGATGCCGTCTTTGTTTTCACGGATGTGATTGGCGTTATGGATCATCCAGGAGGACAGCCAGCGGACTTTGCTTTCGAGGGCCGTCAGGAGTTCGAGTTTTCGCGCGCTGTCCGTCATGGCCTGCTCCAAGAGTTGCTGTGCTTGGTTAAATCTAGCCCCGGAGCGCATGGTGATGGATGCTAAAGTATCCTTGAAAAATGCCCATAAAGGGACAATATCACCGAGTATTATGCATGAAAATGGTGAGCCATGCCAAAAATGGAACTCGATGCAGTGGACCGCAAGATTCTGGCTCAACTGCAAAATGACTGCCGTATCACGATGCAGGAGCTCGCAGACGAGGTTGGATTGACGGCGTCGCCCTGTCATCGCCGCGTTAGGGCGTTGGAAGAGCAGGGCGTGGTTAAGCGCTACATCGCGCTCGTCGATCAAAAATCGGTCGGACTCCCTGTCAGCGTTTTTATTTCGATCAAGCTTGAGCGCCAGAAGGAGGAAGACCTGCAAAGATTCGCCAAGGCGATTTCAGGCATGGCCCGAGGTACTGGAATGCTACCTCATGACCGGACATCGCGACTATCTTTTGCGCGTGGTCGTGGCCGATCTTTCGGAGTACGAGCAATTCTTGAAACAGAAGCTGACGCGGTTGTCTGGAATATCTTCTATTGAATCGAGCTTCGCGCTCGATCAGATCAAGTATTCGATTGCGTTGCCGGTATGAGCTGGCTGCGTCAGGGCCACTTCACGACAGGTGGCATGGACGAGAGAATACTGTCCACGTTGCCGCCGGTTTTAAGGCCAAACATGGTGCCACGATCATAGAGCAAATTGTATTCGACGTAGCGGCCACGGCGGATCAATTGTTCTTCGCGCTGAGCATCTGTGTATCCGGCTGAGTAGTTACCGCGCACGATCATCGGATAGACGCTCGCAAAGGCCCGTCCGACATCTTGCGTGAAGGCGAGGGCAGCGTTGTGGCCGCCGTCTGCTTCTGCCGGTGTCAGGTAATCGTAGAAAATTCCGCCGATGCCGCGCATTTCCTTGCGATGCGGCAGATAGAAGTATTCGTCACACCATTCCTTATAGCGCTTGTAGTCGGCAATGGGGTGGGCCGCGCAGGCGCCGTGCATGGCCGCATGGAAAGCCAAGCTGTCGGCGTCTTCCTGGACGCGGCGCTTGTCGAGGACGGGGGTCAAGTCCGCGCCGCCCCCTAACCACCATTTGGACGTCACAACCATGCGCGTGTTCATATGCACGGCGGGTACGTTGGGGTTCTTTGGGTGGGCTATCAAGGAAATGCCCGATGCCCAGAAGTTGGGGTTCTCCTCTCCTCCCGGGATCTGTTTGCGGAACTCGGGCGCGAATTCGCCATGGACGGTCGACGTGTGCACACCCACTTTTTCAAACACGCGGCCATGCATCATGCTCATGACGCCGCCGCCGCCGGGTTTGCCGCTGTGATCCGTTCTATCCCAAGGGGTGCGCACAAATGTTCCGGCGGATTCAGCACCGTGTGGCGCTGTTTGCGGCAAATCTGCCTCAAGCTTTTCTAGCCCTGTGCAAATTTGGTCGCGTAAACTTTCAAACCAGGCACGGGCCGCGGATTTCTGCTGGTCTAGCTGCGTGTCGATTGCGTTCATGTTGCGAGGGCCTGTGTGTCTTGTTTTTGGCTGAAACAACCGTTAGCCCTTAGCGCGTTCCAAGATCAATGAGATTTCGCTCAGGTGGCCGCGTGGATGGCGCTGACGGGCACCGTTTCCCATGATTTAGATCAAGAGAGCAATATGTTAGGGCGGATATTTACCTGGTTTGAAACGCGCATCGACCCATTTGCGCGGCCTGGTATCGTGCGTCCGCCGGAGACGCTGTGGGCATTCTACTGGCATTTCATCAAGCCTGTATGGCCGGTGTTTGCGGCGCTCCTTGTGATGGGGTTCCTCGGATCCTCGATCGAGGTGATGCTTTTCGCGTTTATCGGCGACCTGGTCGATTTGATGAAAGCGTCGCAAAGCCCTGAGACTTTCGTTGCCGATCATCAAGGCACTTTACTGTGGATGGCGTTCGTGGCGCTCATCGCCCGTCCCATCGTCTCGACGGTGCACGATCTGGTCAAAAACCAGATGGTGGCGACGACGTTCACGAACCGTATCCGGTGGCAAACGCATAGCTACGTCATGCGCCAGTCGCTCGGGTTTTTCCAGAACGACTTCGCGGGCCGCGTCGCCAACAAGATCATTCAGACCGCGCCAGCATTACGAGAAAGCGTCGTGCAGCTGGTCGATGCGCTCTGGTATGCTGCCGTGCAATTTGCAGGCACGCTCGTGTTGTTCGCGGCCGCCGATTGGCGCTTGACGTTACCGCTCATTGCCTGGCTGGCGGCGTATGTGTTCGCACTGATGTATTTCGTGCCGCGTATCAAGGCTCGTTCCACGGAAACATCCGAAGCGCGCTCCATGCTGGTTGGCCGGATCGTCGATAGCTACACCAATATTCTGACCGTGAAGTTGTTTGCTCATGCCGAGCGCGAAGAAGATTATGCGCGTGTGGCGTTTGCCGAGCAGATGCACAAATGGCAGGCGTCGCTGCGGCTTATTACGAGTATGGAACTGGTGCTCTATGCTTTGAACGGCGTGCTTATCGTGGCGTCGAGCTGGCTTGCGATATCGCTCTGGAGCGCGGGCGCCGTCTCGACCGGCGCAATTGCAGCGGCAATCGGCCTTATCATTCGCATCGTCAGTATGTCTGGGTGGGTCATGTGGACCATTTCCGGCATCTTCGAAAACATAGGTGTGGTGCACGAAGGGATGGAGACCATTTCCCGCGCGAACGCCGTGCTCGACGCGCCGTCTGCCGCACCTCTTGCCGTTCGAAAAGGCGAGATCCGCTTTTCCGGCATCCGCTTCGACTATGGCAAAGCCGCGAATTCCGCTGTGGGCCGGCCCTTGCGTGTCATCGAGAATTTATCGCTGAACGTGAAGCCCGGCGAGAAAGTCGGGCTGGTCGGCCGCTCAGGCGCCGGTAAATCTACGCTCGTTAATCTGCTGTTGCGCTTCTACGATCTCGAAGGCGGGCCGCATTCTTATCGACGGACAAGATATTGCGACGGTCACGCAAGACAGTCTTCGCGCGCAAATAGGCGTCGTGACGCAAGATACCTCGCTGTTACATCGCTCGGTCATGGACAACATCCTCTACGGCCGTCCCGATGCCAGCGACGCGTCAATGATGGCGGCGGCGCAACAGGCGCAGGCCGATGGCTTTATTGTCGGACTTGAGGACATGAAGGGCCGAAGGGCATTTCAGGCGCACGTCGGCGAGAGGGGCGTCAAACTTTCAGGTGGCCAGCGTCAGCGCATCGCTATTGCGCGCGTGCTGTTGAAGAATGCGCCCATTCTCATTCTTGATGAAGCGACAAGCGCACTCGATAGCGAGGTCGAAGCCGCAATTCAGGAGAGTCTGAGGACGCTGATGGATGGAAAAACGGTGATTGCCATTGCTCATCGGCTCTCGACCATTGCGGCCATGGACCGGCTCGTCATCATGGATGAAGGACGCATCGTCGAAGAGGGCAGCCACTCGGAATTGCTGAAACGCGGCGGACTTTATGCTGATCTTTGGGCGCGGCAGTCGGGCGGGTTCCTGGCACAGGAAGCGGCGGAATAAACGCCAATTCCGCTTCAGCAGGGGCCTGAATTGGAATGGTTCTTTGAATCGTTCAAAGCAATTCTGACACAGGCGCAGGGGCGTTTTGAATTCAATAGCGTTTTCAAACTTGACTCATTGGCTCAACAATTACAATAAGATTACACTTAATGACGATGAGTAGGGACTGGTGCTTATACCGGTTGATTTAGCGCTGATGGCGGGGCCTTGAACCCCGTTGATTGGGGGAAAAAATGACGACGGCCGCGTTTCGCGGTCTGCGTGCGGCTTGGGCTGCGGCAGATCGATTTGGAATGAACAGTTCCACCAAATCTTCGAAAACCAATTCTCATAAAATCCGGCAAATTTCATCCTTGGCCCTCTTGGCCTTGGCTGGATCACTGCATGTGGCTCAGGCTCAAGAGTCGGCGCCAGCCGAGCAAACGCCGCCGCCCGTGGTTCAACCCAAAGCGCCGGACGCGGCCCCTGATGGTGCGAAACTTCCGGACGTCACTGTCGAGACGTTGGAAAAGCCGGAGGCGAAACCTGCGCCCGCACAGCCGAAGGCAAAGGCTGTGGTTGAAGTCGAAGTCGAAGACGCACCCGCGCCAGTCAAGCCCAAGCGCGCCAAGAAGAAAGTGTCGGAGGCTCCCAAGCGGAAGCCAAAGCCCGCGCCGAGTACTCCGCCGCCGCAAGAGACTTACGAACCCGCCGAGCCAAGCACGGCTGATGCTTCTGCTGTTAGCGATAGCGCATCGTCCGGCCCGCTGGGCGGCCCAAGCGGAATTGACGGCTACACTGCCAAGCAAACGACGACGGCCACGAAGACCGATACGCCGTTGAAGAATGTTCCGCAGTCCATCTCGGTCGTGACGAAGGAACAGGCGGCGGATCAAGGCAGCAAGAGCCTCGGTCAAGCGTTAACCTATGTTCCAGGTGTGAACGTCGCACAAGGCGAAGGTCACCGCGATCAAATCACCATTCGCGGACAACAAACCACCGCGGACTTCTACGTCAACGGCGTGCGCGACGACGTCGAATACTATCGCGATCTCTACAACGTCGAGGCGATAGAAGTACTCAAAGGGCCGAGCGCGATGGTGTTTGGGCGCGGCGGCGGCGGCGGTATCGTCAATCGTTCGACCAAGGCGGCCGATGGCACGACTGTTCGCGAGGCGACGGTCACGGGCGGCATGTACGACACAAAGCGGGCGACGATCGATGTTGGACAAGCGATCTCGAGTGCGGCGGCGTTCCGGCTCAACGCGATGTACGAAGACTCCGGCAATTTCCGGGATTTCTTCGAGCTCGAGCGGTTCGGCATCAATCCGACCATGGGTTTCAAGCTAACGGACAGCACCAAGCTGCTCGTCAGTTACGAATATTACAATGACGAACGCACCGTCGATCGCGGCGTGCCCTCGCGCAATGGCCGCCCGTCCGAGGGACGTAAGGAAGCGTTCTTCGGCAACCCGGATGTGAACGCTGCAGCTTTTGAAGGGCACAGCGCGAGCGTGACGCTGGAGCACCGCTTCGACAATAATCTCAAAGTCCGCAATCATTCGTCGTTCGTAGACGCGGACAAGGTTTACGCCAACACGTTTGCCGATGGTTCGGTTTCCGACGCAGGCGATGTCAAGATTAGCGGTTACCGGGATGAGACGCAGCGTCAGAGCTTCATCAACCAAACGGACGTGACCTATAAGATCCAAGTGGCGCCATTTATCCGGCACACAATTCTGGCAGGCGCAGAATTCGGCCGCCAGGAAACGGAAAACAAGCGCGACAATCCGAACTTCGGAACGCCCGCCGGCGGGAGCAGCATCACCGTTCCCTTCGCGAACCCGGCCTTTTTCACGCCCGTGTTCTTCAACACGCCAAACCGGCGCCGGGAGACGACACTTGAGACAGCCGGTATCTATGTCCAGGATCAGCTCGAAGTCTCAAAGTATTTCGAACTGATCGGCGGCATCCGCTTCGACCGCTTCGACCTCGATTTCCGCAATGGTCTGACGGGCGATCAGTTCGGCCGGGTTGACGAAGTATGGTCGCCGCGCGCTGGCGCCGTCTTTAAGCCGTCGGAAAACTTGTCCGTATATGTCAGCCATTCGCGATCTTTTTTGCCGAGCGGCGGCGATCAGTTCAACGTTCTCGACGTGACAAGCGAGACTTTGAAGCCCGAAGAATTCGACAACAAGGAATTCGGCTTCAAGTGGGACGTGACCGATCGACTGACCTTAACCGGCGCATTGTTCCAGCTTGATCGCGAGAACCAAGCCGTTGTTGTCGATGGGCAAACATTCCAGATCGGGAATACCCGGACCGAAGGCGGCGAGTTGGCATTGACCGGGTATATAACGGATCAGTGGCAGATGGCGGCAGCCTTCGCGCACCAGATCGCCCTCGTTGAACACACGGGCCTTGAAGTGCCGTGGGTGCCGCACAATACGTTTTCACTTTGGAATAGGTATCAGTTCACGCCGATGTTCGGTGCGGGCGTTGGCGTGGTGCACAAAACAGACTTCTTTGCCGCCTCCAACAACGAGGTCGTGATCCCAGGTTACACGCGCGTCGATGCTGCGCTGTTCTTCGATATCGATCAGAACTGGAGCGCGCAGGTCAACGTGGAGAATATCTTCAACACGGACTACTTCGCTTCGGCCCACAACAACAACAATATTATGCCTGGGGCGCCGACGTCGGTTTACGTGACTGTCGGCGCGAAATTCTAGTGATCGCCCCCCCGTCCAGTACCCGCCTTCCGGGGTGCTGATTCGGTAAACTTGGGTGGCCGGGATTTTTTGGGGTTCCGGCCGCCCTTTTTGGCTACTTCGCCGCTTGGCAGTTGGTGAGCTGATCGGCTTCAAGCGAAAACGAGTAGGGCCCCGTGTCTCTCAACTCGACACCTTTAACGACACATGTCCGGCCGTTCTTGTCCTTGATTTTGACGTCATAGACCCCGGCCTTGACGTCTGTAAGAGGCAAACGCTCGTCGGCTTCTGCCTGATTGTTGTCGTCGTTCTTAGTTTGGTTGTCGCCAAACTTATCTGAGCCTTCGGGCGCCAGGAGAACTTCGGTCAGATCTTCGCCGGTCAAGTTCCAGAACTTCATTTTTGATTTTGTCTCGGCCTTGTCATCGTCATCGGCGATGGCCGCCGCGGCAAGGCCAAGCGACAAAAAACAAGCAATCATCAATTTTTGCATCGGCGCGTTGTCTCCTCAATCAGTGCGCGATTGGTTCGTGCCTGATTGGCATGCCGCGCCATTATTTTTGATACGGCACATTATAGGCATTCGACCAGCGGCGTCCAACACATGCCTGTGAAATGTCCGTGAAGTTCTCGCGGCGGTGTAAGAAGCCCGTTAACGCGTGGGAAAGCCGGATGTTTGCCGGAGCCCTTCGCCGAGCACGAGGGCGGCCGCGACTGCGATGTTGAGGGAGCGCAGTCCTGGGCGCATGGGGATAGAAATGCGTGCGTCGGCTGCATTGTGGACGGCGTCCGGTGCGCCGGCGCTTTCGCGGCCAAGGAGCAGCGTGTCGGTCGCGTAAAATTCAAAATCTGTGTACGGGCGGTCGGCGTGTGACGAGAGGAGGACCAGTCTACCGCCGCGCGTGGCCCGCACTGATTCGAATGCGGCGAAGCTTTCGTGGCGCGTGATCTCGACATGGTCGAGGTAATCGAGGCCCGCCCGCCGGAGCGCCCGGTCGGTCATATCGAAGCCGGTCGGGCCAATCACATCGACTGGCACACCGAGGCATGCCCCCAAACGCAGAATGGTTCCGGTATTTTGAGCAATATCGGGCTGATAGAGGGCCAGTCTCATGGATTTGTCATAGGCCTAAAGTCCTCACTCAGGAAGCGCGCGCAGGACGCCCATGAGCGATGCGCCAAATTGCCCCGTCTATTGCCCGGTCCATGTGGCGCTGGCGAGCTTGAGGGGGTTGGCGAACGGTGTCAAAAGGTCACCGCTGATTGATCGATCTAGTCCGCCCGGACCGCGGAAGCGTAGGGGTGGACAGCGGGATGTAAGTCGTTTCCAGCGCCGGACATTTCGCACGTTTTTTAACCGGAGGCACTCGTGGCATCTCACACGAACGAAATTGACGAGGCAGACCGCAGGGACTTCCTGGTGATAGCCGGAAATGCTTTCGTGGCTGTTGGCGGGGCTGCGGTCCTGTGGCCATTCGTTCAGCAGATGAATCCAGATGCCAGCGCGAAGGCTTTGGCGTCGACTGAGATCGATTTGGCGCCGGTCAAGGAAGGACAAGCGATTACTGTGCTGTGGCGCGGCAAGCCGGTCTTTATCCGCAACCGCACAGCCGCCGAGATTGAAGCGGCCCGTAAAGTTGAACTCGACAAGCTTCCCGGTGGGGTTGACGCGGCTGACGAAAATCGCGTCAAGAAAGGTCATGAGAACTGGCTGGTTCTTGTCGGCATTTGCACCCACTTAGGCTGCATCCCCAAAGGCCAATCCATGGGTGACTCGCGCGGCGATTTCGGCGGCTGGTTCTGCCCTTGCCACGGCTCGCACTACGACACGTCGGGGCGCATCCGGTTGGGGCCGGCGCCGCGAAATCTTGACGTGCCGCCATACGAATTCGTGTCCGACACAAAAATCAAAATCGGCTGAGGAGCATTCATTCATGTCAGGTCACGCTTCGACCTACGAGCCGAAATCGCGCTGGGGTAAATGGTGGGACGAGCGTCTGCCGATCGCACGGCTGATGCACGGGTCTTTCGTCGATTTTCCGACACCCCGGAATTTGAACTACCTTTGGACGTTTGGTGGCATTCTGTCGTTTTGCCTCGTCGCGCAGATCGTGACCGGTATCGTGCTCGCAATGCACTATCAGCCGAGCGATGTTGCGGCCTTTAATTCGATCGAGCACATCCGGCGCGATGTGAACTTCGGCTGGTTGATGCGCAACCTCCATGCGGTCGGCGCGTCGATGTTCTTTATCGCCGTCTACATCCATTTGTTCCGCGGTCTCTACTATGGGTCATACAAGGCGCCGCGCGAAGTGCTTTGGATCTTGGGCGTCATCATCCTTCTTTTGATGATGGCGACGGCGTTCCTTGGTTACACGCTGCCCTGGGGTCAGATGAGCTTCTGGGGCGTGACCGTCATCACCAACTTGTTCTCGGCGCTCGATACCATCTGGACGGGTCTGGGGACGGGCATTGTTGAATGGCTGTGGGGTGGATATTCGGTTTCGGGCGTCACGCTGAACCGGTTCTTCTCGCTGCACTATCTGCTGCCATTCGTATTGACCGGCGTTGTCATTCTACACGTTTGGGCGCTGCACACGGCAGGGCAGAACAATCCAACGGGCCTTGATATCAAGCAACCGTCGGACTCGGTGCCGATGCACCCCTACGCGACGTCGAAAGACATCGTCGGCATGTTCATGTTCATGATCATGTTCGCGTGGTTCGCGTTCTTCCTTCCGGATTACCTCGGCCACGCTGACAATTACATTGAAGCCAATCCGCTGGTAACGCCGCCGCACATCGTGCCGGAGTGGTACTTCCTGCCGTTCTACGCAATTCTGCGCGCGTTTACGGGCTCGTTCCTGTTCATCCCGCTCGGCTCAATACGCCAAACTTCTTGGCGTGCTTGCGATGTTTGGATCGATCCTGGTCCTGGCATTCGTGCCGTGGCTGGACACGAGCCGCGTTCGTTCCGCCAAGTACCGGCCGATCTTCAAATGGTTCTTCTGGGCTTTCGCCTTCACGTGCGTCGCGCTTGGGTATCTCGGATCGAAACCCGCTGAAGGTGTCTACGTGTTTTGGGCGCAAATCTTTACGCTTCTCTACTTCCTGTTCTTCCTCGTTGCGATGCCGGTCATCGGCCTCATTGAAACGCCGAAGAAGCTGCCGAAGTCGATCACCGAAGCTGTACTTGGCGACGGCGCTGCCGTTGCAACAGCAAAACACTGAGGCAAGGGATGAGACCCATGATGAAGTATATCCCTGCCAGAGCCGCCATTGTTGTTAGCGCCTTGCTGATCTCAACGGCCGCTTATGCCGCAAGCGGCCACGGACCTGAAATTCAGCGCCAGCAATGGCCGTTTTCAGGATTCAAAGGTCAGTTTGACAAGAACCAGCTGCAACGCGGCTTTTTGGTCTACAAAGAAGTATGCTCTTCGTGCCATGGCTTGAAGCGATTGAACTTCCGCAACTTGTCGGAACCGGGCGGCCCGGAGTTTGACGAGGCGGCGGTCAAGCAGCTCGCAGCGGAATGGCTAAATCAAATTCCGGAAATGAACGACGCGGGCGAGATTGCAGCCAAGGGCGGCGAACTCTTGAAACGTCCGGCACGGCCTTCCGATCCGATCCTTGGCCCTTACGCCAATGACGCAGCTGCGCGGGCCGCGCAGAACGGCGCATTACCGCCCGACCTGACGCTGATTGCGAAAGCTCGCTCGGTCCAGCGCGATCCGCATTGGCTGGTGCATCCGTTCCTGATGCTTGGCGATATTTTCCGGGGCTATCAGGAAGGTGGCGCTGATTATCTTTACGCCCTTTTGACCGGCTATGTGGACGCGCCCGCTGACGTCAAGGTCAACGACGGCATGTACTACAACAGCGTATTCCCGGGCCATCAGCTGGCCATGCCGGCGCCGCTCAGCGAAGGTCGATTGACTGAAAAAGACGGCTACAAAATACCGCCGACGGTCGAGAACATGGCGCGCGACGTGACCGCATTTCTGTCGTGGACCGCCGATCCCTCGCACAATCAGAGAAAGCGCATTGGCTGGCAGGTGATGCTGTATCTGCTGGTGACGACGCTTCTCCTTTATCTCGGCAAGAAGCGCATCTGGTCGAAGCTGCACTAAGAATTTCAGAGTTCTATCATACAAAAAAGGCCCGCTTTCGCGGGCCTTTTTCTTATGTATGCTGGCCTGATTACTTCGACAATCCGGTCAGGTTCGCGACCATGGGCTCGACGATGGGCTTCAGGATTGCACCCGCGCCCGGGATGCCGGTTGCCTTTTCAATCGCAGCCAAGATGCCGGGAAGTGCGCCGCCAACAAGTGTTGTCAGAGGTTTGCGAGCGTCGCCCGTCAGCAAGCCGGCAGCGGCCTTAACGGCCTCGATCTGCTTGGCGGTGTCGGTCAGTGCCGGCACGGCGGCTTTCGCCGTTGCTTCGTCTTTGATAGTGCCAAGCGAACCGGTCAGGCTGCTGAGTGCCTTAGAGGCAAGTCCGACAACGTCAACCTGCGTCGCAGCCGGTGCTTCTGCCTTCGGGGCTGCTGCTGGTGCTTCGGTTTTAGCCGGCGGGGGCGCTGCCTTCTCGACCATAGGTGCCTGATTGCACCCATAGCTGGAGAGCAGATAGAGGCCGGCAAGACCAAGTACGAGCGGCAGGAGCCAGCTTGGCAATCCGCCACCAGATGAGGCCGGGGTGGCGTGAGCGACAGGAGCCGCTGCCTTGAGATTTCCAGCAATTGAATCGAGGATGCCAGATCCCTGAAGGAGATCGGAGAACCCAGCCGGCATGGCGGCCGCGATGTTGCCCTTCTGGCCGTTCAAGAGGTTGGTCAATCCGGCCGCGTCGAGTCCCGAAGACTTTTGTTCCTTGGCGAGTGTGCCGAGAACGACCGGTGCCAGCATGCCCATGAGCGACGCGCTTTTGCCAGCATCAAGTCCGGCGAACTTGCCGACGGCGCTAGCGAGGGCGCTCGACTGCGAGCCGCCGAGAAGTGACGAGAGCGCGCTCGTGCCGCTGTCAACAAACTGCTGCTGTCCGCCGCCTCCAATAAGATTGCCGAGGTTGCCGAGCAGGCCAGGATCTTGTTTGCCGAGGATATTGGCGAGCGCACCTGCGCCGCCGCTTTTTGAGGCACTGCCGGCTAAACCAGCTAAAATAGCGGGAAGTGCCGCGCTGATTGCTTTTCCAACCAGTCCTTGGCCTAGTCCGAGGCTTCCAGCGATTTTATTGATTATGACGGGGGCCAGATACTGCATGGCCATTGATACGAGGTTCATGTTTTTTATCCTGTCGTTGCGGGGAGTGCTTCTGAGGTAGTCGGACAATCCCTAGTCTATCGGTCCGTCGCTCTGTCTCAAATAGAATTTTGGGACCCGAAATAAGCTCTTAGCAGGGCGAAACTGTTTCATTGAGACTTTCTGAAGTATCAGGCAAAAGACGTATTGCAGCGCGCGGGTGTCACGGGGGAGTTAAAATCCAATAACTTCAACACCATTGTGTCGTTCAATTCAGAGTGCGGCTTTTTTGGGCGGCGCCTTCAATCGGGACATATCATGACGAAATCGGTTCTCGGCATTATCGGCGGTAGCGGTCTTTATAATTTGCCGGGTTTGGAGACTACGCGCTGGGAAACCGTCGCGAGTCCATGGGGGGCTCCATCCGACCAGGTGATGTTTGCCGAATTAGATGGGCTTCCCGTGTGCTTTCTTCCGCGCCACGGCCGGGGGCATAAGATTTCGCCAAGTCACATCAATTACCGCGCCAATATCGATTGCCTGAAACGCGCGGGCGTCACAGATTTGGTATCGGTTTCTGCGTGTGGGTCGCTCAAGAAGAAGTATGCGCCTGGGCACTTCGTGCTCGTCGATCAATTCATCGACCGGACTTTCGCGCGGGAAAAGTCGTTTTTCGGAGAA
The DNA here is from genome assembly GCA_963741545.1 of uncultured Alphaproteobacteria bacterium. Taxonomy (GTDB): domain Bacteria; phylum Pseudomonadota; class Alphaproteobacteria; order Rhizobiales; family Hyphomicrobiaceae; genus Hyphomicrobium_B. Next base: position 54,283 of record CAVUIN010000005.1, read on the forward strand.
GGCTGCGTGGCGCACGTCGCGCTTGCCGATCCTGTCAGTCCCGGGTTGCGCAAACGCATCGAGAAGGCCGCCAAGGACGAAGATATCGACTATCACAAGGGCGGCACGTATCTCGTGATGGAAGGCCCGCAATTTTCGACGCGGGCAGAAAGCAATCTCTACCGTTCATGGGATTGCGACGTCATCGGCATGACCAATATGCCGGAAGCCAAGCTCGCGCGCGAGGCCGAGATTTGTTATGCGACCGTCGCCATGGTCACTGACTACGACTGTTGGCACGAGGACCACGCCGACGTCGATATTCAGTCGATATTGGCGGTCATGAAGGACAACACGGAAAAAGCGCAGCGATTAATTTACCGCTTGGCTAAAGATTTTCCGCGCGAACACGAGCCGTGCCCGATCGGCTCAGATAAGGCGCTTGAGTTCGCCATTATCACAGCGCCGGAAGCGCGCGATCCGCAGCTGATGAAAAAGCTCGATGCGGTGGCGGGGCGCGTGCTCGGTTAACCCCCAAACCCGATCAAGATCTTCATCTTGATGAGATCGGGGAAGAAGGCCTGCAACAGCCCGCCGAGCAGCCAGAGAATAGCGGTCAAGAGAATGAGCGCCGGAATGGCAGCAAAGACTGCTTTGAAGAAAAACTTGACCAAGTGCAGGAAGGGCACGTCGAACTGGCGCACGATGGCAGGATAGGGCGTATCCGCGACGGCAGACTCTGCGGCGATGGGCTCGGCATAAATATTGGGCGCGGCGGCCGTCCCGGGTTTGAGATCGGGCGCGGTCGAAAGGCTGGGAGCCGCCGCGCGTTCGCGGTCCGCCCGTTCTTTGGCGTCGCGCGCGCGGGCTTCTTTTTCACGCCGGAAGGTGCGCGGCAAGTCATCAGCGGGATCGTCGCCAATTGGCCCAAAATTGTGGTCCGCCATAGCCATCGGGCCTCCAGACATTGTCATAAATCCCCTGCGTGATGCGTCTCGCTGCGCCGAATCAATCGGACAACGGGGTTCTCAATATTCGTTGTACCTTGAACCTGAAGTTATTGCTATTTTGCGCCGTGAATTTGACCGGAGCGTGCCCATTGCGGGTAACAGTCGAAAGCGAGCGGATGAAAGACTTCAAGAAGCTGATCCGGACCATCCCGGATTACCCCAAGCCTGGCATCATGTTCCGGGATGTGACGACCTTGCTCGCCGATGCCAAGGGCTTTCGCAAGGCAATCAAAGCCATGGCCAGGCCGTTTAAGGACAAAAAGATCGATGCAGTGGCTGGAATTGAGGCGCGCGGCTTTATTCTTGGCGGCGCCGTCGCCGACCGCTTGGGCTGCGGTTTCATCCCCATCCGCAAAAAGGGTAAATTGCCCGCCAAAACGATTGGCCAGGAGTACACGCTCGAATATGGCGTCGATGTGATTGAGATCCACGAGGATGCCATCAAGGAGGGCGAGCGGATTTTAATCGTCGACGACCTGATTGCAACGGGCGGTACGGCGGAAGCGGCTGCCAAACTCATCAAACGGACGGGAGGTGTCGTAGTAGGGGCAACCTTTATCATCGATCTGCCGGACCTGGGCGGCGTCAATCGTTTAAACGAGCATGGCATAGAAAGCCACGCACTCGTTGCCTTCGAGGGGCACTAGCGTGGCAACAGCGCTCGCACCCGAGCGGCTGGGGCAAGCGATGGCGGCGATTGCGCTGTGGCGGACTAATGCTGAATTGGCCGTTGTTTGTCCAATGTGTAGCGTTAGTGGACTCAAAATCACCGATCATTCGGCACGGCCCTACGCGGAGTGGTATGCATTGAGGTGCGGGGCCTGCGGGCTCGACGCAACGGTCAATGTGCCGATGGCACCTCCGAATATGTTTTAGATTTTCTTGTTCTCGTTTTTCAAGGAAGGATCAGTTCCTTGACCGGAGAAATCTCACACATCGTTTTGCTGCCGGGCTTGGACGGCACAGGACGGCTGTTTCGATGGCTCGAGGCAGAATACAAAGGCCCCATTCCTTTGCAGGTTGTCAGTTATCCGGATGATGCCCGGCTCGGGTATCAGGAATTGACCGGGTATGTCCGTACGATCATCGGTACGCACAATGTCATTGTACTTGGAGAGTCGTTCTCAGGGCCGATTGCAGTTGAGATCGCAGCCTCCATGCCCGCTCAAATCAAAGGACTGATCCTTTCTGCAACCTTTGTACGAAGCCCTTGGCCGGCCTGGTTTGTCAGGTTGGCTGCACGTCTCAATCCAGGATTGGCACCGAAGTCTTTGATGAACGCTATTTTGATAGGAGGGCATAGAGACCCAGACTTGAACGCGGAAATCGCGAGAATTCTCGCAGAAATGGCGCCCGAGGTGCGTTCTAAGCGGCTTTGCGAAGTGGCCGGAGTGGATGTGAGAAATCAGCTTGAGGAGGTGGGGTGTCCAATTCTAGCGCTTCACGGCACCAATGATTGGCTTGTTCCACGGACATCTATCGAGAAACCGTTGAAATACAATCTAAACGCAACAACGCACCTCCTTGAAGCGCCGCACATGCTATTGCAGACAAATGCCGGGGCTGCGGCGCGCGCGATAGAAGCGTTTGCCGGCAAGATTGGGAAATAAAATGAAACTAAACGGCAAGGCGACGCGCACGATTTGGGTTAAGCCTGAAGGGTTTCCGGTCGAGATTATAGATCAGACGGCGCTGCCGCACGCAATAAAGACCGTTTCACTCAAGACCAGCGACGACGCGGCCTACGCTATTCAAGCGATGCTGGTGCGCGGCGCGCCGCTGATCGGGGTGACGGCGGCTTACGGCGTTGCCCTCGCGATGCGCGAGAACCCGTCGGACGCCGAACTCGACGAGGCAATTGAAATGCTCGCCGCGCAACGCCCGACGGCCGTCAATCTGCGCTGGGCGCTCGACGAAATGCGCCGCGTCTTGGCGCCACTTCCCGAAACGGAGCGCGCACGTGCGGCCTTCAAGCACGCAGCAAAAATCGCCACCGATGATGTTGAGATGTGCCGCAGTATCGGCGTGCACGGGCTTGCGATCATCAATGAGATTGCGGCGAAGAAGGGCGGCAAGCCGGTCAACATCCTGACCCACTGCAACGCCGGCTGGCTCGCGTGCGTCGATTGGGGAACGGCGACGTCTCCGATTTACCACGCACACGACGCAGGGGTTCCGGTTCACGTATGGGTCGACGAAACGCGGCCGCGCAATCAAGGCGCCTCCTTGACGGCGTTTGAGTTGATGCAACACGGCGTGCCGCATACGTTGATCGTCGATAATGCCGGCGGGCACTACATGCAGAAGGGCGATGTTGATCTTTGCATCGTTGGTACGGACCGCGTGGCGGCCAATGGCGATGTCGCCAACAAGATCGGCACGTATTTGAAGGCGCTCGCGGCGAAAGATAATAACGTGCCGTTTTACGTCGCTTTACCGTCTTCGACGATTGATTGGAATATGACAGCAGGGTCCGCTATCCCAATTGAAGAACGCTCCGGCGACGAAGTCTTGAAAATGACGGGCCGCCTTGCCGACGGAAAAATAGGCGCGATTGATATAGCAGCGCTCGGAACAAAAGCGCGCAACCCGGGCTTCGACGTGACGCCGGCGCGGCTCGTCACTGGATTGATCACAGAGCGTGGCGTTTGCGGGGCTTCTCGCGATGGATTGTTATCGCTGTTCCCTGAACAGCGAAGTGGAGGATTGGCCGTCGCATGAGCAAAAACATAGCCAAGAAAACGAGCGAGAAGAGCCTGCGCAAAGCTATTATCGAGGCCGCGCTGACCATGTCGGACTGTGGCCTGTCGCCGGGCCGATCGGGCAATGTGTCGTCCCGCTTCAAGGACGGCATGCTGATTACGCCGACGGGCATGGCGTATCATGAGCTCGAGGCTGACGATATCGTGTTCGTCGCTGAAGATGGTAGCGTCGCCCCGAAACAACGGAAGCCGTCGAGCGAGTGGCGATTTCATCTCTCGGCCTATCAGGCGCGCTTAGATCGCCACGCGGTCGTGCATACGCACTCGTTGCACGCGACGGTTTTGAGTTGTGTGAAGAAACCTATCCCGGCCTTCCACTACATGGTGGCGGTTGCGGGCGGTAAGGACATCCCGTGCGTGCCTTACGCGACATTCGGCACGGACGAACTCGCGCGTCACGTCGCGCGCGGCTTGAAGGAGCGCGATGCGTGTTTGATGGCCAGCCACGGGCAAATTGCGATAGGCGAAAACCTGGAATCAGCGCTCGAATTGGCGTTCGAAGTCGAGACGCTGGCCGAGCAGTATTACAAGGTTCTGCTGCTCGGTGAGTTGAACGTCTCGTCTGACATTCTCTCGGACGCGGCCATGGAAGACATGGTCGAAAAATTCAAGACGTATGGGCAGAAGGGTCAGAGTTAGTCGACGCACGGTTACGCGAAAAAGTTCTCAGGGAGCTGCGGGCGCGTGGCTCTGCGGCGGCTTGCTACCCTTGTTCCACATCGGATCGTTGAGCAATGGATCGTTCTTGCCGTCGATGGTTGCAGCCGCCTGCTTGCCGCACATGGAGCCAGATTGTGAGCCAGATTGCGAGCCAGATTTTCCGTCGCTGCCCATGCCGCCGCAGCATCCGCAGCCACCGGACTTCTTGGCGTCACCCTTTGCCTCACCCATATCCATACCAGCGTGCGGGTCAGCGGGCTTAGCGTCTGGGCTCTTCTTCTCGCCGCCCATATCCATGCCGTCCATCTTCATGCCGGCGCCGCATTGCATGCCACCGGTAGGCTTGGCCTTTGTCGCGCCGGTGCCCATGGCACCTCCACCGCCGCACATGGCGGATGCGGACGTGGCTAGAAAGAAACGCAAATGCTGCGAGAACGAGTGCTCTGGAGATCATGGCGCCCACCTCATATTTTGACGCATGATTGCGTCTCTGGACCAGGATATGACCGGTGCGAAATGCAGGCAAGTTACATGTCTCTTAATGTGAAGATTAAGCGGCGCGGCGAGATAGTTAAGTACGGCTAACTTACGCTCCTGCCTTAAAAAACGGCTCAACCTTGCCTTTGAGCTTCAGTGTCATGGCGTTGCCAAAGCGGTCCTTGGCGTTGCCGGCTGCGACGCGGATCCAGCCCTCGCTCACGCAATACTCCTCGACGTTGGTTTTCTCAGTCCCATTGAACAAGATGCCGACGTTCCGCGCCAAGAGTTCGGCATCGTGGAATGGGCTCTTGGGGTTGATGCACAGGCGGTCTGGGAGAGTATCGGACATGTATGGACTCCTTAGTTCGCAAATCTGAAGTGCATCACATCGCCGTCTTGGACGACATACTCTTTGCCTTCCAATCGGAATTTGCCAGATTCCTTGGCGCCACTTTCTCCGTTGCCGCGGATATAATCCTCATAGGCAATGGTTTCGGCGCGGATAAAGCCCTTTTCGAAGTCGGTGTGAATAACGCCGGCTGCTGCTGGCCCTTTGGTGCCGCGCGTGATGGTCCAGGCGCGCGCTTCTTTGGGGCCGACAGTGAAGTATGTGACGAGATCGAGAAGCTGATAGCCGGCATAGATGAGCTTGTTGAGGCCCGGTTCTTTAAGTCCCATTTCAGCGAGAAAAGCGTCGCGATCCTCAGGCCCGAGGCCTGCGAACTCGCTCTCGATCTTGGCGGAGATGACGACCGAGACAGCGCCTTCGGCTTTCGCGGCTTCTTCGACTTTTTTGGAAAACGCGTTTCCGGTTGCGGCCGAGGCTTCATCCACGTTGCACACGTAAACGACAGGCTTTGACGTCAGCAATTGCAGGCCGCGAAACGCCAGCATTTCGTCGGTTGAGATTTGCGCAAGGCGTGCTGGTTTGCCCTCGCGCAACAGCACTAGAGCTTTTTCCATGATGCCGACAAGGAGCTTTGCTTCCTTGTCGCCCGTCGTCTTGACTTTCTTTTCAGCAATCGTGAAACGCTTTTCCAAGCTCTCAAGGTCGGACAGCATAAGCTCGGTTTCGACCGTCTCGGCATCGGCCATCGGATCGATGCGGTTTTCGACGTGCGTGATGTCGCCGTCTTCGAAGCATCGCAGCACGTAGGCGACGGCATCGACTTCGCGGATGTGGGACAGGAACTTGTTGCCGAGACCTTCGCCCTTGGAGGCGCCGCGCACGAGGCCGGCGATATCGACGAAGGTCAGGCGCGTCGGGATGATCTCTTTGCTGCCCGCGATGGCGGCGAGCTTATCGAGGCGCGGGTCGGGCACGCCAACCTCGCCGACGTTCGGCTCAATCGTGCAAAAGGGATAGTTCGCCGCCTCCGCCGCCGCTGTTTGCGTCAGCGCGTTGAAGAGGGTTGATTTGCCGACGTTCGGCAGGCCGACGATGCCGCATTTGAAGCCCATAAATCGTGTGTCCTTGGATTGTTCAAGGGTCAGCTACACTGCCGCCCGCACGAGATCAATGGGCAGGGCGACGCGGCGGCACCCGGGCTGTTATGGCAGTTTGTCAACGCCGAGGCGTTTCAGAGCCTGGCGGGCCTGTCCGGCACCTCGGGGGTTTGTCTTGGCAGCAATCAAATAGCTATCTATTGCTAATTGTGTATCGCCCATGCGTTCAGCGGCTTCGCCGCGCGCTATGTAGGGGCGAATGTCGTAGGGATCGATCGTCGCGGCGCGATCAAACTCATTTAGGGCACTCTCTCGATCGTTCAGTTTTAAATAGGCGTGGGCGCGAGCTATGTACGCTGCCGTATTCTTAGGATTGAGTTCGAGTGCTTTAGCGTAGTCAGCCAGCGCGGCATCGGTATTCCCCGCGCCGAGCAATGCCGAGCCCCGTTCGAGATACATCGTGTCGATGCCGCCGTTGAGGGCAGGCTTGGTCGAGGCGGATTGTTCAATCGCACGCGTCCAGTCGCTTGCGGCCGCGTTGTGTTCACCAAGTGCCGCGTTGGCGCGGGCGTGTCCTGCGAGGGCCTTGAGGTCGGTTGCATCAAGTTCAAGTGCTCGCGCGAAGTCAGCCAAGGCTTCCTTCGGTTCTTCTTCCTTGAGCCAGGCTAATCCGCGGCTTCTATGAAAGCGGTTACGAGCGCTGCTGTCGCCATCTGCGCTATTGAGCAGCGCTGTGCACACTCGGATCGCGAGCCACGCTTTTTCGTCCTGCTCGCAGTTCCTGGCGGTTTCTTCTTGAGATGCTGCCGGCGGCTCTTCGGCGGGCGAAGGACCACTCATCGCCAGCAACAGTGCGACAGCACCTGTCAGCACAACCGTGACTGAGCATAGCCTGTTACATAAGCGGCTCATTTTCACTTCTTATACTTCGCGAGTGAGAACGTCGAATAGCGCGAGGGGCTTGGCAGATTGGTCTTATCCGACATAGCCACGTTCAAGGCTTCGCCGATGTTTGTGCCAGGATCGGCCTCGCGCACGGCAATGACAATGAACGGGCGCTGCCAGCTCGTATCGGCGTCTTCGCATTCGGCGCAAGGTTCAAGATAGCGGCCGAGATTCAAGGTCGACATCGGGATATTGACATCGACAACGGATTTGACCCATTCGGCGATGCGGGCGGCGCGCAAGCCACCGCGCTGGATTTCCTTGTCGATCTCACCTTCTTGGCTGGCTAAGCCGACGGCGATCAATTCGCGTGAGCCGCCCAAGCCTTCGCGCAATTGGGGCGCGAGAACTTCATTCTGAATGTCCTCGGGCGACAACCGCGTCGTGTCGCGCTCAAGCTCTGTGGTCGAGCCTTTGACCCAGCCGTAGTTTTTGGTGAGCACGACAACGTCGAAAAGTGCGCGCCGCCCGGCGCTGTCGGTGCCTTCAATCGGGAAAACCAGCGTGCGCTCGTTCCATTTCTTGGCGATGATGCGCTGCAGGCCGCTCTTGTCTTTGTACTTGGAAAAAAGCGCGTCTTTGATGACGAGGCCAATAACCCCAGTCGCGAGCAAGAGCGAGAGCGCGCCGATCAAGGCTTCCTCGCGCGCGCCAAACAATCGCGTGAACCAGTCGAGCCATCCGGCACGCGAGTAGCCCTGTTCGGTCTGTGCGATTGCGCCGGCGTGTTGGCCGCCCTTGCCGTCACCGAATTCTTTTTCGTAATGGACCATCGACGTCACCCTTACTCTCAATTGGCACCCAGTGTAGCCGCCTGATTTTGGCGCCAACAGACCATCTAATCTTCTGATTTTCGCGCGCCCAGCCATTTTTTCAAGTTCTCTGCCAGCGCAGAGGCCCGCTTACCAGCTCGTTCACCTGCTGGGTGACCCGTTACGCGTGGCTTCTCGGGCAATTTCGAGGCTTTTGCCGGTGTATCTGTTTTATCATTCGTAGGAGTTTTTTCGCCTTGCAAGCGCCGCGCGACGTCGGTCAGGAAACGGGCGTCGTCGCCCCGCGCCAAGGGACCAGCTGCATCCGAGACGGCATCCAGCAGTTCGTTCAGCCAGTCGCGTTCTGCCTTTGCGAAGTCGTTCAGCACGTAATGCGTGACGGCGTCCTTGGAGCCCGGGTGGCCGATGCCAAGGCGCACGCGCCAATATTCGTTGCCGATATGTGCCGAAATCGAGCGCAAGCCGTTGTGGCCCGCGTTACCGCCGCCGAGCTTGACCTTGATTTTGCCGGGCGCCAAATCGAGTTCGTCATGGAAGGCGTAGACATCGGCCTCAGCGATCTTGAGGAAGCGCATGGCTTCGCCAACCGCGCGGCCGCTGTCGTTCATGAAGGTTTCGGGTTTCAGGAGCATGACGCGCTCCGTGCCGATCGAACCTTCAGAGATGAGCGCGTTGAATTTTTTACGCCAGGGCGAAAAACCGTGAGCGTCTGCGATGCGCTCGACGGCCATGAAACCGATATTGTGGCGATTGCCACGGTATTGGGCGCCAGGGTTGCCAAGGCCGGCGAAGAGCTTCATGGGCATCCCCGGGCGAAAGGACCGGCGCAGACAAATTCCGCGCCGGTTTGTTTCTGACGATTATTTCTTGCCAGCGGGTTTGGCAGGTGCCGCACCCTTGCCGGCTGCTGCCGCAGGAGCACCCTTGCCGGCCGCTGCTGCTGGCGCACCTTTGCCAGCTGCCGCTGCAGGAGCACCCTTGCCGGCGGGAGCGCCGGGAGCTGCTTTGCCATCGGCCGCCGCAGGCGCGGCTGCTGCATCTGTCGCCGTGGCCGTTGCTTCGTCGTCGCCTTTGAGTGCACCGGCAATCGTCGCGATGGTGAAATCGCGGCTCTTGATCACGGGGCTGATGCCTTCCGGCATCTTAATCGCGGAGACGTGGATAGCGCGGCCGATCTCAAGGCCTTCGAGATTGACTTCGAAGAACTGCGGGATCTTGGCGTAGTTGCAGTAAACCTCGATGTCGTGGCGCACGATGTTCAGGACGCCACCGCGCTTCAAGCCGGGTGACAGTGTTTCGTTGACGAAACGGACCGGGACCGAGACGGAGATGATGCCATCCTTGCCGACACGAAGGAAGTCGACGTGGATCGGCATGTCGCGCACGGGATCGACCTGCAGGTCGCGGGCGAGAACGATGTGCTTCTTGCCATCGACATCGAGTTCGAACGCCGTCGATGTGAAGTGGCCCTTGATGACCTGCTTCCACAGCGTGTTGTATTCGATGGCGATCGTTTCAGGGGTCTTGTTGTCGCCGTAGATTACGGCTGGTACGTTTCCGTCGCGGCGCGATTGGCGTGCGGCCCCCTTGCCTGCACGCGGACGCGCCGTAGCCTTGAGCGATGCGAGCTCAGACATGGCAGTTCTCCGGGTGTTGGGTTGCCCTTTGAGTGCGGGCAACCGGAAAAGCCGCAAACCGGCCTCCAAGGGTGCCGGGCGGCGTCTCATAAGGTATTCATGAGATGGGCGGGTTATACGTGTGTTTCAACACAAGCGCAACGGGATGCGCGGTTGTGGCTGGGGTGACGGTTTAGACATTAAGGAATTGATATTGTGGATCTTATTCGTGTGAGGTAGTGGTGCTGCCCCCACTTCCCATGCAAAGAACAGGTTATGGGGAGAGGGAGTGCCTCAAAAACTCAAACCCAGCACGTCGCTGATGATGCCGCCCGTCGTCTCGAGCTTGCGGCGGCGCTGTTGCTGGGCGACCTGGGGCACGGGGGCCTTCGGATTAAAGTTCGGCTGCGGGGCAGCGAGGTGGTCGCGGCCCTTGGCGATTTTTTTCCAATCGCCGTCGAGCGCTTGCATGACACGCTTTTCGTGGCCGTAGATGTCGGCAAATGGCTTCACTTTGCCGGTGGCGTCAACCCACGCGGTGAAGTACGTCAAGTGAATCGGAATCCGCTTCTCGATCACAACTTCATTGTTGAGCGGACCTGATTTCATCTGTTCGAGCATCCGGGCTTTGTCCCAGCCATTGCCTTCGCGCAACATGATCTCCGCAAGCTCAACCGGCCGCTGCACGCGCAGGCAGCCGTGGCTCAAAGTGCGCCGCGTTTGGCGGAACATCCATTTATCCGGCGTGTCGTGCATGAAAATTGTATGCTGACTGGGGAATGAGAATTTCACAACGCCAAGTGCGCTGATGCCGCCGGGCGGCTGGGTCACGATATAATTGCGGACGTCATCCTTGCTCCAGTCGATCTTGCGCCAATCAAGCAACTTGCCGTCTTTGGTCTCTAACTGCAGACCGTATTGGCGCATAAGACCGCCGCCGCGCCTCAGGCTCGGCCAGAGTTCGTGCACCATGATCGATTTCCGGCACGCGCCATTGCGGGCGCAGAACCACGTATTTTAGGGGGCGCGAAAAAATCGAAGATTGCTTATCAATCATGCCGGCGACGATTTTCTCCGACCGGATGATTTCGCCGTTCTTATAAACGTACTGCATGAACTCCGGGATGTTATTGAGGACATGCACCTCGCCCATGTCGTCGTACATCCAGCGCCACATCTCCATGTTGGCGCGCAGCCGCTTGGCATTGGCGTTGAGTTTGATCGTGCCTTCGCCGGTCTTGGTGCCGGTTTCCTTAAGATAGGCTTGGCGCAGCTTTTCAAATTGCGGGTGCTTGGGGTGGAGCGATCTCAAATACGCGCCCGCATCGACATTCGTGGCAAGTCCGTCGAGCACGATTTTTGGATCGATGAGTTGCGGCTTGCGATCAAGATTTGAGTTTAACTGCTCGGAGGGCTTCATGATGCGCCCGCCGCGCGCGTGGCGCGCATAGAGCAAAGCGGCCGTTGACAGTTTCAATTCTGTGTCAGCCAGCTTTTCGGGCGCGGTGCCATTTGGCGCGCTGGGCAGCGCGAAAGTTTTTGCGTCGAGGCCATAAGCGCCTGCGTTCTGGATTTCTGCGATCACAGACTTCGCCTTGTCGTTGAGGCCCGTTGGTGTGACCCAGAGCGGCGACGCATTCCGGCTTTCGTAGAACGCGGTGAGGGCGGCGGAGTCGCGCTCGTCTTCTGCAGTTGGGGCGGCCGGTGGTGTGCCGAGTTTCTGGCGCAGAGCGGCGGTCAAGGGATCAACGGCAGGCGTTTCAGGGGCCGGTATTGCGCCCGTTTCAATTTTTGTCTCGCTGGGCGTCTCGTTTTTTGCCGGTTCGGGCGTTATGGCTTTTGGCATCCATTCTGCAAAGAGAGGCCGGGGCACAGCGGTCATCGCCGCAATCCATGCAAAGACAACCCATACACCGGCAGCGAGCAATCGTGAGCGGAGCATTCTTAATCGCTTTCCAGGTCAATACGCGCACGCCGCGCGGTAAATCTATCTGATCCGCTTCAGGCTGCCTACACCCTGCCCGCCGCAGGTGTTGGCATGGGGCCACTTTCCCCATCGAATTTGCGCTTTTTAAGTCTTTCGGAGGCGCGCGGGCGCTGCCCAAATGCTCTATAAGAGGCCGCATTCATGCCGGGGGAGCCGTAAATGCAGCAGAGAGAAAGTCCTGCAACTCAATCGCAAGGGGCCATGGAGCGCACGGCGTTGCGCTTTGCGGCCGTGGCCGAGCGCTGGTTTCCCGATGGCTTCATTTTCGGCGTGATCGCGGTCGCGATCGTGGCGATTGCCGCTTTGCTCAATGGGGCCTCGCCTTCCGACATCGGCAAGTCGTTCGGAGACGGTTATTGGAGCCTCATCACCTTCACGTTCCAGATGGTCTTCATGGTGGTGGCGAGCTACGTCGTCGCCATATCTCCGCCTGTTGCCCGCGCCATCGACTGGTTGAGCGGCATTCCAAAAACCGGGCGCGGGGCGGTGGCGTTTATCGCCATGATGAGCATGCTCGTGTCGCTGATCGGATGGGCGTTGTGTTTGATTTTCGGCGCGTTTCTCGTGCGCGCCTGCGCGCGGCGGAAAGAACTCAATATGGATATTCGCGCAGCCTGTGCTGCCGGCTATTTGGGGCTCGGCGCCACGTGGGCGCTCGGGATTTCGTCCTCGGCTGCGCTGTTGCAGGCCAATGAGAAGAGTTTGCCGCCGAACATCCTCAAAATCACCGGCGTCATCCCGCTCACCGAAACGATCTTCCTTTGGCAGTCGATGGTCATGTGCGCCATCATTCTCGCTTTGTCGGTGATCATTGCCTATCTCTCGGCACCCTCGGCGGCGAACGCCGTCACAGCCGAGGATCTGGGTGCGGACATCGGCCGGGCATCGCACGAAGTGGCAAGACCTCAGAGGCCTGCCGAGTGGCTCGAGTATTCGCCGCTGATGACACTGGTGCTGGTGGCACTTGGCATCCTGTGGGCGGTGCGGGAATTTTCGGCGCAATGGACGGCGCTGGGGTCAGCGGGTTCGGCCGCGATTACCTTCATTTCCAGTCTCAATACCTATAATTTCGTCTTCATCATTCTGGGGATGTTACTGCACTGGCGGCCGCGAAGCTTCTTGAATGCGGTTACGAAGTCGATGCCGGCGGTTGGCGGCATTCTCGTTCAGTATCCGCTCTATGGATCCATCGCCATGATCCTGACCGGCGCCAAGAATGCCGCAGGCGTCAGCATGTCCGATCAGCTCGCACACTTCTTCATCAGCACGACGACGCAGAGCACGTTCCCGGTCGTTGTCGGGATTTATTCCGCGTTCCTGGGGATTTTCGTGCCGTCAGGCGGCGGCAAATGGATCCTCGAAGCACCCTACGTGATGCAAGCGGCCAACGAACTTAAGGTGCATCTCGGCTGGATGGTGCAGGTCTATAATGCGGCGGAGGCGCTTCCCAATCTCATCAACCCGATCTTCATGGTGCCCATGCTCGGCATACTCGGCATGAAAGCGCGCGATATCGTTGGCTTCACGTTTCTGCAGTTCGTCATCCACGTGCCGGTGGTGCTGTTCTTGCTCTGGTTCTTGGCCGGTACGCTGACCTATGTGCCGCCAGTGATGCCGGGCTGAACACCCTCTACCCTTGGGGAGAGGGTGGCGGTGAGGGGGTGTTCATTTGAGATCGGCGGAATTGTGACCGCCCCCTCACCCGGCGCGCATCGAATTTGTGGTGAGTTCGTCATGCGCGCCGGCCTCTCCGCAAGGGGAGAGGCGATTTACGCCGCTGGATGTTCCAGCAGCCGCTTAACGCAAAGCGCGACCCCTGTTTGCCAATGCGGCAGTTCCAAGCCGAAGGTGCGTTTGAGTTTCGAGCAATCGAGGAGAGAGTTTTTGGGCCGCGCCGCGCGCGTCGGATATCCATCTGTGCCGATGGCCGCGAGCGACGTCTGAGGTCCATTGCGTTTCTTGGATTTGTCGAGGATCGCCGCCGCAAACTCATGCCACGTCGCTTCCCCACTTCCGGCCGCGTGATAAACGCCCCATTCGGGTCCCGCACCCTTTTTCGTGATCTCGCGGCAGACCGCCAGAATGGCTTCAACGAGATGCGGCGCGTATGTCGGGCTGCCGCGCTGATCGGCGACGACGCGCAGCGGATTTCCCTTTGCGGCATTGTTCAGGATCGTCTTCACAAAATTCTTGCCGAAGGGGCTGTAAACCCAGGCCGTGCGCAGAATGATGTGGTGGGGGTTGGCGCTGGCAACCGCGTGCTCGCCTTCGAGTTTCGTGCGCCCGTAAACGGATTTCGGTCCGGTGGCATCTGTCTCGAGATAAGCGCCGGCCTTATCGCCGTCGAAGACATAGTCAGTCGAAATGTGGACGATTGGAATGCCGCGCCGCTGTGCGGCTTCGCTCAAGAGCTTTGCCCCCGTGCAGTTCAAGGCGTGCGCCTGTTCGGCTTCGTCCTCCGCCTGATCGACAGCCGTGTAAGCCGCTGCATTTATGATGACGTCGGGTTTGATGTCGGCGAGGGAGCGCTCGATCGTGCGCGAATTGCAGATGTCGAGGCCGGGCCGGCCGATCGCGCAGGCGTCGATATCGGGCGCAGATGGCGCAACTTCGAGGAAGGCCTTGGCAACCTGACCATGGGAACCGGCAACGAGGAGTCGCATTTGCCGCTGAACCTCCACTTGGTGCTCATGCCGTCAATAAAACAAGCTCGAGACGCTTTCTTCGCGGCTGGTGCGCGCGATGGCCTCGCCGATGAGCGGAGCAATAGAGAGCACGCGAATATTCTTGGCGGCGCGGATGGCTTCGGTTGGCAGAATCGAATCGGTAATCACAAGCGACTTTAGGCGCGAATTCTGGACGCGGTTTACGGCACCGCCCGAGAGCACACCATGTGTGATGTACGCGGAAACTTCTGTTGCGCCATTCTTCAGAAGTGCCTCGGCCGCGTTAACGAGTGTGCCGCCGCTGTCGACAATATCGTCGATCAAGATGCAGCGCTTCTTATCGACTTCGCCGATGACGTTCATGACTTCGCTCTCGCCCGCTTTCTCGCGGCGCTTGTCGCAGATGGCGATGGGGGCGTTGATGCGCTTGGCAAGGGCGCGGGCACGCACGACGCCACCGACGTCCGGCGATACGACCACCAAGTCATCGGACTTGCCGAACGTCTCTTCGATGTCGCGCGTCATGACCGGCGCGGCGAAGAGGTTATCGGTTGGAATATCGAAGAAGCCCTGGATTTGACCGGCGTGCAGATCAAGGGTCAAAACGCGGTCAACCCCCGCGCGCTCCAAAAGGTTGGCGACGAGCTTCGCTGATATCGGCGTCCGAGGACCAGGCTTTCGATCCTGGCGCGCGTAGCCGAAGTAAGGGACTACGGCTGTTACGCGCCGCGCAGACGAGCGCTTCAAGGCGTCGATCAGGATCAGTAGTTCCATGAGGTTGTCGTTGGCTGGGAACGACGTGGACTGGATAACGAAGACGTCCTGGCCGCGCACGTTTTCCTGAATCTCGACGAAGATCTCTAGGTCGGCAAAGCGCTTCACTTGGCCTTTGGTCAAAGGAAGTTTCAAATAGGCGCTGATCGCATCGGCGAGAGGGCGGTTGCTGTTGCCGGCGACGAGCTTCACTGCTTGCATTCCCCGGCTCTCTCTAGGGGCGTTTCCGTCCCGGGCATCAAAGGGCATGATAACTCCCCCGAACGGGCCCAAACTGGCTTCTCTGACGCGGCTTCTAGCAAGCAGGCCCGGTGGTGGCAACCGCCCGGGCCCGCTGATTGGGTTAATCGCTGAATACGCGGTTAAGCCTTACGTCGTATCGGCGCATCAAGCCTTACTTGCCCGCCTCAACTTACCCTCTACTTACTGGGGGGCAGCAGCTTGACGATGCCTTGGGCTGCGGCGGCAGCGGCAACATCGGCTGTTTTACCCCAAGTCCCATCGAGCGAGCCTTGCGGTACTTCATTCTTTTGGGAGACTGTGCCGAGCTTCTTGCCTTTGGGGTCAAGCACGTTCCAATCAATCTGGATCGGCTGCTTGCCGTCCTTACCCTGGCCCATGACAACTTTGCCTTCGACTTTGTAGGCCGGGCCTGCAGGGGCGTTGGTCAAGGCCACACCGTTCTTGGTCAGTTCGCGCTGGATGGCGGAGGTGAGAGACTGACTGCCATCGCCGGGCGCGCCAGTGACCAAGGGTACCGTGGTAATAGAAGCCCCTGGCGACTCGATGCTGCCTGTTGTCGATGCCGCCGTAGAAAGTGCCGCAGTGGTTGCGGCTGGCGTTGGACTTGTCGCAACGGCGTTTTTGGCAAGGGCAGCCGCAGCGGGTACTTGCGCAGCTGGCGGTTGGCCTGCAGCCGCAACCGCCTGAGTTGCGGCGTTGGTTGCAACCGCGCCACCTGGGTTTACAGACGAAGCCGCGTTACTTGCAACTGGCGTACCGGCAGTGCCTTGGTACCAGGTGGAAATCTGCGCCGCCGTCTTGTCGGCAATGGCTTGCACGATTTGCGGGCTAACCGTCGACCACGGGTCGGCGGACGGAGAGCCAATTGCGAGTTCCTCGCCCGTGATGCGGCTGGCTCGCTTACCAGTTTGGTCCGTCACATCCCAGATGTAGGAAATTTTCGAGCCGGTTTTCTCGCGCGCCGCCACGACGTAGCCGCGCAACGTATATTCGCCCTTGCCACTCGGGCCGCGCGCAACCGATATCTTGTTGCGCTCAATCGCAGTGGTGAGCTGTGCCTGAAGGTCGCGCGAAACGCTCTCAGGAGCGCCGATAACAGGCGCGATTTCCAGTTTCGCCGTCTGGGTGCTGCCGGGTGGAGGCGTCCCGGGAGTGACAAGACCCGCTTGTGGCGCGGTTCCGTCCCCGCCGCCGCTCAAGAGGTTGCTACCGGTTTCGCATCCAGCGAGCGCCAACGCCATGACAGACGTCAGAATTAAGCTTGGCATTGGCCTGACGTAGCGTTTCGCTAGATCAGCAGAGTTTAAGGTCGTCACGGCGACATCCCCCGTTGTGTCTACCCGAACTTCTCCGGCGACCGACGTACAAACTCTGCGGCCTTGAACTCCTGATACATAAACTACCGGTACCCACTCCTGCACCTGTAAATCAGCTGGAGTGTGCCCGTCCAGATGGGCGGGCAAAGGAATCGTGTTCAGGCCCGCTGCAAGAGGCCAAAAGAGATAAATCGTTGTGGATTGTGCAGTTAAGCCACGACAATGGCGGAGATTTGGCGGCCGTAATCGGCCTCTTTGAGCGCTTGGGAGCGCCGGTAGCTGAAAAATTTCGATTCGTTTGCTCGGGTGCAGGGTGCCGTGAGCTCAATCGAACCAACGTCCGAGGCGGTTAACCGTCCCAAGACAAAGCCCGGCAGATCGAAATGGGATCTGCCTCCAGGGGCTGGCACGCGGAAGTAGCGGGCGTGCGCGGAGTCGAGGGCAACGACTTCCGCTTCGAACTCTGGCCCCACTTCATAGGCGTCCTGGCTGATGGTTGGGCCGACGGCGGCCCAGATATGCTCGCGGTGTGCGCCGAGCCGCTCCATTTCGGCAATGGTGCTCTCAAGGATGCCGGCGACCGCTCCGCGCCATCCAGCGTGCGCCGCGCCGACAACGCCGGCTTTTGCGTCGGCAAAAAGTACCGGGGTGCAGTCTGCGGTGAGTACGCCAATGGCGAGCTTGGGCGTTGCTGTGACCACTGCGTCGGCTTTTGGCAGGCCGTCGCGCGGCACAATCCCGGTGACGGTTAGAGCCGTCGCTCCGTGTACCTGATAGAGCGTAACGACACCGCCGTGGTCCGCGCCGAGATGTGCGGCCACGCGGCGCCGGTTTTCAATCACGAGAGCGGAATCGTCATGTGAGCCGAGGCCGCAATTCAGACCCGCGTAGATCCCAGCCGAAACGCCCCCCTCGCGGGTGAAAAACCCGTGCCGGATGCCAGAGAGAGATTTGAGATTATAGGCTTCTATAGGTGAGAGCATGATCCGTGGCCAATCATGAGCGAAGAGTGAGGTGGTGAAAAGTGAGGTGCGAATTAGCGATAGGCAGTGCCATGGGGTGAACGGCGGCGCAACCCTCCTAAGCGTTACTCGCTACGCCGAACCCTGGCAGAGGCGGCAACTGCGGTGACCGCACGCCAATGGCCTTGAAGCGTGTTCCCATACCATTTGGTGCAAGAAGACGGGCAAGACCCGTTTCGATTTCTCCGGCACGGGTTGGGTTTGCGTGCATGAGACGCGATGCCCGCTCAATGATGCCGAGCGAACCGAGGAACTCAGCCTGCGTCACAGGTCCATCAATCGCGAGACCGCAGGAATGCAGGACGCTGGCAAGTTCGTAGAAGCCGACATGAACGGAGAGATCCGCTTCGCCGGGCGATGTCAGTGGCGACTCGTATTTGTGTTCGCGCACGGCCTGGAGCGTATCGCCGGCAGACGCTGTTGCATAACCGTAGTCGATGATGAGCGCGACGATGGGACCGCTTCGAGCCAGCGCTTGAAAGGCTTCGGCCAATCGTTCGAGCCGCTGATTTTCGACCAGTGCACCAAGAGGTGCATCGGGGAAGCGCGTATCGATGCCGTTGTTGGCCGGTGGATGATCCATTTCAGAAAAACACAACTCGCCCCTGAGATCGAGGCCGATGCCCCGCTGGCGCCAACCACTTGCGGTCTTGATCCATTGATCGACGGGCCAGGCATCGAGAAACTCGTTGGCAACGATAATGGCAGGCGTTTGAAAGCCGACGAGATTGTGGCCCCAATCGATATGCACCGGCGCATCGATCAAGGCTTCGCGCTGGGCGGCGATCAGTTCCGGGCTCATCTCGACAAGATGGACCGATGTTACTTCGCAAAGTCCGGGGATGACGCGGGCGGCGCGCAACGCATCGCGCATCATGGTGCCCCGGCCGGGTCCATATTCAACGAATTGAACGGGTTTTGGCGCACCAAGAACTTGTTGCCAAACAACGCCCGCCCATAGCCCGATGATCTCGCCGAAAGTCTGGCTGATTTCGGCCGCGGTTATGAAATCGCCGTCTTTGCCGATCGCACGCCGGGTGGCGTAGTATCCGTGTGCATCGTCCCACAAGCAGCGCGACATGTACTCGGCGACCGGTATCGGCCCCCGGCATTGGATCTCGTCTTTGAGTTTGATGGCCAGAGGCGTTAGGCGCCTAAGGTCCGGATCATAGGTCACGCTTGAGCCTTTTCCGGTTCGCTTTCGCGGTTCGCTGTGGCGATAAACCAAAGCCCGAGAAGCAGCATGGGAATCGAATACATCTGGCCAGCCGTCAATGGACCGAGGTTTAGAGCGTGGGCGGCCTCCGGCTCACGGAAGAATTCGCAAGCCGTGCGCGCGATGGCGTACCACGCGAGGAAGATGCCGGTGACGAGCCCTGGGCGTTTGAGACCGAGCATCGCGTGCGTGACGAAGCGAAGGATAACGAACATCACCAGCCCTTCGAGAACGGCTTCATAGAGCTGGCTCGGGTGGCGCGGTAATGGGCCCCCGTTGGGAAATACCATGCCGATGGCAGCGTCCGTCTCGCGGCCCCAGTGCTCGGAGTTGATGAAGTTCGCAACGCGCCCAAAGAACAGGCCAAACGGCACCGCCGCGCAGCACAGATCCATGACCGACCGCGCAGACACGATGAAGTGGCGCGCAAAAAGGAGAATAGCGGCACCCGAACCGATGAGTGCGCCGTGGAACGACATGCCACCCTTCCAAACTTGCAGGATTTCGCCGGGGTGATTGAAATAGTAGCCCGGATCGTAGAGCAGAACCTGGCCTAAGCGTCCGCCAAGGATCACGGCAAGCGTAATCCAAAGAAGCAGATCGTCGGTCAATAAGTCGGTTAAAGGTGCCGTGCCGGCGCGCCACAGCCTGATGTCTTTGAGTAGGTGCTTGATATAGAGCCAGCCGAGGATCAGCCCTGCCATGTAGGCGAGGCCGTACCACCTGACCGAGAACGGGCCGATGGAAAAAGCAACAGTGCCGATGTCCGGATAGGTGAGCGCTGCGAAAATGCTGGTCATTTGTCCTCGTGCGGCCTCTCGTCATCCGTCTAGGAGCTCAGCGTCGAGCAACCGTTCATTGGCAAGGGGTTTTTCGGGAAGAGGACCGGGCTGTCAAGTGAGTGCTCAGCATGACGGCCGATATGGTGGCTTGATGGCGGCGTGCTTACAGGCCATATTCGCAGGAAATCCAGCATTCGACGTTGTCCAGCAGGCGGCAGGCTCATGACCCAGACCACAAATCGCATTTTCGACGACTTCGCCAAGATCATGACGGACGCTGCGGGCGCCGCCGACGGCATGAAGAAAGAGGTCGAGGGCGCGATGAAAGCGCAAGCCGAGCGCTTCATGCAGGGTATGGACGTGGTCAAACGCGAAGAATTCGAAGTTGTGAAGGCTATGGCTGAGAAGGCTCGAATGGAAAACGAGCGGCTTGAAGCGCGCATCACGGCGCTGGAAGCTAAGCTTGGAACGATATAGGCGCCTCGCCATGAGTGTGTTTGTCCGCTAGAGTCGCAATTGCGGCCCACTGCGTTGTCCTCACGTCGAGTGCAGTCCTGCATCATCCACAGGCCCGCGCAAGTTCTCAACATCTTCCGGCATTTTCAGTCGGATTTCACCGCTTTGCCCGTGCTTTGCCACTTTGACCGTGGACAAGGCTTGGCTTGCCTTGCGACTCGGGAGGCCGTCTGTTTTCGTGCGGCCCACGGTTGAAGGCAAAGATCGTTTCGCGTCGAACGCGCGGGCAAATCGAACTTTCGTCCGGGCGCATGAAAAGGATGATTTTGAATGGCAACGGCCGAACGCAATTACGAGCGCGTCATAAATCCGATCGATCTTTTCGAGCAACTTGCGACGGCCCACGATTGGGCCGCAGACCGCGCCAGCGATGACGAACTGACTTTGGTCGTTTCTGGAACGTGGACCGACTATCACGTCTCGCTCAATTGGCGCGAAGACCTCGAAGCGTTGCATCTCGCCTGCGCCTTCGACTTCAAAGTCCCTGAAAACAGGTTGCCGGAAATGTACCGGCTGGTCGCTCAAATCAACGAGCAGCTTTGGCTCGGTCACTTCGATTTGTGGACCCAGGAAGGCTTGGTTATGTTCCGTCACGCGCTCTTGCTTAACGGAACCGTAGCCACGACCCGTCAGTGCGAAGCGCTCCTTCGTTCTGCACTCGAAGGCTGCGAACGCTACTACCAGGCCTTCCAGTTTGTCGTCTGGGCAGGTAAGGAAAGCCGTGAGGCACTGGTTTCAACCATGTTTGAGACCGAGGGCCGGGCATAGTCCTTGGGGCTTCATTCGCGGTCTTGATGTCATGAGTTTATCGTTTGACGGACCGGTGCTGCTTGCAGGCGCCGGGAAAATGGGCGCAGCGTTACTCTCAGGGTGGCTCGCGCGCGGGCTCGATCCGAAATCGGTTTTTGTGCAGGAGCCTTCGCTGTCGGGCGAGGCGGCCAGTCTCGTTACGCGCCTCGGCTTGCGCGCTGAGGCCGTTTTCACTTCACTTCCAAGCTATCCCTCCGTCATCATCGTCGCGGTGAAACCGCAGGTCATGGATCAAGTCTTTCCGCCGCTCGCTAAACTTGCCGGACCGAAGACCGTCGTGATCTCGATTGCAGCCGGACGCTCGATCGCGAGTTTCGAAAAACATTTGCCGGCTGGTACCGCAGTGGTCCGCGCCATGCCGAATACACCTGCTGCGATTGGGCGAGGCATTACCGGGGCGGTTGGCAACGGGCACGTGTCAGCCTCTCAAAAAGCAGCGTGCGACGCGCTTCTCAGCGCGGTCGGCGATGTCGTGTGGGTCGAGGATGAAGCGCTGATCGATGCCGTCACCGCGGTTTCTGGATCGGGTCCCGCTTACGTTTTTCTTCTGACGGAATGTCTGGCCGACGCTGGGCGTGCCGCCGGACTCGATGCAGAAACTGCGATGAAACTTGCGCGCGCGACGGTTACGGGATCGGGCGCGTTGATGGAGGCTTCGCCCCTCGACGCCGGAACATTGCGGCGGAATGTGACTTCGCCCGGCGGGACAACGGCTGCTGCTCTCGACGTGCTGATGCGCGAACAGGGCGGGCTCAAGGATTTGATGACCGAAGCTGTGGCGGCTGCAAAAAAGCGAGGCCGCGAGCTTGGTTCCTAACGTGGCCTGGAAGCGGGTAGGGAAGGCTCGCGGCCAATGCGTTCCTCAGGGGTGGCTTACGCCAAAGACCCATGATCGGCGGGCAACGCGCCCCAGGTTGGCTGGGGGCCAAGTCCCGGTGCACTGTCATCCAGGTGGAGGCACTGACTGACACCCCATAAGAATGGAATACAATAACATCACATTCAAGTTACAAGGCCGAGCCGGCCGGTAACCCGGTTCAGCAGTTTCAGATAGGCAGCGAGATGATGGCCCTCAGCCCGCCCATGGAGCTCTCGCCGAGGGCGATCTCGCCCCCGTGGCTCTTGGCAATGTCGCGGGCAATTGCGAGGCCAAGGCCCGAATTGCCGTCGTCTACGTTGCGGGCATGGTCGATACGGTAGAATGGCCGGAAAACATTTTCGCGCTCGGACGCTGGAATTCCGGGGCCATTATCGTCAACTTCGATGCGCACCCATTGCCCTTCGGTCGCGGCCCTGATCACGACGTGATCGCCGTATCGCGCCGCGTTTGAGACGAGGTTGGTGATGGCGCGTTTGAGTGCTTGCCGTTTGAGCGGCAATACCAGGTCCTGGCGCTTCTTGCGCATCTTGAGTTCAACCGAGCGGCCATAGATTTGGGCGTCGGCGTGGATCTCTTGCAGCAGCTCTTTGAGGTTTGTCGGTTTGGCTTCTTCGCCGCCATCGCCTTTGGCAAATGCCAGATAGTCTTCAAGCATGTGTTGCATTTCATTGACGTCGGCGGCGAGCGCGCGCGTGTCGCTTGAATCGCCGAGCAACGCCAACTCGAGTTTGAAGCGCGTTAGCACAGTCCGCAGATCGTGGCTGACGCCGGCAAGCATCGTCGTGCGCTGCTCGACGTGGGTCTTGATGCGATCGCGCATTTCAAGAAAGGCTTCCGCCGCTTGGCGCACTTCGCGGGCGCCGCGCGGGCGGAAATCCTCTGGGATACCGCGTCCCTTGCCGAAGGCGTCGGCGGCTTCCGCGAGCCGCAGAATGGGTCTGATCTGGTTGCGCAAAAAAAGAATGGCGACGGTCAAAAGAATGACCGACGTTCCAACCATCCATAGCAGGAAAATATGCGAGTTCGACGCGTATGTCTGGCTGCGCGTTGCCATGATCCTCAAAATAGCGTCGTCGTGTTTGACGCGGATTTCGACAAGGCGGACCTCGCCGGCTGTATCGATCCAAAAGGGCTTGTTCACGTGACGTCTCAGTTCCGTCGAGAGCGCGCGATCGAGTAGTGTAAATAGAGGTTTTGGTCCGGGCGGCGGCAAATCTCCGGTCGGCAGGAATTGGAGATCGAGATTGAGCCGCTGCTTGGCGAGAGCCTACGAGGTCTGCGGTTTTCGACTTATTCGGGAGCTTATCGTAGAGATCGATGATCGCTGCGATATCGCGCGCGGTTGCTTCAGACAGACGCCGCGTCACGGCCTGCCAATGCCGCTCCATGAAGGCGAACGCGATGACACCCTCAAGCACCACGATGGGCGTAATGATGATGAGGAGCGCGCGGGCATAAAGGCCCTTCGGTAAAAGCTCGGCAGCGACCGCAAGCACTTTCTGTGTCACGGCATGCTGCCGCAGCCGCACGAGCCACGGCTCCGAACGTTGCGATTGCGTGCCGGTTTCGCGTGCTGCGACCATTCCCGCCTATAGCCTCCAAGACGCTGGCGCTTATGAGCTTCGAACCAAGTCAATCTATGTAAAGGATGTAGCCTTTGCCGCGCACCGTCTGCAGGTATACGGGGTTCGATGGATCGGCTTCAATCTTGCGCCGGAGGCGATTGATCTGAACGTCGATCGCGCGCTCGCTCCCCGTCGACTCGTCGCTTGAAAGTTCGTGGCGCGGCACAGGTACGCCGATCCGGAGCGCAAAGAGGCGCAAAAGATCGCGTTCGCGCTCCGTTAGTTTTATCGATTCCTCGTCCCGGCGCAGTTCGCCGCGCGTGATACTGAAAACGCACGGCCCCATGCGGATATCGTCGCTTTGCGTGCTGGGTGGCTGTCCGCGCCGGAGAATATTGCGCAGTCGCAGCAGAAGTTCGCGCGGTTCAAAGGGCTTGGTGACGTAATCGTCGACGCCGGCTTCGAGACCCGTGATGCGGTCTTCAGCGTCGGCAAGGGCTGTGAGCATCAGGATTGGTACCGGCCGCGTGGCTTTGAGGTCGCGCGCAAGGCTCAAACCGGATTCGCCGGGCATCATCACGTCCAGCATCACGAGATCGAAAGAGAGCCCGCGCATGAAGGATCTTGCAGATGGCGGCGTCGGCGGCTTCCGTCACCCGGTAGCCGCTTGAGACCAGAAACCGGCCAAGCAGTTCGCGAATTTTCTGATCATCGTCGACAACGAGAATGTGCGGTGCGTTGTCGGGCAACGGCTCCGCGCGCGATTGCGGGCCGGGGCTTTTCATTTGCTCACCATGATAGCATTCGCATGGTTGCCGTTGCGGTCGATCTTGATCAGGTTTTCGACCTGAGCAAGATCCTTTTCTGCAATCATGGCGAAAAGAAACTTTTGCGCCAGAGATTCGGCGCCAGGACCCGCTTTGCGCAGCGCGGCTTCGATGCGCTTGACTTGAATTTCCGTCAGCTTGTCTGTCAGCCGCGCACCTTTAGCTGAAACGAACAGGCGGCGCTCGCGCCGGTCTTCATCTCCCGCGCGCTGGATGACAAAGCCTTCGTCGAGGAGCTGCTTTAGGACGCGAGCCAATGATTGCTTGGTGATCTTTAGGATTTCGAGAAGTTCGGCAACTTTGAGACCCGGGTTGCGCCGCACGAAATGCAGGACCCGGTGATGAGCCCTGCCGAAGCCGTACTGGTCCAAGATAATATCGGGGTCGCAGGTAAAGTCGCGGTAAGCGAAAAAGAAAAGTTCGACACATGCGATCAGATCCAGATGGAGCGCGGGCGCAGGGCCTTCGCTGGGCACGCTGGACTTAGACGCAACTTGGGCCCCAAGGCGGTGGCCCGACGCGGTATCGGACGTTATGTCAGTCATGTTGACTTATTGGCCTTGATTGTTTCGCGTTTCAAGTCAAATTGTTGGGCGGGCGGCCCAATGACGAAAATTAGTTTACGGGCTTGCCCGGCACGGGTTTGAAGGGTAATCGTCAACGGTTTCCCCAAGCTTTCTGAAAACCGGCGCGCGGGCTGATGCAAGCGCCAAAAATTCCTGGGATCTGGACCTCAACATGGCTGACCTCGTACCCTATCATGATCGCGATGGCTTTATTTGGTTTGACGGCCGGATGGTTCCCTGGCGCGAGGCTCAGGTTCATCTTCTGACGCATGCGTTGCACTACGCCAGCGCTGTCTTTGAGGGCGAGCGGGCTTATAATGGCGAGATCTTCAAACTGCGCGAGCATTCCGAGCGTCTCATCGAGGGCGGGCGGATCATGGACTTCGATATCCCCTATACGGCCGATGAGATCGATCAGGCTTGCCGGGACGTGATCCGGGCCAATAATTTATCGGATTGCTATGTCCGCCCAATAGCCTGGCGCGGCAGCGAAATGATGGGCGTGGCGGCGCAGTCGGCCAAAATTCACCTTGCCATCGCGGCTTGGAACTGGGGATCCTATTTCCCCATGGATCAGCGCCTTAAGGGCATTCGCATCGCAATGGCGACCTACCGGCGGCCAGCGCCTGATTCAGCGCCCTTCCGCGCTAAGGCGGCAGGCCTTTATATGATCTGCACCATCGAGAAGCATCGCGCCGAACGGGCAGGTTATTCGGACGCTTTGATGCTGGATTACCGCGGCCACGTAGCGGAATGCACCGGCGCAAACGTATTCTTCATTAAGGATGGGGCTATCCATACGCCGATGCCCGATTGCTTCCTGGACGGCATAACCCGGCGAACCGTGATAGGCCTTGCCAAAGCGCGAGGCATAAAGGTGATCGAACGCACCATTTTGCCGGACGAGCTTGGCGGCTTTTCCGAGTGCTTCATTACGGGTACGGCGGCTGAAATCACGCCAGTTTCCGAGATTGGTCCGCACCACTACAAGCCAGGTCAAATCTGCGAAACGTTGCTTAGCGACTACATGGCGCTCGTCAGCCCCAAGAAACAGGCCGCCGCCGAATAAACGATTAGGCAGGTCAACGAAAGTGGCGCACGGACCGGCGCTGCGCGTCGCTGAGCAGATTAGGCTTTGAGCATGACAGGCGCGCACACCGCGCCCAAGAAGATAGCAATTGCCGAGCCTGCCAGGAGCAGCGACGAAAGTGCGAATGTGACGCCGAAGAGGGCGCCAACGCCTGAGGCAGCGGCTGTCCAAAAGAGTGCGGGCAGTAAAGCAGCGATCATGACGCCCATCAGTTTTGCTGAAATGTCGTGGGCTGGTGCCAGGGCGGCCGATGCAGGGAAAGTCAGCGTGGTCGCTGCGGTCATAGAGTGCTCCGCTTCAAATTTGCCTGGGCTTCAACCCCGCACACGGAAAAATTAGGCGCAATTCATAAAGACAACCTTAACGTCAGACTTGCGGCATAACTTGGTACTCATCAAAGAAAACAATTGGTTACCCTCAACTTTCGATGCGGCGCTGCAGCATTTCGTTTGTGACGGCCGACCGTGAAGCTGACCCGGGGTTCGCCCCTGCAACGGCGCGTGTCATAAGCGCCGCCTAACAGGACAAAGGCTACAAATGGCTGACAAGAGATATGACGTCGCGATCCTAGGTGGCGGACATAATGGGTTAACGGCCGCCGCTTATCTCGCAGGTGCGGGATTGAAAGTTGTCGTTCTTGAGAAAAACGCCAGCGTCGGCGGGGCGGCGTTAACGGAGGAGTTCGCGCCAGGCTTTCGCAATTCCGTCGCCTCATACACTGTGAGCCTGCTCAATCCCAAGGTCATCAAGGATCTCGAACTCGCGCGTCACGGCTTAAAGATCGTGCATCGCCCGGCAGGCAATTTCTGGCCCCTCGACGAGGGTAAGTCTCTGCACATTCCATACGGCGAGATTGGTGCCAAACAAAAGGCGATCGGCGCATTGTCGATCAAAGATGCGGAGCGCTATCCTGCCTACGATGACATGTTAACCCGCGCCGCGGACGTGCTCCGCGAACTCGTGACAAAGACCCCGCCGAACGCCGGTGGCGGCATTCTCGAATTGCTCAAAGGCGGCGCGCTCGGGCGGCGTGTACTCAAACTCAGCCTCGAAGAGCAGCGCGTGCTGCTCGATCTCTTTACCTCAAGTGCCGAAGATTTTCTCGGCCGCTGGTTCGAAAACGATCATGTCAAGGCGGCGTTTGCCTACGACGGCATCGTCGGCGCCTATGTGCCGCCCTCCGCGCCCGGCACGGCATACGTTCTGCTGCACCACTGCTTTGGCGAGGTGAACGGCAAGCAGGGTGTGTGGGGCCACGCCATTGGCGGGATGGGGGCAATCACGCAGGCGATGGCCGCTTCGGCACGCGAACGCGGCGCTGAGATCCGCACGAACGCGCAGGTTGTGTGGCTCAAGATGAATGGCGAACGCGCCGCTGGCGTCGTCCTGGCAAGCGGCGAAGAAATCCGAGCGCGCGCTGTTGCCTCGAACATTCCGCCGAAATTATTGTTCCGCGCGTTCGTTCCAGAAGACGCCGTACAACCTGAAGTGCGCGCGCGCTTCACGGGTATGAAATCCGGTTCGGGCGTGTTCCGCATGAACGTTGCGCTCTCGGAGCTTCCCGATTTCACGTCTCGCCCTGGAAAAGAGCGCCAAGACCACCACGCGTCCGGCATCATGATCGCGCCGACGATGCGTTACATGGAGGACGCCTACACCGACGCGCGCACGCTCGGATGGGCCCGCTCTCCGGTCATCGAAATGCTGATCCCCTCGACGCTCGACGATACCCTTGCACCAAAGGGAAAGCACGTTGCGAGCCTCTTCGTGCAGTACGTTGCGCCGCACTTGCCCGCACCGCGCAGTTGGGCCAATCCGCATGAACGCGAAGCCTTCGGCGATCTGGTCATTGAAACGGTGACGCGTCACGCGCCGAACTTCAAGTCATCCGTGGTTGGCCGCCAACTCCTGTCGCCATTGGATCTCGAACAGCGCTTTGGCCTCGTTGACGGCGATATTTTTCATGGCCAGCTCAATCTTGGCCAGCTGTTCTCGGCGCGGCCGGTGCTGGGATATGCGGACTATCGTATGCCGATTGTAGGGCTTTATCTTTGCGGGGCCGGCGCGCATCCTGGCGGCGGAGTCACGGGCGTGCCGGGCATGAACGCGGCGCGAGAGATTATCAAGGACTTGAAGCGCGGCCGCCGCCGGAATTGAGAGTTTATGCATGACGTTCGCAAGCCCAATCCCCGTCCTGCGCATTTTCGATGAAGCGGCGGCGCGCGCGTTCTATATCGACTATCTCGGCTTCAAATTGCACTGGGAACACCGGTTCGAACCGGGATTGCCGGCTTATATGCAAGTCTCGCGCGGCGAATGCCTGCTGCATCTGTCGGGACATCACGGCGACGGCAGCCCGGGCGGGAATTTGCGCATCGGCTGCGACGATGTGCATGCGTTGCTTGCGGAACTGAAGAGCAAGGCGTATTCGGCATTGAGACCCGCAATCGATACGCCGCCCTGGGGCGGAGAAGAGCTGACGCTTGCCGATCCGTTTGCCAACCGGCTTACGTTCTTCAAAGAGCCCGAAATCTAGAAGTTGAAATGCGCATCAACGGCACACTCGACATCGACGACAACGAACTTGAAGAGCGCTTCGTGCGCTCGTCGGGTCCGGGCGGGCAGAACGTCAACAAGGTTTCAACCGCGGTTGAATTGCGCTTCAATCTCGCCGCCAACACGTCGATCCCGGCGGCGGCAAAGGCGCGCCTAGTAAAGCTCGCAGGCCGCCGTTTGACCGACGACGGCGTGCTCATCATCCAGGCGGACCGCTTCCGCACCCAGGAGATGAACCGCTCGGATGCGAGGAAGCGCCTGACCGATTTGATCGCAGAAGCTCTGATTGCGCCAAAGCCGCGGATCAAGACAAGACCTTCTCGCGCCTCCAAGGAACGGCGCATCAAGGCCAAGACCGTGCGCGGGGGCGTCAAGAAAATGCGCTCGTCGAAACACGATTACGACTAGAGGGCAACCGGCACGCACGGCAACCGTGAGGCCACGGCGTTGGGCACAACCTCGGCTCATTAATGCAACCTAGCGGCATTGACTGCCTGCTGCCTTACTGCCGATTGCCTGCCTGCTGCCTGCCAGGACCACCCATGCCCCGCTTCGCTGCCAACTTGAGTTTCCTCTTCCAAGAGGCACCATTCTTAGATCGCTTTGCGCTCGCTGCCGCGCAAGGTTTCAAGGCAGTCGAATTCATGTTCCCCTACGAGTATCCCGCGCAAGACCTGCGCGCGCTCCTCGATAAGCACGGCCTCGCGCTCGTGTTGTTCAACGCGGCGCAAGGCGACTGGGCTGCCGGCGAGCGAGGCATTGCGGCCATTCCCCGGCGCGAACGGGAATTCGAGGCGTCAGTCGAAAAGGCACTGCAATATGCGCACGTGCTCGGCAACGGCTTCATCCACGTGATGGCGGGGCTAGAGACGGAGGGCGCCGAGCGGGGGACGTTCGTTGCCAATCTTCAGCGCGCCGCAGACCGTGCGCGGTCCGAAGGCATCACGCTCGTCATCGAACCGATCAACACGCGCGACATGCCGGGATATTTCTTGTCGCGCACGCGTCAGGCCCTCGACATTTTGCGCGATTGTGGGCGGCCAAATGTCGGGCTGCAATTCGATCTCTATCATCGCCACATTATGGACGGCGATGTGCTAGGGGGATTACAAGAAGCGAAGCCCTTCATCCGGCATATGCAGATCGCGTCCCCGCCTGATCGCGGCGAACCGGACCAAGGCGAACTCGATTTCCGCGCGCTGCTAAAAGCCATCGATGCCAGCGGCTACACCGGCCACATCGGTCTTGAATACAAACCGCGTGGAGACACGGTCGCGGGGTTGAAGTGGATGAAGGCGCTGGGCGTGGAGTTGGCGTCCCGCCAAGACCTTGAATGAGATCCGCAGCGGCCGTTCCGGTCAGAATGTTTCGTCTGGCATTTCCGATGATTTTGGCCAACTCAGAATTCCTCAATACAACTCAATTTTGCATGCCCCGGAATGCTTACGACGTAGCCGTCTTAGTTCCAAGGTTTCTTTGCAAGTGCGGAGCCAGAACGCCGCGTTTTGGGAAAGTTGGTTACTGAGCATAAGGCCAAGAGATCAAAGCGCGCGACTTGGCTGGCTTTGCGGACCGTAGCCCGTGAGGAGCGAAGGTGGCGCGCACCGAGGGACTCGAACCCCCAACCCTCGGAATCGAAATCCGATGCTCTATCCAATTGAGCTAGGCACGCTTTGTTGATGGAGTTCCGACTACTCGTTCCTAGAGCCGGCCGGAACGCCGAACGTTTGTCGAACTGGCCGCTGCACTCGACATCAGGCCGGCCGGAACTGCCTGGATAGTGCGTCGAACAGTATGGACTTGTCAAAGGCGCCTTGAAGCGGCTTAAAGGCCCAACTTTTCATGAAGAGGGTGATGCATGTCCTGCCCCTGCGGCTCCAATCAAGAGTACGACGCCTGCTGCGGCCCCTACATCTCAGGAAGCGCCAAGCCGCCGACTGCCGAGGCGCTGATGCGGTCCCGTTATACAGCCTTCAGTCAAGGCGCTTACGATTACATCGGCACCACGTTTGCGCCGAGATCGCAGTCAGCCGCGCACGCGAAGGGTGCGAAAGAGTGGGCGTCGAATGGCACCTTCAAGCGCTTGAAAGTTGTTCGCACGTCTCAAGGCGGCACGGATGACATAACCGGGCTCGTCGAGTTTGTGGCGACCTATACGCAAAATGGCATGACGTGGGATCATCACGAGACGTCGCAGTTCGCCCGAGATGAACATGGGTCCTGGGCCTACATAGGCGGCGACGGCCATCGTCATCGTGAAGGCGAGGGGCATCACCATAATCATCATCACGGTGCAGAGACCGTGCGAAGGGCTGAGCCCAAGACAGGGCGCAACGATCCGTGTCCGTGCGGCAGCGGCAAGAAATTCAAAAAATGTTGCGGTGCTTGAGGTGATGTTTGAGTGCTTGGCGGCCGGCTCGCCCCGGAACGCGTGTCGCCAAGCACAAACAAAATGGTAGCTGGAGGCGGACTTGAACCGCCGACCTGCGGATTATGAGACCGCCGCTCTAACCACCTGAGCTATCCAGCCATTGAACCGCCAAACACCGTTTGGGGGTCAGAAGTACTTCAAAGCACTAAGGCCCCGTCTATAGGTACGGGGCCTTGCGCCGTCAACTTGATATACGGCTCTGAGAGGCGGCCAAACCGCCCGCTTATTTGCCAGTTTGACTATTCCGCCGCGAGTTGATGGCGCCCGGCGTTGGCTTCCTTGCGGAAGCGCATCATCGTGAACAAGCCCCATGGGCGCAACGAACGGCGCTCGATGAGTTTCAGGTCGTCGCAAACCATGACGCGTGAGACGTCGAATACCGAGTGCCAGCCGACGAGATCGGCAAACGGCGCCATGCGCCGCTCAACCCATCCGCGCACACCGTCGTCCTGGCTAAAGTGATTGACCAGCATGACTTCGCCGCCGGGCTTCGTCACGCGCGCCAGTTCGCGCATGACCTTTTCAGGATCGGGCACGACGGTGATCAGATACATGCCGACGGTCGTGTCGAAGGTCGCGTCCGGGAATTGCAGATTGCTGGCGTCCATTTCATGGAGGCCCGCAACGTTGGTCAACTTTTCGGCGGCAACGCGTTCGCGCGCGCGCTCAAGCATTTCCGGCGCGAGGTCGATGCCGGTGATTTCGAGATGCGATTTATATTCCGGAAGCGAGAGGCCTGTGCCGACGCCAACTTCAAGAACCTTGCCTGCGCCGCTATTGATGATCTCAACGGCATGGCGGCGGCCGGCGGTTGAAACTTTGCCGAACGTATAGTCGTAAACAGGAGCCCAGCGGCGATACGCTTCGCGCACGTCAGCCTCGTCCATCTGGTGAGCCGTCGCGTCTGAGGCGTTGGCGAATAGCGGCCGCGGGGATTTGCTGCGCGGATCGCGGCTCGCCGTTCTCAAATGCTGGTTCTGACTCACTTCAAGCCTCCATCAACGTCACAATTTAAGCACCCGCGTCGTGTGCGCGGATATTTCAGCGTCCTGCTGCGATGTTCAACCGGTGACGCTCGCCGCCCCCATCCGCTACAGTCTTTATTGTCTTTGCAATCGATCCGCCACCCAGGACTCGCAGCGGTTGGCCCGCCGTCCGAATAGAATACACAGGCTTGACCGGTCGCAATACCCTCCTCACCGTCGCACAGCACGACACGCACCTTGCCGTCCTCGTCGGCAAATAGCGTCGCCGCGCGCGGCGGCTGAGACGAACGCATACGAACATATACCGGTGTTCCGTTGGTTGCGACCTCGGCAAGTGGCTTTTCCCCGAGCCAATTTGTATTGCGCAGCAACAGAGCCGCCGTCTCGAGTGCCGATCGGGGCCCAACGAAGACTTGCTTGGTTTGCGGATCGAGGCGCACAACGAACAGGGGTTCCGCTGCCGGGATTTTCAGGCCCTTGCGCTGGCCGACTGTGAAATTGATGATGCCATCGTGGCGGCCGAGCACCCGGCCGTCGATATGGACGATGTCGCCCGGCTCCATGGCGTTGGGCTTCAAACGGGCAATCACATCCGTATAGCGGCCGGCGGGGACGAAGCAGATGTCTTGGCTGTCGGCCTTTTCGGCGATCGGCAAATTAAACTTGCGCGCATGTTCGCGCACTTCTGATTTCGGCATGCCGCCGAGCGGGAACCACAATTTGGCCAGTTGCTCGGACGTGATGCCAAAAAGAAAGTAACTCTGGTCGCGGTCGGCGTCGATGGCGCGCGCGAGATACGGCCCATTTGGCCCATCGAGGCGCTGCACGTAATGTCCGGTCACAAGAACGTCGGCGCCAAGATCGCGCGCGGTATCCAGGAGATCGCGGAACTTGATTTCGTTATTGCAGGTGACGCAGGGAATAGGCGTTTCGCCGGCGATGTAGCTCGCGGCAAATCCGTCAATGACCTTTTCGGCAAAACGCTCTTCATAATCGAGCACGTAATGCGGGATGCCGATCTGATCGGCGACGCGGCGGGCGTCGTGAATGTCCTGGCCGGCGCAGCAACTGCCCTTACGCCCCGTCGCAGAGCCGTGGTCGTAGAGCTGGAGGGTAATGCCGATGACGTCGTGGCCCTGCTCCTTCATGAGGGCGGCCGCAACCGAGCTATCGACGCCACCCGACATCGCAACGACAACGCGCTTGGCGGCCGGGCGGGATCGTTCGCTTGCTTCGATAATCCGGGTCATTCGGGTGCCTGCGGGCGCACTCGGCCCCTTAACAAAAGCTGTTCAACTGCCGGTCGCAGCCAAGGGCGCCGCCCGGCACGTTACGTCAAATAGTCAATCATCGCATCATAACAAGCGACTAGGCACGATTTATGGCGCCGGACCCCAAGATGCCGGGCCTGTTGAACTGCCATTATTCGGATAATCGTGCCGCTGGCAAGGCGGCGAAGTGCGCCCTGGCACCTCATTCATCAAGTTGGCCCGGAATTCGCTTTACCTCGTCTCCAAGGGAAAGCCCTGCCCCAAAGCGGGATGAACCTTAAGGCGAAGCGCACGAACGGTCTGCGAAACCAGAATTGGCACTCCCATTTATGCCATGTTTACTCAATGGGTTAGGGCTAATTTAATCGCAACCAAGTAGAACAAACCTGAGTGGTCTGAAAGTGTAATGAGTATCATGACCGAACAACAGATGAGAGCGCGCGGGCGCTACGTGATCGGCCCGGATGGGTCCCCGCTAACGGTCGCCGATTTGCCTCCGCGCGATACAAAGCGCTGGGTAATACGGCGCAAAGCCGAGGTTGTCGCTGCAGTGCGCGGCGGCCTTCTCAGCATGGAAGAGGCGTGCGAGCGCTACAAGCTGACAGTCGACGAATTCTTGTCCTGGCAGCGTTCCATCGATAAACACGGTCTGCCCGGTCTGCGCGCCACGCGCATCCAGGACTACCGCGAGTAACCTCAATCAATTCCTTCGAATTTTAAACGAGTGGCGCGCTTCGGTGTGCTGCTCGTTTGCGTTATCAATTGGCTTGAGGCGGCGCGGGTTTCACTGGCGCGGCGGCTTTCTTCTTAGGTTTTTTGGGATCGGGTTTAGCGGGTGCAAGTGCAGGCGCCGGCGGCGCTTCGGGCGTCCATCCCGCCGCTGTCGATTTGCCAGCGCACGCCGTGTCACCCCGCGACCAGCGATTGACGTCGGAACTCATCATCGCAGCGACCGGTCCCGACATCTTCAAATTTTCCGTGGCGATGACTGCGTTGGCTTCGTCCTTGGGATCGATCTTGATGAGGTACGCTTTCGGCCCGCGCGGGTTGGGATTGCTTGGATCGCGGCTGTGAATCGTAATCTCGGCCTTGCCCCCGCGCGACGGCGCGTCCGCTTCGGCGTGGTAAATATAGTCCTTCTTCAAGGGGCCATTGGCGCCAAACCAGCAGGCAACCGCGCCACGCGCCACTTTCGTGTACAACTCTGTCGCTGATCCTGCGGGCGGTTCTTCAGCAGGTGCGGTCAAAGCTGCAACAGAATCAAGCGTTGGCAGCTTTGGAGCGTCCGGCATGGTCCACGACGGCGCTTCAAGGGTGCTGGAGCAGCCGCCAGCCCAAATGCCGAGGACCATAATAGCCAGTAGACCTGCGATTTGCCGAGTTGCGATTTGCAGAGTGATGATCAAGTCGTGAAGTCCCTAAGTCCCGCGTCTCTTAAGCGCCGGCAACCCTGTGCCCCGTTTGCAGCCGATTGCCATTCGCTGCAAGTGGGTTATCCACGGAGGCATAAGCGCACCCCGGCCCCTTGGCGCGCACATCCCGGCGCACATAAAGCGAAAAAGGCGGCGCCCTGGTGGCACCGCCCTAATAAATTCATGTTGAGCAAATCCGGCCCCAGAATCCCGTCTGAGGCGGAAATGCCGGATTAGCGCAGTCCAGCGCCAATCATGCCGCCAGAGCGCCGGCGGCCGGACCGCATGTCGTCGCGGGTCTCGATTTGAGCCGCCGCGCGGGCAAATTGTTCGGCCGCATCGTCACGTTCCCGGACGGCTTCGGCCAGCTGTTCGCGCATCGCTTCCGTTGACGTGCGCAGATTATCGCGGCGCTGGGCTGCCGATTTTGCGTAAGTTGAATAAGAAAAATGGCTCCGGTCGCGAATACCGGTGCGGTCTTCTTCGGCCTGGATCTGGCGGTCAAGGTCAACGGCCATCGTGTCGAACTCGCGAATGATTCGCTCAAGTTCATCGACCTTGCGGCTCTTTTCGTCGACCGCATGGCGGCGCAGACGCAAAGCGTTTTCGCGTGCCTTCATTGTTCGATACCCTTTACAAACTCGAACCCGTGATAACCCTGATCACCCAAGAAACGTGCCAACAAAGTCCGGCAGCTGTCCCGGTCGTCAGTGAAAGCCGGAATAAAGTGCGCTACGGCGGCGCCAAGGTCAAGTTGCTGCAACAGCAAATAGCCTTGAGATTTCATATAACACTCTGCCATTAAGTTGCGGTAAAGCAACGCAAACCTTTTTCTAGTCTGATAGGCGTTCAGCGGCCGTTTTTTTGCCTTGTAGCCCCTTTGGCCAAATCGCGAATTCTGTTAGCTGTTGATTCGTATCGAACTTCGGCCACCCCTCGCGGGGTCTTAGCCGGGAGGGGTGGGCGCCCCGAACGGTTAAAGCGCGGGTTGGCTAAATGGGCGGTCGAGAGGGCGCAAGTTCTAACAATTTCATGTGGTTACAGCGAGCCGTCATGGGCGCGAGCGGAGACACGTTGTCTTGCGCTGGCCTCAGGTCGTGTCCCAAGTCTGGGGTTCGTCATGCCGGGGTCGTCTCAATAGACTCGAAATAAATCTTTCGAGACAATTGACCTGATCTGTAACACGCAAGAGAAAATTAGGGTTTGTTAACCTCTCATCGCTAACTTCCTAACGAATGGCTTAGCTCGAAGCAGTTGTGCGTTCTCTTTGGGGCGGAGAGCAATCGGAACGCGGACGAGGCACGAGAGGAACGGCTATGCGAGTTCTACTAATTGAAGACGACAGCGCCACGGCGCAGAGCATCGAACTGATGCTGCAATCTGAAGGTTTTAACGTTTACACCACCGATCTTGGAGAAGAGGGCGTCGATCTCGGCAAGCTCTACGACTACGACATCATCCTCCTTGATCTTAACCTGCCGGATATGAGCGGTTACGAAGTCTTGAAGACGCTGCGCGTTTCCAAGGTCGCAACGCCGATCCTCATCCTCTCAGGGTTGGCTGGCATTGACGACAAGGTGCGTGGTCTCGGCTTCGGTGCCGACGACTATATGACCAAGCCGTTCCACAAGGACGAGCTGGTTGCCCGCATCCAGGCGATCGTTCGCCGCTCCAAGGGTCACGCTCAGTCGGTCATCGAGACCGGCGATCTGCGCGTCAACCTCGACACCAAGACCGTCGATGTCAACGGCGCTCGCGTGCATCTGACGGGCAAGGAATACCAGATGCTCGAGCTGCTTTCGCTGCGCAAGGGCACCACGCTGACCAAGGAAATGTTCCTCAATCATCTCTACGGCGGGATGGACGAACCGGAACTCAAGATCATCGACGTGTTCATCTGCAAACTTCGCAAGAAGCTGCAGGCTGCAACCGGCGGCAAGCACTACATCGAAACCGTCTGGGGCCGCGGCTACGTGCTGCGCGATCCGGGCGACGAGGGAACCGTCGCGGCTTAAGTCAGCGCAAGCTGATTGATCGCGGCACGGGCCATTCGTTCGACACGATTTTTCATGGCGTCGTCTTCTCAAGCTTCTCGTCCTTTAACGCTCTTCCTTAAACGCTCGTCCATCGACTCATCGTCCTTCAACTCAGGGGTTCCTCACAGGACCCCTGATTTTTTTTAGCCCCGCGAAGGTGTGTGTTCACTTTGTTTGTGCTCCATCAGGTAATTGTCAGAACGGCTTAGCTAAGTTGCACGCGGGGTTGAACACGCCGGCAACACGATATGCCGGACCATCGCCCCGCCGGCTTTGTCGAGGACTTCGAGCCAGCCCGCGCGAAGCACCTCGATGAGCCGGTTCAGCGTGAGAGTATGTGTGTGTCGTCAGCGGTGACGAGGTTCAATTGTTTGAAACACTCGACTGGTTCAGCGAGCTTCTTTTGCGCAGACCGTGGCATTCACTTGGCGTTGTCATTGTGTTGAATGTGATGGTCGTGGCGCTGTGGATTGCCTTTGAGAAGTGCCGGGACCAAGGCGGCGGCGCCATAGCGCGAACACCGCCCGATAGGCAATATGCGCTGTGCCGCCGCGCGGTTTCCCGCCAGCGATATAGAAAACGGATGTGGAGCGCGCTGGCACCGGGTGCCAGTTGCTCTAAGAGAAATGGCGCCTTGACGCGCTCCACGACAGCTGTTCTGCCGGCCGTATCCGAATGGGAGGCACCTTACTCCTCCTGCCGGCGGGTCCGGATGTTCCAGTTATGAACTGGACAGCACCGGATACGGTTCGCTACGCGAAAAAACTCGGGCACGTTACGCCCTTGTATGTGCTGATCGCGCACGCTGCCCCCACCCCCAGATCGAGACGCTCTCGAGACTGTCCGCCGCTAACCGAGGCGAGGTGAGATGAGTATGCCAGAAAATGCGTATGCTGGGAAAACGAACGTTCGAGGTTTGGTTGATGGGTTTTTAGATTGCGACGGATTGGGAATCGGCGTTAGGCATTCGGGTTAGGAAGAGGCAAAGGCAACAGGCAACAGGCAACAGGGAGTAGGGTCAGCGT
This sequence comes from uncultured Alphaproteobacteria bacterium, assembly GCA_963741545.1. Taxonomy (GTDB): domain Bacteria; phylum Pseudomonadota; class Alphaproteobacteria; order Rhizobiales; family Hyphomicrobiaceae; genus Hyphomicrobium_B. Next base: position 91,931 of record CAVUIN010000005.1, read on the forward strand.
GGCTCTCTCGGCTTGCGTTCCCGGACAAAGGCGCGGCGCGCAGGCGGCAATCCAAATTGAGAGCGCCTGACGCGCGCGGGCTATTGCGAAAGAGGGATCAGGACCTGGTCAGCCCGGCCTCTAGCTTGAGGCTCTTAGCTTGGCCCACGTTGCGGCGCCGGCGACGCCATCTGGCGTCAGGTTCTTCTTCTTCTGGAATGATCTGAGAGCCTTGCCGGTTTTCGGTCCGAATTTTCCGTCCGCTTTCGTGATGCTCTCACCCTTGCCAATGAGGAGGGTCTGTAGCTCTTCAACGTCGTTGCCTGTGTCCCCTTCTCGCAGCTTTCGATCTTCGGTCACCTTATCGGGGGTCACCGTATCGGGGTACAGCAGCTTCAGGGTCGACTTGCCAACTTTTCCATCGGCTGTGAGAGAATTCTTGGTTTGAAACGCCTTGACGGCTTCCTCTGTGTCTTTGCCGAACTTCCCATCTACTGAGAGGCCCAGTTTTTCCTGCAGCCGTTCGACTTCGGGCCGCGACTGCCAAGCGACAAGGAAGCGGCAACCGCAACTGTTGCGGCAAGGGAAACTGCGAGCGTGGTCAGAACGAACGGCAGGGTACGGGTGACTTTGAACATGACTGGTACTCCCCCAAAATTTTCACTCAGTATGGGGATAGAGATAGCAAGCCTCCGTTGCGTGAGCAACACGGAAGTTGGGTGGGCGGAAAATATTTGGCGCTTCGTTGCTCGTCTCGCCGCGGAAGCGCTGGCGCTTGTGCAGCGGGCCGGGAACGCAGTGGAGAGAGTTGCGCGATCAATATCCAGCCGCGTTCCCGGACAAAGGGGCGGCGCGCACGCGGACTACACGTTGTCATCCCGGCCGGAGAAATTGCGCGGGCGCAATTTTGCAGAGCCGGGACCCATCGAACAAAGCAAACGGTGTCCAAGGTAAAAAATCTGGGTCCCGGCTCTTCAGTCCGCATCACGATGCGGACCTACGGCCGGGATGACAGCGGTGGGTGAGGCGCGGCCAGAGTGACGGACGAAGGTTTGTGAGTTTTGCGGGCTATATCAGCTTGTGTTCCCGGACAAAGGGGCGGCGCGCACGCGGACTACACGTTGTCATCCCGGCCGGAGAAATTGCGCGTGCGCAATTTTGCAGAGCCGGGACCCATCGAACAAAGAAAATGGTGTCCAAGGTAAAAAATCTGGGTCCCGGCTCTTCAGTCCGCATCACGATGCGGACCTACGGCCGGGATGACAGCGGTGGGTGAAGGGCGGCCAGAGTGACGGACGAAGGTTTGTGAGTTTTGCGGGCTATATCAGCTTGTGTTCCCGGACAAAGGGGCGGCGCGCACGCGGACTACACGTTGTCATCCCGGCCGGAGAAATTGCGCGTGCGCAATTTTGCAGAGCCGGGACCCATCGAACAAAGAAAATGGTGTCCAAGGTAAAAAATCTGGGTCCCGGCTCTTCAGTCCGCATCACGATGCGGACCTACGGCCGGGATGACAGCGGTGGGTGAAGGGCGCGCCGGGTGACGGACGAAGGTTTGTGAGTTTTGTGGGGGGTGAGGGATGCGGGCTTAGACGGTTGTCATCCCGGCCGGAGAAATTGCGCGGGCGCAATTTTGCAGAGCCGGGACCCATCGAACAAAGAAAATGGTGTCCCAAGTAAAAGGCCTGGGTCCCGGCTCTTCAGTCCGCATCACGATGCGGACCTACGGCCGGGATGACAGCGGTGGGTGAGGCGCGGCCAGGGTGATGGACGAAGGTTTGTGAGTTTTGTCGGGCGGTGGGGTGCGCGATCAACCCATGCCGTCATGGCCGAGGCGATGCAAAGCATCGCGAAGTTAGCCTGCCCCGGCGCAGGCCGGGGTCGGCCACCCACGACAAGCGTCAGCGCAACAGATTTTAGAGACCCGTCGAGACCGGGCGGCACGCTTCGGCACCAAGCGCGAGGATGGCTGTCGTGGGTGGCCGCCTGTCGTGCGTTCCCCCGCAAGGGGACTTCCAAGTGGTCGCGCACGATCCCTCCGGGACGCGGCCATGACGTATGTTTCCAATTCGGTTGAACGCGAATGAAGGGCGCATCTAATGCACCCTACGGTTCTTCGTTGTGCGGGCTACGCGGGCTACTGAACGATCATTGCTGTTCGAATTTCATGCCACGCAATCATCGCATTTCTCGTCCGGAACTCTGCATGTCGTCTCAGCATTCGCCCGATAGCGTCAAACAGCGGATCATTTCGACTCGTCGCAATATCCTGAGGCTTTCCGCTCAATAAATCAATCTGCGTGAACGGCTGTTGTTCAGGTAGCAAGAATTGCAACAGCAAAAGTCCAACCTGGTAGATATCGACGCGTTGATCAATTGGACCAAATTGATCTGGAAGTACAATTTCGGGCGGGCAAATTCCGTCAAGGAATGTTGTCTCGTCTGTTACCTCGCCAATTGGCCGCGCCAGACCATAGTCTCCGAGTTTGAAAACAAGGGCTGAAAAACGCTCGGGATCCACTTCATCGGGTATGAAGTGAGCAAACACATTTCCTGCATGTATATCACAGTGGGCTAGCCGCTGGATTTGTGTAAAGTACGTGGCTTGCAACAAGCACCTCGCCAGCGCGCGCACCCAAAATCTGGGCTCAAAATTCGGAAACTTACAGAAGTTAGAAAGCGTGTTGGTGCATCTTTCTGAGACGATGCAGCATTGTTCATTTACGATAAAAGCGTCGTGTATGGGCACTACGAACGGGTGACGCACTGTCAGTAGAGCCTGCATTTCCCGAATAGCCATATCGCGAATTGGAAGTCTCGGTTCTTTGAGCGGTCTCAAAAACTTGATAACGAGGTCGTTCTCCCAGATGTCGGTGCAGTGATGAACGACGCCGAATGAACCTTCTCCCAAATAGTCGCCAATTACGTACTCATTACCAGTGGTCTCGCTCGTTATATGATGTGCTGGCGCATTTGACCCAGCAGATGCCGAGTTCCTTCCCTCAGCATCGCCACTTGGCGGCCGCGAACTAGTTCCGATCAGCGTTTCTCGAGACTGGCTTGTCATCACATACACCATGCGCATTGAAGTCTTCAAAACGAATTGAGATTAGAGGAAAGCACATAAAACTATGGCTAAGTGCTTTCCCATTCCGTCAACTACACCCGCTCGTTGACCGCACGTATCGCATTTCAGGCACGTGCCGTTCCGCACCATCGTGAAGTTGTGGCACTCGGAGCAGGACGTGCCTTCGTAGCCGCGCAATTTGGCTTCCGACATGCGCTGTTTGGCGAGTTCGGCTTTGGTCATGATCGGCGGCGCGGCGCTCTTATAGAGTTCCGTCTGCTGCAACTTGGTCACCGCCGCTTCCATGCGCGTGCCCGCATCGACGATGGCGACTACCTGCGTGTCGAGCGACAAGCGCGGTCGCGCCGATCGAGACAGGTGCGTCGCCATACAACCCGGTCACTTCCTGCTGTGCCGTCCGCATGGCGTCCAAGTGGGCATCCATGTTGGCCGCCGCGCCGGATGACGCCGCGCCACCCGTGCGGCTGGCTAAGCGCACGATCGGATTGCCGCGCAGCAAACCCTTGGACACCATCTTCGAGACGCTTTCCGGCAACTCGAGAGCGAGTTGCGCGTCGGTTGCGTCGTCGCCCGAACCCAATCCCGTCTCGCCGACGATTTCGCGCGGATCGACGTGCGCGAGGTCGTGGCGGGCGAGATAGGAGACGGCGAGTTCGCGGAAGATGTAGTCGAGGATCGACGTCGCGTTCTTGATGGTCTCGTTGCCTTGGACGAGGCCGGCGGGTTCAAAGCGCGTGAAGGTGAAGGCTTCGACGTATTCTTCCAGCGGCACGCCGTATTGCAGGCCAAGGCTGATGGCGATGGCGAAGTTATTCATCAAGGAGCGGAAGGCGGCGCCTTCCTTGTGCATGTCGATGAAGATTTCGCCCAAGCGGCCGTCGTCGTATTCGCCGGTGCGCAGATACACTTTATGACCGCCAACAGTGGCTTTCTGCGTGTAGCCCTTGCGGCGGCCCGGCATTTTATCGCGGTCCTGCTGCTTGATGTACTCGACGCGTTCGACGATGCGCTCGACGATGCGTTCGGTGACGACGGCTGTTCGGGCTGCCATGCCAGCGTTGGCGAGCAAGGCTTCGGCAGCGGTTTCGCCCGTGTCCGCGTCGTCGTCGCCGAGAACTTGAGAGTTCAAGGGCTGCGACAGTTTCGAGCCGTCGCGATAGAGCGCGTTGGCTTTGAGCGCCAGCTTCCACGACAGCATGTAGGACTGTTTGCAGTCCTCGACCGTCGCGTCGTTCGGCATGTTGATGGTCTTCGAGATGGCACCCGAAATGAACGGTTGCGACGCCGCCATCATGTGGATGTGGCTGGCGACCGAGAGGAAGCGTTTGCCCTTGCGGCCGCACGGATTGGCGCAGTCGAACACGGGGAGATGCTCCGCCTTCAGGTGCGGCGCGCCTTCAAGCGTCATCGATCCGCACACGTGCTCGTTCGCGGCTTCGACGTCCTTTTTCGAGAAGCCGAGGTGGGCGAAGAGATCGAACGGCGGGATCGGAGAGCTTTTCAGCCGGGATTTTGAGTGTGTCTATTAAGAACGCGTCGCCCAGCGTCCAGCGGTTGAAAACGAACTTGATGTCGAAGGCGGCGCCAAGTCCGCTTTCGATTTTTGCCAAGCCTTCATCCGTGAAGCCGCGTGCCTTGAGGCTCGTGTGATTGATCGCGGGCGATTGGCGCAAGGATGCGTGGCCAACCGCATAGGCTTCGATTTCGGCGATCTGGTGCTGCGGGTAGCCAAGCGTGCGCAAGGCTTCGGGCACCGACTGGTTGATGATCTTGAAGTAGCCGCCGCCCGCGAGCTTCTTGAATTTGACCAGGGCGAAGTCGGGTTCGATGCCGGTCGTGTCGCAGTCCATGACGAGGCCGATGGTGCCGGTTGGCGCGACGACGGTTGCTTGCGCGTTGCGGTAGCCGTGCTCTTCGCCAAGTGCGAGTGCGCGGTCCCAGGCGCGTTGCGCGGCCTCAACGAGGCGCTTGTCGTCGCACGAGGCATGATCGAGCGGAACCGGCGCAACCGAGAGTTTTTCATAACCGTCAGCGAAACCGTAAGCCGCGCGGCGGTGGTTGCGCATGACGCGCAGCATTTCCGGTGCGTTGGGTGCGTAGCCCGGGAAGGGGCCAAGCTCGGCGGCCATTTCGCCGCTCGTGGCATATGAGACGCCGGTCATGATCGCCGAGATGGCGCCGCAGATGGCACGGCCTTCGGCGGAGTCATAAGGAATGCCGGCCGACATGAGCAGGCCGCCGATGTTGGCGAAGCCGAGGCCGAGCGTGCGATAGCGGTAGGAAAGTTCCGCAATCTGGCGCGACGGGAATTGCGCCATCAACACCGAGATTTCGAGCACGATGGTCCACAATCGGCAGGCGTGTTCATAGGAACCCGTGTCGAAGGATTTGTCCTCGCGGCGGAAACGCAGCAGGTTGAGCGACGCCAAGTTGCACGCTGTGTCGTCGAGGAACATGTATTCCGAGCACGGGTTCGAGGCACGGATCGGCCCCGATTTTGGGCAGGTGTGCCAGTCGTTGATGGTGGTGTGGAACTGGATGCCGGGATCGGCGGAGGCCCAGGCGGCAAAGCCGATCTGTTCCCACAAATCCCGCGCCTTCATCGTTTTCGTAACTTTGGAGCCGAGACGCGCGGTCAAGTTCCAGTCTTTGTCGTCAGCGACCGCGTTGAGGAAGTCGTCGGTCACGCGCACAGAGTTGTTGGAGTTCTGGCCCGCGACCGTCAGATAGGCTTCGCTGTCCCAATCGGTGTCGTAGGTGTCGAACGACATTTCCGTGTAGCCCTGCTTGGCGAACTGGACGACGCGCAGGATGTAGTTCGTTGGCACGCCGTCGCGCTTGGCTTCGCGGATGGCGAGTTTGAGTTTCGGATTTTTGGTGGCGTCAAAGCAATGGTCGGCATCGCCTTCACAATTGACGCAAGCCGACATCACGGCCTTCAAGCGCTTCTGGCAGATCTTCGATCCTGTGACGAGGGCGGCGACTTTCTGTTCTTCGCGCACTTTCCAGGTGATGTACTCTTCGATATCGGGATGATCGACATCGACGACGACCATTTTGGCGGCGCGGCGCGTGGTGCCGCCCGATTTAATGGCGCCGGCCGCGCGATCGCCGATTTTGAGGAAGCTCATGAGGCCCGACGAGCGTCCGCCGCCGGATAGCTTTTCATTGGCACCGCGCAGAGACGAGAAGTTCGAACCCGTACCCGAGCCATATTTAAAGAGGCGCGCCTCGCGCACCCACAGATCCATGATGCCGCCTTCGCCGACGAGATCGTCAGCGACGGATTGGATGAAGCAGGCGTGCGGCTGGGGATGTTCGTAAGCCGACGACGACTGTGTCAGTTCACCCGTCTGGTAGTCGACATACATATGACCTTGGCCGGGGCCATCGATGCCATACGCCCAGTGCAAGCCGGTGTTGAACCACTGCGGCGAGTTGGGTGCTGCCATTTGCATGGCGAGCATGTAGCGGTGCTCATCGAAGAACGCGCGGGCGTCGTCTTCGGTCGTGAAGTATCCGCCCTTCCAGCCCCAGTAGGTCCAGGTGCCGGCGAGGCGATCGAAAACCTGGCGCGCGTCAGATTCGCCGCCGAAACGTTCTTTTTCCGGCAAATCGGCGAGCGCTGCTGCGTCGGGGACGGAGCGCCACAGCCACGAGGGAACCTGGGTTTCTTCGAATTTCTTGAAGCGGCGGGCAACGCCTGCTTTGCGGAAGTATTTTTGCGCTAGAATGTCGGCCGCGACCTGGCTGAAGTGCTCGGGCACATCAAAGCCATCGAGACGGAAGACGACGGAGCCGTCGGGATTTTTGATTTCTGAGATGGCCCTGCGGAAGGGAATAGTGGCGTAAGGCGATTGGCCAGCCGTCGTAAAGCGCCGCGTAATCTTCATAAGTGTAGTGCCCCCGTCTCTCGGGGCGGTCGTATGCTGAACGAGTTTCGAACGCCGAATGGTTGTTATTCATTGCTTTGGCTGCAAGCTGTGCTCCAGACCTGTATCTGGTTCACATCCCGACCCATTTACGCGACGCTACAGTCCACACATCTCTCCCCCGCCTGCAAAGTGTTGCCACCTTGTTCAGCGGGCACGCCCCCGCAAATTGTCTACGAATGGCCAAAAGGCCTCAAAAGACACGACCCGCACGCAACGAGCCACAACATGCCGGACCGGCTTCAAAATCGTGTACTACGGTCCGCCGGCTGCTTGCCTCGTCCGCAGATTTCGCTGCGTCACAATCTTGCCGCCGTAGAGAGAAGCTAGGCCGATTCGAGCGGTCCGTCACTGCCCTGGGCAGCTTATATTGTGGTGGCAGCGGCAACCAACACAAGATGTAGTGGTGTTGGCAACTTGTGGGGTGAACGGTGGTTAGATGAGTATTTCCGGGCGTTAGCGGCGGGGACGGCTCATTGAGCGCCTGTTGAAAGGCCGCAAATAGGCACCTTCAGATTGTCCGGTGTGGGCAGCATAATGCGATTCCGGCGCGCCGGTGTGGCAGTCTTGCCGCTCTCCGTGGCCGTCTGGACAGCCAAGGCGGAATAGCGGTAACTGGACGCGAATTCCGGCCGGATCGAAAGCGCGAACACATGAGCATTTTCAGCGAAATTTTTTCCTGGTGGGGCGGCAATACCTGGGGCACGCGGTTGTTCACCTGGCGCAAAGGCCAGCAGGTTGGCGAGGACGAGTTTGGCAACCGCTATTTTCTCCAGCGCAAGGGCAATGGGCCGCTCGGCGTGCCGGCGCGATGGGTCGTCTACAAATCGCAGTCAGAGCCATCACAGGTGCCACCCGAGTGGCATGGCTGGCTGCATCACACGGTCGACGAACTGCCAACAGCTGATAGCTATCAGGCGAAACCCTGGCAGAAACCGCATCAGATGAACATGACAGGGACGGCGGGTGCCTACCGCCCGGCTGGATCCATTCTGGGAAGCGCGCCGCGCGCCAAGACGACGAGCGACTACAAGGCGTGGAAGCCTGAGTAATCGTTCTATCCAGCGCGGCTTTGCGGGCTGGATTGAGTCCCAGTATACCGGCGTTGCACCGTATGCCGGCCGGGTTCAATGCCTTGTCAGGTATTTGAAACCCACCCTCATTTATACGGCCCAGCACACGAATAAGATTTTTTGCAGGTCGATGAGCGCTTTTGACCCTGCGGGAAACATGGGTGGGATCGCGCGATGGACCAAATTCGAGACTTCTGCGACCAAATACTAGGGACCATTGGGTACCCTGGCTTGGCGGTCGTGGGGGTAATTGCAGCAGTTCTGTTTTGGCGGCGGCGCAAAATTGAAGCTGAACACGAGCGGCGCCTGACGGCCGACCGCAAGAAAAGCGATGCCCGATACCGCAACCGATAAGGGACAGCAGGCGAAAAACGCCGCCGTTGCCTTGAACTGCCTATGGAAACTCAAAAAGAGAGCCTTGCTCCAGCCACCATTCCCGTGGAATGAAGCCTAGATTGCATTGGCTCAATCCGATGCAGAGGCTTGGGATACGAGACGTGGGACTTCGCGAATTGGGAATCGACAGCAAGGTTTCGAAAATCTTGGCAGGCAGCGTTGGCCGGCACATGTATGTGCGGGGCATGCCGGGGTTCCTGTGTGGATTAGCGGTCTTTTCAAACGTGGCGCTGGCAGAGCGCCTGGAAAACCAGGTCGCGGTGTTTTCCGCACTCGACAAGGTCACGGCGCGGATCTCGAAATTTGAAGTTGAGCTTGGCAAGTCGGCCACGTTTGGCGCACTCAAGGTGACGCCGCGCGCGTGTTACTCGAGGCCGGAAACCGAACTGCCCAAGACGACCACGTTTGTCGAGGTCGATGAAGTGCAACTCGACGGGCAGCAGAAACGCATTTTCACGGGCTGGATGTTTGCCGAAAGCCCGGGCCTCTTCGGCGTGGAACATCCAACGGTCGATGTTTGGCTGACGGAATGTCAAAAACCGAAGAACGCGGTCGCGCAGAAGGCGGCACCCGCGCGCGCTAAAGCAGATGGCAGCAACGACGCGGACGCCGATCCTGCCGCCACCGATCCAGCTCCCGCGGACGAGCCCGCTGCGCCGCCGCGCCGCCGCCCCGTGAGGCGCTGACGTCGAGGCGGTGGTCAGAAGCCGCTGTTCCCTCTGCCGCGATTTCCTTAGCCGTTTTCGCGCGGGTAGCGCGCGCAGTATTCCGGCCGCGGTCCGTCGCATTCACATTCGGGGAGCAGGGCACTCGGGCGCGGCTGCGGCACCATCCGGCGACACCCGCTCTTGCGGCGCGCGCCCGGGTATGCTCGTTTGTTGTGCCATGACCGGATCGTTCGATATTGACATTATATTGCGCCGCAGTGTGCCGGTTCGCCCGATCGAGGCCGGCGAAAAGATATTCCTTGAGCACGAGACGGGTAACGAGATGTACGTTGTGGTTTCCGGCCGCATCGACGTACTGACCTTTGGCCGCGTGCTGGAGCAGGTGGGGCCGGGCGGCATGTTCGGCGAGATGGCGCTTATCGATGAGGGAACGCGCAGTGCGGCGGCACTGGCGGCTGAGGCAAGCGAAGTCGTTGTCATCGACAGGGACTTGTTTGCGGCGCTGGTGCGCGAGGAACCCGGCTTTGCACTCGCGGTCATGCGCGTGCTCGCACAGCGCTTGAGGCGGCGTTAGGTGCGCACCGTGTTCTATTGCGCCAAGCGCTATTGCGATGCCTTGTAAATGAAGAAGAAGGCCAGGACGGCCAGCACCACGCCAAGCACACGGTGCACCGCGAGATAGACCCGGAGCCATCGGCTATTTGGGCGTTCCTCAGCGCGCAGGCGATCGATCCGGTAGGGCTTCAACGGATTGAGAGTGTCGATAGCATAGGTCAGCCCGAGCGGCGGGCCGGGATTGATGATGTTTGGGTTGCGGCGGTCTAAGCGCAGTGCGGCCGCGAACAGGAACACCAGCAATATGGCCCAGAAAATCAGGTTATGGGGCTCGTGACCGTAGGACACTGAGTATTTGAGCCCTGCAAGCCCGGCAAGGCAAACGCCGTCGAGCGCGAACTTGCGCGTCTCGTCGATTGTTAGTGTCTTCAATCTCTCGCCGACGCCAGTCCAGGGCAGTTCGTTCCACTTGCGCATCAACTGAGACGAGGCGCAGGCATTGCGGTTCTTGTGTTCGCTCAGCGCAATTTTGAGATGCGTGGTGTTGACGCCCATGTCTTCGATGCGCGCGACAATGTTTGCGAACGGCTGTGCGCCGGCCGCCTGATCCGACTTGAAGAAGCCGATGATACGGTCTTGGGTATCGCGATCGTCGGCGGCGTGCGTTGTGTTCGGGCCGGGCGTCACGTCGCATTTTTCTTTGACGAGATATTCCTCGCTGCGCCCGTCGGTTTTCTTTGTTTCGCCCGCCGCTGCGTCGCCGCCCTTGAGCAGCGTGATAGCGCCGACGTTGATGTTGTCGGTGTAGTGCACACGAGGCTGGCTTTGCAGATTGATGAGCAGGTAGTTGGTCTTGAAGTTGACCATGTACCAGAGCGTTTGGCTCTGGGAGGGCTTCCAGCTCAGAATAGTCGAGTTCGCGTCCGTCCCATCGAGCGAGATCTTGCCGATGTGCTTCTTGGATTGACCGTCGTTGGCGATTGCGATCTCGCCGGTGACATCGACGAGGCACAGTGCGCCCTTGATTTTCATGTCGCGCAGGAGGGCATTGGTCTTGTCGGCGAGAGACGCGTTCTTTTCGGCCGCTTCGCAGCTGTTTGGCTGCACGCCATCGGCCTTACTCGGCCGCTCGGTAACGGTTTCCTTGATTGCCGCTTCGAAATCATTCTCGTTGAGCGACGATTTGAGTTCATTGAGTACGTGATTGGAGGCAGAGGCCGGATCCCAGTCGCAGCGCACGGACGTTCCCGATGCATGACGGCCGAAAGTCACGTCCTGCATGCGCACATCGCCATCGATCGAGGAGCCCGTGAGATCGACGCCGAGGCGGATGTCGGCAAGGCGCATTTCGAGCGAACTTCCCATGCGCGTGTTCCAGCCGGAGAGAGCCGTGAGACGAGCCTTCTGCAGGATGACTTTGCCTTGCACAAAGGCGCGGTGAATGCGCAGCTCATCGTTAAAAACGGAACCTGTGGCCTCAAGGCTGGCGCCGATGCGGGCGTCGTTGAGATCGACGGAATCGAAAACGCCCTTCTCCATGAACAGCGAGCCTTCGATGCGGGCGCGCATCATGTAGATCGAGCCGCGCACATTGGAATAGTCGAGGGATAGGTTTTTTTCGGATTTGAAGTTTGTCAGTCTCAGTCCGCGCTTCATCATGGAGGCGTCGAGCACGATGTTGACGGTAGTCGTCAGGTTTTCGAGGTTGATCGGGTCTTTGAAATAGGCGCCGAATATCCTGACGCCAGAGGGCGGGATGCGGCTCGCGTAAGCCGGATTGGTCAGAATAGTGAGGAGGAATTTGTCGCTGATCGCGTTTGCCGTTTCAAACCGGCCAGGGTCTTTGAAGGCTGCGAGGCGAAGCCTTGTGCGCAGTTCGGAGGCTTCCTTGGAGCGTGCCTTGCGGCAGCCGTCGGTGGTTGACGCATCTGGGCGCTTGGCGAAGAGATTGGCTTCCTCGCCCTTGACGATGCAAGACCACACCCATTTTTCGCAGTCCGACCACGAGCCGCGTTCGTCCGCGCCGATATCGCCGTCGTTCAGGGGAGTGGCGCACGTCTCGGGTTCTGGAAACAGCGGCTTGGCGTCTTGAGCGTGCGCGCTCGCGCATATGACGAGAGTAAAAACCAGCGAGGACAACACGCGAAACATCATTCGCCCCCAACGAAAATACACGTCCTAATCAATGAGGGGACTATATCCGAGATTGGCGAGGGCGGAAGGTGGATCGGGAAAATCTAGCTGCCCTGCAACAACTTCGCCGCTCTCGGTGCAAAATAGGTGAGGACGCCCGCCGCGCCTGCGCGTTTGAACGCGAGCAAGCTTTCGATCATTGCCTTGTCACAATCGAAGGCGTTCGCCTCGGCCGCGCGCACGATCATCGCGTATTCGCCTGACACCTGATAGGCGAAGGTTGGAATTTGGAACGTCTCTGAGACGCGGCGCACGATGTCGAGATAGGGCATGCCAGGTTTCACCATCACCATGTCGGCACCTTCGGCGATGTCGAGCGCGACTTCGCGCAGCGCTTCGTCTGAGTTCGCCGGGTCCATCTGATAGGTGCGCTTGTCGCCCTTTAAGAGCCCGGTCGATCCGACTGCGTCGCGGAAGGGGCCATAGAAGGCGCTGGCGTACTTCGCCGCGTAACTCATGATCTGCGTGTTCTTGTGGCCCGCGCCTTCAAGCGCGGCGCGGATGGCGCCGATGCGCCCGTCCATCATGTCGGAGGGGGCCAAGATGTCGGCACCGGCTTCCACCTGGATGAGTGATTGCTTGATGAGGGCGGCGATCGTCTCGTCGTTGACGATCTCGTCGCCGATCAGAAGCCCGTCATGGCCGTGGCTCGTGTAGGGGTCGAGTGCCACGTCGAGAATGATGCCGATGTCAATGCCGGCTTTCTTGATGGCGCGCGTGGCACGGCAGACAAGATTTTCGGGATTGAAGGCTTCGGCTGCGTCGTCGCTTCTGAGTTTGGGATCGGTGAAAGGAAACAGCGCGAGCGCGGGAATGCCGAGCTTAGCGGCATCGTGTGCGGCGTCGACAATTTGATCGACGCTCAAGCGTTCGACGCCGGGGAGCGAATTCACCGCCTCGCGCTTGGCTTTGCCGTCCATGACGAAGAGCGGCCAGATGAGATCGGCGGCTGAAAGCGCGTTCTCGGCAACGAGGTGGCGCGACCAGCCGGTTTTGCGATTGCGGCGCAGGCGAACGGCGGGATACGCGCCCGTTGCCGTGGCGGACAAAGCATCATCTGTGGGTTTTGAAACGGCCGGGGACTTGCGTGAGGACATGAAGAACTGGATCCAATGTGGCGGGCGCGGATTTGAGGCGGCGCGCGCAATTGAGCGGATCAGGGGTCTTTTGACAAGCCCGTGGCCGAAATGCGGTTAGCGGATTGCGGGACGCAGGCTCAATCGCAAATTTTGACGGTTTTGCGCGATGCCAGGTCAACGTGGAAGTGGTTGCGATGGGCCGCGTTGGCTTCGGGACCGAGCGTGGTGCCGAAAAGCTTGCAGGCGGCGGTATGGACTTCGTGGAGAAAGGCTTCCCGGCGTGCCTGTTCCGGGAGGGCTGCATTTGTGGCGGGTGGCGCGTTTAGACCGGTGGCTGGCTTTGGTCCAGGCTTCGGCCCGCCGAGCTTGTTGGGTGTGATCGAGAACGTTGCGTCGTCTCCGGTTTCGGCAGTGTGCTCGTCGCTCGCGCCGGGAAGCGTGACGGTTACCCTGGATGTGCCATCAGCGATGGTGTTCTTCGCGAGACCGGAACCTGGTGTCCCAGTTGCCGAGGCTTCGGCGGACGGCGGTTCGCCCGGCGGGGTTTTCGTTGTGCCTTTGGTCTTTGCCGCCATTTGGTTGGCTTGGGCAGCTTTTTCTGCAGCGGCGCGTTCGGCCACCAATTTTTCAGCTTTGGCTTTTTCGGCGGCAATGCGGGCGAGGATTTCGCGCTGCGGCGTGCCCCAATGCTCGAGGACGTAAGCGGTCTTGCCGGCAGCCGTCACGAAGCCGCGAATGTCGAGTGCATTGGCGACGCCGTGTTCGCTCAACCTGCCGCCCTTGCGTCCGTAGGCGTTGCGGCACGAGTATGAACTCATGGTTTCGATCTTGATGACTTCTGTGCCCAGCCGCTTTTTCGCCAGTGGCTGCACGTCGGTCTTCATCCAGTTATAAAGCGCTTCCGCCATTTCGCAGGTAACGATGGCAGGCGGATATAATGCAACTTCGGGGTTCTTGCCGACACTGATGAGCTGTATGGGCGCAGGCGTGCCACATACGCCTTGCTTGATCGGCGCTTCGGCAATCGCCACAGCTTGGATGCGTTTTAAGATGGCGGTGCAGCGCGATTTGGCGTCGGTGATTTCTGTGGCGGACCAAATTTCAGGAGGGTTCTTGGCTGCGTCCGCTGCTGCTTTGGCTTCAGGAAGCGTGACCGGGAAAGACTTTGCAGCAGGGTTCGCCGCCGGGACTTGGACTTGCGGGGAGGGGACTTGCGGAGCTGGGACGGGCGCAGCTGGGACTTGCGCAGCTGGGGCGGGCTTGGCGGCAGGTGCAGTGATCTGCTTCGGTTCCGACAATGCAGGGACCGCAAAGGCAAAGGCCGATACAAGCGACAGCGCAATGGCGCTACGTGTGATGCCCATGAGCCGATAGTTCCCCAGAGACTTGCCTGTGGACAAGCCCCCGCTTGTTCCACTCATACACTTGACATGCCCAACAACAAAGAGCCGCGAATCAGCCCCTCGACTTTGATGTCGAAACCGTGGCCTGTATAGATACAAAATGTGGCAGAGCAAGGATTTGCGTGGTTTGCCCACAACGCCAAAACGGATAACACTTGATAGAAATCGGGAATGACCGGACCAGTGCTCGATACGCCTCCACAACAACAAGTCAGCGCCCCTAAAATACTTGTCGAACGCACGGGCGCCTGCGCCAGCTTCGTGCTGAACCGGCCAAGCGTTTTGAACGCGCTCGACGACGATATGCGCAAGATCTTGACCGACGAGATCCCGCGCATCGCCCGCAATGCCGATATCTACGCCGTGGTTTTGTCGTCGGCGAGCGCCAAAGCATTTTGTGCCGGCGGCGATGTGCGCGCGCTCGTCGCCGAAGCCAGACGCGACATGGCCAAGACGCGGCAGTATTTCGCTAATGAGTATCAGATGGATTGGCAGCTCGATTGCTTCTCTAAGCCAACCGTTTCATTAATAGACGGCATATGCATGGGGTCCGGCGCGGGATTGACGTCCTACAATACGCACCGGGTGGCTGGCGAGAATTACAAATGGGCGATGCCGGAAACGGCAATCGGATTATTTCCAGATGTTGGCGTCGCGCATGTTCTGGCGCGGATGCCTTGGCCCATGGGGTTATATCTTGGGCTCACGGGGGCGAGCGTCAATCGAGCGGACGCGCAATGGCTCGGGCTTGCGACGCACTGCATTTCATCGGCGCGCTTTGGCAACATAACGGAAATGCTCTCGGCCGCCGAGCCGGTCGATCCGCTGCTCGATAATTTGCATGAGGCGCAGGGTGCGGGCCCGCTCGAGAAACAAGCGAAGATGATCGGCGATTTTTTTTCCGCTCCGTCGCTGGACGCGATTGTGGACGCGCTGCAGCGCGCCGGGGGTGCTGCAAAGGCGTGGGCCGGTGCAACAGCGGCAGATTTAATGAAGCGTTCCCCGGTCTCTCTAAAAATTACGGACCGGCATATCCGCGAAGCGCGCAATCTCGATTTGCGACAAACGCTCATCCAGGATTATCGTTTGGCGTGGCGCTGCCTGGAGGCGCCGGACTTTGCAGAAGGCGTGCGCGCGGCGCTTATCGACAAAGACAATCGTCCAAATTGGTCGCCGCCATCGCTCGATCAAGTGACGCCTGAGCTGGTGCAAGCCTACTTCGCGCCGCTTGGGGACAACGAGCTTGCGCTGTTATCGCGCGAGGAGATGCAAACCGCCCGTAATTAATCGCGCATCGCGCTAATCGCATAAAATTTTACGCAATCTCTTTGCTGTTTATTGCCCAGACCAGCAATTTGGGGATAATCGAGTTTAATAGTCCGTGATTTTGACCCCCCGTTACTATTCTTTTACTATATCTATTTAGTCGCTCTTTATTCATCTGCGGTATCTGTTGGGCAACCCGGAATAATCGGGACAAGACGTCAAAACAGGTAATGAGGCAGGGTCATGAGTATTGCATTGGATTTGGCGCGCCAGAAAGCGCCAGCACAGGACGAAACGTTTCGCGTAGAATATCTTCAGGCTCTGCGCCTGATTGAACGTCTCCATCGTCTTCTTCTCGACGTGATCAAAGACGAATTCGACCGTCAGGGCGAAGCCGAATTGAACAGCGTGCAAGCGCTGCTGCTCTACAACATCGGCGACAGCGAATTGACGGCCGGCGAATTGAAGTCGCGCGGCTATTACTTGGGGTCGAACGTTTCTTATAACCTCAAGAAACTCGTCGATATGGGCTACATTCACTACAAGCGCTCGGACACAGACCGCCGTTCGGTTCGCGTCAGCCTGACCGGCAAGGGCATGGCAGCGTGCGACATCGTACACAAACTCTATCACCGTCAGCTTGGCTCGGTTCAGGCTGTTGGCGAAATCTCGGGTGATGACTTCAAGGGCTTGAATAAGGCACTTGTCCGTCTGGAGCGCTTCTGGTCCGACCAGATCCGTTACAGGCTGTAAGGCTGGTACTCAGTACTGGCTCCACTCAGTACTGGTTCCAAATAAGGCTGCTGGCAGGCAGTTTCGGCGGGGGTCGATGCGAGGTCATCCGGGAAACCGGGTGGCCTCTCGCATTTTTGCGCGTTTTTGCAGCGGTTGGCCATCAACTGTGGCCCGCTGAACGCGGTGCAGCAAGTATCGGTGGGTGGGCGCAGGACGGGGCTCGCGGCGCAGCCGCCTGCCGCTTATAAGAATTCCCAATACTCGGGCGAGCTGCGGGGTGGGCTGGGGAGCACACCTCAAGGACTTTTGAGACTACGGCAACCTTTGGTTAAGGGTTTTAGAGGAGCCCTAGAGCCGGTGGTTACTCGTGCCAGTGGTTATTCGTGCCTGTGGTATTTTGTGTTTCGCGTGCGGCCATGACCAGAAGTGACCCCAGAAGACGACCAGGGATGCCAGGAAAGATTGCGCACGCCATGATATTGAATGTCTCTGCTTTGCGGGTCATGGCCTCGAGAAACTGCCTTTAGAAACAGTTGGCCGCTCTGGTGTTGGGCGCAGTTCTCGCCGCGCCGGCACTGCTTGTGCCTGGACGC
Organism: uncultured Alphaproteobacteria bacterium; assembly: GCA_963741545.1. Taxonomy (GTDB): domain Bacteria; phylum Pseudomonadota; class Alphaproteobacteria; order Rhizobiales; family Hyphomicrobiaceae; genus Hyphomicrobium_B. The sequence continues at coordinate 108,890 of CAVUIN010000005.1, forward strand.
GCTTCGGCACAGGACAGCACCGCCTTTTTCCAATTCGGGCAGCCGGGGCAATTGCCAGGCTCCAGTTCCACCTACGACCGCGAGTTCATTCGCGAGTGGGAAGCGAACCCGCCCAAGGGCTTTGCCACGCTTTCCAAAGCCAATATCGATCCAACAAAGGCGGCGATCAAAGTCTATTCGGACATCGTTGCGCGGGGCGGCTGGGCACCGGTTCCTGAGATCCAGTTACAGGCTGGCGGCAAGGATCCCGCCGTTGCATTGCTGCGCACGCGGCTATCGATATCCGGGGACTACAAGGACGAAAATGACGGCTCGGCGTCGTTCGATCTCGAACTCGAAAAGGCGGTCAAGCGCTTCCAGGCCTCGAACGGCCTCACGCCCACGGGCATCGTCGATAAGCGCACGATTGCCGCGCTCAACGTTCCGGCAGCGGCCCGCCTGAAACAGTTGAAGACCAATCTCAGCCGCTTGCAGGAGCTCGCCAATTCGACCAGTAAGAAATATGTGATGGTCAACATTCCCTCGGCCCATATCGAAGCGGTCGAGAACGGGCAGATCGTGGCGAGATACGCAGGCGTTGTCGGCAAAATCGACCGGCCGACGCCGCTGCTGCGTTCCGCCATCACCGATCTCAATTTCAACCCGATGTGGCGCATGCCCCCGACTGTCGAAGCAGAAGACCTCATTCCGCGCGGGCGCGACATGCAGAAGAAGGGGCAGAACGTGCTCCATAAATTCCATATCGACGCCTACAACGGCGCCGGCAAGAAAATGGACCCCGAAAAGATCGATTGGAACAAGGTTTCGCCCGGCACCTACACCTACAGCCAGCAGCCCGGCAAAGATAACCCGATGGGCTTCCTCAAAATCAATTTCGACAGCGCCCACTCGGTCTACATGCACGATACGCCTTCTGAGACCATTTTCGGGCGCAACTTCCGCTCGGCAAGTTCGGGATGTGTGCGCGTGCACAATATTGAGCACCTCGCCGCTTGGCTGCTCGCCGGCAATGGCGACTGGAGCGACGACCGGGTCGAAGAGATGAAGCAATCCGGCAAACGCCTCGATGTGCGTCTCAAAAAGCCGGTGCCGCTGCATTTCGTCTATGTGACAGCGTGGGCAACCTCCGATGGCGTCGTCCAGTTCCGGCGCGATCTTTACCAGCGCGACGGCGTCGGCGCGGTGGCGGCAAACTACTGAGAATAGTCAGTTGCGCATAACAAATGTGGCCTCCCTGGCGCCATCCCAGGGTGGGTCTTATCGGCGTTGCTAAGCCGTCTTATTTGATATTGGCATGATCGGCCTGTATGTCTGATAGGCCGCCCACCGAAGCGGCACCTCAAATCGTGACTAAATCCGATCCTAAACTCCAGCGTTACCCTAAGGACAATTTCGATTGGCGACGAAAAAGTCAACCAGCGCAAGCGCTGCACCCGCCGACCTCCTGCGGCTCGACAACCAGCTTTGTTTCGCGCTCTATGCAGCGACGAGGGCCATCACGAAAACCTATCGCGAAAAGCTGGAGCCGATTGGACTCACATATCCGCAGTACCTTGTTTTGCTGGTCTTGTGGGAGCGCGAGGACGTGACCGTATCGGAGATCGGACAAAAACTTTTCCTCGATTCAGGCACGCTCACACCGCTCATCAAGCGGCTCGAAGCCATGGGGCTCGTGAACCAGAAGACGCGGCACGGAAGACGAGCGCGAAGTGAGAATTGCGCTCACGCCGAAAGGAGACAAATTGAAATCGGCGGTGCTTGACGCACGGCTTTTTGTGGCTTGCCGCCTTGGCATGACCGAACCGGAAATCTTGAATTTGCGCGGCGATCTCATGGCCTTGATCGGGCGGCTCGGCAACGACTGCTTGGCGGACGCTGCCGAGTAGTAGGGGCGCCGTTTCTTTTCAATAATTTGCCGCGCTTTTCGCTCGGCCTGCAGCGCGCTTCTTCGCAATGCAGCGACGAATTTCGTGTACATGCCGCGCAAATATGATTGTGCACAATTAAATTATGCGCCATTTAATGTGCGCGCATAATCGATTACCCATCGCGACCACTCGGGCGTTCGTGAGATCGGCGAGGCCCGGGACCGCAAAGTTCGGCGCTGCACGGCACGACCAAAGCGCCCGTGGCGGCACCGTCCAGCTTACCAAGTAAAAACGATCAAACAGGGGAGCTATGGCAATGAATTACGCTTCAAAGTCTGCAGCACTGAAACTGATGCCGCTACTCGCGGCTTGCTTCTTTGCAATGCCGCTGCCGTCAATGGCCGCTGAGGAAAAGCCGCTTTATGAGCGGATCGGCGGCTACAAAGCCGTTGCCGCTGCCGCCGACCACCTCGTCGACAATATCTACAAAAACGCGACGCTGAATAAGAACCCGGCTCTGAAAGCCGTGCACGATCTCAATGAACGCGCAGCCTTCAAGCTCATACTCGCAACATGGGTCATTGAAAATACCGGCGGACCAAAGGTCTATATCGGCCGCGACATGAAAACGGCCCATGCGCACCTCTCCATCACGTCCAATGAATTCGATATCATCCTGCACGAATGCAAAGAGACGTTTTATCAGCTCGGCGTGCCGGAAAAGGAAATGGGCGAACTCATGGCCGGCCTCGAAGCCCAACGGGAAAAGGTCGTGACCGCCGAAGCTAAAAAATAAGCCCCGCTTTTGGGTAGATGTTGGCACACGCGCCCAGCTGAAAAGTTACGACTTTGCGGCGTTACAGGCGGAGACTTGCCATTCAAAGCGCGCGGCCTGGAACTCAGTGAGCGCCAGGCCGTAGCGCCCAGGCCGAGCCGCTAAGTATGACAATCTGTAATCAAGCAATTGATTGCAATAGCTATTTTGGAAGTTTTGACGGTGCAATTGGAATAGCGAAACCTTATCCGGCGTTGTCCTGTCAGCTATTGATCTTGCGCAACGATTTGGACCTGCGATTCAGACTACATCGCCTCGAAATTGCCTAACGCAGCAGGGAGAAGTTCGAAATTCTCGCGTAGCGGACGGCGCGCGACGAAACAACGCTTTGATCGGGATCGAACCCCGGCGATAAAAGTCATGAAAGAGTTCTTCGGGAGTGTACCGCGCTTCATGAATTACCAGCAGAAGCTGAATGATGCCTTGGAGGCCGTCAAACGCGAGGGCCGCTACCGGGTTTTCGCCGATCTGAGGCGCCACCGCGGCGACTTCCCGAGAGCGGATTTCGTGCAGTCGGCCAACGGTTCCGGCGTCAGTTCGAGCAAAGGCCGGCCAATCACGGTTTGGTGCTCGAACGATTACCTCGGCATGGGCCAGCACCCCAATGTCATCGCGGCCATGCATGAGGCAATCGAACTTGCCGGCGCCGGTTCGGGCGGGACGCGCAACATTTCTGGCACCACACACTATCACGTGGAGCTTGAAGCCGAACTCGCCGGTCTGCACGGCAAGGAAGCGGCTCTCCTATTTACGTCGGCATTCGTCGCCAACGAAGCCGCACTTTCGACGCTCGTGCAGTTGCTACCCGGGTGTGTCGTGTTCTCGGACGAGAAAAACCACGCGTCCATGATTGCAGGTATCCGCAACGGCCGCGGACCGAAGAAAATCTTCCTGCACAACGATCTCGGCGATCTCGAAGCCAAGCTGAAGTCCGTGCCGCTCGACACGCCGAAGATCATCGCCTTCGAGAGCGTCTATTCGATGGACGGACACGTCGCGAATATCGCCGCGATCTGCGGGCTCGCCAAGAAGTATAATGCGCTGACTTACCTCGATGAAGTGCATGCGGTCGGCATGTACGGCCCGCGCGGCGGCGGCATTGCCGAACGCGATGGCGTCATGGACCGCGTCGATATCATCAACGGCACGCTCGCGAAGGGCTTCGGCGTCATGGGCGGCTACATCGCTGCCACGCGCACGCTCATCGATGCCGTGCGTTCGTATGCGCCGGGGTTCATATTTACCACTTCGCTCGCGCCCGTTATCGCGGCCGGCGCTTTGGCATCTATCCGGCATTTGAAGTCGAGTACGGTCGAGCGCGAACGCCACCAGGAGCGCGCGCGGACATTAAAGCGCCGGTTGGTAGCGGCCGACCTCCCGGTCATTCCTGGCCCGAGCCACATCGTGCCCGTTTTGGTGGCGGACCCCGTGCGCTGCAAGGCGCTCTCGGACGTGTTGTTGAACGTCCACGGCATATACGTTCAGCCGATCAACTATCCGACCGTGCCGCGCGGCACCGAGCGCTTGCGATTGACACCTTCTCCGCAGCACACCGACGCCGACATGGACCACCTCGTCGCGGCAATGTCGGAGCTTTGGTCGCAGTGCCCGCTGACCCTTGAAGCGACGCTGAGACAAGCGGCCGAGTAATCCGCCGGAAAATCTTGATCGTAGGCACAATTGTGGGTGCTCCCGCGCCGTTTTTACACGGGCGGCCTACCCGCATGGGTATTGAGCGCCGCCGAACCGCCCCATACTATGGTCTAAAGTTCACATCGGTCCCGGGTCCGCCCCGGGGTTCGTGCGCTAAATAAATTGTCCAAAAAAATATCGAGCAGAGGGATCGCCCATGTCGACCGCACCGGCCGCCGCCAACACCCAGCTTTCGCGCTTTTTCAAGTCTCATTTGTCGGAAACCGACCCTGAAGTCTTCAGCGCCATTCAGAAAGAGTTCGGCCGCCAGCAACACGAGATCGAACTCATCGCCTCGGAAAACATCGTCTCGCAGGCCGTGCTCGATGCGGCCGGATCGGTGCTGACCAACAAGTACGCCGAAGGATATCCCGGCAAGCGCTATTACGGCGGCTGCCAGTACGTCGATATAGCGGAACAGCTCGCGATCGACCGAGTAAAGCAGCTTTTCGGTTGCGGCTTTGCCAACGTCCAGCCGAACTCTGGTAGCCAAGCGAACCAAGGCGTTTTCAACGCGCTCCTTCAACCCGGCGATACGATCATGGGCTTGTCGCTCGCAGCCGGCGGTCACTTGACCCACGGCGCTCCGGTCAACCAGTCGGGCAAGTGGTTCAAGCCAGTGCACTACACGGTGAAGCCGGATACGCACCTTATCGATATGGACGAAGTGGCGAAGCTCGCACGCGAGCACAAGCCGAAGCTCATCATCGCCGGCGGCTCGGCCTATCCGCGCAAAATCGATTTCGCAGCATTCCGCAAGATTGCCGATGAAGTCGGCGCTTATTTCCTCGTCGATATGGCGCACTTCGCCGGCCTCGTGGCGGCAGGGCTCTATCCCAACCCCTTCCCGCATTGCCACGTTGCGACGTCGACGACCCACAAGACCTTGCGCGGACCTCGCGGCGGCATCATCCTGACGAACGAAGAAGACCTGGCGAAGAAATTCAACTCGGCCATCTTCCCGGGTATCCAGGGCGGTCCGCTCATGCACGTTATCGCCGCCAAGGCCGTTGCTTTCGGCGAAGCGCTGCGCCCGGACTTCAAAATCTACATCAAGAACGTGATGGATAACGCGCGCGCCATGGGCGAAGTGCTGGTCCAGAACGGCTTCGCGCTGGTTTCAGGCGGCACCGACAGCCACTTGATCTTGGTTGATCTCAGACCAAAGAAGCTGACGGGCACGCTGGCCGAAAAGGCCATGGGCCGCGCCAACATCACCTGCAACAAGAACGGCATTCCGTTCGACCCGGAAAAGCCGATGGTCACATCGGGCATCCGTTTGGGTTCGCCCGCCGGCACGACGCGCGGATTTGGTGTTGCCGAATTCCAAGAAATCGGCCGCTTGATCGCGGAAGTGCTCGACGGGTTGGCGAAGAACGGCGAAGCCGGCAACGGCGCCGTCGAAGCGGCCGTCAAATCCAAGGCTATTGCTCTCTGCGCCAAGTTCCCGATCTACACTTGATCCGAGATACAGTATAAGTTCCGGGCGCCGGGGATTCGTTTTCCCGGCGCCTTTTTTGTTTTTGGAGCTTAACCCCATGCGCTGCCCGTTCTGCGGAAGCGAAAATAGCCAAGTGAAGGACAGCCGCCCGTCGGACGAGAATTCGGCGATCCGGCGCCGCCGCGTGTGCTCCGATTGCAGCGGGCGTTTTACGACGTTCGAACGGGTGCAGTTGCGCGACCTCGTCGTGGTCAAGAAATCGGGCCGCAAGGTGCCGTTCAACCGCGACAAGCTTTCGCGCTCGATTGAAGTGGCGTTGCGGAAGCGCCCGATTGAGCCGGAACGCATCGAGCGGCTGGTGACGGGGCTGGTGCGCCAGCTCGAAAGTTCGGGAGAGACCGAGATTTCAACTTCGGATATTGGCGAATTGGTCATGGCCGCCTTGCGCGATCTCGACCCCGTGGCCTACGTCCGGTTCGCCTCCGTTTACCGCGATTTCAGAGATGCCTCGGATTTCCAGGCCGTTGTGCGCGAAATTGCCTCCGACGTGACAGAACGGCGGAGCGGGGAAGAGTTCTCCGCAGAGGATCAAAGTACTTTTGACAAGAAAAGCTGACCGATGTTTGCATTGAGTGGATCGTCGCGGAAAATCTCCCTCCCCCTTGTGGGGAGGGCCGGGGTGGGGGGAAGCCCGGGCGCGTCCAGGATGTTGTCGGTGGCCAAATTCGGTCTTCTCGGATTCCCCCCTCCCTAACCCTCCCCCACGAGTGGGGAGGGGATTCGTAGTGCCTCACAACCACACAACTTTCGACGCCCACATGATGGCAATCGCTTTGACCATGGCGCGGCGAGGGCTTGGCTTGACCGCGCCCAATCCGTCTGTTGGCGCCGTCATCGCGAATGAGGCGACGGGCGAAGTCATTGCGCGCGGTGTGACGGCAACTGGCGGGCGGCCGCACGCTGAGACGATTGCTATTGAGCAAGCGGGTGAGCGGTCGCGCGGTGCAACCATCTATGTGACGCTGGAACCCTGCTCGCATCACGGCAAGACGGGGCCATGCGCGGAAGCGATTATTGCGGCGGGCTTCAAGCGAGTCGTTGTTGCCATCGAAGATCCAGATCCGCGCGTTGCCGGGCGTGGCCTCGATAAACTTCGTGCAGCGGGACTCGAAGTCGTGCGCGGCGTAGGTGCTGCGGATGCGCGATGGGTGACACGAGGGCATATCGTGCGCGTGACCGAGCGGCGGCCGTTTGTCACGCTGAAGCTGGCGCTCGATGCGAACGGCGATGTGCCGCGCGGCGCGGGTGGCAAACCGTTATTCGTCACGTCGCCGGAAGCCCGTGCACATGGGCATCTGTTTCGAGCCCAGGCCGACGCGATCCTTGTTGGCTCGGGAACAGTGCTGGCTGACAACCCCGAATTGACGTGCCGGTTGCCTGGAATGGAGGCGCGTTCGCCCTTGCGCGTCGTGCTGTCACGAACGCTCGATATTCCCATGACGGCACGCGTACTGACGGGGGCGACGCGGGTTCCCACACTCATCGTCACGGCATCACGGTGCTAGGCCGGGCGCGAGTCAGCTCATCGAAGCCCTTGGAGCTGAAGTCGCCGAAGTCAACGAAGTTGCGGGCAAGCTCTGGCTTCCCTCCGTCATGGAAGAACTCGTCGCGCGCGGCATGACGCGGCTTTTAGTTGAGGGCGGCCCGGCCATGTGGCGCGCGTTTGCGGATTTGGGCCTTGCCGATGACGTTGCGCTCTACCACGCAGGGGGCGGGGCAAATGAAGCGGCTGCGCTCGAATGTGTTGCGCACTGGCTCGGACCACTGCCGCTCGCGGTTTTCGACCAAAGGCGACTTGGACCTGATAGACTTTGGCGCTTGCGCCGCGTCGCAGAAAAGAAGGAAGGTTGAGCATGTTCACCGGGCTCATTACGGACGTCGGCGAGGTCGTCGCCCGAAAAGGCGGGCAGTTCACGATAGCAACGCGCTATCCGGCGGCGTCGATTGCTCTCGGCGCTTCGATCTCCTGCGATGGCGTTTGTCTGACCGCTACAACCATCGCAAACGATCCCAAAGGAGCGCGCTTCACGGTCGATGTTTCAAACGAAACACTATCAAAGACCACGCTCCAGAGCTGGGCCGCAGGCCGCGCCGTCAATCTCGAGCGCGCGTTGAAGGCGGGCGATGAGCTTGGCGGACATATCGTCTCGGGCCACGTGGATGGGGTCGCGAAAATTGTCTCGATAACGAACGACGGCGAGAGCCGCCGCTTCCTCTTTGACGCGCCTGAGCATCTCGCGCGCTATATTGCGCCCAAGGGTTCTATCGCGCTCGATGGCACGTCCTTAACGGTCAATGAGGTCTCGGGCACCCGCTTTGGGGTTAATGTCATTCCTCATACCTTGACGGTGACGGCGTGGGGGGCCAAAACCCCTGGCGACCTAATCAATCTCGAAGCCGATGTCTTTGCGCGCTATGTGGCGCGTCTCTTGGAGTTCCGCCCGTGAACAAGGGCCTGCCAAAAACCGCCGCTGCGAAGCCTGTGACTGTGCTGTCTCCGGTCGAAGAGATCGTCGAGGAAATGCAGAACGGGCGCATGGTCGTGCTGGTTGATGCGGAAGACCGCGAGAACGAGGGCGATCTCGTGATCCCGGCGCAAATGGCAACGCCCGACGCGATCAACTTCATGGCCAAGCATGGCCGGGGCCTCATTTGCTTGACGCTGACGCAAGGGCGCGCGAGCGAGCTTCGCTTAAAATCCCAGGCGCGTGCCGGAATGGGGCGCAGCACGGCGTTCACGCAGTCGATCGAAGCGCGCGAAGGCATTACGACCGGCATCTCGGCGTTCGACCGCTCGCGCACGATTTCGACCGCAATCGACGCAAGCAAAGGCGCCAACGACATCGTCTCGCCGGGGCACGTTTTTCCGCTTGTTGCGCGCGAAGGCGGCGTGCTTGTGCGCGCCGGCCACACGGAAGCCTCCGTCGATCTCGCAAGGCTGGCCGGGCTCTATCCCGCCGCCGTCATTTGCGAAATCATGAACGACGACGGCACCATGGCGCGCATGCCGGATCTTGTGCCGTTTGCCAAAAAGCATGGAATGAAGATTGGGGCGATCGAGGATCTCATCGCTTACCGCTTGAAGAAAGAGCGCATCGTCAAGCACGTCGCGAAAACTCATGTTGAAACGGCGATCGCCGGCGAATTCGATCTGCATGTCTATGAGACGACGGCGGAACCTGCCGAACACATCGCACTTGTCAAAGGCAAGATCTCAGGCGCCGCGCCGGTGCTCGTACGCGTGCACGCCGTCAACGTGTTTGGAGATGTGCTCGGTATTGGCGGTGGCCGCAGATGGCGAATTCAATCGTTTCGCGATCAATGCGCGCGATAGAAAAAGAAGGGCGCGGCGTGATCGTGCTGATCCGGGATATTAGGCCGAAGTCGGTGTCCGATTGGGTCGAGCGCCAGCAACAGCCGCAGGGTGCGCATAAATCGGCGCGCAATCGCCGCCAAGTCGAAATTGGTGTCGGATCGCAAATTCTCGCCGATCTCGGCGTCAAAGACATGGAACTTCTAACGTCGTCGGCGGGACATGTTTATGTCGGCCTCGAAGCATTTGGGCTCAGGGTCACCGGCACCCGCATCATCGAGTAATTTAAATGGTTGTGAAGACAAACGAGACGAGTGCAACAGGCGCGAATGCGGCGCCGAAAATTCATGCGCATGTGCTCATCATCGAAGCGCGCTTCTATGAGAAAATTTCCGATATGCTGGTCGAGGGAGCGATTGCCGAGTTGACCGCGCGCGGCGCAACGTATACGCGCCTGCCGGTTCCAGGCGCGCTGGAAATTCCGCAAGTTCTGGGTGCTGCCGCGGCTGCGCGTGCCGCAGCGCGGACGTCGTTCGACGGCGCAATCGCGTTAGGCTGTGTTATCCGTGGCGAGACGGCGCACTATGATATCGTGTGCAACAATGCCAATCATTGGCTGATGGATATCGCGATGCGCCAGGACGTGCCCGTTGGCAACGGCATTTTGACCGTCGAGAGCGAAGCGCAAGCGCTTGCGCGCGCCGAAGGCGGCTCAAAGGGCAAAGGCGGAGACGCGGCACGTGCGTGCCTGAGGCTGATCGAGTTGAAGCGCGCATTCTGGGGCCAAACTGGGGGCCAATCTGGGGGCCAATCTGGGGGTCAGACGGCATGAGCGTGCCGGAGCAACCCGAGACCGATCTAATCAGCGCGCGCACGGCAGCAAGGCTGGCGGCGGTGCAGGCCCTTTATCAGATGGATCTCGCCGGCACCGACCTCAACGATGTCATCGCCGAATTTATGCGCGAACGTTTTGACGTTCAGCGCGGCCCGGATGATGAAGAGACGGATATAGCCTCGAAGAAAACGGATCGGCTGTTCTTTGCCGATATTCTCAAAGGCGTTTTGCGCCGTCAGAGGGAGATCGATCCGCTCGTCGACGATCAGCTGGCCACGGGATGGCGGCTTGTGCGCGTCGACAGCATTCTTCGGGCAATATTGCGCGCGGGCGTTGCCGAACTCTTGGAGCGCGCCGACGTGCCGGCCCGCGTCGTGATCAACGAATACATCAACGTCGCGCACTTTTTCTTCTCCGAGGACGAGCCGCGCGTCGTCAATGGCGTGCTCGATAAGATCGCGCGCAAAGTGCGTCGCCAAGGAATTCGAAGCCAAGCGCGGCACGGCCTAGACGGTTTGGTGATTTTGGCGAGTTCTGGATCGAATGCCGTGACGGATCGCATCAAGAGCGAAACAGACCTGATCCAAACCTACCTTGCGCCCTTGGCTGCGGGAGCTCCCGGCGCATTCGGATTGAAGGACGACGCGGCGCTGATTTCGCCGGAGCCCGGAACGGACATCGTGATCTCAACCGATCCAATCCGTGCGGGCGTGCATTTTTTCGAGACCGACCGGGCGGACGATATCGCGTGGAAGGCATTGGCGGTCAATATTTCCGACATCGCGGCCAAAGGCGCGCGTCCGCTGGCTTACACGATGGCACTGGCCTTTCCCGAGGCGCCGGAACGCGCGTGGATGCAGAGCTTTGCAGATGGCTTGCGCGCCGCACAGACGGAATTCGGGTGCCATTTGATTGGCGGCGACACCGATCACGCAAGTGGCCCGTTGTCGATATCGATAACGGCTTTCGGGACTGTGCCGCGCGGACGCATGGTTCAGCGCACAACGGCCAAGGCGGGCGACCATCTTTTTGTCACTGGAACGCTCGGCGACGCGGCGCTGGGTCTCGCAGTGCATCGCGATCCTGCTTTTTTGAACCGCGAATTGACGAGCGGAGATCGCGCATTTCTGTCAGGCAGGTATCTGAGACCCAACCCGCGCGTTGCTTTGGCGCCGCTGCTGCTCGCGACGGCATCGGCGTCGCTCGATATTTCAGACGGGCTACTGAAAGACTTGGGCCGCATGACAGCTGCCGCCGGCGTTGGAGCAACACTCCGGTTTGAGGCGCTCCCCTTGTCGCCCCCCGCGCGGCACATGATCGAGGCGATGCCTACATTCGCCGCGGATATCGTGACGGGCGGCGGCGATTACGAAATTCTTTTCGCGGTTCCCCGCGAGAAGCTCGAGACGTTTCGCGCGATCGCGCCTGCAATTGGCGTTCAAGTGACGGAAATCGGACGACTTGAGGCAGGCGGTGGCGTGACGCTGTTGGATCAGTCGGGCCAGGCGATGCATTTCGGCCGCCAAGGCTACGATCACTTCGCTTGAGCGGAGGCTTCCAGCAAGACAGAACGCCGCACAACAGCCCAGCATCGCAGGCCCGTAGCCCGCCATTTGGGCAAGGGCAGCAGAACTGCAACACTGCTTTGCCTTTCAACGTATAGCAGGTGGGCGAGGGGGCTGTTAAACGGTCACCGTTTGGCCATAAGCATCGGCAGATGTACGCCATCGCGCTGCTTCGGGACGCGCGGGTAGGTATATGGCGGCAATGCAGTGAGGATCGGTGACAGGGTGGGCCGGGCAATAGGAATGAAATTCAATATTGTGCTTCGATTGAGGTTGCTTGCACTCAACCGTGCCGCGCAAATTGTGGCTGTTGCCGTTGCTCTGTTGGCAACACCGCGTTGCTCCGGGTGTGGCCTTCGCCCAGGACTGGGTCGATGGCATGCCGGGCGGCACAGACGGGCGGAAGACGAAGCACCGCGCCCGTCGAACGCAAAGCAGAGTCGCTGAACGACATCCGGCCCGATTCAACACCCTGGCGCAGCGACGTCATGCTCAATGCCGTAGGGGGTGCCATAGAGCGCTACGAGAAGATCGTCGCCGGCGGCGGTTGGCCGGTTGTGCCAGCTGGCCGCATGATGCGCGAAGGCGATAACGATCCTCGCGTGCCCACTTTGCGCAAACGCTTGCGTGCCTCCGGCGACATGCCGGCCAAGGGGCAATACTACGACAACGATACGTTCGATTCAGAACTTGAAGCGGGCGTGCGCCGGTTCCAGCAGCGCAATGGTATTCGCCCGACAGGGCGCATCGAGCAATCGGTCTACCCTATCCTCAATATCACGGCGGCAGACCGGCTGGCGCAGTTGAAGCTCAACTTCGAGCGCCTGCGCGGATTGATGAATGGCATCGAAGACCGCTACGTCTTGGTCAACGTGCCCGCATTTCAGCTTGAAGCCGTAGAACGCCACGAAGTGCAGTTGCGCCATCGCGTGATTGTCGGCCGCACCGAACGGCAAACGCCCGATGTGCGGGCGACCATCAAGGCACTCAACTTCTTCCCGTTCTGGCGCGTGCCCGATAGCGTCGCCCAGCTCGATCTGGTGCCGAAGCTGCAAAAAGAGCCGGAGTACCTCGAGAACGAAATCATCCGCGTGTACGACGGCTACAACGGGCCGGAACTCGATCCGCGTCAGGTGGATTGGCATTCCCCGCAGGTCGCGAATTTCAAGTTCAAGCAGGACCCAGGCGACAAGAACGCGCTGGGGCTCGTGCGCATCGACATGCAAAACGAGCACGGCGTCTACATGCACGACACGCCGATGAAGAAGCTGTTCGAGCAGCGCACGCGCAATTTCAGCGCCGGATGCGTGCGCGTGCAGGAAGTCTTTCAGCTCGCCGAATGGATCGCGCGCTTTGAGCCGGGCTGGGATCAGCCGGGCCAAGTGCGCCGTGTCCTCGATGGCGGGCAAGCGCTGGATCTGACGCTGACGCGCCCGCTGCCGGTTTATTTTGCCTACATCACGGCCTGGGCCGAACCGGGCGACGGGCATGTCGAATTCCGTCCCGATATCTATGGGCGCGATAGTGGGGCTGGCCAAGTCGAGCCGTGGAACGATCCGGACGAGAAGCCGCCGGCGGCCGCCGCAAATGCACTGGCGCCGTAAGCGCTTGAATACCGGACAACTTGAAATTTGGCTCCGCGGGTAGGATTCGAACCTACGACCATTCGATTAACAGTCGAACGCTCTACCACTGAGCTACCGCGGAATACCGTGTCGAACTTGAACAGGCGCTCCGATTAACAGAACTGTCCGCTCAAGGCGAGTGGTTTAAGTCGTCACATCCGATCCGGCCCTTGCGGGTCGAGACTTAAGTCTTCCAGATAAGTCTTGGAGGCCACGCCCGGAATTGAACCGGGGTGCGCGGATTTGCAGTCCGCTACGTAACCACTCCGCCACGTGGCCTCACTCGACACACCTAGTCTTGCGCGTACGAAGTCTGGCGCATACCAAGTCTGGCGCAAAACAAGTCTTTTGGATGCGATATTTTCCGGCCGCGTTCGTCACAAGGCCGGGGCAGACAGGCCGTCTAACATAGTCATGGAAGTGGTTACAAGATGTTGATGAGCCCAAAGACGCGGGTTGCGACGGCATTCCTGTCGCCCTGACGCCGCAGGTTGCGTATATATGGGCCACACCCTGCGGGATTTAGCGGATAATCTGCGGGTTTAAGGGAGTTGAGGATCATGGCCGACAGTGCCCTGCAACGCAAAAATATGGTCGAAAGCCAGGTTCGTCCTAGTGACGTGACGGACCGGCGCATCATGGCGGCCATGCAGGATATCCCGCGCGAACGCTTCGTGCCGGAGGGTCAGAAGCCGTTGGCCTATATGGACGAGGCGATCCCGTTTGGCGGCGGCCGGGGTATGCTGGCACCCAGGATATTTGCGCGGCTTGTGCAACTCGGCAATATCGGCGCTGACGATAAGGTTTTGGACGTGGGCTGCCTCAGCGGATATTCGGCGGCCGTGCTGGCGCGCCTCGCGGGCCATGTCGTTGCCCTGGAGAGCGACGCCGCCCTCGCGCAAACAGCACAAAACGAGCTTGCAGCCCGGGCTGCGGCAAACGTCGTTGTGGTCACAGGCGCGCTCGCGGCAGGTCACGCGGCGGCGGCGCCCTATGACGTGATCATTGTCGAAGGCGCCGCCGAGCGGATCCCGGACGCGCTCACAGGCCAGCTTGCGCAGGGCGGCAGGCTGGTTGCGATTGAAGCGAGCGGGCGCCGCTTGGGGCAGGCCGTCATCATCACGAAATCGGCAAGCGGTTTGACCAAGCGCGTGGCGTTTGAAGCCTCCGGCTTCCTCCTGCCGGGCTTCGAAAAGCCGGCCGCCTTCACATTCTGAAGCCGCCAAAGCCTTAACGGCGGCAGGCGGGATTTACCTTTCGTTTAGCGAATCAGCAGCCAATCCGGAACCTGAGATATCTCGGGTTTTTTAAGGTTGTGGAAGCTGATGATGGTGGAGTTCGCGCGTCGAAAGCAACGGGGCCGAAGTGGGGTTTCGCATGTCAATGCGGTCGCCCTCGCGGCGCTATTGGCGTTTCAACCGCACCAGCCGGTCTTAGCCGAAAGCCTGCGCGAAGCTTTAGCCTCCGCCTATCACGGTAATCCCAAGCTTGATGCCGAGCGCGCCAAGCTGCGGGCGACCGATGAAGATGTTTCGCGCGCGGAAAGCGGATACCGGCCGATTGTCGAAGGATCGGCCGAAATCGGCCATCAGCGGACAACATCCGAGCCGCGCAGTTCGAGCGCCGGAGAGTCAAGCCCATGGGGTTATACCCTTTCGGTGCGCCAGCCGGTCTTTCAAGGGTTCCGCACGCAAAATGAGGTCGCAGAAGCCGAAGCGGGCGTGAAAGCCGGACGGGAAAATCTGCGTCTTGTGGAAGGCACTGTGCTGCTTGATGCGGTGAAGTCCTACATGGACGTTGTGACCGCGACGGCGATCGTGCGCATCCGCGATAGTAACGTGCTGGTTCTGGCCCAAGAACTTGAAGCGGCCACGACGCGGCGCAGCGTCAAGGAAGTGACGAAAACCGACGTGGCGCAAGCTCAAGCACGCCATGCGCGCGCGGTTGCCGCCGCCGATCTCGCAGTTGCCGAGATGAAGTCAGCCGCTGCAAATTACGAGCGCGTGATCGGACATGCCCCGTCCGCAACCGGCATGCCGCCGATGAAACTCAAGTTTCTGCCACGCTCGCTGGAAGAAGCGTGGGCTATCGCGGAACGCCAAAGCCCGAACCTTGCTTCCGCCCTCTACCGGGAAGAAGCAGCACGCTTTGCCGTCGATAAGGTACGCGGCGAACTTATGCCGGAGGTGAATGTCGAAGCCAGCTACGGCCATCGCGAAAACCCGAACTCAGCGTTCGACCAGCAGGACTCAGCGGCGATCACCGGGCGGGTGAGTGTGCCGCTCTATGACGGCGGAGAAATCCGCGCGCGCGTGCGGCAGGCCAAACACACGCAGGTCTCGCGATTGCAGGAAATCGAGCAGGCGCGCAGCGAGACGGTCGCTCAAGTGACGTCGGCGTGGGCCGCCTTGAACGGCCAGCGGGCCAAGCTCAGAGCCGATTCAATCCAGGTCGAAGCCAACCGGATCGCGCTCGAAGGGACACGAGAAGAGGAAAAGGTCGGCCAGCGCACGCTGCTCGACGTTTTGAACGCCGAACAGGAATTCCTCGACGCCCAAATCGATCACGCCAATTCGCGCCGCGAGGTGGTCGTTGCCAGCTACCAGCTCCTAGCGGCAATGGGCACGCTAACGGCGGAAGACATTCTGCTCACTTCGACCATTTATGATCCCGAGCAGCACTTGCTTGATGCCCGCGAAAACTGGTTCGGCATCGACATCACCCATTCGGACGGCCGGCGCCAATCAATGCAAGCGACCGACAGCGAAGTCGATGTGACCGACATCGTGGAATAGATGGGTCGTTTTTGCCCATTCCATTGAAAGTCCCCCTTGGTCTAGAAAATCGTGTGTGAATTGAGCCACCCCCAATGGCGAATTGCGCGCGCAATGCTGCTGTGCACTCGCGGTTTAATGGTTTGTTAGCTTAGTATGTTGTGGACAGGTGATTCTTGCGGACTAAGGAAATTAGCGAATCAAGCTAGCCCGGAATTGTCGGGAAAGTCCGTGGGGTTAGGGGTCGGCCCGACAGCAGGATTTTGAGTTGGGCTACAGAGCGGATTATGAAATGTCGCTGGGGGTTTCAGGTAGACTGAGACGGGACTGGAAGGCATTGGCAAAGCGGGTGGCAGCGCCCCTCTTGCTCAGTGCCGTTTTCGCGTTTGCGCCGGGGCCTGCGCGAGCTGAAAACTTGCTCGACGCGCTCGCGGCCGCATATCGCTACAATCCGCAGCTCGATGCCGAGCGCGCGCGCTTGCGTGCGACGGACGAAGGCGTGGCGCAGGCCATGGGCGAACTATCGTCCGCATATCGATTTGCGGGCCGATGCCGGGAAAGCCGACTTTCAGAACACACAGTCAAAGCCTGTGACTCGACCGACAGTAGGGGCACATTTCGCCCCGCGGATATTCCGTGCAATTGATGCAGCCGCTGTTTCGCGGCTTTCGTACAACCAACGCCGTCAATTCCGCCGAAGCAGCCGTTCGTGCTGGCCGCGAAACGTTGCGCGGCGTTGAACAGGAAGTGTTGCAGAGCGCTGTTGAGGCAGTATGCCAATGTCGTGAGAGATCAGCCATCGTCAGGCTGCGTGAGAGCAGTCTATAGGTTTCTCTCAATCAGGAACTGCAGGCGACGCGGGATCGTTTTGCGGTTGGCGAAGTGACAAGGACTGACGTCGCCCAGGCCGAAGCACGCCGTGCACAGGCTTTGAGCCAATTGGATTTTGCACGGGCAACACTCAAAGCCAGCCGGGCCCGATACGAGCAGGTTGTCGGAATCCGCCGCAATAAGTTGAGCGATCCGAGCTTGAAATCGAAACTGCTGCCGCGCAGCCTGGATGAAGCGATCGGTATCAGTTCGCGCGAAAACCCGGCTGTTGTTGCGGCACTTTACCGTGAGCAGGGCGCGCGTTTTGAAGTTGATACAATTCGCGGCGAGTTGCTGCCTGAAGCCCAGCTCGAGGCGAGCTACAAGAGCGCTGGGATCCGAATCACGACAGACTGATCAGACCGAAACAGCATCGATTGTCGGCCGTCGTTGAATGTGCCGATCTATGAGGGCGGCAAGTTTATGCCCGCGTTCGCGCCAGCCAAGCACACGCACATTTCGCGCATTCAAGAGATCGAGCAGAACCGCGCATTGGCCCAAGCCCAAGTCGCGCAATCCTGGGCGCAGCTGCAAGGCGCCAAGGCGCAGATGGTATCCGACAAGGCGCAGATCGAAGCCAACCAGATTGCTCTCAATGGTGTGCGCGAGGAAGAGAAAGTCGGCCAGCGCCAGCTGCTCGATATTCTCAATGCGCAGGTGGAGTTGATCCAGTCGCAGGAGCAACTTGAGGGCACGAAGCGAAACGTCGTCGTGTTCACCTATCAGGTTATCGCCGCCATCGGCCGCTTGAACGTCGCGGAACTCGGTGCGGTCGGCACCGTCTATGATCCCGTGCCGCACGCCGACGAAGTGCGCCGCAAGTGGATCGGCACCGACATCACCCACGACGACGCCCGGCGCGGCCACGCGGTCGTCGATGAGTGGAATACCCACGTCGAGCACGCTCCGGCGAAATGAGCCCGAACTGGGGCCGATTTTGCCCTGCCCGGGGACAGGTCGCGGGCTGGTTTTGATAAATCGTATTGAAATTGCCTTGAGAGCGCCGCGGCGTGCGGATAATTCCTTGTGGTAAACGCTGCCGGAAGGCCTCCAAACCGCTGGGTTGTGATTATACTGATCGCTGGCATTGGTACTGAACTTGGCATGTTGACGTCTTGACTTTGGTAAGTGACGTCTTGGGTAAGTGACGTTTTGGGAAACAAAAGCCTGGGACACAAAATAGGTGCGGCATGACGCGACTTGAACCAGCCGGTGAACCAAGCATGGAGGATATTCTCGCCTCCATTCGCAAAATCATCGCCGAAGATCCGCCGGGCTCGCGTGCCCTGCCGGACGTGCGCGCAGAACCTGCAGCACCCTCCGTCACCGATCGGATTTTTCAGCGCTTGGGCGAGCCTGCGCGCAACGAACCTGCAAAGCCCGCCGTTGCCGCTGAGCCCTATTTGCGCTCATCAATGCCGGCGCTGTCGAGCGCGCCGGTCAGCTCACCTTCAGTCGAGGTGTCAAAGCCATTCGACATCGACGCGCAGATGGCCGAGGTCTTGAGCAAGACGCGCGGGGGCGCGCCGCGGCGCGATGTTGAACCTTCGTTTGCTCCAGTAGGCGATCCAGTGGTTGACCCTGTGGCACCCGGAGTACAAGCCGCGCTCGATAGCCTTTTGATCGCGCCGAATTTGGGGCAATCGCCAGCGCCCCAGCCGCGCCCTGGCTTTACCGTTGCGCGCGACGGGTTCGTGCCCGGCGTGCCCGAGAAATCTCCACTTAACGCCCCTGGCAACGATCCGTTCGAATTTTCGCTCGGGCCATCTCCGTTCGCAGTCCGGTCCGCGCCGAAGTCCGCACTCGAGACGAGCATGCCGGAGGTGCGCGATACGCGCTTCCAGGATTTCGGCACATTTGTTCCGACGCGCCCGATGATAGACGATGCTGCGCCGGTTGAAACTCAGGTGGCGGCAAAACCCAATGAACCGGGCTCCATCGAAGCGCGTGTCGCGGAAGAGCCTGTGACGCCGGCTTCCGAAAGCGGTGAAGCGAAGCATGTCGATGTGCCGGCCGATGGATCAGCCAGTAGTGCGCCGTCGCCTGAGGCCATCGCTGCGCAGTTGAAGGATTTTGAGACCGCCATCACCGCGCCCGGCGTGGAGCCGGTTTCGGCGATGGACAGTGTCGAAACGGTTCTGGCTGAACTCAAGTCAAAGTTGGATCAGGCCGCAGAACCAGAAAAAGAAACGCACCCAGTGTCGAGCGAACCGGAGCCGGCGATCGCGGCAGCGCCGGTTGAAGCGGACATGGCTAATCCAGAACCGGCGATCGCGGCACAGGTTGATGTGACGCCCGAAGCGGAAGCGGAAACGGAAGCCGAATCCGCCGCCGCCGCGCCGCCGGTTATCGAAACATCCGTCGCAGATATCGTCGAAATCGTCGAGCCAGCTCCTATCGCCGCCCCAGAAATGGTGCGCGAATTGGAACGCGAATTTGTTCGTGATCTGGCGCAAGAGATGGTCGTTGCCGAGCCAGCGATGATGTCACCTGCTGCGTATGCGCCTTCGCCATTTCACGCGACGCAGGTTTCGGCGATGCAAATTTCGGCGATGGAAAATGCCGGCCTGCCTGGTGCGCGCAGCATGGAAGATACGGTTGCAGAATTGTTGCGGCCGATGCTGCGCTCGTGGCTTGCCGAAAACATGCCGAAGATCGTCGAGCGCGCGTTGCGCAAGGAAATCGATGATAGTCTACATTCCGAGCACAAGACAGCTGCGGAGTAGCAGACTGCGCGTTCAAATTTTATTCCATTGAAAATTCATTGGAGCGCCCGAAAAATCGCCGGCGCTCCAATTTTTTTGTCATGAGAAAACCGGCAATTTGCCGCGCCTGCCACACGAGCGCCTCGTATTGGCGCTATTGCAACACCACGCGCGAAAAATACTTTTTCACCGGCCGGGGGTGAAAACGAAGTTCGCGCCTTCTTGGGGTCACGGCTGTAGGCGTCGCGAGACGAGTAATGGCCAAACCAGAGATAAGACGAACCGATCGGGGCAATAAACGGGGTGCCGGCGCGGTTCTGCGGTTTTTAAATCGTACGCAGAAAAGGAAGCGTCATGACGACAATCAATGGGGTTTACCACCACAACGTAGAAGACATTCTGGCGTCAATCCGCACCAGCATCGCGGACGAAGCCGGAGCCACGCGCTTGGTTTCTGGCGAAATCCATATGCCAACGCATCATCCTTTGCAGAATAATTCTTTGCAGGCACGCCGCGATGCGCCGCTGCCGTCAGATGAGGCGGCTGAGTTCGAGCTGCCTGCGATCTTCAAGCCCGGCCACCATGCCGCCGTCGAGAAGCCCAAACTCTTCGGGCGCCTGAGTGAGGCCCTGAAGTCAACCGCACCGCACGATGCCGGCCGGGCGCGAACCGTCATTCCGTTCGATCCAGCGGCCGCGAACGGGCGCATGATCGAACCACCGGCCGCGTTACAGATGGCGGCGGCGTCACCGGAACCGAACCCATTCCATGCGCCATACAATGCGCCACAGCCGTTCGCGCAGCAGCAGAGCCCTAGAAAAAATGAACGCGAAGTTGCCCGTGTGATGCCCTCGTTCTTCGACACGCGTGTCAACAAGCTCGGTGAGATGACGCGCGATGTCTATAAACCGAAGGCGCCCGAGCCAGTGCCGCAACCGCAGATGGCTCCCGCTCCGGTGCACCGCCAGCCGCCGACACTGCCGCATGGTAATCTGGGAAATCTGACGCATCAGCATGCGGGCAGTGCGGTGGATGATGCCGCGGCTCAACTGCTGAGACCCATGCTGCGCCAGTGGCTGCAGGAAAACATGCCGAAAATCGTCGAAAAGGCCCTTTTGAGCGAGGCGCAGGGCGAATTTTCGACCTACAACCCTAACGATCCCAATAAGCCCCAACGCTAGGTCAAACGGCGTTGAGGTTGACAGCACGGGAAGGAGCGCCTTACGACCTGTTTCCTCCAGGTTGATAAGCGATCTTCATTCCCATGCTCGAAAAGACATTCCAGCCGGCCGACATTGAGCCGCGCATTGCCGCCGAATGGGACAAGGCGGACGCCTTTAAGGCGGGGCGCGGCGCTGCAGGGGGTGCGAACGCACCTTATGCGATCGTGATCCCGCCGCCGAATGTGACGGGCTCGCTCCATATGGGGCATGCCTTGAACAACACACTGCAGGACGTTCTGGTGCGCTTCGAGCGCATGCGCGGCCGCGACGTGCTGTGGCAGCCGGGTACGGACCACGCAGGCATCGCGACGCAGATGGTGGTTGAGCGTCAGTTGGCGGCGAACAAGGAGCCGGGACGGCGCGAACTTGGCCGCGAAAAATTTCTCGAAAAGGTTTGGGACTGGAAAGCCGAAAGCGGCGGCGTGATCGTCAATCAGCTGAAGCGGCTTGGCGCATCGTGCGATTGGTCCAGAGAGCGCTTCACGATGGACGAAGGCTTGTCGAAAGCCGTCGTCAAGGTTTTCGTCGAGTTGCACCGCGCTGGGCTGATCTACAAGGACAAGCGCCTCGTCAATTGGGACCCGAAGTTCCAGACGGCAATTTCCGATCTCGAAGTCGTGCAGCTGGAAAAGCGCGGGAGCTTTACATGGGCGGCGGGTGATCCTGAGAAGCCGTTCGATGAAGCGGCGCTGGCCAAAGTGCTCGGCGAAAGACCCGAGCGGGCACATGTACTATTTCCGCTATCCTTTGGCCAAGAAGGTTGCCGGATACGCGCACGATTACATTGTCGTCGCGACGACGCGGCCCGAAACGATGTTAGGCGATACCGGCGTTGCCGTGCACCCTGAGGACGAACGCTATGCGGCGCTGATTGCGGCCGGCGCGAAAGTAAAGCTGCCGCTCGCTGGGCGCGAAATTCCGATCGTGGCGGATGACTATTCCGATCCCGACAAGGGCACCGGCGCGGTGAAGATTACGCCGGCGCACGACTTCAACGACTTTGAGGTGGGCAAGCGTCAGAACCTCGCGCAGATCAACATTCTTGACGCCTTTGGCAAGATCAATGCGGAAGCACCGGAAGCGTATCGCGGCCTGGATCGTTTTGAGGCGCGCAAGAAGGTTGTTTCCGAAATCAACGCGCTGGGTCTTTTAGAGAAGATCGAGCCGACGACGCATACCGTGCCGCACGGCGACAGGTCGGGTGCCGTGATTGAGCCGTGGCTGACGGACCAATGGTATGTGAATGCGGCTGAGATGGCGAAGGACGCAATCAAGGCCGTCGATAGCGGCAGAACCGAATTCATCCCGGCGAACTGGAAGAAGACCTACGACGAGTGGATGCACAACATCCAGCCGTGGTGCATCTCGCGCCAGCTTGTGGTGGGGGCATCAAATCCCGGCGTGGTATGGGCCCGAAAATCCAGGCACTTACGGTGATGCGCCGATTGTAACCGATGGTGGCAAGAACTTCTTTCACGAAGAGCAATTCAGATGCTGCGACCGAAGAGGACGCACTATGCGGCCAATCGCCCGCAGTTTGTATCGCGAGAGGTCACGCGAGTCGGCGAATCGCAAAAGTGCAGATGATGAATACCGTGCTCTCGGCCGCAACCGACATATTTTGGGCAACAACGATCTGATGCCCATTTTGTTACAACGCGACCCCGACGTCCTCGACACGTGGTTCTCATCCGCACTCTGGCCCTTTTCAACCATGGGCTGGCCGGACGAGACGGCGGAACTCAAGAAATATTATCCGACGAGCGTTCTCGTCACCGGCTTCGACATCATCTTCTTCTGGGTCGCCCGCATGATGATGATGGGCCTGCACTTCATGAAGGAAGTGCCGTTCAAGCAGGTCTATATTCATGCCCTCGTGCGCGACGAGAAGGGGCAGAAGATGAGCAAGTCCAAGGGCAACGTCATGGACCCCTTGGTGTTGATCGACGAATTCGGCGCCGACGCTTTGCGCTTCACGCTCTCCGCCATGGCGGCTCAGGGGCGCGACATCAAACTCGCGAAGTCGCGCGTCGAAGGCTATCGCAATTTCGCAACCAAGCTCTGGAATGCGTCGCGCTTTGCCGAAATGAACGAGTGCGTGCGCCAGCAGGATTTCAATCCCGCCAAGGTCGAGCAGACGATCAACAAATGGATCATCGGCGAAACCGAACTCGCCACTAAAGCCGTGACCGAAGCGCTCGAAGCTTACAAATTCAACGAGGCCGCGAATTCCGCTTATGAGTTCGTCTGGGGCCAGTTCTGCGACTGGTACGTCGAACTCATCAAGCCGGTTCTCTCTGGCGACGACGAAGACGCAAAAACTGAAACGCGGGCGACGACGGCCTGGGCGCTCGATCAGATTTTGAAAATGTTGCACCCGTTCATGCCGTTCATCACGGAAGAACTTTGGGCGCATATGGTCGAGCATGGCGTCGCGCGCCGCAATCTCTTGTGCCACAGCGAATGGCCGCGCCTCGAAGGGCTGGTCGATCAAGCAAGCGATCGACGAGATCAATTGGATCGTGCGGCTTGTTTCCGAAATCCGCTCCGTGCGCACGGAAATGAGCGTGCCGGCGGGCGCAAAAATTCCGCTCGTCATCGTTGGCGCGGATGCGGCTCTGAAAGAACGCACGCAACGCAACGAAGATACGATCATGCGTCTCGCGCGCCTCGACGAAATCTCATTTGCCAAAACCGCGCCGAAGCAGGCGGCTTTGATCGTGACCGGCGAGACGACAGCGGCATTGCCGTTGGCTGGCATCATCGACATGGCGGCGGAACGCAAGCGCCTCGAAAAAGCGATTGAAAGCGCGAACTCCGATCTCGGCAAGATGGACGCAAAGCTCTCCAATCCGAACTTCATGGAGCGCGCCAAGGAAGAGGCAATCGAAGAAGCGAAGGAACGCAAGGCCGAGCTTGAAGCCGAGCTGAAACGCTTTTCGGCGGCGCTGAAGCGCTTGGGAGATTGAGCCTTCACTTGTAGGTTGGGTTAGCGCGGCCCCGTTGCCGATCATTTGCAGCCTGTCTTCGTTCCGCGCGTAACCCAACAATTTCGTGTCTGGGTTCTCTGGGCTTGATTGTTGGGTTACGGCGCGCTTTTCTTGCGCTTCGGTTGCCCACGCAGCAACCGCGCAGGCGGCCTAACCCGACCTACGAATTCCCAGCGTTGCGGTTAGGTCCGGGACGGCTAGGTTCCCGGAACGGCAGCGGGCACGTCAAACAATTTCATTGGCCCGTTGTCCGCCGTCGTCAGCGTTTTAATGCGCAGTTCCTTGACCTTCCAACTGATACCTTCGAGGGCAAGTTTGGCGAGGTACACGCGATCGGGATCAATCTTGTCGGCCATGTCGATTTCGAAGGTTGTGAGGCTCGTGAATTCCGCGCGCTTCACGCGAGCCCAGGTGCGTTTCATGCGCTCGGTCACGGTGAGCTTCGAATTCATCCGGCTGTCCCGCAACGTAGTCGCGATACATCTTGCGGTAATTGAAAAGTTTGGTCAGCCCCTCGGGCGTGACGTAGCTCTCGATGGCGCTGTTGACGGCGCCTTGGCCCATGTAGGCCTTGAAGCGTTGCCAGAGTCCGGGCTCTGTGAGCGACCCCTGTTCGGCATCGGGCAGGTCGAGAAGGAGCTTGCCGATTGTAGGTGCGAGCGTCACGCGCACGGCCGGCCAATCGATTTTGTGTTCGAGGTAGGCGGCGTCGCCATTGCGCACGGCCTCGCGGATCGACCACGCCGTCGCGAAGGGCGAGGCGATGTAGGCGGCGATCGCGAGTGTCAGGAGTGTGGCTCTGAAGAAGAGGCGCTTCATGCGAGATCCTGTGTCAAAAAGTTTACGACGGCAAATTCCGATAGTTGCCAGTAGACAGGCGAAATCTGGCGATCTTCTGTCGCATCGCGCCCAGCGTGTTCACATTTAGTCGCGCGTCGCGGAAAACAGTTCATCCCTTGCAGCTGCAATTGCGGCCATCTGCCAATTAGGCGCCGGATTCTCCTGCAGTTTCAGTCTTGCTGCACACGCCTTTCAGGGCTTCCCAACTTGCCGCATCAAGGGCGGGCGTTGAGGGATAGGAGGGCTGACGCCGAATCAATTCCGCGCGCTCTTCGGTCGGCGGGTGCGTGCGCAGCATATCAAAGCTCTTGATGGCTTTGCTGATTTCGTCGCCGCCTTCGATTTTCTGAACGCGCTTGAAGAAGTCCAGCAGGCCTTGCTGCGAGATCCCCGACGTTTTCAACAATTCGAGGGCTTGCCGGTCGGCTTCACGTTCCGCGACGCGCGTATAGCCAAGCTGCGCGAGGACAAGGCCAAGGTTTGCCAACGTGCCGCCCGTGCCGCCGAGCATGAGTTCGACGGCGGCCGCAAGGCCAACGGCGCGGATAATCCCGGTCTCGGGATGCATCTCAATGCCGTGGCCCATTTCGTGGGCCAGGACGCCAGCGACTTCGTCGGCGCTGTCAGCCTTTTCGATGAGACCCTTGGTCATGACGATTTGATTGCCGGGGGCCGCGAAGGCGTTCATCAGCGACCAGTCTACGACCGTGACTTTGAATTTCGTGCCATTTCCGGCAGCTGTGGCGAGGCGCGTTGTCAATTTTTCCAGCGCCGCGATACCAGTTGGGTCCGTGCAGCGCTTCTTGTCTTCGGCAATCGATTGGATTGTTGCTGCTCCTAAGCGGTCGCGCCAGCTTTGCGGAAGTACGGACGCCAACGTGCGGATGGGGCTCCAGCCGGAAACCGACAGAAAAGCGAAGAACGCGGCGATGGCGCCAGCGCCGATCATCCAGGGTCGCGCGTGGCGCCAGCGTTCGGCTTTGGCCGTCAGGTGGGCTGCGCGCTTGGCAAGCTCAGCCGCGAAGTTTGCGCCTGGAATGAACAGCGTTGCGCCGGGCGTCGCTGACGAGTTCAAAAGGACATCGACGGAATGAGGGCGGATGGGCTCGCCCGCGCGCAAGGTGCCGTAGGGCCAGCGAAAGCGTTCGACTGGGTCTTCGGCTGAAATCTCTAGCCCGCTCAAATCCAAACGGACTTGGGCGTTGCGGGCGGCGGCCGTCTTGCCGTCGCTGAAGCGGGCGAAGTGTGAACTCGCAAACTGTGAACTAGAAAGCATCGAGATCGAACACCTGGGCTAAGCCTTCGCCGCGTTTGGGACCAGTCGATTGGCTCTGCAGGATGGCATTGAGATTAAGTGGTCCATCGAGCTTCAAGCGCGACAAGAAATAGCGGGCCGAACGGAATTGCGCAAACGTTGTGGCGAACGTCGTCGTCAAAACCACGGGGAGCGCAACCGCTAAAATAGGGAGTAATCCGGTTTCATATTTTCCAAGTTCCTCGCCCGCGACGCCAGGTGCCAACCCGAAAATTCGAAAAAGTAGGGCGCCGATGGTCAATCCGGTCAACAAGCCGAGAGCTGCAAGCATCCAATTTGAGAATAGCAACCACATCAGACTGCGTCCCGACGCTTGCAGCTTAAAGGTCGCGCCGTCGAGATGCGTGTGCTCGGCGAAGTGGTTCATCTGGTTGGCGCGGTACCAGGCGGTAACAAGGCCGATCCCAACGAGCGTTGCCAAACCGATTGCAAAGAAGACGAGAATTTCTTTGCCCGAGGGCGGCAGGCCCGCCTGCATGAGTTCGACCAGCCCGCGGCTGTAGGCGTACATGATCGCGGCCGCCGATGCGCCGATGTAGAGCAAGGCGCTTCCTGCCCACGCAAAGAAATAGCGTTTGTAGAGCGGTCCAGAGCGGCCGGTGTAGGAAAACGGCCGGTCTCCAAAACGCATATTGTTGGTGATCAATCCTTGCAGCTTGTTGGCGCGCCAGGGAAAGATCCAAAGTGCGGCAATAAATCCGAGCACGATAATGAGACCGCCGACTTGAGGACCGATGGCCCACGAGGCAACGCCCGAAAGCGCGGCGACCAATCCGAAGGGTACAGCAATCGTCCAGAAATAAGACCATGCATAGGCGGCGGGACTGCCCTCAAGGCTGCCGCGAATGCCACGCCAGCGCGTGCGGCTCAGTCGGAAGCGTTGCGCGCGGTACATGGCGTTGCCAACGAGCATGAAAAACGCGAGGTAGGTCCCCGCCTGATATGCCGCGATCGCGGTTTTGTTGCCAGGGAACAAATAAAAGATGGCAGAGCCCGCGATCAAAACCGGGAGAAGTACGGCGAAGAAGACAACGAGAAACCCGAGGAACAGTTCTTTGCCGGTGCCGGTGTATTCGAGCGGTTCGCCGTTGAGCCGCGTGAACGACCAGATACGGCGGCGGACTTCGGTCTTTCCCCAGAAGGAATAAATCCCAAGGGTTAGAACCTTTAGGAGGCCATTGATGAGGCCAAGGCTAAGCAGTTTGTCGCCTTTGGAGTCGAACGCGATGTCGATTGCGTGCTGAGGGGAGGCGGCCGGACCGGCATCGGAAAGCGTGTTCATAGGCGACCCCAAGGGAAACGGAAAATTGCTGGCTGGTATCATCTCGTGGCGGACAATATGAAGCCCGGCTATGAATTGATAACGAAAAAATGTCCACCAAGCTGCCCCTGAGATGCCCAACTCAGGCCCTTAGAGGGCCGAAGTTGCCTCTTAACGTTGATAATGCGAAGTGCTGGTTAAGGCACGGAATTATCGACCTATCGCAATCTCCTAATCGGCCGGTAATGGGCCGCGCAGGTGGCGCTCAGACGCAAGGCTTTTCGTGGTTTTAAGACCTTCCTTAGATCGATCGTTAAGCAAATGTTGCCAAAGAGCAACGGTGCATGGGGTCTATGCCACTATCGGGCCACAAATGCCGCGCAACAGCAAGGGAACGGAAGTGTTTAGGGCCTCATCGCTCGCTTGGCGCTCGTCCCTTGCGCGACCGCGCAAACGACTGAGGTAGCTCCGTCAGTCTAGGCAAGACCTGAAGAGGAATACTAATGGACGCGAAGACGTTCGATAAATCGAAACTGCCAAGCCGTCACGTAACGGAAGGTCCCTCGCGCGCGCCGCATCGCTCGTATTATTACGCGATGGGGCTGACGGAGGAAGAGATCCACCGCCCGTTCATTGGCGTCGCGTCGTGCTGGAATGAAGCGGCACCCTGCAATATTTCATTGATGCGCCAAGCGCAGTCGGCCAAGGCCGGCGTCAAAGCTGCTGGCGGTACGCCGCGCGAATTCTGCACCATCACCGTCACCGACGGCATCGCCATGGGCCACCAGGGCATGAAGTCGAGCCTTGCGTCGCGCGAAGTGATCGCCGACTCGATTGAACTGACCATGCGCGGCCATTGCTATGACGCGCTCGTTGGCATCGCGGGTTGCGACAAGAGCTTGCCCGGCATGATGATGGCAATGCTGCGCCTCAACGTGCCGAGCGTGTTCATGTATGGCGGATCGATTTTGCCGGGCCGCTACAAAGGCCGCGACGTAACCGTGCAGGACATGTTCGAAGGCGTCGGCATGCATTCGGCTGGCAAAATGTCGGACGCGGAATTGCACGAACTTGAATGTGTCGCGTGTCCTTCTGCCGGATCGTGCGGCGGGCAATTTACGGCGAATACCATGGCGTGCGTATCGGAAGCCATCGGCCTTGCGTTGCCCGGTTCTGCCGGCGCACCAGCTCCTTACGAAAGCCGTGACGAATATGCCCGCGCCAGCGGCGAAGCGGTGATGAAGCTGATCGCGCTCGGCCTGCGCCCGCGTGATATCTGCACGCGCAAAGCTTTTGAAAACGCGGCCGTCATCGTCGCGGCAACAGGCGGCTCGACCAACGGCGCTTTGCATTTGCCGGCCATGGCGCACGAATGCGGCATCGACTTCGATCTCTTCGATGTGGCCGAAATTTTCAAGAAAACGCCCTACATCGCCGACCTGAAGCCGGGCGGCAAATACATCGCCAAGGACGTGTTCGATATCGGTGGCGTGCAGCAGATTCTGAAAGCGCTGCTCGAAGGCGGCATTTTGCACGGCGAATGCATGACGGTGACCGGCAAGACGATGGCCGAGAATCTTGCCTCCGTCACTTTTAACAAAGACCAGAAAGTCATCTATCCAGTCTCTCATCCGATCACGCCGACGGGCGGAGTCGTTGGCCTCAAAGGCTCGCTCGCGCCAGACGGCGCCATCGTCAAGGTGGCGGGCATGCAGAACCTCAAGTTCCGTGGGCCCGCGATTTGTTTCGATTGCGAAGAAGATGCGTTCAGTGCTGTCGAAAAACGCCAGTACAAGGACGGCGACGTTTTCGTCATCCGCTATGAAGGCCCCAAAGGCGGCCCCGGCATGCGCGAAATGCTGTCGACCACTGCGGCCCTCTACGGCCAGGGCTCGGGCGATAAGGTGGCACTCATTACCGACGGGCGTTTTTCCGGTGCCACGCGCGGGTTCTGTGTTGGTCACGTTGGACCGGAAGCCGCCGTTGGCGGACCGATCGGACTCATCAAAAACGGCGATATGATTGCGTTGGACGCAGAAGCGGGCACCATCGAGCTCGAAGTCGATGCGGCTGAATTAGAGCTGCGCAGGAAATCTTGGAAGGCGCCGCCGAACCCATATCAGTCGGGCGCGCTCAGAAAATTTGCGGACCAGGTTGGGCCGGCGCGCTACGGCGCGGTGACACATGCTGGTGGAAAGGCGGAAGTAATCTGTTATGCGGACATCTAGTCTTAAACGGCTTTTGATTGCAGGTTTAGCTTCGTCGGTGCTCTCGGCAGCGGCGGCGGCAGGCGGCGGCATAACATTCCGCTCGCCGGACGACGCCTTGCATCAGGGCATCTCGGCATTCAATGGCGGGTACTATGAATTGGCAGTGCCAGCGCTCGAAGCGGCGTCAGAGTCGAGCCCTATAGTCGGCTCGTTCTATTTGGCGCGCATTTACGCAGATAACGAAGGCTCCTACACCGATCATCCCAAGGCCTACTCCATCTTCAAGAAGCTGGCCGACGAGTTGCGCGACGTCGATCCGGACGACGAAGACATGGCGCCGATTGCAGCACGGTCGTTGACGCACGTTTCGAATTACCTGCGCGAAGGCCTCGCGGCGACTGGGTTGAAGCCGGATATTACGGCTGCCGACCGGGCTCTGCAGCGCGCCGCGCTTTCGTTCAATAACGAAGATGCGCAGTTTGAGCTGGCTAAAGTGTTGCTGCGTGGCGAAGGTCCCGACATCAATCTTGCGGGTTCTGACGATCAAGATAGCAAAATAGAGAACGGCCGCCACTGGTTGTCGCGCCTGTCGCGCGGCGGTCATGCGGGTGCGCAGGCTTTCCTGGCCGATCTGATGTGGCGCGGAAAGTATGTGCCCAAGGATCAGATCAACGCACTCAATCTCATCGACGTCGCGGTTGCCAATGCGCCGCCGAACGAGCGAGTTTGGATCGACGACATCTATCAGAATATCTATTGCAATGCGGGCGAGGGCGTCCGCAGCCAAGCAACCGGGCGGGTTGCCGAGTGGCGCAATCGTTATGGCCGGCGCCACGAAGGTAACGCCGCTAAGAACGGCCTTGAAGATTTGGCGGCCGATCCCGTGCGCACGTGCGAGAACGGCGAGCCGGTGAAGCCGATTGGCGTGCAAACGGATGCATCGGCGCCGGCCGCGTCCGCCGAGACCGAAGAGCGCGTTATCGAGCTGCCATCGCCTCCTGGACGGGATATGCGCGACGTCGGTACCGGGTTTGCGCCGGAGGAGTGAGGGAGATTGATGCAGCGGTTGGCGCTGCTCAATCCTTGAGTTCGACCCAAACAGGAACATGATCCGACGGCTTCTCCCAGCCGCGTGTGAAGCGGTCGATGCCGCTCGCATCCATCATGTCGGCCGCTTCGCTCGACAAGAGGATGTGGTCGATGCGGATGCCGTCGTCTTTCTGAAACGCGCCGGCTTGATAATCCCAGAATGTGTAGACGTGACTGTCCGGGTGGGCGGCGCGGATGGCATCTGTGAAGCCGAGGCCTAGAAGGGCGCGAAATGATTTCCGGCTTTCGGGCTGGAATAGCGCGTCGTTGACCCAGGCGTCGGGGCGTTTGGCGTCGCGCGGCTCGGGGATGACGTTGAAATCGCCCAAGAGCACGAGCGGCGTTTCGTCTTTGAGGAGTTCGCGCACGTGCGCTTTCAAACGCTCCATCCAGGCGAGTTTGTAGGTGAACTTTTCCGTGCCAATGGGATTGCCGTTTGGCAGGTAGAGACAGGCGACGCGGACCATGCGCCGGCCAACGGGCACGAGCGCTTCGATCCAGCGGGCTTGCGGGTCTTCGTCATTGCCGGGCAGGCCGCGCGTTACGTCTTCAAGGCGCGATTTGGAAAGAATGGCGACGCCGTTGAAGCCTTTTTGCCCATGGGTCTCGACATTGTAGCCTAGGTCCTCGAAGGCCTCGCGGGGGAATCCTTCATCGACCGATTTGATTTCCTGAAAGCAAATGACGTCGGGGCTCTCCTGTTTCAAGTACGCGACGGCGTTCTCTAGCCGCGCCTTGACCCCGTTGATGTTCCAAGTGGTGATTTTCATGGGATCGCGTGTGCCACGAGCGGGCGCGTAAATCAAATGGCGGGTGCAACTGATCACCGGATAGCCGATTTGCCATGGTTCAGCCGCAGCTTTCGCAATATGGTCAGTCTCTGCCCAGAGTTCCCCGGGGGTTTGCTTGTTTTCAGTTCGCCAAGTTCTTGTTGCCGCCGCCGCGATGCTGCTGATGGCTCATGTCAATTCCGTTACGGCGGAGGAGACGAAATCCAAGGAGCAATCGGCCGATTGCAGCGCCGCCACCGGCATCTCGGTTTTGTCGTCACCCATGTCGCCCTGGAAGGGCGCGCCGCTTCGTGTTGTCATCGCTTCTGAGACGGCATTCGATGGTGAACTCTCGTTGGTTGGGCCTGACGGAAATGCCACTGTTAAGACACGTGAACGATCAGGCGGGCCGCCGTACTTCTGGTTCGCGGAGGTTGCAGCACCGGCAGTCGGGAACATGGCAAGCGAGATTGACTCGCGATGGCGCGAAGGCGGACTGCAGTACCATCACGCGCGAGATCACGGTCCGCCGTGCTGCCGGGGCGTCGCCGGGCGCGACGCAGGGAAGCGTTTGGCCGATGAGAGACTCATGGAACCGCACAACCGAAAACCTGTATTCTGTCTGGATCGAGAAACTCTTCGATGCACCGCTCGAGGAGGCGCCCTCGTGGCCGGCCCTTCATGAAGTTCTGCGCGATAAATCGCGCAACATTCTGTTCAATCATCTGGGTCTCAAAGAAGACGAGAAGGGCACCGTCATACAACCCGACTGTGCCGACCTGCCGTATTTCTTGCGCGCGTACTTCGCGTTCAAGATGGGCTTGCCGTTTGGTTATTCGAAATGTTCGCGCGGCGGCGGCGGCAAGGCTCCACAATGCCCGGCGTGGTGGAACATTCAGAATGAGGAACCTGCGCCCGCGTCCGCCGACGAGAAGAATGGGTCAGGTTTATTGTCAGACGTGTTCGGACAGCCGAAACGGACCGCGAAGAAAACCGCTTCGCGCCCGCCGGGCTTGGCACCCGGTTTTGGGCATTATTTGAAATCGACGGTTGCCAACGGCGTCCATTCGGGCTCGGGCCGCACCGCCGCGAACGATGACAAGACCGACTATTATCCCGTGCCGCTTAGCCAAGAGTCGCTCCGCCCCGGCACAGTCTACGCCGATCCCTACGGCCATTTGCTGGTACTCGTGAAGCGCGTTGCGCAAACGGGCGATGCGGCCGGCGTGTTGCTTGCGGTCGATGGGCAACCCGACGGGACGGTCGCGCGCAAGCGCTTCTGGCGCGGCAACTTCCTGTTCGCAAGCGATCCCGCGCTCGGCGGTCCTGGCTTCAAGCGCTTCCGCCCGATCATGCGCGAGAAAAAAAGCGGCTTGAGGCGTTTGACCAACGATGAAATCGCGAAGAATGCGGAGTTCGCAGATTTCTCGCTCGATCAGTCGAAGGTCGATGTCGAAGGGTTCTATGATCGCATGGAAGACGTGATGTCTCCCAATCCGCTCGACCCCGTGCGCGCGATGAAGGAGGTCATCACGGCTCTGGAAGAGCAGGCCAAGACCCGCGTCAACTCGGTCGAGAACGGGCGCAAGTATCACGCGGGCGGCGGGGGCGAAGCGGCGATGCCGAATGGCGCGGCGATCTTTGAGACGACGGGCGCGTGGGAAGATTTTGCGACGCCCTCACGCGATCTGAGGCTGTTGATCGCCATCGATGTCGTGCGCGGGTTTCCCGATCGCGTGGCGCGGCGGCCCGAGCGCTATGCGATGCCGAAAGACAAGAGCGTCGCCGAGGTGAGGACCGAACTCGAGACCACGCTCGCGAGTGAACTTGAAGCGCGCAAGTTTTCCTATACGCGCAGCGATGGCTCGACATGGACGCTGGCGCTCAAGGATATGATGGCGCGGACAGCGGATCTCGAGATGGCCTACAACTTGAACGACTGCGTTGAGTTGCGCTGGGGCGCGTCCGAGAAAAGCGACGAAGCCGCGACCTGCAAGCGGCGCGCACCGGACGCACAACGCACAAAGATGGGTCAGTACCGCAAGTGGTTCAACGAACGTAGACGCCCGCCGAGGGAGTAGGGGGCATTCAATCCGCGCGGCGGATGGCGTCACCGAGGTGGACCTCGCCGCCTTCGAGGATGCGGGCGGTGATGCCTCCATGGCCGCGCACGGCGTTGTAGCCGCCGGGGCCGAGGTCGCTTCCATGCGGCTGCAGGGCGCGCATTCGCCTGAGTATTCGAGCAGCGCTGTGCCGATGCGAAACGCGCCTTTGAGGGCTGCGAGGTTGATGCCTTGCGTGACGAAATTGCGCCTGAGAAGTTCGGGCGGGATTGCATCGCGGCCGA
The DNA here is from genome assembly GCA_963741545.1 of uncultured Alphaproteobacteria bacterium. Lineage (GTDB taxonomy): Bacteria > Pseudomonadota > Alphaproteobacteria > Rhizobiales > Hyphomicrobiaceae > Hyphomicrobium_B. Next base: position 142,519 of record CAVUIN010000005.1, read on the forward strand.
GGTAAGAGGCGATTGCGCGAGCGATTCAGGAGATGAGGTGCTTGCCGGGCGCCGTCGCGGCTTGTCTGGTAACGGTCGTCTTCGATGCCGCGGTGCGCGACGAGCGGCGAATTGGGCGTTACCATCGGCGCGTGCGCTCGGGCGAGACCGATCCAGATGAGTTTGCCGGGGCGCATGGGGCGGGAGCAATTGGCGAGAAGCGATTGGCGATGGGGCATGTTAAAACCACATCTGCGACGCAACGCTTGTCGCGCGGCAGGTCGTCGAAGGTGTCGAGGCCGTCGAAGTGATCGATGGGAATGTGCGACCGGCCGGGTCTGAGCGCAGTTGACGGCGATGCGGCGGCGACCTGGAGTGGCACCAACGGCGCGCCAAGCGGCGACGCATCCGCATGTTGGGCAGAAGTGAATTTCGAGCGCATGTTCAGGTCAGTGCGGGTTGCGCTTGGCCAGAGTTTGATCTTCTCGTTCTCGTAGTCGTAGATCCACAGCACGCCGTAGCGGCGGCAGAGCGTGCAGTTGCAGGCCGTGACGGACTCCGGCATGCCGTCGAAGGTCCAGGAGAGTGCGCCGCAATGGCAGGTGCCGGTGAGCATGTGGAGCCTCGTGAAATTTCTGCGATACACGTTTCGTGGGTCCCGGCTCTTCGGCGCTGAACGCGCCTTCGGCCGGGATGACAGCGCGTGTTGTCATCCCGGCCGGAACGGCATCGCGAAGCGATGTCGCGCAGAGCCGGGACCCAGGATCACCCCTCCAACCATCTCACCGCATAGACCGGCGGCAGGCGGGCGCTGGCGGCGGTCCAGCTATCGCCCTGATCTTCGGTGACCCAGAGGCCGCCGGTGGTCGAGCCGATGACGAGGGCGTTGCCGTCGGTGCTGATGTCCATGCCGTGGCGGTAGACGATGTCGTAACTCGGTTCCTTCGGCAGGCCCTTGCGCAGGATGTCGAATGTCTTGCCGCCGTCGCGCGTGCGCGTCACGACGAATTGGCCGTCAGAGGGAATGCGCTTCTCGTCTTTGATCTCGGGCACGAACCACGCCGTGTCGCCGTCTTGCGGGTGCACGGCAACCGCGAAGCCGAACGACGACGGCTTCACGTTTTCGATTTCTTTCCAGGTCTTGCCGCTGTCGTCGGAACGGAAGATGCCGTTGTGATGCTGGATCCACATGCGGTCTGGTTGGCCGGGGCATTGCGTCAGGCGATGCGCGTCCTGGCCGTTGGGATTGAATTTATGTTCTTCGGGCGCGTGGTCCTGCCACATGCCGGAGTTGTCGTTGGTCCAGGTTTTGCCGGCGTCCTTCGTTTGCCACACACCGCCCGAGGAGACGCCGCAGCGCACGGTTTTCGGATTGCGCGGATCGACGCAAATGGAATGCAGGCCGGGCAAGTCGGCGCCGCCGCCCATCCATTCGAGGCGTTTGGGGTGCCGCCAGAGCGTATCGATGATTGTCCAGCTTGCCCCGTGATCTTCAGACCGGAAGAGGCCGCCCGGCAGCGTGCCGCACCACAAGACGCCTGTTTCTTTGGGGCCGCCTGTTTCCAAGCCCCAGACGCGCACCGTGCTCCAGGGAATTGGGTTGCCCCACATATCTTTGTCGTCGCGTCCTCAGGCTTTGGCGGATAGGCGGGCGTCGGCATTTCCGTCCAAGCAGCGCCGGGCCCGTCCGCGCGGTGCATCTTGACGCCGAAGTGGCCGAGGTCGAGCGCGGCGTAAATTTTTCCGCTGCGCTTGTCGTGCAAGACCATCGACACATTGTCGGCGAGGAAATCGGCGCGTTCGATTTGCCACGGCGCGGATTTGGTGCCGGTCTTCGCGAGCGTGAAGAGGCCCTTGCGCGTGGCGGCGAGAACTTTGAGTGACATGGATGTATCTCCGCAAGTGCCCCTCCCCCTTGCGGGGAGGGGTTAGGGGTGGGGTAATGCCGGAGAGCGTTGGAGCGAAGGCGCGCAGCTAATCAGTCAAAAATGCTGCAGGCAAATTTGGGCTTCAACAAGACTGTCAACGCCAGGCTCTTCACCCCACCCCCAACCCCTCCCCGATTCGAAGGCCGGGAGGGAGAGTTTCGAGCGGCGAGGCCCTACCCGCCCGAAAGCGCGGGGACAATCAGGATTTCGCTTGTGCTCGAGAGTTTGTCTGTGAGCGTCTTGCGGTCGCGCAGCGCCGTGCCGTCGACGAAGATGGAGATGTGTTTGCGGACGTGCGCTTGATCGTCGAGGACGTAGCTGCGGGCGGCGGGATTTTTCGAGAAGGCGGCATCGAGCGCTGCGCGGACGGTTGCGCCCGAGACATCAACGGGCGGGCAATGCACATGTCGTTGAAGGGCCGAACAAAGGTTACGCGAGGCATTTCTAGTTACTTCTCTCGAGCGAAATACGCCAGGATCGCCAGGAAAACCCAAACAACTACACCGGCAATAATCAAGAACACGCCGAGCCACGCAAGTTCTGTATGTTTGCCGTCTCCATAAATTGTCAATGGGGCGAAGCAGGCAGTCCTAGAAGGATCAGGGACAGACCTACTGTGCTCGCAATTTTCATGCGCCCCTGCTTAAATTAGATCGTGAAACTCGTGCCGCAGCCGCACGACGCGGTGGCGACCGGGTTCTTGATCTTGAAGGCCGCGCCCATGAGGTCATCGACGAAATCAATTTCGGAGCCCTTCATGTATTCGACAGATACGGGGTCGATGACAACGGTTGCGCCGGATCGCTCTAAGACGAGGTCGTCGGCGGCCCTACTGTCTACGAGATCGAATTTGTACTGGAATCCCGAGCAGCCGCCGCCTTCGACGGAAACGCGCAGCAGCGGCGTTGCCGGATCGCCAGCCGCAATCTCGGAAATGCGCTTGGCGGCGCGTTCGGTTAAGGTAACAGGGCTGGTCATGGTTGAATGTGTCTCTGAAAGCTGCTTGTGCAGCACTCTGGGTTCACTACCCAAGATAGGTAGTCAGCAGGGGTTGTCAAACCCCGCTATGGGTTCTTGATGACGATTAAGTTGAAAGCTGTGCCGGACGCCGCCGATTATGGGCAAAACTTGGCGCCCGGGGAGCGCCGGCCCGGCCCCTATGCCGCAAGTGCCGTTCCTTCGCGGGGGCGGCTTTTTGCGGAAACGGAGTGCCCGACGCGCAGCCCGTTTCAGCGCGACCGCGACCGCATTTTGCATTCGACCGCGTTTCGCCGTCTCACATACAAGACGCAGGTGTTTCTGTTTCACGAGGGCGATCATTATCGCACGCGGCTGACACATACGTTGGAGGTGGCGCAGATTGCCCGCACCATCGCCCGGCAGTTGCGCTTGGATGAGGATTTGGCCGAGGCTCTGGCACTGGCGCACGATCTCGGGCATTCGCCCTTCGGGCATGCGGGAGAGCGGGCACTCGACAGCGCGATGCGCGCGCATGGTGGCTACGATCACAATGCGCAGTCGCTGCGCGTCGTGACGATGCTGGAGCGAAAGTATCCGGCATTTGATGGTTTGAATCTTACGTGGGAAATGCTGGAAGGCCTGGCCAAGCACAACGGGCCGGTGCATGAACTCGAGGGCGCGGTTGCAAAGTCGGTGCGCCGTGTCGAAGCGTGGCGCTCACTTGAGCTTGGGCAATGGGCGTCGGCCGAAGCGCAGGTTGCGAGTTTGGCAGACGATATCGCCTATCTCGCGCATGACGTGGATGATGGATTACGGGCGGGGCTTCTGACATTGGACATGCTGGCGCCAGTGCCGTTCGCTGGCCCGATTGCGTCAGGGGTGAGCAAACTCGAGGTCGAGCGCAGCGACGGCCGCGCCATCTATGAAGTTACGCGGCGGATGATCACAGCGATGATTGGCGATTTGATTGCGCAATCACGCGAACTGCTTGTTCGCCTCGCGCCGGCGTCGCCAGATGATATTCGCGCGGCCGATGCGGCGGCAATCGGTTTTTCGGCGGGTTGTGCGGATAAACTCGCCGCGCTCAAGGCGTTTCTGTTTGCCAATGTCTACCGCCACCCGCGCGTGATGGATGTGATGCAGAACGCGGAAGCAGTGCTGAGCGATTTGTTTGAATATTATCTGGCCGATGATGCGGCTCTGCCGGAGGCTTGGCAGCGGGCCGCCCAGGGCCTCAGCGAACGGCGCCGGGCACGGCTGATCGCAGACTTCGTGTCCGGCCAGACCGATCGCTACGCGATTGCCGAACATCAGCGATTGTTTGCGGCCACGCCGGATATGCGATAGAGCGCGACGCAACTCTCCTCCCCCCTTGTGGGGGAGGCAGGGAGGGGGGTAACCACAGCAGGTTGGGATTCCCCCCACCACTCTTTCCGGGGTTCCCCCCACCCCTAACCCCTCCCCACAAGGGGGAGGGGGTTTCAAGGATCTTTTGATGAATATTTTTGCCGAAGTTGAAGCGCGCGTGATCGCGGCGCTTGAAACGTTGAAATCGGAAGGGAAACTTCCGGCTGATCTCGCGATCCCCGAAATTTTGGCGGAAGCCCCTCGCGATCCCACGCATGGCGATGTTGCGGTCAACGCCGCGCTTGTTTTGGCGAAGGCGGCGAAGATGAAGCCGCGCGATATCGCAGACGCGCTGAAAGCCAAGCTCGAAGCCGCAAGTGACGTCGCAAAAATCGATGTCGCGGGCCCAGGCTTTTTGAACATCACGTTCAAACCGCAAGTTTGGCAGGGCTTGGTGCGCACTATTCTGAAAGAGGGCAGTAAGTTCGGTGCCGGTTCCGTGACCGGACACCCGAAGCTCAATCTTGAATACGTGTCCGCTAATCCGACCGGGCCGATGCACGTCGGTCATTGCCGCGGGGCGGTGTTTGGGGATGCGCTGGCGAATTTGCTTTCGTTTGCGGGCTTCGACGTGACGCGCGAATACTACATCAACGACGCCGGCGGGCAGGTCGATGTGCTGGCGAAATCGGCGTTCCTGCGCTACCGCGAAGCGCTCGGCGAAGACATCGGCGCGATCCCGGAAGGATACTATCCGGGCGAATATTTGAAGCCTGTGGGCGAAGCGCTGGCCAAAGAGTTTGGCAAGAAATTTCTTGCGATGAAAGAAGCCGAGTGGCTGCCGCTCGTGCGCTCGTTCGCCATCGGCAAGATGATGGACATGATCCGCGACGACCTCGCGGCCTTAAACATCAAGCATGACGTGTTCTTCTCTGAAGCATCCCTGACACGCGCCGGAAAAGATCAGATCAAGGCCGCGATCGATGACTTGCGCAAGAAGGGCCTGATCTTCGAAGGCACGCTCGAGAAACCTAAAGGTCACGACGACGAAGTGTGGGAAGACCGCACGCAAACGCTTTTCAAGTCGACCGCTTTCGGCGACGACGAAGATCGCGCCATTCAGAAGTCGGACGGCGGGTATACCTATTTTGCCGGCGACATTGCCTATCACTACGACAAACTCAGCCGGGGCTTCTTGCAGCTCATCAATGTGTTTGGCGCGGATCACATCGGTTACGTCAGCCGCATGAAGTCGGCGGTCGCCGCACTCTCTGGTGGCAAAGCCAACCTCGACATCAAGGTCGTTAACCTCGTCAAGCTGTTCAAGAACGGCGAGCCGTTCAAGATGTCAAAGCGGGCGGGGACGTTCGTGACTTTGAGGGACGTGGTGGACGAGGTCGGCAAGGATCCCGTGCGCTTCATGATGCTCTACCGGGACAACATGAAGGAACTCGACTTCGACTTTGCCAAGGTGACCGAACAGTCAAAAGACAATCCCGTGTTCTACGTGCAGTACGCGCACGCCCGCGCGGCGAGCGTGTTCCGCAATACCGCCGAGCAAATGCCGGATCTCGACATCTCTATGAAAGACTTAGAAAAAGTTGATCTTTCGGGATTGACGGATCCAGGTGAACTCGACCTCATCAAGCGTCTCGCTGCTTTCCCCCGTCTTGTCGAAGGCGCGGCAAAGGCGCACGAGCCGCACCGCCTCGCCTTCTACCTGTACGAATTGGCAAGTGCCTTCCATGCCCAATGGAGCCGGGGCAATGAATCGCCACATTTGAGATTTATCCAATCAAATGACGGGGTTGCGACTCAAGCGCGTTTGGCGCTGATTGCCGCGACAAAGCAGGTGATAACTTCAGGCCTCAAGGTTCTCGGCGTCGAGGCGCCCGATGCGATGAGATAGAGTCGCGATTCGAAGGACCTTGCGGGATAGTCACACGGGTCCAGTTCGAGGGGTGAGAAGATGTCTCTGGTGAACGGTTCGCAGGGCCCGCACGCGGGCAGGCCAAACGCGCAATCAGTTACACAGCCGCAGACGCAATGGGGTCACCCATCTGCGGCGCAGGCAGCGGCGCCAACGACAGGCTATCCGCAGCAGGGTCAGGGCTATGCCCCCCAGTACGGCGGACAGCCGCAGCAGGCGGCCGCTCCTGGATATGGGCCCGGATATGGCCAGGCACCGGTCTACGGCCAACCGCAAGATTATCAATTTCCGCAGCAGGCAGCTGTTCAGGATCCGCACCACGGCGGAATCCAGACCAGCACCTATGCGCCGCAGTTCGAGCCCTATGTTCCCGCTCCGCAAGCGGCGCCGCGCGCCGGACAACCGGTCTATCAGCAGCAGGCCGCAGCGCCCACCTATGCTCCGCAGCCGCAAGCGCATCAGGGTTATGGCGCAGCCCCTCAGGCGGCGCATCCGCAAGCGCAGTGGCAGGGCCAACCGCAGGACGGGCGTGGAGACGGGCGCGGATTCGATCTTGGTTCATACCTCCCGCATCAGCAGCCGGCACTTGGCGGATATCGCGGAGAAGCGCAGCATCAAGAGCCTCAACAGCAGGATTGGTCGCATCAGGCGGGCTATCATGGCGAGGCGGAGCATGGCCACGCTGACATGGGCTTTGCGCAAGCCGCCGGCGGCGAACTCGAGCAGGGTTATGCCGACGACGAGGCCCAAGAGTATGAGGCCGAGCCCGCGCCGCGCGGACGGCGCCCGCTGATGATGGTTGCGGCACTTGCTGGTGCCATCATTGTCGGCAGCGGCATGGCTTACAGCTACAAGATGTTTTTCAACGGTTCGTCGAATGGCGAACCGCCAATCATCAAGAGCGCGAACGAGCCCGCCAAGATCAAACCAGTTGACGGCGGCGGCAAGCAGTTTGCTCACACCGACAGTAAGATCATGGGACGTCTTGGAGATGGTTCGGGCGCTGCCGCAGGTGCGTCAGTGGCCGCAGATTTTGCCAATGCCGGGGACGCCGATGCCAGCGGCACGCGTAAAGTATCGACACTTGTGGTCGGCCGCGACGGCAGCATTCAAGCGCCCGCCGCAGCACCGGCAGAAGCACAGGTGGCCGACAATAGCATCACGGTCCCGGGCATGACCGTTGTCGATGGCCTTGGTCCAACACGGGCACCCGCTGCTGCTGCTGCAATGGCGGCAGTGACCCCGTCTGCTCCGGCCAAGGCCGCAGCGCCTGCCCCAGCGGCACCGCAGAAGTTAGTCGTCGCACCGCCGGCCGCGGCCGCGAAGCCGGTCGTAATCGCAAAGGCAACGCCAGCCGCAGTCGCTGCAGCAACCGGTAGCATCGAACCTGACGTTCAGGCGCCGGCGCCTGTTGCCAAAGTGGTCAAGAAAGTCGCCGCCGCAAAGCCCGCAGCAGCGGCGCCTGCAGCAACCGCGGCGCCTGGACCGGTGTCGAATTCAGTAGCAACGACGGGCGGTGGTTCGAACGGCTTTGTCGCGGTTCTGGCATCCGTGCCGCGTTCGGATTCAAGCCGCATCGATGCCTTGAAGCGCTTCGCCGACATGCAGCAGAAGTACGGCAGCGTTCTCGGCGGCAAAACGCCTGATGTTGCCGAAGCCAATCTCGGAGCCAAGGGCGCGTATCATCGCCTCGTCGTTGGCCCGCCGGGGTCGCGCGAGCAGGCTGGAGCCGTATGCTCGCAGCTCAAAACGCAGGGCTACGGCGACTGCTGGGTGACATCGTATTGATTGAGCGACTTGGAATGCTGCAAATGCGTACGGCCGGCCACAAGTGCCGGCCGCTCGCGTTTTTGAGCGTTATGAAGACGCTGAAGAGAGAAACAGCATGACGTCAGCGTTGATCATTGGTGTGAGCGGCACGTCATTGACGCCACAGGAGCGCGATTTTCTCAAGGACGTTCAGCCGGCCGGTCTCATTCTTTTCAGCCGCAACTGCGAGACACGCGATCAAATTGCAGCGCTTGTGACTGAGGCGCGCATGGCGGTGGGCAGCAAAGAATTCCTGGTGCTTATCGATCAAGAGGGCGGCCGGGTCCAACGACTGCGCCCGCCCTTGGGCCGTACACTGCCGCCGGGTCAGGCTTATGCGGATCTCTTTCTGCATGACCCCGAAGTCGCCAAAAGTGCGGCCTTTCAAATTGCGCGCCTCGTTGCATCCGAACTCAAAGACCTCGGCATCGATACCAATTGTGCGCCCGTGCTCGATGTACCGGTGCCGGGAGCACACGATATCATCGGCGATCGCGCTTACGGGAAAACGCCCGAAGGCATCGCGATCCTGGCACGCGAGGTGGCGCGAGGCTATATGAGCGGCGGCGTGCTGCCGGTGATCAAGCATATTCCCGGACATGGCCGCGCGACAAAGGATAGCCATCTGGATTTGCCGGTCGTCACGGAGCCGCGCGATGTTCTCTCGGCCAGCGATTTCGCGCCGTTCCGCGTGTTGAATACGATGCCCGCCGCGATGACGGCGCACGTTGTTTTTAACGCGATCGATGCGGAACAGCCTGCGAGCACGTCCGAAATCGTCACGCGTGACGTCATCCGCGGCGAGATCGGTTTCGATGGGCTTTTGATGAGCGACGATCTCAGTATGAAGGCGCTTTCGGGGACGATCAGGTCGCGCGCCGAATCGGTCATTCGCGCCGGCTCAGATGTGGCGCTTCACTGCAATGGCGATTTTTCCGAAATGCGCGCTGCAGCCGAAGGCGTGCCCCAACTCGCGGGCAAAGCCTTGGCGCGCTTCAAACGGGCGCATGCCGTGACAACCCGCTCGGAAGAATTCGACGAATCTGAAGCGATATGGTTACTTGAAGAGATGCTGCGGCCACAGGCGCGGCCCGCTGAATCAGTGTAAAGTCATACCTATATCAGCCCCGCAATTTCTTGATTGAGACGATGATTAGCGAAACGGCAAACGAAACAGGCGATGACGCCGGGGCTTGGGAAGCTCCGGACGGCGATGGCTTGCCGGGAGAGGCGAGCGCCTTCCTCGTCGATGTCGAAGGCTTTGAGGGCCCGCTCGATTTGTTGCTGGCCCTTGCGCGCACCCAAAAAGTCGATCTGGCGAAAATTTCTATCCTGCCGCTTGTCGAGCAATATCTCGAATTCATCGGCGAAGCGCAGAAACTGAAGCTTGAGATCGCCGCCGATTATCTGGTGATGGCGGCGTGGCTCGCTTACCTCAAATCGCGTCTGCTGCTGCCGCGCGAAAAGGAAGATGCAGGTACGCAGAGCGCCGAAGAGCTGGCGCAGCGATTGGCCTTCCGCTTGATGCGGCTCGATGCCATGCGCAATGCGGCGGCAAGGCTGATGACGCGCAAGCGCTTGGGACGCGATGTGTTCGTGCGCGGGCAGCCAGAGTCTGTGACGACGGTACGCGACACAACCTACACGGCTGAAATCTACGACCTGCTGAAGGCTTATGCCGAACAACGCCGGCGCACGGTGCGTGTTGCGCATGTCGTGAAGGCGCGCAAGGTCTGGTCGGTGAAGGACGCGCGCGTGCGGCTCGAAAAGCTCGTTGGGGCCAGCGCTGGGGATTGGACGCAGCTCGATCTCTTCCTGCAGCACTATTTGCCGCACGGCGAGGAAGAGCGCACCGCGATTGCCAGCTCGTTTGGGGCCACACTGGAAATGGCGCGCGAAGGGTTGGTAGAAATCCGCCAAGATGAACCGTTTGCGCCGATTTATATGCGCAAGAAGCATGCTGGCGCCGTGTGGGTAAAAGCCGGTTAAGCGTACAAGAAGGGTAAACGGTAGCGCGGCGTAAAATGAGTTAGAGACGAGGGGGCTCAGATACGCCAATGGTTCCGCCGAGATTGACACTGGTGTCCGATAATACACGCGACATGGACGAGAGCGCGTCCGAGGACGAGACGGCGGCTGGGCGAGGCGCTTCTGCGCGCGCTCAATCGTACCAGGATCCCGAAGCAGTGGTTGATGGTCTAGTGCAACAAGCGCGGCGCGAAAAATTGCGCAAACTCGAAGCGATGCTATTTGCCTCCGCTCAGCCGCTTGACGCGAAGGCGCTGAAGCGCGCGATAGAAGCCGGGGACGACCTCGAGGAAATGCTCGCGGATTTGCAGAAGCAGTATCAGCCGCGCGGCGTGAACCTCGTGAAGGTCGCCGGCAAATGGCTGTTCCGCACGGCCGACGATCTTTCCTATCTGCTCGAAAAGCAAACCAGCGAAGAGCGCAAGCTTTCGAAAGCCGCGCTCGAGACGCTGGCCATCATCGCCTATCATCAGCCGGTAACGCGCGCCGAAATCGAAGAAATCCGCGGCGTCTCAATTTCACCCGGAACGCTCGATCTGTTGATGGAGACGTTGTGGATCCGTCCGCGCGGACGCCGGCGCGCGCCGGGACGGCCGATCACGTATGGGACGACTGAGTTGTTCCTGACCCAATTCGGTCTGGACAACATTAAGGATCTTCCCGGAATTGCTGAATTGAAGGCGGCTGGGCTACTCGACTCGAACTTGCCGCCAGGGTTTGCCGTTCCGGAGCCAACGGACGTTGCGGCTCTCATGCCGGACGAACTTCCGCTCGAAGACGACGGAGAAGAAACGCAAGAAGACCTGCCGTTGGACGATGACGTCAATGATGACGGCTTGCACGGCGAACCTGAGGCCGTTAAGTCCGAAGATGGCAATGAGGAGCCGGACGCCAAGGCGTGACTTGGGCGTGAACTGGGCGTGACTTGGACCGATCCGGCTGGCCATAAGGTGTGTGCGTGGCATTTAAAGGCATTTTCTCAAATTCGACCGGATCGGTGATTTCTCCGGAGAGTGCTCCGGTTGGTGCGCGTGGACGAGCAGCGGCAACATTCGCCGCGCGCCTTACAATTGAAGGCGTCACGAAGTCATATGAGTCGGGCGACGCGCTCGCTGGCATCGATCTCGACGTCAATCCTGGAGAGATCATTTGTCTGCTCGGCCCATCAGGGTGCGGGAAGACGACTTTGCTGCGCATTATCTCAGGTATCGAGCATCCGACGACCGGCCGCGTTTTGATCAATGATCGCGAAGTCGCGGGGCCGAACCGTTTCGAGGCGCCTGAGAAGCGCGGCGTCGGCCTGATGTTTCAAGATTTCGCGCTCTTTCCGCACCTGACGATTCTCGAAAATGTTGCGTTTGGCCTGAAAGACTTAGCCCGCGCCGAAGCGGGCCAGGCGGCGCGCGCTATTCTTGATCGCGTGGGGCTTGCCAATATGGCCAACGCTTACCCTGCTGTGCTGTCCGGTGGCCAGCAACAGCGCGTGGCACTTGCCCGGGCCATTGTCCCGCGACCCGCCGTCATGCTGATGGACGAACCATTTTCGGGTCTCGACGTGCAGCTGCGCGACAGCATGCTGGAAGAGACGCTCGGGCTGTTGCGCGAAACGCGCGCGACGTCGCTGATCGTCACGCATAATCCGGAAGAAGCCATGCGCATGGGCGACCGGATCGTGGTCATGCGCGACGGCCGGATCGTGCAAACCGGCACAGCCGAACAGCTCTATCGCGAGCCAAAGAGCTTGTTTGTGGCCCGGCTATTTTCCGAAATTAACGAGATCCCGGCGCGGGTGCGTGACGGCAAAATCGAAACGGCAGCGGGGTCGTTCGCAGCGCCTGGGCTAGAAAATGGCGTTGCGGCGGTGTTGTGTCTCCGCGAGCGGGGGCTGTCTGTGCAACCCAATGGAAATGGTGGGGGCAATGGCGGGGGCGTGGGCCTTCCGGGCCGGGTGCTGGACCAGAAGTTTCTTGGCGATATTGCAAGGCTCGACGTAGCGGTTCAGGGTTTCGAACAACCGTTGAAGATCAGGGTTGCGGAAAAAGATGCCCTACGGCGCGGCACAGAGGTCCGGGTGGTGGTCGATCCCAATGGCGTTCTCGTGTTCGGCGCCGAAAACGGCGGCTAAAGTAAGAGGTTAAGCACTTCGCCCGCACCCAACGGAAGTCTCGCAGAACTTGCCCGGGGGTGGCAGTTCTGCGATAGTCTTCCCAGATAAGTAACTCTCGTGCAGGATCTGCTGCGCGCAAACTATCCCGAAAGGCGTTCCCCTATGGGTCTCAGTGCTCAACACGTGCTTTTGCTCTTGGTCGTCGCGTTGCTGTTGTTCGGACGCGGCAAAATTTCCGAACTGATGGGCGATGTTGCCAAAGGCATCAAAAGCTTCAAGAAGGGCATGGCCGACGACGAAGAAGTTGCCAAGCCCGGCCCCGGCAAGACAATCGACAACGAGACGCGCGAAAAGACCGGCTGAGAAAGCCCAAGGCTTTCTTTGCCCCACTAGGGCCGGACGGTTTCCATGTTCGAGATTAGCTGGAGCGAGCTCCTTATCCTCGCCGTCGTAACCCTGCTTTTTGTGGGGCCGAAAGAGTTGCCAATCTTCCTGCGTACCATCGGGCGCTATGCGGGCACCGTGCGCCGGCACGCAACCGAATTTCGGGCGCAGTTCGATGCGGCGATGCGCGAAGCCGAACTCGACAGCATGAAAAAGGAAATGGAGAGCATGCAGGCGTCGGTCAACGCCGAGGTCATGAGTGCCACGAAGTCCTTTGAAGAAGCAGGCGCGGCGGCGAAGTTCGATCCATCATCGATTACGACTCCGCTTTCCGCGCAGGGGAATCCGATGGCTGGCACAACGATCGTACAGCCGGCTGAAGCGGCCAACGTTTCCCGAGGCAGTAAGCGTTGCCGAGGCGGCGCTGCCCAGCGGCCGAGAGCGTTCCGATGCCGGCAAGGCCAGGGGTTTAGCCGGTGCTGAAGAAACTCACGAGCTTAGGCGGCAACGGCGGCGGAGTCAGGACGACATCGACGCCAGTAAAGCGCCGCTGATGGATCACTTGATCGAATTGCGAACGCGGCTCATCTGGGCGCTGTCGGCATTTCTGGTGGCGTTTCTCGTTTGCTTTTCATTTGCGCGCCAAATCTATAGTATTCTTGTTTGGCCCTATGCCTGGGCCTCGGGCAACGATCATGTGCGTTTGATCGCCACGCACTTTCTCGAGCAGATCATGACGCATGTGAAGCTCGCCATGTTCGGCGCGGGCTTCATCGCCTTTCCGATCATTGCCGCGCAGATCTACAAGTTCGTGGCGCCGGGGCTCTACAAGAATGAGCGCAAGGCGTTTCTGCCGTACCTCATCGCAACGCCGGTTCTGTTCTGCATTGGCGCGGCGGTCGTCTATTTCATCGCCATGCCGGTTTTGATCAAGTTCTCGATCGGTTTGACGCAAACAACCGGCGACGGGCAGCCGACCATCGAGTTGATGCCGAAAGTGTCGGAATATCTTTCGCTCATCATGACGCTGATTTTCGGGTTCGGCATCGTGTTCCAGTTGCCGGTTATTCTGACGCTGCTGGCTCGCGCTGGGTTCGTAACGGCGGATGGTCTGGTTGGCGCACGCCGCTACGCCATTGTCGGGATTTTCGCGGCGTCCGCCCTGCTGACCCCGCCGGATGCGCTGAGCATGGTCATCATGGCGCTGCCGACTGTGCTGCTCTACGAGGCCTCGATCTACGCGGTGCGCTATGTCGAAAAGCGCGTGAAGCCGGCGGAGTAGGTCTCCTCCCCCTTCAGGGGGGAGGGCGGTGCGCCATGAGTTAGAACGCGCTATTCTGACGCTTCACCAACACGGAGCGCGTTTTAACTCATCCTTGGCGCGCCGGGTGGGGGTGACGAAACCGCACTTCGGCGCTACACCCCCACCTGATGCGTCCAGCAGTTTAGCCGGGCGTATTGAAATTTCTATCCGAGCGGTGTCCGCCCGCCTAAACCGCGGACGCATCTTCCTCCCCCCTCAAGGGGGAGGGGTTTCCGAAAGGCCTTCCCGTGTTCGACATCAAATGGATCAGAGATAACGCAGACGCTTTTGACGCTGCACTGAAGCGGCGCGGGCTGGAGCCACTGTCGGCGGGCTTGATCAAGCAGGATGAAGCGCTGCGTGCGGTGAAAACGCGGCTGCAGGAGGCGCTGGCAAAGCGCAACGCGGTTTCCAAGGATATCGGCAAAGCCAAGGGCGCGAAGGACGGCGCGCTGGCCGAAATCCTGATGGGCGAAGTGGCGACGCTGAAAGACGTGATTGCCAAGGGCGAGGACGAAGAGCGCGTCAAGCAGGCGGAGCTCGACGCGGCGTTGGCCGTCATTCCAAACCTGCCGCGCGACGATGTGCCCGTTGGGCAAAGACGAGCACGACAACGTGGAAGTGCGCAAGGTTGGTACGCCGCCAAAGTTGGACTTCGCGCCGAAGCAGCATTTCGAGATCGGCGAAGCGTTGGGCATGATGGACTTCGACGCGGCGGCGAAAATTTCAGGCGCGCGCTTTGTCGTGACCAAGGGTCCGCTTGCAAGGCTTGAGCGCGCGCTTGGGCAGCTTCATGCTCGATCTGCACACGAGCGCGGCGAATGGAAATCTCGGCGGTTATACCGAACACAACCCGCCGCTGCTGGTCAAAGATCACGCAGCCTATGGCACGGGGAACTTGCCGAAGTTTGAGGAAGACCTGTTTCAATACTGTCGATTCGAAGTGTGAGCTGACTAGACGGATAATCGACTGCATAGGATACAACTGGCAGACTTCGAGCAGACTCGCATCGCTAGTCGAAAGGGCGACTTCGGACTCGCGAGATCTATCGGAGTATCGAAAGTCAATCGACGTCAAAGAATTGGCAATGCAGATCGTGACGGATCGGCTTCTGGCTCATCCCCACCGCCGAAGTGTCACTGACCAATCTCGTGCGCGAACAAATCCTCGACGAAGCGCAACTGCCGATGCGCATGACGGCGTGGACGCCGTGCTTCCGCTCGGAAGCGGGGGCGGCCGGCAAAGACACGCGCGGCATGATCCGCCAGCACCAGTTCTCGAAGGTCGAACTCGTCTCGATCACGACGCCGGAGGACAAGCCTCGCCGAGCACGAGCGCATGACGGCGTGCGCCGAAGAAGTCTTGAAGCGTCTCGGCCTCGCCTTCCGCACCATACTGCTTTGCACCGGCGACATGGGCTTCGCGTCGCAGAAAACCTACGACATCGAAGTCTGGCTGCCGGGGCAGAACGCCTATCGCGAGATTTCATCCTGCTCGGTGTGCGGCGATTTCCAGGCGCGCCGCATGGATGCGCGTTACCGCCCGAAGGACGGCGGCAAACCCGCTTTCGTGCACACATTAAATGGTTCCGGCCTTGCGGTCGGGCGCACGCTTGTGGCGGTATTAGAAAACTATCAGAACGCCGACGGATCTGTCACAATTCCCGAAGTGCTGCGGCCTTATATGGGCGGTGTGACGAAGAATCGAGAAGGTATAAGCCGAGTCGCGTGTCCTGAGACTTCTCCCTGCGCGCCCTTGACGGGGGAGGGCGGGGTGGGGGCGGTGCACAGAACTCAAGGTTCGAGCACCGCCCCCCTCCCTAACCCTCTCCCACAAGGGGGGAGGGAAATCGCACGGGCATGCATGTGACGGGCCGATATGGCAATGAGATCGCGCATGAGAACCTCATCACCAACGACGACGGCATCAACGCCAAGGGGCTCGAAGTCCTCAAAGCCATTGCGCTCGGGTTGTCGCCGGACGTGTGGACCGTTGCGCCCGAAACAAATCAATCCGGCACCTCGCATTCGATGACGCTGCATGAGCCGTTGCGCTTGCGTCAGCTTGATACGCGCACCTTCGCGGTTGCCGGCACGCCGACCGATTGCGTGATCATGGCCGTGCGCCACATCTTGAAGGACCAACCGCCCGATCTCGTTTTATCAGGCGTGAACCACGGCTCCAACTTGGCCGAAGATACAACCTATTCCGGCACGGTCGCCGCGGCGATGGAAGGCACGCTGCTTGGTATCCGCTCGATCGCGCTGTCGCTGATGATGGGGTTTGAAGACGGCGAGCGCCGCGCGATTTGGGATACGCCGCTCGCGCACGCGCCGCAGCTCATTACGAGGCTGCTCGATGCGCAATGGCAAGCAGGGTCGCTGATCAACATCAACTTCCCCGATGTCGTGCCGGCTGACGTCGCGGGCGTCGCGGTGACGAGCCAAGGCATTCGCGATCAGGCACTTCTTCACATCGATAGCCGCTCCGACCCGTGGGGCACGCCGTATTTTTGGTTTGGATTTGAGCGGCGCAAATCGACACTTGTTACTGGAACAGACCTCGCGGCAGTCGCGGCCAAAAAAATATCCGTCACACCACTGAGCGTCGATCTGACGGACGCGAAGGCTGTTGCAACTCTGGGCGCGCACCTCGATGCAACGGCGAAAAAACCGAAGGCGTGAGCGCCAAAAGCGGCTTTGAAAAGCCGCCGGTTTGCCGAAATCCCTCCGTCAATAAAGCGCAATCGATCATTACGAGGAAAGCTCAGGCCTTTCCGGCTGAAACGGGTTTTGCGTATTTCGTTTTTGATCGATGCATGGCTGCCAGACTGGCAGCGGTGCAAAGGGACCGGATCGGTTGGGAGGGCTAGAAATAGGATTCGCATGCAGGGGCTTTAACCCCGCGTTAACCGAGTGAAGGTTAATGATTGGTGCGAGTAGAGGTGCGTACCATGATGTATTTAGTTGGCTTCGGTCAGCGCGGCTGTTTTGGCCTCAGACCTGCGCTTTGTGCCGTAGTGTTGTTCTCCGCAGCAGCCGCTGGCTGCAGTGCGGATATAACCCGTTTCGACAGTTCGTCGTTCAATCTCAATGATCCGCCACAGGAAACCGCCGCTGCGGCGCCGGTTGAACCGGCCGTCAGTCATTCCGATTATCAAAGCCCGGTGACCCGGAACCAGCCGCGTGGCCCTTATGGGGCGGGCGCTGGCCGGATGCCGCCTCCCGCTTCGGGCGTTGAAATGGCGAATTTGCCCGATGCAACGCCACCTGCTGTGGCCGCGCCTCCTTCCCGTCAACCGGCTTATCGCCCGGCGGCTCCGGCCGCAGCGGCGCCTGCTGTCCGTCAGCCGGTCGCCAAGGGAGAAATGTTCGACGTTCAACCTGGCGACACGCTCTATGGGCTCTCAAAGCGCCATCAGGTGTCGCTCGCCGAACTCATGTCGGTGAACGATTTGACCGGGCCGAACTTGAAGCCCGGCCAGAAACTCTATTTGCCGGCAGGTAAGGCCGTGATGGCACGTCCAGCGGCACCGGCTCAGCCGTTGACGACGGCTGCGCTGTCGCCCGCACCGGTTGCCGCAGCACCGGCCGAGATGCCAGCGCCGCCGATGGCGCCGCCGTCTGCAGAAGTTGCCGCCAAGTATAACAGCAGCTACGTCGTGAAGCCGGGCGACTCGCTCTATGTGATCGCTCGCGCCAACAAAGTGCCGTTCATGGAACTGCAGCAAGTCAACGGCATCTCTGATCCGAAGAAGGTCAAGCCGGGGACGACGCTCAAGGTCCCGGCAGGCAACGTCGCGGTCGCGGAAGTTCAGGCACCCGCTGGCGAACTCGCGCCAACCGCCGCTGCTCCTGTTGTTGCTGCGCCTGTCGTACCGCGCTTGACGCAGCAACCGGCACAGCCGACGACAGCAACGGCGCAACCAACCATGATCGATGTTAAGGACACGCCCGCCGCGGCAAGTGCGGCCACCGGGACGGCCATAAAGGGCGACAAAATCGCCGTTGCAGCGCCGCAGGCTGCAGCTCAAGCGTCGCCAGCACGAAGCTGCGTTGGCCGGCGAACGGCAAAGTCATCGCAGGCTTCGGCGGCCGCCCGGACGGCACGCATAACGACGGTATCAACTTGTCGGTTCCGCTTGGTACAGAGGTGCACTCCGCCGAAAATGGTGTCGTCGCGTATGCCGGTAGCGAACTCAAAGGCTACGGCAATCTCGTGCTCGTGCGCCACGACAACGGCTGGGTGACGGCCTACGCCCACAACGACGAAATGCTCGTCAAGCGCGGCGACAAGGTGAAACGCGGGCAGGTCATCGCCAAGGCCGGCAAGACCGGAACTGTCGATCAGCCGCAAGTGCACTTCGAATTGCGTCAGGGTTCAAAGCCTGTCGATCCGACGCCGTTCATGGAGAAGTTATAATCATTCGCGCTTCGGCGACTCCCCTCGCAGCGGAGACCAGGACCGAGCCGAAGGCGCTAAAAGTCAAGTTCGCCACGCGGCGAAGCATGAGGGAAGCTTGAGGCCGGGTCAGCAATGATCCGGCCTTTTTCATTGGGCGTGTCCCAAGGTAGCGAGTTGAGGCAAGGCGACCCGTGGGCTATCAGATCGAAGAAAGCCAATGGGGGAACGCCGATGACCAATTCAGACCAACTCGCCGGGCAGAAGCAGCCACCCCCCCCATTTCGGCCCGATGATCACCATCGGCGTGCTGTTTTTTATCTTCGGGTTTGTGACCTGGCTCAATGGGCCGCTCATCACTTTTGTCAAACTCGCATTCAATCTCGACGACGTGAACGCCTTCCTCGTGCCGATGGCATTTTATCTGTCGTATTTTTTTCTAGCACTTCCGGCGTCGTGGATCTTGCGCCGCACGGGCATGAAGCGCGGTATGGCGCTTGGGGCTGCTCGTCATGGCGCTCGGCGCTGTGGTGTTCGGTCATTTCACGACTATGCGCGTTTATCCTGGCACGTTGACCGGGCTGTTCACGATTGGCGCAGGATTGTCGCTGTTGCAGACCGCGTCGAACCCGTACATTTCATTGTCGGGCCGATTGAGAGTGCGGCACAGCGCATTGCCTTCATGGGCATTTGCAATAAGTTTGCGGGGATGTTGGCGCCGCTGGTGTTTGGTGCGCTCGTGCTGCAGGGACTCGACAATTTCGATGCGCGCGTGAAGGCAGCGGCCGACCCGCAAGCGCGCGATGCGCTGCTCAATGCGTTCGCGGCGCAGGTCTACTGGCCGTACATGATCATGGCGGGGCTACTGGCGCTTCTTGCCGCTTGGATCACAAGGTCGAGTTTGCCGGACGTTCAGCCAGAGGCCGTGAACGAGCGCGCGGATGGGGATGGAAAAGGTATTTCGTCGTTCCCCCACCTTTGGCTCGGGGTCGCGTGTTTGTTTCTCTATGTTGGCGTTGAGGTGCTCGCGGGCGACGCGATAGGCATTTATGGCGCAGGTTTCGATTTGCCATTGGACGCCACGCGGCTGTTCACGTCGTACACGCTGGCCGCCATGCTGATTGGATACGTGGCAGGGCTGTTGCTCATTCCGCGCTTCGTCTCGCAGGAGCGCTATCTCGCGATCTCGGCGGCGCTTGGTGTGCTGTTGAGTATCGGCGCTTACCTGACGACAGGGATATATTTCGGTCGGTTTTATTGCGGCGCTCGGATTTGCCAATGCCATGATGTGGCCGGCCATCTTTCCCGCTCGCCATTCGGGGCCTTGGGCGGCACACGGAGACCGGCTCGGCGCTGCTCATCATGGCCATCGCCGGCGGGGCGTTGTTGCCTTACGCGTTTGCGCTTTTGAAGCAGACAATCGATTTTCAGCTCGCGTATCTGGTGATCGCGGTGCCGGCGTATCTTTATATTTTATACTATGGGCTGCGCGGGTATCGGGTTGGCAATGTTAGAAATTGAGCCTCAGCGAATTGTGACAAGCCGCGGGGTTGGCACGTAACTGAATTTCGGGGTAAGGTCGCAACCATCAGATTGATCCGACAACCACCGGATTCGAGGAGGCAGGCTCATGGCTATCCGTCGCTTCACAAAATTTTCGCTCATCATGGCCGCTGCCGCGTGCCTCTCGCTGGTTGGCACTTTATCTGCCGCCGCTAACTTCGGCGCGCCCGCGAACCCTTGCAGCAAGCTCAAGAAGAATTCGAAGGCCTGGAAGGAATGCATGGGGCAGGTCAAGCCCGATGAGAGCTCGAGCGCGGAAGAACAGTTCGCCAAAGGCTATTGGCTGGCCAAGACCGGCGACTATGCAAAAGCGCTTGAAGTGCTTGAAGGCGTTGCCCAATCAGAACAATGCTGACGTGCTGACCATGATTGGCTACGCCACGCGGCACTTGGGCCGTGTTGACGAAGCGCTTGGGTACTACGGCAAGGCGCTGGCGCTCAATCCGAACCTGACAAATACGCGCCAGTATCTGGGCGAAGCGTATTTGCAGAAGAATGACGTTGCGAAGGCGAAGATCGAACTCGCGGTGATCGAGCGCATCTGCGGCAGTGACGCGTGCCAGGATTATCGCGATCTCGCGAAAGAAATCGCGAAGTACGAGGCGCGCGGTTGATGGGTATTTGAATGGCGACAGCAGCTTCGCCTCTCCCCGTCTTGGCGAAGCCAAGCTTCGCTTGGACGGGAGAGGCCGGCGCGGCCAGTACGGTTCCACTGCTGCGCAAAGCATAGTTCCGCGCCGGGTGAGGGGGCGGGCTGGAATTTCAATGCAAGCGACCACCCCCTCACCCCATCCCTCTCCCCAAGGGGAGAGGGGGCTTACGGGGCGGGCCCTTCTGAGCCGGGCAGGTTGCTTGACGTCAAACTTTTCAGAAATGCGACGAGGGCTTTTTGTTCGTCATCTGAAAGCCCGAGCGGCTTGATGCGCGGGTCTTTCTCGGGGTCGGCTGAGCCGCCCGCGTTGTAATAGGCGATGACATCTTCAAGAGTCTTGATTGAGCCATCGTGCATATAGGGCGCGGTGAGTTCCACGTTGCGCAGCGTCGGCGTGCGGAATTTGTAGCGATCTTCTTGGATGTGCGTGACTTCCTCGCGGCCGCGGTCGGTCGGGCGCATCGGGCGTTTCAGCCGCGCGGCGCGCTTCGCTTTGGAAGCCGATGCCGGTGTTGAGGAAGTCGTGTGCCGTGAAGCGCGGAGGCGCGTGACACGCTACGCAGCCGGCTTTGCCGTGAAAAGGTAACCCGGATTTGGCGGCGGCCGCTATGGCCTCATCGTGGTTCAACGCGCCAGACGATCGAAGGCAGACGTTTCCGCGATGAGTGACCGCTCGTATGCGGCGAGCGCCCGTCCAAGCGTTCGATTGTCGGCTGGCTCGCGAACACGCTTGTCGAATGCTGCGCTGTATTCCGGGATTGCTGCAAGGCGTTGGGTCAGATCATCGAACGTCGTGTTCGCCATCTCGGCTTCGTTGAACAGCGGCGCCAGAATTTGCGACTTCAAGCGTTGGCTCGCTGCCGTCGTGATGCAGCGGTGTGGCGAAGGCGACATTGAGTAACGACGGCACATCGCGGCGCAGACGCGTGTCAGTGACGCCAGGACGCACAGGCGGCTTTGGATTCGTGAAGGCCTGCTTGGGATCGTGGCACGACGCGCACGAAATCGTGCCGTCTTTAGATAAGCGTGGATCGGAGAAGAGCTTGGCGCCGAGAGCAATAAGCTCGGGTCTGTCAGCATTTGCGGTCGCAAGACGAAATCAAAAAGGCAATACTCACGGCGAAGATTGCACTGCCAATTGTCGCCCGATGCGCCACGTCAGGTATCCAGCCTCTTACCCATCCGCCCGGCAAGTTCTTGAATGAACTGCCAAGCAACACGGCCAGAGCGCGCCCCGCGCGTTGTCGACCACTCAAGTGCGTCGCGCTGTAACTCCGCGTCATTCACTTCGAGGCCGAAGTGCGAAACGTAAGCACGCACCATGGCGAGGTAGTCGTCTTGGCTCGCATTGTGAAAGCCGAGCCACAGCCCGAAGCGGTCTGAGAGCGAGACTTTTTCTTCAACCGCTTCGGCTGGGTTGATCGCGGTCGAGCGTTCGTTCTCCATCATCTCGCGCGGCATGAGGTGGCGGCGGTTTGAGGTCGCGTAGAACAGCACGTTCTCCGGGCGTCCCTCGATGCCGCCTTCGAGCACGGCTTTCAAGGATTTGTAACTCGTGTCGTCTTTGTCGAAGGAGAGATCATCGCAGAAGACGATGAAGCGGTGTTGGCTGGCTTTCAGATGTGCGAGGCAGGCGGGGAGTGTGGAGATGTCCTCGCGATGGATCTCGACAAGTTTCAACGCGCCCCCGACCTCCGCATGGGCCGCCTTGACGAGGCTCGATTTGCCCATGCCGCGCGCGCCCCAGAGCAGCGCGTTGTTAGCGGGCAGGCCCTTGGCGAAACGGCGTGTGTTTTCAAGCAATGTCGCGGCCGTGCGATCGATGCCTTTCAAGAGGCCGAGGGGCACGCGGTTGACATTGGGTACGGGCATGAACCGGCCGCCGTCCGCGGTCCACACGAACGCTTCTGCCGCCTCGAAATCTGGTTTGGCGGGGGAGCGCGGGCTGAGGCGTTCGAGCGCGGCAGCGATGCGCTCGAGCAAAGAAGCGTCATATTCGGTGGTGGTCATGGAAAGTTCCAAGGGTCGAGAAATGCTTGTGTAATCGGGTCCTGGGGCGAAGCCAACGGGCGATTGAACTTAAGGTAGCCGGATATGTTGCAATCGGGGTGCCGGACACTATAGTCGCGCCGAATTCGGCTGTTGCCCCCCGGACCACTGGTTCCGGGTGAGCGCAGCTGTTTGGCATCCGCAACTTTGGCATACCCTTTCAAGGACCTGACATCCCATGTTCATCACCCCGGCTTTGGCCCAGACGGGCAACCCGGCCGCCGACCTGAGCTTCCCGCTCATGATGCTCCTGCTGCTTGGCATTTTCTATTTTCTCGTGTTGCGCCCGCAGTCGAAGCGCGCCGAGGAGCAACGCGCGAGGCTCAACGCCGTGCGCCGGGGCGATACGGTCGTGACGTCCGGCGGCATGGTTGGGCGCGTGACGAAAGTTACCGATACGAGCGACGAGATCGAGGTCGAACTCGCGGACAATCTCAAAGTGCGCGTCATCAAAAGCACATTGCTTGATGTGCGCGTCAAAGGCGAGCCGGTCAAAGACGCCTGAGGGGCGAAGCGCGCAGCTCCGTACCTCAAACATTCCACGAACTCTGTTAGCCGAGAAGAACACAAGTCATGCTATATTTTTCGCGTTGGAAGATCATCGCCATTATCGCGACCGTGCTCGCGGGCATGATCTTTTCGCTTCCCAATTTTGTGGCCAAGGAAACGCTGGCGTCCTGGCCGTCGTTCATGCCGAAGAAGCAGCTGCCACTCGGGCTTGATCTCAGAGGCGGCGCGCATCTCCTGCTGGCCATGGACCCGGAGGAAATCAAGAAAGACTGGCTTACGAGTTTGCGCGACGCAACGCGGAAAAGTTTGCGCGATGCGAAGATCGGGTATGCGGGCCTTGGCGTGCAAGGGCCTGCTTTGCAGATCAAACTTTCGAAGCCCGAGGATAAAGACACGGCACTCAAAGAATTGCGCAAGCTTATCCAGCCGATTGGCAACGCCATTCTCGGGACCGGCGCCAACGACATCGATGTCTCCGAAGGCACGGAAGCCGGAACGATCCTGATCAAGCCGACGGACCAAGGCGTACGTGAACGCATTTCTCAAGCCTCCGCTTCCTCGATCGAGACGATCAATCGCCGCGTCAACAATCTCGGCACGTCGGAATCGACGATTGTGCGCCAGGGAACGGACCGGATTCTCATTCAATTTCCCGGACTACAGGACACTAAGGAATTGAAGCGGCTGATCGGCGAAACGGCCAAGTTGACGTTCCACGAAGTGCACCCCTCGACGTCGGCCGAAGACGCAAAACTCACGTCGGCTCCTGCCGGTTTCAAGGTGTTTCCGGGCGACGCATCCGAAGGCGGCGATCATCTGTTGCGCGATAGTCCTGTCGTGCAGGGCGAAGACCTCGCCGACGCGCAAGCCGGGTTCGATCAGCAGAACGGCCAGCCGGTCATCAACTTCCGTTTCAACCAATCGGGCGCGCGCAAGTTTGGCGCGTTCACGAAGGAAAACGTCGGCCGACCGTTCGCCATCGTGCTCGACGGCAAGGTGCTCTCGGCTCCGGTTATCCGGGAAGCTATTCTCAGCGGCTCGGGCCAGATTTCAGGAAGCTATACAGTTGAGAGCGCGAGCACGCTTGCCGTCCAGTTGAAATCGGGCGCACTGCCAACGAAGCTGACGATTGTTGAAGAGCGAACTGTCGGTCCTTCTCTTGGCGCCGATAGTATCGACGCTGGCCGCCGCGCCGGTCTCATCGGACTTGTTGCGACAGCCGTTCTGACCACGCTTGCTTACGGCACGTTCGGCGTCTATGCCGTCGTCGGCCTGCTCGTGCACGGATTGCTCATTTTGGCTTTGATGACAGCAATTGGAACCACGCTGACGCTGCCCGGCATCGCAGGCTTCGTGTTGACCATTGGTATGGCCGTTGACGCCAACGTCTTGATCTACGAGCGCATCCGCGAAGAGTTGCGCGCCGGGAAAGGCACGATCGCGGCTATTGATGCAGGCTTCACGCGCGCATTCGTGACAATTGCCGACAGCCAGCTGACGACACTCGCTGCGGCCGTCATCATGTTCTGGCTCGGCTCTGGTCCGATCCGCGGATTCGCTGTCACTCTGTCGCTCGGCATTTTGACTTCGATCTTCGCGGCCGTGACGATTACGCGGCTGCTCGTGTCGCTCTGGCTCAAGAACGCCAAGGGCAACACCAAAACTCTTGAAGTCCCCATCTAAGGCAGGCTGAAAACACATGTTTCTTGTTCCCGACTTCAAAGGCTTCGACTTTTTCCCGCACGGCACGCGCATCAACTTCATGCGCTTCAAGGGCATTTGCTTTGCCTTGTCGCTTCTGGCGATGGGGCTGTCGCTGGGTCTCTTCTTCTTCAAGGGACTGAATTACGGCGTCGATTTCAAGGGCGGCTCCTTGGTCGAGGTGCAGTCGAAAGCGGGTCCGGCAGATCTGAGCGCACTCCGTGATAAACTTGGCGGGCTCGGACTTGGTGACGTGCAGATCCAGAGCTTTGGTGCGCCGGAGGATGTGTTAATCCGCGTCGAGGAACAGCCGGGCGGGGACGCGGCGCAGCAGGTTGGGCTGAAGAAGGTCACGGATGCTCTTGGAGATGACTACACGCAGCGGCGCGTCGAAGTGGTCGGGCCTGCAGTATCGAGCGAATTGCGCCGGACCGGCATCATCGCCGTGCTCGCGGCTATCCTGGCCATTATCACGTACGTTTGGTTCCGGTTTGAATGGCAGTTTGCGGTCGGCACCGTCGTCGCGCTGGCGCACGACGTGCTCGTGACGGTTGGCATCTTCTCGCTTTTCAATATGGAGTTCGATCTATCGATCGTTGCGGCCTTGCTCACCATTCTGGGTTATTCGGTCAACGATACGGTTGTCGTGTCGGACCGCATCCGGGAGAACTTGCGCAAGTTCAAGAAGATGGAAATCAACGAGCTCCTCAATCTGTCGATCAACGAGACGCTGTCGCGCACCATTCTGACGGGCGTCACGACGATCGCGGTTTTGATCGCGCTTTACATTTTCGGCGGCGAGGTCATCCGCAATTTCACGTTCGCCATGCTGTTTGGCGTCGTCATTGGTACCTATTCGTCGATCTTTATCGCGGCACCCATTCTCGACTATCTCGGCATCAAGCGCGAGACGGTTGTGGGCGTCGAGAAGGACGGCAAGACGGCGAAGGTTTAAACCGGCGCACTGGATCGATCATGACCGCGCCCGCAGCCCGCTACCCTTATGAAGCGGCGGTCACTGCTTACGGTAACGGCGGGTTTCGCTTTGCGGAGATGAGCCACAAGGGTTCGATCCTGTGTTTGCCAAGCGGCGTCTATGCGTGGGAGCCCGCATCCGTCGCCGGATCTTGTTGCGGATCATTTCGCGCGCGTGTTCGCGGATTTGAAGCGCCCTGGTGTGTTGTTGCTGGGATCGGGTGCCGCCCAAATCTATCCGCCCGTGGATGTGATCGCCGCTTTCATCGATACGCGTATCAGTCTCGAAGTCATGACGACGGGGGCGGCCGTGCGCACCTACAACATTATGCTCGGCGAAAAGCGCATTGTTGCGGCCGCTCTGATCGCCGTTGCCTAGCATATGTTGGACGAGATGTGCCGCGTTCCGGTGGAGGATGGCCGGGTGTGATGCCGCCAAGCTCTGAAGCTGAGTTCTCAGAAATCGTGCGCGCCGCTGCAAAGGCCGGCGAAGCGGATCGCTATTTGGCGGCACTTTTGTCGCCCCAGGACGTTGCGCGGCGATTTGATTGCACTTGCCGCTTATGTTGCTGAAGTCCGGCGTATCGGCGACGAGGTACGCGAGGCGCCGCTGGCCGAGATCAAGTTGCAATGGTGGCGCGATGCGCTCGCGCGTTTCGAAGCTGGCGAAAAATCTGGCAATCCAATCGCGGACGCATTCGCGCGTGTTGTTGCCACGCACGGATTGCCGCGCGCAAGACTGGAAGATTGGTTCGATGCGTGCGTGCACACGTTCTATGCCGATCCGCCTGCGAGCGAGGACGCCTTGGCGCTTGAACTCAAATTGCTGGAGGGCGTTCCGCTTTCCCTCGCAGCACGCATTCTCGGCGATGCCGAAGCCAATGAAGATCAAGACATGTTTGCGAGTGCTGCCGTGGCCTATGGCCTGGCGCGGCTTGGTCTCGATTATCCGCGCGCGCTGTCGCGGGGACGTGTGCCGTTGCCGGTCAATGTAAAGCCTGATGAAGCCAAGGCCTATATTCTGCGCGTGGCGCGCGAACATTTGGCGAGTGTCAAGCCTGCATTCGCGCATGCAACGCAGCGACAAAAGCTGGCACTTCTGCCGCTTGCCCTGGTAGAGCCCTATTTGCAGGCTTTGGAAAGGCATGATCACGATTTATCGCGTCACATTGGTGACGTCGCGCCGCTGACACGTGTTTGGCGCTTATGGCGGGCGCGCATGATGGGCCGGATTTGAAGACATGAGACAAGGCGAAGGATTATGATTGCACGAGTGCTCTCGGTTCGTTGCACGGCAGTGCTGCTCGCGGTCTGCGCTCATTTCGCAGGCAGCGGCGTCCTGTCGCCGGCGCACGCAACGCCCGTCATAAAATGGCGCGTCGATAATCCGTTCCGGCTTTTCACCGATCCGGTTGATACCGAAGTGCACCGGGCCACATTCCGCGCGCTTGGGCCCGAACAGAAGTCGACGCCGGTATTGTCTGCGGAGCAGGCGTTGCAGCTCCGGCATGACGAAGGCTGGGCCGCGACCATGTTCGGCAAGATGTGCTGGAACGGAGCCGAGAACCGCTATCGCTGCGCCAAGTACACCGATTATATGAATCCGGAGAGTCACGGCGTCACAGCGGAAATTGCCGGTCTCGACGAAGCGTCTGAATTGACGTGCCGCTGGCTCACGGCGCCGCGCGGCGGCAAGGAAGCGCGCGGCAAAGTGATTGAGCAGCCGTGCAGCGAACCAATCTCGTTTGAAGCCGCCTATCCCGCCGGCATTGGCGTCAAGGTTGAAATCGGCGGACGCGAAGTGCTGCAAGCCGACATCAAGGTGCGCGACGTCTTGATCGTGGCGCTTGGAGATAGTTTCGGTTCCGGCGAAGGCAACCCGGATGTGCCGGTGCGTTTTTCGCGCGATCGAACGGCGGATTACGGCAAGTCCGGCGCAAACGAGGATCTGACGGGTTACCCGGCGCGTGTTGGCGATTGGCGCCAGATCGGCGACCCGGTCTTCATCAAGGAAAACGCGCGCTGGCAAGATCAGGCGTGTCATCGCTCGCTCTATTCGCATCAGATGCGCGCTGCCCTTCAGTTGGGAATTGAAGATCCGCACCGCTCGGTGACGTTCGTTGGGCTTGCGTGCTCGGGCGCGGAGGTGACGTTTGGGCTGTTTCTCCGCTACAAAGGCAACGAGTGGGTGCCCAATCCGCCGCTTCTGAGCCAAGTCTCGGCGGCTGCTGAAGCGCAATGCGGAAACAAGCAGACGGAAGCGCACGATCTTCCCGAAGCCTATCATATGAACGGCAAAATCGCTGAGTTGAAGGGCGGGCTTGTGCTGCGCAAGTGCCCGAAGGATTACGCGCGAAAAATCGATCTCGTGTTCGTGTCTATTGGCGGCAACGACGTCGGGATTCTCGCGCCTCGTTGCTAATGCGGTTCTGGCCGATCAATCGTATTTGAAAAAGCTCGGCGGCTGGATTGGCGAAGTGCACGGCCAAGCGCAGGCGTCGAGCCAGCTCGCGCGGTTGGATGCGCGCTATAAATCCTTGAACCGCGCGCTGCACAGCTTGCTTTATATTCCTTGGGAGGAGAGCGACCGCATTCTGCTCACCGGTTATCCCGGCATGGCGCTGACGGGCGATGGCAGCGAGACCTGCAAGGATGGCCGCGCAGGGCTTGAAGTGGTGCCGGATTTTCGATTGAGCGAACAGAAACTGCGCGAAGGCGCGTGGATCGGCGACAAGCTGCACCGCTTGATGCGCGAAAGCGCCTACACTTATGGGTGGACGTTTGTCGAAACGCACCGGCGCGCATTTATCGATCGCGGAATTTGCTCCGGCATTTTCGGCGATGGCAAGAACCAGGCTGAGGAGTTGCGCTTGCCGCGCAAGGCGGACGGCAATTGGTATCCCTACAATCCGGCCGATTTCAAAGCTTACGTGCCGCGCAAGCGCTGGTTCCGCACGCCCAACGACGCCTTCATGACCGGGAATTTTCACGTTGCGGCGTCGCTCATGTTGAAGGTGATGAAGCTCGAGACATTGCAGTGGTTCCAGTTGCTCTTGGCGTCGACATATTCCGGCGCGTTTCATCCAACCGCCGAGGGACATGCGGCGATTGCAGATTCGGTGGCCGAGAAAGCGCGCGTGGTTTTGCAAAAGTACGGGCAGGGGCCCGATCCCGAACCGCAGATGGAGGACTACACGCCGCCAGCGCTGCCTGTTGATGAGCCGGGCGCTGTGTTGCCGGATTTGCAGGCCCCAGGTCTGCGGGCAGTTGTGCCGGGGGGCGCAGTGCCGGGTGGCGATGCGTTGCGCCGCCGTCGCAGAGTGCGTCTCCTAAGACATTCAGACACGCCCAACGCTCGCCGCCGCCACCGCTCGAGTCGGGCGCTGCCGCGACGCCGGATTGGGCGCCGCCCGATGCCGTGCCACCTGCAGCGAATGGTTCTGATACCGCGCGCGGCACTTCCGTCGGCGATCCCGATCCCGGTGTCTGTGGAGCGGGGCGGGGCCAATTCCGGGCAGTAAAGAAGTGCCTAAGCGGCGTGAGAGAAACGAAGAAACGTAGGGCGTCAATAGCTCCGCCCATGGCAAACGTTTTCGGATGACTGGGATCTTGAGGGCGGAGCGTATTGCGC
This sequence comes from uncultured Alphaproteobacteria bacterium, assembly GCA_963741545.1. Lineage (GTDB taxonomy): Bacteria > Pseudomonadota > Alphaproteobacteria > Rhizobiales > Hyphomicrobiaceae > Hyphomicrobium_B. Next base: position 171,777 of record CAVUIN010000005.1, read on the forward strand.
CGAACCTCACGGCACCGGTGATTGCATCCATGCGGCGCAATACGGCTCGGCCAAGTGAAGGGGGCGAACCTATTGCGCCCTACGCTCGCTATTCACTTTGGTGCAGTTTAACGAGGGCAGTTGTATTCGTCCAAATTTCGGCGCCAGCTCCACTCCGCCGTCGCACGAAGTTCCGAGCCGATGCCATTCAGGCAAAGGACCCGAAGGATGAGCAAGGCAGCCATAATCGTCACCAGACCGACAGCCAACCATCGCAAGGCGCGTAGCCCTTTTTTCGGATTTATCGGCAATTTCTACGCTCCTATCAAAGTAGCAAGTAGCTTGGATCAAAACGCAATAAAAACGCGAAGGAAGTAGGGTGCAATAGACCCGCGCGTTTCCTGGCGCTTCAGTTGCCCAGAGACAACCGCGCGGGTCGTATTGCACCATTGCTTGCACAGGTGCCTGCTGCCTTTCGGCGCAATACGGCGCGGCCAAGTGCAGGGGCCGCACCTATTGCGCCCTACACCACCTCACTCTGCAGCCAGCGACTTTGCTTCTCCGAGCCAGGTTGCGAGATCGGCGAGGGCGCGGCGCGACATCATTTGCTTTTTGGCGCGGCCCTTTTCGGGGCCTTTGAGTTTTTTGCCATCGGCGTCGTGCGTCGGCGGCGCGGGAAAATCCGGCAGAAGGCCGTAGTTGATGTTCATGGGTTGGAAGGAGCGTGGGACATTCTCCGCGCCTTCCGGCCGGCTCCCCGGAGGGGAGTCGGAAGGCGCAACCAAAATATGCCCGCCGGTGATGTGATTGATGAGCGCGCCGAGTGCTGTGGTCGCGGGCGGCAAAGTGAGCGCGCGCCCGAGCGCTTGCGCCGCGGCGAAACGGCCGGCGAGCAATCCCATGGCCGCGCTTTCGACGTAGCCTTCGACGCCGGTGATTTGGCCCGCAAAGCGCAGGCGCGGCAGGACTTTCAAGCGCAGCGTGCTGTCTAAAAGCTTGGGCGAGTTGAGATAGGTGTTGCGATGCAGGCCGCCGAGGCGCGCGAACTCGGCGTTCTCAAGTCCTGGGATCATGCGGAAGATGCGCACCTGTTCGGCGTGTTTCAGTTTGGTCTGGAAGCCGACCATGTTCCAGAGCGTGCCGAGCGCGTTGTCCTGGCGCAGTTGCACGACGGCGTACGGCCAGCGCCCGGTGCGCGGATCGTCGAGGCCGACGGGTTTCATCGGGCCAAAGCGCAGCGTCTCGCGGCCGCGTTCGGCCATGACTTCAACCGGCAGGCAGCCGTCGAAGTAAGGCGTGTTGGATTCCCATTCTTTGAAGACGGTTTTGTCGCCAGCCAGCAGCGCGTCGATGAAGGCTTCGTACTCGGGCTTATTCATCGGGCAGTTGAGATAGTCGGCGCCGGTTCCGGCGGGCCCCGTCTTGCCGTAGCGCGACATGAACCAGGCGACGTCAGTGTTGATCGAGTCGCGGTGGATGACGGGGGCGATGGCATCGAAGAAGGCGAGGGAGCCTTCGCCGGTCAGTTTGGCGACGGCTTCGCTGAGGGCGGGCGAGGTGAGCGGGCCGGTGGCGATGATGACGCTTTGCCAATCTTCTGGCGGGAGGCCGGCGATTTCGTTGCGGTCAATGGTGATGAGCGGATTGGCTTCGAGGCGCGCCGTGACCTCAGTTGAGAAGGCGTCGCGATCAACGGCGAGCGCGCCGCCTGCCGGAAGCTTGTGTTGGTCGCCAGCGCTCATGATGAGCGAGCCGCAGCGGCGCATTTCTTCGTGCAAGAGGCCGACGGCGTTGTTCTCCCAATCGTCCGAGCGGAAGGAATTGGAACACACGAGTTCAGCGCAGCCATCGGTCTTGTGCGCGTCGGTCATGCGGGTTGGGCGCATTTCGTGGAGGATGACGGGGATACCGGCGGCGGCGATTTGATGCGCGGCTTCGGAGCCAGCGAGGCCTGCGCCGATGACGTGGATGGGTGCGATGTTCTTCATGAGCGCTATCTATCGCGGGCCCACGCCCCGGCGCAACCTTCGACTTATCTTAATGCCCGCCGCCGGTGAGGCTGCCCGTCGCGAAATCGAAGATCAATTTGAGATTGAGGGCAATAATGAGGGCCGCGATCAGTACGGCAAACGCTGTGAGCCAGCGCGGCGCCATGAGATCGCCGAGCTTAGAGCGCTGGGCGGTGAAGAGCACCAGCGGCACGACCGCGAACGGCAATTGCAGGCTCAGGACCACCTGACTGAAGATGAGCAGCTTTCCGGCTTCCTGTTCGCCGTACCAGATCGTGACCGCTGCGGCCGGAATGATTGCGATCATGCGTGTGACGAGGCGGCGCAGCCAAGGTGGCAAGCGAATATTGATGAAGCCTTCCATGACGGCTTGTCCGGCGAGGGTTGCCGTGACGGTCGAATTCAAGCCGCAGGCAAGCAGCGCGATACCGAATAGGGTTGGCGCGAGGGCGGAACCAAGGAGCGGGGCAAGCAGATCGTTGGCGCGTGTGAGATCTGAGACTTCGGAGTGGCCGGTGCGATGGAACACAGCTGCCGCGAGGATGAGGATCGAGGCGTTGATCAACAGCGCCAGCATAAGGGCGACAGTTGAATCGATGGTGGCGAATTTGAGAGCTTCGCGCTTGGCCGGAAGCGTCACGCCGAAGTCGCGCGTGCCGACGATGGCCGAGTGCAAATAGAGATTATGCGGCATGACGGTCGCGCCGATGATGCCAAGTGCGAGGTAGAGCATTTGCGGGTTGGTGACGATCTCGGTCGTCGGCATGAAGCCGGCGAATACGGCGTTCCATTCGGGCTTCGCCAGTGCGATTTGAATCGCAAAGCAAACAGCGATGACGGCAAGGCCCGCAATGACAAAGGCTTCGAGATAGCGGAACCCTAGGCGCTGCAGGTAGAGGATGATGAACACATCGAGCGCGGTGATGGCGACACCGAGCGCCATAGGAATGCCAAACAGTAGCTTGAGGCCAATGGCGGTGCCGATAACTTCAGCGACGTCGGTTGCAACAATCGCGAGTTCGGCAAGGAGCCAGAGCGGATAAGCGGCCCACGGCGGAAAACCGTCGCGGCAGGCTTGTGCGAGGTCACGCCCAGAGCCGATTGCCAAACGCGCGGCGAGCGATTGCAGGACGATGGCCATGATGTTGGAAAGCAGCGCGACGGTAAGCAGCGTGTAGCCGAACTGCGCGCCACCCGCGAGAGAAGTGGCCCAGTTGCCGGGATCCATGTAGCCGACGGCGACGAGGTATCCGGGGCCCAAAAAGCCGAGAAGGCGCCGCCACGGTGGCCCCGTGCGATCAACGCGCACAGTGCGGTACATGTCGGTCAACGGGGCGTCGCCGCGCTCGCGCAGCCAAGACGATTTTGGGGTGGTTGAGGCTTCAAGTCCGGCGTCTAGCGGTGACATGCCGTCTCCCGAGTTCGCAATCCTATTGCAAATGACAATCATTCCTAACTGTAGCGGAAGTGCGGCGCCCGCGCTAGTGCAAATTGGCACCGTTGGGGATGGCGTGGAAGAGTTTGAAAAGGACCGCCAAATTTTTGGGCTTGCGGACTGCGGGCGGATTGCCGTTTTGCCTTAGTCGAGGTTTAGCTCAGCCGGTGATACGCACTGGGGCGCGCCCAATGGTACGGATGGCTATCTCGAACGTGGGATATAGGTTTGATGTGGAATTACCGGCGCAACGTTGAACGCGATTTGGAACGCTGGACGGGCGCTGGGTGGGTGACGCCCAGCGGCGCGGCAGAAATTCGCAAGGACTTGGCGAAGTCGCCCGGTATCGGACTTGCCGGTGTGCTTGGCATTTTGGCGAGCGTGCTGCTGGCTTTTGCCGTGTTCTCGTTCGTCGGGGCGAATTGGGACGAGATCCCGCGGCTGGCGCGGATGGTGCTGCTTTTCGGATTGATGGGGCTCGGCTATTTGATCGCGGGCGTTTTTGAAACGCGTGGGAAGGCCGCACTAGCGGATGCGGCGCTGTTGTTCTCAGCCGCCGTTTTCGGCGCTTCGATCGCGCTCATCTCGCAGATGTATCATATTGATGGGCACGCGCCTGACGGTGTGATGCTGTGGTGGATTGGTGCCTTTTTTGCTGGCGTGCTGCTTCGGTCTAATCCTGTGCTGGCTTTGGCCATGGTGCTCGTGTGTGCGTCTGGTCGGGCATGGAAATGGGAACGCGCAATCGTGTCTTCTGGCCGTTCCTCATCGGCTGGGCGGCAGTGGCTGCGGCGTTCATTTGGCAGCGTTGGCGGCCGGGTTTGCATTTGGCGGGATTGGCGCTGACGTATTTTGCAATCAGCCTCGGCTACTATTTGGACAAGGGACACGCGCATCATGTCGTGGCGGGGCTTGGGCTCGCGGGTGTAGTACTTGCGTTGGCTTACGAGCGCTCTGGTTTTGATAGTGCCGCGATTGCGCCGCCCGCACTCACATATGCGGCGGCGGTGGCGTTCGCGGGGCTTTTGGCGTTGCAATTCAATGAGAACCCAACGCGCGGCACGCTCATGATGCTGGCGGGGCTGACGCTGGTGCTGCTCTTGGCGGCGATCTGGTACGCGCTTCATGACGCGCAATCGCGGGCTATTGTGGTTCGCGTATATTGCGTTCTCGATTGAGACATTCGCGCTCTACTACAATCTCGCGGGCACGATGCTTTCGACCTCGCTGTTCTTTCTCGTTGCGGGGCTGATCGTGGCGGCCTTGGCGTTTATGGCGTGGCTGCTGCACGAGCGCGGGCAGAGACTGGAGGCGGCGGCATGAGAGAGATACGCAAGTTTTTCTGGCCGTCGCTTTTAGGCGTTGCACTGGTACAGATAGCAGTGCTGGGCAGGATCGTGTGGGACCGGCACACGCTGATCCAACACGGGCGTGAGATCGTCATGCAGGTTACGCCCGTTGATCCGCGCGACATCTTTCGCGGCGATTATGTCATCCTCGGGTACCCGATGTCGCGGATGGAGTACACCGGAGAAAAGTTCGGCGCACTTTCGGCAGGGTTGGCAAAGGGTGACGAAGTCTATGTGACCATGACACCGGGAAGCGACGACGCTTGGTCTGTCGCCAAGGTTTCGGCAAGTTATCCGAAGGAGACCGCCGCGAACGACGCCGTGCTCAAAGGGCGGGTCGATTGGATCGATGAACACGCGGGACCCAACAAGGCCTCGGTCAGAGCGCGCTTCGGCATCGAGAGCTATTTCGTGCCGGAAGGCGAAGGCAAGGTGTTGGAGGACAAGGTGCGCGTTGGCGCCATAAAGGCGGTCATCGCACTCGGGCCTGACGGCACGTCGGCCTTGAAGGGCCTGGTCGTTGGCGGCGAACGGCGCATTGATCCGCCGCTGTTTTAGGGGCTTTCGCACGAAGCCTACTCCTTGCTAAGAGGACGCGAGCCAATCGAGCCAAAGCAGGGAGAATGTCATGCCGATCACGCGCCACGAATCCACCGCCGTTTATTCCAAGGTCACAGAGGCTGGCGGACTTGTCTTTACTGCGGGTGTGATTCCTACGGACCTCTCAAAGGATTGCGAAGCTCAGACCGCCGAAGTGCTGGCCGAAATCGACCGGCTGTTGAAACTTTGTGGCACCGATAAATCGAAGGTCGTGCAGGCATCCGTGTGGCTGAACGATATCCGCCACCGCGACGCGATGAACAAATCCTGGACGGCGTGGCTAGGGGGCAAGGACGCCCCGGCGCGCGCTTGCGTTGAAGCGAAATTGATTGACCCGCGCATGCTGGTTGAAATCTCGGTCGTGGCGGCGAAGTAAACCAGACTTATGCAACCTCCGCGCTTGGCGGCCGGCTGACCGAAGGTTAGTCGCGCAGGCGCTGGCGCAGCGGGCCGGCCCGACAAAGGAGAGTCGCCAAGCGCAGTAAAAAGTGTGACGCCTTTGCCGCGCTTGGAGAATTTCGTTTTCAAACGTGCGAAATCTGGTCGAGGCACCTTCCTGAATCTGCAAGACTCTGCTCTGCGCATTGTCCGGTCAGAAGTTGCAGCATTTTTAGGATTGAACCCATGACTATAGCTAAGATGCCGATATCGAAGACATTGATTGCCGTTGGCGCGCTTTGCGCAATTGCCGTTGTGGCGAGCCCAGCTGATGCGGCGAAGAGAAAGCGCGTTTTGCGCGCTGGGCCGTCGGCATCGATAGCAGCAATCATTGCCAATGCACCACATGAATCACGGCTTGAAGGCGGACGGGTTTGCTACATCAGCCACGCCCACTACGGCTCGGGTACCGGGAACAGCAGGCAAGCAGCAGAGCGGTCAGCGATTGGCTCTTGGGCAGGGTTCACAGACTTCGAATACGGCTCGGCTTGGGCGAACTACTCCAAAGCCGCGGGCAAGAGAATGTCGTGTTCGCAATCGGGCGGCGGCTGGGATTGCTCGCTCGAAGCGCGGCCGTGCCGGTAGGCGGGAACGTTTCCAATTTTACTTTGAAAAAGCCGGTCACGCCATGGACCGGCTTTTTTCTTGTGCCGTTACCGCCCCGTCAACATGCGCCGGACAATACGCATCACGAATCCGAGAAACCATTTCGACAAAAGCAGATTGATAATCCAGCTCATAATTCCGCCGGTCTTGAACCCAAGCAGATTGCCGAGAATCGAACGGATGATGTCTTCGAGCGAGCCGCCGCTTGGGCCCGGCACTTGTGTGCCGCCGCGGCGAATGACGTCGGGCAATTGAGGAAAACGGCTCGGTGTGCGTTCGCCATCGTTGATGCCGGGGATTTCGTCGCCTGGAATAGGAAGCGGACTGCCGCTGCCGGCCGTTGCCCCGCCCATACCACCACCGGATCCACCAGCCGTTTTGGGCAGATCGAAATCGAAATCACCGGTTGACGAATCCGGGTTGCTGAGAGGCCGTTCGCCGGGGAGTGGCAAGGGACTGCGGCCTGACACAGCCGCGAGGCCGCCAAACTTGCTGGCGATTTCGCCCTGGGCTTTGGCTTGAAGAGCGCCGATCAGCAGGCTGGCAACGGCCGGCAGCATGCGCTTGGCGACGTCCTCGTCCAGTCCGGTTTGCGAGGCGGCGCGGGCCGCAATGCCTCGGCTGATGTGTTTGTTGCCGATCAGGATTTCGAGAATGTAATTGCCAGCATTGGCAACCTGAGGCGAGGCGAGACCTTGCGGGTTATTCATGGCGAGGCCAAGAGCAGGCTTACCGAGGAGATCAACCACATCGGCAACGCCGGCGCGTGAGAGCGTGTTGCGCTCGATCCGGTCGGTCAAGGCTTGGAGCATGATTTCGATGGCAGGCGTCGCCCGATCCGGATCGACGCCGAAAGCGGTCGCGAGATTTTTAATGACGGCAGAACTTGCGGCGTCGTTCAGGATTCGGTCAATCTGCAAGTGTATCTCCAGCGGCTTAAGTTATGACGTCCGTGCGTATAACATCGTGCGGTGCTTACATTAATCTGACGGCCATGTTCAGCTCTGGTTCAGACACGCGCGCGCCATAATTAGTCTGGGTGGCTCTCAGTTGGCACTGGGGCTGAAGGCTTCTCAGAAGTCACACCTGACCGTGAGCGGCATACCATAGCCTTTCGCCGCTCGTCACGCCGCCCCTGGTAAAAGGGACGGACAAAAGTGAGAGGAGACGGCAATGCGTAGAATTCTTCTTTCCGTGCTGGCCATGGCAGGGTTGGCACTTGCAACCACAGCTCCTGCGTCGGCTAATGCCGCTGGCGGTATGATTGGCCGGCCCGCTGCGGCGAGCAAATCAGCGGTCGTTAAGGCAGGTCATTGGCGCCACGGTCATCACCGCGGACTTTCGATCGGCTTGGGCTGGGGTTATCCGCGCTATTACGGTTACCCGCGCTACCGTTATTACGATGACTATTCCGACTACCGGCCGCGCCACTACTACCGGCCGCGCTACAGTTACTATGAGCCAGTACAGCGCCATCGTGGACGCCACTGGTGCAGGCGGCATGATCGCTATGAATGGTGATCGGGCACCTGACGCATAAAACTGCAATAATTGGTCAGCTTGTCGCACTCATTTAGTCTATGTCGCGATTGCCGCGACAACTCAGAATTGGCCCGGTGTGCTTTATGCGCACCGGGTCTCTTTGTTCTGCACTAAAAGACATCTGTGCCCATGTTGCAACGCGGGGTCAGTTTTGGCATGGTCCGCCGCGACTCTCGCCTTTTTGCAACAAAAAAGGCGAGCGGGACGGGGCGGTTGGGGAAGTCAGTCTGCCTGTCTGTAACCGGAAAACACTCGGGCCAAAAGGGACCTCGTAATGACCAATATTCTTTGGGGGATTATCGCCTGCGGGGCGCTATCCATCCTATACGCATACGTGACGTCGAATGCCGTCATGAAGGCCGACGCGGGCAATGCCCGTATGCAGGAAATCGCCGGCGCCATTCGTGAAGGCGCGCAAGCTTATCTCAATCGTCAATACCGCACGATCGCCATGGTCGGCGCGGTGATCTTCCTGTTGGCCTGGGCGTTGCTCGGACCGTTACAAGCGATCGGCTTCGCTATCGGTGCCGTGTTGTCAGGCATCGCAGGCTACATCGGCATGAACGTGTCGGTGCGCGCCAACGTGCGCACGGCTCAGGCGGCGACGGTTTCGCTCGCCAAGGGCCTCGACATTGCCTTTAAAGCGGGTGCCATCACCGGCATGCTGGTTGCGGGTCTCGCGCTGCTCGGCGTTGCTGTTTATTACATGATCCTGACCGAGTCCCTCGGACACGCGCCGGGCAGCCGCACGGTCGTCGATGCGCTCGTATCGCTCGGCTTCGGTGCGTCTCTCATCTCGATCTTCGCCCGTCTCGGCGGCGGCATCTTCACGAAAGGCGCGGACGTTGGCGCCGATCTCGTCGGAAAAGTCGAAGCCGGTATTCCGGAAGACGATCCGCGCAACCCGGCAACGATTGCCGACAACGTTGGCGACAACGTCGGCGATTGCGCCGGTATGGCGGCCGACTTGTTCGAAACCTACGCCGTGACGGTTGTTGCGACCATGGTTCTGGCGGCGATCTTCTTCGCTGCCGCTCCGAACCTTGCAGCTTTGATGGTCTATCCGCTGGCCATCTGCGCGGCCTGCATCGTGACCTCGATCATCGGCACCTACTTCGTGAAGCTGGGCTCCAACGGCTCGATCATGGGCGCTCTTTATCGCGGCGTGATCGCATCCGCCTTGCTTTCGATTATTGGCCTCTACGCAGCGACCCAGTACGTCATCGGTTTTGGTGAAGTCGGCAAAGTTGGTGACCTTGTGATCACCGGCTGGAACCTGTTCCTGTCGGGTCTCGTCGGACTTGCTTTGACAGGTCTCATCGTCTGGATCACCGAGTACTATACGGGTATCGGCTATCGCCCGGTGCGCTCGATCAGCCAGGCGTCGGTCACCGGTCACGGCACCAACGTCATTCAGGGTCTCGCAGTTTCGCTTGAAGCCTGCGCATTGCCGACGCTCGCCATCGTTGTGGGTATCTTGATGACCTACAACCTTGCAGGCCTCTTCGGCACTGCGATTGCGACGACCACCATGCTCGGCCTTGCCGGCATGATCGTTGCGCTCGACGCCTTCGGTCCCGTGACCGACAACGCCGGCGGCATTGCCGAAATGGCGGGACTGCCCAAAGAAGTGCGCCGTTCGACCGACGCACTGGACGCTGTTGGCAACACCACCAAAGCCGTCACTAAGGGCTATGCCATCGGCTCGGCCGGTCTTGGCGCGCTGGTGCTGTTTGCGGCCTATAGCTCGGATCTCAATCACTTCATCACCGAAGCCAACAAGGCAGGTTCGACCAGCTTCCAGTACTTCAAGGGCGTAACGGTCGACTTCTCGCTGGCGAACCCCTACGTCGTGGTCGGCCTTCTGCTTGGCGGCCTGATCCCGTTCTTGTTCGGCGGTATGGCGATGACGGCCGTTGGTCGTGCAGCCGGTTCCGTCGTTGAAGAAGTTCGCCGCTCAGTTCAAGGCCAAGCCCGGCATCATGAAGGGCACGGAAAAGCCCGACTATGCGCGTGCCGTCGATATGCTGACGCAAGCGGCCATCAAGGAAATGGTCGTGCCGTCGTTGCTGCCCGTGTTGTCGCCGATCGTGCTCTTTTTCGCGATTAGCGCGGTTGCCGGAAAGGGCGCTGCGTTCTCGGCGGTCGGCGCGATGCTTTTGGGCGTTATCGTCACCGGCATCTTCGTTGCCATCTCGATGACCTCGGGCGGCGGCGCTTGGGACAACGCGAAAAAGTCGTTCGAAGACGGCTTCGTCGATAAGGACGGCGTCAAGCACTTGAAGGGTTCGGAAGCTCATAAGGCGTCCGTCACCGGCGACACCGTCGGCGATCCCTACAAGGATACAGCCGGCCCCGCCGTCAACCCGGCGATCAAGATCACCAACATCGTCGCGTTGCTGCTCTTGGCCGTTCTCGCGCATCAGTAAACGCGCAGGTATCCGTTAAGATTGAAGGCCCCGGGGAGAAATCTCCGGGGCCTTTATGTTTCCTATACAGGGCATGGAGGGGCGGCCGCCCAGTCTGGCAGTGGGCTATTCGCCGATGCACTCGTTGTAGCGGTGCCACCAGTAAGGACGGCCAGTGAAGATGGCGCGCCGCTTCAGCCAATAACAGCCATCGCCACCGCCATAACCGCGCACGACCACGAAGCGATGTCCGTGGAAATGCCGGTTGATGCAAGCGGTGGAACAAACGGTGCGCGCGAGGATGTTTCACTCCGGCTTCGGCTGATGTCACGGCACCCGGTATTGCGGCACTTGCGAGCATCGTGACGGCAAACGCGGCGGTAGTGAACGAGATTGTTTTCGAGATTGAACGTGTCATGATCGGTACTCCTTCGGGTTGACGGGCTCGTCTGAGCCCTTCTGCGTCGGATGGTGATGGCTGCACCTCGTCAGCCTCACATCAGGTCTGTCGCGCGGCCGTGCCAGAAGGTTCAAAGCATCGAAGAACTTTTTTAAGTCTGTCTGCTGGGTTCTATTCCGCATCTGGTGGAACGCATTGGTTCTTTCTCCGGGGCCTTTATGTTTGGGGGCAACTCAAGTAAGCCCGCGTGATGGGATTTTCGCTCTACATCGTCGCTTGCGCGGATGGCTCGCTTTATACGGGCATCGCGACGGACGTTCAGCGCCGGGTGGCGGAGCACAACGGCCTTGGACCGAAGGGCGAGCCGTCGGGCGGCAAGTGCAAGGGCGCGCGCTATACCTCGGCACGCCGTCCGGTGCGCCTCGTTTATGAGGCGGCGTTTGAGACGCGCTCGGACGCGTCGAAGGAAGAGTTTCGCATCAAGCAAATGACGCGCACTGAAAAACGAGAGCTGATTGCGGGCGCTGCCAAACCGCGCGCGGCAAAGCGATGACGCGAACGCCCGAAAACTTCGACGCGATTGTTCTGGGCGCGGGCGCTGCGGGTTTGATGTGCGCCTTGACGGCGGGACAGCGCGGGCGGCGCGTACTGTTGCTTGAGCACACCGATAAAGTTGGCGCAAAGATTTTGATCTCCGGCGGCGGGCGCTGCAACTTCACCAATCTCGATTGCGCACCGAAGCGCTTCATCTCGGACAACCCGCATTTCTGCACGTCAGCCTTGAGCCGCTACACGCAAAAAGATTTCATCAGCCTCGTTGCGCGGCATGGCATTGCCTATCACGAGAAAACGCTGGGTCAGTTGTTTTGCGATGGCTCGGCGCGGCAGATCGTTGCCATGCTGTTGAAAGAGTGCGCTGAGGCTGGCGTTGATGTCAGAACCGGGCAAACCGTTTCAAGCGTGACACGGGGGGACGCGTTTTGCGTCGAGACAGGGGCTGGATCGTACGTCGCGCCAGCGCTTGTTTTGGCGACGGGCGGACTCTCCATTCCGAAAATGGGCGCGACAGGTTTCAGCTATGATCTGGCGCAGCAGTTTGGTTTGCGAGTGACAGAAACGATGCCGGGGCTGGTGCCGTTTAAACTGGCGGACGGAGCCGAAGGCTTTGATCCCGCTCTGGCGGGCGTGTCGCTTGATGCCGATGTATCGGTTGGAAAGCGCAGCTTCCGCGAAGCCGTGCTGTTCACGCATCGCGGCCTTTCTGGTCCTGCAATTTTGCAGATTTCATCTTACTGGCGGCCGGGCGATGTGATCGCCGTCGATGTGATGCCGGATCAAGATGCCGCAGCGCTGCTGATTGAGCGCAAACGGACACGCGCAAAATCTGCGCCGCAAACAGTGCTGGCAGAGCTACTTGCCCGCGCGCCTTGCGCAACACTTGGCCGCCGCGCACTTGCCGGCAAGCGAGATGGCAAACATCCCGGATCGCACGCTTGCCGCGTTCGGCGCGCACTTGAAGCGCTGGGAATTTACGCCCGACGGAAACGGAAGGCTACGCCAAAGCCGAAGTGACCACGGGCGGCATCGATACGCGGGATTTGTCGTCAAAGACAATGGAAGCGCGCGATGTTCCCGGGCTCTATGCTATCGGCGAAGCGGTCGATGTGACCGGGTGGCTTGGCGGCTATAATTTCCAGTGGGCGTGGTCCAGCGGGTGGTCGGCGGGGCAGGCCATTTAGGCAAATCAATAACCGTCGCCGCCGAACGTCTTCTTGCCGAGGTTGCGGAACATCGATTTCAAGACGCCTTCGTCTTTGGAGCCGGGTGCCGGTGTCGATCGTGAGATGAAGTCGAACACCTTGCCGTCCTGCAATCCATAATTTGCGACCTGTTCGACGGTGCCGCCCTCGTTGAAATATACCGCAACCACTTTGCGGTCTTTTTCTTTCGGCAGCAAGAACGACGACTGCCCCATGGTGCTCGAGATGTAATAGAACGCATTGCCGCTACCGACGACTGCGGTCGTGGCCGGCGAGCCGAGCGTCGTGCGGACCTGCTCCTGGCTCATGCCGGGCTGGATCGCCTGCAAGTCGGTGTCGTGAAACTGATGACCGTGTTTGGTGATCGTTTCGCTGCAGCCTGCGAGGGCCAGCGCCAACCCGAGTGCAAGGGCACCGAGTAAGGGCCGCCCTTGCGGGAGTGGCAAAATGTATTGGCGCATTTGTTGTGTCATAGGGTACGAATCATCTCTGTCCGGGCGCATGAACCGATTATGCTGGCGTCCAGCCTATTGCAAAGCCAGCGAAGGCTGTTGTGGGCGCAGTATGATAGGTCATCCCCAGTAATTTGGCGCACCCGCTTTGCCTTGTCGGCTGATACCTGCCGGCTATTGTACAAGGAATAGTCCCCGATGTTGCAGTGGCTGAGGTCCCGATCCTATATCCGGCGCAAAGCAGGCGAAATTTATGGCGCTGTCGTGGCCGCAGCCCGGCAACCCGTATTCTTCCGGCAATACAGTGTCCCAGATACCCCGGAAGGGCGATTTGAGATGGTTGCGCTGATCCTGTTTCTGGTCCTGGAACGTGTAAAGAAGCTTGAACCGGACGGAGAAGCGCTGACCCAGCGGGTGATCGAAGCCTTTGTGACCGACATGGACGATTGCATGCGGGAGATGGGGGTGGGAGATCTGATAGTGCCCAAAAAGGTCAAACGGGCAGCGGCGGCGTTCTATGAGAGGGCCGGGCACTACCGCACCGCACTCGCGGTGGCGGACCGAGGCGGGGTGGTGGAAACGGACAGCAGCCGTCTAGAGGCAACGCTGTCGCGGTTCGTATTTGCCGGAAATTCATCGGGTGATGCCGGCGCTATGGCATTGTATGTCAGCCGGGTTTCGCTGGCACTTGCGCGTACGAGCGATGCGGACTTGGATGGGAACAACTTGGATAAGCTGTTATTGGTTCGGGACGAGACATGAGCGATCTGACGCCACTTTCGCATTGGACTGACGCGACGGCGGATATTCCCGACCGCGGACTGACGCGCGAGCGGGCGGCATCGGAACCGGAGCGCGGGGATATCGCGCGCGCGCTGAAATTGATTTCGCTCGACAAGCTTGTGGCAACCTATCGCATCACCAGCATCTCCGGCGGGGGGTGGCGGCTTGCCGGAAAGATAACGGCCGACGTCGTGCAATCTTGTATCGTATCGCTGGATCCTGTTCCGGCGCACTTGGAAGAATCGTTTGACGTCGAATTCTTGCAGGAAGCGCCTGCCAGCGAGTCAGGCGGCGATTTGAGCGTTTTGCAGGGGCCCGATATGGAGCCTCTTGAAGGAAATGAGATTGCAGCCGGGCGCATCGTTTTCGAGACACTCGCCGCCGGGCTCGATCCTTATCCGCGCAAGGATGACGCAACTTTCAATTGGTCGGACCCTGCCGCACGGGACGAAAAAAAATTAAGTCCCTTCGCCGTCTTAGCAAAGCTCAAGGGCAAGGACTAACGGCTCATAGCACCTGAGTGCGGCAACGGGGCGTAGAGGGGCGAATTCGGGTTGTCTCGCACCCTAAAACGGCTATGGTCCACCCGTTTTGGCCCCCCTGTTTTTCGGGGGTCCAGCTGAGATAAGACGTGTGCCGTCCTTGCGCGGCGAAACAACTAGGTCATCAAGGGCCAGCACAGACATATGGCGAGCCCCAAGACAATCGCACTCGACGCCATGGGCGGAGATCACGGGCCGGAGGTTGTCGTGCCCGGCGCGGCCTTGTCGCTGGAGCGCCATCCCACCCTGAGCTTCATTTTCTACGGTGATGAAACACGCATCCGCGCTGCACTCGCGCCGCATAAAAACCTGCAAGCGAAGTGCCGCGTCGTGCATACGTCGCACGTCATCGGCATGGATGAAAAGCCAAGCCAGGCGCTGCGCCGCGGCAAGGGCTCCAGTATGTGGCTGGCACTTGAGGCCGTCAAATCCGGGGAAGCCCACGCCGCCGTTTCGGCTGGCAATACGGGCGCGCTGATGGCCATGGCCAAAGTGATCCTGCGCACGATTTCCGGTATCGACCGCCCGGCACTCGCTGCGCTTTGGCCGACGGTGCGCTCGGAATGTATCGTGCTCGATGTCGGCGCCAACATCGGCGCAACGGCGCGTAAATTGTCGGAGTTCGCGTTGATGGGCGCGGCCATGGCGCGGGCTATCTTCCATATCGAGCGGCCGACCGTTGGCCTGCTCAACGTCGGCGTCGAAGACATCAAAGGCGTGGAAGAGGTGCGCGATGCACATGCTTGGCTCAAGGGCACAGCCGACCTGCCCATCGATTACAAAGGATTTGTCGAAGGCGATAAAATCGGCCACGGCGCCGTCGATGTCGTGGTTGTCGAAGGCTTTGCCGGCAACATCGCCTTGAAGACGGCCGAAGGAACCGCGCGCCAAATCGGCGTCTACTTGAAAGGCGCGATGACGAGTTCGCTCGTGACCAAACTCGGCGCGGTGCTGGCCCGGGGCGGCTTCAAGGTCTTGAAAGCCAAAATGGATCCGCGCCGTCTGAATGGCGGAACGTTTCTAGGGCTTAAAGGCATCGCTGTTAAAAGCCACGGGGGCACCGACGCATTCGGCTTTGCGAGCGCCGTCGATCTCGCCTACGAGATGGCTGATTCCGGGCTTATCGACCGGCTGACCGCCGATCTCGACGCATTTCATCATAAGCTCGAGACGGCGGGAATTGGGAATATCCGCGCCGCGAGTGCTGCGGGCTGAAGGCAGGAAAGGACGCAAGCGTGGCAGTCATTCGATCGGTCATACGGGGCGTCGGGGCTCATTTGCCGAAGCGCATTATGACGAACGACGATATATCGAAACTCGTCGATACGACGGATGAGTGGATTCGCGAGCGGACAGGTATTCGCCAGCGCCACATTGCAGGCGACGATGAACTGACAAGCGATCTGGGCGCGGCGGCGGCGAAGCAGGCGCTGGTGCGCGCCGGGATCGATCCGGTCGATATCGATCTCATCGTGTGCGCAACCGCAACGCCGGACCGGACTTTCCCGGCAACGGCTGTGCGCATTCAGCAGATGCTTGGTGTTACGAAGGGCGCCGCGTTTGACGTTCAAGCGGTGTGCTCGGGATTTGTGTTCGCAATGACGATTGCTGACAATTTCCTGAAAACCGGGCAGTTCCGCCGGGCTATTGTCATTGGTGCGGAAACCTTCTCGCGCATACTCGATTGGACCGACCGGGGCACTTGTGTTCTATTTGGAGATGGCGCGGGCGCCGTCGTGCTTGAAGCGCAACCGCAACATAACGGGCGCGACGATCGCGGGATTCTTTCCACGCGTATCCGCTCCGATGGGCGATTCGAGGATCTCCTTTACGTCGATGGCGGGCCGGGCTCGACCAAGACGGTTGGCCACTTGCGCATGAACGGACGCGAAGTTTTCCGTCATGCCGTGCAGAAAATATCTGGCGTCATTGAAGAGACGCTGGTTGCAACCGGCTATGCAGCGGACGAGATCGATCTCTATGTTCCCCATCAGGCAAACCAGCGCATTCTCGACGGCATTGCCAAAAAGCTCGGCGTCGATCCCGCCAAAATCGTCATGACCTTGGATAAGCACGGCAACACGTCGGCAGCGTCCATTCCGCTGGCGTTGAACCAGGCCTTTGAAGACCACCGCATCAAAGAAGGCAGCCTCGTTTTGATGGAGGCCATGGGTGGCGGTTTCACATGGGGCGCGGTTCTGGTGCGGTGGTAGGGCGACGCTGCGCCCAAAAAATGCGACGTTGTGCGATGCAGCATTAGAAATCTGATATATTTCAGGCGCTTGATCGCTCTTTGCGTTGACCGCGGCAATTTCGCCCGCTAGCATCCGCACAAAAAACCGGCGGCTATTTGGGAGAGAATTCATGGGAGGGCAGACATGGGAGGCAAGACATTAACGCGCGCCGACCTCGCGGAAGCGGTGGTCGAAAAGGTGGGATTGCCGCGCAACGAAAGCCAGGATCTGGTCGAGCGGGTATTGGAAGAGATTTCTGGAAGTTTGGCACTCGGCGATTCTGTCAAACTCTCGTCATTCGGTTCTTTCGGAATCCGGCAAAAGGGTCAGCGCATAGGCCGCAACCCGAAAACCGGCAAAGAAGTGCCTATCACGCCACGCAGAGTCCTCGTCTTCCGGCCGTCCAACATTATGAAAGACCGGATCAATCAGGGCCAAGGCAAGCGCCGCGGATAGGGTGTGAAGTCGCACACATTTGTCTGTCTCGTTTGAAGCCGATGTTTGGGTAAGCCGGGATTAGTCTCAGGCGGATACGGGACGTGCGACTGCGATTCTGCTATAAGACGTCCCATATGAGTTGGCCCGATGTGCTGGCCATGTGAGTTGGCGTGAGTAGTCGCGCCGGTACGACACCGCTTCGTTCGCATGTGTTGGTTCGCAAATGGTGGAATTGGCCATCATCGGACAGCCAGTGTTTTCGAGTGTCGATGAGACGCGTGAACCTCCGTGATTGCCTCTCGATTGGGAATCATGGATGGCCTCACATCGCAGAGGGCGAGGTCTTAGCAATGAATAAATCAGCCGATGCATTCCGCACCATTGGCGAGGTGGCGGACGAGCTTGATGTTCCCAAGCATGTGCTTCGCTTTTGGGAAGGCAAGTTTCCCCAAATCAAACCGATGAAGCGCGGCGGTGGGCGGCGTTACTACCGCCCGGAGGATATGGAGTTGCTGCGCGGTATCCGCCACCTGCTGCATGCCGAGGGTTACACGATTAAGGGCGTGCAAAAAATTCTGCGCGAGCAGGGTATAGATCAGGTGAAAACCATTGCGCGCGCGGCTATCGAGGCAGCGGGCGCCCGCGGCGCGGCGAAAAAGGGCAACCGGGCGAAAGCGCCAACAGGGCCCACTTCAGTTCCTTCCGCCACAGTTCCCTCCGCCAAGACGGCTTCCGAACGGGCGCCGGCAAAGCCCGTTGGCGGTAATCTGAAGGAGAGTGCGGCTGCGGCCAAGAGCACTGCAACGGCCTTCCTGAAAGGCGATGTGTTAAAGTCGGCGATCCGCGAGCTTGAGGCTTGCCGGGCGCTCTTGAAAGGCGAGACTGCGCCGCGCGCCGCGGAACCGGCAAAACAAGCGCGGGCTGGCGGGCGCTCGTGAGCGGCGGCGCGGTATCACGACAACAGTCTCTTGCCGGCTCCGCTTGCGACGTGTGGTTTGCCGATCTCGGCCGCAGCCTCGACGCAATCGAGGGCGAAGAGCGCCGCTGCCCAAGATTGTCAGCCGATGAACTGATCCGGGCTGACCGGATGAGCGACACGGATCAACGCCGGCTCTGGCGCGCCTCGCATATCGCGCTCCGCGACATTCTCGAACGCTATTGCGGTCCGGCCGTGCGCCGCGTGCCTTTCGCGTCGAGGGGCGGCGGCCGGCCAGAACTAACGCCGGACTTCGTCTTAGAAGAGGGACACGAGGCAGTCGCTTTCAGCTTGTCGCATACGGCCGATGTCGCCTTGATTGCGGTGTCTAGCAAGGGGCCCGTCGGTGTCGATATAGAGGCCATACATGCCCGCACGTTCCCAGAAGCGCGGCGGCAAAAAATCGAGACGTTTGCCGTCGATATCGCGGGTGGGGCACCGTTGCCCGCTGACAAAGACCGGCGCTTCCTACAGGCCTGGACACGGGTCGAAGCCTTGTCGAAGGCCGACGGCCGCGGCGTCTTATACACCTTGAGTTCAAGGGGCGCTCCGGGTTCGGTCAGCACGAGATCATCACACTTAATAACGTTTGAGGTGCGGGATTTAGACGTTGGCGCCCGGTACTGTGCGTCCATTGCCGCCGCCGGCTTGGCCGGCGCAATGACCGTCAGAACCTACGTTCCCCCGCAAACTCGACCTTTATGAGTGCTTGATGTCACTTGGCGACGATGGCCGTTGACCTCGGGCCCCGGGGCAGGCAAAAGGGGCGCATCGGAGCGTAGCGCAGCCTGGTTAGCGCACCAGTCTGGGGGACTGGGGGTCGGAGGTTCAAATCCTCTCGCTCCGACCAATTTTTTCAATGCAAAATCAATATTTTATAAAGCGGTAAAATCGGCACCATAAGAATGGCCCGCGCTGGGGACACGCTAGGGACGCGCTTTGTTCGCTGGTTCCAGGCCATCGACATCCACAACTCTGCAGATCATCCGGCAGGTGCTGTTAGCGGGCGGCCGTCGATTGGTGCGTGGATCAATCGTTCGACAGCGCGCAAGCGGCACGATGATCTGTTAAATCGTCCATCAGGTTTGCTCAGGGGACGCCACTAAAACCGGCGCAGCGACAAACTATTTTTTGAGGGGCGCTGATTGCATGGCATTGCATCCTGAGTTTCCGATTTCTCCCTATCAGGTGCTTCAGCCAGATCACCGATGGTTTCCGGCCGCCTAAGAAATGCGCGCCTCGGCATACGACAAGCTATTGCCGCCGCTCGTTGCCAACATCCGAAGGGACGTGAAGACATGGCGCGAACTCAGGCTACGTCGGCGCTTCGCCGACGTCGCGAGCGCTATTGCAATGGTGGTTTGAGACAGATCACTTGGCTGAAAAGGGCGACGGGTCACAAAGTGTAACCGCCGGTGCAAAAGTAGGCCAGTGAAGCGCTGGCGTTGCAAAAACTGCAGGGCACTGGGGACCACGAAACAGAGCATGGCCACAACCAGGCAAGCCGTGGCAATAAGAGTTGCGGTCTGTACTGGACCATAGATTGGTTCGATCGTCCAAAAGGCCGCCAAGACAACAAAGATGAGCCCGAACAACAAGACAACGCTGCCGGCTGCTAACCAGGCAGCGTGGCGCGAAATATTTTCAACTGCACCATTCGTTGCCCGGTTTGCTGCATAGGCTAAAACTTCGCTGATCATGGCGTCCCCATTTGGTTTGTATCAAAAATCACTTCAGCGTCGCGCGAGGACCGCCAACAGGAACCCGATGCCGCCCGCAATGCTGGCCGCAGCAAGAGGATTGCGCCGAATGGCAGATTCGACTTTGTCGAAGTTTTCGACCGCTGCGTGCCTCACGCTCTCAATCGTCTCGCCCGCTTTCTCGCCGGCGTCGCCGACGGCCCTCGACACATCAGCAGCCACTCGGGAGGCCGCTACTTTAACGTCTGAATCCGTCATCGAGTAAGTCATGGAACATTCTCCTCATTCAAAGATGTGAGAGTACACTCAGCGCGTGACAACCAAACCAACCAGAAAGCCGACACCCGCCGCAATGAGTGCCGCTTGAGTTGGGTTCTTCCGGATCGACTTTTCGATATCTCCAAGCCTCTGTTTCGCTTGGTCCTGAGCGCCTTCAACAGCCGAACCCATGTGCTCTGTCGCAAGTCTTTTCACGGAGTCCGCAAGGTTTGCGATGTCGCCCTTTAATGCGTCGTAACTGTCGGCAGGGTCTGGCGCGCTACTGCGTGAGGGCGCCGGTCCAGTGTTACTATAACTTGGGTTGGCCATAGCGATACGTCTCCCTAGGGGGTGAATGGTGCTGTGTGCAGTTTCAAACGCGCCATTGATCGTTTGGTTCCTTGGGCACCAAATAAACAATGCATGAGGTTGGAACCCGAAATGCCCTGGCGCGTTACTGAGCAAGCATAAAGTCATCTGTTCCAATCTGCGTGCAGCGATCAGACTTGCGCCGCCGCAAGCGCCGAAAACGTCTGAACTTTCCAGGAAGGTGGGACTACTATGAATTTGTCCAATTTGCCGCTCGTCACGCCATTGCCGCGCGGTTCCAGTGCCGGCGACACAACGCCGATCGATGCCGCGCGCGTTGCAGAGCTGCGTCATGAGCTGTCGAGCTTGGCGCAAACGATCGCCGGTATGACTGCGGCGCGAGTTGCGGACGTCGAGCGGCTTGCTGCCGGCGGCGCAGAAAATCTCCGCTCCAACATTGAAGCGCGGCCTTGGACATCGTTGGGAGTCGCCGCTGCTGCTGGCGCCCTACTTGCCGTAGCTATAATGCCTAAGAGGACTGGGCAATTCCGCTATAACGACGCTACGACCTATAACGCTGAAAATATAACGGCCGCCGTTCGCCGTGCTGTGGCCCATGGTGTCGATTCGCAGCCAATAACATCGCAACTCGAACGTGTGGTCGAAGCAATCAGCAAGATCGATGCGTCTGCCGTCACAACGTCGCCGGCCTACGACACGATCAAATCATGGTTGCATACATTCACGAACAGCCTGGGCAAAAGCTGAGCAATGCAGCTTCGACTGCATTGTGTCGAGCGGCATCCAGAACCTGCAACCGGGGCAGCTTGTGAAATGAACGATGCGACCAGGAACTTTTCGATTGTAGCGGCGTTTTCCGTTGGCGCTATGCCAGCGCCGCCATCACAAATTCTACAGGAGTATTGAAGATGAATTGGGATACCGTAGAAGGTAATTGGAAGCAGCTCAAAGGCCAGGTGAAGGAGCAGTGGGGCAATCTCACCGATGACGAGATCGACAAGATCAACGGCAGCCGTGAACAGCTGGAAGGTAAGATTCAGGCGTCGTATGGCTATGGCAAGGAAGAAGCCAAGAAGGCCGTCGATGAATGGTTCTCCAGAATGTAAAGTCAGACTATGAGGTCTGAGTGCGCGTCAGGTCATTCGCCGGGCGCGCACTTTTTTGCAATGACGCGATGAGTTGTCTGGTAATCCCATCGAAGAGGCGGGCAACGAAACGCAGGGGTTATCCATGTCGGAACTTTCCTTCCACGGTTTCGGCACGCTCCCTATGGCCGAACCAAGAAAGAAGTGTCACCCATGTCACCGGAGAAAAGTCTCTCCGGAAGAAAACGTCACCTATGTCTCAGAACGCACACATGAAAATTCGATAGATCCTGCGCGTGCAACAGCGGGCGACGCCGGAAGCATATCCAGGGTTTGGGTCTGGTTAGCCGCAGGACTGACGCTTGGCGTGGTACGGGACGGTTGTAAGTCCTGGCCCGCACCCGCCGCGGGAAGCGTAAGCCTGACGCCGAGACCTCCCGCTGCCGCCTTGTAAAGCTCGATTGTGCCGCCGTAGGCATCGACGATGTCTTTGACGATGGTGAGTCCAAGACCCGTTCCGGGCACGCTTTCGTCGAGGCGGATGCCGCGTCTCAGAATGCCGGCATAGCTTTCGCGCGGCACGCCCGGTCCATCGTCTTCGATGCGGACTTCAATCGCGGACTGAGATGTTCTCACGATCAGGCTGACCTCGTTGCGCGCCCACTTGCGTGCGTTGTCGAAAAGGTTGGCAAGGAGTTCGATGACGTCGTCTTCATCCAAAGCGACGGGCGCGCCGGCTTCAATATCAACGTGCCAATCGAGACTGTCGCCGTTGGGCAGACGCACCATTGTGTTGCGCACGCGTTCGGCAACAGAGAGGAGATCGGTGCGGAACGCTAGGCCGGAACTAGCGGCGATACGCGTGCGCGACAGTTCGCGATAGACGTGC
Organism: uncultured Alphaproteobacteria bacterium; assembly: GCA_963741545.1. Lineage (GTDB taxonomy): Bacteria > Pseudomonadota > Alphaproteobacteria > Rhizobiales > Hyphomicrobiaceae > Hyphomicrobium_B. The sequence goes on from CAVUIN010000005.1 coordinate 193,990, forward strand.
CGGCTCATCGTTTCGAGCTGCTTGGTGATTTCTTCCGCGATCTCGCCTTGGCCGGCGTCGCGTAATTGCTCGTTTAACATGGTCATGGCGGTGAGCGGCGTTTTCAACCCGTGTGCCAGATCGCCCGCGCGCGACCGGGCACGCTTAACCGCGACTTCTTGCGCTTCGAGCAGCCGGTTGGTTTCATCGATTAAGGGAGTGAGTTCGTCGGGAAAGCCGGGACCGATGCGGCGTTCTTGGCCAAGACGGATACGCTCAATGGAACTGCGCATCATCTCCGCAGGCTTCAAGCCGATATTGACTTGGATCCACGCGGACGTGAGCAGCAGCGCGGCGATGCCGCCAAGCGCCAGGATGACGTAGTTCCTGAATTGATTGTTGAGAACGCTAAGTTCTTCTCCGTCCATCGCGGCGACAATTGTAACACCGGGGTTCGACGGGGAAAGTGTAGCAACTGCAACGAGAGTTTGGCCGCCTGGGCCATTGAGCCTGCGGACCGGCGTGTCCATGCTCTCAAAGCCCGCATCAGGTACGTCTAAATATGTGCTGCCGAGAGACAGAGATCTCAGAAATGGCTTTCCAAGATGATCGATTTGCCAGTAACGCCCCGAGAGCGGCTTGGCAAAGCGCAGATCTGGAACGGTCGCAACGGGCTCTTCACCGGCCGAATCGGACGGCCGGAAAGATTGAGCAACCTGGTTTGCGGCGGCTGTTAATTCCCGGCGTGCTTGTTCGTGGATGAGCCGGTCAAACGTATGCAAGAGGAGAGCCGCGGCGGCCAATATCACAACCTGTTTCACCAGGATGTTCGCTGCCATCAAGCGAAAGCGAATGGATGACGGCGCTTTCACGTGCCGGTCCTCAATACATATCCCTGACCGCGCTGGGTCTCGATGACGTCAGAGCCGATCTTCCGTCTGAGACGTAAGACGAGATGTTCAAGCGCGTTAACGTCTTTGGAATCCGTACTGCCGTAGACTTTCTCCAAAAGCTTCGACACGGGTACGACTTCGCCCGCGTTGGCCGCGATTTCGTTAAAAAACCGGTACTCAAGCGGCGTCAGCGCAATGGCCTCGCCGTCTCTCGTCAATTCGCGCCGCGAGGCGTCAATGGCGAACCCGCCTATGCGCAGGACGCTATCCGTTTGCGATTTGGACATGCGAGAAGAACGCCGCAACACGGCGCCGAGCCGCGCAATCAATTCTTGGATCGCAAAGGGTTTCGGCAGATAATCGTCGGCGCCAGCGTCAATGCCGTAGACTCGCTCAGGCCAGCTCGCGCGTGCGGTAACGACGATAACGGGCATGGTGCGGCCATTCTGGCGCCAGCGTCTCAGAACTGAAAGTCCATCGAGCTGCGGCAATCCAAGATCGAGAATGACGGCTGCATAATCCTCGGTCTCGCCAAGGCGGTATGCCTCTATACCATCGTGTGCGGCGTCGGTGACGTATCCGCACTTGCGCAGCTGTTTTTGCATCGGCTGGGCGACGCTTTGCTCGTCCTCAACGACTAGGATTCGTAGTGGGTTTGCGTCCATTCGAGAAGCCGCCCGCATGGTTCCTGTCAGTCGTTGTAGATTGTTACCTATCGGCGCTGACATTCAGCTGACATTCTAGCTGCGGCCCGGCATGATCGCAGATATAGACACCCCCGGCATAAAGGATCTCAAAACACGTGGCTGCGCACAAAATTCTTATCATGGGTCTACCTGGAACTGGCAAAACGACGCTCGCTCGCTGCTTGGCACCTAAGTTGACCGCCGTACATTTCAATGCCGACGAGGTTCGCGCCACAATCAGCCGCGACCTGGGATTTACGCTCGCAGACCGCATAGAGCAGGCACGCCGTATGGGGGCTTTGTGCGACAAGGCCGTGGACAGCGGCCGCACTGCAATTGCCGACTTTGTGTGTCCGACGCCAGCGACCCGCGCCGCCTTTGGGCCGGCCTTTGTGGTGTTTGTGGACAGGATTAGAGAGGGCCGTTTCGCCGACACCAACCTGTTGTTTGTTGCGCCGCATATCTTCGATATGCACGTGACGGCGGATGACACGGCAGAGTTCAGTGCTGAGCGCATTGCCGCAATTATATTGGCCCGACGCTGATCGGATGCCGCGAGTCTTCATGCGGGTCAATCGCATGGTTATTAATTGAACATTGCACGTATTCGACCGCGGGCCGCAGTCGAACGAGCGTTGCCGGGGGCGAAGCACAGGGCCGCGATGCACCTTGAATCGCGGCCAATGTCAGAAATTGATAATCCCGCCGAACTGACAAAATCAGCGTCTTCGAGATCGCCGAGGGCCGGAGCGCTTTTAACATCCGCCGTCATATGGTGGTACTTGAGGTAGATGGTCATAGCAGCCGCGTCGAGTTCCTGTGCGATGCCGCCGCCGTAGCGCCGGAGCGTGCTTGACGTTGCGCCCGCTGCAAGGGCTGCGGGGCCAAGCTGATCGTCGTATTCGGCATAATCGCCGTAGACGATGGTGGCACCAAGCGCAGTCCATTTCTGCCGGATGCCGCCCTTAACATACCAATGATTGCTATCGAGTACCGCGGTTCTGCCGTTATTCAGCACCGTATCGTTGTTCTCTTCCGTCCCATAAGCGGCATGCAGGAAGAGCCCGGTCGCCAAGTGTTGGATATAGCCGCCAACCTGGAAAACATCGGAATTCTTGACTGGAGAGACAGACGGCCCCGTCGTGCCCTCATCTGAGAATTCCGAGTACCCGGCGCCGGCCAATACTTTGAAGCCGCTAAATTCCCCGCTGTAGCGGAGCGCGATTTCCCAGAAATCGTCCTCGCCCCAACTGGCGGAAGCAGAGAAACCTGCAAAAGCAGGGGTGTCGTAGCGAACGCCAGACATCACGATACCGTTGCAGTCGCCGCCAAGCGGCAAGGCCTGCGCATAACAAAACGACAGGTTGCCCCACGTCACGTTCGAGAGCGCCCCCGTCGTGCTGTCGCGCAGCAAGAATTGAGGGAAGCCCGCGAGAAACGTATAGTTGTCGAAGACCTGCGTTCCCGACTGATCGGTGAACATTGCCGCGCTCTTTGCGGCATGGGCCTGCCTGCCGACGCTGAGCTTGCCGAGTTCTTTGCTCTGGATGTACCAGTAAGACATTTGCGTGTTCAGCCCTTGGCTGAAATTGTCCGAGTTTTGATTGATCGCGTTCCCCGTCGCGGCATCGCGGCCGAATGGGTTGTCGTCGAGATTTTGGATCCGCAACATGTATCCGGCAGTCCAGCCCGGCGAAATTTGGGCCTGACCGTTGAGTTTGAAGTGAGAGGCTTGGGTTGGTCCGAGACCGTGCAGGTAAACGTTGCTTTCGCCGCCGTCGTCCCACCACGTGATTTCTTGTGCGACATATCCAGAGATAGTCAAAGAGACTTTGCGATTGCCCTTGCGCGCCGTTGTCGCCTCAAGTTCGGCAATGCGCTCTTCGAGATCGGCGCAACAATCACCGCCCAAGTCTGCGGCGCTGCCACTGGTTGGGCCGATCAATGCTAAGGCCAGCAGAACGGTGGCAAGTAGGGATGACCGTTGCCGATAATCATTCATTGTGTGTCTGCTCCTGGCCGCCGCATACGGGACAGCAGCCGCAAAGGGCTGGCGCCATGTTGTGTTATCCCCACCGGCTCTTCAGTGCAAAAGCCAGCCGGGATCCGGTCCGGAACGCCAAGGGAACGTGACGACGCTATTTGGCGCCGCCCTCTTTGTCTCACGTAAATCAGAGGGTTGCGGACTTCAGCGGGCGCTGGTTGCGGCGTCGCAACACATGCCCGATGTTTCGGCAGTTTGATCGATTTAAGGGGCCTTTTGTGCCCAGAAATTGGTCGCGCATGATTCTCTTTCAACCCGGCTCGCGGTGTCATCATCATGCAGACGGCGCGAAGCTCAAAAAGCAATTTGAGGGCGGCATGAGAGGCCGTGATGCTCCATTAAGCCGATGCCGATAGCACCACGAAAAACGGTTGATCGTGCAATCCGGATGTCATTTTTCAGACCAAGGTCTGATGTCTCTCAGACTTAATGATATCTCTTGTTAGGTTCAAAAGTGTCTTGTTTTCGTTGCGCCGTAGTTTAACGATAAGGATGCTGAACGGTGGCCCGCGCTTTTATTTTCGCGCAATGCTTCGTTCGATGAATTGGTAGACCAGACTTTTCAAGCGTCGCAGGGCGTGACCGTGAATATTTGGTTCAGTCATATGTTTGGATTTGATGCGCCTGTTTCGGGTGCCGGTAACGTGTCATGCGCTTCGCTTGATGTGCCGGCCAAACCTTCGATTGAAACCAAACCTTCGATAAAAACGATGAAGCGCGTCCCGTGCTCTGCAGCTGGGGGACAGTCGCATGGCAAATGATTTTGTAGGTCCAGGCGACTTCACCGGCGGCGCTGATGTGCCCGGTGGCTCGGCCAATGAGACTGCAGATAAGACGGCCGCATGGATCGCACCTGACAAAGACGCGCCGCCAGGATGCGGCCGTATCATGTTCACGCGTGGTGGCGCTGCGGCAGACGATTCCGATCCTGTTGCGAAAGTGCCCGCGGGATTTTCATTCCTCAAGAAAATGTTCGGTGTGTTGTTGCCGGACAGCCCCCAGGTCGCGGCCAACTTGGCAATTAAATCCAAGTCCGCTGCGAACGACAATATTTTCTGGGTCGGCGACGAAGATGATAACGGCGGCGTCTATGGAAGCGATGTCGATGCCGCCACTCTCGCCGGCGGTAGTTCTGTCGTTGCTTGGATAGGCCCTGACCGGATTGTCCATGCGAAGTATTATCCGGCGGAAGGCGATGCCCAAGGCACCAGCGCGGAAGAAGCAGCGGCACGCGCCGGGCACACCGGCCAGATCAACGACTTGCTTGCCGATCTCGGCGGTGCCGGCCAGCGCACCGGAAATGCGGATGGCCGCGTTAAGGTCACATCTTACGGTCAAGGCGGCGTTGCGGCGCTTTGGATTGCTGATTTCGGATTCACAGCTGCCCTGATGGGCAAGCTCTATCTGCTTCAACAAGATCCTGGCGGCGACGCAGGGTCCGGCACTCAATCCTCTCAGTCAGCAGCGTGGACGGTTAAAGAGATAACGCCGGTCGCCGTGCCAAGGTTTGCCTCCAATATTTCCGTCGATGTTTCAGACGACGGCCGTATTTCCGTCAGCTATCAGTCGGAGCCGGGCGACGCGGGTTTGATGTTTACCGTGTCTACCGATGCGGGTGGTGAGGACGGCTCAAGTGAATTGCTAGGCTCGGACGAAGGCGATTTGCTGGCACCCGAGGGCGAAGTACTCGATGTGCAAGTTACGCACGGTAGTTCCGCGCCCGTAAAGGTTGACGGCGGAATTTCCGATGCTGTTTCGGCGTCTGGTGAAAGCCCTGCAGCCAACGGCGGCACGGCCGGGGCGTCTGATAATCAAGACGCGCCACAAGGTGGCGGCGGCGTAGCTCCTTCCCTCGGTTCCAACTTGCCGGACCTCGGATTGTTTGAGATCGCCGGTGCTCCTATTACCGTTGCCGGCGGCCCGGGCGATACAGTCCAGCAGTCGCAACCGCAGGTCGTTGTAACCGCAAACGGTACCATTGTGCCGTTGCATTTGGAGCCTGGTGCAGAACCCGGCACAGCCATCATTAAACTAACCCCACTTGGCAGCAACGGGCAGCCGGTTACAAACGCCAATGGTGAGGCGGTCGTAACCGTCGTTACGGATCACGCTTTCGTACACGACAAAGACAACCCCTATCTCGAACTCGATCCCTCGATCGCGGCTGTTGGGGACGGCGTTGGCGTCGCATTTGTCACTGGAAGCGGTGTGGGCGGGCTAACGACTTATCAGCTCAATGTCCAAGTTTTCGACGGGCATGGCAGCGCGATTACGGAGACGCCAGCGGTCGTTGCCTTGGCTGCGGACCCGGAGACTACATATTCCGATATCGACGTCGGCGGTGTCGGAGGTGATGGGCATACTGCGAGACGATGCGGCTGACGCGACGCAAGACACGGCTGGAGATACAGCTGGCGCTCCGGGTTCTGGAGACCACCAAGGCGGGAGCGATCGTTCAAGTTGCAGTGGTTTGGGTCGAGAACGCTAACGAGAGCGGCTATGGCAGCATCATGGGTCAGCGCTTCGGCGTGATTGATCGCGACGACGCTGATGGCAGCAGCGGCAGCGAACAGAGCGGTGACAATAGCGGCTCTGGAAACGCCGGTGATAATTCTGCTGAGGATGCGAGCGGCGGCGGGCTGGTACTCGTGGCGCTGGGTCTCGATGGGGCAGCTAGCACGAGTGGCGGAGACGGCGACGAAGCCTTTTATGTGCCGTTCGAAAATACCGAAGGCGTTGTCGGCCGCGCGCCCCAAGTGTGCGGATGCGGTGACAATGGCATCGCGGTCGCCTGGGTGCAGGAATTGAGCCCCGGAAGCGGCGTTGAAGTGGTCGCCGGCTCAGTTTTGCAAACAAGCAGCGGCAGTTTGCTGCTGGCTATAAATCTCACGGGGCTGATCAGCAACGGCATTCTGGAAGGGACCGAGCCGTCGCTGCTGTCAGACGACAACGGCGATATCGTTATCGGCTGGGTTCAGGCCGGCAATTTAGGTCAATATGAAGCGGCGGTCGCAGTGTACCGCGCCCTGGAGACTGGGGGTTGGTCGGTGCCGGACGCAGCACTTGTGCTGCGGACCTTCGATTACGAACCAACGAATCTCGACTTCGGTCTTCAAGGCGGCGACGATCCGACAATTCTTCTGAGCTGGAGCAGCAGCGGGTCGCGGGTGAGCGGTGCGCGTTTCGATCTCGACGGGAATCAAGACGGCAGCGACTTCCGCATCCGTGGCGACGACAATGACACGGGCAATGAAGGCGATTTGAGCGTCGCTGGGCTTGCCGACGGCCAGATCGTCGTCGTCTATACACAAGCAGACGGCGACGACACCGATATCGGCGCGATGATCGTGCAGACGGCGCCGGGCAGCGATAGTCAGGCAAGCAGCGCAGGCGAAGAGAGCAGCGGTGACAATAGCAGCGGGCCAAGTTCTGTTGCGGACGGCCAGAGCCCGGATAGCGGTTCGTCCACTTATGCAATCATCGTCACAACTCCATCCGCGTCTGAGACAGAGTTCGACCGGCACCAATAGCGGCGCCGATGCAACGGCGAGACTTGTGGTCTTGGATCTCGAGAGCGATCTGATCCGGGTGTACGACCTTGCCGGAAGTGACGCTTCGGGATCGTTAGGCGGGTCGAGTGGTTCGGGATCGGGCAATTCCGGTTCCGGCAGCGGCTCATCGAGCAGCGGCTCAGGCAGCGGCGGAGATGGCGGCGACAATCTCGCCTTCGCGGTAGGGTACGGCAACGACGTAACGGACTACTATGAAGACGAACACGAATTCGATGTCAGCGAACCGGTTGCGGACATGTTTGATGCGCTGCAATTTGCCAACGCATTGGGCGACAATGGCAACGGCGAAGTCATGGTCTTCGAGGCGTCGAACCTCGTTGTCATCCGCGACTTCGATACTCTTTAAGATCAAGGGGGCGTTCTGAAATGACACGGCATAAAATATGCAACTTGATCCGGCGGCACCCGTTAACATTAAGGGTTCGCCTTCGCAATTGTTGACTGCTGGTGGAATGAGTTGAGGCCATTTCGAGACTGAGTATTTCTAGTAAGAAGGCTGGCGTTATGGCTGTAAAAGGTAAAATTGGGGAGGTCAGAGCGGCGATGGGATCGCTAGGGCCTCTCGTTCCGACAGTTGGGCTGATCTCCTGTGTCGTCAACATCCTCGCACTCACCGGCTCGTTCTACATGCTCCAGGTTTACGACCGGGTGCTTTCAAGCCGCAGCATTCCAACTCTGGTGGCGCTCTCTGCGCTGGCCATCGGGCTCTATATTTTTCAAGGTGCTCTAGAGGTTATTCGCGGCCAGATATTCGTCCGGCTTGCGAGCCGCGTTGACCGGCAATTGTCCGCGAAGGCTCACGATGCTGCTCTGCGATTGCCGCTCTACGGCGGGTCGCGGGCTGAAGCGCTTCAGCCTATTCGCGACGTCGATACCGTTCGTTCATTCATGGCAGGGGCTGGCCCAATTGCCCTCTTCGACGTGCCGTGGATGCCGCTCTATATCGGTTTTGTTTTTCTTCTTCATCCGGTGCTCGGTATTGTGACATGTGCCGGCGCACTCGTCATGTTTGCGCTGACGATGACGAGTGAGCGCCTGGTCAAAAAGCCGGCCGCCGACGCAACAAATGCAGCGTCCGAACGGCTGGGATTAGCCCAAGCATGCGAGCGAAACGCCGAAGTGGTGCGGGCCATGGGATTTGGCGGCCGGTTGCAGCGCCGCTACATGGCGGCAAACGAACGCCACCTCGCAGCAAACGAAAGGCTGAGCGACGTTGGTGGCGGGCTATCGGTAATATCGAAAGTTTTCCGGATGCTCTTGCAGTCGGCTCTCCTTGGAATCGGTGCCTACTACACGATCCAGGGCGACATGTCGGCGGGTGCTATCATCGCCGTTTCGATTGCCGCGTCACGCGCGCTGGCGCCCATTGAAACAGCTATTGCGAACTGGAAGGGTTTCGTCGCGTCGCGGCAGGCAGCCGAACGCTTGAATAAGGTGTTTTCGGCTCTACACTTAGAGCAAGATCCGCTTGATCTCCCGAAGCCGCACAAATCGCTCAATCTTGAGGGCGTCGCGGTTCTGATTCCCGGTACGCAGCGCTTCGTTTTGAATTCGATCACAATGGAGATTGCGGCCGGACAGGCGCTGGCCATCATTGGCCCGAGTGCGGCTGGCAAATCGTCGTTGTCGCGTGCCATGGCCGGCATATGGCCTGCAGCGCGCGGTGCTATCCGCCTCGACGGCGCGAGCTTGGACCGTTGGTCCAATGCCAGCCTCGGCATGCACATCGGGTACATGCCGCAGGAAGTCGATCTGTTCGAAGGCACGATAACCGAAAACATCTCGCGCTTCGAAGAGAACGCGGACAGTGGGGCCATTCTCGAGGCGGCCCGCGCTGCCGACGTGCACGAGATGATTTTACGTCTGCCGAACGGGTATGAAACGCGCATTGGCGATCGCGGGACTTCGCTGTCGGCGGGGCAACGGCAACGGATCGGTCTTGCACGTGCAATGTATCGCAACCCGTTCCTGGTCATTCTCGACGAGCCAAATTCAAATCTGGACGCCGACGGCGATGCCGCACTGATGAAGGCTATTGTGTCGATCAAGCAGCGTGGCGGTATCGCAATCGTCGTGTCGCACAGGCCGACGGTTCTCCAAGCCGTGGATCTCGTCGCCGTCGTCGGCAATGGACAACTCACGGCGTTCGGCCCGCGCGACGAAATCATTCGCAAGGCCACAAAGCAGGCGCCGAATGTACAACCAATCAGCAATCAGGGAAGCGGCAAGCTTGCGTGACGGCTATACTCGCTGCACCCAACCTTGCCCAATGCCAAGTCCAGCCGGGCCCCAATGGGCCGAGAAGTAAATAAGAACTGCTAGGAATGAGATGACGGCCGAGGCACCTAAACTCGAATCCCAAATGCGGCGCCGGCTGCTGATGGGCCTCTTGCTGACAGTGCTGCTTGTCGGCGGCCTGGGAGGATGGGGCGCGGTAGCCTCGATCTCGAGTGCCGTTATTGCCCCCGGACTTATCGTCGTCGATGGTCATGGCAAGAAAGTACAGCATCCAACGGGCGGCGTTATCGGCGAGATCCTGGTCAAGGGCGGTTCCAAAGTTGAAGCCGGCGAGGTCGTTATCCGGCTCGACCCGACGCAAACCCGCGCCGCGCTTGGCGTCGTGACATCGCAACAAGTTCAGCTTGAGGGACGCAGAGCCCGCCTCGCGGCCGAACGCGATCAGGCGGCGAAAGTGACATTCGCCAAGGGCTATATTGAGGGTGCCCCGGAAGCGGCAGAAATTGCGCAGAGCGAACAGCGTCTCTATGCAGCCCGCGTGTCTGCTAAAGACGGGCAGAAAGCGCAGTTGAGCGAACGTATCGGGCAGTTCCGGAAGGAGATCGAAGGGCTCCAGTCTCAGCTCGCCGCGAAGGAGACGGAGGTCAAGCTCGTCACCGAAGAGTACGAGCGCGTCAACGATATGTATAAAAAGCAGCTCACGCCTATTACGCGGGTCCTGACTGCCGAGCGCGACGTGACACGGCTGCAGGGCGAGCAAGGAGCCTTAGTTTCCAATATTGCCCGCGCAAAGGGTCAAATCAGCGAAACTGAAGTTCAGATTATTTCGCTCGACCAGAACATGCAGTCGGAATCCATGAAGGAATTGCGCGAGGTCGAGGCGCGTCTTGCGGAATTGGCGGAACGGCGCAATGCCGCCCAGGATCAGCTTGACCGTATCGATATCAAGGCGCCGCGTTCGGGCGTGGTGCACGAACTCCAGGTTCACACGGTTGGTGGGGTTATTCAGCCCGCTGAAACTTTGATGACCATTATTCCAAGCGACGACAAACTTGCGGTCGAGGTGCGCATCGCGCCAACCGATATTGACCAAGTGTCGATCGGCCAGAAGGCGACACTGCGATTTTCAGCCTTCAACCAGCGCACGACGCCTGAATTCATCGGCGAAATTCAGCAAATCGCCGGAGACCTCACCAAAGAACCGCAAACGGGCGTGTCCTATTACGTCGCCCGAATAGCCATTTCGGACGAGCATCAGGACGATGTGCGGGCGCTGAAATTGGTGCCCGGGATGCCGGTCGAGACATTCGTCGAAACAGGCAGCCGGACGGCGATATCGTATCTCTTCAAGCCGTTCAGCGACCAGATCTCGCGGGCCTTCCGCGAGGAGTGACAGACCTGCGGTTTGGGGCAATTTTTCGGTTCGATCTCATAATATGGCTTGAGTGTGTGCAGGTATCCTGAATTGCCTGCTTGCAACAGAAATTATATTCTCTTCAGCGTGCTTAAAATCGGTCTTAAATTGAATTGAATTGCAGTGGTCTCAAGGTTATATTCAACCATTGATCTTTGACTAATGACTTTAGGTGCGGGCTAAAGTGATGGCGTATTCAGCCGTATTGCCGGCAATTGACGAAGCTGCTCTTGTTGCGGCTACCGCCCGGCCGGGGGCGGAAAATAAGAACACGAACTCATCATCTGTGCCAACGCACTCCGTGCCAACCCAGAATGGGCGCGAAGCTAATAGTGCTTGGCAGGCTCCGGAAAGATATTTCGAGCGCCGGATGTTCAACGACGGCATCATGACGATGCCTGACGGCGTCGAAATTCCCTACTGGGGTTTCGAAGATCCTGTTGCAGCGCCCGGTCAGAAGACATTTCCGTCACCCATGGTTCGTATGCGTGAAGGAGAAGTCGCTCACGTTAAACTGGAAACGCTTTGCGATGTGGTTCCAGCGGCACCTCACACGCGCTCAGGAATACCTAATGGCGCATTTGGCCGTGGCTGGGGTTCGAAGTCCGCTGCCCAGTTGGCCGTGCAAAAGCGCGAAAGCTATATCTACCAGTGGCAACCCCGGCAGGCCGGCACTTGGCTTTATCAAAGTCACTTGAGTTCGGCCCGTCATTTCGAAATGGGACTCTTTGGATTGTTGATCGTCGATCCTGTGCCCGAGGCCGACGGTTTGACGCGTGCATACCGTGGAGGTCCAGCCTACAACGTCGAGCGCTGCTGGGTGCTCGACGACATCGATCCAGACTGGCACGCAGGCGCGGAGTTGGTTTCTAACGCGCCCGGTTCGGAGCGTGAGCGGCCGTTCGTTCCCAAATATTTCCTCATCAATGGCGTTCCCAATACCGAGGCCATGAACGACGAGCGCGTGGCGATCGACGCGAATGCTGGGGACAAAGTTTTGATCAGGCTGCTCAATGCCAGCTTCTCGCTGGTGCGCGTCAAAATCGAAGGACTGCAAGGGCAAATCATCTCTGTCGATGGGAAGGCTCTGGCGTGCTCCGAGCAGCCTTGGACGAAATGGAGTCCTGTGAAGCCTAGTCACCCGGTTTACCTGGCGACGGGCGCGCGCAACGATATCCTCATAGATCTCGACCCGGAAACGAGCGGACTTGTTGCCGGGGGAAATTATCTCGTGACGTTCGATTTCCTGGATTGGGAAAAGCGAGCGATACGTAATTCTCAAGCAGCAAGCCCTGTCCACGTTGGGCGGGCGGTGACAAGGATTCGCGTGACTTGAGAGATGAGCATTGGTCTGCTTTGCATGCGCGCGCTTTTCCAGACTTGCGCTCGCGAGGGGCATGATCGGCCGTTGTCATGGTAAGCGGGACTTCAGGAGCGGTATTGAAGTGGTGGCGTGCGCTGGGATTAGCGTCGCAATTTGCTTTGGCTGCGGCACTCGTCATCGGCACAAGCATGGCCGTCCTCGGATCCTGGGTTGCTGGCCGCATCGAGAAGGGCGTGGTCGAGCACGCGGCAACAAACGCGACACTTCATCTTGATAGTTTTGTCGAGCCGCATCTTCAGACGCTGGCTCAAGGCGACCAGCTCAGCGAGGAAGCCGAGCGTCGCCTTGCAGCATTGGCGCTTGGAGGAAGTAACGGGCACTCAATTCTTTCCATCACTGTGTGGGGTGCCGATGGCATGATCATCTACTCAACCATTCCGCGCCTTGAGGGACAGCGCCGGCTGATGCCGGCGAAAGTCTCAAGGGCTTGGCAGGGCCGGGTCGAAGACAAGTTCGAGATGATTGCGCCGGAGGATGGAGCTGGTGGCGCGGCGGCCGAGCCGGTCTTGAAGATCTTTGCGCCGATGCATCAGACTGGAACGGCGCGCATCATTGCCGTTGCGGAAGTGCATGAATTGGCAGGGCAGCTGCACAAGGACATCACCCGCACACGTTGGCAGACCGGCGGTGTTCTGGCTTTACTTTCACTCGCCATGTTGACGTCGCTGTCTGGGATCGTACGGCGGGGCGGGCAGACAATTGCCCAGCAGCAGAAGGTTTTGAGCGAGCGCGTCGGAGAACTCTCAACAGCATTGGCACAAAACGAAGAACTGCAAACGCGTGTTCTAGAAGCGAACCGCCGCTCTACAGATACCAACGACCGGTTTTTGCGGCGTGTCGGCGCCGAATTGCATGATGGGCCAGTTCAGCTCATCGCACTTGCGTTGCTCCGCCTCGAGGGGTTGAAGCCAACGGGTTATACGGCAAAGGCCGGGGTGGAAAGCGGCGAGGAGTTTGCGGCTGTCGAAACGGCACTCCGCGACGCTTTGAAAGAGATCAGGGGGATGTCGTCCGGGTTGTCGTTGCCAAAAATGGAAGGCTCGACGATCGCTCAAGTCATTGAGTATGCGGTGCGCAATCATGAGCGCCGGTCGCGGACCAATGTCACGCTTGATCTCGGACAAGATCCGCCGAAGCGTGCGCCGGCGCTTCTGCTAACGTGCCTCTATCGTGCCGTTCAGGAGGGGCTGAACAATGCTTTCCGGCATGCTGGCGGCAAAGACCAGAGGGTTCGGATAGGTCTAGACGGCGATTGCCTCTTTCTGGAGATAGCCGATGGAGGTCCGGGCATGCCTGTGGACCCGGTGGCACCGTCCGACGATACCAAAGGACTGGGTCTTAAGGGTCTGTCGGACCGGGTTGAATCGCTAGACGGTACTTTTGAAATTGTCTCAAGCTCTGACACTGGAACGACGCTGCGAATCCGGTTTGACAAGGGCGTGCTGGAAAGGTTTGATGATCGAGAAGTGTGATAGTCTCTCACGGATACTAGGCATTTCAGGAACCATATTTTGACAATTCAATCGACAGTCCAATCTACCGACAAGTTGAGAATAGCGATTGTCGATGACCACCCGCTATTTCGCGAGGGTGTCGCGGCAACACTCAATAATGACTCGGCCCTTGAAGTCATCGGCCAAGGCGAAAACGCGGAACAGGCCATTCAAATCGCGCTCGATCTGCTCCCCGACGTTTTCTTACTCGACATCAGCTTGCCAGGGGGCGGCATCGAAGCCACGCGCGAGATTGTGCGGCAATGCCCTTACATCAAGGTCATCATGCTGACCGCTTCCGAGAACGAACAGCATGTTTCATCCGCGCTGGAGGCAGGCGCGCGCGGTTATATCCTCAAAGGGATCGGCGCTACCGAACTGATCAGAACAATCCATGCCATCCATGGCGGCGAACACTACGTGACACCGCAACTTGCCGCGCGACTTCTGTCGATCATGAAAAAGTCGCCCACGGCGCCACCGGCTGGCAGCGCGCTTCCCGATCTCACCAAGCGCGAAGAGCAAATCCTCGATGGCGTCGCGGAGGGTAAGACGAACAAGGAAATTGCCCGGATTCACAACATCAGTGAGAAGACGGTCAAGCACTATATGACAAATATCATGCACAAGCTGCAGGTGCGCAATCGTGTTGAAGCGGCGCTTGTTGTCAGGAGAAAAGGCGGCGCTTGAGACCGGGGGCACAGGTGGGATCGGCGACCGGGACGCCGGACTTCAAATTGACCACCTCAAATTGACTTCAATGCCTCATCGGCCACGGTTTGGGCATGTAATTTCATAAGTATATTCGTCGCAAATGCTGCGACCGCCGCTTCGGTAAGGCCTGTGCTTTCCGCAATTTCTGTGTACGTTAAGCCTTGTGCGAGACGCCGCAACACCTGCTCTTCGCGCTCGACGAGTTCTATCGGGCAGTCGGCATCTGCGTTCCACGGTGCGCCGTAACCGGGCGACGCCAATAGCCGCGCGGCCAATGACGGAGCGATATACGACCGGCCGCTTACGGCATCGCGGATCGCCGCAGCTATGACCGGCGCCGGCTCGCCTTTGACAATATAGCCACGTGCTCCAGCCGAGAGCGCCGCATCGACGAGATACGCATCGTCGGCGGACGTCAGCATCACAATCTTGACGGCCGGGCAAGAACGGAAAATACGCCGCGCGGCAGCAATGCCATCGCCCGGCATATTGATGTCAAGCAAGAGGACATCAGGCATGTGGTCCTCCGCAAGCGTTAGCGCTTCATCGCCGGACGCCCCAGTGCCGACAATGGAAAAATCCTCTTCGTGCTTGAGCACTGCTGCCAGTGCGTCGCGCACGCGCGTGTGATCATCGACCAAAGCGATGCGTATGCCTTCGTTCTCTCGGCGCGCCTGGAACACAGCCTGGTTGCTCAGAAAGTTCAGGGAAAGGCTCCTCGACGCTGAACGAGTTGCTGAAAGCCGGTGAACACTGCAAACTTAACAAACATAGGAACACTGACAAACGGCTGACGGCCCACCGCTGGAGCCCCAATAATGCGAGGCCATTTAGGATACGGCGCTGAACCGCCAAACCCTTCCGATTCTATTAACCTACACTGATTTGCCAGATTGCAGCCAGTTGCCATCGTCTGTGGCCTGTTGCAAGTCTGGTCGAGGTTCGAAACTCAGACCTAAGTCTGAGCGCACTCACGACCTTAGTCTTCTCCCATCGATACGGCCTAGGTTCGCCGTTCCCCGAGATAATTGCAGCGCGGGTACCGTCAGAGCAGCCGGTTGCCGGAACCCTCGTGGACATTGGGAGCAACGGTTCCCGGGATTAAACTAAGCCCGAGGGGCAGACATTTGCAAATTATGGCGATGGCCGGCTCAACGTCCGTCGCACGGCATCTTGCCAACCGGCATATTTTCGCGCGCGTTCAGATTCGTCCAAGGCTGGAATAAAGCGGCGATCAAGCGACCAGAGTTTCGCAAACTCGGCGGGCTTTGGATAAAACCCCGAGTACAGTCCAGAGAGGTATGCGGCGCCGAGCGCCGTCGTCTCAAGCACTTTTGGCCGGTCGACGGGAGCCGCCAAAACATCCGCGAGGCACTGCATGGTCCAATCGGACGCGACCATGCCGCCGTCTACTCTGAGGACAGTCTCGCGCGATGCACCCCAGTCGGCGCGCATAGCATCAACAAGGTCCCGGGTCTGGTAACACACCGACTCGAGTGCCGCGCGCACAATCTCTTTTGAAGTCGTGCCGCGCGATAGACCGTAAATGGCCCCCCGGCACTCCGCATCCCAATAGGGAGCGCCAAGGCCGACGAACGCGGGAACCAAATAAACGTCTTGCTCGGGGTCGGCCTGTGCCGCCAGCGCTCCCGATTCACCCGCAGATTTTATGAGGCCCAACCCGTCGCGCAGCCACTGCACCGCTGCACCCGCAATAAAGATCGATCCTTCGAGTGCGTAATGCACTTCGCTATCGAGGCTGTAGGCGACGGTCGTCAGAAGCTTATTCTTGGAATAGACGGGCGTGGTTCCGGTGTTGAGTAGCGCAAAGCACCCGGTGCCGTATGTGGATTTGACCATGCCGGGGGCGAAGCAGGCTTGCCCGATGGCTGCGGCCTGCTGGTCGCCGGCGATACCGGTGATCGGAATGGGCGTGCCAAAGAGGCCGGGATCCGTCGCGCCAAAGTCCGCCGCGCAATCCTTAATGACGGGCAGCATGCTTTCCGGCACGCGGAAGAGATCAAGTAGATAGAGCGACCAGCGCTTCTTATTGATGTCGTAGAGCAGACGTCCGGCTGGCGTTGGTCGCGTCCGTCGCGTGGACCTTGCCGCCCGTCAAGCGCCATAGAATAAAACTATCGACGGTTCCGAATGCCAGCCGTCCGGCATTGGCGGCGTCGCGTGCACCCGGGACGTTATCGAGGATCCAAGCGACCTTTGTTCCGGAGAAATAGGGATCGAGCAGCAGACCCGTGCGCTTTGTGACGGTGTCTTCAAGTCCGGCGCTCTTCAGACCAGCGCAAATTTCAGCCGTGCGCCGGTCCTGCCAGACGATGGCGCGGTGGATGGCTTTGCCTGTCTTGCGGTCCCATACAACAGTGGTCTCGCGCTGATTGGTAATGCCGATCGAGACGATATCGGATGCGCCGATGCCGGCCTTGGCAATCACCGCTTTGCAGGTTGCAATCGTGGTGTCCCACAGATCTTCTGCTTCGTGTTCGACCCAGCCGGAATGCGGATAATGCTGTGCAAATTCCTGTTGGGCGACAGCCTTGATGCGGCAGTCTTTGTCGAAGAGAATGGCCCGGCTCGATGTCGTGCCCTGGTCGATCGCTAGGACGAACTTTTCCATGAGGTTTCCTGCTCGCGCCTTTGATTGCCTGTGCCCGTAACGGCCAGCCCACTATGCCACGGCCGCAACGTTTTTCGAGAGCCAAGCGTCAAGCCGCTTCTTGGCATCGGCATCGAAGTGCAATCCGAGCTTTGTGCGCCGCCACAAAATGTCGTCGGACGTCAGCGCCCATTCGTTGGCCACGAGATAGCGGACTTCGCGCTCGCTCAGCCCGGCGCCGAAGTCTTGTCCCAAATCGTCTGCCGTTTTGGCATCGGTAACAATTGCGCGTGCGCGCGTGCCGTAGTTGCGTGCGAGCCGGCGCGCGCCGGCATTCTTCAATCCTGGGCAAGACGCGGCGATCTCCAGGACTAGATTTTCATAACCGTCGACGGGAAAATCGCCGCCCGGGAGTGTCGCGCCTGCGGTCCAAGCCGAACGGGTGTTCAAGTGTTCTGAAAGTTTGGCGATCGCCTCTTCGGCGAGACGGCGGTATGTTGTGATTTTTCCGCCGAAGATATTGAGGAGGGGCACGTGTCCGTTAGAAGTGTCGAGTTCGAGCACGTAATCGCGCGTGGCCTCCTGCGCCGTGCCGCCGCCTTCGTTCATGAGCGGACGCACACCCGAATAGGTCCAAACGACTTGGCCGGGATGGGTTGGTTTATTAAAATAGGAGCTTGCCGAGTTGCAAAGATAGGTAACTTCGTCGTCAGTAATAGCGACAGCCGCAGGATCGCCAGCGTAGTCGACGTCGGTTGTGCCGATGAGCGTGAAATCGGTCTCATATGGGATTGCGAACACGATGCGCCGGTCGGCATTCTGGAAGATGTAGGCTCGGTCGTGATCAAAGATCTTTGGAACGACGATATGGCTGCCTTTGACGAGCCGGATGCGCGGCTTTCCATTCTGCCCAACGCGTCGCGTTAGTACATCGTCGACCCAGGGGCCCGCTGCATTAATGAGCGACCGTGCTTCGATTGTCTGAGTCTGTCCCGTCTGCTTGTTCTCTAAGTCAACGCTCCAGTGATCTTTGGAACGGCGCGCGGAGACGACTTCTGTTCTGGTTCGGATATCGGCGCCGCGCGCTTTTGCATCCATTGCGTTGAGAACTACGAGACGCGCGTCGTCAACCCAACAATCGGAATATTCAAAGGCGCGCGTGAACTCGCTCTTCAGCGGAGCACCAGCTGCTGCGCGCGCGAGATTAATTTGATGGGAGGCGGGCAATATCTTGCGGCCGCCAAGGTGGTCGTAAAGAAAGAGGCCAGTTCTGATCAACCATGCGGGCCGAAGCGCGGAATGATGTGGAAGCACAAAGCGCAGCGGCCAAATAATATGCGGCGCCATCGAAAGGAGAACTTCGCGCTCTTTGAGCGCTTCCCGCACCATGCGGAATTCGTAATGTTCGAGATAACGCAAGCCGCCGTGCACGAGCTTCGTCGAGGCCGAAGATGTGCCGGACGCGAGATCGCCCTTTTCCGCCAGAATGACCTTTAATCCGCGGCCGGATGCATCGCGTGCGATGCCGCACCCGTTCACGCCGCCGCCGATGATCGCGATATCGTACACGTGCCCTGCTCGATATGGATGCTATGCGGGCGCCTCAGGCGCCGGATTTGTTTCGTTTTGTGGGTCAGACGGCACCGGGACCTATCGGGCCGCCCAAAAACGAAGATTATCGCACTAAAACGAAAATTCAAGACGCATTGGCAATGGCGATCTCGACTTTGTGTTCCCGGCAGATCGCCGAGATCGCACTCGGGGGGGCTTTGTCGGTTACGAGAGTGTCGATTTCCGAGATGTGGCCGATGCGAACGGGCGCGGTGCGCTCATACTTCATGCTGTCTGCGACCAGTACGGTATGGCGTGCACAATCCATGATGGCCTTGGCGACTTTGACTTCGCGATAGTCGTAGTCGAGGAGCGATCCATCTTCATCGATTGCAGAGGTGCCGATCACGGCATAATCGACTTTAAACTGGCGGATAAAATCAACGGCCGCCTCTCCAACAACGCCCCCGTCGGCATGCCTCAAGACGCCACCAGCAACAATGACCTCGATGCCGGCGCATCCAAGTAATATATTGATAACATTGGTATTATTTGTGATTACTAAGAGGCCGTGGCGGTTTCTAAGCGCGGTCGCAACTTGCTCTGTCGTGGTGCCAATGTTGATCAATATAGAGGAGTTGTCCGGAATGAGTGACGCCGCCTTGGCGCCAATCAGCCGCTTGCCGTCGGTCGCAAGCTGGCGGCGCGCTTCATAGCCGAAGTTGGCTACTCCCGAAGCAATGACAGCGCCGCCATGATAGCGCTGCAGCACGCCGCGCTCGCATAGATCGTTTAAATCTTTGCGGATCGTTTGCGGCGTGACGCTGAAACGTTCGGCCAATCCTTCAACATTGACCCGTCCGGTATCGCGGGCGAGGCGCACGATTTCTTGTTGTCGTGGCGAGACGGCGAGCATGGGGTTCTCCAAGATCACCTAAGTATTAGCGCGAGACTTTCGAAATTTCAAGCTAATCACCGCTATTCGAAAGCAGTTGGACAATGGGCTTATCGTGCGATCGCCCGGAATGTCTCTCAAAAATACGGGGAAACGCACATTGATCGTATGTTGCGCTGCATTCGCTCGCGCCCAGTGGCTTTCCAATTGACACTCGTTTTGGTTCGATTGATAGTTGGCGTCTCTTTACGCACTGGACGCTACTGTCGCTCTAAGCACTCGTCTTGCTACGCACTGGGAGGATAAAAACAAATGAGAAAACGTATATCCGCCGTGGCTATGTTCGCTGCGGCCGTCACCATGTCCGGCACAAGTTTCGCCGGTATGGACGAAGCCAAGAAGTGGGTTGAAAAAGAGTTTCAGCCCTCTGCTCTCTCGAAAGAAGAGCAGGTAAAGGAGATGGAATGGTTCATCAAAGCGGCTGAACCATTGAAAGGTCTCGAAATCAACGTGCTGTCGGAGACCATTCCGACACACACATACGAGTCTGAAACGCTGACCAAAGCGTTCCAGGAAATCACAGGCATCAAGGTCAACCATCAGCTTTTGGGCGAGGGCGAAGTCGTCCAAGCCGTGCAGACGCAGATGCAGACCAACCGCAATCTGTACGATGCCTACATCAACGACAGCGATCTCATCGGCACCCACTCGCGCCTTCAAAGCGCTGTGAACCTGACCGACTGGATGGCGGGTGAAGGCAAAGACGTTACGCTGCCGAGCCTCGACGTGAAAGACTTCATAGGTGCCCCGTTCACAACCGGTCCCGATGGCAAGCTCTGGCAATTGCCGGACCAGCAGTTCGCGAATCTTTATTGGTTCCGCAAAGACTGGTTCGACCGCAAGGATCTGCAGGACAAGTTCAAAGCCAAATACGGCTATGATCTCGGCGTGCCGGTCAACTGGTCGGCTTATGAAGACATCGCCGAGTTCTTCACCAACGACGTGAAGGAAATCGACGGCGTCAAAGTCTATGGCCACATGGACTACGGCAAGCGCGCACCCGACCTCGGCTGGCGCATGACCGACGCTTGGCTCTCTATGGCCGGTTCGACATCGCCCGGTCTTCCAAACGGCCGCCCGATCGACGAATGGGGCATCCGTATGGAAGCGGGTTCGTGCAACCCGGCAGGCGCGTCTGTCACGCGCGGCGGCGGCACCAATGCTCCGGCATCGGTTTACGCTATCGCCAAGTGGGACGAGTGGCTGCGCAAGTATGCGCCTCCAGGCGCTGCCGACTACGACTTCTATCAGTCGCTTCCCTCATTGAGCCAAGGCAACGTGGCCCAGCAGATCTTCTGGTACACGGCGTTTACGGCTTCGATGGTTGCAGACAAGAAGTCTGGCAACAACACGGTTGACGACAAGGGTAATGCGCTCTGGCGTATGGCTCCCTCGCCGCATGGACCGTATTGGAAAGACGGCATGAAGCTCGGTTATCAGGACGCCGGCTCGTGGACCATGTTCAAATCGACACCCGTCGATCGCCGCAAGGCAGCTTGGCTCTATGCGCAGTTCGTCGTCTCCAAGACGGTTGACGTTAAGAAGAGCCACGTTGGTCTGACGTTCATCCGCGACTCTACCGTGAAGCACGCGTCCTTTACCGAACGCGCGCCCAAGCTCGGCGGTCTCGTGGAATTCTACCGCTCGCCGGACCGCGTGAACTGGACCCCGACAGGCGTCAACGTTCCTGACTATCCGAAGCTCGCACAGCTTTGGTGGCAGCAAATCGGCGACGTGAACTCGGGCGCCTTCACGCCTCAGCAGGCCATGGACCGGCTCGCCGGCGAAATGGACCTGATCATGTCTCGCATGGAAGCAGCCGACAAAGCCAACAAGACCTATGGTGGTTGCGGTCCGCGCCTCAATCCTGAAAAGAAGGCGGAGGAGTGGTTGGGCAAAGCTGATGGCCCGGCTGCGAAGCTCGCCAACGAGAAGGAAAAAGGCCAGACTGTTGCCTATGACGAGCTTATCAAGCGCTGGACCGCTAAATAAAGCGGCTTCACTTGCGAATTGATAAAGTAAGATCCGGGGCGCGCTACACGCTGGCGCGCCCCGGAACTAGTCTAGGTGCCATAGGCCGGTTTCTCGCTCCATTGAACCTTCCAAGGGAGGCGCATTCGCTTTTCCATGACGCTTGAACTCCGGAATGTCACCAAACGCGTTGGCGCAGAAACGTATATTCATGAGACCAGCCTCACACTTGAGGAGGGCAATCTGAATATTCTGCTCGGACCGACGCTGGCCGGCAAGACGACCCTGATGCAGCTCATGGCGGGACTCGAGAAACCCACGAGCGGCGAGATCTGGTTTCGCGGAAAAAACGTGACGGGCGTTTCCGTACAGAGACGCAACGTCTCGATGGTCTATCAGCAGTTTATCAATTACCCGAATTTGAGTGTCGAAGAAAATATCGCGACGCCCTTGCGCGTTGCAGGCATGGCGCAAGCGGAAATCGACCGGCGCGTCGGCAAAGCGGCTGAACTCTTGCGCTTGACGCCGATGTTGAAGCGCCGTCCCTCCGAGCTTTCAGGCGGCCAGCAGCAGCGCACGGCCATTGCGCGCGCAATCGTCAAAGACAGCGACATCATTCTTTTCGACGAGCCGCTCGCAAATCTCGATTACAAATTGCGCGAGGAATTGCGCGACGAACTGCCGAAGCTCTTCGCAGACCGCAAATGCGTTGTCGTCTACGCCACGACCGAGCCCGGCGAAGCGCTGCTCTTTGGCGGCAATACGGCGACCATGCATGAGGGCCGCATCACGCAATTTGCGCCGACTTTGCAAGGCTATCGCAAACCCAAGGACCTTCTGACTGCAACGGTTTTCTCGGATCCGCCCATAAATACGCTCGAAGCAACGAAGCGCGGCAGCGAAGTGATCTTAAGTGGCGGATTGTCATGGCCCGCGGGTAAGGCTGCGGGGACCATACCTGACGGCGATTACACAATTGCCGTCCGTCCCCACCATGTCACGACGGCCGTTCCATCGACCGCTTCAGGCGCAATCGATGGCCGGGTCCTGATCACGGAAATTAGCGGCTCGGAAAGCATCATTCATTTCGCACTCGGCGATAAGACCTGGGTGTCGCAGTCGCATGGCATTCACCGGCTCGCGCTTGGATCGCAAACGCGGCTCTACGTCGATGTCGATCAGCTCCTGTACTTCGGCGCGAACGGGGAGCTTGTCGGCTGATGGCAAAAATCACGCTCTATAATCTCGGTCATAGCTATGTGGCCAACCCGCAGCGAGACGCAGATTGGGCCCTGAAGCCGCTTAATTTGGATTTCGCGGACGGCGGCGCTTATGCGCTGCTTGGACCGTCGGGTTGCGGCAAGACCACGTTGCTCAATCTGATTTCCGGATTGCTGGCGCCGTCCAAGGGCCGCATCCATTTCAACAATCTCGATGTAACGCACAAGTCACCGGAAGAGCGCAACATCGCTCAGGTGTTCCAGTTCCCTGTCATTTACGACACGATGACAGTGTATAATAACCTTGCGTTTCCGCTTCGTAACCGGGGCGTCGCCGAAGCCACCGTCGATGCACGTGTACAAGAAGTAGCGTCGATGCTCGATCTGAAACCGACGCTGCAAAATCGCGCCTCCGGCCTGACTGCCGATGGCAAGCAGAAGATTTCACTCGGCCGCGGTCTCGTGCGCTCCGACGTCAACGTCATCATGTTCGACGAGCCGCTGACCGTTATCGATCCGCACTTGAAGTGGGAATTGCGTTCTAAGCTCAAGGAACTGCATCAACGCACCAAGCGCACGATGATCTACGTCACGCACGATCAAACCGAAGCGCTTACCTTTGCCGATCAGGTCGTCGTCATGAATGACGGGCAGATTGTTCAAATCGGCACGCCTGTCGATCTCTTTGAGCGGCCGCGGCACACGTTCGTCGGACATTTCATCGGCTCGCCCGGCATGAACCTGCTTCCCTGCGAGGTCAAAGACGGAAAGGCGATCTTTGCCGGCCATCCGGTCGAGACCGCGAATGCGTCCATCTATAAGGGGGGCGCAAAGTCGGTTCAAATCGGCGTGCGGCCTGAGTTTGTAACATTTGGAACGGATGGCGTTCCGGTCCAAATTATGAAAGTCGCGGATGCGGGCCGGTTTCGCATCGTGACCGCGCGCGCTGGAGAACATCAACTCAAGCTGCTTGTTCCCGAGGGAGCCACTGTTCCCTCAGTCAATGGTCATCTGAAGTTCGACACGGACCGCACGCGCGTTTATGCCGACGGCTGGCTGGTTGGCGCAGAAGGAGCGGCGTCATGAAAAAGACAGTCAATCAGAAGGCGTGGTTCTTCGTCCTTCCCGTGTTTTTGCTCGTTGCTTTCAACGCCATCATCCCGCTGATGACGGTCGTCAACTTCGCGTTCCAAGAAACGTTTGGCGACAACGTGTTTTTCTGGGCCGGCACGCGCTGGTTCGAGCAGGTTCTGCAATCCCCGCGCTTTCATGAAGCCCTGCTGCGCCAGATCGCTTTCACCGCCATTATTCTTTTGATTGAAATCCCGCTTGGGCTCGCGATAGCCCTTGCCATGCCGAAGCAGGGGCCATGGGTTTCCGTGTGCCTTGTTCTCATGGCCTTGCCGCTCTTGATCCCGTGGAACGTCGTCGGCGCTATGTGGAACATCTTCGCGCTCCCAGACATCGGACTGCTCGGGCGCACGATCAACGGGCTCGGTATTGACTACAACTACACACGCCAACCGGGTTCCGCTTGGTTCACGATGATCCTGATGGACGTCTGGCATTGGACGTCTCTCGTCGTGTTGCTGTGTTACGCGGGTCTCGTATCGATACCCGACGCTTACTATCAAGCCGCGAAGGTTGATGGCGCTGGGCGCTGGGCCGTGTTTCGTTACATCCAATTGCCCAAGCTCAAACACGTGCTCACAATCGCCATTCTGCTGCGCTTCATGGACAGCTTCATGATTTACACCGAAGCCGTCGTGCTGACCGGCGGAGGCCCCGGCAATTCGACGACATTCCTGTCTATCGACCTTGTCAAAATGGCACTCGGCCAGTTTGACCTCGGCCCGGCGGCAGCCATGTCGATCATCTACTTCTTGATCATCCTATTCCTCAGCTGGCTGTTCTACACGCTGATGATGCGCAACGAGGAGAATTGAGATGCGCCTCAAATCTCTGGTTCCCGCCATCTATATCTTGTTCCTGCTGTTGCCGATCTATTGGCTCATCAACATGTCGTTCAAGACGACGAATGAGATCCTCGGCTCGTTCACGCTCTGGCCGCGCACGTTCACGTTCGACAACTACATCAAGATTTTCACCGATCCGACCTGGTACAACGGTTATCTCAATTCGCTGAAGTACGTGATCGCCAACACAATTCTGTCGGTGTCGGTCGCCTTGCCGGCAGCCTACGCGTTCTCCCGCTATCGCTTCATCGGCGACAAGCATCTGTTCTTCTGGCTGTTGTCGAACCGCATGGCGCCGGCGGCCGTGTTCGCGCTGCCCTTCTTCCAGCTTTATTCGGCCGTCGGGCTATTCGATACGCCCTGGGCCGTTGCGCTCGCGCACACTCTCTTCAACGTGCCGCTGGCGGTTTGGATTCTCGAAGGGTTCATGTCGGGTGTGCCGAAGGAGTTGGACGAGACGGCCTATGTGGACGGCTACTCATTTCCGGGCTTCTTCTTCAAGATCTTCGTGCCGACGATTGCAGCCGGCATCGGCGTCGCATGCTTCTTCTGTTTCATGTTCTCATGGGTAGAGTTGCTGCTCGCCAAGACGCTGACATCGGTTGCGGCAAAGCCGATTGCCGCGACGATGACCAAGACGGCAAGTAGCTCAGGCTATGAACTTGGGACTGCTCGCGGCCGCTGGAACGCTAACAATCATCCCCGGCGCCTTCGTCATCTACTTTGTTAGAAACTACATCGCCAAGGGCTTTGCTCTCGGTCGCGTTTAAATGGCCCGCGTTTAATTCTGGCCGGGTTAAGAGGAGGCAGCGAAATGGAAGAAATGCACGGAACGTCGCTTTTCTCCTGGATGGCGTGGACGACCGAGACGGCATTGTTTTTTGGATTCATCGCAATGTGTCTCGTGGCGATGACGATTTGGGAAATTGCGTCTCCGGGTGGTGATCCGCGCCATGGCGTTTTGGGTCTCGATACGACGCGCGGCGATCGACTGTTTATCTCGCTGCTCGGCAGCGCCTTTATTCATCTCGCCTGGCTCGGTCTTATCGGACCAAATCTCTGGCCCGCCGTGGCCGTTTCGTTTGTTTATGCAATTTTGGTCTTCAGATTTGTTTAACCATAGCGCCAGTGCGTGGTTTCGCGTGTGACCATTCTGGCAAGCCGCTTGCATTAACTACGGCTGTACCAGAGGGAGCCACATGCAATGAAGACTTATGATTTCAAGTCCTATATGTCGAATCTAAACCGCGTCCGTTTCGTCGAACTGATCGACAATTGCCAAGCAGAAATGAGAATGAACTCCTTCCGAGCTTCGCTCATTGTAAACCCGGTCACAGGGCTTGCCTACGACGCCCCGTCCACCGGCGGCCTGACGCCGGGGCACGCTGCCGCGGTTTAAATTTATTTCCTTTTCGCATGCTCTGAGATTGAGCGGCATCGGCGCGCAATGGCCGTCGATGGCCCGCCGGTCCCTCAATTCTCAACTTTCTTGCTGAACTAGGTGAGCCCCGGCGCTAACGATAGCGCGCGAGGATGCGCGGCTCCCGCTGTGGCGGCAAGCGCCGCTCGGGCCGGCCGATTGCGGGACGTCTTGCCACGCGCCCGACGATGCGGACCTGGCGCCGCGACGGCGGAATGACCAGTTCTTGGAGCATGAGAACAGGCCGCCGGTCGCGAACGATTTTGGCCTTACGAATTTCCCGGGCATCGCCCGCCATGAGGCCCCACACGACGCCCATCAACAGATAAAAGTGGCGCCAGTGATCGCTGTCGATCAACATGCCTTGCAGGATCGCCGCTGCGAGCGCGCGAATAAACAATCAGAAAAAGCGCTCTGGTCCGCGTGGCTTTGAGCGCGTGCTTGAAGCCCATGGCCAGTGTCAAGACGCAGAGCGCAAGATACAAAAGCCCGCCCGGCCAACCCGCGTTCATCAACATGCTGAGATAGACGTTATGGGCCTCTTCGTGATGGAAGTAGGGCGCGAATTGATGAGAGCCGATGCCAAGCGGATTATCGAGAACGACATCGACGGCTTTCAGTTGTCCGCCAAAGCGCCCCGTCGGACCCTCGTCGTAAGGCTGGGTAAGGGCCGCACGTTCTTCCAAGAGCCGCGCAACGCCTTCCGACTGCAAGGCTGCCGCGATCACGAGACCGACAGCAACCGCGCCGAATAAAACGAGACCGGCAAGCTTCAAGCGCTCGATGTTGCGCGTGGACGAAAGCAGATAGAGGTAGCAATAGAGCGCAAGTGCGACGGCCGCACCCGCCCAGGCCCCGCGTGAAAAGCTGAACAGAATTCCGGCAATGAATAGTCCCGCAGCGAGTAGTGGTAAAAGCCCGCGTGCCAAAGGGCGCGAGAGCCAGAGGTGCAAGGCCGTGAGTAAGCCGGGGATCAAGAAAGGCCCATAAACATTGGGATCCTTGAAGAGTGCGGCGGCGCGATCGTAGCGCGTTAGGGCGTCATAGGCGCCAGGAAATAGATCGAGATAGCCAACAATGCCAAGCGTCGCCGCAATCGTTGAGGCAATGAGGTATCCATTTAAGATCAGGCGTGTATGCGCCAAGGGCTTCTTGGCGACAAAACATGCGAACAGGAACGATGCGCCGCAGAGGTAGAGGGTGACGGCGGCGTGCGTTACCGATGGCGCCGGTGTCGAAGGCGAGCGTTGCGCCAAGAAAGCTGAAGGCAGCGATCGGTATCCAAATCGCAAGACCTGCGACCAGCATGGGGCGCGCATCGATCAAGCCTACGACGGGCAGGAGAATAAAAAGGCCGGCTGTCAATAAGTCGACAGGAGCAGGTTCCGAGAAAACGATAGAGCTTGAGGCAATACTGAACCACACCAGCGCAAGCGCGAGTTTGTGCACTTCGCTTCTTTTGCGCTCCTTGGCCCGCATGAGGATCGCGGGCGAACCAGGATGGGTTAGGGATGTGGTCATGGTTCTGTTAAACGACGGACGCAACTTGAACGCGGCCACGCAATCCGAGCGCATTGTTTTTGGCAAGGACGGGGTTTGGCACCGATGCCACGCCCCAGATGACCCCCATCAACAGATAGAAATGGCGCCAGTGATCGGTGTCAATAATTAGTCCTTCTGCCACATTGGCCAAGAATGCCGAGTAGGCGATCAGGACGAGCGGCTGCCATGGCGTGCGCTTGAAGGCTTGCTGCAGTCCGAGAAGCAGTGTCAGTGCGACGGCGGCAAGGTAAAGTCCGGCTCCAGTCCATCCCGCGTTCAGCGGCATACTGAGATAGACGTTGTGCGGTTCTTCGTGGTGATATTCGAGAGCAAAAGATCCGGCGCCGATGCCGAGCGGATACGTCAAGGATAAGTCCCGTCGCCTTTTCCTGACCGCCAAAGCGCCCTTCGGGGCCGACGTCGTAGCTTTGTGCAACGCTCGCCCGTTCGCTGACGAGGCTCGATATTTTTTCCACCTGCAAGGCGCTTGCAACGACGGCCGCGATCATGGCCGCGCCGAGTATCGCGAGACCGCGATTTTTTGCCGGCGGCCGTTACTTTCAGCCGTGAGAAAAGCCAGCGCGATATAAGTCGCGAGCGCCAAAATGAGGTTCATCCAGGCGCCGCGCGAAAAGCTGATAAAGGTAGCGAAGGCGAGAAAGCCGGCGAGGGCAAGCGGCAAGGCCACGCGCGTCATCGAACGGTTGAGAGCCGTGTGAATGGCATAGAGAAAGGCCGGAACCAGAAAGGGTCCGAACACATTTGGATCTTTGAATGTGCCCGAAGCGCGGCCGAATTTCGTGAACATCTCGGCGCCCGTGAAGGCATCGAAATAACCCGCGATACCGGTTGCCGCGACAATGACGGCGGCGCATGTCAAGCCGTTGAAAATGATCCGCAGGTGGGAAGCCGGGTTGGCCGCGATGAAGCCTGCGAACATGAACGCGGCGCCCGCGAGATAAAGCGATACGAGTGTGTGCGTGACGGCCTTGCCCGTGTCGTTTGCAAGAGTTGCCGAAACGAGACCTGACGCCGCAACGCCGGCAAACAGCAATAGCAAAATAGCGAGCAGCGGCGATGGACGGAAGAGGCCGACAACGGGAAGGATGACGATCAGGCCAAGCGCTAGAATGTCGGTCGGAGCGGGCTCCGAGAATACAAAGCCGCTCGTCGACATGGCCAGCCAAACAAGTCCCAGGGTCGTGTTGTGAGCCAAGCTGCGTCCGCCAAATGCCCCGCCGTTTTGGGCCAGCGCGTTAACGAATTGTCCCAACATGATGACCCTGGTCCTGCTGCTCGAGTTTTCTAGAGCAATTGCAAGGATCGGGCCCAGGACTCGGTTCAACTGGACTCGGATTAACAAGACTCGGCTTAATAGGCATTCTCGGTTTTGAGCAGCGAGCCCGGTGTTTTGAGGAGGATGTAGAAGTCGAAGAACACGCTCCAGTTTTCGATGTAATAGAGATCGTGCTCGACGCGCTTTTGAATCTTTTCCTCGGTGTCGGTTTCGCCGCGCCAGCCGTTAATCTGGGCCCAGCCGGTAATTCCGGGCTTCACTTTGTGGCGTGCGAAATAACCATCGACCACTTCGTCGTAGAGCTGTGTTCCAGCCTTGGCTTGCACGGCATGCGGGCGCGGGCCGACGAGAGATAGATCGCCCAGCAAAACGTTAAAAAGCTGCGGCAACTCGTCGAGGCTGGTTTTGCGGATGATGCGTCCCACGCGCGTGACCCGGGGGTCGTCCTTGGTCACAAGTTTGACAGCCGCCGCATCGCAGCGGTCGGTATACATCGAGCGGAATTTGTAGACCTCGATCAGCTCGTTGTTGAAGCCATAGCGCTTCTGGCGAAACAGCACCGGTCCGCGGCTATCGAGTTTTACGGCGACAGCAACGGCCGCCATGACGGGGGCCAGAAGCACAAGCGCGACCGTGCCAACGGCCTTGTCGAACAGCCACTTGGAAATCGTACCCCAATCGGCGAGCGGGCGGTCGTAGAGATCGATCATGGCGACCGAGCCCACATGCGAATAGGTGCGGGGTGAGAAACGCAACGCGGTGGCGCGCGCCGGCATCTTGATATCGGCGGGCAGCACGGACAAGCGCTTTACGACAGCAGTTAAGCGGTTTTCCGCGGCAAGCGGTAATGCGACGATCACCAGGTCGAGGCGCGTCGTGCGGCTCATGGCCATGAGTTCGTCGAGACCGCCCACGCGCGGGTAACCCGAGATTGCGCGCGGCGCGCGGTCATCGTCGCGATCGTCGAAAATACCGGCAATACGCACGATTTGGTCGCTATCGGCTTCCAGTTGAGCGATCAGCTCTTCCGTTACGGTGCTTGCCCCGTAGATCACAGCGCGCTGATAGAGGCGTCCGCTTTTCGCCCAAGTGCGCATCAGCCAGGCGAGCACCATGCGTTCACCGGCAAATGCAGCGGCGCCCGCGAGATACCACGTCGATAGCCAGAAACGGGATACGTCCGAACCAATTTTGAGTAGAAATAGCCCGACCACGAGGACGACAAATGCGATGCTCCAGCCGAAGATCACGCGCGGCGTTTTTTTCACGAAGGATGAAAAAGTACGCAGTTCGTAGAGCCGGAGGAGTTCGAAGACTCCGACCGTTACAAGTCCGGTCAAGAGAATGGCTGCGATATAGCGCGGATTAGACGCGACATAGGCTTCGTCGATGTACATCGCGGCAATTGCGAGTCCGAGCAGCGTGACGACGAGAAAATCGGCGAGGCGCACACAGCCCCGAACCACGATAGGAGAGATTCCGCTCGTTTTCCCGGCAACGCCGCTATCGGCTAGCCGCGGCGCGGCGGCGCGAAATGCTATCGGCTCGGCGCCGCCGTTCAGCACGTCTTTGGGGGAGATAGCGGCTTTCATGGACGCGGACATACTCTACCAACTCGCAGGTGTTACTTTTTAGCGAAGATAGGGTGCAACAAGCACTGTCCGTGCCAAGAGCGGTTAACAGCCGCTCCAAAGGCTGCGCGATGGCCCTACAGGGTTAACCAACGGTTAACGCGTAGAAGTCTAGGACGGCTGTGGTCATACCTGCAACCGTGAACTTGGTTGAAACATTCTCTCTCAGACGCATGGCTCGCGCGGTTGCAGTGTCCGGATTGTCGAGGGTGTCGCGCATTGCAGCGCTAAGCGCAACCGCGTCACCGGGCGGTATGAGCCCAGTATCAGTTCCTGCAACGATTTCCGGGATACCGCCGACGGACGTCGAAATTAGCGGCAATCCGGCGGCTGCAGCCTCCAATACAACGTATGGGAAGCTTTCAGCTAGCGATGGCACAACCATGATGCGGCCAAGCCTCAAGGCCTCGCGCGCGGGCAATGCGCCTGTGAATGTCACGACCGGCCCTAGGCCCAGGGCCGCCGACTTCATTTGCAATTCATCTGAATTTGGTCCCGACCCGACAATCGTCGCCGTGGCGCGTCTTCCGGCGTTGAGCGCGGCCAGCGCGTCGAGAAGGTACTCGATGCCTTTGATAGGCCTCAACTCGCCGATGAACAGGAAGTCGGTAGCCCCAGGAGCAGGCGGAAACCCGGCAAAATCTTCCGGTTGCAGACCGTTTGGGATCACGCGTTCGGGAGCGCCGGCCGCATTGACGCGTTCCCGGTACACCCGCGCTGCATAAGCGCTTTCAAAAATAAGACCGTCCGTATGAGGCTCAAGCAGGCCTTCGATGCTGAGAAACAGGCGGCCTTCAAGCGTGCCTGGCTTGAAATTCAGCGAACCGCCATGCGGCGTGTAGAACGCCCGGACTGGTCGTCCTTTTTTCTTGAGGGACCGCGCGGCTAAGCGGGCATACGCGCCACCTTTTGCACCGTGGCCATGCAACACGTCGAGGTTCAGCTGGCGCGCGTGCTTGAAGACGCTTCTGTACGCTCTAAAATCGCCAAGACCCGGCGCGCGTCCCATCGGAATGCGCGCGATCCCGAGTTTCATGGCGGGTTCGATGGCGGCAAACTTTGGCCCCGTCAGCCGGTCGGTGGCGTTGCTGTCCGCCAATATACCGACCTCATGCCCGCGTGCCGCCTGCTCGGAGGCGAGATCAAGAACATGCCGGAAGAGTCCACCGACGGGCGCTCGCAAGCAATGGAGGATACGCATCGAGGGGGCTCCGGCTAGTGTGAAAGCGAAGAGCCCCTTCGCTCTCAGAAGAACCTTTCGAACACGTGAACGGTGTCGCCGGGCTTCACCACATAGTCGCCGGGGGCCTCGATCACTTCGACAAATCCGTTGATGCGCCGTGTGATGCGGTATTTACGCGTGCTGGCGCGTTCGGAGTAGCCGCCGGCAATGGCAATTGCCGTTTCAACTGTCATCCCCGAAACGTAAGGGTATTGACCAGCGGTTTTCACTTCGCCGAGGATGAAGAAGGGCCGGTTTTGCTGAACATCGACGGTGACTTGCGGGTCCTTGACGAATTCAGCACCGAGACGTGCACGGATCGCACCCTGGAGTTCGCTCGTTGTTTTGCCGCGGGCAGAGATCTCGCCGATCAGCGGTACTGCGATTTTGCCATCGTGATCGACGATATAGAGGCGCGAGAGGTTCGGCTGGCCATAGACAAAAATGCGCAAGCGATCGCCGCTATCGAGCAAATACGGCCCGTCTGTATCGGCGACGGCCTGCGGTCCACGCAGATCGTGTGGGGGATTGGCCGGTTCGCCCCAGGCGGCCTGCTCGACAGGCGGCAAGGCTTCGGCGGATGTAACGGGGACGGGGTACCCGTCTGTAACGGGGACGGGGGGGGCGTCTTTGATCGATCCCTCGGCGTCGGCGACGACGGCATCGGCCATCATGTCGCCGGAGACCAGGTCGCCTGTCAGATGCGCGCACCCGCTGAGAAGGAAAGCGGAGCCGACGGCGACTAACTTTAAGCGTACAGACATGACAACTGACATCCCAACTGGAAAAACCAACTTTGGGTATCCTAGGGGGGTTGGGTTAAGAAAATCTGAGCGCGCGCTTTTTTTTGGTACATTTAATGAGTTGCTAACCGCCCGCGTCCTTTACTTCCGAATCAACGCTTAATCCTAGAACCGAGTTGAGCCATGACCGGACGTGCCACCGCCTCTCCCGACGACATAGAGATGAGTTCGGTATTCTCGGCTCTCAAGAAGAGCCTGCCGAAACTTTTGCTTTGGAGCGCATTGCTCGGTGGATTGACCTACGGCTTGTTGACGATGCTGGCGCCCAAGTACCAGAGCCAAGCTGAGATTCAAATCGAAGCAAAAGGGTCGTCCAGTGCCTTCTCGGACCCGAAGACCTCAGGATCAAGCAACGAAATCGTGACGACGAAGATGGACAAGGAAGCCATCAACACGCATGTCCGCGCACTACAATCCCCGGACTTGATGGCCAAAATCGCCGACGAAATGAAACTTAACGAGAAACGCGAATTCAACAGCGCCGCAGGCCCGGTTGATTTTGCCGATACAGTTCTCCGCCTTGTCGGCATAGGGGGCCCGCGTCCGGGCGAATCCGAACGCGACCGGGTTCTTGGCGCGCTTTTCAAACAGACGGAAGTTTATTCTGCCAAGGAAAGCCGCTTCATCGGCGTGCGCGTGACATCCATCGAACCGGCCCTTGCGGCCGAGATTGCCAACAAAATTTCCGAGACCTATCGCAACTCGCTTGCGTCGGCCGTCGTTACCGAGATCGACGACCAGCAAAAGGTTCTCAAGGGCAAGATCGAGAAGCTGACGCCAGAAGTTGCGGCCGCCGAAACAGAAGTGCAGCGCTATCGCGGCCAGATCGACAGTTTCAAAGGCGGCAACCAGAACATCGGCATGAACGAACAGCAGATGTCGGAACTCAATGCCGAGTTGACGAAGGCTAAGGCTGCGCGCGGGGAATCGGACGCGCGCGCAAAGTCAGCGCGGGAAATGATGAAACTTGGGTCGGCCGATGCGCTGCCCGATGTTCAAAAATCGCCTTTGATCCAGAACTTGGTCCAACAGCGCGTGCGCCTCGAACGGCAAATTTCGGAACTTTCTGCTTCCCTTCTGCCGGCGCATCCGCGCATGCAGCAACTCAATGGCGACCTCGCCGGCTTAAAGCGCCAGCTCACTGGTGAGATATCGAAGATCGTCGATAGCCTCGACAAGGAAGCGAAAATTGCGCAGGGCCGGGAAGAGTTGATCAAGAAAAGCCTCGACGAGCTGAAAACCAAAGTCGTCAAGAACGCGCCGGAAGAAGCGAAACTCCAGGAACTCGAAGCCAGCGTCAAAGCGAAGAAAACTGAGCTCGAAAGTCTTCAGGCGCAGATCGAGGCCAATCGCAAACGGCAGGATGCGCGCGCGCAGCCCGTCGAAGCTAAGATTATTTCGAAGGCGCAGGCCGCGAGTTTGCCGGTGTCTCCCAAGAAGGGCCAGAACGCGGCGCTCATTTCGTTTCGCGTCGCTCCTGTTCGGGACATTCTGGACCATTACGCGGGCGCTCTTTACCGGCGCCCGGAGCGGCGGCCGTGCCCTTGTCGAACCGAGCCTGAGCGTGAAGACTGCTGCCAAAGCAGAACCGGTTTTGAGTGCAAAAGCGGCAATGGCCGCGCCGGTTAAATCCGAACTTACGCCGGAAGCCGGGAGCAGGACGGACTCAGAGACTTCAATTGCATCAGAGACCTCAATTGCAAGTGTCATCGAACGTATCAAGCATGCGGCCCCCAAGCAGGGCGGACACCGCGCGCTTGTGGCCGGCGAAACGATGGTGATCGACGCAAGCCAAGAGGCTATCGACATCGCGAAAGGGCTGGCGGACAGCGGCAGTCACGTGATCCTCGTAGACTGGAGTCCATCGGGCCAAGGCATGGCCGCAGTCGCGGGTGTTCATACCGGCCAGGGCTTGACGGAGTTGGTGACGGGTGCTGCCGGATTTGACGAGGTGGTTCAGAAGCTGCCTCAGAGCCAGGTTCACTTTATTACATGCGGTGCACCGTTAGATGGCGTCGATGTCGATCCCGATCAACTCAATCTGATCCTCGACGCGCTCGATGAGGCCTATGACTACATCGTTGTTGCCGGTCAGAACGAAGACGCCCGCGTCCTCTTCGAGGCAATCCAGGGGCGTTTTGACGCTGGTATCCTTGTCACTGATCCCAAGAAGCGCGCGTCCGTTCTCCAGGACCCGCAAGGCACGTTCTTAGGTTTCGAAGTGACCGATATCGATGTGATCCGCGTCGATCGCAAAGGGCCGGGTCCCATTTCGAACCAACGCATCCTCCGGGCTGGAAAAAAGGCTGGGTCTGAAGTCCGCTCCGGCTGATCGTGGATTGACTAGGCATTAGCAAGGTTGGCTGGTGCGCTCAACCTGCCATAATGGCTGTGTTAACCCTCTACCCCAACCCATTGGCCGGGTGAGCACACATCTTGCAAACGCATCTTGTTGGAAATGCATCTTGCACGGTAGGTTTCTTGATAGGCTGGACCATTAGTATCGATTAATGGTGCTGCCCGGTATGATGCAGCAAAGATTGACGAGATGAGCCGCCGGTCGACAAAGTTTCTGAAAGCCGCATTGTCCGCCCTCCATTACTCGGGTGCGGATGGATTGGCGGCGCCGTTTTTCAGCGGCAAAGGCGTGATCTTCATGTTGCATCATGTGGTGCCGGAAGCCCCCCGCGAGTTCGAACCAAACGGTATACTCAAGATCACGCCCGAGTTCCTGGAGACGGTGATCCGCCAGGTTCTGGATTCCGGATTTGAGTGCATTTCCATGGACGATGTCCCAGAGCGTCTCAATGGCGCGCTAGGTCAAAAGCCGTTTGCCGCGTTTACGCTCGACGACGGCTACAAGGACAATCGCGATTACGCGTTCCCGGTGTTCAAGAAGTTCGGGGTCCCCTTCACGATCTATGTGCCAACCGATTTTGCCGAAGGGCGGGGTGATCTGTGGTGGCTGACGCTCGAAGAGGCGCTGCGTTCCATGCAGTCGGTGACCCTTGAGATGAATGGGACGCGGCGGACGTTTAACCTTGCGACCGCCGCTGGAAAAGACGCAGCCTTCCAAGACATCTACTGGTGGCTGCGGCAGATGCCTGAGGACCGGGCCCGCGCGGTCACGCACAGGTTAGCGCGTGAAGCCGGTTTCGATCACACGGAACTCTGCTCCAGACTTGTGATGAACTGGGATGAACTGCGAGATTTCGCCCGCGATCCGCTCGTGACGATCGGGGCCCATACGCATACCCATTATGCGCTCGCGAAACTTAACCTAGATGCGGCGCGGCGCGAGATTGCGGAAAGTGTGGCGCGCATTTCTGCTGAATTCGGCAAGCCTTGCCGGCATTTCAGCTACCCTTATGGGTGCGAGTTAAGTGCCGGCGAGCGCGAATTCGAATTGGCGCGCGAATTAGGTGTGGCAACGGCGGTTACAACGCGCAAGGGATTGCTGCACACGAGCCACAAGGACAGCATGACGGCATTGCCGCGCCTTTCGTTAAACGGCGATTTCCAAGATGCGCGTTACATCAAGGTGCTTTTGTCGGGGGCGCCATTCGCGTTGTGGAACGCGGCCCGCCGCTTGAAGCCGGCGGGTGCCAAGCAAGCTGCGTCCGGTAGCTGACCGGCGGCTTTATGAGCCTGACTTCTGCATCCACTTTATGAGGATGCCAGCGGGCAACACCCAGAGTAATCCGGCGATCACATAGAATGCCAGTTCGCCGAATTTACTTGTGTTGCCGACTTGCAGAACGACAGCCACGCCAAGTGCGACAAACGCGTAGACCGTAATCATGACGATAAGAGCAATCGTGCCGACGAGCTTGCGCGTGCGCGGGGTCATGGTGATCCTGATTTGGCAATCGTGTTGTGGTGGTTCTGACGTATACAATTCCAAACGAAGGGCCCGCCGCGCCCGATCAGCGCATTGCCTAGTTTCTTTTCGCCCAGTATCTTTTCGCCCAGTATCAGGGGCGGTGCAATGCGGCGCGGTGGAACAGCGCTGGGCAAACTGGCCCGGATGACAGGGCGGCAGCAGAAAGAGCGTGTTTATGGAAACGCCGGGTGCAAACGGACATCGCAGCGTCGAGTTCTGGCTGTGGTTTTGTGCCGCCCTTGTGTTCGTCATGATTGTCGTCGGCGGGGCAACGCGTTTGACCGATAGCGGGCTCTCCATCACCGAATGGAAGCCGATTCTTGGGGCCATTCCGCCGTTGAACGATGCCGATTGGCAGGCGGCCTTTGAAAAATACAAGCAGATCCCCGAGTATCATCTCGTCAACAAAGGCATGCCGCTTTCCGATTTCAAATTCATATTCTGGTGGGAGTGGAGCCACCGTTTTCTCGGCCGCTTGATCGGGCTCGTATTTGCTTTGCCATTGGCTGTCTTCTGGTGGACCGGCCGGATCAAGCCGGGTCTTGCACCAAAGCTCTTGGGCCTTCTCGCACTTGGTGGACTGCAAGGCGGGATCGGATGGTACATGGTAAGTTCAGGACTTTCCGAGCGCGTGGACGTCAGCCAGTACCGGCTTGCCCTGCATCTCTCGGTGGCGTTCGCGATATTATCTCTGCTTGTGTGGCTCGCTCTCGGCGAGCGTGGCAACCGTTTGGGTATTTCGCGCGAAGACGTGGCGCTTCGCGTCCGCCGTCTCGCTGCAATTCTCGTCGCGCTCGTATTTGCCCAAGTCGCCCTTGGTGCGTTTGTTGCTGGATTGAAGGCGGGCCTCGTCTACAACACCTGGCCGTCGATGAACGGTGAATTCATTCCGCCGGACTATTTTATTGAGGGGCGTGGATGGCTTGAGCTTATTCGAGAGCCACGCTGCGGTGCAGTTCAATCACCGTTTGATCGCCTATGCACTTGTTCTTGCGGCACTAATCCAAGCCTGGTGCGTTCTCGCCGGGCAAGAAGGCGGCCGCGTGCGGAAGTCCGCACTCATTTTGTTGGGGCCATTGTGCTCCAGGCTGCACTTGGCATTTGGACGTTGCTTGCGCATGTGCCGTTGGCTCTTGGACTTGTGCATCAGGGCGGCGCGGCAATCGTCATGGCGCTTGCCGTTTGGCACTTCATGCGAAGCGCAGAAAGGCTGAAGTGACTTAAGCGAGCCCGAGCATAAGCTGCAGATTCTGCACGGCAGCGCCAGCCGCACCTTTGCCGAGGTTGTCGAGCCGGGCAACGAGGAGCGCGTGACCCAACGCATCCTTGCCGAACACGTAAAGCTCTAGATCGTCAGTATCGTTGAGCGCTTCGGCGTCGAGGCGCGTTAGACTTCGCGGCGTCCGCGATAACGCGCACGCGTTGACTGTCGGCGTAATGCTTAGAGAGCGCGGCTTCGATGTCTTTGATGGAGGGCTTCCCCTTTAGTGCGTCGAGATGCAACGGCACGCTCACAAGCATGCCTTGCTTGAAATTACCGACGCTCGGCACAAAAATTGGCCTGCGTTTCAGGTGTCCGTACTCCATGAGTTCGGGCACATGTTTGTGCTCAAGCCCGAGGCCATAGAGCTCGAATGAAGGTGCGGTCTTGGTCACCTCGTAGGATTCGATCATGCTCTTGCCGCCGCCCGAATAGCCCGAGACGGCATTGACGGTGACCGGGTACTTTTTCGGGATGATACCGGCATCGACGAGGGGACGGATCAGCGCGATCGCGCCCGTGGGGTAGCAGCCGGGATTGGCGACGCGTTTGGCTTTCTTGATCTTTTGGGCCTGCTTGGCATCGAGCTCTGCAAAACCATAGACCCAGCCCGGCGCCACGCGATGCGCGGTCGAGGCGTCAACGATTTTCGGAGCTTTGCTGCCCAACTCATCAGCGAGTGCGACCGCTTCTTTCGCTGCGTCATCGGGCAAGCACAGCACAACAAGATCGACGCCGCTCATCAACGCTTTGCGGGCGGCGGGGTCCTTGCGAAGATTTGCGTCGATACTTTTGACGGCAACGCCTTTCAATCCCGCAAGGCGTTCGCGGATCTGCAAGCCCGTTGTGCCGGCTTCGCCGTCGATGAATACGGTTGCGTCTTTCTTTGCTGCCATATCAACCGCCACCCGCTCCGAGTCCGATGCCCAACCGGTGCTTGATGCCGTCTAGGATCGTTTCGGAGCAACCGACGCCGTAAGCCGCGCAAGCGATGTGATGGCTGTCGCGATAGATCATATCCAAGGCAACGAAGAGAATGATGAGCAGACCGATCCAGGCGATCCAGGGATAGGAATGTAGGAGCTTGGCGATGTAGCTGGATGCAACGGCCATCAGGATGATCGCGACCGCGAGACCGATCACGAGGACAAGGGTCGATTCACCGGCGGCACCTGCAACAGCGAGCACGTTATCGAGCGACATCGACAGGTCAGCGAGAATGATGGTCCATAAGGCTGACCAAAAGGTTGCTTCGCTGCCTGTGACCTTGTTCGAGGCGAGGTCGGCTTCGATCTTGTCGATCGACTGTTCTTCGCCGTCCACGATCTGCCGGTACATTTTCCAACACACGAACAGCAGCAATAGGCCGCCCGCGAGGGTGAGACCGATGATTTGCAACATTTGCTGGGCGACGCTTGAGAACAGGATGCGCAGCACGACAGCGCCGGTGATGCCCCAGAAGATAACTTTCGCGCGCATGTCTTTAGGCACGCGCGAGGCGGCCATGCCGACCACAATGGCGTTGTCGCCAGCAAGCGTCAGGTCGATCATCAGGATGTTGAAGAGCGCGACTGCGTGTGTGCGCCACCAG
Organism: uncultured Alphaproteobacteria bacterium; assembly: GCA_963741545.1. Classification (GTDB taxonomy): domain Bacteria; phylum Pseudomonadota; class Alphaproteobacteria; order Rhizobiales; family Hyphomicrobiaceae; genus Hyphomicrobium_B. The sequence goes on from CAVUIN010000005.1 coordinate 233,341, forward strand.
TCGGGGGAGAGCATTTGGCTGGCTTCCGCCAGAAATCCCGCGATCATCGAACTGGCGTCAGCGGCCAAAAGGTACATCGTGAACTCCCAGGTATTTGCGCGGCGCGCCGGTTCGCTGCCAAGCAGCATTAACCGGCTATGTGGCATTGCTTCGCCGGGACGGCAAGCCTTCAACGGGTAGAAACAGAACAGCCCGCCCAAACCGGGCGGGCTGTACCAATAATTTTGAATAGTCCTGGATTAGCGCTTTGAGAACTGGAAGGACTTGCGGGCCTTGACCCGGCCGTACTTCTTGCGTTCGACGACGCGGCTGTCGCGAGTCAGGAAGCCCTGCTTTTTCAGGACGCCGCGCAGATCAGGTTCGTAGTAGGTGAGGGCCTTCGAGATGCCGTGGCGCACAGCGCCCGCCTGGCCCGAAAGGCCGCCGCCGAGAACGGTGACGCGAATGTCGTACTGCGTCGCCCGGTTGGCGAGGTTGAGAGGCTGCTGCAACATCATCTGCAAAACAGGCCGTGCGAAGTAGGATTTGAAATCTTTCGTGTTGACCGTGATCATGCCTTTGCCGGGCTTCAGCCAGACGCGGGCGATGGCGTTCTTGCGTTTGCCGGTCGCATAAGCGCGGCCGAGCTTGTCGAGCTTCTGAGCGCGCACAGGTGCTGCTTCAGGCGCTGCAGTCTTGATACCGGCGAGGTCGCCAAGTGATTTTGCTTCGGTAGCCATGAAACTTAGGCCCTCACATTCTTGCGGTTCATCTTGGCAACATCGAGTGTCTCGGGGTTCTGAGCCACGTGCGGGTGGTCTGTGCCCTTGTAGATGCGCAGGTTGCGCATCAGCTGGCGCTGCAGTGGCCCGCGGGCGAGCATGCGCTCAACCGCTTTCTCGACGACGCGCTCGGGGTGCTTACCGTCCAGGATTTGGCGCGGCGTGCGCTCTTTAATGCCGCCGGGATAGCCCGTGTGCCGGTAATAGACCTTGTCTTCGCGCTTTGCGCCGGTGAAGACGACCTTTTCGGCATTAATGACGATGACGTTGTCGCCGCAATCGACATGCGGCGTGTAGATGGCTTTGTGTTTGCCCTTGAGGCGCGTAGCGACGATGGTTGCGAGGCGGCCGACGACAAGCCCTTTGGCGTCGATCAGGATCCACTTCTTGTCCACCGTGGCGGGTTTGGCGATATAAGTTGACATAGGTGCGCAGGCTCCTGCCGGCTTTCCGGAACGTTCAAAAAAATGACCGGCGCACCGCAGACGGCCGCACCGGACGTGCCGTGGATACGTTGAGGAGCCGGCATCGTCAACCCAAATTTGACGACCCCACAATAACAAAGCAAATACAGACGGTTATATATAGGTATTATATTACCGCAATGTGGTAACGGGAAACCTTATAAGAGTTTCTTGGCTTTATAACGCGGCATTCGGATCACGTATCCCGTGCAACGGCGGGCAAATCATGATTTTTATGTGCGACGGAAATAGGGGTGGCACATTCGTTTCTTAATGTGGACGCAGTTGGCGTGTGACGTCCTGTACGAGTCACCCTGCGTCGCGCAGGGGCCTGAGGTTGATTGAGGAGGAAGGTTTTATGCCGGTCATTCTGGATCGTATTCAACGGATGTTCGTGACGCTGATGCTGGTCTGCGGCTTGGCCGTCGCAAGCGCATCGGCTCAAGAAGTGAAGCAGATGAAATTGTCGGACCTACAGGTGAAGAACTTCGTCGCCGCCCAGGGCGATCTTGCGGCCATTGCCTCGAAGATTCAATCGGCTGGCGAAAAGCCGGACCCGGCGCTGCAAGCGGAACTCGAAGGCATCGCCAAGAAACACGGCTTCAACGACTTCGCCGAGTTGGACGACGTTGCCGCTAACATCTCGATTGTCATGGCAGGCCTCGACACGCAAACCGGCAACTTTGTCGATCCGGTTGAAGCTCTGCAGAAAGAGCTCGAGGATGTGAAGAAGGACGAGAGCATTCCCGAAGCCGACAAGAAGCAGCTCGTCGATGAACTGACGGAAGCCATTAAGACGACGCCGCCGCTGCAGAACAAAGAGAACATCGATGTCGTGAAAACGCATCGCGCTGACATCGAGAAGGCTCTGCAGTAAAATTTTGAAAATCTGACAAAAGAGATCGGCCGCCGCCATGCAGGAACGAAATCCTGAAGCATACATGGAGGCGGCCGATCTCATTCTGGCGCGGCCGGAACCCGGCATCGCGCTTCTTACGCTCAATCGCCCATCGGCGCGCAACGCGCTGCGCCTATCGCTCATTCGCGAACTTGCTGCAGCACTCAATGCGCTTGCGAGCGATGCCTCCGTTTCAGTAATCGTGCTCGCGGCAAGCGGTCCGGTCTTTTGCTCGGGCCACGACCTCAAAGAAATGACCAGTCATCGCAGCGATGCAGATGGCGGGCGGGCTTTCTTCGAGCAAACGATGACAACGTGCGCCGGCATGATGCAGACAATCGTCAATTGCCCGAAGCCCGTCATTGCCGCCGTGCAAGGCATGGCAACGGCGGCGGGATGCCAGCTTGTTGCCTCATGCGACCTCGCAATCGCCGCTGACGAAGCGCAATTTGCCACGCCCGGTGTCCAAATCGGCCTCTTTTGCTCGTCGCCCATGGTGGCGCTGTCGCGCAACGTCTCACGCAAGCACGCCATGGAAATGCTGCTGACTGGTGAAGCGATCTCAGCGCAAGAGGCGGAAAAATATGGATTGATCAATCGGGCCGTTCCGGCACAGGAAGTATTAGGCGAAGCGTTTGCTCTCGCCCGCACGATAGCCTCCAAGTCCAAGGCAACAATCGCGTTCGGCAAGTCTGCGTTCTACCGCCAGCTCGAAATGCCTTTGGCTGACGCTTACAACTACGCAGCAGGCATCATGGTCATGAACATGATGGACGAGAATGCGCGCGAAGGCATCTGTGCCTTTATCGAAAAACGCCGGCCCGTCTGGAAGGACGATTGAAGATGGAACCGCGTCTTAGCCTCGTGACGCTGGGTGTTTCCGATATGCGGCGATCGCGGGCGTTCTACGAGGCGCTCGGATTTGAGGCTTCGCCGGCCAGCCAGGAGAGCGTCACGTTTTTCGACGCGGGGGGCGTTGTGTTGGGGCTCTTCGGACGGGCGGCGTTGGCGGAGGATGCACACGTCGTAGATACAGCACGTGGATTTTCCGGGATTGCACTTGCGCATAATGTGCGAAGCGATGCTGAAGTCGATGCAGTCATTGCTGAGGCAATTGCCGCTGGCGCAAAACTCGTGAAGCCGGGTCAAAAAGTCTTCTGGGGCGGGTACTCGGGTTATTTCTCAGATCCGGACGGGCATTTGTGGGAAGTGGCGCACAATCCGTTTTGGCCTTTGGATAAAGATGGCCGGGTCATTCTTCCCGCGCCTGCGTCATGAACCACGACGCCTACGACGACGCATACATTGCTGGAATTCTGACAAGTGTGCGCACGTTCGCCGCCGTTGGAGCCAGCGCGAACGCGGCGCGGCCGAGTTATATCGTCGTCAAATATCTCCTCGCGAAGGGCTACAGTGTCCATCCCGTCAATCCGGGGCTAGCGGGGCAAGACCTGCTCGGCTGCAAAGCCTACGCTCGCCTTGGCGATGTCCCAGCACCGGTCGATGTGGTCGATATCTTTCGCAATTCGCAAGCCGCCCTCAACGTTACGCGGGAAGCGATTGCGTTGAAAGACATGCTGGGCATCAAGGTCATCTGGATGCAACTCGGCGTGCGTAACGACCAAGCCGCCGCAGAAGCCGAAGCGGCCGGGCTGCTTGTTGTTATGAATCGCTGCCCCAAGATCGAATACGGCCGGCTCTCGGGCGAAATCGGCTGGTTTGGCATCAGCTCGGGCCGCATCTCAAGCCAGCGGCCGCTTCTGTCGCCGGGCGGCGTGCAGGGCTTGGCGATAAAACGCAATCCCTGAGTGAGCATGCCGCGCGATTGATAAGGCTTCAAGGGGCCTTCAACGGGATTTGGCAGGAGGCCGGGAATTCCCGATCCGTTCGAACAACATGAGCAGCGGAATGATGATTGCGGCAGCAAGAGCGAGTGCAGGCCAGATCATGGCGGCGTCGAGAGACTCCACCGCCCAATATACAAGCAGCACGTTGGCGTAACTCACCCATGCCACGACGGGCAAATGCCGGCCATAGCCCCGAGCCGCGCGCTGATAGAAATGCGATCTATGCGCTTCCCATATTTTTTCGCCGCGCGTCAGCCGGCGAAAAAGCGTAATCGTGGCGTCGGCAAAGAAGTACGAGGGCAAGATAAGTGCTGCGGCCCAGTAGCCCTTGGTGGCGAGATCGATCATCAAGGCACCTGTGAGAAATCCAAGCGGTACGCTGCCAACGTCGCCAAGAAACACGAGGGCCTTCTCGCGGGCATTCCAAACGAGAAATCCGGCACTCGCACCAAGTAGTGCCGCCGCGAGCGGCAAATATGAGAGTGCGGCTGCTCCTGTTGCACTGAGCGCTAAGTATCCTCCTGCGATAGCGATTGTCTCTGCGCCCGTGATGCCGTTAATGCCGTCCATGAAGTTATAGAGGTTCATCATCCACGTGAGCGCGAGGACCGCGAGCGCGCGGTCGAGCGCGACCGGCAGCCAGCCTTGAAACACGGCCGCCTCTGCCGGGAGGCTCAATACAAATAGCGCTGCGGCACCGGCGTGCACCGGAAAGCGCACAAGTGCCGGGAGCGGCGTGACGTCGTCGCGCCAGGAAACGACGGTCGCGACAACCAGTCCGGCCAATACGGGCCACGACAGGGCCGTCAGCGGATGAAATGCGCTTGTAACAGCGACTGCAGAAATAAGCAGCGGCAATCCGCCACCCTTCGGAATAACGCCCGAATGCATGGTGCGGTCGTTTTCGGTTGCGACCGCGCCGCGTGCTTGGAGCCATGGGATCATCGCCCGCGTCAAAAGCGCGGAGGCTGCGGCAGCGATCAGGGCCGTGAGGAGGAGGGACAAGGCACGTTTCCGTTGTTCTCTGCTGATGCGAGCGATAGCAGAGAGTGGCCCGATTCACCAAGCACTGGCCAGCGCCTTACAGGGCTTTGGGTCACGAAGATGGGTCTCGAAGATGGGCCACGAAGCTGACCATTTGTTATTGTTAAGTGATCTGGATTGGCTTGCGAGGGCTATTGTTTATGGAGGCTTGCAGCCTATCTGTACGCCTGTTCACCCCCAGTACCCTTTGCCATCGGCCGTCACATGAGGCATATGGCAGGTATGAAGCTAGGAGACGCCATGCAATCGGGCGCACTCAAATCGGTCAAACTGGACTCGGTCAAATTGGACATGGATTGGTCGGTACAAACTATTCTGCCGATCGAACTCGATGGCCACGAGTTGACGCTGGAAGCGCACGCTTACCAGGGCGAAACTCCCGAAGAGCAGGCGCTCGTCCTCGTGCATCGTGCGCTGTCTGCGGCGAAGGATGCCGTGCCTGTCGTGCGCGTGCACTCGGGCTGCGTGACGGGCGACATTTTCCATTCGCTGCGCTGTGACTGCTATCAGCAACTCCAGGCCGCATTGAAAGCCATTTCTGAAGCCCCCCTCGGCGTCATCGTCTATGTGCCGTATCACGAAGGCCGCGGCATCGGCTTGTTTAAAAAGATCCAAGCCTATGCCCTGCAAGATCAAGGTCTCGACACGATCGAAGCGAATATCGAAGTCGGCGCTCCGATCGATAGCCGCGACTATGCCTTGACGGCGCGCATTCTCAATCAGCTTGGCATGCCTGAGATCAAGCTCTTGTCGAACAACCCCGCAAAAGAGCAGGCGCTAAAGGCGCTGGGCATTCGTGTGGTTGAGCGCATGCCGATTGTCATCAAGCCGAATCCGCACAACAAGCGCTATCTCGAAACCAAGCGCCAGCGCATGTCTCACAAGATCTAACCGTCTGCTTGCGCCATATCTTCCGCGGTCAGCGTTGTGTCACCGGTGGTCTTCGGGATTGTGAAGCCTCCTTCGGCGACAAGACGCGCGAAAAGGCCGGTTCCCTTTGCCAGTTCTGTAAAGCGCCCGCGCTCGGCGATTTTGCCGTGATCTAGAACAATGATCTGATCGGCATTGGCAACCGTCGAAAGCCGGTGCGCGATGACGAATGTCGTGCGGCCCTTGCGCAGAGTATCTAAGGCGCGCTTGATCTTGGCCTCGGTCTCGGCATCGAGCGCGCTTGTCGCTTCGTCGAGAATGAGGATCGGCGCGTCTTTGAGAATGGCGCGCGCAATGGCGATGCGCTGGCGTTCGCCGCCCGATAGCGATGCGCCGCGCTCGCCGATGACGAACCCGTAGCCACCGGGCTTGGCCGATATAAAATCGTGCGCTTCGGCAAGTTTCGCCGCGCGTTCGACTTCAGCGTCTGTTGCCTCTGGTTTGCCGATGCGGATATTGTCCGCAATCGAGCGATTGAAGAGGCCGGCGTCCTGGAACACGATAGAAATGGCGCTGCGTAGCGACGCTATGGTCGCGTCTGCGATGTCCTGGCCGTCGATGAGAATGCGGCCCTCGTCCGGTGTGCGGAACCGCTGTAGCAGAGCGATTGTTGTGGACTTGCCCGATCCGGTCGGCCCCGTGAGTGCGATTGTCTCCCCGGCTCTCGCGGCAAATGAGATCGCTTGCACGCCTTGCAGTCCCTTGTCGTAGTGGAACGATACGCCTTCAAACCGAACGTCGCCTTTGATCGGGGACAGCGGTTTAGCGCCGGGTTTCTCAGCAACGGCGGCCGCTTCGTCCATGAGACTGAAAAGATTGCGCAGTGCCGGGCCTTGCTGGTGGATGCGCACGGCAAAGCCCGAAAGCTGGTCGAGCTTGCCGATCAAGAGGCCGGCAAAGGCAACGAACGAAACGATTTGACCAACCGTTAGCTCGCCTTGTGCCGAGAGCACAGCGCCAGCCGCGAATACGGCAACCATGGTGAGCGTCGCCGCCGAGCGCTGGAGGACGGCTAAGATCCCCCACCACGTCAATACGGGGTATTGCGCCGATAAGAGGTCGCGTGTCAGCGTGCCCATGGCTTGTGCTTCGGCATTGATGCGGCCATAGGCCTGCACAACCGAGACGTTCGAAATGACATCGCCGACGCGGCCGGAAACGGCGTATTCGAAATTTTCGACCGCAGCCTGTCCACTCGCGGTCTTACGCATGACGACGACGTTGATGACCGTGTAGAATGCTGCGAGCGTCAGCAAGATGAACGCCATGCGGTAATCCATGCTGAGTGCGGCCGGTGCCAACAGGATAATTCCGAACAAAGCCGTTAATTGATCGCGCATAGCTCCCAGCCATAGCCAGAACAAAGAACTCGTGCCCGACAAGATGTTGCGGATGACGGCGCCGGACCCGCGCGCGGCGTGATAGCTCTGGGGCAGAGTCATGGCGCGTTCGAAAACGTCGCCGAGGATGACAAGGCTGCGGCGGTGTGCGAGACGGTCGGAGAAGGTTGCGACGACAACGCCAGCAAGAGTGCCGAAGAGGCCGAGCGCTGCCCAGAGCACGATGATGGGAAACGCGCCTTCGCCCTTATTCAAGGCATCGACGACGCGGCCGAAGAGAATGGGCTCGGCGAGTTGAATGGCGGCGATGATAATCCCGGCCGAGGCAAGCGTCATGGCCAGCCACTTTTCAGGCGCCAGCATGGCCAGTGCGCGCTTGTAAATTCCGTATAGCGTAAGATTTTGGGCGGACGTGCTTTGCGTGATCATTGCTTTTCGTGTCATCGAATTGTGGCATTCCGTTTGTAACAAACTAGGCCGGGTTCGCACGCAGAGCGGCTTGTTTCGGCCTTGACCGTTGGTTATGGAGGGGGCGGTCCATTTTGCGGCTCACTCGCAATACCCGTTTATTGGGCGTGCGCAAGCGGGCCAGGCAGTTCAGGGCGTGTTATGTTCCGGGAATGGCGGTCAACTCATCAAGGACGGTTAGGCAATCAATGCCGGTGCATCGCGGCGCATTTCCAGCACACCATCCCGATCCGCTGATCGAGCCTCTGCTCTCGGCGGCGCCCAATATACCTTTTGTCATCGCGCAACTCGGGCAATCCTTGGATGGCCGCATTGCTACGCCGACGGGCGCAAGCCGCTGGATCAACGGAGCCGCGGCGCTGGATCATTTACACCGCCTGCGGGCGAACGTGGATGCCGTGGTCGTTGGAGCTGGAACGGTCAGGGAAGACGATCCCTTGCTGACGGTGCGCCGCGTACGCGGGGCCCATCCTGCGCGCGTCGTGATCGATCCGAATGGCCGTGTCGATCATGCGGCCAAGTGTTTCGCGCACGACGGCACGCGTTGCTTCGTCGTGCGCGCGGAAGTGGGGGTTGGTCCCGAGGGAACTCAGTCGATTGTTGTCCCGCGCGTAAACGGGCACATGCCACCCAGTGCGATCATTGATGCCCTCTTTGCACTCGGATTGAGAAAAATTCTGATTGAGGGCGGCGCAAAAACGGTTTCGGCCTTTATCGATGCAGGCGTTGTGGATCGCCTGCATGTTCTCGTGGCGCCCGTCATTTTGGGATCGGGCATATCGGGGCTGTCGCTGGCGCCGATTGCCGGTCTTGACCAGGCGCACCGGCCCGTTACGCGGGTCCATGTTCTTGACGGCGGCGATGTGGTATTCGATTGTGACTTGAGGCAGAAATCACAAGGGTGACGACTATGGCCAAGGATCACGCGTACGACATCGCCGTCTATGCGCCGCGCGCACGGCTTTATCATTGGTTGACCGCTTTTCTCGTTCTCATCCAATTTCCCCTCGGGGCGTATATGACCTATCGCGGGTATGAGTTGACCTACGTTGACGCAGAGGGAGCTACCAAGGTCGGTCTGTTCGATGCGACGACCGGGTTTCTCTACGATTCGCATAAACTCATCGGCATAACGATTTTGGCGACTGTTCTTGCGCGGCTGATCTATCGTCTGCGCAACGGGGCGCCCGCGTCCGACCCAACTGTGCCGCCGGCACTCGTTGGCGTGTCGCATCTCGTGCATTGGTCGATCTATGCTTTGCTCGTCATCGTGCCGATAGGCGGATACCTTGGGGTATCATATTACGGCGCGACGGATGCTTTTGGGCTTCCGCTGCTTGCGATCACGGAAAAGGATCAGAAGTTTTCCGAGACGGTCTTTGCCTGGCACGGCATCGGTGCCAAGATCCTATTTGCTCTGGTTGTGCTGCATATTGGGGCCGCCTTCTATCACCGGATTGTCCGCAAAGACCGCGTTGTTGAGCGGATGCTGCCGAAGCGTACGGTATGACGCGCGGCTAGCCGGCGACAGGCGTCGCGAAGACGTCGGTGTGGCCAATTTCTGCGGCGCCGCGAATGACCTTGACCCATGTTTCGACCGTCTTGGCATCAAGCGCTTTGGTCTCAAGCACGGCCAGCGCTTGTCCGCGCTGAAGCTCTTCCAGCAGCGAGCGGTCGTTTTGCCCAAGCACCCAGGGGCTTTCGCCTTCGAGAACCGTGTAGCCTTCGAGCCGGAACTGATCTGCGAGCAATCCAGCGGCTGTTGGACCGGCGGCGGGGCCAAACCCCTTGTCGGTCATTTGATGACGATTAAAGGCCGCCGCCATCGGGCTGTCGGACGGGCGATGCGGGCTCCAGCGCTGCACGCCGTTATAGGTGAGGGTCGCATAGAATGCCGCGCGTGCGAGCCCTACCTGCCGCGAGAGCCCGCGAATGAAATCCGCCGACACGAGATCGAAAAACGCCGATGCGGTGACGAGATCAGGTTTTTCTGCCAGCGCACTCTCAAGTTCCTGCGCAAGGTCTGCAACTTTGAAATAGACTTCGATTTCCGCGCCGCCCTTCGTCAGCTTGAGTGTATCGTCCGCCACCTCCGCATGATCGGCCCACTTGCGCAGCTCGAGTCTTGCGATGGCAAATAGCGCCTCGTCCTTATCGATCAGCAGCCAAGTTTGCTTCGGCGGAAGAAGGGGTGCAACAGCTCGAAGGTTTGCTCCGGTTCCGGCGCCAAGGTCCACGACCGAGATACGATCGCGCAGCTGAAACCACGCGGAGATGGATTGTGCCAGGTCGCGATTGCGCGCGCGGGTATCGGCGCCCTCGCGCAGCGCCAGCCACTCGGCGGCAAAGGTACTCATGGTTTGAGGCCCAACACGACGGCGGCGATGCGGCGCGCCGTTTCGTGCCAGGTCGGCAACGTCCGGCCGAGATCCCACGAGGCATCGGCCAATTCGTCGCGGAGTTTTTTGTCGGTCAACGCGCGGCGCAACGCAGTGGTCATTTCAGTGATGTTTCCGGGTTGAACGTGGATGGCGGCCGATTTGTGGGCTGTATCGGCGGCGGCTCCCCCCGTGGTCGTGACGATTGCCAGACCGCGCGCCATGGCTTCGGCAATGACCATACCGTAGCCTTCGAATAGCGAGGCCGAGACGAACAAGTCAGCACTCTCGTAAAAGCGGTCGAGGGTCGCGGGCACGACCTTGCCGGCGAGGGTGATGCGGTCCGACAACTTTGATTTGTCGATTTTTTTGCGCAGAAGCTCCACAGCCTGTGGGTGGCGGTCGAGTGCGCCGGCGATCGTCAGCTTCCATTCGATCTCTCGCAAGGGGATCAAGGCTTCGACCAGATGATCGTAGCTCTTCCGCGGCGAGACGGCGCCGACAGCAAGGATATGCAGCGGCGATCCGGTACCGGTGGCGCGGCCTGCGGGATCGGTTCCGGGTTCGGCGACCGTGATCTTGCGTGGGTCGGCTTCAAGTTCTTCCGACAGAATGCGTGCCGTTGTCCGGCTTGTCACCACGATATGATCTGCGCGCTGAAGTGCGTTGCGTTCGCTGTTCTTGAGTTCGACCTTGCGGGCATGCGGCAGACCTGTTTCGAGAAACAGCGGGTGGTGGACGATTGCAATCAGGCGGCGGCCATCGCACGGCAGGCTAGAAGCGGGGAACGCGCCAAACGCCAATCCATCGACAAGCAGCGCTGCCGACTTTGGCGTTGCGGCAATCAGCTTGTCCGCGTCCTTGATGTCTTTGGGCGCAGGGTTTGGGAAAGCGGCAGAGAGCTTCAAGTGCTGAACGTTCACGCCGAAGTGCGGCAGCAGCTCGATCACACGCCGGTCGTAGGCGTATCCGCCTGTCGGGCTTTTCAAGTCGCCGGGTATCGCAAAAACTGCTTCAGCCACTGACTGGTCCTTCGAATGTCGCGCGCGCCAAATCTGTCTCCGAAAGTGTAACGCGGATCTTCACCAGCGTCTTGCCCTCGGGCCCCAATGCGCCGGTGCGGGCAGCCGTTGCTATAGCATCGAATACATACTTGCAGAGAAATTCGGTTGTCGTCAGCACGCCTTTGAATTGCGGTAAAGTATCGAGGTTTTGATAACTGAGCGGTTTTAATGTGGCGTCCAGGCAATTGAGCGCTGCGCCGATATCAACGACCACGTTTTGCGCCGTTAACTTTTCACGGAAGAATGCAACATCCACGACAAACGTCGCGCCGTGCATGTTCTGAGCGGGCCCGAAGAAGGGGTCGGGCAACGAGTGGGCGATCATGATCCGGTTGCGGACTTCGACAGAGTACATGGGGGTGATTGAGACCATAGGAGTTAATCAGGATAGCGGATGACGGGCGGCAGGGCGCCACCTGCGAGGCCAAGAATGACAGGTATCTGGCCAGGCAGGTCGTTGAAAGGAATTTCCTCATTGACGAGGGTATCAAGCACGGGATCGTCGAGGAGGCCGAGCGCCGCAGTTAATCTTTGACGATGGGTGACGGTACTCCGCCGCGAGGGCGAGACGTGCCCGACCTGCGACGAGAGGATTTGAAGCCGCTTGGAGTGAAAGGCGCCGCCAAGGTGTACCGAAACTGGGGCAGTGCCGTACCAACTCATGTCGATGATGCGGCCTTCAAAGGCTGCGGCATCAAGCGCGCTTTGCAGGCCGGCTGCGGTCGCAGAGGTGTGAAATACCAATCTGTTGTCGCGCGGGGTCTCAGATGGTGCGGCGAAAGGAATGCCGAGGCCGCTCGCAATGACAGCGCGGGCGGGATCGATGTCGGTGATCGTGACGTGGCATCCGGCAATGCGTTTGGCGAGATGCGCGGTCAGCAAGCCGACAATGCCCGCGCCGATGACGAGGATTTTGTCGCCGGGGCCGGTGCCTGCGTCCCAATGGGCGTTGAGCGCTGTTTCCATATTGGCGGCGAGCGTGGCGCGCTTGGGCGGCACCGCATCCGGCAGGGGGACCAGCATGGCTTCCGGCGCGTGAAAATAATCCTGGTGTGGATGCAAGCAGAAGACGTGTTTGCCGATCAGCCCTTCCGGACCCGAAACGACAACACCCGTCGCCGAATAGCCGTATTTGACGGGGAAGGGGAACTCGCCCGCTTGCAATGGCGCGCGCATGCGCGTTGCTTCGCCTGGCGGCACTTGTCCAAACGCGACGAGGCGTTCCGTGCCCCGGCTCAAAGCGCTGAAAAGAGTTTTGACGCGGGCTTCTCCGGGCCTTGGAATTTCCAGGCGTTCGGTTCTGAGTTCCGCAATGCCGGGCTTGACGTACCAGAATGCGCGGGCCACCACCAATTGGCCTGCGCTGCGGCGGTGAGTGTGTATTGGCTTGGCGTCCACGAATGTCCTCGAAATGCCTTTGCCCGGAATACGTTTGAGAGCCTGATGAGCGAAACCACGAAGATTTTCGAAATCGCCCGGGCGGCATCCGCGACGAGCCTTACGACACCTGCGGGGTTGCAAGCAAACGCTACGCTTAACAGGCGGCGAATTCTTGTTCTTGCTCTGAATGCGGTGACGTGGGCGGGATTGCTCGCTTGGGCCGCCTCAGTGCTCGGTGCGGGAGGATGGACGTGGACTCGATTGCGTGCTGTTTTGGTGCTTTGTGCTTGGGACGCCCTGGTCTGTGCTTGGGTTCTGGAATGCGATGATCGGCCTTTGGCTGTTGCATGGCGTGAAGGACCCGATGGCCGAGGTGGCGCCTTTCTTGGCAGCTGGTGACACGCGTGTGCCCTTGCTCGTCAAGACCGCCGTACTGATGACGCTGCGCAACGAAGATCCGGCGCGGGCTATTTTGAGGCTGCGGACAGTGAAAGGCGAGCTTGGATGCGACAGGGGAAGGCGCGGCGTTCAGTTATTTTCTTTTGAGCGACACCGACGTTGCCGAAGTTGCGGCGGCGGAAGAAGCCGCCGTGGCGGCGTGGCGAGGCGAAGATGCCGATGCGGCGCGGATTGTTTATCGCCGGCGCCAGGACAACACCGGCTTCAAAGCTGGCAACGTGCGCGATTTTTGTGAAAGTCATGGACGCGCGTTCGACCTCATGCTGCCGCTCGACGCCGACAGCCTGATGACCGGCGGCGCAATCGTAAAGCTTGTGCGCATCATGCAGGCCTATCCGAAACTCGGCATTCTGCAGAGCCTTGTGGTTGGCATGCCGTCGCCATCGCCGTTCGCGCGGATATTTCAGTTCGGCATGCGAATGGGGATGCGCAGTTATACGATTGCGCAGGCGTGGTGGGTGGGAGATTGCGGGCCGTACTGGGGTCACAACGCTGTTGTGCGGATCAAGCCGTTTGTGGAGCATTGCACGTTGCCCGTGCTGTCCGGCGGGCCGCCGTTTGGCGGGCATGTGTTGTCTCACGATCAGGTGGAGGCAACGTTGATGCGCCGCGCTGGATACGAAGTGCGCGTGATGCCGGTTGAAGGCGGGAGCTATGAAGACAATCCGCCCGACGTTTTGGAGTTTATTCGCCGCGACGTGCGCTGGTGCCAGGGCAACATGCAGTATGTGAAACTGCTTGGGCTTCCGGGGTTGAAGCCGATGAGCCGGTTTCAATTCGTGTGGGCGATTTTGATGTTTGTTGGCATTCCGGCTTGGACGCTGATGATTGCGCTGTTGCCGGTGGCGGCGGCGGACGCTTTGACGATCTGCGGATTTTCCTGTTGGCTCGGCGAAGGCGCTCTACGTGACGTTTCTGCTGATGTATCTGGCGCCAAAAATCGCAGGGTTGATCGATGCGGTGCTGACGCCGGGAGAGATCAAACGCTTTGGCGGTGGGTTGCGGTTTTGCTCGAGCGCGGCGCTGGAACTCGTGTTCTCATTTTTGCAGGGCGCGGTCTCGACCATTCGCACGTCGATCTTCATGGTTGGGTTGCTATTTGGAAAATCGATTGTGTGGAGCGGACAGCAGCGCGATGCCGCCGGCTTGACGTGGGAGCAAGCGGCGCGAGCGCTCTGGCCGCAGACGATGTTCGGTGCGATTGTGCTATCAGCGTTGTATTGGATTTCGCCAGCGGTGCTGTGTGGAGTTTGCCGCTGACGGCGGGGTATGTGTTGGCCATTCCGTTTGCGGTCGTGACGGCAAGCCCGGCGCTGGGGCGGGTCATGCGGCGAGATGGTATCGCGGGGATTCCCGAAGACTTCGCAGCCCCGCCGGAGAATCGTCGCGCTGTCCGCAGACTGCGCCCTCACCCCTAACCCCTCCCGCAAGGGGGAGGATCCGCGATGATATCGAGCAGTGCGCATGACATCAGAGCATTGACCGGAGTTTTTCGTTCGCTGCGGCTTTATCACGGGCCGCAAGCGCCGCGCGCCGCGATGGACACGCTCTATGGGCAATTCATCAAGCCGGGCGATCTGGCGTTTGACGTCGGCGCGCACGCAGGCGATCGCATTTCGTCGTTCCGCCGTTTGGGCGCGCGCGTCATTGCGCTTGAGCCGCAACCGAAAATGCTGCGCGCGTTGCGGCTGATCCACGGGCGCGACGACAAGGTGCGCATTCTGCCGTCCGCCGCGAGTTCGCAGCTCGGCTGGGTGACGCTGCATGTCAATTCTGCAAATCCGACCGTGTCGACGGCCTCGCGCGCGTTCATTGCGGACGCTGAAGGCAAAGCGGGATGGGAAGGGCAAACCTGGGACAGCGAGATCCGCGTGCCCGCCGTGACGCTCGACCGCTTGATCGCCGCGCACGGTGTTCCGGCGTTCGTCAAGATCGACGTCGAGGGCTATGAGGACCAAGTGCTCATGGGGTTGAAAACGGCGGTGCCCGCGTTGTCGTTCGAATTCACGACCATTGCGCGGGACGTGGCATTGCGCTCGCTCGAGCGTTTGGCGAGCCTTGGCGAACTACGAGTTCAACGCATCATTCGGAGAAAATCAGACGTTAACGTTAGCGCCTTGGGTGAACGCAAAAAGCATGACAGCGTTTATCATAGAACATCAGTCACGAGGAAAATTCGGGCGATTGTTATGCCCGCCTCGCTGGCATGGGTTATACTGCGGCTTGAAGACAGGTTTGGAGACCGGAATGCGGAAGTTTGGTGCCTTTTTGTTCGCTTTTCTTGCCACGCTCGTCCGCGGCGGTGCCGGGTTTTGCGGCGTCGCTCGATGGCTTGAGCGTCGACGTCAAGAACGAAACCGAGCCCGTATTGTGCGCGGAAAAAGACAACGTTGCGGTCGCGTTTTCGAACAAGGACGTGCGCTCGTTCCGCATCGAAGCGGCGCATCCGGTTTATTTGTCGGCCGGCATGCGCGACAATTTCGAAGCCGATTGGACGGCCTGCGATATGAGCGCGGACACGTCCTACGCGGCGCCCGGGCAGCCGCGCAAAGTGACGCTCTACGAAGAAACCGAGATGTGGGTCGTGGGCTATGCGTTCCCCGCGTTCTGGCGGCCGTCGAACGCGACCGTGCGCGTTGGCGACCGGGTCGAGAAAGGGCTGCACATGCTGCAGGTCTGGCTGCTGCGCACGGACGGCGCGGAGGAAGTGCTCGTGCTCTATCCGCAGGACGGCTATTGGCGTCCGCGCCCGATGACGCCGCCGAATATGCGCAATACCGGCTACGGCTCGTCGTTCCTCGTCGGCCCGATCGACCGCGAGGTGCGCCCGCACGTCAAATTCAAGGAAGTCGTGTTCGATCCCAAAACGCGCACGTTTACGCTGAATTTCGAGAAAGGCGGCAGCGCCACGGTGCGCATGGCCAAGGCCGATACCAATCGCCTCGCGCTCGACGTCGCGTTCGACAAGGGCATCGAAGGCAGTCCGTTCGCGATGCTGCGCTCGATGTACGTGACGGAGTTCAACAACGACATGGCGCGCATTGCGGTGCGCGAGAAGAGTGCCAAAGGCTGGCGCGAAGAGAACATCATGACGTTCGACAAAGCGCACGCGACGGACGTGTGGATGGGGCGCTTGTCGCCCTCGCAGCACAACACGTCGTCGCCCGACGTGGTGTTCAATTCGTTCTCGGATGGGCCGTATCCCGAAGCGCCCGAAATCCGAGCCGCCGCCGGGGACGCGAGAGGGGAAGAAGGCGGAGTGAGTGTGTTGACCGGATTGCAGCGAGAATAGCCATTCTATGGATAATCACTCAAAAGCAAACCTGGAGAGGTTCTTCGGCGAGCTTAAACCAGTCGAACAAGTCTATGCTGATCCTGAGTTCACGTATCTCGTTCACAATGGCCCAAAAGGTGTAGCGCTCGTCAGCGCGCGACTTGTTTTGCAACCTTTGTCACGAGACCGACCTGATCGAGTGATCAAGGCCGCGAATTTCTACGGGTTCAGCGGCAGATTGAAGTCGCTTGATCTAACGCCTCGTCTATTAGTCGATATGCTTCTGGATGGTGCAGTTCCCGCGCCGGATAGGACATGGATCCTTACTCCAAATGAGTTTGCGGCGGGCCCGCATCTGTATCGCCATCATAACCTAGGGGATGATCAAGCCCATACTCAGCAAAAGCTTACTGAGCTGATGGGCTTGGACTTGAGTATGCACCATTACAAGTCGGACGACGACGAGTGGGACCTGCGTGCGGCAGAGACGCCGTACAGCAACATGAATGACCTCATGTTGGAACTAGGCTTGCCAGTCAACTCGCCTCACCAATTGCACATGCTCGCGTTTCCTCCGCTTATGGTCGACAATTCTTCAAGGGTGCATGGCGAGATAGCACTGTTGAAGCTACTTCGCTCAAAGCATCTACCTGTATCGAAGACGTCTATGGGTATCGTAGTGAGCAGTTCAACCGCTGTGACCCAACGGACCCGGATTTCTGGGGAGAAATTTACTTGGATGCCGTTTGAGAATGCGGAGGATGTTTTGGTCGGAACGGTGGAAATTCCCGTTGAGAAGGCAAGCATCGTCCACTGCCTCGCGAGTTATGACCGGCAATGTCTTCATCACTATTGGGTTGGCGACCCTGATGCATCGCAGAATGCGCGGCGAACAGTTTACGAGCTCTTTGATCCAAAATTTGAATTAGCGACTGAGATGCTACGTCAATCTGCGAAGGGGAATACCGACGCTCACGAAGCGGCTGTGGCTGCTCTTCTTTGGGTGCTGGGCTTTGCTCCACTTCTTCCTGGGCGCAATTCGGATGCGCCCGATGTGATTGCGGTTTCTCAAGATGGTAACTTTTTAGTCGTGGAGTGTACGCTTTCTGATCTCCAAACGAAGAAACAGAATAAGCCCCAGAAACTGCTGGATAGGACAAGCGACATTAGAGCCGCTTTGGAGCGGTCAAATGTTGGCAACGGCTATTGCATTCCCGTTATGGTGACATCGAGGAAGCTTGAAGATATCAAGGCCGACGTCGAAGATTGTGAACGGCGTGGCATCGTAGTCTACACCCAGGACGACATTGAACCTCTGGTCTCAAGAACTATAAGCGCTCCACGAGCAGAGCTGCTTTTTGCCGAAGTCCGCCAACGCCTCGAAGATGCAATTGCTCGCGTCGAGAGCGAGGAGCGGCAAAAGCGCGAAATGGCCCGTGATGTGAGTGAGATAAAGAAGTCGCTGAAGTCATTTCGCACATGAAGAGTGAAACTTGACTTTGACGCTATAGTCAGGGCGCAAAATTCCAGTGCCTGCCTCCATGCGGCGCATTACGGCCCGCACGAGTGCAGTGTGCGGACCTAATGCGCCCTACGCACCTCACCACTTCAACTCCACCATCGCCCCAACAGCCGTCGGTGTGCCGGGTGGGAAGAGGGCGGCGAGTTTGGCGGGTGATAGAGCGTGGCCGTCCATGGCTTCGTGGCGGTGGATGCCTGACGCAACAAAGAGCGCATCGCAGGCGAAGTTTTCCGCGCCTTTCAAATCTGTGCGGATGGCATCTCCGATGACGAGGCACTTGCTGCGAGGAACGTTGGCGTCGCGCAGGCCCTCGGCTTTGCGGTGGGCGGTCTCATACGCCGAGAGGTGCGGCTTACCCGCCCAGAACACATGTCCGCCCATGTGTGCGTAGATATCGGCGATGGCGCCAGCGCAATAATAAAGCGCGCCGCCGACATCGACGAGGAGATCCGGGATTGGCGCACACGAAAGGGAGTTTCATCTCAAGTGCTTTGGCGAGGATCGGCCGGTAGTCGTCCGGCTTGTCGCTGAGGTCGTCGTTCATGCCGGTGCAGATGATGGCGTCGGCGTCCTTGAGATGCTCGCTTTGGCCTTTGAGGACTTTGAAGAGGGCCTGGTCGCGATCCTGCGGGCCGATGCAGTAGAGGCGCTTGAAGCCGCGCTCTGCGACATGGGTCAGCGCGATATCTCCGGACGAGACGATGTCATCCCAGGCGTCGTCCGGCACATTGCGGGACGTGAGCATGGCTTCGACGCGATGCTTAGGGACCGGGGCGTTCGAGACGAGGATAACGGTGCCACCCTCTTTGCGAAAACGCTTCAAGGCGGCGCAGGCGCCTTCAAACGCGCTCACGCCGTTGTGAACGACGCCCCAGACGTCGCAAAAGAGGACGTCGTAGCGGGAGAGCAGGTCTCCGGCGCGATCGAGGATGGGAGGGGCGGCTGATGGGGCAGGCGCGTTGGTTTTTTTCAATTGGTACCGGCTTAAGTTGGCGTGGCACTGTGGGCTCCCGCCCGGTTAGCATGCGGGGTCTATTCAAATCCATAGGAGGGTTCAAGAAACGTCAAAATAAATGCAGGAAGCAGCGCTGTTTTATCCGGATACTACCCGCCCTGCATGGCTGATATGCTTTTGATCTAATTGGCAGCACGCCGCATCCACAGGGGCCGGCGAATTGTGAGATGGCAAGTCTCGCAATTACTGATTTGTTTTGCACTCGTGAACATTTTACCGGAGGCCTTGACCCGACATGGCGCCCACCGACGACGACAAAGCGAACGCGTCCGAGCACGCATCTGAGGACCGCGAGTGGCGCGAGGCCATTTCGTCACTGATTGCTTTCGAAGGCACGGACAGAGCGGACGAAGTACTCACCCAAGTGGTCGAGACCGCGCGGCGCAATGGCGCCAAATTGCCGTTCTCGGCCAATACGGCTTACATCAACACGATTGCCCCGCACGAGGAACCGGCACATGCCAGGGAACCGCGATATGGAGCACGCCATCAAGTCGGCGATCCGCTGGAATGCGCTGGCCATCGTGTTGAAGGCCAACAAGACCTCGACCGAACTTGGCGGGCATATTGCGAGCTTTCAGTCGGCGGCGACGCTCTATGACACCGGCTTCATGCACTTTTGGAACGCGCCGCACGAGGGGCATGGCGGCGACCTCATTTTCATTCAAGGGCATTGCGCGCCGGGCATTTATGCGCGCTCGTTTCTTGAAGGGCGCCTGACTGAAGAGCAGCTCGTTGGTTTCCGCCAGGAGACGGAAGGCAAAGGGGTGTCCTCCTATCCCCATCCCTGGTTGATGCCGGAGTATTGGCAGTTCCCAACTGTGTCGATGGGCCTGGGTCCGCTGATGGCCATCTATCAGGCGCGGTTCTTGAAGTATCTGCACGACCGGGGCCTAGCCGATACCTCGAAGCGCAAGGTCTGGGTGTTCTGCGGCGACGGCGAAATGGACGAGCCCGAGAGCTTGGGCGCGATTGCGCTCGCGGGGCGGGAAAAGCTCAACAACCTCATTTTTGTCATCAACTGCAATTTGCAGCGTCTCGATGGCCCGGTGCGCGGCAACGGCAAGATTATCCAGGAACTGGAAGGCAATTTCCGGGGCTCGGGCTGGAACGTCATCAAGTGCATCTGGGGCTCGAACTGGGACGAGCTTTTGGTGCGTGACGGCACAGGCCGGCTGCGTCAGTTGATGGAAGAAACCAACGACGGCCAATATCAGGACTTCAAGGCCAAGGACGGCGCTTACATCCGCAAACAGTTCTTCGGCAAATATCCCGAGACTGCGGCGCTTGTGGCTGATTGGTCTGATGAGCGCATCTGGTCGTTGACACGCGGCGGGCACGATCCGCGCAAGGTTTACGCGGCCTATTCGGCGGCGGTGGCGAGTGAGCACCAGCCGAGCGTCATCCTGGCGAAGACGGTCAAGGGCTACGGCATGGGCGCGTCGGGCGAAGGCCAGATGATCGCGCATCAAGCCAAGAAGATGGGCAACGACAGCCTGAAACGCTTCCGCGACCGCTTTCATTTGAAGTTGACGGACGAGGAACTCGAGACGCTGCCGTTCATTAAATTCGCCAAAGGCAGCGCCGAATACAAATACCTTATGGCGGCGCGCGAAAAGCTCGGCGGGTCGTTGCCGCAGCGCCGGCCGAAGACATCATTCAAGCTCGAAATCCCGCCGCTGTCGTTTTTCGACGCGCAGCTGAAGGGTTCCGAGGGACGCGATGTTTCAACGACGATGGCGTTCGTGCAGATGCTGACCAAGATGATGCGCGACAAGAGCATCGGCAAGCACATCGTGCCCATCGTGCCCGATGAAAGCCGCACCTTCGGCATGGAAGGCATGTTCCGCACGTTCGGCATTTACAGCCAAGTCGGACAGCTCTACCGGCCCGAGGATGCCGAGCAGCTGATGTATTACAAGGAAGACAAGAGCGGGCAGATCCTGGAAGAAGGCATCAACGAAGCCGGTGCAATGGCGTCATGGATCGCGGCGGCGACGTCCTACTCGTCGTCCGACGTGCCGATGATCCCGTTCTTCATCTACTACTCGATGTTTGGGTTCCAGCGTATCGGCGATCTGTGCTGGGCGGCGGGCGACATGCGTTCGCGCGGGTTCCTGATTGGCGGCACGTCGGGGCGCACGACGCTGAACGGCGAAGGCTTGCAGCATCAGGACGGGCACAGCCACATCCTCTCGGCCACGATCCCGAACTGCGTGTCGTATGATCCGGCGTTCGGTTACGAGCTGGCCGTCATCGTGCAGCGCGGCCTGGAGCGCATGTATCGCGATCAGGAAGACGTCTACTATTACATCACGGCCTTGAACGAGAATTACGTGCACCCCGCCATGCCGGAAGGCGCGGAAGAAGGCATCGTCAAGGGTATGTATCTCTTGAAGGCGGCCAACCCGAAAGCCAAGACCAAGGTGCAACTGTTGGGGTCTGGCGCAATCCTGCGCGAAGTGATGGCGGGTGCCGAATTGTTGGAGAAAGATTTTGGCGTATCAGCCGACATCTGGAGCGTGACGAGCTTCACCGAATTGAAACGCGAAGGCGAAGACGTCGCGCGCTGGAACATGCTGAACCCCGAGGAAAAGCCCAGGGTGCCGTATGTCACGGCTTGCCTCTCCTCGCGCGGCGAAGGGCCGGTCATTGCCTCGACCGATTACATGAAGGTCTATGCCGATCAGATCCGCCCCTATGTCACGTCAACCTATCGCGTACTTGGCACCGACGGTTTCGGGCGCTCGGATTATCGCAAAAAATTGCGCAGTCACTTCGAAGTCGACCGGCATTTCGTGGCTGTCGCGGCGTTGAAGGCACTGGCCGACGAAAATCGCGTGCCTTCCAAGAAGGCGGCCGAAGCAATCAAGAAATACGGTATCGATCCAAACAAACTCAATCCGGCTCGCGCTTAATTCCAAGCGCTTCATTTAAGACACTTCAAGGAAGCCCCATGTCACTCATCGAAGTCAAAGTTCCCGACATCGGCGACTACAAGAATGTGCCGATCATCGAGATTCATGTGAAGCCCGGCGACGTGATCAAGGCGGACGATCCGCTGATCACGCTTGAAAGCGATAAAGCGGCAATGGAAGTGCCGGCACCTAGCGCCGGGAAAGTTGAAAGTATCGAGGTCAAGATCGGCGACAAGGTCAGCGCAGGCTCCTTTATTCTGCGACTTGCCGATGGCAATTCTTCTGCTGCGGCAGCACCGGCTGCTGCTGCAGCGCCCAAGGCCGAAACACCAAAGGCAGCGGCCGCTAAGGCTGCTCCGTCAGCTAAGAATGCCATAGGCGATATGCCCGCGCCGCCGGCCATTCCGCGCGAGGTGCCTCCGCCTCCGGTTCAGGACTACGCTGGCGTGCACGCGAGCCCAGCTGTGCGCCGCTTGGCGCGCGAACTCGATGTTGATCTGACCGCGCTCAAAGGTTCGGGCGAGAAGGGCCGCATCACCAAGGATGACGTCAAGCGGGCCTTGAGTGGCGGCGGCGGGGCGTCAGGCGGTTCTGGCATCCCTGAAATCCCAGTGCAGGATTTCTCGAAGTTCGGGCCGATCGAAATCAAGCCGATGTCGCGCATGAAAAAGCTATCGGGTCCGCATCTGCATCGCGCGTGGCTCAATATTCCGCACGTGACACATACGGACGAAGCCGACATCACCGAAATCGATGCCTATCGCAAGACGCTCGATAATGCGGCCAAGGCCAAAAATTTCCGCGTCACGCTGCTCGTATTTTTGATGAAGGCCAGCGTTGTAGCGCTGAAGGAATTCCCCGAATTCAATGCTTCGCTGTCGCCCGGCAAAGACAGTCTGATCTATAAGAAGTACTACAACATCGGGGTGGCGGTCGATACGCCCGATGGCCTTGTCGTCCCCGTCATCAAGGACGTGGATCGCAAAGGCGTGTTGGAGCTGTCGCAGGAATTGGCGGTCATCTCTGCCAAAATGCGCGACGGGAAAATCGCACCAGCCGACATACAAGGCGGGACATTCTCGATTTCGTCTCTGGGCGGCATCGGCGGCACAAGCTTCACGCCGATTGTGAATGCTCCGGAAGTCGCGATCCTGGGCGTCGTGCGCTCGCAGATCAAGCCGAAGTGGGATGGGGCGACGTTTGAGCCGCGACAGATGCTGCCATTGTGCCTCTCCTACGACCACCGGGTTATTGACGGGGCGCTCGCGGCACGCTTCACCCGTAGGCTTGTCGATGTGCTGGAAGATGTGCGCCAGCTCGTCCTGTAAGATTTGACGCTGAAAGGGATTGAAGATGAACTCCGAAGTGACCTGCGACGTGGTTGTGTTGGGCGCAGGACCGGGAGGCTATTCCGCTGCATTCCGGGCCGCCGATCTCGGGCTCAACACCGTTCTGGTCGAGCGCAGCCCGACACTTGGCGGGGTCTGTCTCAACGTTGGGTGCATCCCTTCCAAAGCCCTTTTGCATACCGCCGCGATCATCGATGAGGCGGCAGCGCTCGCGACACATGGCATCAAATTCGGCAAGCCCGAAATCGATCTCGATGCACTCCGCGCCCACAAGAACAAGGTCGTCGGCAAATTGACCACGGGTCTTGCCGGCATGGCGAAGGCGCGCAAGGTCAACGTCATCAAGGGGGTCGGGCAGTTCGCGGATGCCAATATGCTGGCCGTCACGCTTGGCGATGGTGCCGTGCAAAACGTCAAATTTTCCAAAGCCATCATTGCTGCGGGTTCGGAGGCCGTAAACCTGCCGTTCATTCCGAACGATCCGCGCATCGTCGATTCAACCGGCGCGCTGGAGCTGCGCCAGATCCCGAAGAAGATGCTGGTTATCGGTGGCGGCATTATCGGCCTCGAAATGGCGACCGTCTATTCGACGCTCGGGACGCGGCTAGAAGTGGTCGAAATGCTCGATGGGTTGATGCCCGGCGCCGACCGCGATCTCGTCAAGGTTTGGGAAAAGAAGAACGCGCCTCGCTTCGATAAAATTATGCTGAAGACCAAGACCGTCGGCGTCGAAGCCAAGGCGGACGGTATTCACGTGCGCTTTGAGGGCGCGGCCGCCCCCGCAGAACCGCAGGTTTACGACATGGTGCTCGTCGCGGTCGGGCGCACGCCGAATGGCAAGCTGATAGCAGCTGAAAAAGCCGGTGTGGCTGTGAGCGATCGCGGCTTCATCAACGTCGATAATCGCATGCGCACCAACGTCGAGCATATCTTCGCCATTGGCGATATCGTCGGCCAGCCGATGCTGGCGCACAAAGCGGTGCACGAGGCCCACGTCGCGGCGGAAGTGGCGGCGGGCAAGCATAGCGCCTTCGACGTCAAGCAGATCCCGTCGGTTGCCTACACCGATCCTGAAATTGCCTGGGCGGGGAAAACCGAAGATCAATTGAAAGCGGAAGGCCGCAAGTTCCACCGCGCGGCGTTTCCTTGGCAAGCCTCCGGCCGCGCCATCGCCAACGGGCGCGATGAAGGCTTCACCAAGCTGCTTGTCGATGCCGAGACGCATCAGGTTATCGGCGGCGGCATCGTCGGTACGCACGCGGGCGATCTCATCGGCGAAATCTGCCTCGCGGTCGAGATGGGCGCGGAGCCCGCCGACATCGCCCACACCATTCACCCGCATCCGACGTTGGGCGAATCCATCGGCATGGCGGCGGAAGTGTTCGAAGGCACTTGCACCGACCTGCCGCCGGTAAAGAAACCGGTCGCTGCATAAGCGCCAGTGCCATCTGGCCCGGTATAGCCTCAACGAGGAGAATACTATTTCTCCTTGAGGGCATGGTGGTTTTCAGGCTTGGCAATCCCATATGACGGGTATGCGTGCCGCTGGTCCTTTTTGGACGGGGCGGCTGTTGCTCTGCTGAGGAGGCAAAAGCCATGGTTTCATTCGTAAAGGTACGCGTGGCGTTGATCGCTGCGCTATGCCTTGCTGCCCCGGCGGTCGAAGCCGCAAAACCCGGAGGCCCCGGCGGGCACATAGGCGGACGAGCCGCTGGACATGTTGGCGGTATGAAGAGCACTCCGGCATTCCGGGCGCCAATGGCAGCAAAGCCAGGTATTGCAAAGCCAGGTATTGCAAAGCCAAGTATGGTGAGGATGCCGGGCACATCCGTCAGGCCTTCAATTAGACCTATGGACGGCGGTCCGCGTGTCATCAACAGGACGCCGCGTCATATTGGCAACCACGCTGGCGGCTTCAAACCCGGTGTGAAGCCGGTCGTCGGCGTGCCACATGCGCCGGGATGGAAACCTGGCTCCAAGCCTTGGACGAAGCCCGGTCATCACGCAGGGAACGGACATCCAGGCGGAGATAATGGACATGGACGCCACCACCGCCGACATGTGCGCCCGTGGCTCTATACGGCGCCTATCTACGTCTATGAGAGCTATGACAAATCTGATGCAAACTGCGCATGGCTGTGGCGCAAGTATCTCGCGACCGGCCATTCGAAATGGAAATTCCGCTACTACGAGTGCATCGACTAGGGCGGAAGGTTCCCGTTGGACTGCTGAACTTTGGGGAGCCCGGTGTTTCGACACCGGGCTCTTTCATGGCAGTTCAGCTAGTAGTTGAGCGTCAGCTTGGCGTCGATACCGTGCTGTTCGCTGTTCTCGCCGATGCGGCCATCGTAATTGAGGCGCAGATGAATGCCGCTCGCGCTGAACCATTGCACGCCGGCCGAGATGTCCGCGTAAACATCGTCGAATTCCGATTGAATAGCGAAGGGCGCGAGTGTCGCGGGGGCAGCCGCGAACCGGGCTTGCAGTCGTGATCGAGTCTTCGCTGAGGAACGTTACGCCGAAACGCGCGTAGGGGCGGAACGTCAATCCCTCGGCCTCGATGGTTGTGCCGAGTTCGAGGGCTGGGCCGCCGGAGAAGATCGTTTCGCTTGCCAATAGAGCGGCGAGATTCAAGCCCCCCGCGCCGGACTCCGTAAAGGCGCCGAGCCGAATGTGGTTGATGCCGGCGTTGAGCATCGGCGTTACATAAAGCGCGCCTGCGTTGAAGGAATAGGCGAAGCGCAGGAGCCCGCTTGCGAAATCAATGTCGCTATCGCTCGAGGCAACAGCCGCGAGACCGGGTATTGAAATCGATCGCAGGGTGTCGAGGCCGCCTTGGCCGCCGCTGACGGACGCCGAGAGCTTCATTGCGCCTTCGGTCCATTTTGCAACGCCGCCGATCTGCCACCACGTGCCGTCGATGCTGGTGGTGCCGTCGATATTGGAATTGCTATTTTCGACCGAGAAGCCGAGACCGCCCCAGATGTTTTCAGCAAGCGCGGTCTGGAAGCCGCCGGAGATGCCACTGGTATCATCGTCGATGCGGGCGCGGTTCCAGCCTTTGTCTTGTCTGAACTGGCGGTAGGTGGGCTTTGCCCAGAGGCACGACGTTTCGCGAAGTTCGCTGTTGGGCCCTTCAGCGACGGGACAGCTGCGGAGCGCGGCGGCAAGGGCGTCGCTAAAGTTCATGGCGCTCAAGAGAGTTGCGTTTGACCCATTGAAATACAAATTTTCTGTAATTTCTGAGATCGTGGCAGCATCGGGAGCGCTGACCAATGCCGCATATAAAGCCTCGAAAGACTCCGGCATGCCAGTCGTTGTGAGCCCACGGCCTAGGTATCCGAGAACAGCGGATTGGTTCACTGTCAGTCCTGGAACATCGAAGGAGAGCCGGACTGTGAGAAGAGCATCATTGCCAGAGGGATAGCTCAGTGAGTAATCGACAAGTGCCGTGTCGGAAACGGTGAGCCCCAAATCGGTAACGCCGGCCGTCGTCGTCACTAATGTGAATTTCTGTTGCATTGACGCCAGGGAGAAATTCAAGAGATTAGGCACCACTCTGCCGGAAAGCTCTGCGCTGCCTTCAACCAGAAGCATGTCGTGCGAATAGTTGCCGAGGTCGATATCGGCTGCGAGGATACCGCTCGTGTTTTGTCTGAGATCGCCATAAAGTTGCGTCCCTTGAATTTTGCCGTGCCCTCCAGGTGAAAGTGTTCCCTCGTTGACGAGAATTCCGCCGCTGAAGCCAACGTCGGCTACTAAGCCGGAATTAAATGTGCCACCGTGAAAATTGTTAAAGGCGTTGAGACTAAGGGAAAGACGCCGAGTTCGATATTCCCTGTAATGGAGCCGTAGTTGTTGATGGTCGTGAAATTGTTTCTCGCAAAAACAGCCGTTCCATTGCGTCCGCTGGTGATCGTGCCGTGATTTTCGAGAACATTCGAAAGGCTCGAAACGCTGTCAAACGAAATACTGGCATTCGCGCCTCTGCCACCCGATCCCGAGACAGTGCCACCTTGTATCTTAACGTAGTTACTTCGGCCGCCTTCGATGCGAATTGCAGATGTCCCTACGCTTGTTGCTGTAATGTCTCCGGAGGACGTTAGCGTGATATCACCTGTCGCTGAAGACAAAGCAAAAATTCCATGCCTAAGGTCTCCGCTCGTCGTGATGTCGCCGGTCGAATTGATCGAGATGTCATTGAAGCCGAGTGCGGCGATGCCGGCAGTCGTGCCGATGGGCGAAGCGTCCAAATCGTGGAGTGTGATATCGCCATTGGACACAATGGAGATGCTTGCGGCGTTGCCGGACTGATCGATCTCGGCAAGGATGCCCGAGCTGTTAGGACCGCCGCTGATGTCGCCATTGTTTTGAATGACGATGGAACCTTGCGTGGTGTTGGCAAATATGCCGGCTCCGCTTTCGCCGGCAGTGATGTTTCCACGAGATGAAATCGAAACCTCACCCTGCGAGGCGCGTCCGCGAATGCCGATCGAACCTGGCCCCGTTGCCGAGATATTGCCCTGATGTTCGATCGTGACGCCCTGCTGGCGGTCGGCGCTAATACCGTGGGCTTCGGGCCCCGTTGTGATGATGCTAAACCCACTGAGCATGCTCTGGAGCGTGACGGAATTACTGCCGAAAAGTTCGATGCCATGGAGTCCGGCGCCGGGCGCGATGCTTCCGGTCAGGCCGGTGACGAAAAGGGTATCGGCAAAAGTCGAAATGCCGGGTGACTGATTTCCCGAACAGGTGAGCACATTGTTCCCGGCATCGAATACGGCCGTGCCCGTGGCGTTGCCGCAGTCAGGCGCGAGGGACCCGGCAGCTGCCGGCGTGGAGATGGCCAAGGCGCTGGCTGCAAGGCCGCTCGCTAGCCATACACGCCAGCGCGCGGGCGCAAAAACGGATGCCGGAATGACGTGCGCGGTTCGTGCAGTTCGGATCACGAGCAATTCCTGCAAGGCCAATAAATTCTGGCACCGAACGCCCAGGGGGTGCCCGGGCTTAGCGGAGGCAAATGGGACAGCGCTAACTGAGACTGATTCGCGACGGCTTCGCTAGAGTTGCGGTCCTGACCGCACCGCAAGGCGTCATCCGCGTGGCAGAAATGGTGCCGACTGTAGGATTTGAACCTACGACCCCCTGATTACAAATCAGGTGCACTACCACTGTGCTAAGTCGGCGAATATTGATTTGAGCAGGCGGCCATCGCGGACGGTTTGGCCGCCAGATGCGCCCGGCTTATAGCCTGATTGCATCGCGATAACCAGCCCTGAGCGCGCTGGGTCTGGCATAGAGATCAATCACCTCCAAATCGCCCGCCCTGCTGAGCGTATGTGGCCCAAAAATGCGCCCGCCTTGATTGTTAGGCAAGGGCTTGTGAATTTTGGAGCCGAAAGAGATGTGGCCGAGGGTTTCCTCGGAAAAGCGCTCACGGGAAAGCTCTGCAACCCGGCGCAGCGTCAAACGGCCGCCATAGGTTTCAGAGCAATCTTGCGCTGGGCGGTAGAGCGCGCCGTCAACACTCCAGATGGCACCGGCAGGCCGGGCGGCGCGCGCGTCGATGAGCACGGGGTTTTGCGGGTGTGACTCCCAGGGCCCAAGTAGCGTGGCTGCGGAATAAAGCGAGAGACCGTCCCACGTTGCGCTTTGCAACGTCTCGTTTCCGGCTGCGATCCACAGCCGCCCTCCATGAGAAAACAATGTCGCGTCGTGAATTCGCCCTTCGATGAGGCGCGCTACTTTGGTCCAACGATCGGGGAAACGTTCGGCCCGGTAAAGATCGAGCCCGCCCGCGGCGGACGATTCCGGCAGCATCCAGATCTCGCCCGCATGCTCGAATACGAACGGGTAGGAGAGATGATAGGGCGCCTCAAGCACGGTGCGTGGTGTGCTGGCAATGCCATCCTTTGAAATCGTGAAGTGGGAGATGTGGCCACGCCCCGTTGCGCCGGGCAGTTCTTCGACAAAGACGTGCCGCTCGCCGTTTTTAAGCAATACAAAAGGGTCGGCGAAAAAGCGCTGTCCGTCGTCGGGAAGGATGCGGAAGTCAGCAAGATTGTAGTTGCCGGCTTGAGGCGAAGACCCATCCGGGATTGCGCGCCAGGCGACGTGCCACTTTGGCGCGTCGCGCGCAATTTTCTCGCGAAGCCGCGTGAATTTTCGCCGTGCGCGCGACGAGGCAAACCTGCCGGCCGACGCCAGAATGGATGGGCGTGGCCCGCTTTCGAGCGCGCTTGGTCTCTCATCGGCCGGGGCATGTCCAGAAGCAATTTTTCTGATCGTGTGCAGTACGCCTTGAACGAGACGGGATGTAACCTGATCGAACGAGACTGCAATACGCCAAGGTGTTTCGATGGCGGGCAGGCCGATGTTCCAGATGGTTGCATCAGAGATGCTGTCCGCGATGGCAAGTGCGGGCGCGCGCTGTTGCAAGAGCGCGTGGAACAGTGCGTAATCTTTCATGTCCCCGTCATAGAGCGGACGCAAAACGCGACCCGGACGCTTCACAACTCTTATTGCCGAGGCGAGGTCGATGGCGATGTCCGGGACGGACCCGGCCGCCGCGCTATCTTTTGAGACACCGGTCGTTACAGCAAGGAAGGGCGCAAACGCCTGCGGGTTCATGCGGGTCGAGAAGCGGTCATGGGTTGCGCCGCTGCGCGCCCGGTCATAATCGAAGAGGGCGGTTAAGCTCGTTGGCAGCGGGTCGCTGGTGTCCTCGAATGAGACAGTTGGGGTGTGCCCATCGGCAGTGAGCAGATCGATCAGAGCCAAATGCCAGCGAAAGAGCCGGGCGCTGTCGAGGTAAACGTGAATGCGCATCAGCGGGCTCTCATGCTGCCAAATGCTCCCGCAGTTTTGAGGTGCGAAGCGGCTAACTAACGCTTAGACCAACGCTCGCATATTTATGGCCAAGCGGCTAGACAAGAGCGTGCCCGATTATTGGGCGCGGATACAAGTTAGACCCTCATGCTCCTGCGCCAAACTCTATTGTATCTGCCCGCCCAGGTGCTGGGCCCGATCGTGCAGTTCTTTTCCATTATTTTGTGGACCTATTTTCTCGATCCGCAACAAATGGGCGTGTTCGCTCTGATCACGGCGGCGCAAGAATTTGGCTATGTCGGAACGTTGTTCTGGTTCACGCTTTACACGATGCGCTACTTCGACAAGAGCGCGACCGCTGATGCCAAGTCTGTCTATCTGAATACCGAAAGCGGGGTCATGCTGGCGGCGGGCGCTGTCACGGCGATTGGGGCGTTGGGGCTGCCGCTCTTCGTCGATGCCGCGTGGGACCGGTCTCTCATTTCAGCAACGCTTTGCTATTGCCTCTCGCGCACCATCGCAACGCACTTGACGGACCGGGCGCGCACGGCCGCCGACACACTGACCTATACGGTTTTGCAGATCAGCTGGCCTGTGCTTGGCCTTGGCTTTGGAATTCTCTTCGTCAAACTTTATGGGGCGAGCGCCGCGAATGTTCTTTGGGGCTATGCAGCGGCGCAAATTCTGGCACTCGCCTACGCGCTTTGGCGGCTCGAGATCGGCTCAAGTCCGCTTGCGTTTTCGCGCGAAAGTGTGCGAACGGCGTTGCGCTACGGGATGCCCTTGGTGATCGGCGGATTGTTTGTTTGGCTCGCCAATAACGGATTGCGTTTCGTCATCGAACACAAAGAGGGTGCGGCGGCGGTTGGCCTGGTCACAGTCGGCTGGGGTCTGGGGCTACGCGCGGCGGCCTTTGCCGCGATGCTTGTGACGGCGGCGGCGTTCCCGCTGGCGGTCGCCCGGGCGCGGGAAGGCGGCATGGCCGAAGGGCAAATGCAGCTGGTGCGCAACGGCATCCTGCTGCTTGCCGTTCTAGCACCTGCTGCCGCAGGTCTTTGGGCAATCTCGACGCCGCTGGTTGAAGTACTCGTTGCGGCGCCTTTCCGGGACATGACGGCCGCCGTTTTACCTTGGGCCATCATTGCGGGCGCGGTGCGCAATCTGCGTATCCACTTCGGCGAGCAAGTATTTCTGTTGCGCGAAGAAACGCGCGTGCCGCTGGTAAACGATATAATCGATGGGCTGACGACGATTGCCGGAGGGGCGATAGGGCTCGCTTACGGCGGTCTGCCGGGCAGCGTCATGGGGGCCGCCGTTGGCGCACTTCTTAGCCTCGCAATTACGCTTGCATGTGGCGCAATTTGGCACAAATTTACCATGCCGGTGGGGCACCTCATGCGCATTGCTGGCGCAACCGCCGCTATGGTTTTCGCTCTCCACTTTCTGTCCGTCGCGCCCACGCTGTGGTCGCTCTGCGCTGCAATTGTAACAGGTGGAGCGGTTTATGCGGTGGCGCTCGCCATCCTCTATCCTGAGGCCGCGTCGCAGGTTGTGCGCCGGGCGCGGGCAATTGGCGGATTGTGAACCTTAATCCCAACCGGAATTCGTGAGACTGTAGCGGGGGCTGATTTTGGCATGAAGTTCGGATACTGATAATGCAACGCCGGTCTGCCGGCCTGCGCCGCTGCAATCTAACCCGCGCCGCTGCAATCTAATTGAGAGACCTGATGACTTACCGCTTGTGCGTAATCCACTCGTTTGATCCCCTTGGCGACAAGGTTGGCGGGCTCGAGACGTTTGTGCGCGATATGATCGGACATTTGCCGGACGATTTCTCGTTTTTGATGATCGGGGTTGACGCGTCGGGTAAGCGGGAACTCGGCAAGGTCACGCGCGAAACGTTCCGCGGCAAGAAAATCGATTTTCTCCCCGTGCTCCACTATTCCGAAGAAAAGGCGCGGGAAGCCGCTCTGAGCCTCAAAGACTCGATCAACTTTCAGTTCATGCAAGGCTTGCTGCGGCACCTGCCGGCCGTGCGCCGCGTGCTGAAGGAATGTCCGACGAGCGTTGATCTGCAGCGCGTCGAGTTTGCAACGCTTGTTAAAGGGCTCGGCATTCCGTTTATCCAAATGCTGCACGGGGAAGGCGCGCCCAAGCTGCAGATGGATTCGCTTTTGAAGAGTTACCGCTACGTCCACAACGTGAACGAGTGGCTGGCCGTGAAGGCGTGCGACATGTTCATGTGCGTCAATCCGATTATTACCGAACGTATCCGGGAGACTTATTCCGCCAGCGCCGCCAAGATCCACACCCAGTCGACATGGGTCGATACGCGCATGTTTGCCGCCAAGCCCTTTCCCGATCACGAGTGGTTCCGGATTGCTTTCGCGGGCCGGCTCGATCTCTTCAAAGTACCGTCGCTGATGTTCAAAACGATAGCCAAGTTGCGCGCTAAGCTAGGCCCCGGCGTCGAGTTTCATTACATGGGCACGAGCGACCCCCACCGCTTCCCCGAATTCAAAGCGATTGAAGACATCTCCACGCTGCACGGATTTAAGAGCGCGACGGGCGTTGCAGAGGTTTTAGCAAATGTGCATGCGGGCATTTTGACGTCAGAATTTGAAGGCATGCCATTTTCGGTTCTGGAAACGCTTGGGTCCGGACGGCCGGTTTGTGCCATCCATTTGCCGCAGCTGGCCTCTGTCATCAAGGATGGCGTATCCGGCGCTCTGGTACCGCGCTCAGTGAGCGACGATGACATGGCAGAGCGCTTGTCGGATGCGTTTGTCGCCGTCCGTAACAAGATGCTCTCCGGTGCGATTACACCGGAGGGGGTTGCGCGTGAGGTCGGTGAATTCACGCCCGAAGTGCAACTCGCTAAAGTCTATGCGAACCACCGCGCGCTGCAGCGCCGCCGTTTCGGCATTCGCGACGCCAACGCGGCGTAGCTCTAGCGGGCGGGTGCGGCTTCGAATGCGCGGGCGACAGCGTCCCACGAAGGCTTCTTGCGAAACGCTTCATCATAAAGCAACGGTCGAGCCTTGGCCCGGATACCCATACGCGATGCAATCACGGGATCGCGCATCCAGCTCGTGCTGTCGGCAATCTGCCAAGTCTGTACGACTTTGACGGATGGCACCTGAAGCACGGCACCAAGGAAGCGTTCGTAAAGGTCCGCAACCTTGGCGTCGCGAGCCGATATCGGCCCGCCTGCGCCCGTGTCATTGACGTCAAGCTCGGTGATATGAATTTCGTATCCAAGGTCTGCGAGCGACCGGACGAAGTCTGCGAATTTGTTGAAGTCATAGGGCGCCGCAGTCTTGAGATGAGCTTGCAGGCCGATGGCGTCGATGGGTGCGCCTTGTTCCTTGAGGCGCTTTACAAGCGAAAATAAACTAGAGCGGAAAATCTCCCCGTTGGCATCGTCCGTCTCGGTTTGAGCTTCGTTCAGCACGAGTTTGGCGGTGGGAGCGAACTCGCGGGCAAGCTTGAAGGCGCGCGCGATATAACCTTCGCCAAGTGCCGAATAGAATGGGCCATCGCGCAAGTTGTCCGGCTTTTTGTCCCAGGGTGCTATTGGTTCGTTGACGACATCCCAATAGTCGACCTTGCCGCGATAGCGCTCGAGCACACTCATGATGTGCGTTTCGAGCAACTGTTCGACTTCACCGGGCCCGAGCCGTTTAATCCAAGCAGGCAGATCGTCGTTCCAGATGAGAGTATGTCCGCGCACGCTCATCTGATTGTGGAGGGCAAAGTCGACGAGGCGGTCGGCTGAGGCAAAGTCGAGGCGGTCGGCCGCCGGGCGCAACGACGACATCTTGAATTCGAGTTCGCTGGTGACGATACCCGCGTCGCGCTTGTAGATTTCGGCGTAGCGCGCCCCGTGCGCGCGATCCAGTTCGTGAACGGCGAGCGATGCGCCGAACAGAATGCCTTTGGCAGCGGCGAGCTGGCGCAGTGATGGCGGCGTGCTTGCTGAAAAGGCCTTGAAAGCGGTCAGTGCGGAGCCAGCAAGCGCGGCCGATACGCCAACGGCACCTGCCCCGAGGACTTGGCGCCGGGTCACTTCTGTTTTTGGCCGCCCGGTCATGATGTGCGCATTGCCACTCTGATGACGGCACCGGCGTTGCCGGAATTTGCCGCAAAAATTTGTTTGGCGCTATCTAGGTCAGTCGCTGCAAGTGTATTCCAGCGGGCGACGTTGGCGAGAGCGGCAGCAGCGCTGTTCGCGCGCCAATGTGGTGCCGTCACAAGATTGGCAATTTCTGCGGCTGCAACTACCGGATCGGATGGTGTTATGAAAGTGCCCGATGTGCCGAGCACCTCGCGAAATACCGGCTGGTCCGGGGCAACAACGGGTAGTCCCGCGTACTGGGCTTCCAGCAACGGCAAACCTAGTCCCTCGTCATGCGATGTGCAGAGATATACGTCGGCCTCATCCATGCGCTTTTTCACCTCTTCGCTCGAAAGGTAACCGTGAACCTTCGCGCCCGGATGCGATGATATCAGTTCGGCGTCAGGTCCCCAACCGGCGCGGCCGACAATATGCAGTTCGGCTCCGGGGTGTGACGTGGCGCGCAGCCGGTCGAGGATGGCAAGAGCGGCGGCGTAGTTTTTGCGCGGCTCGACTGTGCCAAGCGAGATAAGCCGTAGCGGGTTCGGTTGCGCCACTTTTGTGGCTCGCGTGTCTGCCGATAGGTCAAATACGTTTCTGACGCCGGGGCGGTAAAGTCCAATGCTTGCGCCGGGCCGGGTGTAGTGCGCCAGGTCGTTGCGGGTTTTTTCAGAATTGACCAGAAAGTGCCGGAGGGACTTCACAGCATGCCGGAACTGGGGCGCCATATAGAGCCGCGCTTTGGTGCTCAGGTCGCTTTGGCGGGTGATAAGAAATGTGTCGTGAACGTATAAGAGCACGCGGTTCCTGATGAGCGAGAATAAGGGGGACGGCGGAAATCCCGGAAAGACAAAAAGTGCGCTGGGATGCAGCAGCGCATAAAGCGGGAGCAAGATTTGCTGGCGCACCACCATGGACGGAACGCCCGACGAGCGAACGGGAATGAGCTCTGCGCCATCGAAAGTTACACGCTCGAATTGCTCGATCGAAACGCGCTCGATTCCGGTCACATGCCGGCCAAGATGAGTGAGGTCGAGATAAACGCGGCGTTTCTCAGCGGTCATCGGCGCATCCGGTCCTTGAGTTGGCTCCGGGATCAGGCCACGGTTCTGCGCCGTTCGGCAATGTCTGCAACCAGTTCAACGTCTAGTGCGGTCTGCTCGCCCAGAACTTTGGCGACAAGGCGCTCGTAGGTCGGCACGCGCACTTCGAACGAGAAATCATCGGCGCGTTTGCGGCGCACGGCGGGATCGCCGGGATTGTCGAGTGCGCCAGCCATCGCATGGGCCATTTGCAGGTCGTTGCCGACAGCAACGATGCGGCCGAATTCACCGTGGCGGAGGATCTCTTGCGGGCCCGAACACGCTGTTGCGACGACGGGAAGTCCAAAAGCCATAGCCTCCACGACAACGTTGCCGAAAGGCTCGGAATTCGACGACAGAACGAAACACTTGGCTTCCGAGTAGTGCTGCCATGGTTCCTTGCTATATCCGGGCATCGCGACACGATGGCGAATGCCGAGGCGATTGAGTTCGGCGACGATCTTGGCCTCTTCCGGCCCTTTGCCGAGGATGACGAGTCGCGCTGTGGGGCGATCAAGCCGCGCGAACGCGCGCACCAATGTGATGAAATCCTTCTCGGGCACCAATCTGCCGACCGCCAAGAGCACATCCGGGCGCGCTTCGATCTCAGCCTTTGATGGCACGCGCGCCGCCTTGGGATAGAATACGGGATTGAGAATTGTGATCGTTTTCTCAGGCCGCGCGCCCCATTTCTTGATGAGTTGTTCCCTGAGCCCATCGGAGACGGCAACCGTGCAATCCGCGACCGCGCTGAGGACCGGCAGACCTAGATAGGTTATGAAACTCAGAAGGCCGGTTTTCCATTCGCGGAAGCCATGGTAGGTGATGATGGTCTTGACCGGGGAACTCGCCAGCCACTTCGCCAGCATCAGCTTGGTATTGGATCCGCCGATTGCCGAAAGCGCTACGTCTGGCTTTTCGGTTCTGAGCAATTCGGCAAGGCGTTTGACGGCGCGGAAATGGCCCCTCCCCAGCGTGAACAGCGGGATGGAGGCGTCGAGGTTGGTGCGGTTCTCGTCGGCTTCGAAGTCCTGGATAAACATCACGTCATGGCCGCGTTGCTTCATGGCGGTAGCCAAGCACGACCAGAGCCGCTCTCCGCCGCCATCGACAAGTCCGTGTGTGTAGAAAAGAATCTTTTTTGACATGCCGTGACCTTTAGCGACGGTTCGATCCGGTTGTCTCCGGAATTTCAGCACAAGCTTAATTCTATATCCAGACCGATTTGCCCAGACCGATTTGCATAGACCGGTGAGCCCCGTGCCTAGGTGCGCAGTTTCATGGCGCGTTGACGCAGCGGCGCTACAACAACTAGGTCGAATAAGACGCCCGCGCACTCGGCATAGCGACGCGCCAGCCGCCGTGGGTTGGTGGCAAGCCGCCACAGCCATTCAAGACCGTTGTTACGCATGGTCTCTGGCGCACGCACTTGGGCGCCGGCGATGAAATCGAGCGCGGCGCCGATGCAAACAAACCCGCAGTTAACGCCAAGCGATCTCGCGCGCTCGGCGAACAGCTCCTGTTTGGGCGCGCCAAGCGCAATGAAGGCGAGTTTAGCGCCGGAAGCACGGATGCGCTGGAGTGCTGCATCGGCTTCGCTGCCATTGGGATCGAATGTGTCCGACGGCGCCAAGGTCCCAACAATATCAATCAGACCATCGGTGCGTTCTCCGAGGTCCCGTCCGGCGCGCGCCATCACATCGGCGGATGATCCAAAGAGAAACACGGGTAGACGCGCTTCAGCCGCGGCTTCAGCCAGCGGCATGAGCAGATCCGCCCCTGTTGCGCGTTGGATCTTTGTATTCTGGAAGCGTGCGAGCCAAGCGACGGGCGCGCCATCGGCCGTTACGACCCCAGCGTTTGCGTAGGCCGTGCGGAACGCCGGATTACGGCGCAACTTGACAAGATGATCGAGGTTGAGTGTGAAAACTGTAAAAGGCTCGGCCACTTTGGCGCGCGCGATGATTGTGCGGATGGCGCTATCAGGATCGGCTGTATTGATACCGCAGCCGTCTATTTTCGCGAGGCAAGGCAGGTGATGTGACGCCATAACTGTACTCACTCAAAAACGCGTGCAAAGTGATCTTTTGGACCGCCGAGCTTTGCTCTCTTTAGACGCAATTTAGTTCAAACCCAACGGGCTTTTGTATGCTCGGGCGCATAGCACTTGTGCGTTTGGTCCAGATCGCGGTGCTAGGAACACAGTCAACGGCAGCGGCAGGGTCCGGGACGGTTTCGCCGCCCCAAAGCAAAACTTAGCAACATCTGTGCCTTAGTACGTTGCCGCCGGTGTTGCTCCGGTCTAGTGATTAATTCCAAGCAGCCTGCGCCATTCTAACGGGTGCCGATTGGTGGCGTTAACCGGAAACGGGGCGCTGGCGTTGGCATAATGGCCTCTGCTGCGCGGCTTCGCCGCATAAGAACCAACAGCATCAGGATTAGGACGGCCAGCAGCGGCGTCTTGGCGGAAAGGCTGACCGAAGTCGAGGCGACGGCGAAGAAAAACACCAGGACCCATGTTGCGCCGGGCCGGAGCGAGTGCACAACGTCCCGGCAGAATAGGAAGAGGCCGGCAAAGAAGGCGATGCCCGGGATGATCCCGTAGCTCAAGACAAACGATATCAGGAAGCTTTCGATACCGAAGTCCAAGCCATAAATGGTCCTCAACGTCGCGAGCTGCTGGGCATCGGGCGCCAACAGCAATTCGCCCCAGGATATATGCTTGAACAACTCAAACATCTCGACGCGCGTGTCTGCACTTCCTTGGTCATCGAAAAAGCGTTCGATGAATTGATCGAAGAAGCCGGCTTCGGCTAATCCGCCCAGGCACAGCGACAAAATAGGGAGTGCCACAAGCGCCGATATGATGGCGCGTGTCTTGAAGCGCTTGCCTTTTGCAAATTCGGCGGCGCGCGCGACGCCGAGGGCCGCCAGCATTACCAGTAGGATGACGGAGGATGCGCGGCCGCCGAATACAACCATGCCGGCCGAAGCAATGACAAAGCCAGCCACCGCCAATGCGCGCGGCAGTTCGCGTGCGGCGCCAAGAGCGAGGGCGAGAATATAGGCGCCAGTTAAACTTGCGTTCGCCAAGGGATGGCCGAGCAGGGCGGTCGAGCGCCAATCGTCCTCAATGACGAGGCCGCTAGCGACGAGGGGCGTTATCCTGAATCCGGTTGCAAACTCGAGAATTCCGACAACGGCATTCGCCATCATAAGGGTGTGAAACAGCCAAACGAAGCGGCGCGCACGCCCTTCGCGCATATCTTTGAATAGAAAGAAAACCACGACGGGTGCGAGGAATGTATCGAAAAAGAACGTGAAAGGTAGGCCGACAACCCGGATGGAATGGACTATGAGCAGCCCAATCATGAGCAGGAAGTAGGCGGTTCCCGGATAGGCCAAGAGTGCAGACATCAATCCAGTCAATGGATTGCGAACTTGGAGGGCAGCAAGGGCAAGAACAGCGACCGACAGGATCGTCGCCGGATGGACCTTTTCGAGCGGGCTACCGCCTGTCTCGTCGTAATTCAGCCCCAACGCCACGAGTGCGAGTGGCGAGATGGTGACGAATACGATGGCGACCAGCGCAAGCCCTAAGCCGATAATGCGGCTGTCGGGCGGAAAATGAACACTCCCGTCGCTGCGCGCTGTCATGACACTCTTCTTGCGAGACCCGATTTCAAAGGGACCTATTAAGCCGGTGCCATAGTGAGAATAGCGCCAGCCACACGATCGCGGGCGGGTTCCAGAACCTCTAGAATGCTCGCTAGTTCGGACTGCGTCGTATATCCCGAGCGAGCGACAACAAAGATCTGATCCGCGGTTGGCAGCAAGGTCGTGGTCGACTCGTCTTCGAGCATCCCGCCCGCGTCGATGAAGATCAGATCGTAAGATTGACTGAGCCCGTTGAGACCCGCAATCAGCCGGCGGCGCTGCTGCAGTTTAAGTGTTCTCAAATCGGCAAGTGCGATCGGCAGAAAGGACAATCCAGAGCGGACATCGCGTGTGGTAATTTGAGCAAGGTGCTCCTTGTTGTCGAGGACCACGACATTGGTCGGTTTCAGCGATGTTGCAAACACCTTCGACAGTTCTGGATTGCCGGACGTTGCGTCGATGAGCAGGACCCTCTCACCGGAGAGCGCTGCCGCATACGCCAAGGCCAATGTCGTGCCCGAATTCCCCGAGTTGGCCGATGGTGACGCGATCAAAACCGTATGCGGGCGCGCTGGCTTTTGACGGCTCTTGATTTTCGAGAGCAGGCGCAAAATTGCTTGCCGGTAGTGACCGTCCCCAGCTGTGTTGACGTCGGCGAGCGCGGTCAAGATATCGCTAAATTGTGCGGCCTCCACACGTTCCGGTTGGTCCTTGTTCCGGGCCCTTAGGGACGCAACACCGCCGCCGGCCGTCAATTCCGGTATGGACGATACATTCGATGTTCCAACTTCGTCCCCGAGATCCTTGACCGTCCGCAGACTTCTGTCGAGATGGTCGGTGACGAGGGCCGACGCCAAGCCAAGCCCAAGGCCTCCGAGGAGTCCGAGCGCCAGAACCAGCCAAGTCATGGGCTTAGACGGCCTTGAGGGGACGGACGGCGCAGTAATAACGCGAGCGTCGGGTGTCGAAACGTTCTGTTGCTCCTGCGTTTCCTTGGCGCGCGCCAAGAACATGCGCAGCAGTTCGCGGCTTGCAGTGACCTCTTGTTCAAGTTCTCTGAGCTTGATCTGGGCGGTATTGGAACGCGTCACTTCCTCTTTTGCACGGTCGAGTTGAGCCGACAAATCCCGTTCCCGGCTGGCCGCGATCTGATATTCGCTCTGAGATGACGCGGCGATGCGCTTCAGTTCGGCACCGATTTGGTTTTTCACTTCATTCAACTGCGAGCGCACATCGACCAGGACCGGGTGCCGCGGCTGGAGTTGAGAGCTGAGGGACGCTTCGCGGCGTGCAACCTGAGCGTATTGTTCGCGCAGTTTCTGGATAAGCCCCGAGCGGATTGCGTCTGGTAAAACTTCAGGACCTGCCGCCGATTTAAGAACAATATTGATCTGTTCCTGGCGGGCCTTGCTCTCGGCCGCGACCGCGCGGGCCGTGATGAGTTCGCTGTTGATTTTGGAAAGCTGCTGCTCGGTAACAATTCCGCCTTCGGAGGTCAGAATTTTGTTGGCCTTTTTGAACTCATCGACCCGGGTATCCGCGCGCCGCACTTGGTCGCGTAGTTCGCCGAGGCGGGCATCGATCAAGCCGTTGGCGCGCTTGGCTTCCGCGGCTTTGGCAGCGGTTTGATCGGCGAGATAGGCCTCCACGACGGATTCAGCGACCCGCTGGGCTTTAATCGGCGTCGAAGCCGTGACGTCAACATCGACAACGTATGTCTTCTGTGCGCGCTTGACTTTGATGTTTTGGTAAAGGGACGCAATCGCCTGAACTTTTTTGTCAGGATCGGCTGGGCGCGGGATAACGAGCGCTTTGATGCGCGAGAGCACGCCTTGACCAAGCAGCGGCGCGAATTCCGGGTCCGTGTCCAATTGTAGCTTGTCGACCACGCGCTTTAATACGGCGTCTGACGTCAGAATTGACACTTGGCTCTCGACCAGCGCCAAGTCTGAGCCAAATCCGCCTTGCACGACTTCTTCGGAGACTATTTTGCGGGTCCTCGGGTCAACAAACAGTGAAGCTGTTGCCGTATAGAGAGGTGTCGCAAATGCGAGGTAGGCGACGGCAAGCGTCAGCGCCGCAAGTGTCGAAGCGATGATTTTCCAGAGATTTCGCCCGAGGATGCCGAGCAGGCCGCCAATGTCGGTCGATCGCTCCGCGCGGTTCGAGTTGTTACGCAATCTATCTCCCCGAACCTCGCGTTCTTGCGCCATGTGAAGAGAATTCACCCTTGGCAATCGCGGAAACGGAATTGTGCCAAGCTTCGGGACTATTTGTACCATTTTGATCTCTTTGCCGTGACGCTATATAGTGAAACAGTCGGCGATTTCCGATTTTATCTGAAATTGACAGATATAGAGCCGGACATGGGCCGGGCGTTTGCCGAATTTGCAAGGGGCGTGCCCAGCTAATGTTAAAATAGCGGGCGCGCGGCAATATGTCGGTGAGGGTTACCGGCGATGCCCATTTCGCTGTTATGGACGCAACTGTTGTTTCTCTGGGAGCGATTTTAACTGAGAGATGAAAACGCCACAAATGTGTTAGCCGGACAGGCTAAGTATCAGTATAAATACGGTCCTTGGCTGTTTGGCTAGGGGCGAGGATTATCGCTAGTTGTCAGATGCGGGTGCTGAGACAGTGTTTGGACGCGTAATTGAGGCTGAGACCAGCGGGTTCGTGCAAGTAGAGCGCTTTGCGCTGTCGCGCACGGCATTTGCGGCCAGCGCGTTTTGTCTGGAAGTGTTTTCGGTTATTCTCATCGCGATTGCGACGGGAATTGGCTATCATCAGGCTGTGTACGGCGCTTTTGGCGATATTGAGAGTTATGCCAGTGTCGGCGGAATGGCGGGCCTTGCCTTTGGGTTGACCTTCCTAATCCAAGACGAATATGGCGTTGAAAGTTTGCTGGAAGGACGCCGCAGCAATAGCCGGCTGTTTCTTGTCTGGAATTTGGCCTTCGCAACGCTGGCCGTTGCCGGCTTCCTGACGAAGAGCACCGCGTTATTCTCGCGCGCTTGGTTGCTGATTTTCTATATCGCGGGTCTGGCCACGGCGATTGCACTCAATGCGGTCTTGCATCGCAGCCTCGGCACATTGATCGAACACGGGCTTGTGCGCCGGCGAAGATTGATGCTGGTCGGGCGCGAAGAAGACATCGCCAAGCTTGAGCGTGAAATCGCTGACGGCACGTCTGGAGTTTATATTGCTTCGAGAGTGATCTTGCCGGGTGCCGATATCTCCGAAGAGGATATCGCGAGCCACCTGGACTCTGCGATTTGCAATGCGCGCATGTTGGGTATCGAGGATGTCGTGATCTCCAGTTCCTGGTACCGGGCCGACTTCATCGAAAGGGCCATTTCGGCGTTCAGCGTTCTGCCGGTCGTCATTCATCTAGGTGCGGGCGGGTTGATCGGACGCTTCAAAGATGCCCGCGTCGCGCGCTTTGGGCGGGCAACGACACTGTCGTTGACGCGCGAGCCGCTTGGGCCGTTCGAAGCGCTTTCCAAGCGCGCCTTCGATATTGTGTTCGCAGGCTTAGCGCTTATTTTATTGGTTCCGTTGTTCTTGCTTGTTGCGTTGCTCATCAAGCTCGATAGCAAAGGTCCGGTTTTCTTTCGTCAGCGCCGGCGCGGTTTTAATCTCGAAGAGTTCGGGATTTGGAAGTTCCGCACCATGACCACGCTCGACGATGGCGACCATATCCTGCAGGCTCAGGAAAACGACCGGCGCGTCACGCGGATTGGCCGTTTTTTGCGCAAATCTTCGATCGACGAGCTTCCACAGCTGCTCAACGTTCTGCGCGGACAGATGTCGCTCGTTGGCCCGCGCCCGCATGCGGTTGCCCACGACCGGTTCTTTGAGAAACGGATTTCGCTGTATCCCCGGCGCCTCAATGTGAAGCCGGGCATCACCGGTTGGGCACAAGTCAATGGGTTTCGCGGCGCGACAGAGACCGACGAATTGATGCGCCAGCGC
The DNA here is from genome assembly GCA_963741545.1 of uncultured Alphaproteobacteria bacterium. Taxonomy (GTDB): domain Bacteria; phylum Pseudomonadota; class Alphaproteobacteria; order Rhizobiales; family Hyphomicrobiaceae; genus Hyphomicrobium_B. Next base: position 276,111 of record CAVUIN010000005.1, read on the forward strand.
GTCGAGCACGATCTCTATTACATAGACAATTGGTCTCTTGTGTTCGACATTTATATTGTGATGTTGACGGTGCTATCGCGCAAGTCGATGCGCAACGCTTATTGAGGCAGCGTCCGTGGGCCGGCCTCTCAACTTTCCCTGAAAGCGCGCGCCATCATGTCGGTCAGCGGCTTCATGAAGTACGACAGTATCGTGCGCGACCGGGTTTCAAGGTAAACCTCTGCCGGCATTCCTGGAATGAGTTGCTGGCTGCTGTCGAGTTTTCGTAGCTCTTCAGGCGTCACTTCAACTTGCGCCGTGAAATAGGTTTTGCCGTCCTTATCGGCCAATTCCGCAGCCGAGACCTTGCGCACGCGCCCTTCGAGGCGCGGGGTCGTGTGGCTGTCGAAAGCCGAGAAGCGGACAGATGCAATCTGGGCGATATGAACACTGTCGATATCTTGCGGGGCAACGCGGGCTTCGACCAGCAGTTGTTTGCCGATGGGAATAATCTGGGCGATTGTGCCGCCCGGCGGCAGCACACCGCCCTGGGTATGAATCGTCAATGCGTGCACGATGCCATCGACAGGCGCGCGGACTTCCGTGCGCGCAAGCTTGTCAGACACGGCTTTTTTGGTTTCGCGTTGTTCGGCCAAGACGGCTTGGACTTTCTGCAAGTCTTCAGCTGCTTGTTGCGAATATTCTTTGTCGGCTTGAGCGAGACGTGCTTCAACTTCCACCCGCGCCGACTTGAGTTTTGACGTCTCCGATTTCAGATTGCCGATTTCGCCGTCGAGACGAGCGGCTTCCCGCTGCAGGGGGCCGAGCCTCTGCTGGTTGACGTAGCCTTTTTCGAACAACGGCATGACGGTTGCGAGTTCTTTGGCATTTAGGTCGCGTTCTTTCTTCCTGGCCTGCATTTGGGCTGCGATACCCTTGAGGTCGCTTTCGGCCTGAGAGAGTTTTTGAGCAAGCACTTTTTGTTGCCCGAGGTACGAAAGACGCCGCGTGTCGAACAAGGCTGTTTGCGCAGCCATCAGGGCTGCATTTTCGGGAATGGCGAGATCTATCCCTTCGGGCGCCTCAAAGCTCTCCTTGCGGTCGCGTTCGGCAATCAGCCGCGCCTCTTGAATGGCATGATCGGCAACTTTGCTGGATGTTGAAGACATGCTGGCGAGCGACTGCGTGTTGTCGAGGTGCACGAGGACGTCGCCCGCTTTCACCCGGTCGCCGTTCTTCACGAGGATCTTTGAAATAATGCCGCCTTCGAGGTGCTGCACAGCTTGGTAGTCGCCCTCGATAGTCACAGTGCCGGTTGTGACGACGGCGCCCGAAACGGGGAGAAACGACATGCAGAACAGGCTGAAGCATAGGATCGCGATGACCTTCATGCCGTAGGCGACCCAGGGTTCAGTCGAATGCCAGTCCGCTTCTGCAGCGGCCGGAGGGGAAAAGACGTTGAGAAGCGAGGAAATTTTCATCACGCTTCGCCCCCGGCCGCTTTTGCGGGCGTTTCGCTTGCGCGGCGTGCCGCGCCGCTCTTCAACGGGTGAAGTCGTTGCCGCAGACGCTTGTTGATTGGCCGGCCCCTGGAACAGTTTCATCACTTCGTTGCGTGGCCCGAAGGCCCGCTGCTGTCCTTTTTCGATGAAGAGCAAAAGGTCGGCCTTGCCGATGGCCTGCACGCGATGGGAAACGAGAATGACTGTTTGGCCGCGCTTGCGCATGCCGTCGATCGCCGCGGACAACGCTTCGTCACCTGGCCGGTCGAGATTGGAATTGGGTTCGTCGAAGACGACGAGCGGGGGCGTTCCGAATAGCGCGCGGGCAAGGGCAAGGCGCTGGCGCTGACCGCCGGAGAGATAAGATCCAAACGTTCCAAGTTCCGTCTCATACCCCCGCGGCAGAGCCAGGATCAGCTCGTGGGCATGGGCTTGCTTGGCCGCATCGACGACTTCTTCGTCCGATGCGTCATCGCGGAAGCGGGCAGATGTTTTGCTTCACGGTGCCGGCAAACAGTTCGACGTTTTGCGGTAGATAACCGATGTGGCGGCCGAGATCTTCCGGATGCCATTGGTCGAGGCGCGCGCCGTCGAGCAATATCGCTCCAGCAAAGGTCGGCCAGAGGCCAACGAGCGAGCGCACGAGTGTTGATTTGCCGGATGCGCTAGGCCCGATGATTGCCAGCATTTGGCCAGGCATGGCCGTGAAGGTGATGCCGTTCAGGATGACGTTGCGTGTTTCGGGCGCCGCGACACGGATACTCTGGACATCGAGCACGCCTTTTGGGCGCGGCAGTTGGGTTCTGTTGCGTTCGGGCGGGGCATAGGTCAGAACTTCTTCGAGCCTGTAATAGCTTTCGCGGGATTTGATGAACCCGCGCCAGTGGCCGATCACTTGTTCGACTGGCGCTAGCGCGCGGCCAAAAATAATGGTCGCGGCGATGATCGCGCCGGGTGAGATTGCGCCATTGACGGCAAGGCCGGCGGCGATGGCGAGCATGAGCGATTGCAGCAACAAGCGCATCGCCTTCGTCAACGCCGAGAGGCCACCTAAACGGTCGGCCGCCAGTAACTGCCAGCCTAAGCCTTCTTCGTTCAGAACCTGCCAGCGTTTGCGGTATGACGACAGCATACCCATGGCCGTAATGGCCTCGGCGTTGCGCTGGCCGGTTTCAGCCATTTCTAGACTTTTGGTAACGGCGATGCCGGCCTGCTTCAGCGGCTCGCGTCCGCTCTGATCGCTGGCCCAGGCGAGGCCGAGCAGGATCACGGTGCCGATGGTTGCGGCAACGCCAAGCAACCAGTGGGTCATGAAAATGACGAGCAGATAGACAGGCGTCCACGGCGCATCGAAAAATGTCAAAGGCGCTGGGCCGGCGATGAATTGGCGGAAACTATCGAGTTCGCGGATGGCCGGTGTGGCCGCACCTTGTGTTGCAAGGCTCTTGCGCAGCGATGCTTCAAAAATCCTATCGCTCAGGCGCTGATCGATTTCAGCGCCAACGCGGCTGATGATGCGCGAGCGCGCAAGCTCAAGCATGCCGATAATGCCGTAGAGAACAGCTGTGATGACGGAGAGCGCGATGAGGGTTGGGAACGATCCCGACGTCAACACACGGTCGTAGACCTGCAGCATGAACAGCGGACCGGCGAGCATCAGGACGTTGATGACGGCACTGAAAATAAAAGTTGCGTTCAGGGCGCGGCGGCTAGCGCGCACGGCATTTTTGACTTCGGTTTCTTCCGGTCCAAGCATCCACCGCAAGCAGAGGCCGAAGAGCCCGGCACTAGACCGCGTCGGCGAAAACCCTTTGAGGCCAGGAATCTCTTTGGGCTTTGATGCTTCTTTCGCGGCGGCCGTAGCTGGCCGTTGAGGAGGTGCCTTTGGACCGAGTTGCGCCGTGTCCTTGAGGCCTTTGGTTTTTTTAGCTGGAGCCTCATTCGCCGGCGCTTCAATGGCGTTCGATTGCTCAGATTTGTGCGCGGACTTCTGAACCGGATTTCCGCCTTCAGGTTCGCCAATCGGCGTCACGACGATGCCGGGACCCGGGTCCTGCAATAACTCTTCGAGACGGCGCATGGCCGCCGACATGCGCTCGCGATCTTCTTCTTTTTTGTCTTTTCGCTGCGTCACAAGCCTTGAGCCCCAAACTTCCCCATCCGATGGCGCTTTTGGCGCAATCGCGCCGTTCCGGCTCAGAGCGCCGAATCGGCCAACATCAGTCTTGGCGGGAGAGGGTGTTGAATTGCTTAACAGATGCTTGCTTCAGTGTTCGTCTTGCGCCTTGGAGAAGCACGAGCCAAACCGGCAGATGACTGGATTGGAGATGCAAGGTAACCTTTCATTAGCTATTCTTCGGCAATTATTACCGCTGCGTTTACCGGGTTTTCGTTTGCAACCCTTGCCCGGATATCGAGGAGTACGAGTAATGCGTTTGAAGAGCCTCCTGATTGCGGTCCTTGGACTAATGTCCCTTGTGATTGCCAGCCCCCAACCCGCTTCTGCCTTTAACTGGGATCGCCCAGACCAACCGCGCGGCTGGGACAACATGCGTGTGGTACGCCATTGGGTTTATTACCCGCGCTACAATCACGTCTTTCTGCGCCACGGCGCGACCGACCCTTATGCCTACAGTTATCGTCCGCGCGGGTATTATCCCTACTACAACTCGCATTACTGGCGTCCGGCACACACGGTTCGCCGCAATCGGCACCACTTGCCGCCGTATTACGCGGCTTGGGGTGCGCCAAAGCGCGGGTACCGTCATGTCGAATGGCACCGCCGCCATCACGGCGGTCATCGCCGCGGCGACTGGTAAGAACATCTCGTAGATCGTGAGCAATTGTGAGCGGGTGCGGCCTTGAGATCCCCAAGGTTTGCACCCGTTCATGCCACATTCATGCGCAATAGCCGATAGTTAGCTCATGGGGACGCACGGCCCCTGAGAGATCATAATTGAAATCGCCGCAGAGGGCGGCCTAAGCACTGGGGAGATACCCATGTTCAAGAAATTTACACACGCGCTGATGGCGTTGGTTATGGCTTTTGGTTTTGCAGCAACGGCGGCCCAAGATGCTGAAGCGGGCCGTCGTCACGGCGGACGTAATTTTGCGCTTGGCGCAGCTGCTGGCATCATTGGACTTGGAATTCTCGGTGCTGCTGCCAATGCGCGCGGACGCCATCACTCCTATTCGTCTTACGACGACGATGGCGAGGCCTGCTATTATGGCCAGCGCGAATGTCATTGGGCGGGACGCCGCTGCTTCGAAAATCGTTGGGGCGACACGGTTTGCCGTGGTGGCCGCTATGTCTGCGAACGCCCGCTGATTTGCGAGTAAACCTCGTCACGACTGAGATTTATAACGCCAGCGCAACGAGCGCTGGCGTTTTTCGTTGAGGGGCTGCCTGTCAGCCACGCACGCGCGAGAGCGCTGCCGTATGCAGCGCGATGGCTGCGGCATTCGACACATTGAGGCTATCGATCGGACCGTCCGTCGTGATGCTGACCAGCAGGTGGCAATTTTCTGCCGTTAGGCGACGCAAGCCTTTGCCTTCTGCGCCCATGACGAGAGCGGTCGGGCGCGACCAATCGGTGGCTTCAAGCCGCGCTTCGGCCGCGCCATCAAGGCCGATGACGTGAAACCCAACTTCCTTGAGTTCTTCGAGCGCGCGCGATAAATTCGTGACGAGTGCAACAGGCACAAGTTCCAAAGCGCCGGACGCCGACTTGGCGAGCACGCCATTCAAGGGCGGGCTGTGACGCCGGGTCATGACAAGCCCGGCAGCTCCGAACACCGCAGCCGAGCGCAGTATTGCACCGACGTTATGCGGGTCTGTCACCTGATCCAAGACGATGAGGGGCCGGCCGTTGGCGTTTTCGACGAGATCCGCGAATTCGGGCTCCGGCAAGTCTTCCGTCTCGAGCATGGCGCCTTGATGCACGGCATCGGCGCCGAGGATTTTGTCGAGATCGCGGGGTGAGACTTGTTCGAATCTTGAAGGTGAGCGGACCCATGGCTTCGATGAGCCGCTGCTCGGCATTTTCAGTGAGGACCAGTCTATTCTTTTTGCGCAGCGGGTTGCGCAGCGCGGCTTCTACAGCGTGCATGCCAAAAAGCCGGAGCGGTCCATCTGCGGCATGCGCGCCGTCGCGCCGGTCACGGTGCTCGTGGCCATCTGGGCGCTTGCCTGAACCTCCGCCGCGCTTGAAAAAATGCTTGCGCCCCGGCTCATCGCTGCGTGGTTTGCCGCGCCAAGGTTTTTTACTTGGTTTTTTACTGGGGTCTTTGCTCAGAATACGCCTCGATGTTGGCCCTGCGCTGGCCTTGCTGTCGCATCCCGCCGGGAAGCGGGACCATGCCGCTTTTCCGATTGACAGGAAAGGCCCCCGCGAAGATAACGCACCCAAGGCCCTGCCCAATCCGGCAGGGCGCTTTCGTTTGGGACTCGGCGGTTCGCCCGCGGGTCTAAGGCGGTTTGGAGAGGTGCCCGAGTGGTTAAAGGGGACGGACTGTAAATCCGTTGGCTATGCCTACGCTGGTTCGAAACCAGCCCTCTCCACCAAACCCGTCTCCTTGCAAGCTGTGTAGGGGGGGCGATTTCTACTATACAAGTTTTTGCAAAAACTTGTATAGTGACTGCATGAAGCAGATCCCACTCAATCTTCTTACGCTCTACGCTGATTTGGCCCAAGCGCTCGCCGTGTCGGGCGGACGGGGCGGTACGCTTGCATCGAAAATCGGTTGGCGGGCAAAAGCATCTCTATGAAGTCCGGCGTGTGGGCAGCAGCTATCAGCAGAACTACATCGGCCCTGCAAATCGCGACGATGTTAAGGCTGCTGCGGCGCGCATCCAGCGCACCGCAGATGAAGCCAAGGTCAGGAAATCGACGGTATCGGCCCTGAAGCGCGCGCGCGTGCCGGCGCCTGATCCATACATGGGCCGGCTGCTGGAGGTATTGTCGGAGGAAGGCCTCTTCGAGCGCGGCGTGGTTTTGGTCGGAACAGGGGCATATCAGCTCTATCCATGCATTGTCGGAGCTTTTCTGTCGGCCGGCCTCATGACTAAAGACGCGGATCTCGCCTTCCCTTATGGCGTGTCTTTCGCAGGAGCTGCACCCGTTCCCCTGGAACAGGTTCTGCGCCGCGCCGATCCGACGTTTGAGCCGCGTATGAATCGCGATCACAAGTGGGCACAGGTGTACGTTTCGGGTTCAGGCTTTCAAGTCGATCTCTTGACAACTCCGCGCCGCACCAAGCAGCCGCTCCATGTAAAGGCCCTGTCAGCGGCGGCTGTGCCATTGCAATTCCTAGATTATCTCGTCGCCGAGCCAATCGAGGTGGCTGCGCTGTATGGCGCTGGCGTACCGGTTCGAGTTCCAGCGCCCGAGCGCTATGCCATCCATAAATTGATCGTGGCTGAGGTGCGTCACGCAACCAGTGCAAAAGCTCCCAAAGACCTCGCCCAGGCGAACGATCTGCTTGAAGCGCTCATGCTGCGCGACCCCGACGTCATCGTGGACGCCATTGACGACGCCCGCAGACGCGGGCCGAAATGGCGTAAGTTGGTCGATGGCGGCTTGAAGAAAATTGGCCGGGGGCTCGATGGCCGGCGGCTTTCGGGCTCGGCGGCTTGACGGGAGGGGCGACGCGTGGTGTTTACGGCGCTCGTGTTCCCAGCTTGACGAATTGAAGCCTGCAGGCTCCGCGCACTGTTTCGTGGCGGCCGGCTCCGGGCAGGCAGTAGCCAGGGACAAAGTAAAATGCGGATGTAGTTCAATGGTAGAACGGAAGCCTTCCAAGCTTCATACGAGGGTTCGATTCCCTTCATCCGCTCCATCCGTCTCCGCCAAGGCTCCGGCGGGATCGGCCGGGCGCAAGAAGCGCAAAAAATCCGATGCGGTAGGCGGAGGCGGATCAACTCTTTGAAGATCTCGACGCGCGCCTCGTCAACAACTACGCTCAACAGTATCGCGACTGGCTCATCCCGCAGGGGTGATGCACGCCCTTTGCGTCGGCGTTACCGGGAGGAAAGTACATGCTCGTCGTCACTATCAATGAAATCGAAGGCCATCGCATCGTGCGCAATCTCGGCATGGTCAAGGGGTTGACCGTCCGCTCGCGCTCGGTTGTCGGCAATCTCGGGGCGGCCATTCAAATTTTCTTCGGCGGCAATATCACGGTCTATACCAAGCTTGCCGAGCAAACCCGCCAGGAAGCTTTCGATCTTCTGGTCAAAAACGCTCAGGATATGGGGGCGAATGCCATCCTCGGCATGCGCTACGACGCGAATGAGATTGCAGCGGCGGTCACCGAAGTGCTCGCTTACGGAACGGCCGTCGTCATCGAGCCCATCCGATAGTCCAATAGCTTGGTTGAAAAAACGGCTACAGACCCCAAGTGACAAACCAATTCACTTGGTCTAAGGAGACGAACCCTGGAACAGAAGAGACTTCTCAAGCGCTGTGTTTGAGGCGCTCGTAGGGGTGTAGCTCAATTGGTAGAGCGTCGGTCTCCAAAACCGAAGGTCGCAGGTTCGAGACCTGCCGCCCCTGCCACTCGTTCCAGACCGGCTCGTGGCACCGGCCCCATAAATCGAGGGGCGGGTTGCGGCGAGTTGTCGCATGTGTGCTAAGGATTGCAGATTGATGGCGAAGTTGAACCCGATCGCGTTTATGCAGGAAGTCAGGCAAGAAGTTGCCAAAGTCACCTGGCCAACGCGCAAAGAGGTTTCGATCACGACTTTGATGGTGCTCATCATGGTCGCGCTCGCCTCTTTATTCTTTTTGATGGTGGATCAGACTTTGAGCTGGATCGTACGCCTCGTCTTGGGTTTTGGGGCCTGACGGACTTGAGGCGAGAGGGCAATTGACGATGGCTGTCGCGCAAACACGCGAAGAAAATAAGACGGTTACCGGTACGCGCTGGTACATCGTGCACGCGTACACAAATTTCGAGCGCAAGGTGGCTGATGCCATCCGCGAGCGTGCGAAAGCTGGTGGGCTCGACCATCTGTTCGAAGACATCGTTGTGCCGACAGAAGATGTCATCGAAGTGAAGCGCGGCCGCAAAATACATGCGGAACGCAAATTCTTGCCGGGCTACGTGCTCGTTAAAATGAAGATGACCGACGCGGCGTTCGTTCTCATCAAGAACACGCCCAAGGTTACAGGCTTCCTCGGCGCCGACAACAAGCCGATGCCGATTTCCGAGGACGAGGCGATGCGCATCCTTCACCAAGTGAAGGAAGGCGTCGAGCGTCCCAAGCCCACGATCACCTTCGAGATCGGGGAAAACGTCAAAGTCGCGGATGGTCCGTTCGCTTCCTTCACGGGTGTCGTGGAAGAAGTCGATGAAGAGCGTTCGCGGGTTAAAGTGGCCGTCTCGATCTTCGGCCGGCCAACGCCGGTCGAGCTTGAGTTTGGCCAAGTCGAGAAGATCGCAACCTGAGTTCAAACTCGGGATGCGATTTATACTGCCTGAAGAATTCCGGCACGCCGTGCCGGGCCCGCAAAAGAAGATCATTTCTGATGCGGTGTTGTGCGGGAGGACTGCGCTTCGGTTTTGAAGCAAGGTCCGTTGAACCGCTAACCCTAGACGCGAATGCCTTTCGTCGAGGCGCTCGCATCTCAAACGCTAAGGGGAGACCATGGCGAAGAAAATCGACGGCTATATCAATCTTCAAGTGCCAGCCGGCGCGGCAAACCCGTCGCCGCCGATTGGCCCTGCGCTTGGCCAGCGTGGCGTCAACATTATGGAATTCTGCAAATCCTTCAACGCAAAGACGAAGGATCTCGAGCAGGGTACGCCTATTCCGGTGAAGATCACGGTCTACTCCGACCGCTCTTTCACGTTCGAGATGCGCAATCCCCCGGCAACCTTCCTCATCAAGAAGGCCGCTGGGTTGAAGCCGACGGGCAAGGGTGGTTCGGGTTCGAAAGAGCCGGGCCGCGTTGTTGCCGGTCAGGTGACCATGGCGCAGTTGAAAGAGATCGCCAAAGGCAAATTGAAAGACATGAACACCAGCGACATCGACGCCGCCGCGCGCACGCTCGCCGGTAGCGCCCGCTCGATGGGCCTCAAGGTGGTGGAGTAACCCATGGCTGACAACAAGGCTGACAAGAAACCAGCAGTGAGCGCCGAAAAGGCTAATGAAACCCGCCTTGCAGGTGGCAAGCGCATGTTTGCCGTCAAAGCCGGTCTTCCGGCTGGCAAGTCATACGCAGTTGATGAAGCCGTGAAGATCATCAAAGCGCGGGCTAAGGCAAAGTTCGATGAAACAATCGAAGTCGCCATGAACCTCGGCGTTGATCCAAAGCACGCCGACCAGATGGTGCGCGGCGTGTGTAACCTGCCGAATGGCTCCGGCCGGACCGCGCGCGTTGCCGTGTTTGCAAAAGGTGCCAAGGCTGACGAAGCCAGGGCCGCTGGTGCAGACATCGTCGGTGCCGAAGACCTTGTCGAAATCGTCTCGAAGGGCACGATCAACTTTGATCGCTGCATCGCGACGCCTGACATGATGGGTCTCGTCGGCCGCTTAGGTAAGGTCTTGGGTCCGCGCGGCCTGATGCCGAACCCGCGCGTTGGAACCGTAACGATGGACGTCGTCGGCGCCGTCAAGGGCGCCAAGGGCGGCTCGGTCGAGTTCCGCGTCGAGAAGGCCGGCATCGTGCACGCTGGTGTTGGCAAAGCGAGCTTCACGGAACAGGCACTGGTCGAGAACATAAAGGCGTTCGTCGATGCCGTCGTGAAGGCAAAGCCGCAGGGTTCAAAAGGCACTTACCTGAAGAAGGTCTCAGTGTCGTCGACCATGGGGCCGGGCTTGAAACTCGATCCGACAACTGTTGCCTCGGGACCGGTTATCTAAGGCAACACAAGAATTCCGGGGCAACCCGGGAAACCCCGGACCGGGGCGTCAAAACTCCGGTTCGGTACTGTCCGAGATTGTGGGTGCAGAAGGCGGCCATGCCGCGCGACGCTTAAGTCTCTCGTATCGAGGGCCCGCATGAGACAGAAGCGAAACGGATTTGTCAGCGCAAGCTGACCCGTCCGGTTTGAATCTTCTGGGTCAGCACCGTGCCGCCTCATGTAGAGGCTCGCGGCGTGAAGGACAGACCAACCGCCGCTTCGCCCGTCAATCGGCAAGGCGGCACAAGGTGCAACCCGCGGGGACAGTTGTCCTCGCAGCAAGGAGACGAAACGTGGATAGAGCCGCGAAACGTGAGCTCATTGATAATCTCCATGGCATGCTGAAAAGCACGGGCCTGGTGGTTGTCGCCCACAACACCGGCATGGTGGCTGCTCAATCGGCAGATTTCCGCAGGAAGGTCAAAGAAGCCGGCGGAACTGTCAAAGTAGCCAAGAACAAGCTGGCGCAAATCGCGCTCAAGGAAACCGACGCTGAACCGCTTTCCGGTTTGATGAAGGGGCCAACTATTTTGGCCTTTTCGAAAGACCCGATTGCCGCGGCGAAGGCTGCCGTCACGTACGCAAAGGGGAACGAAAAACTCGTCATCCTCGGCGGCGCGATGGGCAAGACCATCCTGGACGCGAAAGGCGTGAAGGCACTCGCCGAACTGCCGTCGCTCGATGAGTTGCGCGCAAAGCTGATCGGACTGTTGAATGCTCCGGCGACGAAAATCGCCCGGACCGTCAAAGAGCCCGGAGCCCAGCTCGCACGCGTCATTCAGGCGAAGGCTGCGAAAGGCTGAACTGCTGGAAATGTGGACGGCCCCGCAAGGGATTATCGATCGCTCAACGCAGCCCGAATGGCTGCACTCACCACCAAAGTTCAAACCGGAAGGAAGTTGCTTATGTCTAAGATCGAGAAAATCGTTGATGAACTGTCGAGCCTGACCGTTCTTGAAGCTGCCGAACTTGCAAAAATGCTCGAAGAAAAGTGGGGCGTTTCCGCCGCCGCTGCCGTTGCTGTTGCTGCCGCTCCTGGCGCTGCCGCAGCCGCTGTCGAAGAGCAGACAGAGTTCACGGTGTACTTGAAAGCCGGCGGCGACAAGAAGATCAACGTCATCAAGGAAGTCCGCGCCATCACGGGTCTTGGCCTCAAGGAAGCCAAGGACCTCGTCGAAGCCGGCGGCAAGGCTGTCAAGGAAGGCGTCTCTAAGGACGAGGCCGCCAAGCTCAAGAAGCAGCTCGAAGATCAGGGCGCTGTCGTTGAAGTGAAGTAAGGCATCAGGCAACAGGCAGCCGGCAACAGTTCATTCTGCTGCCTGCTGCCTGGGCGCCGCTGCCAATCGACGGTTTTCCGGAGGGTCCTCCTGGGGTGAAGCCCCAAAAAGGACCTTCCGGTGAGCCGTTTCGAGAGGATCAGTCCTCTCAATGGCCGGTGATTACGTTTTTAAGGTTCGCGGGAAACCCCCTCCCGCATCGAAGAGCATGAAGGAGCGGACATGGCTCAGACCCTTCCCAGCCGCAAGCGGATCAGGAGAAAATTCGGAACCATCGCTGAGGTCGCAGAAATGCCGAACCTCATCGAAGTTCAGAAGGCGTCGTACGACGACTTCCTGATGGTCAAGGAGCCGCCGGGCGGGCGTCTCGACGATTTCGGCTTGCAGTCGGTTTTTAGGTCCGTGTTCCCGATCTCGGACTTCGCCGGCAAGGCGACGCTAGAGTTCGTGCGCTATGAATTTGAGGCGCCTAAGTTCGATACCGACGAGTGCATGCAGCGCGACATGACGTACTCTGCGCCGCTGAAGGTGAAGCTGCGCCTTATCGTATTCGATGTGAACGAAGAGACAGGCTCGAAATCGATCAAGGACGTGAAGGAGCAGGACGTCTACATGGGCGACATGCCGCTCATGACGTCGAACGGCACTTTCATCATCAACGGTACCGAGCGCGTCATCGTCTCTCAGATGCACCGTCGCCCGGGCGTCTTCTTCGATCACGACCGCGGCAAGACGCATTCGTCAGGCAAGCTCTTGTTTGCCGCCCGCATCATTCCTTATCGCGGTTCGTGGCTCGACTTCGAGTTCGACGCCAAGGACATGGTCTATGTTCGCATCGACCGCCGCCGCAAATTGCCGGTGACGACGATGCTTTATGCACTCGGGCTCGACGACGAGCAGATTCTGTCGCACTTCTACAAGCATATCGGCATCAAGGAATCGAAGCGCGGCTGGAAAATGCCGTTTGTGCCGGAGAAGTTCCGCGGCATGACTCCGCAATCCGATCTCGCCGATGCCAAGTCGGGCGAAATCATTGCGCGCCAGGGCGAGAAGATCACGGCCCGCCGTTCGCGCGAATTGGCGGAAGCAGGGCTCAAGGAAATTCTCGTTTCAGCTGACGATCTGGCGGGCCGCTTCATTGCAGAAGATATTGTCGATCTTGAAACCGGCAAGATCTTTGCTGAAGCAGGCGACGAACTCGACGCCAATTTATTGGCCGAACTCAAAGAGCAGAAGGTCAAGGAATTCCACATCCTCGACATCGACTATATCAATATTGGCGCATTCATCCGCAATACGCTGAACATTGACAAGAACGCCAACAGCCAGGAAGCGCTGATGGACGTCTACCGTGTCATGCGTCCTGGCGAACCGCCGACCATTGAAGCGGCAACGGCGCTGTTCCATGGCCTGTTCTTCGATAGCGAGCGCTACGATCTCTCGGCTGTTGGCCGCGTGAAAATGAACATGCGTCTCGAACTCGACGCGCCGGACACCATGCGCGTCCTGCGCCGGGAAGACATCCTCGCGGTCGTCAAAACGCTTGTCGATCTCCGCGACGGCAAGGGCGAAATCGACGACATCGACCATCTCGGCAACCGGCGCGTTCGTTCGGTGGGCGAGCTGATGGAAAACCAGTATCGTGTTGGTCTCCTGCGCATGGAGCGCGCCATCAAAGAGCGCATGAGCTCGGTCGATATCGATACAGTCATGCCGCAGGATTTGATCAACGCCAAGCCGGCGGCGGCCGCAGTGCGCGAGTTCTTTGGTTCGTCCCAGCTCTCGCAGTTCATGGACCAGACAAACCCCTTGTCTGAAATCACGCACAAACGCCGTCTCTCGGCGCTTGGCCCAGGCGGTTTGACACGCGAACGCGCGGGCTTTGAAGTCCGCGACGTGCATCCAACCCACTACGGCCGTATCTGTCCGATTGAAACGCCGGAAGGCCCGAACATCGGTCTGATCAACAGCCTCGCGACTTTCGCGCGCGTCAATAAATACGGCTTCATCGAAAGCCCCTACCGCAAGGTCGTCAACAATAAGGTGACCGACGAAGTCGTCTATTTGTCGGCCATGGAAGAAATGCGCCACCACGTTGCCCAGGCGAATGCCGAAGTCGATGCTAAGGGCAAGCTCTCAGGCGAGTTGGTGATCTGCCGTTTCAACGGCGACGTTCTTCTCGTTACGCCCGACAAAGTCGATTACATCGACGTATCGCCGAAACAGCTCGTGTCCGTTGCCGCGGCGCTCATTCCGTTCCTTGAGAACGACGACGCCAACCGCGCGCTCATGGGCTCAAACATGCAGCGTCAGGCCGTGCCCCTCATCAAGGCCGAAGCCCCGCTCGTCGGGACCGGTATGGAAGATCGCGTTGCGCGGGATTCAGGTGCGGCAATTTCCGCGCGCCGGACCGGCATTGTCGATCAGGTCGATGCAACCCGCATCGTTATTCGCGCGACGGGGGAGACGGATCCTTCGAAGCCAGGCGTCGACATTTATCGTTTGCGCAAGTTCCAGCGCTCGAACCAGAACACCTGTATCAACCAGCGTCCGCTGGTGAATGTGGGCGAACTCGGTGCGCTCCGGCGAAATCATTGCCGACGGCCCATCGACGGAGTTCGGCGAGTTGGCGCTCGGCAAGAACGTGCTCGTCGCGTTCATGCCGTGGATGGGCTACAACTTCGAAGACTCGATTTTGATGAACGAGCGCGTCGTCTCGGAAGACGTGTTCACCTCGATCCACATCGAGGAATTCGAAGTCATGGCCCGCGATACCAAGCTTGGGCCCGAGGAAATTACGCGCGATATCCCGAACGTCTCGGAAGAAGCGCTGAAGAACCTCGACGAAGCTGGCATCGTTTACATCGGCGCCGAAGTGCACCCAGGCGACATCCTCGTCGGCAAGATCACGCCGAAGGGCGAGAGCCCGATGACGCCGGAAGAAAAGCTACTCCGCGCCATCTTCGGCGAAAAGGCCTCCGACGTGCGCGATACGTCGCTGCGTCTGCCGCCGGGCGTTTCCGGTACGATCGTCGAAGTGCGCGTCTTCAACCGTCATGGCGTCGAAAAAGACGAACGCGCCATGGCCATCGAGCGCGAAGAGATCGAGCGCCTCGCCAAAGACCGCGACGATGAAATGCAGATCCTCGACCGTAACGTCTACGCGCGCCTCAAGGACGCGTTGATGGGCAAAGAAGTTTCCAAGGGACCGAAGGCCGCCAAGAAAGGCGCTGAGGTCAATCAGGAAATTCTCGACGATATCCCCCGCAGCCAGTGGTGGGAAATCGGTCTCAAGGAAGATAAGGCGATGGCCGAAGTCGAAGCCATCCAGAAGCAATACGAGGAAGCCAAGAAGGGTCTCGAACGCCGCTTCGTCGATAAGGTCGACAAGCTGCAGCGCGGTGACGAACTTCCGCCGGGCGTCATGAAGATGGTCAAGGTCTTCGTTGCTGTGAAGCGCAAGATCCAGCCGGGCGACAAAATGGCCGGCCGTCACGGTAACAAAGGCGTCGTGTCGATGATCGTGCCGTCGGAAGATATGCCGTTCCTCGAGGACGGTACGCCGGTTGATGTCGTTTTGAACCCCTTGGGCGTTCCGAGCCGAATGAACGTCGGGCAGATTCTCGAAACGCACATGGGCTGGGCCTGCCGCGGCCTCGGCCGTGTTATCGACGAAGCGCTTGAGAAGTATCACGAGAGCGGTCAAGGCAAGGCGCTGCGCGAGCAGATGATCCGCATCTATGGCCCGAACGAGTTCAAGGCGAACATCAAGGACGAAGAGCTGGCGTCACTCGCCGAAAATCTGCGAGGCGGCGTGCCGATCGCAACGCCCGTGTTCGATGGCGCGCGCGAAAAAGACATCGTCGAGATGCTGGAAATGGCCGGGTTCGATTCGTCTGGTCAGGTCACGCTGTTCGACGGACGTACGGGCGAGCCGTTCGACCGCAAAGTGACCGTCGGCTACAAATACGTTCTGAAACTGCACCATCTTGTCGACGACAAGATCCATGCCCGTTCGATTGGTCCTTACTCGCTTGTCACCCAGCAGCCGCTGGGCGGTAAGGCGCAGTTCGGCGGTCAGCGCTTCGGAGAAATGGAAGTCTGGGCACTCGAGGCCTATGGCGCAGCTTATACCCTCCAGGAAATGCTCACCGTCAAATCGGACGACGTCGCGGGCCGCACAAAGGTCTACGAGGCGATCGTGCGCGGCGACGACGCGTTCGAAGCAGGCGTGCCGGAAAGCTTCAACGTGCTCGTCAAGGAAATGCGTGCGCTGGGCTTGAACGTCGAGCTGATCAATACCGAAGTGGTTCCGCCAGACGGCGCGCCAGTGGAAGCCGAGCCGCAAGCCCAACTGCCGCCGGCTGCCGAGTAAACGCATCAAGTAAGGCCTCTTCCCGTTCGCGGGGAGAGGCGATTGCCTGAGATTAAAGACCTAATTGAGGGACTTCGGCCTGCCCCCGCCGGTCCCACGAGGAGAGAGCCGATGAACGAGATCACCAATATCTTCAAGGCGCAGGCGCCGCTTCCGGCGTTTGACCAAATCAAGATTTCGATCGCGTCGCCCGACGACATCCTGTCTTGGTCGTACGGCGAAATCAAAAAGCCGGAAACAATCAACTACCGCACGTTCAAGCCCGAGCGCGACGGCCTGTTCTGCGCGCGCATTTTCGGACCGATCAAGGACTACGAATGCTTGTGCGGCAAATACAAGCGCATGAAGTACAAGGGGCTGATCTGCGAAAAGTGCGGCGTCGAAGTAACGCTTGCCAAGGTGCGCCGCGAGCGCATGGGACACATCGAGTTGGCGGCACCTGTCGCCCACATTTGGTTCTTGAAGTCGCTGCCGTCGCGCATTGGCTTGCTGCTCGATATGGCGTTGA
This sequence comes from uncultured Alphaproteobacteria bacterium, assembly GCA_963741545.1. Lineage (GTDB taxonomy): Bacteria > Pseudomonadota > Alphaproteobacteria > Rhizobiales > Hyphomicrobiaceae > Hyphomicrobium_B. Next base: position 292,659 of record CAVUIN010000005.1, read on the forward strand.
AGGATCTTGAGCGCGTTCTCTATTTCGAAAATTACATCGTCATCGAGCCGGGCGTCACGCCCTTCAACGAAAAGCAGCTCTTGACGGAAGAGCAATACAACGCGGCGATTGAAGAGTACGGCGCCGACAGCTTCACCGCCGGTATTGGTGCGGAAGCCATTCGCGAAATCATGTCCGCCATGGACCTGCCGAAAATAGCCGTCGATCTGCGCCAGGAAATCTCCGAAGCGACGACGGAACTGAAACCGAAGAAGCTCGGCAAGCGCTTGAAGGTCATTGAGGCTTTCATTGATTCCGGCAACCGCCCGGAATGGATGATCCTGACCCAGGTTCCAGTCATCCCGCCGGAACTGCGTCCGCTCGTGCCGCTCGACGGCGGCCGCTTCGCCACGTCCGATCTCAACGATCTCTACCGCCGCGTCATCAACCGCAATAATCGCTTGAAGCGGTTGATGGAACTGCGCGCACCCGACATCATCATCCGCAACGAAAAACGCATGTTGCAGGAAGCGGTTGACGCACTCTTCGACAACGGCCGCCGCGGCCGCGTCATTACGGGTGCCAACAAGCGCCCTCTCAAATCCTTGGCCGATATGCTCAAGGGCAAACAGGGCCGCTTCCGTCAGAACTTGCTCGGCAAGCGCGTCGACTACTCGGGCCGTTCGGTCATCGTGGTTGGCCCCGAACTGAAACTGCATCAGTGCGGGTTGCCGAAGAAGATGGCGCTTGAGCTCTTCAAGCCCTTTATATACGCGCGCCTGCAGACGCTCGGGCAGGCCGCAACTGTGAAGCAGGCCAAGAAGCTTGTCGAAAAGGAGAAGCCCGAGGTCTGGGACGTTCTCGACGAGGTTATTCGCGAGCACCCGGTGCTGTTGAACCGCGCGCCGACGCTGCATCGCCTCGGCATTCAAGCGTTCGAACCACAACTGATCGAAGGCAAGGCCATTCAGCTCCATCCGCTGGTTTGCGCCGCGTTCAACGCCGACTTCGACGGCGACCAGATGGCCGTGCACGTTCCGTTGAGCTTGGAAGCTCAGCTTGAAGCGCGCGTCTTGATGATGTCGACCAACAACATTCTTCATCCTGCCAACGGCCACCCCATCATCGTACCGTCGCAGGACATCGTGCTCGGCCTCTACTATCTCTCGTTGATGCACGAAAAAGAACCGGGCGAGGGCATGCTCTTTGGCTCGGTCTCAGAAATCCATCACGCTCTTGCGGCCGGCGCCGTGACGCTCCACGCGAAAGTTCGCGGCCGCTTCCGTACCGTCAACGACAAGAACGAGCCGGTCATCGAAATTCATGAGACAACGCCCGGCCGTTTGATTCTCGGCGAACTTCTACCGAAGCAGCCGGGCGTGAAATTCGCGCTCGTCAACCAGATGCTGACCAAGAAAAATATCTCCGGCATGATCGACGCCGTCTATCGCAACTGCGGTCAGAAGGAGACGGTGATCTTCTGCGACCGCATCATGCAGCTCGGCTTCCACCATGCCTTCAAAGCCGGTATTTCGTTCGGCAAGGACGACATGCAAATTCCGGAATCCAAGGCAAAGATCGTCGAAAAGACTAACAACGAAGTGCGCGATTTCGAGCAGCAGTATCAAGACGGCCTGATCACCCGGCTCGAAAAATATAACAAGGTTGTCGATGCCTGGTCGAAGTGTACGGACCAGATCGCCAAAGAAATGATGGACCGCATTTCTGCTGTCGAAAAGGACCCGAAGACGGGCCGCGATAAGCAGATCAACTCGGTCTACATGATGAGCCACTCAGGCGCGCGCGGTTCGCCGGCGCAAATGAAGCAGCTCGCCGGTATGCGCGGCCTCATGACCAAGCCTTCGGGAGAAATCATCGAGACGCCGATCATCTCGAACTTCAAAGAAGGACTCTCGGTTCTCGAATACTTCAACTCGACGCACGGCGCGCGTAAGGGTCTCGCCGACACCGCCCTGAAGACGGCGAACTCAGGCTATCTGACGCGCCGCCTTGTGGACGTCGCTCAAGATGCAATCATCTCGGAAGTAGATTGCGGCACACCGGACGGCATCAACGTCCAGGCCGTCGTCGATGCGGGTCAGGTGATCGTCTCGCTTGCGGCGCGCGTTCTCGGACGCACGGCCGCCGAAGACATCAAGCACCCGGTCACGGGCGATTTGATCATTCAAGACGGCGACCTTATCGTCGAGCGTCACGCGGAAGCCATTGCCAAGGCCGAAATCCAGGAAGTACGTATTCGCTCGGTGTTGACCTGCGAAGCTGAACTTGGCGTATGCGGCAAGTGTTATGGCCGCGATCTTGCGCGCGGGACACCTGTCAACATCGGCGAAGCCGTTGGCGTCATCGCCGCACAGTCGATCGGTGAACCGGGTACGCAGCTGACCATGCGTACCTTCCACATCGGCGGTACGGCGAACCTCGTCGACAGCTCGTTCATCGACAGCAACTTCAACGGTACGGTCAAAATCAAGAACCGCGCGATTGCCAAGGACTCCAAAGGCCAGAACATCTCGACGGGCCGGATCATGTCGATTCTGATCTACGATCAGTCAGGCAAAGAATTGGCCGCACACAAGATCGCCTACGGTGCCCGTCTCTTCGTCGATGAGGGCGATACGGTGAAGCGCGGAACCAAGCTCGCGAGCTGGGATCCGTACACCCGTCCAATTCTTTCGGAAGCTAACGGCGTCGTCGACTTCGAAGATCTGATCGAAGGCGCGTCTGTGCGCGAACAGACCGACGAAATGAAGGGGACGTCAAACCGCGTCATCGTCGATTGGCGCACCAGCCCCCGCGGCAACGAGTTGAAGCCTGCCATTGTCGTCAAAGATAAGAGCGGCAAGCCGATCAAGGTGGCACGCGGCGGCGACGCCCGATACCTGCTCTCGGTCGATGCCGTGCTCTCGGTCGATCGCGGTGCCGAAGTGAAAGCCGGCGACGTTCTCGCACGTATTCCGACGGCGTCTGCGAAATCGGGCGACATCACCGGCGGTCTGCCGCGTGTTGCCGAACTGTTCGAAGCGCGCCGTCCTAAGGACCACGCAATCCTCGCGGAGATCTCCGGCACAATCGAGTTCGGCAAGGATTACAAGAACAAGCAGCGCATCAATATCAAACCGGACGACGAGACTAAGGAGACGGTCGAGTATCTGATCCCGCGCGGCAAGAGCTTGGCCGTGCAACACGGGGACCGGATCGAACGCGGTGATTTCGTGTACGATGGTAATCCGGCGCCGCACGACATTCTCGCCATCAAGGGTGTCGAGGAACTCGCCAACTATCTTATTAACGAGATCCAGGACGTCTACCGGCTGCAGGGCGTGACAATCAACGACAAGCACATCGAAGTGATTGTCCGCCAGATGTTGCAGAAGGTCGAAATCACCGACATCGGCGATACGGACTTGATCAAGGGCGAGCAAATCGACCGCACCGAATTCGAAGAGGTCAACGCTGCCTTCGAGAAGCTGGGCAAGAAGCCGGCCCAGTCTAATCCTGTGCTGCTTGGCATCACCAAGGCGTCGTTGCAGACGAAGTCGTTTATCTCGGCGGCCTCGTTCCAGGAAACGACACGCGTTCTCACCGACGCAGCCGTTAACGGCAAGTCGGACATGCTCGAAGGCCTGAAAGAAAACGTCATTGTTGGCCGTCTCATACCGGCCGGTACGGGCGGCATGTTGCGCCGGTTGCGCAAGATCGCCCAGAAACGCGACGACCTCATTGCCAAGGAACAGGCAAAATCGGCGTCCATTCCGGGTCCTGACGCGGGTGGTGGGGCCGGTGCGCGCCGCCGCCGGCGTCCGGCAGCAGACGAAGCGGCATGAGCGCCAATTCTGCGCACGCGTTGAGACATTCTAAAACGGCGGCTTTTAGCTGCCGTTTTTTTTGCTTTGAGCCGCTCAGCCGCGCGCGGCCAATAGGTGAAGTGCCTGCCCCGACACTCTGCCGCAGCCGCTTTTCTCAAGCATTGCCGCAATGCCGCAAATTAATTTCAATGGAGTGCGTTGCCCCTGTTGACCAATATGCCCCCCGTGTATATAGCTCCCCCACTCTCACGGTAGGTGGTAGGCCCACTTCGGCGCTCCTCAAGGGGTGCGACGACGGCCTAAACGCTACCGTCCACTAAAGCAGAGCACATCGACGGGCCATGATCTGCCACCCCCAAAGGGCGGCACGATCCTCTGGTTTTTTCATGCTAGGGGCGATTTTTCGCCGCCTGGCAGGTTTGCTTGGCGCTTTCCCGCTTTGGGTTGCGCGTCAAGTCTCAGGATACGAAGGCAGGATTTGTCGGATGCCGACGATACAACAGCTGATCCGGAAGCCCCGGGAGCCGAAAACATACCGCGAGAAGTCGCGCCACATGGATGCCTGCCCGCAAAAGCGCGGCGTGTGCACCCGCGTTTATACGACGACGCCGAAGAAGCCTAACTCGGCACTTCGTAAGGTCGCCAAAATCCGCCTGACCAACGGCTTTGAAGTGATTGGTTACATTCCGGGCGAAGGCCATAACCTGCAGGAGCACTCCGTGGTGCTCATCCGCGGCGGCCGCGTCAAGGACTTGCCCGGCGTTCGTTACCACATCATCCGCGGCGTGCTCGATACACAGGGTGTTGCCGCCCGGCGTCAGCGCCGTTCGAAATACGGCGCCAAGCGGCCGAAGTGATCCGAGCGAAAGCGAAGGATCATCCCGGACAAGTGTCGCGAAGCAAAGCGCGATCCGGGATCTGAGGCAGATAGAAAATTTGGGGTTGCCCTCGGTGGCCCTGTGTTGAAACAGAATTCGAAGCGAAGGACGCAAGAATGTCTCGTCGTCACGCGGCGCAAAAGCGGGAAGTGATCCCCGACCCGAAGTTCAACGATCTCGTTGTCACCAAGTTCATGAACGCGGTGATGAAAGAGGGCAAGAAATCGGTCGCAGAGCGCATGGTTTATGGCGCTTTCGAAAAGATGGAAACGAAGGGTAAGGCGAATCCGCTTGAGCTCTTCAAGACGGCGCTTGAGAACGTGATGCCGGCGGTTGAAGTGCGCTCGCGCCGCGTTGGCGGTGCCACCTATCAGGTGCCTGTTGAAGTTCGCAACGAGCGCCGTCAGGCACTGGCCATCCGCTGGATCATTGCGGCGGCGCGTGCGCGCAACGAAACGACTTTGATCGACAAGCTCTCCGGCGAGCTTCTCGATGCTGCAAACAACCGCGGTACCGCCGTCAAGAAGCGTGAAGACACGCACAAGATGGCCGAAGCCAATCGCGCATTTTCGCATTACCGCTGGTAAGATACAGGATTACCGAGGCATCTCATGGCCCGTCAATACGACATCCAAGACTACCGCAACTTCGGCATCATGGCTCACATTGATGCCGGTAAGACGACGACGACGGAGCGCGTCCTCTATTATACCGGTAAGTCTTACAAGATCGGCGAAGTCCACGACGGCGCCGCCACCATGGATTTCATGGAGCAGGAAGCCGAGCGCGGGATCACGATTACGTCCGCTGCGACGACATGCTTTTGGACGGGTCGCGATGGCCGCAAGCGCCGCCTGAACATCATCGACACGCCAGGCCACGTCGATTTCACGATTGAAGTCGAGCGTTCGTTGCGCGTGCTTGACGGCGCGGTGTGCGTTCTCGATTCCAACCAAGGTGTCGAGCCGCAGACCGAAACCGTCTGGCGCCAAGGCGACAAGTACGGCGTGCCGCGCATCATCTTCTCCAATAAAATGGACAAGACCGGCGCTGACTTCTTTATGTGCTTGGATGATATCAAGGAAAAGCTCGGCGCCAAGGCCGTGCCGCTGCAGATTCCGATCGGCGCTGAAGCCAATTTCAAAGGCGTTATCGACCTCATTCGCATGATTGGGATCACTTGGGATGGTGATGGCAAGGACGCTAAGATGGTTGAGGGGCCGATCCCGGCCGATCTCGCCGATAAAGCTGCCGAATTCCGCGCTAACTTGATCGAAGCCGCCGTCGAAATGGACGATGCGGCGCTTGAAGCATTTCTCGACGGTAAGGAACCGGACGAAGACACCTTGCGCAAGTTGATCCGCAAGGCGACCGTCACGCGCGCTTTCTATCCGATGATGTGCGGTTCCGCCTTTAAGAACAAGGGCGTCCAGCCACTCCTCGATGCCGTTGTTGATTTCCTGCCGTCGCCGCTCGATCGCGAAGCTTACACCGGCGTTGATCCGAAGACCGACGCCCCAATGCTGCGCAAGCCGTCGGACAGCGAGCCGTTGTCTATGATTGCCTTCAAGATCATGAGCTTCGAACACGTCGGTTCGATCACCTTCTGCCGCGTCTACTCAGGCAAGCTCGAGCAGGGCATGGCGCTTGCAAATACAACTCGCGACAAGAAAGAACGCGCCGGCCGCATGTATCTGATGCACGCCGACAATCGCGAAGAAATCAAAGAAGCCTTTGCCGGTGACATCATCGGACTGCAAGGCCTCAAGGACACGCGCACCGGCGAAACGTTGTGCGATCCGGCCAAGCCCGTCATTCTCGAAAAGATGGATTTCCCAGAGCCGGTCATCGCCCAGAAGGTCGAGCCGAAGACGAAGGCCGACCAAGAAAAGATGGCCATCGCGCTCTACACGATGGCACACGAAGATCCTTCGTTCCGCGTCTCGGTCGATCAAGAGTTGGGCGAAACTATTCTCAAAGGCATGGGCGAACTCCATCTCGACATCAAGGTCGATATTCTGAAGCGCACCTATGGCGTCGAAGCTATCGTTGGGGCGCCGCAGGTTGCTTATCGCGAGACGCTCGCACGCGCAGCCGACATCGACTACACGCACAAAAAGCAGACCGGTGGTACGGGTCAGTTTGCGCGCGTTAAACTCAAGCTAGAGCCAAACGAAACCGGCAAGGGCAACGTGTTCGAGTCGACGGTCATTGGCGGTACGGTTCCGAAGGAATTTATTCCGGGCGTAGAAAAGGGCATCAAGTCGGTTTGGGAAAACGGTATCCTGATCGGCTTCCCGCTCGTCGACATGAAGGTCACCCTTTATGACGGCGCGTTCCATGATGTCGAACTCGTCGGCGATCGCGTTTGAAATCGCAACGCGGGCGGCGATGAAAGAAGGCTGCGAAAAGGGCGGGGTGAAAATTCTCGAACCCATCATGGACGTGGAAGTCGTGACGCCAGGTGATTTTGTCGGCGGCGTCATCGGCGACATCAACAGCCGCCGCGGTCAGATCCGCGATCAGCAGATGCGCGGCAACGCGACTGTCGTTCGGGCTTTTGTGCCGCTTGCCAATATGTTCGGTTACGTCAGCCAGTTGCGTTCGATGTCGACGGGCCGTGCGGCCTACACGATGCAGTTTGCTCACTACGCAGAAGTTCCGCGTAACGTCGCGGAAGAAGTCAAGGCGAAGTACGCCTAATACGAACTTGGGTCCCGCCAGTCAGGCTGTATGCCTGACAGATGGGACCCCGAGAAGCTGAGTTTGAGAATCTCTGGTGAAGTGCCAGGGGCGAGTTAGGAAGACGAAGGAGAGCCACCATGGCCAAGCAAAAGTTCGAGCGGAACAAGCCGCACTGCAACGTCGGCACGATCGGTCACGTCGACCACGGCAAGACCACGCTGACCGCAGCACTGACCAAAGTTTCGCATGATCGTGGCTGGACCGCGACATCGATCGCTTATGACGAAGTTGCGAAAGCTTCCGAAAGCCAGGGCCGCCGCGACCCGACCAAAATTTTGACGATCGCAACCTCGCACGTCGAATACGGAACACCGAACCGGCACTATGCCCACGTCGACTGCCCGGGCCACGCCGACTACGTCAAGAACATGATCACCGGCGCCGCGCAGATGGACGGCGCGATCCTCGTCGTTTCGGCTGTTGACGGCCCGATGCCCCAGACGCGTGAGCACATCCTGCTCGCCCGCCAGGTTGGCGTGCCCAAGATCGTCGTCTTCCTGAACAAGTGCGACATTGTCGAAGATCAGGAGCTTCTCGACCTCGTCGAAATGGAAGTTCGCGAACTTCTTACGAAGTACCAATTCCCGGGCGACGATACGCCGGTTATCCGCGGCGCGGCCGTTAAAGCCTTGAATGGCGAAAAGGGCCCGCTGGCTGACGAAGCCATCATCAAGTTGTACGAAGCTCTCGACACCTTCATCCCGATCCCCGAGCGTCCCATCGACCAGCCGTTCCTGATGCCGATCGAAGACGTGTTCTCGATCTCGGGCCGTGGCACGGTCGTCACCGGCCGTATCGAGCGTGGCGTGATCAAAGTCGGCGAAGAAGTCGAGATCGTCGGTTTGGCCGACACGCAGAAGTCTGTGTGCACGGGCGTCGAAATGTTCCGCAAGCTGCTGGACCGCGGCGAAGCTGGCGACAACGTCGGCATCCTGCTGCGCGGCATCGAAAAGGACAAGGTCGAGCGCGGCCAGGTTCTCTGCAAGCCGGGCTCCGTTAAGCCGCACAAGAAGTTCCTCGCCGAAGCCTACATCCTGAACAAGGAAGAAGGCGGACGCCACACACCGTTCTTCACCAACTACCGCCCGCAGTTCTACTTCCGCACAACGGACGTAACGGGCACGGTGAAGCTCGCTGAAGGCACCGAAATGGTCATGCCGGGCGACAACGTCTCGGTCACGATCGAGCTTGTTCAACCGATCGCCATGGAAGAAAAGGTCCGCTTCGCAATCCGCGAAGGCGGCCGTACCGTCGGCGCCGGCGTCGTTACTAAAATTCTTGAATAGGTCTTCAACGAGGAAGCGTCACCTGAACGGGGCGCTTCCTCAAGTCTTTTGCGAAGAGTGGAAACGACACCATGCACGGCCAAAACATCCGCATCCGGCTCAAAGCGTTCGATCATCGGATACTCGATGCATCGACTCGCGAGATCGTGAATACGGCGAAACGGACGGGCGCTGAGGTCCGGGGGCCAATCCCGCTTCCCACGCGCCTTGAAAAGTTCACGGTGAACCGCTCGCCGCACATCGACAAGAAGAGCCGCGAGCAGTTCGAAATACGCACGCACAAGCGCTTGCTCGACATCGTCGATCCCACGCCGCAAACGGTTGATGCTTTGATGAAGCTCGATCTCGCTGCCGGTGTCGACGTCGAGATTAAACTATAACCGGCAGCCGGCAACCGGCAGCAGGCGAACGGAAGAAAGGTAGGCGACTGGGAAACATGGATCGATCGCAGCGGGCAAAAAGCCCGGTTGCCGGTTACCTGTTGCCTGTTGCCGAACTCGAAGGACAAGACCCATGAGGTCAGGAATACTAGCACTGAAGGTGGGCATGACCCGCATCTTCACGGACGCGGGGGAGCACATCCCCGTCACCGTGTTGAAACTTGACAATCTGCAGGTGCTGTCGCACCGCACGGTTGAAAAGAACGGCTATACCGCACTCCAACTCGGTGCAGGTACGCGCAAGCCTTCGCGTCTGACGAAGGCCGATCGCGGCACGTTCGCCAAAGCTGAAGTCGAACCCAAGCGCAAGCTGGTGGAGTTCCGCGTCAGCCCAGAAAACCTCATCGAAGTCGGCGCCGAAATTACGGCCAATCACTTCGTGCCGGGTCAGTTTGTCGATGTGACAGGCACTTCGCAGGGCAAGGGTTTCCAGGGCGCCATGAAGCGCTGGAACTTCGGCGGTCTTCGCGCCACCCACGGCGTCTCGGTTTCGCACCGTTCGCACGGTTCGACCGGTCAGCGTCAGGATCCGGGCAAAGTCTTCAAAGGCAAGAAGATGGCCGGCCACATGGGTGATGATCGCATCACCACGCAAAATCTCATCGTCGCCAAAGTCGATGTCGCACGCGGCCTCGTCATGGTGCGCGGCGCAGTGCCCGGCTCCAAGGGCGGTTGGGTTCTGGTGCGCGATGCCGTCAAGAAGGCAGCCGCCAAGGACACGCCGAAGCCCGGCGCATTCAAGCCGCGCGCAGCAGCAAATAAGGAGAGCGCGTGATGAAAGCGACTGTCACAACGCTCGACGCCGCTAAAGCCGGCGACATCGAACTCGCCGATGCGATCTTCGGCCTTGAACCGCGCCCCGACCTGATCCACCGCATGGTGCGTTATCAGACGTTGAAGCGTATGGCCGGCACGCATCACGCCGCTGACCGCTCGGAAGTCGCGGTTACGGGCAAAAAAATGTACAAACAGAAGGGTACCGGCGGCGCCCGTCATGGCGACAAGTCGGCTCCTCAGTTCCGCGGCGGCGGCAAGGCATTCGGCCCAAAGCCCCGCAGCCACGCTGTTGATATGCCGAAGAAGGTGCGTGCACTCGCTCTTCGTCATGCGCTCTCGGCCAAGGCCAAAGCCGGCGAAATCGTCGTGCTCGACAAGGCGTCGTCCAAGGACGGCAAGACTGGTTTGCTCAAGACCCAGTTCGCCAAACTCGATTGGAAGAACGTGCTGATCGTCGATGGTGCCGAGCTCGAGCCCGCCTTCACGCGCGCCGCGCGCAACATTCCGAACATCGACGTGCTCCCGGTTCAGGGCATCAACGTCTACGACATTCTGCGTCGTAAGAAGCTGGTCTTGACCAAAGCCGCCATCGCTGCGCTGGAGGCGCGCTTCAAATGACGAAACGCACCGCATACGACGTAATCCTAGCGCCGGTTATCACCGAAAAGGCAACGCTCGCTTCCGAAGCGAACCAAGTCATTTTTCGCGTTAACCCGCAGGCGACAAAACCTGAAATCAAGGCTGCGATCGAAAGTCTGTTCAAGGTCAAGGTCAAAGCCGTCAACACGGTTGTCCGCAAGGGCAAGCTAAGGGTCTTCAAGGGCATGAAAGCCATGCTCAGCGATACCAAGAGAGCCATCATCACGCTCGAAGACGGTCATTCCATCGACGTGACGACTGGGCTCTAGGAGTAAGGGACTATGGTACTAAAAACATTCAACCCGACCTCGCCCGGCCGCCGCCATTTGGTGCTCGTCGATAAGAGCCACCTGTGGAAGGGCGCCCCAATCAAGGCGCTTGTCGAAGGTTTGAAGAAGACCGGCGGCCGCAACAGCGACGGACGCACCACCTCGCGCTTTATCGGCGGCGGGCATAAGCAGAGCTATCGCAAGATCGATTTCCGCCGCAAGAAGTTCGACATGCCGGCAAACGTCGAGCGTCTCGAATACGATCCAACCGCACGGCTTTCATCGCGCTGCTCAAGTACGCGGACGGTACTCTATCGTACATCCTGGCGCCTCAGCGCTTGGCTATCGGCGACACGGTCGTCTCGGGCGCCAAGGTTGACGTGAGCCCGGTAACGCCATGCCGCTCGCGGCGATGCCGGTTGGCACGATCGTCCACAATGTTGAAACCAAGCCGGGCAAAGGCGGACAGTTCGCACGTTCGGCTGGCGCTTTCGTTCAGCTCGTCGGCCGCGACAGCGGCTGGGCTGTTTTGAAGATGAACTCGGGTGAAACGCGCAAGGTTCATGCAGAATGCATGGCGACCGTTGGCGCGGTTTCAAACCCGGATCACATGAACACCGTTGTCGGCAAGGCCGGACGCACCCGCTGGAAGGGCCGCCGTCCGCATAACCGCTCAATCGCTATGAACCCGTCGATCATCCCAACGGTGGCCGTACCAAGGGTGGCAAGCACTGGGCGACGCCGTGGGGCAAGCCGACCAAGGGCTATAAAACTCGTAAGAACAAGCAGACCACGAAATACATCATCCGCAGCCGGCAGAAGTCGAAGTAAGCGCGGATAAGTGAAGGAGACGAACATTGTCACGCTCAGTCTGGAAAGGCCCGTTTGTAGACGGTTACATCCTGAAGAAGGCGGAAAAGTCGCGTTCATCGGGCCGTAGCGAAGTCATCAAAACGTGGAGCCGCCGCTCGACGATCCTGCCGCAGTTCGTCGGCCTGACGTTTGGTGTCCACAACGGCAAGAAGCACATTCCGGTTGCCGTCACCGAAGACATGATCGGTCACAAATTCGGAGAGTTCTCGCCGACCCGTCATTTCCAGGGTCACGGCGGCGATAAGAAATCAACGAAGGCGAAATAAGATGAGCAACCCAACGCAACTCAGCTTCGCCGCCGCGCTCAGAAGGAGGCGCAGGCCGTTGCAAAGAGCCTCCGGATCTCGCCCCAGAAACTCAATCTGGTGGCCGGCATGATCCGCGGCAAGAAGGTCAATCAGGCCATGGCGGAACTTGAGTTCAGCCAGAAGCGCATCGCGGGCGATGTCCGCAAGGTCGTCATGAGTGCCGTCGCGAACGCCGAAAACAACCACGGCCTCGATGTCGACGAGCTTGATCGTCGCTGAAGCCTACGTCGGCAAGAATTTGGTTTTGAAGCGCTTTCATGCGCGCGGCCGCGGCCGTGGCTCCAGCATCTTCAAGCCCTTCTCGCAGCTGACCATCGTTGTCCGCGAGGTCGAAGCGAAGGAAGAGGCGCCGAAGAAGGCCGCCGCAAAGACAAAGACTGCGGCCAAGTGCTAGCCCAAGGAGGCCAAGTAATATGGGTCAAAAAGTAAACCCCGTCGGGCTTCGCGTCGGTATCAACCGCACCTGGGACAGCCGCTGGTTTGCCCGGACAGGCGAATACGGCAAGTTGCTGCACGAAGACCGCGCGATCCGCGCGCACATCATGAAGCAGCAGCGCGAAGCCGGCATCTCGAAAGTCGTCATCGAGCGTCCGCACAAGAAGTGCCGCGTAACGGTTCACACCGCCCGCCCTGGCATCTTGATCGGCAAGAAGGGCGAAAGCATCGAGCGCATCCGTTCGGACCTCGCGCGCTTGACCGCGTCTGAAGTGCATCTTGAACATCGTCGAAATCAGGAAGCCTGAGATCGACGCGTCGCTGATCGCCGAAAGCATCGCGCAGCAGCTTGAGCGCCGCGTGGCCTTCCGCCGCGCCATGAAGCGCTCGGTTCAGTCCGCGCTTCGTCTTGGCGCCGTCGGCATTCGGATCAACGTTGCCGGCCGTTTGGGTGGCGCGGAAATCGCACGCACCGAATGGTATCGCGAAGGCCGCGTGCCGTTGCATACGCTGCGCGCCGACATCGATTTTGGTTACGGCAAGGCCGTGACCGCGTACGGCATCATCGGCATCAAGGTTTGGGTCTTCAAGGGCGAGATCATGGAACACGATCCCATGGCGTCCGAAAAGAAAGCCGCTGAGATGCAAGAGGGCGGTAGCCCGCGTCCGCGTCGCGATGACGGCGAGCGCACCGATCGCCGCGAACGCCGCGGCGGCCGTGGCGGTCCCGGCGGCGGACGTGGCGGTGCGACCCGGGGCGGTCCCGGCGGATCTTCGGGCGGCGGCGGCGACGTCACTCCCGAAAGCAGCACTTAAGAATTTCGAGGCTAGATAGATCATGCTGCAACCGAAACGAACAAAATTCCGCAAGGCCTTCAAAGGCCGGATTCACGGCAATGCCAAAGGCGGCACGACGCTTGAATTTCGGCGAAGTCGGCTTGAAGGCTATGGCGCCGGAACGTCTGACCGCGCGTCAGATCGAAGCCGCGCGCCGCGCCATTG
>CAVUIN010000006.1:0-135481 GCA_963741545.1 uncultured Alphaproteobacteria bacterium
GATGTCGGGGCGGGGTGAAGCCTCGGGCGTTGCCATTGCGCGCCAGTTGCTGACGTGCCTCAAGACCGCGTCATCGGAAGACCGCCGCAAGTTCTTTGCGTTCTTAGCGGATGAGCTGCAGCCGGACGCCGTAGCGGTCTCGCGCGCCGCCGAAGCCTATCTCGCGCACCCGAGTGAGGCTTCACTTTCAAATCTGCAAAAGGCGGCAGAAAGCCCGCGGCGGGAATTTTTCCGCCGCCTCAATTTGGCACCCGGCGCCACGGCCGAAATCGTCGGGCTTCGTCATGAGCTTCTCCGCACGCCGAAGACCGAAATGAATCTCACCGCCGTTGATGCCGACTTGCAGCACTTGCTGCAGACCTGGTTCAATCGCGGCTTCCTCGTTTTGCGCCGCATTGATTGGCAAACGCCGGCGGCAATCCTGGAAAAGATCATCGCCTACGAAGCCGTGCACGAAATCAAAGGCTGGGACGACCTGCGCCGCCGCCTCGATCCCGTCGACCGGCGCTGCTTCGCGTTCTTTCACCCCTCACTCGTCGATGAACCCCTGATCTTTGTCGAAGTCGCCTTGATGCGCGATATCCCGGACGCCATCGGTCCCGTCTTGGACGCGCGCCGGGCGGAGATTAAAGGCGATCCGATTGCCGCCGTCTTCTATTCGATCTCAAACTGCCAGGAAGGATTGAGAGGCATTTCGTTCGGCAATTTCTTGCTGAAACAAGTGGCTGAAGAACTTCTCAAAGAGCTGCCAAGCCTGAAGACATTTGTGACGCTTTCTCCGGTGCCCCACTTCGCGCGCTGGCTCGACCGGATGGCGGCGGATGAGGACACGAGCATCGTGACGGCTCAGGACCGGCAGATCCTGAAAGTTCTGCGTGACCCGCGCTGGGTCGAAGTCGCGCGCGATCTTGGGCCACAGGCCGAACCGCTCAAAAATACTGTGCTCGCGCTAGCTGCTCATTATTTTCTATCCGCCCGATCGAGCGACCAGCGCCCGGTCGATCCGGTAGCGCGCTTTCACTTAGGCAACGGCGCACGGCTCGAACGGTTGAATTGGCTCGCGGACACCTCGGAGAAAGGTTTGCGCGAAGGCCATGGTTTGATGGTCAACTATCGCTATGACCTGAACGAAATCGAGAAAAATCACGAGGCCTACGCCAACGATGGCACGGTCGCCGCGTCCCGCGCGGTTCGCGCCATGCTGCGGCCACCGGCGAAACCCAAAACTGCGGCTGGCGCAGGTGACGTGAAGACTGCAATGGTCGTCCGCAAGGTTGCCCCCGCCGTTCCCACAAAGAGTTAGGCACCCGCATTCGGCGCCCATATAGGCGATCCGCGTCTCGACACTTGTCATGCCCTTTCCGGCGTGCACTATGCCTGCCAAATAGCATGGGGCCCGCCGGAACGGGCCCCGATAACACGAGAACATTAGGAAACTGCCATGCGCTACGGTGACGAAGATCGCGAGAGCAAGAACGTTGAAGACCGGCGCGGCGAAGGCGGGGGGTCTCCGTTCCCCGGCGGGCGCGGCGGCTTCCAAATTCCAATCGGCGGCGGCGGTTTTAGTTTCACAACGCTTTTAATCCTCGGCGCGTTGATGCTGTTCATGGGCATTAATCCGCTCGATGTTCTGCTTGGCCCCCAGGGCGGCGGCGGACAAATCAACATGCCGCAATTGCCGCGCGCCGAGCGCCCGGTAACGACGGAACGCACCAAGGTCGATATTCCGGGTCTGCCGGGTGAGACCCGCGGGGCCAAGGGACCAACCGGCGAAGACGAAATGAAAATGTTCATCGGCCGTGTTCTCGCCGATACCGAGGACGTGTGGCACGGCGTCTTCAAAGGCTTCGGTCAGAAATACGAAGAGCCGCCGCTGGTTCTCTTCTCGGGCTATACGCAAACTGCGTGCGGTGCGGGCCAAGCCGCCATGGGACCGTTCTATTGCCCGCTCGATCGCAAGGTCTACATTGATCTCGCCTTCTATGACCAGATGAAGCGCCAGTTCAATGTGAGCGGCGATTTTGCCCAAGCTTACGTCGTCGCGCACGAAGTCGGCCACCATGTGCAGACGATCCTTGGCATTGCTGAAAAAGTTCAAGAGTTGAAGGGGCGTTCGGATGAGCGCACGGCCAATAAGATTCAGGTGCGCATGGAACTACAGGCCGACTGCTTGGCCGGCGTTTGGGCAAATCTCAATCACCAGATGAAGAGCCGGCTTCAGGAAGGCGATATTGAAGAAGCGCTCAACGCCGCCACGCAAATCGGCGACGACATGATCCAGAAGAAGACCACAGGCCGCATCGTGCCTGACGCTTTCACGCATGGCACGGCCGAACAGCGCCGCCGCTGGTTCACGACGGGATTGAAATCCGGCAAGATGGAAACCTGCGATACCTTCAACACTTCGGATTTATAAACGTCAAATTCACGCAATCAGCTTCAAAGTTCGACGTGGCGGCGCTGTTGATCTAGATCACGGCGCCGTCGCCTTATCTGCATATAGTGCGCCGGACTTGATGTTGAAAAACGGGTTCCACCATGACGCCGAACATGTCGAATGCTGATCGTGCTCTGCGTATGATCGCCGGTTTCATACTTCTTGCACTCGCGCTCGGTCTTCACGACGCCGGCAACGCCCCGCAGTCGGCAATATGGTGGGGCTGGATTGGTGTTATCCCGCTGGCAACAGCCTTCTTCGGCTGGTGTCCGTTGTACCGGCTGCTCGGGATCGGCACCGGCCCGCGCGCTTAGTCAGATTTCAACGAACGGCCCACGGCCCTTAGAGGCTTAACGCGCGGCGAAATCGCCGCCTTTCAAGGAGTGTTCTTGTCGGTGCGTGCTTTGCACATGCGCACCGCCCTGCCTTGGCGCGCTATTTGCGCATTTCCAATTTCCTCTACTACTTTGTTGATGGCTTAGGCCAAGGCTCTGGTACGAGGCCCTGCGGGCGGCGCTCGTCGAAGGGGCAACGTTGATGAACTCCAAGAGCGACGATCTGGCGCCCCTGGTCCAGGGTATTCATAATATTGTGGTCGCGCCCGATCGCCTCGAGGCGCTCCTTGATATCTGGTCAAAGCGTCTCCATCACGGCTCGGAATTCGCAGCAGGTTTCAACCTTCTCGATGAACCGGGACTCTCGGTCCATATCGAACATGCGGAATTTGTTCTGCGCAATGTCATCGAGTTCGGTAGAGGCGGCGCAGCCAGCCGTCATAGCCTGGGTCAATGGGGTGCGCAGCGCGACCGTCGTGGTGACACGCGCGGGATACGTCGTCGCCGCCAATCAGGCGGCGGGCGAAGCACTCGGGCTAACTGCGGGGTGCACAGCCGCCGCGTTCGGTCTTGAGGACGAAGACTATCGCGTTTTACTGGTTGAAATCGGTTCCATCAACGCCCAGCAAATCGCTCAGCAAATCGCCATGCCGCGTATGGTGCGGTTACGCCGGAGCAAGTCTGCGGCGCCGGTCGTGATGCGTATTGTCGAAGGCGTTGGCGGTGATCCATTTCTGGTCGGCTTGATTACGACGATTATCGCCTGGCCAGAGAGCCTGACCAAACTGGTACAAAACGTTTTCAATCTCACTGCATCGGAAGCCGATGTGTTGAAGCAAATTGCGCTTGGGCATTCGGTGAAGGAAATTGCTGCTTCGTCAGGCCGTTCCGAACCGACAATCAGGAGCCATGTCAGCGCCCTTCTGGATAAGACCGAGACGCGCTCGCAGGTCGAGTTGATCAGGATGACGCTCGGACTTCTCGAGGCGGTGGAGGCGGCACCCGCCAAAACGGCTCCGGCGATTGCAAGTTTTGGATCTCAGCGCAGCATCGCGCCTTCGACTTTAATGTTAGAAGATCAGCGGCGGCTCGACTATCTGGTCATCGGCCATCCGCGAGGCGCGCCGTTTGTTCTTATGCCGGGCGGCGTTGGCACATCGCCGTTTCCGCCTAAGGACGAGCAAGCACTCTACAATCGCGGCTTGCGCATGATCATTCCCATCCGCGCTGGCTATGGCGGCTCCTCGCCCATCCCGCGCGGCCGGCATGTCCATGAGGTGGCGGCAAGCGATACCTTTGCCTTGATGGATCATCTCGGCATCGCCCGCGCACCTTTCGTCACCATCTGCGATGATTTCCGCATTGCCGTGGCGTTGGCTGCCATTGCGCCCGCGCGTATGGCCGCGATCCTTGGCTGCGGTGCCCCGATGCCGGCGATTACGCATGAGCACTATGCCCGTATGTCGAAGTGGTCGCGCTTTGTCAGTGCGAACGCCCGCTTTGCGCCGCGCGCTTTACCATATGTTGCGATGGCGTTTTTCAGCCTCGTGCGGCGTTTGGGGCCGAAGCGCTTTCTGCAAACCGTGATGGCCGACAGTCCGGCAGATCTGAGAATGCATCGAAGATGAGGAAGTCATGGCAGCCATTGCGCGAAGTTCGGAAGTGGCGGTGACGCCCAACTTCACCGCGCATATCGCCTGGGGTGCCGAGGTTGCAGCCAATCTATCGGCCGACTGGAGTGAAGAACTGCGCCGTTGCCCGGTGCCAATCACTCTATTTGCTGGCCATCAGGATCCGTTTTCGCCATTCGATACAGTGCAGGAATACGCCGCTGCGATGCCGCATATCCGCCTTCTAGATTTCCCTGATTGCGGGCAACTATTGCATCCCTATGTCCGAGTACTGTTCGACACGATTGAAGAGAGCATACGTGCTGAGCCACCAAGGGCACTCAACCCAGTTGTCTCCGCGAGCAATTGACGCCTTTTCGCATCTCCAATGTTGCCGGCTATAGCGCGTCGCCTGCGAAGTCGCCCACCTTGCAAGGAATGTTCTTGGCGGCAAGTGCCTTGCAGACCCGCGCCGCTTCGGATTTCGATTTGATAGGTCCGGCGATCAGGTCGAAATTCGGGGCTGCGGGATCGCCGCTTTCGACATAGCGCGCCTGGAGATTTTTTAGAGTATCCGCATGCCGGTCAGCGAGAAGGCTCCAGCTCAAACGCAAATTGTCGACTGATGGCCCTGATGAAATCTGTACGCCAATGGGCTTCACCGCCGGCTTGACGATGGCGGGACCAAACGAAATGACATCACTAGCGGCTTTCGCCGCTGGGCGCGCCGCCGTCGTTACGCTGCCCGTCTCAAGCGGCGCCGTTGCAGACGCTGTATCAGCGTTGATGAGTTTAGGCTGTTGCGGGGAGCCGGCCGCTTCTTGCTTCGGTGCGGCGCCGCTCGCAGCGGGCGCGGGTGCCAACGTCTCGATTGGCTGGTGTGCCGCTCCGCCTTCGGCTGGTGCCGCGGTAGCCGAGGGTGGTTCGGTTTGCAGGCGTGGCGCCACGGTCTCGATCGCGCGCGCCGCTCCTGTTGCGCTAAGCTTCTTCTCTAGAGTCACAAGTTGCGCGGTCAAAGCGCGTTCGCGCTCGCCATGCGCCGCGACATCGGTTTTGACCTTGGAAAGATCAAGCTGCACTTGGGCAATGCTTTCGCGGAGTGCGCGCATGTCAGACGCGAGACGGGCCGAAGCGCGCTGGCCGTGGTTGTCCTGAGGTTCGGTGATATGCACGCCGCCCGGCGTCAAGTCTTCAAGCAGATCGGGCGCGGTCGCAAGAATTGCGAAGTAGCCCGTGGCCAAAGTTCCGGCCATGATCCAGCCGAACACGTAAGGTGTGAAGATTGGGCGCCGCCGCAGTGGAACAGGTGGCGGTGTAATGTGCGTCGCGGGGCTCGGAGTTGGGGTCATTGACTCGAACGTGCCTCATCCAATTGGGTCAAGTTAAAATGGCTCAGGTCTCGTTGGCGCGGCGGTGGCCTGCCGGTGCAACTGATTCGCTTCGAGGTCATGGTGCGCTGAGTCAGCCGGGAGGGGCAACGCAGCGGCTCTTTTGGCGCGCGATAACCTGTGGATGACGCGGCCGTGCCAACTTGGGCCTAATGGGTTCCTAAGACACGCAATTTCGGGTTTTCTTTGGGACGTGTAAGTTAGATTTGCGGGACATGACCACGCTTTTTGCCAAGTCCTGTGGCTGCGCTTGCCGCACAGGGTGCCAGGGCGGTATGCATCGGGCTGAAAAGGGCACTTGAGTCTAAGGGGGCGCC
The DNA here is from genome assembly GCA_963741545.1 of uncultured Alphaproteobacteria bacterium. Classification (GTDB taxonomy): domain Bacteria; phylum Pseudomonadota; class Alphaproteobacteria; order Rhizobiales; family Hyphomicrobiaceae; genus Hyphomicrobium_B. The sequence continues at coordinate 6,088 of CAVUIN010000006.1, forward strand.
TTTGCATCCTCAAACGGCCCTTCGCTATCCGGGACCCTATCAATCAGGTAGTCAATGAACACTTCCCCGCTGCTGATTATCGTCCTTGCTGCAGGTAAGGGCACACGCATGAAATCGGTGCTGCCTAAAGTGCTGCACAAAATTGCCGGGCGCTCCATGCTCGGCCATGTTTTAGCGCTGGCGCATTCGGTTGACGCGCAACGCCTCGTGACCGTCGTCGGTCCCGATATGCCTGCCGTTGAAGCGGAGGCCAAGAAACTCTCACCCGCCAGCACAACATCCATTCAGCACCAGCAACAAGGTACGGCCGACGCCGTCCTCGCGGCGCGCGATGCGATCAAAGCCCACAAGGGCGACGTGATCGTACTCTATGCCGATACGCCGCTAATCCGGCCCGAGACCATTACAAGACTGCGTGCGCGGCTTGACGCTGGCGCTTCGATTGCAGTTCTCGGTTTTCGCGCGGCTAACCCTTCTGGTTATGGCCGTCTCTTGACGCACGGCAAAGACGAATTGCTGGCTATCCGCGAGGATCGCGAGGCGAGCGACGAAGAGCGGCGCGTCGATTTGTGCAATTCAGGCGTACTCGCGTTCCGCGTGCCGGATCTTGAAGGACTTCTCAGCCGGATATCCAACAAGAACGCCAAGGGCGAATATTACTTGACGGACGCCATCGAACTCGGACGCCGCGATGGTTTGAACGCCGCGGTTGTTGAGTGTGAAGAAAACGAAGTGCTGGGCGTCAACGCCCGCGATCAGCTGGCAGAAGCCGAAGCCATCTGGCAGCGCCGCCGCCGCGCCAAATTCATGCAGGACGGCGTGACCATGATCGCGCCGGATACCGTTTGGCTCAGCCACGACACCGTCATCGGCCGCGACGTTGTGATCGAGCCGAATGTATTTTTTGGACCCGGAGTGAAAGTGGAGGACGGGGCCGAGATCAAGGCGAACTGTCATTTGGAAGGCGCCGCCATCGGCAAGGGTGCCCGCATCGGGCCGTTCGCGCGGTTAAGGCCCGGGGCAGCGTTGTCGGAAGACGTACACGTCGGCAATTTCGTCGAAGTGAAGAACGTGACAATGGGCGCCGGGTCGAAAGCCAACCACCTCGCTTATCTTGGCGACGGGAGCGTGGGCGCTAAGGCAAATGTTGGCGCGGGAACCATCTTTTGCAACTATGACGGCTTCAACAAGAGCAAAACAGAGATCGGGGCCGGGGCCTTTATCGGCTCCAACTCGTCACTTGTTGCACCTGTCAAAATCGGTGAGGGCGCCTATATCGGGTCAGGCAGCGTCATCACCAAAGACGTAGCGGCCGGAAGTTTGGCGCTAGAGCGGTCTCCCCAGGAAGAACGCCCCGGATGGGCCGAAAAATTCCGCACCCTCATGGGACGGCGCAAAAGAGCAACTTAACGGGCCGCAAAACTTTAAGGGCCGCAAATCTTAACGGGCTAATGAGTGCACGGCTCTTGCAGTACGCACTGTTCGATCCTTCTGTTTGAGAGGATTTGAAACACTCTGTGAATTGAGAACGGCGTTAACCCTAGTAATCGTATCGTTGGGGGACGCCAGAATTCAAGGAAAAGCGCCATGTGTGGCATCGTTGGAATTCTCGGCAAATCGGCCGTGGCGACAAATCTGGTCGACGCGCTCCGGCGCCTGGAATATCGCGGCTACAATTCAGCCGGTATCGCGACACTCGAAAGCGGGCAGCTGACACGCCGGCGCGCCGAAGGCAAACTCAAGAACCTGGAAACGCGCCTGCTCACCGAGCCGCTTGCCGGGCGTACCGGCATCGGTCATACGCGCTGGGCGACACATGGCCGCCCGACGGAGCGCAACGCGCATCCGCACATGACCGCCAAAGTATCGGTCGTGCATAATGGCATCATCGAGAATTTCCGCGAGCTGCGCGGCGAACTCGAAAGCCAGGGGCACGTCTTTGAGACCGATACCGATACCGAAGCTGTGGTGCATCTCATCACGCACCACATGCAGAAGGGCTTAGGGCCCATCGACGCGGTGCGCGCGGCGCTCCAGCATCTCCAGGGGGCGTTCGCGCTCGGTATTATTTTCGCGGGTCACGACGATCTGATGATCGCGGCACGCCAAGGCTCGCCACTCGCCATCGGTCATGGCTCGGGTGAAATGTATCTCGGCAGCGACGCCATAGCACTTGCACCGTTTACCGATACGATCACTTATCTCGATGAAGGCGATTGGGCGGTCATGCATCGCTCAGGCGTCGAGATTTACGACAAGGCCGGTGCGCGCGTCGATCGTCCGGTTGTGAAGTCCGTCGCGAGTTCGTTGCTCGTGGATAAGGGCAATCACCGTCATTTCATGGCCAAGGAAATTTACGAGCAGCCGGAAGTCATCAGCCACACGCTTTCGAACTATCTCGATATGGCGGCGGGCAAAGTCAACTTCCCCGATCTCGGCATCGATCTTGCCAAAATGTCGCGCGTCACCATTTCGGCGTGCGGTACAGCCTATTATGCGGGACTCGTCGCCAAGTACTGGATTGAGCGCGTTGCACGCGTGCCGGTTGAAATCGACGTTGCGTCCGAGTTGCGCTACCGCGAAGCGCCTCTGCCTGAGGGCGGGCTTGCCGTGTTTGTCTCGCAATCTGGCGAAACCGCCGACACACTGGCCACGCTGCGCTATTGCAAGGCCAACGGCCAGCGCATCGCTTCAATCGTCAACGTCAGAACATCGACCATTGCGCGCGAGTCGCATGCTGTGCTGCCCATTCTCGCTGGCCCCGAAATCGGCGTCGCCTCGACCAAGGCCTTCACCTGTCAGCTTGCCGCTCTGGCTTGCCTCGCCTTGGCAATCGGCCGGGCGCGCAATACTATTTCAGCAACTGAAGAGGCCGCCATCGTCAAAGGTCTCATGGAAGTGCCGCGCCATATTTCCTCACTCATCCGTAACGAGCAGCAGTTCGTGGCAATAGCGCAAGAGCTGTCGAAAGCGCGGGACGTGCTCTATCTGGGCCGCGGCACTTCGTACCCCATTGCGCTCGAAGGCGCGTTGAAGCTCAAGGAAATTTCCTACATCCACGCCGAAGGTTATGCTGCCGGCGAGTTGAAGCACGGCCCGATTGCCCTAATCGACGAAAATGTGCCGGTGATTGTGGTCGCGCCCGAAGACGATCTCTTCGATAAGACCGTGTCGAACATGCAGGAAGTCGCGGCGCGCGGCGGGCAAATCATTCTGATTTCCGACGCTCCAGCGGAAAAAGTTGGCTGCAAACTGGCCGCTCACATCAAGATGCCGAAAGCATCGGCGTTCACAACGCCCTTGATTTACGCCGTCCCAACTCAACTCATTGCCTACCATACGGCTGTCGTTATGGGGACGGATGTCGATCAGCCGCGCAACTTGGCAAAGTCGGTGACCGTCGAATAACGGGGACAACAGGGTTAAAGGGCGAGCCCTAGATTTGCCTCCTTCCGCTGCTTCGACTACGCATTGAGGTCAAGTGGTGCGGCGTTACGTTTTGAAGCCACCGGTTTTTTGTGGGGAAGGATCCGGGCTATGGGGTGGGACACCCGAATGAAACATGCGCGCCGTTTCGCCGCTTTTGCGGCAGCAATGATGCTTTCGACAGCCTCGTCGCTCGTGCCTGCGGGAGCGCAGGAAGCGCCCGCCGCGAAGAGCGACGCTAAAACCGCGGCACCGGCATCGCCCGCCGCTGCAGAAGCCGCAAAAAAGCAAAAAGATGCTGAAGCCGCCAAGCGCGCCTACGAGGCTGGGCTCAAGTCCTATCAATCGGCTAAGTTCGAACCTGCGGTGCAATCTTTAAGTGCCGCATTGCGCGGTGGCGGGCTGTCCAGCCAGGACATGGCTCGCGGTCTCTATTATCGCGGCCTCGCTTACAAGAAGCAGTCAAAACCTGGCCTCGCAATCTCTGATCTCACGAGTGCGCTCTGGCTGAAGAACGGCCTCAATGACGCCGATCGCCAAAGCGCGACGGCTGAACGCGCTGATGCCTATAAACTCGCCGGTCTCGGTGACGGCAATAGCGGCGCAGAGACAGTCGCCGTTGCCGATCCAAACGGCAAAGCCTCGGCAGCTAACGCGGTCGAGCCTGCCGCCGCCGCACAACCGCAACCCGCTCAACCCGCAAGTGCGCCGTCCGCGAAGCCAACCGCTACAAACGAAAGCGGCCTTCCCAATCCATTTACCGTTAATGAAGGTGCGCCCCAACCGACCCGTAGTTCATCTAAAAGCACAGCTGCGGCGCTGGATCAGGTCGCGGCTCTCGAACAGTCTCGCGTTGAGCCAACAACCGCAGCCGTGGCACCGGCGGCAGCTGTTGCGGTGCCGGCGCCAATACCAAGCACGATACCAAGCACGACACCAAGTCAGGCCCCTGCTCAGGGCGCCGCTCAAGGCGGCAACGGGGCCTCGAACAGTACCGTCGCCGGGTTCTTTTCGAACCTGTTCGGCGGCGGTAGCGAGGCGCCGGCGCCAGAGCAACCGCCTGTTACGACGGCGTCAACCAACCAAACAACGTCCGCAACTTCAAGCTGGACAGATACGACGTCGGTCACAGCAGGTGCGAAGTCGAAAGCAACCCCTGCCGCGAAAGCTGCCGCTGCGGCCGCGGCGGCCCCTGTGGCACAAGCAGCCGCCGTTCCCGCGTCGCCGGCACGTGCAGCCGCTCAACCGGCTCCGGTTCCGGCTCCTCAAGTCAAAGGCGGCAAGTATAAACTCCACATCGCCGCTCTGCGCTCTCGCCCGGAGGCCGAGGCTCTTGCCCAAAAGCTCGTGCAACAGCACGGCAACCAGCTCGCCGCCCGGGCACCGACGGTCGATGAAGCCGTTATTGGCAGCATGGGTACGTTCTACCGGGTGCGCGTTGGGTCATATGCGACGGCAGATGAGCCCCGTGGCCTTTGCAACACGCTGCGCAATAGTGGATATGATTGTCTGGTCGTGACCAACTGAGTCGAGCCCGTTTGACACGCGGGCATCGCACCAGGACGAGACCCAGGACGAGACAATGACCGCGCAGACACCCGGCCCTGATGGTCTGCCCGACGCGGAGAGCAAAGATGCGCCTCTGACCGCCGGGCTGAAGCGGCTTGCCCGCGACGACGGCAAGGCGGAATGGCATCTCGGCGCGCGTCTCAGAAACTCGTTTCTCACCGGGCTGCTGATTGTCGGTCCTGTAGCCATTACGCTCTACATCATGTGGTGGCTGATTAACTGGGTCGATGCTTGGGTAAAGCCACTGCTGCCGACCTACTATAACCCGGACACCTATCTGCCGTTTCCGCTTCCCGGACTTGGCCTCTTCGTTGCCATCGTCGGCTTGACCATCATCGGCGCTTTGGCTGCAAATCTTTTGGGACGCTCGCTTGTCTCGACCGGGGAATTGATGCTGTCGCGCATGCCGGTCGTGCGCAACGTTTACAGCGCCATCAAGCAGCTGTTCGAAAGCGTCATCTCAAGCGGGGGCCCGAACCAGAGTTTCCAGAAGGTTGGGCTTATCGAGTTTCCCTCGGAAGGCCTCTGGTCGATCGTGTTCGTAACAGGCGAGACGACCGGTGAGATCGTCGATAAGAAGCCCGGCGGGCAGAGCGATCTTCTCACCGTCTTCATGCCGACCGGCATTGTACCGCCGACGGGCTTCATCTGCTTTGTGCCGCGCAAGGATGTGACGCTGCTGTCGATGAGTGCGGAAGAAGCCGCCAAGGTCATTCTCTCTGGCGGCATCGTCATGCCGGATTTGAACGGCAAGCTTAAGGATTTGGGGGCCACCTCTGCGGCCGGGCCGCGTACAATTGCGAGCCTCAAGAAGAAGAGCTGAGTGTCGTTCGGTGAATCGTAGGTTGGGTTAGCACCGGCCCGTGTGCCGCCATCTATATGACATTCGTGGTTCCGGTGCGTAACCCAACAGCCCTAGCAGACGAGACAGTTGGGTTACGGGCGCAAGTGCAGGGCGCCCTAACCCAACCTACCAGTGATTCACGCCGCCCGGAACAAGCGCACCGCCTCGTCGCACTCGAATAGATAGAGCAGCGTGCGCAACTCGCGGCCGCGCGGCGCGTTGAGATCGGGGTCGTTCGATAATATCAGCTTGGCATCGTCGCGCGCTGCAGCCAGCAACATTTCAAAGCCCGGCACTTCGGCGATGCGAAATCCCGGCGCGCCGCTCTGTTTCGCGCCCAGCATTTCCCCGCCGCCACGCAATTCGAGATCCTTTTCTGCAATGAGAAATCCGTCTTCGGTATCTTCCATCATTTTGAGACGTGCCTTGGCCGTCTCGCCCAAAGGCTGTTTGAAAAGCAGCATGCAGAAACTTTCGCGGCTACCGCGCCCGACTCGCCCGCGCAGCTGATGCAACTGTGCAAGGCCGAAACGCTCCGCGTGCTCGATGACCATGATGTTGGCGTTGGGCACGTTGACGCCGACTTCAATGACGGTTGTTGCAACCAGGATCTTCAACTCGTTTGCGGCGAACGCGGCCATCGTCGCGTCCTTTTCGGCCGATGGTAGCGCGCCGTGAAGAAGACCAACGGTATCGCCGAAGATTTGCCGCAAGTGTGCGTGACGTTCTTCCGCCGCCGCCAGTTCGCTCAATTCTGAACTTTCGATCAGCGGGCATACCCAATAGACCTGCGCTCCCTCAGCGAGTTGCGCGCGGATGCGCTCGATCAATTTTTCCATAGACTCAACCGGGACAGCCTTCGTGACGATGGGTTTGCGCCCGGCTGGCTTTTCCGTGAGGCGAGAAACATCGAGATCGCCGTAGTGGGTCATGAGCAGCGTGCGCGGGATGGGCGTCGCCGTCATGACGAGCACGTTGGTGCCGCCGTTCGAACCCTTGGCTTGGAGCGCCAAGCGCTGGTGCACGCCGAAGCGATGCTGTTCGTCGATAACGGCGAATGCCAGATCCTTGAACACGACTTCAGTTTGAAAAAGAGCGTGGGTACCGATCAAGATGTCAATTTCGCCCGATGCGAGCCGTTCCAAGAGTGCTTCGCGAGCTTTGCCTTTTTCCCGTCCCGTCAATAGTCCGATCGTCAGCCCGGCCTTCTCGGCGAGTGGCGCAATCGTTTCGGCGTGCTGACGCGCAAGCACTTCGGTTGGCGCCATGAGGGCCGCTTGCGCGCCGGCCTCAACAGCGGCCGCCATGGCCATCAGTGCGACAACAGTCTTTCCCGAGCCGACGTCGCCTTGCAGCAAGCGCAACATGCGATGGGGCGCTGCGAGATCGTCAGAGATTTCCTTCAAGGCTGTGCGTTGCGATCCGGTCAACTTAAAGGGCAGTGCGGCAATGATTTTGCGTCGAATGCGCCCGTCCCCTGTAATGGCGCGCCCGCTTTGCGCCTTCATGTTCTGGCGCACCAGGCCGAGTGCCAATTGTCCGGCCAGCAATTCGTCGTAAGCCAATCGCTGCCATGGTGCCGCGCCGTTCGAAACATCCTGCGCGTCTGTTGGCCGGTGCAGGCGCATCAGCGCCGATTTGAAATCCGGCCAATCGCGCTGTTTCAACCATTCTGCATTTTGCCACTCGGGAAATTGAGGTACGCGGTCCAACGCTTGGCGCGAGGCCTTCTGCAAGATCTTGCCCGAGAGCCCTGCGGTCAACGGATAGACCGGCTCCAGCATGGGCAAATCCTGACGCGCGTCCTCCGCGACGATGTAATCCGGGTGAGTCATCTGCAAAACGTCGCTGTAGCGTTCGATGCGGCCCGAGACGTAGCGCACCTCGCCAACCGGCAGCTGCTTCTCAATGAACTTGCGCTCGGCGTGAAAGAAAACGAGATCCAGCCGGGCGGTGTCGTCTTCGCAGCTGATCTTGTAGGGCGCTTTATTGTTTCCGCGCGGCGGCACTTTGTGTTTGAGAACGCGCACCTTCACCGTCACGATCGTCCCTGGCACAGCGTCTTTGAGTGCGGGCTCCGCGCGCCGGTCGATGACACCGGCCGGCAAGTGCCACATTAGATCGAGGACACGCGGTTCCGTCACCTGCGGCGGCAGGTTCAGACACTTCTTGAGCAACAGAATGAGGCGCGGCCCGATACCCGTCAGCGCTGTGGCTGAGGCAAAGAGCGGAGCGAGGCTTGCTGGGCGCATAAAACGCTCAAACGCCCGCTACCGGCCGCGCATATGCGGGGCCGCAATGGGCATAACTGGTCGCGTCAATACGCATCGTCCTCTCATGCTTTGCGGAACCGGCGCGGCGCGCTATATGCACCAAGCCGGTGCACCTATGCCGGTTCGCTTTAGGGTGGCGGGTCCCAAAGGAGCCGTCAAGCGCAGGGTCCACTTTATCAAGTCACCAATATCAAGATTGGCGAGAGCATCAAGGCATATGACGGACGACGTGGACATGCGCAGGCGCCGCGCGCTTTACCGGGCTCAGCATCGCGGCACCAAGGAAATGGATCATATGATCGGCCGTTTCGCCGAAGTCAAAGTGCCGCAACTCGACGGCGACGGCCTTAGCTGCTTCGAGCGCTTTCTTGAGTTACCCGATCCGCTGTTACACGCTTGGTGTTTCGAAGCCGGCGCGGTCGATTCACCTGAGTACTCAAGTCTGGTCGGTGAAGTCCGCGCCTTCCACGGACTTGACGGCGTTACACGGACCGGCAGCTGATATGTCCAAAGACAAACAAGCGTCGCGGACAATAGTTTCCGGCGTCCCGGAAGGACTAGACGCGCGCGTCATCGCCGATATGACGAAGGCGGCGGCGCGCGAAACCGGCCCCGGTCTCCATCTCCACATCGCCCGCGACGACCGGCGCCTCAACGAATTAGAGACCGCGCTGGCGTTCTTTGCGCCTGACGTCAAAGTCATTGCCTTTCCGGCCTGGGATTGCGTGCCCTACGACCGCGTTAGCCCGAACGCCGAACTCGTGTCCCGGCGAATCACGTCGCTCGGCAAATTGGTGATCGGCTCACTCAAAGAGCCAACTGTCGTTGTCGCGACCGTCAATGCCGTATTGCAACGCTTACCGCCGCGGGCATTTATTCGCGCAGCCTTTAAGCCGATTGCGCCGGGTCAGCGCATTGATATGGCCGAACTTGTGCGCCGCTTGGGCCTCTATGGCTTTCAACGCGCGAGTACCGTCATGGAGCCGGGTGAATTCGCCGTTCGCGGCGGTATTCTCGATCTCTTCCCGCCGGGGCGGATCAACCCCATCCGGTTGGATTTTTTCGGCGACAATCTGGAAAGCATCAAAGCCTTCGACGCGCAGACGCAGCGCAGCACTAAGCCGGTGCAGAAATTTGCTCTGATGCCCGTCAGCGAAGTGGCTTTTGGCGATGCCCCAACCGCACTCTTCCGCACGCGCTACGTCGAACTCTTTGGCGGCGCGACGGGGGAGGATCCCCTTTACGAGGCGGTGAGTACCGGGCGGCGCTATCAGGGCCAAGAACATTGGCTGCCGTTGTTCCACCCAACACTCGAAACACTATTTGATTATCTGCCCGGCGCGGGCGTCAGCTTCGACCATATGGCGGACGAGTCCATCGAGCAGCGCTTTGCTCAAATTCAGGAGCACTACGAGGCCCGCGTTGAAAGCCTGGAAGGTCAGCGCTTTGGTGCGCCGCCTTATAAGCCTGTGCCGCCCGAAGCTATGTATATCTCTGGCAAGGAGTGGCAGGCATCGCTGAATGCCCGTAGCGTTGCGCGCTTGACGCCGTTTGACGAACCCGGCGCCACAAACGTCTATGCCATGAAGGGGCGGCAGGGGCGCACGTTTGCGGCCGAGCGCGCGGACCCAGACGCCAATGTCTTCGATGCCGTTGCCGGATATCTGCGCGTCATCCATGCCGGCCACCGGCGTGCAGCAATTGCGGCTTGGTCGACGGGCGCGCGCGAGCGTTTGATCTCGCTACTTGCGGATCACGGCCTCAAGGATACGGCCAAGGTCGAGAATTTCGCAGAATTACAAGCCTTGAAGCCGGGTGTTACAGGTTTTGCCGTGCTCGGACTTGAGCACGGATTTGAATCGCCCGATCTCGTGGTCATTGCCGAGCAGGATATTCTCGGCGACAGGCTGGTGCGTCAGAGAAAGCGCGCGCGCAAAGCCGCCGACGTCCTGACCGAAGCTACAAGTCTCTCTGTTGGCGATCTCGTGGTGCACGCCGATCACGGCATAGGCCGCTTTGCAGGCTTGCAAACCATTACCGCACTCGGCGCGCCGCACGACTGCCTCGAGCTGCTTTACGCGGGTGGCGACAAGCTGTTTGTGCCCGTCGAAAACATCGAACTTCTCTCGCGTTATGGATCGGACGAGGGCGACGGCCAGCTCGACCGGCTAGGCGGCGTCGCTTGGCAATCACGCAAGGCGCGGCTCAAGAAGCGTTTGCGCGAAATTGCCAACGAACTCATCAAGATTGCAGCCCTTCGTTTGCTGCGCGAGGCGCCGGCCATTTTTCCGGCGGCCGGCCCATATGACGAATTCGTTGCGCGCTTCCCTTATGAAGAAACCGAGGATCAGGCCGCAAGCATCGACGCCGTCGTCGAGGACTTGGGTTCCGGCCGCCCCATGGACCGCCTCGTGTGCGGCGACGTCGGCTTCGGCAAGACGGAAGTAGCCATGCGCGCTGCGTTCGTCGCCGCCATGAACGGCTTGCAAGTCGCGGTCGTCGTGCCAACAACGCTTCTTGCGCGTCAGCACTTCCGCACGTTCTCCGAGCGCTTCAAAGGTTTGCCGGTCAAGGTCGCGCAGGCTTCGCGCATGGTCGCTGCCAAGGACTTGGCTGATGTCAAAGCCGGCATGAAGTCCGGCAATGTCGATATTGTCATTGGCACGCACGCGCTGCTTGGCAAGCAAGTGGAGTTCGCGCGCCTCGGGCTTGTTGATCATCGACGAAGAGCAGCACTTCGGCGTCAATCACAAAGAGCGCTTGAAGAAGATGCGCGAAGACGTGCATGTCTTGACACTCTCGGCGACGCCGATCCCAAGGACGCTACAACTCGCGTTGACCGGCGTGCGCGAGCTATCGCTCATCACGACACCCCCGGTGGACCGCCTCGCGGTCAGAACATTCATTTCTCCGTTCGATCCCGTGATCCTGAAAGAAGCGCTCCGGCGCGAGCGTTTCCGCGGCGGGCAGACGTTCTATGTCGCGCCCCGTATTTCCGACCTCGACGAGGTTGCCGAATTCCTGCGCGAAGCTGTGCCCGATCTCACGTTTGCCCGTGCCACGGGCCAGATGACGCCGACCGATCTCGAAGACGTCATGACGGCGTTCTACGAGGGCAAGTACGATATCTTGCTCTCAACTGCGATTGTAGAATCGGGTCTCGACGTGCCGAACGCGAACACGCTCATCGTGCATCGCGCCGACATGTTCGGCCTTGCCCAGCTCTATCAGTTGCGCGGCCGCGTCGGACGATCGAAAACCCGCGCCTACGCGTATTTCACGACGCCGCCCGGTCAAAAGCTCACCGAAGGCGCAGAGAAACGGCTCAAAGTTCTGCATTCTCTCGACACACTCGGCGCCGGTTTCTCGCTCGCCTCGCACGATCTCGATATTCGCGGAGCTGGCAATTTGCTGGGCGAAGAGCAGTCAGGCCACATTCGCGAAGTCGGTTTTGAACTTTACCAATCGATGCTTGAGGAAGCCGTTGCCGCAATGAAGGGCGGCGATCTTCAGGAAGCGGGCGACAAGTGGAGCCCGGAAATCCAGCTCGGCATGTCGATCTTGATACCGGAAGCCTACATTGCCGATCTACAACTCAGACTCGGTCTCTATCGCCGGCTTTCGTCGCTGGAGCAGCGTGCCGATATCGATGGTTTCGCCGCGGAACTTGTCGATCGCTTCGGTGAAATGCCGGAAGAAGTGCGCCATCTCCTCGACGTCATGGAGATCAAAGGTCTTTGCCGTCAGGCTGGTATCGCAAAGGTGGATGCGGGCTCGAAGGGTGCAGCCATCACGCTCTACAAAAACAACTTTGCCAATCCCGAAGGTCTCATCGCCTTCGTGCAATCGCAGCGCGGGAAATTGAAGGTGATGCCCGATCAGCGCCTGGTGTTCCGGGCCGATTGGGATCTCCCAGAAGCGCGCCTCAAGGGCGTGCGCAGTGTTGTCCAACAGTTCGCCGACATCGCCGCAAAAGCAAAAAGGGCAGCGTAAAACGCCACCCTTCTTGTACGCGACACGAAACTGATTGTTTATTGAGCAGCCGCGATATGCAAATGCGATGGGGCACGGGCGCCATCCAGCATTTGGAAAAGGGCGGAGCTCACTTTTTTCTCCGGCGTGTCGGCTGCGCTTTGTACCGCCTTCTGCGCGACCCGTTCAGTGCTTTCGTCGTTGGCGCGAAGTGCGCCTTTGATGCGCGCGCCTTCTTCGGCAGAGAAAACGTCGTGGAAAATCTCGCTGTCGACGTTGGCCGTTTTCTCAAGTCTCACGCGTTTCGCGCGTATTGTCCCGCGCGTTGTGCCGCGGATCATGACTTCGTCGGCGACGATGCCGCCTTCAATCACGGCGCCCGGATCGACGATCAGCATTTTGCAGCGGATGTTGCCGTGGACACGGCCTTTGACGAGAATGTCGCCTTCGCTCTCCAGGTCGCCTTTCATAGTCAGCCATTCGTTGATGATCGAGTAGCTGCCTTCGGCATCGCCGGCATAGTCGCGGTAGGAGCGCGGTGTGGTCGTATCCTGGGCGGAAGCTTGAATGGAGCGATCAAATTCGGATTTGAGAGGTGTTGACGGCGTGCCGTCCGGCTTCCGGTTGCTAAACATGAAGTTTGGTCCCGCCAGGAATTAGTCGCGTGGAAAAAGCGTTCAACCTGCGTATCAATACGGGACCACGCTGAAGAAAGGTTTAACCGCGTTACGAGCGTTCAAAAAATGATCTCGTGCGCGTTCTTCATGTCTTGGTAACGGTTGGCGGGATCCGCTGTGCGGCGAGCGCATTGCGCCGGACCTTGCCGTTTGCCGTACGCGGAAGTGCATCGATAAACACGATTTCGCGCGGGTGCTTGTATGGCGCGAGACGGGTTTCGAAGAACTGGGTAATTACCGCCGCATCGACGCTGCATCCAGGTTTGCGCACCACAAACGCGCCGATAACCGATACGTCGCGACGCACCTGCACTTCGGCACAGGCGACTTCGGCAACGCCCGGACATTGGGCGATGACGGCTTCGACTTCCTGCGGCGACACGCGATAACCGAGCGCTTTCATGATGTCGTTGGCGCGGCCGGTATGCGTGATGTAGCCGTCGCCATCCATAACGCCGAGATCGCCGCCGAGAAACCATTCGCCGCGATATACGGCGGCCTCTTCGACCGGGCGGTTCCAATATCCAAGCATCAGGCCTGGGTCCGAGCGATGTATCGCAATCAGTCCTTCTTCACCTGGTGGCAGCGGTATGTCGCCCTCTTCAACCGGCAGAATAACGACGCGGCGCCCCGGTTGCGGTTTACCTACAGTTCCAGGTTTGCGCGGCACGTTTGGCGATGTTGACACGTAAGTAGAAATCTCGCTCATGCCGAGCGCCTCGTAGAGTTCCGTGCCGGTACGATCGCGCCAGTGTGCGAAGAGATCCTCGGGCGGTCGCTCGCCGGCAATAAGTGCGTGACGCAACTTTCCCAGATCGAGCGGCCCATGCGGCGCATATTTCAAAATCTGACGGATCAGACTCGGCACGGCCGCAAAGAGCGTCGCACCCGTTGCGCGGATGAGGGAGGGCCAGATTTCCGGTTTCTTCTCGCCTGAGAAAATGATGCTCGTCGCGCCGTTCGCCCAAGGATCGATGAGGCCGGTTCCAAGTGTGTAAGTCCAGTTGAAAGCGCCGGCGTGCAACATGCGATCATTCGGTGTGATGCCATACCAGCCCTGATACGTTGGCGAGCGACCTGGTCCAACGCGATGCCCGTGCACCACTCCCTTGGGGTTCGCCGTCGTGCCAGATGTGTAGAGGAGATAGGCCGGGTCATTGGCGGCCGTGGCTGCGTAATTCGCGCGCCGCCCGTCACGCATCATGCGGCGGATGTCGTCTTCGCTCACGACGTCTGCCTGATCGGCAATGCAATCACACTCTTTGGCAAATGCGCTGCAAGCGCAACGAGCCGCGCGCCGCTGTCGCGCAGCAGAAAATCGGCTTCGCCGGCCGTCAACTGGCTGGAAGCGGGAACGGCGATAAGGCCGGCTGCCATGCATGCGAAATAGAGGATCGGGAACGTGCTGGTGTTCTCGAGTCGAATGAGTACCCGCTCGCCGGGGGCAAAACCCAAGTCGGTCAACGCGCCTGCCAGCCGTAGCACCGCGTCTTCGAGAGCAGCATAAGTCCAGGTTTCTGAGGGCGCACCTGTTACGGCGTCTCTTGTGACGAGGAGCGCAATTTTCTCGGATGTCGCGGCCGCGGACTTGGCAAGGCAGTATTGTGCGAGGTTGATAGTTTCGGGACAGGCAACTGTCATTTCGGTTCTTCAATCCACCAGGTATCGACGGCATAGCCAAACACCGGTGTTTTGTCGGGATGCTTGAGCCGTGTCCAGTGGGCCACCCATTGCTTTGGTACATGGAACATGGGGATGACATAGTCGCCCGATAGCAGCACCCGGTCGAGCGCGCGGACTGCGGAAACAAAGCTCTCTTTGTCTTCGGCGGCAAGCATGGCCTCGATCATAGCGTCTGCCGCCGGATTTTTGACGCCCGCGAAATTATAGGACCCGGATGTTGACGCGGTTTTTTCCGACCAGCGGAACAACTGTTCGTTGCCGGGCGAGAGCGACGAGGTCCATGTCGTCTGGATCATGTCGTAGTCGTATTCGTTGAGGCGCGCCTGATATTGTGCGCTATCGACCATGCGCACGCGGGCTGCGATGCCAAGTGGTTCGAGCCCCCGCGCAAACGACAGTAAAAGCGCTTCCTGCGAACGGTTCTGGGCGAGAATTTCGAAGCTAAACGGATTGCCGGATGCGGCGTCGATGAGCTGCCCGCGCTCCAGCTTGTAGCCCGCTTGTTTCAAAAGCTCGAACGCCGCTTTTTGATTGTCGCGGTTCTGCCCCGAGCCATCGCTCTTCGCCAAACTGAATTTGCCATCAAGAATTTCGGGCCGGACCGCACCCGGAAACTTTGCCAAAAGTTCGCGTTCGCGCGCGTCGGCGGCAATGCCGGTTGACGCGAGATACGAGCGGACGAAATAGCTGTCGGTGCGCTTCTGCAGGCCGTAGTAGAGCGTGCGGTTGATCCACTCGAAATCGAACAAGTTGATGAGTGCCCGGCGCACGAGCGGATTTTTGAATTGGTCTTTGCGGGTGTTGAAGACCAGCGCCGTCATGCCGGCCGGCAATGCGATATCGAATTCTTTCTTGACGATCCGGCCGTCGCGAACGGCCGAAAAATCGAACTGCGACGCCCAATTTGCCGGGTCTTCCTCAAGTCGGAGATCGATGCCGCCGCTCTTGAAGGCTTCCAGCATCACCGATCCTTCGCGATAATAATCGAAGCGGATTTCATCGAAATTGAACCGGCCCTTGGTGACCGGGAGATCGCCGCCCCAGTAGTCTTTATCGCGTGTGTAACTGATCGAGCGCCCGGCATCGATGCGTGAAACCGAATACGGTCCCGATCCAACGAGCGGCGTCATCGTTGTCTGATCGAACGTCTCGGGATTGGTTGCGTGTTTGGCGAATACGGGCATTAAACCAAGGATGAGCGGCAGCTCGCGGTCCAACGCGTCTTGGAACGCGAAGCGCACGCGCCGTTCGCCCAGTTTTTCAGCGGCAGTCACCTTTGAAAAGTACGTGCGGTGGTTGGGCCGCCCCTTGGTCTTCAAAAGCTCGAACGAGAAAATCACATCGTCCGCGGTGATGGGCTTGCGATCGGAAAACGCAGCCTTGGGGTTCAAATCAAATGTTACGCTTGCCTTGTCGTCGGCAACGTCAATCGTCTCGGCGATAAGCCCATAAAGCGTGAAGGGCTCGTCGAGGCCGCGCGCCATCAAGGATTCAAGATGGAACTCGCGCACGCCCGCCGCTGGCACGCCTTTCACGATCAAGGGATTGAGGCTGTCAAAAGAACCTTGCTGACCAAGCGTAATGCGGCCGCCTTTGGGGGCGTCTGGATTTACATACGGGAAATGGGAAAAACCGGCGCCGAGGGCCGGCGCGCCATGCAGCGCAATCGCGGGCTTGGGTTCGGCGAGCGCCGGGTAGGCCGTAAGAAGTGCGGCAAAAACGAGCGCTCGGCGTAGCACTAAAAGAGGCATTCGAGGTTTCCATGCCAAAGTGATGGCGACTGATAACACGCGGAATTCGCTTCGCTATGGCCGTTCAACGGCAATTTTGTTGAGGACCCGTCCGGCACCACTTTTAACCCTGGCGCCAGACTGCCGCAGTGGCAGGTTTGCCACGACGAACATGGCGGCCTCGTTCCTCCTCGCTAATGCTAAAGCGTGGCCACGGGATTGCCGTAATCCGAGCCTTACTCCCCAAACTCGGAGGCGCTTGTTGGCGCCCGGACCCGGCCTATGGACGTCAGAGTCTGCGGCGCGGCGTTGAGAGGGGATGAGCTGGGGCAACCGGCTCTCAAGCACAAGGATTTTTAGGTACATGACACATGCAGTTTTGCGCATTGGCGGGCTTGGGGCCCGGATTGGCGGGGCCTTGGCGCTGGCAGCGATCATCGCGTCGGCCCCGGCACTCGCTCAGGACGCCGAAAAAGAAATAACGATCCCCGTTCAGAAAGTTGAGACGCCGGCGCCTGCCGAGAAACCTGCAGCGGCACCGGCTGCGAAGCCCGCCGCTGCACCTGCTGCTAAACCTGCCGCTGCCGCACCTGCTGCTCCTGCAGCCAAGCCTGCTGCCCAGGCTCCGGCCGCCGCACCTGCTGCGAAGCAAGCAGCACCTGCCGCTGCTCCTGCCGCCAAGGCCGCTCCTGCTGCCGCAGCGGCTCCGGCTGCTGGCGCCGATACTGCCGCCGCGGCAACGGGCGAAGCCAAGAGCGCTTGGGTCAAGCTTTGCGAAAAAGCTCCCATCCTGAAAAAGGATAAGGACGGCAAGGACCAGAAGGAAGAGAAGAACCTCTGCCTTACCCATCACGAACGCTTGGATGGCAATACCGGCATGGTTCTGGTTTCGGCCGCTATTCGCGAAGTCGAAGGTCAGGACAAACCGTCGCTTATGGTGATGGTGCCGCTGGGTATGGCTTTGCCCCCGGGCATCCGCGCTGCGATCTATACGAAAGAGCAGTGGGCGGCTGCGTCGAAGAACGAAAAGATCGACGACAAGGCTCTCAAGCCGATCGAACTCAAGTATTCGCTGTGCCATCCGGCTGGCTGCACGGCTGAAACCGAAGCCACCAAAGAAATTATCGAACAGATGAAGGCCGGTGGCGGTCTCATGATCCTCGCCATGAACGCTGCGGCCCAGCCGATCGGCTTTCCGGTACCGATGGACGGTTTCACCGAAGCCTACTCGGGCGCGCCTATCGACAACGAAAAGTATCAGAAGGCTCGCGGCGCTTTGATGGGTCAGATCCGCGAACGCCAGAAGGAGCTTGCTGAAAAGTACAAGGCCGATCAGGAAGAGAAGATGAAGGCCATGAAGAATCTTCCCGGCTGCCAATACGACGGGCGCTGCGGCAGCCCCCGCGACAACCGGTTCGACGGAAGGCGCTGCGAAGCCTGCTGCTGCTCCGGCCGCGAAGGCGCCCGAGAAGAAGTAAGCACTTCGGTTTGATCGACGCAAAAATAAAACCGCCCCGGTTGCAAACGCCGGGGCGGTTTTGCTTTTGAAATCGCTCCCCGATCAGGACGTCTCCGGATCAGTGACCTTCGGATTCGTCCGCGCCTTCCGACTGCAGCAGGCCATAGTTCTCAAGTCCGAGCCGCCCGAGCAGATCCAGTTGCGTTTCCAGGAAGTCGATGTGTCCTTCCTCGTCTTTCAATAATTCTTCGAACAAATGCATCGTGACGAAGTCACCGGCTTCGCGGCAAATGTCGCGTGACTTGGCGTAACTCTCGCGCGCAATGTGCTCGCCCTTCAAATCGCATTCGAGAACTTCCTTTAGGTTCTCGCCGATCATCAGTGGTGCCACGTGCTGCAAGTTGGGATGGCCTTCAAGAAATATGATGCGATCGACGAGCTTGTCGGCGTGCTCCATTTCCTCAATGGACTCTTTGCGTTCCTTCTTGGCGAGTTTGGCGTAGCCCCAGTTGGCAAGCAGACGGTAATGCAGCCAATATTGATTGATTGCGCCAAGTTCGAGCTTCAGGGCTTCGTTGAGCCGGTCGATGACTTTCTTATTGCCCTTCATGTGGCACTCCCGCTTTGAATTGAAATTTTGAATCCTATTTAGACGAGCCTAGTGTAAAAATTGCGCGATAGCCAATGGCGCCAGCTCAGGTCGCGCGCACTATAATGGGGTGGCTTGATCGCCGATTTCGATCGCGGCGCGGCGTCTGCGTCGCCCCTCAGCCCGGGCAAGTTTGGTGCGTGCCTCGGCAAGAGCAAACGGGCAAATGCGCGTATCGCTCTCAAGCCGTGTCATGGCGCTATAAATCAATGCCACCGTCAGCGGCGTGCACGAGCAGCAGTTCATTTTCGCATTGAGATGCCGGAACACGACGCCGGGCGTCGGCAGAAGCGCACGCGGCGCGCTCATGATCTCAACGACGGCTCGGTCGATGTCGCGGTCCGAGATCAAGGTGCAGGAACAGACGATCAAGCGCTTTCTCCAATTAAGCAGGGTTCAAAGCCCTGATATCGGAAGCCCACTTGGGCAACACAGGCAAAATGCTGGGACGCAGGGGCGGCGTCAAGTGATCTTATGCTGCGGCCCTGCTTTCGTCGCAACCGCAGTGCTGATACCTGGGCCTACTTTAAATTCGTTCTAAATGGCCAAGCCGAAACCGTCCCGCAGGCCGCCATAACCAGCCAATTGGCACTAATGCGCATTGGTTTCGCGCAAGCGATAGCGGCCCTGTTTGTCCTTGACGAAATATTCTGGGATATCGGGATGGCGCAGCGGTTCGTTGCTGTCGTCGGCAAGCAAGTTCTGCTCTGAAACGTAGGCGAGATAGGTCGTCTCGGCGTTCTCGGCATAGAGATGATAAAACGGCTGGTCCTTGCGCGGGCGCATCTCCTCTGGGATCGATAGCCACCATTCTTCCGTGTTGGCAAAAATAGGATCGATATCGAAGATCAAACCGCGGAATGGATAGACCCTGTGCCGCACAACTTGGCCAACGCCGAATTTAGCCTGTCTCATTTCAGTCATCGTCGTCGCGTTCTCCGGGCCTTTGTCGTATCGTCGCTGGGACATATTTCATATCACAATGCGTAAACTGCGGCACGTTCCGGGTCTTTCGACGCGACCAGTTTTGCGAGATCGACGATGACCTTGGCTTGCTTCCAGGTGGCGTCATCCTGCATCTTGCCGTCGATCATAACGGCGCCTGTGCCGTCCGGCATAGCGTCGAGAATTCGTTTTGCGAACGCAACTTCTTTGGGGTCTGGCGAGAACACGCGTTTCGCGATGTCGATTTGCGAGGGATGCAACGACCACGCGCCCATGCAGCCCTGCAGGAATGCGTTGCGGAATTGCGCTTCGCATGCCGCCCCATCCGAGAAATCGCCGAAGGGCCCGTAGAACGGTTTCAATCCATAAGCCAAGCAGGCGTCCACCATTTTGCCGACCGTGTAATGCCACAGATCCTGCTGGTAGAAATTGCGGGCCGCGGCTTTATCGGCGCCCGCGTCGGCGAGGATGCCATAATCCGGATGACCGCCGCCGACACGCGTTGTTTTCATGCCGCGCGAGGCTGCAAGATCGGCCGGCCCCAAGCTCATGCCGTGCATACGCGGCGAGGCGGCAGCAATCGCTTCGACGTTGTTGACGCCTTCGGCCGTTTCCAGGATCGCGTGGATCAGGATTGGCTTTGCCACTTTATGCTTGGCTTCAAGTTGGGCCAAGAGCTGGTCGAGATAGTGGATGTCCCACGGGCCTTCGACCTTGGGCAACATGATGACATCGACCTTGTTGCCGGCGTTGCGCAACAATCTCGGTCACATCGTCGAGCATCCACGGCGAGTTCAAACAATTGATGCGCGTCCAAAGTCCCGTGGTGCCGAAATCAAATTCGCGCGCCATCGAGATGAAGCCCTTGCGCGCGGCCTCCTTTTCGCCAACGGCAATAGCGTCCTCAAGGTTGCCGAGCACGACATCGACCTGGCCAATCGTGTCCTTCAGCTTGGCGCGGATCTTCTCGTTATGCGGGGGAATGAAATGGATCATGCGCTCGATGCGAACCGGCAGGGCGCGATAAGGCTCAGGCGCCCCGATGGCGAGGGGGGCAAAATGTTTAGCGGGCGTGCGGGTGGAGGCCATTGGGCGCGAAATCCCTGATTTTGGTGTGCGATTTCTGGATTGAAGGGGCGCGCGCACCATAGGGAGGCACCAAAGCGTGTCAACGGGCGCTACTGCCGCGCATATTTCCTCTCCCCGCCCGCTTTGTAGGGCGAGGGGGTGTCGATGCTCCTACAAGTCAAAATATTCCGCAAAATCAATTGGCCGGTTCCCCGGGGAACAGCGGCGCCCATGAACCTCCGGTACTCATGATGCGACAGACATTCAACCGCCTCAGCCGAGGCACCGGAGACAGCCATGACCCAGACAGCGAAATCCCAGAATTCAAAGTCCAGCCGCAGCGCTCTGAAGGCAGCCCTCGTGCTCGCCGGTCTGACGCTGATGACCGGCAACGCCTCGGCCGTGAGCCTGCGCGTCAAGCTTGCTTGTGCCAGCGACTACTACGCCCACTGCAGCGCCTACAGCCCCGGCAGCCAGGAAGTCCGCCAGTGCATGCGCGCGGTTGGCTCCGGTCTTTCTAAGGGCTGCGTCAATGCTCTGGTCTCTGCTGGCGAAGTGTCAGCCGCTGAAGTTGCCAAACGCCGTGCCGCCTCGAAAGCCGCATCCGCCAACTGAGTGACAAGTCAGGCAATAGGTCAGCTATCGAACCAATAGCCCTGCGAGACCGCACTTTCTGTTTTGATGCACTTGGAGAGCCTCGGCCGACATCGAAGCCAGGCCCGAAATAAAGGAAGTGACCGGCAACGCTAGAATCCGAGGACACCGCCATGATCGAGATTGCCGCCGCCGTTTGTCTGATGAGCGCGCCCGAGCGCTGCAAGGATATCAGCCTCACGTTCGAGGAGGCCGCGATCACGCCGTACTCCTGCATGATGTACGGGCAGGGCGAACTCGCAAAGTGGACCGAAGAGCACCCCAATTGGCGCATAGCCAAATGGTCGTGCCGCCCCGCCGGGCAAGTGGCGAAACTCTAATTCCGAGGCCCGAGTGAAACCCGCCTTCAGACCATGCTCACGTCCCGAGGGGGCTAGCGGCTAGAACTTAATGATGGCGCCGGTCATGACGATGTCGAGATCCTCAAGGGCCGCATCAGCAATGGCGCCAGTTGCGACGCCTCCCACTAGCCCGCGCAATGCTAAATCCGCTTCGTAGTGGCGGTACGAGAAGTAAATCTGCAGCGCGGCGTTGTCGAAGCCTTGAATGACGCCTGCGCCGAACATTTCGACGCCGCTTGACCAGATCGCCGCTGTGGCACCTAAGGGGTTGAGGGCATCGGTTGCGCCAATCGTCCGGCGGCCGTTCGCGCCGCCTTGATAATCGTAGTATTCGCCGTAGATCGTCGTCTTGCCGAACTCGTTGAACTTCTTCTCGACGCCTGCCTGGATCGCCCAGAATGTCTGCTCGTCGTCGGCGCCCGTGCCTATGAAGCGGTCAGTGCCATTGAGCAGTTCATCATTCTTGATACCCGTGCCTGCGCTGACGAAGAGGCCGGTCGCTTCGTGAATGATGCTGATCGAGCCGCCAAGGTTTTCGCACCTCGTGTCACTGCCGCCGGTGCCCGCCGCGGTCGCGCACACTGTCGCCGTCTGAGGCCCGTCGAGCACCACGCCATAGCCGATGCCGGCCGTATATTTGAAGCCGGCGCCTTCTCCCGAGTACCTGAGCGACACATCCCAGACGTCGTCCTCGCCCCAGGAGGCACCAGCGACGAAACCGCCGATGCTCGGCGATTCGTAGCGCACGAAATTCAAGGCACGCTCGCCTTCGCCGGGTTGATCTCCGCCATCGCCCAGAAGGCGGAACCAGCTGAGTGCACTCAATCCGCCGTTGACGCTGCTGCGAAGGCGAAGGCCCAGGCCGCTATCTTCGACGTCCGAATACTTAGAGATCAGCCCTGTCTGCGTTAGGTTTAACTCGGTAATCGCGTTGGTCGAGCTGGTGCCGAGGCCCATGTAAACAGTGCCAAGCGTCTTGCTCTTCAGGTACCAATGTGAGTCGCGCATATCGAGCCCGCTGTTGCGGCTGCATGCGGGTCGTCCTGCGTAAAGCGTTTGGAATTGATCGAGCGCACGCCGATCTCAAGCCGGTATCCTGCTTCCCAATCGCCGTTGATCTTTGCCTTGCCGCGAAAGCCGAAGCGGCCGCGGCCGTTGTCGTTCGTGACAACCGCCACGTTGCTTTCGCCGCCATCATCCCAGTACATGATGGCTTCGTTGACTTGCCCATAGACTTCGAGGCTAACCTTGCGGTTGCCCTTGCGTGCGGTTGTCGCTTCAAGCTCAGCGATGCGCTCTTCGAGATCGGCGCAGCAATTGCCGCCGAGGTCGGCGGCTGGACTGGCGGCCATTCCGAATGCCGCGAGAAGTACGGCGGCAGACCGGCAAAACATGGCGGGCGAAAAGTGATGTCATGGTCCAGATTCCTGAGCAGCGACCGAACATGCAAATGTCGTTGTGCTGGTTTGGCCATAAAGCGGCTCAAAGATCGAGTCCCGCGGTCGGGTTGCCCGAAAAAGTCGAGTGTGGGCGTGACTTTTGGGTGTCACACTTTGGTTCGGCCAGGGGGGCGGGTAGGGGGGCGGCCGGGCTTAGGGCGATGCCTTCGCGCTCGGCCAGAATTGCTGCTCGCCGTTGATCTTAAAGGCCGCAATGGCGGCTTGGCCCTCGCTCGAAACGATCCAGTCCACGAACGCCTTGCCCTCTTTGGCTTTGACGTTGGGATGCTTCGCCGGGTTCACTAGGATGACGCCATAGGGATTGTGAAGCGGCGGATCGCCTTCAACAACGATTTTGAGGCCGCTACGATTCTTGAACGAGGACCAGGTTGCGCGGTCTGAGAGAACATAGGCGCTCGTGCTTGAGGCCATGTTCAACGTCGCGCCCATCCCTTGTCCGGCTTCGCGATACCACGTGCCAGACGCGGCTTTGGCATCGACGGCTGCTGCCTTCCAAAGTTTCATTTCGGCTTTGTGCGTGCCGCTGTCGTCGCCGCGCGAGACGAACGGGGCCTTGGCTTCGGCGATTGCTTTTAGTGCGGCGACGGCATCTTTGCCGCCCGAAACTTTTGCAGGATCCGCGTCCGGTCCAACGATGATGAAATCATTGAACATGACGTCATGGCGCGCGACGCCGTAGCCATCCGCAACAAATTTTTCCTCATCCGCTCTTGAATGTACCAACAGCACGTCGCCATCGCCGTTCTGCGCGTTCTTGATCGCTTGACCCGTACCGACGGCAACGACGCGCACGTCGATCCCCGTCTTCGCTGTAAAGATCGGCAACAGATGACCAAAGAGGCCGGAGTTTTCCGTCGAGGTCGTGGATTGCAGAATGATGAAGGGATTTTCAGCGCGTACCGTTGGAGCGCCTAGCAGCGCGGTCATCACAGCAACAGTCATGACGAAGCGGCGCGTGATCATCTGAGTTGCTCCCCGGTCAATGAGCGGTGGCCTGCCGTGGCAGCCATCGCGGGTATCGTTGGTCGCGCTATAACACGCCGTGAATAGCGGCTGTCAATGCCATTCCAGCGCGCTGGTAGAAACCAAGCGTTGTGCTTTTAGGCAAGAGTGGCAAAATAGATCTGCAAGCCCGGCGAGGATCCGCAAACTCGATGACCAACCTCATTGTTCGCATTGACTTAGGGGCCCATGGACGGCTTGGTGCCGGCAAGCTCACGCTGCTATCGAAAATCGACGAACTCGGTTCCATTTCAGCAGCCGGCCGGGCGATGAAGATGTCGTACCGTCAAGCCTGGGCGCTGATTGATCAATTGAATACGTCGTTCCAAGAGCCCGTGGTCGTGTCGCAAACCGGCGGAAAAAGCGGCGGCGGCGCGCATCTGACGGAATTCGGCAAGCTGCTTCTTAATCACTGCAATGCCGTTATTGGCAACGCGCGCAAATCTGCGCAACCGCACATGGACTTCATCGATGCGGTATTGAAGCGTGCGGACGCCCCAGTGGTTTCCGAGCCGCCGAAAAAATCAGCACGCAAGGCGCGCAAATAGTTCCCGCATACTTAGAGAACGATTTCTCCGTTGAGATAGGCGAGTGCCTCGGGGGACTGCGGCCGCGCGAAAAACGCTTGTGCTGGCGTTCGCTCTTTGATCCGGCCCTTGTGCAAAAAGACAACTTCGTCCGCCAAGCGACGCGCCTGTCCAAGGTCGTGGGTGATAAGAACGATCGGAGTTCCTGCATCGCGGATGCCGCGCAGCACGTTCTCAATGGCCGCAGTTGATGCGGGATCCAGATTGGCGGCGGGCTCATCAAGCACCAGAATGCCGGGGACCATTGCCAGTGCCCGCGCCAGCGAGAGACGCTGTTGTTCGCCGCTTGAGAGTACGCGGGCATCCGTTTCGCTTAAATGGGCAAGACCTGCGCGGCGCAGCGCTTCATCGGCGCGTTCGCGCTGTGCGTCTCTTGGTGTTCCAGTTACAGCGAGCGCGTATTCGATATTGGCGCGGGCGGATCGTCTGAGCAAAACCGGCTTTTGAAACACAAATCCGATTTTGCCTGCCCGCGCGCGATCAGGTGCCGTTCCGCCCCATGTCACGCTACCCGTGTCAGGTGCCAGTAATCCGCAAAGGACGCGGATGAGGACGCTTTTGCCTGCGCCGTTCGGTCCGAGAATAATAGTGGTACCAGCCCCGGCGCCAAGCGAGAGATCAACGGCATCTAAGATGCTGCGGCCGGATCGCGCGACGCCAACCCCATGACCAGCGAGCGGGAGAACGCGTGATGCCAGGGCGTCAGGTGAAGGATCGATTGCCCGTTGCATCGGCTAGGACCCCGCGCCAAATCGAGGTGCCGCGTTGGGCACCGGCTGCAAGCTCGTCAGCAGGGCATTGATGCCGAGCGCCAACGCCAGCAGAATGATGCCGAGCGCCAAGGCGAGCGCAAACTCTCCACGCGACGTTTCAAGCGCAATGGCTGTCGTCATGGTGCGTGTCACGTGATTGATGTTGCCGCCGACGATGATGATGGCGCCGACTTCCGCAATGGCGCGCCCGAAGCCTGCTAGAAACGCCGTCGTCAGCCGCATGCGGCCTTCGTAAAGGAGTGTCTGAATACGCTCGAACGCCGTAAGCCCAAAAGCGCGCAGCTGTTCGTCGTATTCGCCGTCGAGATCTTCCACCGTCTGGCGTGCCAAGGCCGCAATGATCGGCGTGATAAGAATGGTCTGGGCGATGATCATCGCGGCTGGCGTATAGAGCAGCTGGAACGATCCGAGCGGACCCTGGTTCGTCAGCATCAGATAGACCAGCAACCCGACCACGACGGGCGGCAGGCCCATCAGAGCATTCACGATGACGATGACTCCGCGCCGGCCGGGAAAATGCGTGACGGCGAGTGCTGCCCCGAGCGGCAGTCCGATGAGCGCTGCAAGACATGTTGCTGTTAAACTAACCTTGAGCGACAAGGCCACGATTTCGACGAGCTGCGGGTCGAATGTGGTGATCAAACCGAAGGCTTTGACGAACGCGGAAGAGAGATCACTCATAAGCGATATGACCATTTAAGCATAGCGCAGGCACGCCAAGCCGCGCCTGAATCAGCGTTAAAATGAATGGGTATTGGACCAAGGAACATGTTTGCGTCCGGTGCGATTGCTGACTACTGTTATCCGACAAAAGAAGCGCGGCAAAGCGCACAACAATGCTCCTCGGAGGGAACTGTACGATGCTTAAGGCACTTGTGATTGACCCCGGCAAATGCACTGGCTGCAAGCAGTGCGAGATGGCCTGTTCATTGGAAAATGAGGGTGAATTTAACGCGTCCAAGTCTCGCATCCGGGTGTTCGACTTCCATGAGCTGGGGCAGATGGTGCCCTACACCTGCACCCAGTGCGCAGAAGCTTGGTGCCAGCAAGCTTGCCCTGTCAATGCCATCACGACGGATGCCGCGACCGGCGTCAAGGTCGTTCATGACAACCTCTGCGTCGGCTGCAAGGTCTGCACCATTGCCTGCCCGTTCGGCACCATTAATTATAACGCATCGACCGGCAAAGTTATCAAATGCGATCTCTGCCAGGGTAGCCCTGCATGTTCGGATGCCTGCCCAACCGGCGCGATTACATATCAAGACATTGAACAGACCGGCTTTGACAAGATGAAGATGTGGGCTGGCAAGGCTGGCGCATCCGCAGACCGCACGAACACGAATGCGCCCGTGGCCAAGCACTAAATCGTAGCCGGCCGCGTGCGGGCCTTAAGGGTCTGCAACCGGGCCGGCATGAACGAGGCATTGAACCCAAAACTGCTCTGTCTTGAGTGGCCCAACGGGCCCGAACAGAAGCAGTGAAACGACCTAAAGGAGATCTCGATGGCCTGGGCACGTAAGATCCTGAGGATCAATCTGACGAGCGGGACCGTAAAGTCGGAACCGCTGAACATGGACTGGGCGCAGAAGTATCTGGGCCAGCGCGGTCTTGCCTCCAAGTATCTCATCGAAGAGATCGACCCCAAGTGCGATCCGCTCGGACCTGGCAACAAGATCATCTACGCGACCGGCCCACTGACAGGCACCGCCGCTTCAACGGGCGGCCGTTATTCTGTCGTGACGAAGGGTCCGCTGACCAACGCCATCGCCTGCTCCAACTCGGGCGGCTACTTCGGCGCCGAATTGAAATTCGCCGGCTGGGATATGATCATCCTTGAAGGCAAGTCGCCGAAGCCGGTCTACATCTCGATCGCCGACGATAAGTGCGAAATCAAAGATGCATCCGCCATCTGGGGCACCAGCGTCTGGAACACCGAAGAGTGGATCAAGAAAGAACATCAAGATCCCATGATGCATATTGCCAGCATCGGCTTGGCGGGTGAAAATCAGGTTTATTACGCAGCTGTCGTCAACGATCTCCACCGCGCTGCCGGACGCTCGGGCGTCGGCGCCGTTATGGGCTCCAAGAACGTCAAAGCCATTGCCGTACGCGGCACAGGCGGCGTCAAGGTGAGAGACGGCAAGGCGTTCATGACAGCGACGGCCGCTGGCAAAAAGGTTCTTCAAGCCAACGCCGTCACCGGCCAAGGCCTCCCGGCTTACGGCACGCAGGTGTTGATGAACGTCATCAACGAAGCCGGCGCCCTGCCGACGCGAAATCACCGCGAAGTGCAGTTCGAAGGCGCGCACGACATTTCAGCCGAAGCCATGGCAACGCCGCGCAAATCTGACGGCAAGAAAAACTTGCTGACCAATCAGGCGTGCTTCGGTTGCACCATAGCCTGCGGGCGCATCTCGAAGATCGACGAGAACCACTTCACCATCAAGAACAAGCCGCAGTATTGGAAGGCCTCGGGCGGTCTCGAATACGAAGCAGCGTGGGCACTCGGGTCCAACACTGGCGTCAACGATCTCGAAGCACTGACCTACGTCAACTTCCTTTGCAACGAGCAGGGTTTCGATCCGATTACGTTCGGGGCGACCGTTTCGGCGGCGATGGAACTCTATGAGCTGGGCCTCATCAATAAGGAAACAACGGGTGGCATCGATCTGAAGTTTGGTTCCGCCGAAGCACTCGTCACGTGCGCAGAACTTACAGCTCAGGGACAAGGTTTCGGCAAGGAACTCGGTCTCGGCTCGTTGCGACTTTGCTCCAAGTACGGCCGGCCGGATCTCTCGATGACCGTCAAAGGCCAGGAATTCCCGGCCTACGACTCGCGCGGCATTCAGGGCATGGGTCTGACTTACGCCACCTCGAACCGCGGTGCATGTCACTTGCGCTCCTATACAGTGTCGTCGGAAATCCTTGGCATTCCCGTCAAGACCGATCCATTGACGACCGACGGCAAACCGGCGCTCGTCAAAGCGTTCCAGGATGCAACAGCGGCTGTCGATTCGTCAGGTCTTTGCGTGTTTACGACCTTTGCTTGGACGCTGAACGACATCGCGCCTCAGATCGACGCCGCCTGCGAAGGCGGATGGACACCGGACCGTCTGATGGAGACTGGCGAGCGCATCTGGAACATGGAGCGTATCTTCAACAATCGCGCAGGCTTCACGCATAAAGACGACACGCTGCCGCCACGCCTCCTCAAGGAAGCCGCAACGACCGGTCCTGCGAAGGGTCTCGTCAACGGCCTCGATAAGATGCTGCCTGAGTATTATCAGCTTCGCGGCTGGACCAACGAAGGCGTGCCGACCAACGAAACACTGTCAAAGCTCGCGCTCTAAATTGAGGCGCGCTAAGCGCCGGAAATGGGCTTTGATCGCTTGAATAGGGGGCCCACCTGAGTGAAAATTCGGGTGGGCTTTTCGTTGTCGGGATCCGAATAACCGGAGAAGAGTGATGCACCACGTCATCGTTGGATCGGGCCCTGCAGGGGTGACCGCCGCTGAAACCATCCGCAGCATCTGCAAGAATTCCAAGATCACACTCATCGGCGGCGAGGGCGAACCGCCCTATTCGCGTATGGCCATTCCGTATCTCCTGCACGGCGACATCCAGGAGAAAGGCACGTACCTGCGCCAGACGGCAGGGCACTACGATAGCCTCGCCATCGACTACAAGCAGGCGCAAATCGCCGGCATCGACGCGACCAAGAAGCAACTGTGGACCACAGACATCGAGCCCATCGCTTATGACAAGCTGCTGCTCGCAACCGGCGCCACACCAATCATTCCGCGCATGGAAGGCGCTGACCTTCCCGGCGTTCACACCTGCTGGACGCTGAGTGATGCGCGCGCCATCGCCAAGCTCGTCGGCAAAGGCACGCCCGTCGTGCTCGTCGGCGCGGGCTTCATCGGCTCGATCGTTCTCGAAGCACTCCACAAGACCGGCGCGCAATTGACCGTCGTCGAGATTGCCCCGCGCATGGTCGCGCGCATGATGGATGAGACCGCCGGCGGCATGTTAGGGCGCTGGTGCACGGAACATGGCGTACGCGTTTTGACCAACACCAAGGTTCTCGGCATTTCGAACGGGAGCGGCACTGGCGCCTCAAAACTATCGGTCGGCTTGTCGAACGGCGAGCATATCCCGGCAACGCTCGTCGTGCTGGCCGCCGGCGTGCGCTCGAACACGGGCATTCTGGCCGGCACCGGCGCAAAAGTCGGCGCGGGCATTGCCGTCAATCCGCACCTTGAAACAACCGTGCGCGATATCTACGCGGCCGGCGATTGCTGTGAAGGCGTCGATATCTCGACCGGCAAACCCGACATGCTCGCCATTCAGCCCGTCGCTGTTGAGCACGGCCGTCTCGCGGGTCAGAACATGGCGGGGCAAAAAACCGCGCATCGCGGCTCGCTCAACATGAACGTGCTCGACACCATGGGCCTTATCTCATCGTCGTTCGGTCTCTGGCAGGGCTCGCCCGAGGGCAAGACGTCGAGCATGACGGACCAGAAAAACTGGAAATATCTGAAGCTCAATTTCCTCGGCGACAGATTGATCGGCGCGCAGTGCGTCGGCATGACGGATCACGTCGGCATGTTGCGCGGGCTTATTCAAACCGGGTTCCGGCTTGGTGTGTGGCGCGACCGGCTGATGGCGTCGCCGGAGCGGCTGCGGGAAGCTTACGTCGGCGTGGCGCAAGGGCATCCCGTTGGTGGCACCACGGGTCCGGCGCCGAAACTCCCGTCGCACAGTCCCGTGCTTAATCCGGCGCATTGAGATCGGTGCAATGCAGGTCACGTTGAAACTCTATGCGTCTCTCGGCGTTTATCTTCCCAGCACCGCCGTGAAGAACGAGGCCAAGCTTGAGGTCGCGGACGGCACAACCATCCGCCAGCTTCTCGACGCGCATAATGTGCCGCCGCAAGCCTGCCATCTCGTGCTCGTGAATGGGCACTTTCAAGCCCCCGCGGTGCGCGGCGCCGTGCAATTGAAACCGGGAGACGCACTCGCCGTCTGGCCGCCGGTCGCGGGCGGATGATTGCTCATATGAATTCTGGGCCGTCGCCTTTTGCCGACGAACGCGTCATGTCGATTTCGCCGTCCGAGTTCGCGATTTCGATTGGACTGATCGGCCCGCATCGCGACGGCGCAAACGGCTCCAAGATTTTCGATCTCGCCTCAGGCCCGGTCGAAATCACATTCGAGCCTTTGCCCGGCGTGACGCCTTGGCGGCTTGCTCGCGCTGCCGCGCGCGAAAATCGAACTGAAATTCGCGGACACTGTCAGTCCCGCCGACCGCACGGCCTTCGTGCGCCTGTTCGATACGTCGTTTCAGAGGGGCGGGGGGTGATGCTCAGCCTCTCTTCCCCCTTGAGGGGGGAGGGCGGCGCGCCATGAGTTACGAAGCGCATCGCCAGACAATCGAACAATTCCAATGCGCTTTGTAACTCATCCTCGGCGCGCCGGGTGGGGGTGATGCGCGGCTGCTTGTTCGAATGCCGCTTTCCCAATATTGCAGTTGGCTCAACCTCTCGCCACCCATCCGCGATCTGCGAATTCGGGATCGAGCGGCAGGCCGAAAAGAAAGTGTGTGTAATTGCTCAACGTCTTCATACTGATGGCCAGAATGATGCCGAGAATGAACTTCTCGCTGTAGCCAAAGGATTTGAATTCTGCGGCTTCTGCAACGCTTGGACGGCCACGCGAGGAAACCATCTTGGCCGTGAACGCCGCAAGGGCCTGCAGCTTGGGATCGGCGATTGCCCGGCCATCTCTAATCGCCTCTGTCACATCGGCCGGCACCTTGGACATTGTGTCAGCGATAAAGCTGTGGGCGGCCATGCAGTAATCGCAGCCATTTTCGCGCGATATGACGAGAAAAATCACTTCCTGCTCAATGGGCGTGAACCCACACTCTGAACGGAAGGCTGCGTATCCCGAAGTGTAGGCTTGGTAGAGCGCGGGTTCATTGGCCATGGCTCCGTACATATTTGGGATAAAGCCGAGCCATTTTTTGGCGCGCTCCATCAACGGCATGACTTTGCCAGAGGCTGTCTCAAGAGAGAGAATGCTGAGGTCGCTGACGGTGTAACTCATTGTCCTATCCTCTCCGTGCGTTTCAATGAGCTCAGCTTGGAGCCGCGTACCTACCCGCCAACCAGCGCCGCATACGAAATAAACCCCGCCATGTCTCCGGGTTTTAAAGCCCGTGACGTCCTCCGGCAATTCGATCAAGCCATCTGTCTCGGTCAACGAGCTGATGACGCCCGCGCCGTCCTGGCGGTATTTGGTAGCTTCAAAAACGCCGTCAGCCGCGCGCACAAGCGACACGCGCACATATTCGCGCCGCCCGGATTTCTTCTTGTACGAAAACGCCGCGCGCACGGGATGCGCGATCAAGGGTTCCGCCCGCGCGCCAGCGAGCCGCAGCATCAAGGGCCTGACCACACGCGCGAACGTGACGAAAGCGGCAACGGGATTGCCCGGAAGTCCGGCGAATGCCGCCGTCGCGCCCGCGCCGCCGCGCAACACGCCCATGGCGACGGGGCGGCCAGGTTTGATGGCCGTGCGCCAAAACGTCAGTGTTCCCGTTTGCTCGACGGCGTTCCGCACATAATCAGCGTCGCCCGTTGAAACGCCGCCACTTGTCAAAACCAGATCGGCATTGGCGGCAGCGCCCGCAAGCGCGCCCGCCAAAACATTTTCGTCGTCTTTCAAGATCCCGAGATCCGTCACTTCGGCGCCGAGCGCTTCAGCAATGGCGATGAGCAGCGCGCGATTGGCGTCATACACAGCGGCGTTGGGGAGGGTGGAACCCGGCTCGACGATTTCGTCGCCGGTTGAAAAAATCGCGACCCGGACGCGGCGGCGCACGTCCAATTCCGTCAAGCCAACGGCAGCGGCCATGGCAACGTGGTGCGGCATCAGCCGCGTGCCCGCCGCAAGTACGACGCTCCCCACTTTCACGTCTTCGCCCATGAGGCGGCGATTTGCGCCAACCTTCAAGCCAGCGGGCAGAACGATCGCCTTGCCATCGACGCGGCAATCCTCCTGCATGAAAACGGTGTCGGCACCCTCGGGCATCGGCGCGCCGGTGAAAATACGGATGGCCTCACGGGCTTCTAGACGCGCGCTCGCGTGTCCCGCAAAAACCGGCGCGCCAATCTCAAGGCGCGTTTCGCCGCTTGGCTTGAGATCGCTGTGGCGCACCGCATAGCCATCAACGGCGGAGTTATCGAACGGCGGCAAACTTATGGATGCCAGCACATCGCTGGCCAGCACCCGCCCGCGCGCTTTGCGCAACGCAACGCGCTCCGTCTCGGCAACCGGCGTGACGCGCTCCGCGATCATCCGCTCGACATCATCGACCGTCAAAAGCGGGCCGCCAAAAGCAAAGCAATCGTCAGTGAGTTGGGCCATTGTGTGCGAGGGGCCTTAAGTGAATAGCGACAAGACTTACTGCCAACCTACAAGCTTTGGCGCGCGAATTCACGCCCTTTGCACGCCAGCCTTAAAACGTCTCCAGCCAGGCCTGACTTCAATTTCTGACGTCCAGGAATTACGCGGCTGATCGATCAGGTGGAGATAACTCTCCGCAATCGCATCGGGATCGAGCGAGTTATCGTTGCCGCCGTCCGGGCGGCCGCTGGCCCGTATCAAGCCATCGACGACAATGTGCGCGATATGGATGCCTTGCGGATGGAATTCGCGCGCCATGGATTGCGCAAGCCCGCGCAGCGCAAATTTCCCCATCGCAAACGGCGCCGATTGGGCGAAGCCTTTAACGCCGGCAGAGGCACCCGTGAACAGGATGGTGCCGCGCTTCAAGGGCAACATCAGCCGCACGGCCGCTTGCGCGACCAGGAACGCGCCGAACGCGGTGACGTCGAGCGCCTTCTTGACCTCAACCGGATCAAGCGTGACGAGCGGCCCGCGCACGCGATACGAGGGATTGTAGACCACGACGTCCGGCACGCCACTAAGCCCAGCGAACAGCGCGTCCACATCGCGCGCGTTGGTGACGTCGCACGCGACCGCCGTGGCGCCGGTTTCAGTCACGAGCTTGCTCAGTTTCTCCGTATTGCGCGCGGCCAGCACGATGCTCATGCCGCGGCCCGCGAACTTCCGCGCCAGCGAGGCTGACAGCCCATCGCCCACACCAACGATGACAGAGATGGATTTGGTCATGTTCTTTTTGTCCGTTCCATGCGGCTCACTTGGGTGCAGCGGGGATAAAATATCGGCGAAAAAAGTTTCTGCGGGAGGATCAGGGGGTTACGTGCCGCGTTCATCTCAGCTTCCCACCCCCCGTTCATCATGAACGAAGAAAAGCGCCGTCTAATCCCCTCTCCCCGTCCTTACGGGGAGAGGGCTAAGGTGAGGGGCGGCCGGGTACGAACCGGGTAGATACCTGACAAAATAGACCGGGAACATCCCTGACAGTTTTAGCTCGTTTCTCCAAGGGGGAATTTGGGCGATGGCTTTCAGGGAGAGGTCTGCAGTGGAAGAGCGTATCGCGATGTTTTTGGACTTCGATACTGGCGCCTTTACGGCGGGAGAATTGGCGGATCGCTCGGGGTGAGCCGCGAGACCTTCTACGTGTGGAAGCGGCGGCGCGCGAGCGGAGATGAGCGCTGGTTCGAGGATTTATCGCGTGCGCCGTGCGGTTGTCCGCATGCCGCAGGAGACGCAGATTGCGGCAATCATCGCCATGCGCCAGCGCTTCCCGCGCTTTGGGCCGAAGAAGATCCGTGCCCGGACTGATGATGGATCGCCCCCGGATCATCTGGCCCGAGCCTCGACGATCGGCGATATTCTGAAGCGGCACGGTCTCATTGAAGCCAAGCGGCGGCGGCGCCGTCCGGTTGCGCAGGGCGAGATCGTTTGCGGCGCGCACGAGCCCAACGGCGAATGGGCGATCGACTTCAAGGGCTGGTTCCGCACCAGCGATGGCCGACGCTGCGATCCCTGACCATCACGGATACGGCGAGCCGGTATCTGATCGAGACGCGCATCGTCGATCCCACGTGGGCGGGCGTTCGAAGCGCTCTAGAGCGGGTTTTTTCGGAGAGTCGGCTTCCGCAAGCGATCCGTTCGGACAATGGCGCGCCGTTTGGTTCGACGGGCGCGGGCGGGCTGTCGAGCCTGTCGGTGTGGTGGCTGAGGCTCGGCATTGACCCGCGTTATATTCCGCCTTCAAGCCCGCAAGACAACGGCCGTCACGAGCGCTGCATCGCACTTTAAGCCGAGACGGCGCGCCCTCCGGCGGCGACTGTCAAAGAACAGCAGGCGCGCTTCGACGCCTTCCGCCAGCACTATAACGAGGAGCGCCCGCACGAGGCGCTTGCGCAAACACCGCCAGCGCAGCATTGGCAGGCGCCGGTTCGCCAACTTCCGCGCCGCCTCGAAGACCCATGGTACGATGCCGATCACGAGGTGCGCAGCGTGCGCCCAGCGGGTTGGATCAAATGGCGCGGCGAACATGTGTACATCGGCGAAGCGCTAGCGGGCGAAATTGTCGGCGTGGCCGGGATCGAGACGGGCGGCATATCGTCCGCTTCTGCGGCCGCGACCTCGGCGTGATCGGCCGCGACTTCCGTTTCCACCGTTTCGCTCCGCCGCGTGCGCGGCTGCGCACCACGGCGGAACGAGCCTGGAACAGATGGAGGATAGTGTCAGGGATGCTGCCGGTCTAAAATGTCAGGTATGTTCCCGGTTGATCACCGCTTGTTCGGTAAGTTGCCCCGCACCTCACCCCCAGCGCCTATTCGACCACATCCATTGCTCCGGCATTTCGCGCACCCAGGCTTCGAACTGCTTGGTCATTTCCGCCGTCACCCATTTGACGTCATCGGATTGGTTGGCCGTGCGCGGAACTTTCAATTCCTTCAACTCGATCTCAAAATGGCTGTCGTCGCCGATGCGGATGCAGCGCGACATCCACATGCGCGCGCCGGTGCGCCTCGCGATCATGGCCGGGATCGTCACGGTCGCCGCGTCCTTGCCAAAAAACGGCACCGGCAATCCGGTTCGGTCCCACAAATCGCACACGACGCCGAGCCGTCCGCCCTGGCGCACATAGTCCATGATCGCGCGCGCCGTCTTCTGGCTCTCTCCATGATCGCCTTCTACCCGTCCTCTCCCAAACAATCCGCCGGGATAGAGATCCTTCCTCTGATCGCGCAGATATTGATCGACGTAGGGATTATTGACGGAGCGATAAACGGCGGCCGGGCTCGCGCCGGCTAACACGAGCGGCCAGACGGCGAGTTCCCAATTGCCCATATGCAACGACGCACCAATAATGGGTCCGAGCTTGTTCTTGTAGCGCGCAAACACTTGCGCGTTGCGGATCTTGATGCGCGAGGGGTCCTTGACGATGCGGTCGATGTGCATCGTCTCGGCCATGACGCGCCCTAAGTTTTCCCAATGCGCCATGCAAATCGCTTCACGCTCGGAAAACGTTTTTTCCGGAAACGCTATTTCGAGATTGGCCAGCGCCCGCCTGTGCCGCTTCGGGTTCAAGATTGGGGCCAAGCGCCGCCACCAGCGCGCGGAAAAGCGCGTCGCGGTATCGAGCGGCAGCGCGCGGATGGTGCCGACGATCGTGCGCAGCGCCGCGTACTCCATGCGGAACTGTAGATCGCG
Source organism: uncultured Alphaproteobacteria bacterium (assembly GCA_963741545.1). GTDB lineage: Bacteria > Pseudomonadota > Alphaproteobacteria > Rhizobiales > Hyphomicrobiaceae > Hyphomicrobium_B. The sequence goes on from CAVUIN010000006.1 coordinate 41,859, forward strand.
GAGAAATGAGACGGGCGTAACAGGCGTCATGCGTGCGGGGCGCCTTCGGGCGGACTAAGCTCGCCCGGTGATGCGGCCTTGGCGTGCTCCCCGTCAAGTGCTGCCGGGCCACCCTCAACGCGCATAAGCCGGGGTGTGGCAAAAGACGGCGCTACGCCCTCCCGCATCAAGGCGCGCCGCAGCGGCGGAATGGCCTTTAGCGCCGCGAGACCGAGCCCGCGCGCCAGATGAACGGGAGCATATTCGGACAAAAGAGACCTGTTCATAAGGTCGATGGTCCAAGACCGCGAGGCGACATCCGCCCGGCGTAGGCGCTCATAGTCCGAACACACGTCTTGCCCGCCGATGTCTCCGCCTCGCGATTTAGCATCTGCCGCAAGTTCGGCGAGCGTGGCGGCATCGCGGAAACTGAGGTTCAAGCCCTGCGCACCAATCGGCGGCATCACATGGCCAGCTTCGCCAATGAGCGCCGACCGGCCCTTTGCAAGCACCGTCGCCGTTTGACCCGATAACGGGAACGTTTTGCGCGGGCTGACACTGTGCAGCGTGCCGAGCAGCCCCGAGATATGTGCGCCGAGTTCAGCGAGAAAAGCCGCGTCGTCCAGGCCCGCGAGGCGCCGCGCTTCCGCCGGCGTTTCCACCCACACGAGGCTCGACGAATTGCCCGGCATCGGCACCACAGTTAGCGGCCCAGCGCGCCGATGCAACTCGGTTGAGACGCCGCGATGCGGACGCGAATGTGCGAACGAGCAAACGACAGCGGCTTGATCGTAACTCCATGCGCTCGTTGAAATCCCGGCCTGACGCCGCACGAGCGAATTGCGCCCATCTGCACCAGCTACCAGAGGCGACGAGTACACAGTGCCTTCTTCGGTTGTTGCCAGCATCAGCCCATCGGCTTCGGCAACGCTTGCAATGCCCTTAGATACCACGCGCTCAACGCGCCCTTCGCTTGCACGTTCCAGGGCCTCCGTCAGCGCCGCATTGGGAACGTTATAGCCAAAGGCATCCAAACCGATTTCGTTTGCCCGGAACGTCACTTCCGGCGCGCGCAAAAATCCGCCCGTCGCATCGACAAGCCGGATGGCGTTCAAGCGTTCGGCCTTGGCTTCGAGATATGGCCACGCGCCGATTGCCCTCAGGAATTGAACAGAGCTCTCAAACAGCGCCGCGGTCCGGCCATCGCTAGGGTCGGCGCGCGGTCCGATGACCACGGTCTTGATGCCGAGCGAAGCTGCGGCGAGACCGGTGGCCAAACCTGCCGGTCCCGCGCCAGCAACGAGCAAGTCCGCACGTTGATTGTGACACATGAATCGCCCAACTCTCTTTAAGTGAGGCTACAAGACCACACTTTGCGGCAACTTCATAAGTGTGGCGTTGCCGCAACGCCATTGTCACAGAGATGTAAAATTGGCTCGTTAACACTCGGGTCAAGCATGGTGGAACGAGTGGGGTCTCCCGGGGCGGAGTGAGCTCTTAACGCCATGAAATTGGGAGCGCCTAGAACCGCGCACCAACGCGACAAGGATTTGGTCAATACAATAGGGGGGTCCGATGAAATCGGCTTTGAAATTCAGTACGGCGCGGGCGGCAATCGTCACAGCGCTTGGACTTGTAGCAGTGATGCCTGCAAATGCAGCCGATCTAGGCGGCAATTGCTGCGCGGATCTCGAAGAGCGCATTGCGGAACTCGAAGCGACGACCGCGCGCAAAGGCAACCGCAAGGTCAGCTTGGAAATCTCGGGCCATGTCAACGAAGCGATCCTGTTTTGGGATGACGGTATTGAATTGAACGGCGGCGTCTACACCAACGACAACGCCCGCTCGCGCTTCCGCTTGAAGGGTGAAGCGAAGATCGATAGCGACTGGAAGGCTGGCTTCCTCATGGAAATCGGCGTTCGCTCGCAGAATTCCAAGCGGTTTACGCAGTTCGACCCGGGCGCCGATGCCAGCGGGACCGACAACGGCCTCGATGTCCGTCACAATGTTGTGTGGATTGGCAGCAAGACGTACGGCAAGATCTGGATGGGTCTGACCGGCGGCGCCAGCGAAGGCGCGACGGAAACGAACTTGGCCGCCACCAAAGATATCCTCAAGTACTCGGACCAAGAAGACACCGGACTCGGCCTCCAAGCCCTTGTCGATGGCGTTTACACCGATATGCAGTGGCGCCGCCTCATTCGCGGCGGTGGCGATCAGCCGGGTGAAGGCCGTCGACACAATCTTGTTCGCTACGACACGCCTGAACTTGCAGGCTTTATGGCGACAGCTAGCTGGGGTGAAGACGATGCTTGGGAATTAGGCATGCGCTACAAAGGCGAATTGGGCGACTTTAAGCTTGCCGCAGCCATCGCATATGGCGAAAACAAAGACGTCTCCGGAACCAATCCGGCTTTCCAGTGCGTCGGCAACAACGTCAACGGTACCGATCCCGCTGTAGCCGGCATTTCGGACACGAACTGCAAACAGCTCGGCGGTTCTGTGAGCGTTATGCATAAGTCGGGCATCTATGCGAACTTCGCGGCAGGTTATATGCAGGATGACGCGCTCGCAACCGATCCAGGATTTAAGGGTGCAGTACTCGAAGATCGCAGCACGTTCTACGCGGGCGAAGTCGGCATCGAGCAAAAGTGGAACTCGCTCGGCAAGACCACGATCTTCGGGCAGTACTACGTCAATAACGGCGGTTCGCAGGACCGTTCGTTCCGCACCGGTGCAAGCAACGTCGATGGCAAGGGTGGCAACAGTGAGGGCGACATCACTGAGTCCGAGCTCAAATCCTTCGGCGGCGGCATCGTTCAGGGCATCGAGGCGGCCGACATGAGTGTCTACCTCATCTATCGTCACACCACAGGTGAAGTGACCGCAGGAACCGTGCCGGCAAAGTTCGAACTCGACGATCTCGATGTGGTCATGGGCGGCGCTATTATCAAATTCTAATCGCATTCTTCCCGTCTGCGATCAGAACCTGGGGGCTGCCTGCAATGGCGGCCCCCGATTTCGTTTATGCCCAGCCCGATCATTAACGCTCTGATATGCAACGCCAATCCGCCCACGAAGTGTGTCCCGCCTGCTATATGGCCGTATAACCACAGGACCCTCGGGAAACGACAATTCGGCCATCAACTTGCCCCCTTAGCCATTGAGTTTCCCCGACCGAAGCAGCATGTTCTGTCGCATGTGCGTGCTTTGGTGGCATGGCGGGGTAGACGTGAAAAGATTTGGAAGACGAGCAGGGTTGGTAGCTGCGCTGGTATCTATTGCCGGTACGGCGGGCTTTGCTTTGGAAGAACAGAAGGGCTCTGTCGTGCCTCAAGTGCCGGCTGCCGATGGCACAGGCGCTGCTGTGCAGTCCGCGGCCCCGTCGGCAAAATCAGAGACCGGTACAGAGATTCGTATTCCGGGCCTCGGCAAGCTTGGCACTCTGCCAAAGATGGATTTCGGTCTCGAGCTTCTCTATGGGGCGACCGAAACCGAAAAGCCGCAAGAGCCTGCCAAGATCGAGGGAGATCCCTCCGACTTGACGATTCGGGGCTCGGTGAAACACCGGTTCTAGGACCAACGATGTTTCTCACACAGCATTTTGATTTCGACTTAGGGGCGCCATGGCGCCCCTTGGCATATGCGGGTTAAGCGATGATGCGCTGGATAGCCGCCAGCGTACATTTGTTCACGGCGCTGGGAGCAGTTTGCGCGTTGTTCGCGACGCTGGCAATTTTCGACAAGGCGCCAGAGCGGATGTTCTTCTGGCTCGGCATTGCTCTCATCATCGACGGCATAGACGGCACCTTCGCGCGCGCGGCGCGTGTCAAAGAGCGGTTGCCCAGGTTCTCGGGTGAAATCCTCGATCTCGTCGTCGACTACGTCACCTATGTCTTTGTGCCTGTCTTAGCGCTGCTCGCATGGCGGCACCTCGAAGGGACCCTCGGCCACGTTCTCGCTGTGGGGATACTGTTGTCGTCGCTCTATCACTTCGCCGACACCCTGAGCAAAAACGCTGAAAACTGCTTCGTCGGTTTTCCAGCGGTTTGGAACATCGTTGCCTTTCTCGTGTTCGCGCTTGCTCTGCCGCCACTCGCGGTTGTGGCAATCATCGCTCTCGCGATCGCTGGAACATTCGTACCAATGCCATGGGTTCACCCTCTGCGGGTGGAGGCGTGGCGGCCAGTGACCATCGCGGTCATGGTGGCGGCTTCGGTTGCCGGCGCCTACACTGTTGCAAGCGGATTTCCCGCCAGCGCCGTAGCGGCGCTCGTGCTCGCAGCAACAGCCGCCTATGCCATAGCCTTCTCGGTCTACTGGTATCTAAAACCCAGCGCACGTCCGGGGTCAAATTTTTGAGCCGCTGGCGGAGGGGGAGGGATTCGAACCCCCGGAACCCTTACGGGCTCGTCGGTTTTCAAGACCGATGCAATCGACCACTCTGCCACCCCTCCCAGCCGCAAACCGGGTCATTAGCCCTAAGTTCCGCAGCGGGCCTCGTTCCTAACCGGTTCGCGCGCTCCCCTCAAGGGCCGCTTGAGCTTCTCCCATTCTCCTCTCATGGGGCCCGTTCTTTCGCCGGGGAGATCCCCAATGATGCCATCGTTTACGTCCCGCTAAGCCTATTTTGCCATGGTTCAGGCAACGTTCGGCCAACCTCGTTCAATAGGTTGGCCGGAAGGGTCGTGGCACGCGTCGAGTGGGTTCCAGTCACATGTCGAGTAGGTTGGATTTAGGCGCGAAGCCCGTCGCGGGCCTTTCGCTGTGCGTCGCTGCACTGCTCGCCGCCTGTTCTGGAACATCTACAGATACAGCGCCCCGTGGGCTTGCCTCAAACCGGCCGGCACCCTCCCTCAACCGGCCGTTGTTCACCGAAGACGAATATGGCGTCAGTTCCAGCCCGCGCATTGCCGACCATCGCGGACCGACGCGCAAAGGCGGCGGCGGCTTCAAATTGGGCAGCCCCTACAAGGTCGCAGGACGCTGGTACGTGCCGCGCGAAGAACCAGGATATGACCGCCGGGGAACCGGCTCCTGGTACGGCGACGACTTTCATGGACGCAAGACCGCGAATGGCGAAATCTTTGACATGCACGCGCTCACGGCCGCACATCCGACGCTTCCCTTGCCATCCTATGCCTATGTAACCAGCCTTGCGACTGGACGCACCATTATGGTCCGCGTCAACGATCGCGGCCCCTATGTGAGCGATCGCATCATCGATTTGTCGCACGCCTCGGCGCGCGCGCTGGGATATGAAAACCGGGGCCACGCTCCCGTACGCGTGCGCTATGCGGGCCGCGCGCCGTTGAACGGCGACGACCGGCGCGAGCGGCAATACTTGGCGTCTCAACAGTGGTACCGCGGCGGCGGTCCCGCCATCGCTTCATATGTCCCAGCGAATGCCCCTCTCGACGTACCGGAGCCTTTTCCAGCAGGAACAGCCGGGCGCTGGTCGCCAACCGCCTATCGAAGCGCACTTGCCGGTAAGCCCGTTGCCCCGTCTCCAGCGCCCCGTCCCGCACCTCAGCGCTACGCGGCGTTGCCGCAACGTACCGGCAGCGTGGATACTGGTTATGCAACCATGCCCGGCACCAGCGATTTGACGTCTGGCGATTTAACATGGCGCGCTTCCCCGCCGTCCAAACCGGCGACGGCCTATCGGCAAGTGACCTCAACCGGGAACCGGAACGCACTGGGCGCAAATCCGGCCTCAACCGGCGCTGTCTACGTGCAGGTCGGCACGTTCCGCGATCAGGCCAACGCCGAGCGCATGCGCCGCAACTTGGGCCATATCGGTCCGGTTGAAGTCGCACCAGTCGCCGCCTCTGGCGCTTCCGCCTACCGGGTTCGTATCGGGCCTGTGACAGCCGCCGAGGCCCAGTCCGTTCAAGCAGATGTGACAGCTCAAGGCGTCACTGGAACTAGAATAGTTCAGGACTAGGTAAATTGCCTGCTGCTTGGCCGTTGACAGCGTCCAACCGTGGCCTCGATAGTCCCCTACAGTCGCGCCGGTCCGTCTCCAATTCCAGGATTGATCATATTGTTCTCATTGCAGAATTTCCTCTGCCCGTTTTTGCGCCTGGTTGGCGTGGCGGCGGTTTTGGCCATTTCGGCCATGCCGTTACATGCCGCCGGTGCCGACGCACAGAATTACGTGACCAAAGCGCAGCGCGCGATCCTCATCGACGCGGGTGACGGCTCCGTACTCTTTCAACACAAACCCGACGAACTGGCCCCGCCTGCCAGCATGAGCAAACTCATGACACTCGCGGTCGTCTTCAAGGGCTTGAAGAGCGGCCAAATCAAAACGTCGGACGAATTTCTGATGAGCGTCAATGCTTGGCGCAAAGGCGGCGCGCCGTCCGGCACGGCGGCGATGATGGTACCGGTGAACACCAAGGTGACGCTCGACGAACTCATCAAAGGCATTGCCATACAATCCGGTAACGACGCCTGCATTGCGGTCGCCGAAGGCATGAGCGGCAGCGAAGCGAACTTCGCCAAGGCGATGACAGAAGAAGCGCGCCGCATCGGCCTCACGAAATCGACGTTCACGAATGCAACCGGCCTGCAAGATGAAAACCACTTGATGACCGTGCGCGAACTCGCGTTGCTGGCGCGCCATATCATCACTGAGTACCCGGATTATTATCAAGTTTTCAGTCAGAAGGAATATCAGTACAAGAAGCACAAGTTCTATAATCGCAATCCGTTGCTCTTCCTCGGCATCGGCGCCGACGGGTTGAAAACAGGGCACACAGCCGAAGCGGGTTTCGGTCTCGTCGCCTCAGCCGTCCAAGAGGGCAAGCGCCTCATCGTTGTGGTTGCCGGCCACGCCAATGCGGACGAGCGCAAGTCTGAAGCCGCCAAACTTATCGAGTGGGGCTTCAAGAGCTTCAGCCAGGTCAAGATCTTCGACGACGGCGAGATTGTCGGCCAGGCCCGGGTGTGGGGCGGCACGCGCATGTATGTGCCGTTGAGCGGCAAGGGCGAAGTGAAAATCTCCTTGCCGAAATATCCGGCAAACCAGCGGCTATCGGCCGAGATCGTCTATAAGGCGCCATTAAAGCCGCCCGTCAAAAAGGGCGATCAAGTCGCCGTTTTGAAGGTCATGAGCACCTCGAGCGCCGCGACCGAAGTGCCGCTCTACGCCACCGAAGACGTGGAACCGGCCGGCGTCGTGCGGCGCGGTCTCGATACGCTGGTTCTCATGGCATTGCGGCGGTTGGCCCTCTAAGATTAGGCAAGATTGGAAGGGGATCGGGCCATGAAGCGCGGACTGTTTATTACGTTTGAAGGCGGAGAAGGGGCGGGGAAATCGACCCAAGCCAAACTGCTTTCCGCGCGCCTTGAAGGCGCCGGCATCCCAACTCTCGTCACGCGCGAACCCGGTGGCACGCCGCTTGGGGAAGATATCCGCGGCCTCATCCTCAAAGACCGGCCCCAAGATCCCGTCACAGAACTTTTGCTGTTTGCCGCCGCGCGTGCCGAGCATATGACGGCTCTGATCCGCCCGGCATTGGATGAAGGGACGTGGGTTATATCCGATCGCTTCATGGATTCGACCCGCGTCTATCAGGGCCGTCTCTATTCGGTCGAACCGGATTTGATCAAGACGCTTGAGCGTTACACGGTTGCGCCCGATTTCCCCGATCTGACTTTGATTTTGGATCTGCCGCCGGAAGCGGGCCTTGAGCGCGCCAGCACGCGCGGCACGCTTTCGCGCTACGACGCCGAACGTATCGAAACGCATGTGGCGCTGCGTCAAGGCTTCCTCGAAATCGCCGAAGCCGAACCGGGGCGTTGCGTGCTGATCGACGGCAGTTTGAGTGCTGCGAGCGTCGAGACGGCCGTTTGGCAAGCGGTCAGCGACCGGCTTCTGGCAAAGGTGCTGTGAGTGGCGCGCGCTCCGGCACTGACCGATAACGAGGCGCTGCCAGAAGCCGACAAGCTTGAGGGATTTCCGCATCCGCGCGAGACGCTCGTACTTCTTGGCCACCAAGCCGCCGAACAGATATTTGCCAGCGCGCTGAACGCGGAGAAGATCCATCACGCCTGGCTCGTCACCGGCACGGAAGGGATCGGCAAAGCGACGCTTAGCTATCGTGTGGCACGTGCAGCGCTGGCGCGGCCGGAAGATCGCGATCCCTTCGGCGGCAGTTTGCACATCGAGGCGAACACGCCTGCGTACCGGCAAGTGACAGCGCTCTCCCATCCGGGTCTTCTGGTGATCCGTCGCGGCTACGATCAAAAGGCCAAGCGGTTCGCAACATCTATTTCTGTCGACGATGTACGGCGTCTGAGAAATTTCCTCTCCCTCAGCGCCGAGAGCCAAGGCTGGCGCGTGGTCATTGTCGATAGTGCCGACGATTTGAACGTCAACGCTGCGAACGCTTTGCTCAAATCTCTTGAAGAGCCGCCGGCCAAAACGATCTTTCTCATCATCTCGTCGGCGCCCGGTCGCCTCTTGCCGACAATCCGTTCGCGCTGCCGCTCGCTTGCGCTGGCGCCGCTCGGGCCCGACGATCTCATGAAGGCCGTGCGCGGCGCGCTAGAAGCGGCCGGAAAACCACCCATCGCACCTGCCGATTTCCAAGCCCTTCAGCCGTTTGCAGGCGGAAGCCCGCGCCGGTTGCTGGCGATGGCGGAGGGGGGCGGATTAGCGCTTCAAGCCAAAATCGCCAAGGTGTTTGAAGGTTTGCCAAGTCTCGATTTGAAAGCGGCGCACACCCTGGCGGATGAGTTACAGCCGGCCGCCCAGGAACAAAAGTTCGAGCTTTTCTACGACCTGTTGTTGAGTTTCCTGGCGCGGTTAGTGCGGGCCGGTGCCGCTCATGAGGGCGAGCGCTCTGACGTCGCGCTTTCGAACCGCATCATGGGAGACGCCCGGCTTGCCACGTTTGCCCAACTGTGGGAAACACTGGCGCGCGACAAGGCGGATGCCCTCGCGCTCAATCTCGATCGCAAGTCGCTCATCCTCGACACCTTGTCCAAGCTTGAAGCGGCGGCCCGCAGCTGACGCGTGCGATTCCGGAATCGCGATTTAAGGAAAAAGGTGTGACTGAAAAATTCTACATCACGACGGCCATTTCCTATCCCAACGGCGTGCCGCATATCGGGCACGCTTATGAGGCCATCGCAACCGACGCTATTGCACGCTTCGAGCGGCTCGACGGCAAGGATGTGCTGTTTTTGACCGGCACGGATGAGCACGGCCTCAAGATGAAGCAGACCGCCGAGAAGGATGACATCAGCCCGAAAGCGCTGGCCGACAAGAATTCCGCGCGCTTCATCGAGATGGCGCAGCTTCTGGGCCTCTCCAACGACGATTTTATCCGCACCACCGAGCCGCGCCACTATGAGGCTTCAGCCGAAATCTGGCGCCGCATGGAGAAGAACGGCGACATCTTCAAGAAGAACTACGGCGGCTGGTACTCGGTGCGCGACGAGACGTATTACAAGGAAAGCGAAACTGAAGTCCGCGACGGCAAGCGCTTCGCAACGCCGACGGGCACGGAAGTCACTTGGACCGAGGAAGAAACATTCTTCTTCCGCCTCTCCGCGTTTCAAGACAAGCTCCTTGCGCACTACGAAGCGAACCCGGATTTCATTTTGCCGCCCGAACGGCGCAACGAAGTTGTCTCGTTCGTGAAAATGGGCCTTGAAGATCTGTCAATCTCGCGCTCGACGCTGGATTGGGGCATCCCTGTGCCCAGCGCACCCGATTCTAAAGCAACGGGCCACGTCATGTATGTCTGGGTGGATGCGCTGACGAACTACGTCACCGCAACGGGCTTGCTCAACCAGGGTGAAAACCCGCGCAAGGAGTTCTGGCCAGCGGACGTCCACGTCATCGGCAAAGACATCGTGCGCTTTCACGCCATCTATTGGCCGGCATTCCTCATGAGCGCTGGGCTGCCTTTGCCCAAGCGCATTTTCAGTCACGGCTTTGTCTTGAGCAAAGGCGAGAAGATGTCGAAGTCGGTCGGCAACGTCGTCGATCCGTTCGATCTCGTCAAAGCCTACGGGCGCGAGCAGGTCCGCTATTTCTTCCTGCGCGAAGTCATGTTCGGCCAGGACGGCAACTATTCGCCGGAAGCCATTTCTAACCGCATCAACGCCGATCTCGCCAACAACCTCGGCAATCTGGCGCAACGCTCGTTGTCGATGATCTTCAAGAATTGCGACGGCAAGATTCCAGAACCGGGCGCGTTTTCGGATGCCGACAAGGCAATTCTTGCGAGCGCCGATGCGATCTACGCCCAGGCGCGCGGCGAGATGAACAAACAAGCGATCACCAAATATCTGGACGCTGTTTGGAACGTCATATCTGATGCCAACCAATACTTCGCAGCCGAAGAGCCTTGGGCCAAAAAGAAAACCGATCCCAAGCGCATGGAGACCATTCTCTATGTGACAGCTGAGATCGTGCGCCAATTCGCCATTCTCATCCAGCCTGTGACGCCGGAGAGCGCGGCAAAGCTGCTCGACTTCCTGGCCGTTCCTTCGGACAAGCGCTCGTTCTCGTTTCTCGGCAAGGCGGGGCGTCTGCTTGGAGGAACGGCAATCCCAGAGCCACAGGGTGTATTCCCGCGCTACGTCGATCCTGCAGAAGCCGAGAAGCCAGCTGGCTCATCGGCCGAAGCGCAGATGCAAGCCAAGGCCGCGAAGGAAGCCAAGCGCGCGGCCGAACGCGAGAAGTCGCAGAAAGCAAAAGACCAAGGCAAGCCATCTTGATGCTCGTCGATCACCACTGCCATATCGACCGCCACGAGTTCAAAGACGATCTCGACGGCGTCGTTGCGCGTGCGCAGGCGGCAGGCGTTAGCGTCCTCGTCGATATCTCGACGCGCATCCGGCGCTTTGACGAAATCAAAGCCGTCATCGAACGCTTCGACAATGTCTACGGCTCCGTCGGAACGCACCCGCATCAAGCTCACGAAGAACTCGATATCCCGGTCAGCGAAATCGTGCGCTTGTCGAAGCACCCGAAAATTGTTTCCATCGGCGAAGCCGGCCTCGATTACTTCTACAAGCATTCTTCTCCCGAAGCCCAAGCCGAAGGCTTTCGCAATCATATCGCAGCCGCGCGCGAAACAGGCTTGCCACTCGAAATTCACACGCGCGACGCCGACGCCGACACGCTCGCGATCCTGAAAGACGAGCACGCGAAAGGGCCATTTCCGGCCATCCTTCATTGCTTCACGGGCGGGCGCGATCTCGCCATGGGCGCGTTGGATCTCGGGCTCTACGTGTCGTTCTCAGGCGTCATCAGCTTCAAGAAGTCGGATGCCCTGCGCGACATTGCCCGCGACGTGCCGCTCGACAGATTGTTTGTCGAAACCGACGCGCCGTTCCTGGCGCCGGAACCATTTCGCGGCAAGTTGTGCGAACCGGCCCACGTCGTCCACACCGCGGCCGCGCTCGCCGCCGCCAAAGGCCTCCCCGTTGAAGACATCGCGCGCGCCACGACTGAAAACTTCTTCCGCCTGTTTACAAAGGCGAAGCGGCCAGCGTATCCCCCCTCCCCCTCGTGGGGAGGGGCTAGGGGTGGGGGGAATCCCAATTGCCGACAGTTCGGATTCCCCCCTCCCGGCCTCCCCCACAAGGGGGGAGGGGAAACATGACCTATCGTTTTACAATCCTCGGCTGCGGATCATCGGGCGGCGTGCCGCGCATTGGCATGAACTGGGGTCAGTGCGATTCTTCGAACCCCAAAAACCGCAGGACGCGCTGTTCGGCACTCGTTGAGCGCATTTCACCCGCCGGTCAGACTGCCGTCATGATAGACACATCGCCTGATTTCCGGGAGCAGATCTTAGCGATCCGCCTGATGGCACTCGACGGCGTGATCTATACGCACGACCACGCCGATCATACACATGGCATCGACGATTTGCGCATGGTCGCCTATGCCATGAAGAAGCGCGTCGATGTGTATTTCGATGCCGCAACCGGCACAAGTTTAAAGTCGCGCTTTGCCTATTGCTTCAAGACACCCGAAGGATCGAGTTACACGCCCATCATGAACGCGCACGACATCGATGGCGTGTCACCCATCGCCATCAATGGGGCAGGGGGGCAACTGACCGCACTTCCGGTCCAGCAGATTCACGGTGACATCACGTCGCTCGGCTACCGGTTTTCGAACCTTGCTTACTCGCCCGACATTTCAGACCTGAGCGACGCGTCCGCTAGCCTCCTTGAAGGCCTCGACGTGTGGGTGGTTGACGCGTTGCGCTATACGCCGCACGAGAGTCACTTCAACGTGAAGCAGGCGCTGAAATGGATTGCCCGGCTCAAGCCGAAGCGCGCGGTGCTGACCCACATGACCAGCGATCTCGACTACGAAACGCTGCGCCGCGAATTGCCGGACGGCGTTGAACCGGCTTATGACGGCATGGTCATCACCCACAGCTAGGCTCATCTGTGACACAAATTTCGGGCCGGAGATTTGCCTCCGGCCCTGAGTTGGAGAGAGAGATAGTTAGAGAGTAAGTTGACCCGAGACTGCAGATTTCTCAGCGGTTGCGATTCCAACGGTGTTTCTGCGACCAGCGATTCTTGTAGTGACGGTGCTGATTGAGACGCCACGAAGGCGTGCACGATACGCGCGACCAACGATAGCTGCGGTGCCAGCCCCAGCGGCCGGCTTGGCATGTACGGTGGATGCCGTGCGTCTTTTGAACCAGAGTTTCACTCGTAATCGCGGACTTTGCATGTCCGAATGAGGGGGCGGCGCTGGCGCTTGTGCCGGCACCAGCAACAGCGAGTAGACCGGCAAGGGCTGCAATCATTAATTTCATCGTGTTCTCCTCGAACCTTGGTTTGGGGGTGTGCCGGTGCACCAGCATGAGAGGAGAACGATGAAGATCGCGCGATCCGTCGCGCAATGTGCAAAACCGCTGAATACAACTGAGCGATGCCACTATGTCCCGCGACGAAAATGGGCCAGAGATTGATCTCTGGCCCCAGTTACACTTCAATTGCTTCAGGCGACTCTCACGCTATTCAATGCCAGCGGCGATGCCGCCAGTGGCGCCGGCCATGGCACACACGCCAGCAATGACGATATCCATGCCGCCAGTGACAGCGGCGATGGCAATGACGCCAGCCGCGCCAATGAACCTGCTCGGCTTGACTGCCATCGCGCGTAATCGCCGATTTGGCATCCAGACCTACGTTCGGAGCAGCGGCCGCTGCCCCTGCAAATCCCAGAATGCCTGCGGCAGCAATTGCCGCAAATAAGATCTTTCGCATCGAAAACCTCCTCTTGTGCGCGCGATGAAAGTTCGCGCGCCATAAGTGCAGTCGTGGCGGCGCGTATCCTAATCGCCGCCTCACTGGAGATTTGAGCGAATGTGAAACCGCCCCGCCTTGGGCTAGATCAATGCGCCAGGGTAAACTCAGCCGCGCCCGCGATAAGACGCGACGCCTTGATCGGGGAGCCAAACGTCTTTCGGCAACGATCCCGTCTGCCAGAAGACATCAATCGGCATGCCACCGCGCGGATACCAATATCCGCCGATGCGCAAATAATGCGGCTTCAACAACTCGGCGACGCGCTTGCCGATCGCCACAGTACAATCCTCATGAAACGCGCCATGATTGCGGAACGACGCGAGATAGAGCTTCAGAGACTTGCTTTCGACTAGCCACTTGTCCGGCACGTAGTCGATGACGAGATGGGCAAAATCAGGCTGCCCCGTCACGGGACAAAGAGACGTAAATTCTGGCTGCGTAAAGCGCGCGGCGTAATGCGTATCTGAATGCGGGTTCGGCACGCGTTCAAGCGTCGCTTCCTCCGGGCTCTGCGGTAGGGGCGTCTGCTTGCCAAGCTGCGAAACTTTCGGCGCTTTGCTCATGACGCTACTCCGCCGCGAGACGCGTTGTCCGCGCTGGTCCAGAGTAAATGCAGCCTTCGCCGCAACTGTCGCGGCTGACGTGGATTTCGGCCAAGCCCGGCACGCGGTTGGCAAGCCGGTTCCAAATCCAAATTGCAATGCGCTCAAGCGTCGGCGCGGAAAGCCCCTCGACCTCGTTCAACATGCGATGATCGAGTGCCGCTTCGGTATCGGCAATTGCGGCTTCAAGATCCTCGAAATGGAAAACGTATCCGGTTTCAGGACTGGGTTCTCCCTCGATCGTCACCCGGGCGCGGAAAGAGTGGCCGTGCACGCGCGCGTTGGCTGTTCCCGGTGCAGCTGTGGGCAGGAAGTGTGCGGCCTCGAATTTGAAATCTTTGTAGATGCGCATGGGGAGGGAATAGGGGAGTTGAGGGCAGCAGGCAACAGGGCTCAGGCAGCAGTTCGTCGCAGCAAGAGTTAATACCATCCGAATTTACGGCTGCCTACTGCCGGTTGCCTACCTAATCCCCAGCACCTTGTGAGTCTGCACAGAAAGCCGCCAAGGCGGGTTGGCCTTGCAGTAATCGATCGCCGCCACCGTATTCGCTTCGCGCGCTGGGCCATCCATCGGCTGCAGAAAGCGGTGTTCGAAGTCGAGACCCTCGCAGAGCTCCGGCATCAGCGCGGGCTGCGGGAAAACCAGTTTCAATTCGTCCCCATAGGTTTGCTTAATTTCAGTGCCTGCCTTTGGGCTGACGCAGATCCAATCGATGGTGTCGAGTACTGGAATCGTGCCGTTGGTTTCAATTGCGATTGAAAATCCGCGCGCGTGCAAGGCATCGATCAACGTTTGATCGACTTGCAGCATGGGTTCGCCACCGGTCAAAACAATAAGCGTTGGCGCCGTCGCGGTTGCCGTGCAGGCTTTGCGGCAGGCTTTCGCCAGTTCATCAGCCGTCTCGAATTTGCCGCCGCCCTCGCCATCCGTCCCCACAAATTCTGTATCGCAGAATTGGCAAATGGCTTTCGCGCGATCTTCCTCGCGGCCGGTCCAAAGATTGCAGCCCGCGAACCGGCAGAAGACCGCTGGCGTTCCCGCATTCGCGCCTTCGCCCTGGAGCGTGTAGAAGATTTCTTTGACGTGGTACATGAGCGAGGCTGCCTTCCTATTCTGGCCCCCCGTATAGGATGGGGCGAGGGGGAAGTCACGGCCCCGGAGGACGCATGACGCAACACCACACCACCCGCTACTTCGATCTCGTCATGGTCGCGTTCGTCGTCGTGCTCGTGTGTTCGAACCTGATCGGCCCCGCGAAAGCTGCGACGCTCGATCTGCCGTTCATCGGCGCGGTGACTTTTGGCGCGGGCGTGCTGTTTTTCCCGGTCTCCTACATCTTCGGCGACATCCTGACCGAAGTTTACGGCTACGACCGCGCCCGCCGCGTCATCTGGACCGGATTTGCGGCGCTGGTCTTTGCCGCGATTATGGCGGCCGTCGTCGTGGCGTTACCACCCGCACCAACGTGGCCCAACCAGAAGGTCTATGAAATCGCTTTCGGCAATACCTGGCGCATCGCCGGCGCGTCCATGCTCGCCTACTTCTGCGGCGAGTTCGTCAATTCCTTCGTGCTTGCTAAAATGAAAGTCGCCACCGAGGGCCGGAACATGAAGACGCGCTTCGTTGCCTCCACTGTTGCGGGTGAAGCCGTCGACAGTGCCATCTTCTATCCGCTCGCTTTTTGGAACTCGGGCATCATGCCCAATGAACTTGTGATGACGCTCGTCGTGTCGCAGTTCATCACCAAGACGCTTGTTGAGGTCGCGTTTTTACCCCTGACAGCGCGCATCGTCGCGGCCTTAAAGCGCGCCGAGAACCTCGATCACTTCGACCGGGATACCGATTTCAATCCATTTAAATTGGGGGTTTAGTTCAGGCCGCCGCGATCTCAACTGAGAAAGCTTTCAACGACACTTTGTTGGCGATCATTTCGATCGAGGTGCGCACGCCAGCGGGCTTTTCTGGGAGCTTGTCGCCGTGGGGGAAGAGCATAACCAGCAACGCGAAACCGGCGATGAAATTAACCGCCTGGATTTTCGAGCTGTTGATCTTGTTCATCATCGCCGTGGGCCTTGGGTTGGGGTTTCAAGTGTCTGTCGCGTTATCGGGGGTAGAAGGTTCAAACTGAAATACCGCTTGGGTATGGGTTTGATACCGCGCGCCCAACCCACCCGCAGTTCCGGGGGGAACAGGCTGCAGATACCCTCTCCCCACGACCCTTCGCTTGGCTTGGGGAGAGGGTTAGGGTGAGGGGCAGAAGCTAGCGTAAATGCCTGCAGCAATTGCATTTTTGAAGTTTCGGCCGGGTTCTGCTAGGATCAAGCCATGAACATCCAAGCGCCAAAACGCATGACAGTAGACGAGTATCTGGTCTGGGCCCTGGACCGGCCGGGCAGGTATGAGCTGATCAACGGGGTGGTTCGGGAAATGTCACCGGAAAAAGTCGGACATACACGGGTAAAGGGTTTTGCCTATCGCGCATTAAGTGAAGCCATCAAAAGAGCGGGCGTTCATTATGTGTCGTTGCCAGATGGCCCGACTGTTCGTGTCTCAAAGGATACGGCCTTTGAGCCCGACGCGCTAGTTTGCCCGGCGCCTCTGGCCGATCTCGATAGCCTGGAAATTCCAAACCCGGTCATCGTGGTCGAAGTGGCTTCACCTTCGACGCACAAGTATGACTCAGGCTTCAAACTCTCGGGATACATGAGCCTGCCGAGCGTCCAGCACATTCTACTGGTCAACTCAGTGGACGCGCAAATAGCTCATCATCGCCGCGTATCTGATACCGAGTTTTTGGTGACGGTGGTCTCGGAAGGCACCCTCCGCCTCGATCCGCCTGGCTTCGAAATTCCCGTCGCGGATTTTTTTGCGCAGGACTAAGGTCAGCCCCGCGTCGCCCGCCACTTGTCCCACCCCTTGGCGCGCAGCTCACAGGCCGGGCACGTGCCGCAGCCATAGCCCCAGGGGTGGCGGTGCGTCCTGTCGCCGAGGTAGCAGGTGTGCGTGTCCTCGATGATGAGATCGACGAAGGCGGTGCCGCCCAGCTTTTCGGCCAGCGCCCAGGTGCCCGCCTTATCGACGTACATCAGCGGCGTTTCGATGGTGACCGGCTTGTCGAGGCCGAGGGAGAGGGACTTCGCCAACGTCTGCAAAGTCTCGTTGCGGCAATCGGGATAGCCGGAATAGTCCGTCTCGCACATACCACCAATGAGCGTTGAAATCCCGCGCCGCCAGCCCAGCGCCGCCGCGTAAGTAAAGAACAACAGATTGCGGCCAGGCACGAACGTTGTCGGCAGCCCCGACGCACCGATCTCGATTTCGCGTTCCGCGCGTCAAAGCTCGTTTCGCTAATGGCAGCCAGCGCCGGCAAGTCCAACACATGATCGTCTCCGAGCTTGGCCACCCAGTTCGGAAATCTAGCCCGCAATTTTCCGAGCACACGCTGACGCGCCTCAAGCTCAACCGCGTGCCGCTGCCCGTAATCAAAACCCACCGTCTCAACATGCTCGTAGCGCTCAAGCGCCCAGGCGAGGCACACGGCCGAATCCTGACCGCCGGAAAAGAGCACGAGCGCTGAAGCGTCACTCATAGATCAAAGGCTCTTTCCGTCGAACGGCGCGGGTTTTATGGTTGAGAGATCGACATCGTCGAGGCAGCGCACATTGACCGCAATCATTGTAACGCCGTCGGGCGAGGTCCCCTTGGCAAACGAGCGCACGCCGCAGGTTTTGCAGAAGACGTGATGAATGTGCTTCTTGTTGAACTGATAGTCGGCAAGATTGTCGCCGCCGGACAGCAGCTTGAAATCGCTTTCGGGCACGAACGTCAGCCAATATCCGCTTTTGCTGCAGATCGAGCAATTGCAGCCGACGACCGGCTCCAGGCCCGTCTTGACCTCGTAGCGCACCTTTCCGCAGTGACAACCACCCTGATACAGCTTCGGATCGCTCATTCGCCCCTCCAATGCCCAATTTGCCGCCCCGCAGGGTAGGCTCATCCCGCCCGTCGAGACTTTCAACCCATGGCGATCGGGGTTACAACCACCCCCATCCTATTCCACGAGCCCAGCCTGGCTCTGCAACTATCTGACTCCCAAAGGACCTCCCATGACCGCCATCGTCGATATCATCGCCCGCGAAATTCTGGATAGCCGCGGCAACCCGACGGTTGAGGTCGATGTCGTGCTTGAAGACGGTGCCAAGGGCCGCGCGGCGGTGCCGTCAGGCGCCTCAACCGGCGCACATGAAGCCAACGAACTCAGAGACGGCGACAAAGCCCGCTACATGGGCAAGGGCGTGCTGAAGGCCGTCGATAGCGTCAACGGCGAAATCTACGACGCGCTTGCCGGTATGGACGCGGAAGACCAGCGCGGACTCGACGCCGCCATGATCCAACTCGACGGCACCAAGAACAAATCGCGCCTCGGCGCTAATGCCATTCTCGGCGTCTCGCTTGCCGCTGCCAAAGCCGCTGCTGAAGCAAGCGGCCTTCCGCTTTACCGCTACGTCGGCGGCGCAACGGCCCACGTGCTCCCCGTGCCGATGATGAACATCATCAACGGCGGCGCGCACGCCGACAATCCGATCGACATTCAAGAATTCATGATCATGCCGGTCGCCGCTGAAACGGTGAGCGACGCCATCCGCATGGGTGCGGAAATCTTCCACACCTTGAAGAAAAACCTTAAAGACGCTGGCCACAACACTGGCATCGGCGACGAGGGCGGTTTCGCGCCCAACCTCAAGAGCGCCGACGAAGCACTGACCTTCATCATGAAGGCAATCGAAAAAGCCGGCTACAAGCCGGGCAGCGACGTGATGCTCGCGCTCGATTGCGCCGCAACCGAATACTACAAGAACGGCAAGTACGAACTGGAAGGCGAGGGCAAGTCCTTGTCCAGCGCCGACAACGTCAAGTACCTGGAAGGCCTCGTGTCGCGCTTTCCCATCATCTCCATCGAAGACGGCATGGGTGAAGACGACTGGGCGGGGTGGAAGTTGCTGACCGAAGCGCTCGGCAAAAAATGCCAGCTCGTCGGCGACGATCTGTTCGTCACCAACACCGAGCGCCTCGCGCAAGGCATCAAGACGGCGAACCGCCAACTCCATTCTCGTCAAGGTCAACCAGATCGGCACGCTGACCGAAACGCTCGACGCCGTCTCCATGGCCCAGCGCGCCGGCTACACCGCCGTCATGTCGCATCGCTCGGGCGAAACGGAAGACTCAACCATCGCCGATCTCGCCGTCGCGACCAACTGCGGCCAGATCAAAACCGGCTCGCTGTCGCGCTCGGATCGCCTGGCCAAATACAACCAGCTGATCCGCATCGAAGGCGAACTCGGCGCTGTGGCGCGCTATGCGGGCCGCAGCATTCTCAGAAGCGCTTTGGCGTAATCTGGCGCCCGCACGCCCTCTGACTTGTACTCAATCCGCCCTCTGACGTTACACTGAAAAGGCCTGATTTCAGCATACTCGTGTCACTTTAGGCTCGTAACGGTTTAGGGCGTCGCGGGACCCGAAGTCAGTTTGTGTGTCGAGGTCTCTCATGCTGGTTCCGGCTACTCCGGCACGTATTCCCCAAAATCAAGAAAGCGGCGCGAAGCCCGATGCCGGAACGCTCGCGTGGTTCGGCACCGCTTACGGGCAGCGCATTCAAAAGCAAAAACCGGTACGTTTCTCCGCCAGCGGGCCTCAACCTTCCTGTTGTCTTGGACTTTGGCAAAGCCGAAACACCGTCGAACCAAAAACGGCGCCGCTATGCGCCAATCATTCTACTCTTCTCTGTTCTATTCGCACTTTTGGTGTTGCGGACGATGCCGGTCGCGCCGCCTTCCGCTCTTGACCCGGTTCATGACCCGCAACCCGCCGAGGCCGCGCCCCACATTGAAGCTTCCAAACAACTTGGCCAAGAGAAAGGCCAACAACCTGCGCCAAGCAATTCATCAGCGCAGCTAGAGGCCGAGCCTTTAGCGCGCGACGCGTCCGGGCAGGCCGCGACGTTGACGGCAGCCGGTCAAGAGTTGCAAAAACCATTCGTTCAAACACAAGTGCCGCCTGCTGCAGTTTTGTCTGCCGGACAAGAAGCCTCCCCGACCAAAACTCCCCCTGCCGCGCTGTCACCGCCCGTTCCGCTTATGTCTGAGACGGCACCGGAGCTAGAAGCACGTCTCGCGCCGGCTCTGCCGCTCCCGCCCGTACCGCCGCCGGAACCCGCTGCCGTGAAAGAGGGACGGCTGCCCGGCACCGAGACATCTCCCGTGGCGAAAGTGAACCTTCAAAGTACGCAACGGCCAGGCAAGCAACTGCCAACGCCGCCGCCTTTAAGCCGCTCGGGGCGGCACACTGGAAGTCTGGATTTAGCGGCGGGCCAGGCGCATTTCGCGAAAGGGA
This sequence comes from uncultured Alphaproteobacteria bacterium, assembly GCA_963741545.1. Classification (GTDB taxonomy): domain Bacteria; phylum Pseudomonadota; class Alphaproteobacteria; order Rhizobiales; family Hyphomicrobiaceae; genus Hyphomicrobium_B. The sequence goes on from CAVUIN010000006.1 coordinate 62,139, forward strand.
ACCTGCCGGGAGCGCGAGCGGCTTTCGCCAAAGCGTTTGAGACCGGCCTGGCGGAAGCGGCCCTTGCGCTGGGAAACACCTTCGATCCAGTGAGTCTGGCCAAGGCCGGCGTAAAGGACAAAGGCGACCCAACACTTGCGCGCCGATGGTACCGCCGCGCCTTTGAGCTCAACATGCGCCGCCCAGGCCGGCGTCGATCGTAACGGACAAGGAAACGCGCGTGCGCCGGGGGACGAAGTTAGAAACATTTTCGAAAGTCCAGAAGCACTGGACATCCGTTGCGCTGCGCATGGCAGCCGTACCGGTCGCGGCTTTGATGAGCGTGGGGTGCGCGGATTTCGAAGAGGAATGGGCCCCACTGATGTATCTCCAGGCCGAGATCGCCGACGGCTTGGCCGAGACCTATTGCAGCGTCCGGCGCCTGTTCAATTCCGATCTGCCGTCTTCGGAGTTTGCCGCTCGGGCCGATCCCAAGCTCATCGCATTGGCCCAGCGCGACGCCCTGCGCGCTTGCCTCAAAAGCCTTGAAGCCAAGACGGAAGACCGTGCCCGGCGCTTGCCCGGACGCAATAACATCTAGCGTCCCTTGGTTAACACGGGCTCGCGGCGGCTTAGTCAGCGCTGTGTCTGTGCAACCTGGCGCTCGCGCTAACCACCCCGAAATACCGCGAAAGCGCCGCAACAGTTCCTGCAGTAAATGTGCTACACGTCTCACCAGCAAGAAGGTAGGTCAGACATGGCGACAACGACGAAGAAGGCCGCGCCCGCAGCCAAGGCGGCAAAACCAGCCGCCAAAACGGCAGCCAAACCTGCGGCCGCCAAGGCTTCGGCGACGAAGGCCGGCGCGAAACCGGCTGCAAAGACGGCCAAGGCGCCGCGCGCCAAGAAAGTCCCAGCTCCGCCGCCGGAACCCATTCCGTATGTCAGTGCCTATGAAGTTGGCAACAAAGTCTCGCATCCGATGTTCGGCGATGGCAAGGTCACCGCGATTGCCGACGAACAACTCTCGATCGCTTTCACCGGCGGCGACAAGGTCGTGCTCGACAGCTTCGTGAAAAAAGCCGGCAAGGGCTGAGGCGCTGAGCCTCTGCCAATTTTTTGATGGCGCAAATTTGAGCGCTGCAGCGCATGGCTCATGCGCATCGCGCACTTCACTCGCGCCGTCGGCGTATGGGTGAGAAGCCTGCGTGTAGAGCAGCCCGGCGTGTGACGCCGCGCAATGACTGGCCAGAGTCCGCCCCACCCACAGTCGCCAGTCATTGCGCAATAAGCGTCATACGTAAAGCATGACTCTCCTCGTGTCCCTTACGTCTCGCAATGGCCGGAAAGTGCTTGCCGCGCCCTCTGCCGGCCATTGCGAGACGGGACACGAGCGAAAGTGGCGGCGTCAGAGACTTGACACTCCAAATGCCGCGGACCGGTTTTGAGGACGCACTTTTTTTGAATACCAAGCGCGGCCTCAAAGCCGGTTCGCTTCTTTTCTTGATTTTTCCCGGCGCATTTCCCACGCGGCTGGATGAAAGCGCGTGGCCTTTGCGCCGGGTTACCGGTCCTTAACCACCTCACGTCTTAACATCCCCTCACATCTGAACCGCAAATAATCGAACAGTGTTTTACTCGCCCTTAAGCCGCCGCAGCCGATAACACTGACGTCCTCCAATTCCTTCGTGGAGAGCCGAAAAAACCGTGTTGCGTTCCTCGTCACATGATCGCCGTCTAAAGCCCCGCATTCGCGTGCGGCAGGTGCTGGTGTTGCTTGCCTGCCTCGGTTCGAGTGCGTACTTCGCCTATCATGCGCTTCATGGCCGGCACGGCCTCGCGGCTCGCAATCAGTTGATCGAACGCGCCAGCTTGCTGGAGTTTGAGATCAAGAGCCTCGAGGCCGTCCGCTCCAAACTCGAGCGCGACGTGGCGCTGCTGGCGCCGGAACTCGCCAATCCCGACATGGTCGAAGAAATCGCCCGCGATGTGCTGGGCTATGTGCATCCCCAGGATCAACTCGCCGCGGACCGCTGAAATCTGGATAATGCTTGTTGTCCCGTTAAGTAAGCAGAGCGCCCTATCGCCGCCCGCAGCGAAAACACACTTGCGCGGCGACGCTCCGTGGGCGACATTTCACACCTCCGTTTGCAATGAGGATGCTTGCGATGGCGGCCCTTACAGGTGATGGTCATGCTGGCGAAGGTCATGCTGGAGAAGGTCAGGCGGGCGAGAAAGTTACCGCCATGATTGTTTCCACGGTGACCGCTGCAACGCCGCGATCAAAACTGCCCCGGCGCTCGTGGCGGCGGCTGGCAGGCGACGCATCTGTCGTCGTCGAAGAGGTTTGCGCGGGACTGCTCTGGCTCGAGGGCCCGGCGCGGGTAACTTCGGCAAATAGCAACGCAGTCAAGGTGCGGGTCAATTTCGGGCACCCGCTCGCGCTGCCTTTCTGTTGCATTTGGCTAGCAGCACTCCCATTTCTTGCCCTGCGGGAAGCCGTCAGGGCGGTCCTGCGGCAGTACGGCCGCCGCCAATCCCAGCGCGATACCGCCAAGCACCAGAGGAACCACCCGTGAGCAAGCAGCCTCCCAAAGAGCCCCCCACCGAACTCGAAATCCCCGACGATGTTCCCAAGGCCGATCAGGCCGTTGAGTTGATCCGCGCCTGGATCGCCGATGGCTCGCTCATGGTTTCACTCAATGCCGACGCGTTCGGAGACCGGGTAGAGGATTGGGGCCGTTTGTTATCCGAAGTCAGTGCCCATATTGCCAAGGCGGCGGCGCTGCAGGGGCATATGTCGGAAACGGAAGCAGAGTCGGTCGTTCGCAAGGCTTTTACCACGGCTGGAATCGTCGTCGCGGGAAGTCCGCAAAGCAGCGGCCCGGAAGGCAAAATTCGCGGCCGGACGAAGCATTAGCTACCTCCTCATTTCCACTGTTGCCCCCGCGCATCACAATCCGAATGTCCACAGCAACTCGAATCGGTTGGCTCTTTGAACGTGGATGAACCGGGTCTAAGCTCTTGTCGCCCCCAGTGCCGGATCGCTAAGCCTTGTCGCCAGGCTGTGTGCGTTCGTTCGAAAATTCGCTTCCTCGGGGGACGTACGATGACATCGCGTTTTACAACATCATTCGCTGCTGCCGTTTTGGCCGGCGCGCTCGGCGCTGGCTGCGCCAATGACGGCAATCTATCGACGGCGGGTATTTCGCCAGAGAAAACTGCTGCCCAACAGGCTGCTAAGATTGATCCCGTCTGCGTCTCGCTCGCCAGCCAGATCGACACGCTGCGCAAGGAAGGCGCAGTTGAGCGGCTCGAAAAAGCAGCCGCAGGCAAAGGTTCGAGCGTGCAGGTGAAGCGCACTTCGCTTGCCAAGCAGGCTGAACTCAACAAGGCCAATGCCGACTTCCAGATGAAGTGCGGACCGAAGATCCCGCCAGCACAATCTGCACAGACGGCGCCGGCAGCACCTGCGGCCACGACGGCAGCAGCGGCGCAAGTCGCACCAATTGCAGCTCCGAGCGCACAGGGCGCTGCAGCGGTGACAGGCGCAGCCGCTCAGCCTGCAGCTCAAGCCACGGCAAAGACGGCTGTCAAAGCCGCCGTGCAGGGCGCCGCGCAGTAAGAACGTTTTAGGCTGTGCCGCCGCGCGCAATGCACAGGTGGCACAGCCGGTATTAGGGCCAAATATTGTTGAAGCGCGGAGACGCCGCTTCACTGAACTATTTAGGCTGGTGCTAACCGGCCACACCGGCGCCATCAGGGGTTGCGATTGTATTTCGTCTATGTTCAACAGGCTGCATTGATTTGGTCTCGTTGAGTTATTGTAGGCAGGCCAATGCTAAGAAAAGCAATTCGGCTAAGTCGAGAGAATGGAACGAAGATGCGGAATCTCATCGGTCTGGGTTGTGCGGTTGTTTTGGCGGTGGCACTAACGGGCTGCGGCGGCGCTGCGGGCGGCGATCCAGGCGCGAAGTCACTCCCAGTGGGACAATCCTGCCAATCGATCCGCAGCGAACTCAACCGACTGGATTCGCGCGGCGTACCTAATCTCGTTGAAAAAGCTAGCAGCGGCGGAAAGCTCAGCGATGCTCAGCGCGGAGAAGCCGACAACTACAACCGGTTGCTCGGCCAGTATCTCGGCGCGCGCTGTCACGTCTGAAGTCAGGCATTTAAATCGCAAGCGCCGTGAACGAAGCGCATCGAAAGATTGCGGTTTGTTGTGATCGCTCTAGAGTGCTCTGACGCCCTGCTGTCAGGAGACTAAAGCCATGGATGACAATACTCGCGCGCTTCTTGTCTTCGCCCTTGTCGGTATTGTCGCCGGCTTCCTTGCGTCTATTGTCGTCGGTGGCGGGGGCATTCTGCAATACTTGGTCTCAGGCGTGATCGGTGCCTTCGTGGGCGGATACCTGCTGCGAGCGCTGGGCATTAATCTCGGCATTTCAAATCCGCTCGCATCTCAAATAGTGACATCCACCATTGGCGCCATCGTCGTCGTGCTGCTGGCAAAGATGATTGTTTGAGTTGAGGTTTGGCGCGCCGTTCGTAACCGCTTGGGAGACGCAGTGATGGCTGACCTACAACCTTATTTGCCCTACATCGGGATCGCGCTGAACGGCCTCATCGCCGGATGGCTTGCAGGTTTGCTGTTGGGCGGGGGTGGCCTCATTCGCAACCTGTTTGTCGGCATCATCGGCGCGTTTCTCGCCTACTTCCTCGTTCAAGCGGGACTACTAAAATTACCGGCGAGCGTGACGGCCTACACCGAAATGGTGCCCTACGGAACGCAGATCTTGATTTCTACCATCGGCGCGATCCTGGTCATCCTCATCGCCCGCATCGTTGGGCGGTGACATAGGCCGTGCCGCAATTCAAGACCCGTCGCCGCGTTCCGTTCACTCCCGGACAGATGTACGCCATCGCAGCGGACGTTGAAAAATATCCGGAATTTTTGCCGCTCTGCACTGGATTAACGGTGCTCTCGCGCCTGCCGCGAGAGGAGGGTGGCGAAGTCCTGACGGCCACGATGAGCGCCGGGTACAAGGCTATTAGGGAGACATTCTCCACCCGTGTCATCTTGAAGCCGGAAGCCAACGCCATCGACGTGTTCTATCTCGATGGGCCCTTCAAGCGGCTAGAAAACCGCTGGCGTTTTTTGGAAGCTGCGGGCGGATCTGAAATCGATTTCTTTATCGACTACGAATTCAAATCGCCAATGCTCGGGCTGCTGGTTGGCGGTATGTTTGATCAGGCGTTCCGCAAGTTTGCCGAAGCCTTCGAGACGCGCGCTCGCAACGTCTATGGCTCCGCAGCGCCAGCGGCATGATGCGACACCGTTTTCTTCCCAGCGCAGCAAGCGAACGCCGATGGTGCACTCTTGCAGGGGGCGATGCCACATCCGGACCTTCGGGCTGGACTTGATGGTGATCTAGCGGATCATCTTGCCGGCGTTGCGTGCGAGGTGGAGGCCCTTCACGCGGTCTAGGCCTTTGGCGCCTGTCAGGTTCGCTCCATCGAGATCGGCGCCAGTAAAATCAGCGTCAGTGACGTCGGCGCCAGTCAAGTCTGCACCCGAGAGATCAGCGTCTTTCAGTACGGTGCCTTGAAGGTTCGCGCCCTTAAGATCGGCAAACCGCAGCAAAGCCTGGGTCAGATTAGCTCCGCTCAGCGTTGCGCCCGAAAAGTTGGCCCCAAGCAGCTCCGTGCGCCAGATCTCTTCAATGAAGCCCGTCTTGCCAAACGGGGCACAGGTCGCGCCCGTTAAATCAGCGCCGGAAAAATCTGCGCGATTAAAGCGCCCGAACATGCGGATGGCGCGCATGTTGGCCGAACGGAAACTTGGTGCTTCACTTCCCACTGCGGCAAGTGTTGAAAATGCCGAAGGCCGCAGCAGGCTCGCACCTTCGAGATTTGCTTGATCGAGGCGGGTGGATATCAGCACCACGCGATCGAGCAGCGCGCCGGAGAGGTTGGCACCGGAGAGATCCGCGCCCGATAAATCGGCACCGAACAGTTTAGCGCCTGAAAGATTTGCCTTCTTGAAATCCAGCCCAGCGAGGTCAAGTCCTGAAAGGTCTTTCGCGCTGAAATCGGGTGAGCTGCCGGCGGGTGCCGCAAACATTTTCTCGGTCAGTTGCCGCGCGGTAAAATCGGCGGCGAGCGACGGATTTTGCCAGCTGAGGAATGCGGCCGCGACGAGCAGTGTGCGTTTCATGAGATGACCTGACGAGCAAGGCTCAGCGCTTCGCCAACCGCCGCCAATCGTATGGCGCTGCGCGAACCTACACCAAAACGGTACTCTTGCGTGATTGGATCTCGCCCTCGGCGAAGCACCGAAAGATAGACAAGGCCGACAGGCTTTTCGTCGGTCCCACCGCCGGGCCCAGCGACGCCGGTCACAGCAATAGCAACGTCCGCTTTGGAGTGCGCCAGTGCCCCTTCGGTCATGGCAACCGCGACCTCGGGACTGACAGCGCCATGTTTATCGATCAAGGCCCGTCGAACGCCGATGGCTTCGATTTTGGCGTCGTTAGAATACGTGACAAACCCACGATCAAAAACATCGGACGAGCCCGGAATTTCTGTTAGCAACGCGGCGATAAGGCCGCCCGTGCAGCTTTCGGCGGTTGCGAGTTTCAGTCCGCGCTGCCGGAAGTCTTCGAGTAGATTTCGGGCTGAAGCGACGAGTTCGTCAGAGAACATGTGTTTGGCTAACTCTCAAAACACTTCGGGGAGCGCTTGGGCGAAGCGCTCCCCATTTTTGCTTAGTAAGCAAAGTATCTAGAGAGAGAGTGAGATGCAAACGGCCTGGCTGATCAGGCCGCCACCAACCGTTCGGCTTGATTGAGCAGGCCATCGAGCACGTCGCGACTGCCGGAGCCCATGACCCCGACGGTCTTCTTCTGCGCATCCTGCCAGATCGGATAGGCATCCTTAAGCACGGCCTGACCCTTGGGCGTCAGGTGCAAGCCGCGGCCACGCCGTCCGGCGGGCGGATCCATCACGATATGACCCAGCGCCAGCAGGCGCTTCAAGTTGCGCGACAGCGTCGACTTTTCGATATCGAGATCGTGTCCGATTTCGACAGCCGTAATGCTATCGCGGGCTGCGAGTTGAGCGAGCAGCGTGTACTGGCTCGCCGTGATGCCGAGTGGGCGCAGGGCATCGTCGTAAACGCGTGTGATGATACGCGACAGCTGACGCACGCGGGTGGCGAGACACGTATCGGACGCGGCTTCGGCAATGGCGCTGATGGCAGCGTCGGAGGGTCTGCGGTCAAGATTTTGGGGCATAATGTTCATGTCGGCTCCCACGTTGGTCGTGGCAATACAACCACTGCCACCCTTGATGCCGCGATTCTGGCAGAGGGGTCAACGCTGGAAGCGTGTCTAAGGTGCAACGGGTATCGGCAACATAACGGTTGCACTCGCCATCGCTGCGATTCCTTCGCGCCGCCCGGTGAAGCCGAGACCTTCGGTGGTCGTCGCTTTTACGCCGACACGGTCAGGAGTTAGGTCCAGCGCCGCGGCGATCGCAGACTGTATGGCTTGGCGATGCGGACCGATCTTCGGGGCTTCTGCGAGGACCGTGACATCGACGTTGACGATTTTTCCGCCCCGTTCCCGCACCCGCCGGGCAGCATCTTCAAGGAATATATGGGAGGCCGCGCCTTTCCATTTGGGATCGGAGGGTGGGAAGTGCTGGCCGATATCGCCGTCGCCAATGGCACCGAGGAGCGCGTCGGTCAGCGCATGTAAAACGACGTCCGCGTCCGAGTGGCCTTCGAGTGAATGCGTGTGGGGAATTTTCACGCCTCCGAGCCAAACGTGATCGCCGGGCGCAGAACTTGTGCACGTCGAAGCCGGTGCCGGTGCGGGTTTCGAGCACAGTTGGCCAATTCATGAGTTTCTCGGCTGTTCGCAGGTCTTCTGCCGTCGTCAACTTGAAGTTATTGCGGGAGTCTTCGACCAAGGCAATTTTGAGCCCCGCCCATTCGGCAATTGCCGCATCGTCGGTGAAGTCGGTGCGGCCGGAACCGTCCGCATCGCGATGCGCCTTCAGGATAGCATCGAACCGGAAGCCTTGTGGTGTTTGTGCGCGCCAAAGGCTGGTGCGATCCACGGTAGCTGAAATTATGCCGCCTGCATCGGCGCGCTTCAACGTATCTGTCAGTGGAACGGCGGCAATCGCCCCGTCGTGATCGCGCAATTTGGCAACAACCGCTTCAATGACACTTCGTTCTACAAAGGGCCGCGCGGCGTCGTGAATAAGCACAGCGTCGGGCTTGTGTTTTTCGAGCGCGAGTAGACCGGCCAACACAGACGCTTGCCGCGTCGCTCCGCCAGTTGCAGGTGGCTGAAGCTTGTTCCAACTGTCACCGACCTGCTGGCCATAGAGTTCGGCGTCGTCCGGATGAATGACGCATTGCACCCAGGCGACAGCGTCAAACGTGCCGAATGTGCGCAGCGACTGGACGATGACGGGTGCGCCGCCAACCATCGCGTATTGTTTCGGTACTTCCCCCCCCGCACGAGATCCCCGCCCGGCAGCAACGATGAGGGCAGCGATCTTCAAATGTCATCTCCTTGAAACGGGGGCATGCCCGAGCGTTAGCGGGGGCGCGGCAAAACGGCAATCGGGTTTATCCAACTTTTGACTTGCCCGGACCCCTGTGGTCCATCTAGTCTGCCTAACCGTAAGGCATGATTAGATTGTGCTCAAATAGCAGGCAGGCCCTTGTTTAAAGCCGGTGCTACCACAAAAAGCAATGCGCACCTGCCAGGGGCTCGTCTCGTGGCCCTTGCCCCCATGTCGGGCGTCTCGGACTTGCCCTTCAGGCGGGCTGCCCATGCCCTTGGCGCCCCTATCGTCGTCTCAGAGATGATCGCTAGCGAAGAGCTGGTCAAGGCTCGCGCCGACGTGCTGCGCCGCGCCGAGGGCCGCGAGCTACAGCCGTTTATTATCCAACTTGCGGGCCGCGAAGCTAAATGGATGGCCGAGGGCGCCCGGATTGCGGCCGGCAAAGGCGCGAGCGTCATCGACATCAACATGGGCTGCCCAGCTAAGGAAGTGACGGGGAAACTCTCAGGGAGCGCCTTGATGCGCGATCTCGATCATGCCCAGTCGCTCATTCACGCGGTTATCAACGCTGTCGATATTCCGGTGACGTTGAAGATGCGGCTCGGCTGGGATGACAAGACCCGCAACGCGCCGGAACTCGCACGCCGCGCCGAAAGCGAGGGCATCAAGCTTATTACTGTTCATGGCCGCACACGCTGTCAGTTCTTCAAAGGCAAAGCGGACTGGGCAGCCGTGCGCCCCGTTGTCGAAGCGACAACTTTGCCCGTACTCGTCAACGGCGACATTCTCACGACGAGCGACGCCGCCGCAGCGCGCCAAGCCTCAGGTGCTGCCGGCGTTATGATCGGGCGCGCGGCTTATGGCGCGCCGTGGTTGCCGGGCCAGATCGCGCGCTACTTCGAGACGGGGCAAGATGCGGGTCCCCCAACAATCCAAGAGCAAGGGCACATCGCCGTCGAACATATCGAAGCGATGCTGCTTCTCTACGGCCGCCATCTCGGGTTGAAGAACGCGCGCAAGCACATCGGCTGGTACCTGATTTCGAGCGGAAGGTCTGAGGCGCTTGTCAAAGCCTGGCGCAAACACTTGTGCACGGAGGAGGACGCGAACCGGGTTCTCTCTGGCTTGCGCGATTTTTACGATGAACCCGAACGGATCGCGGCATGAGCGGAAGAACGGAAAAAACAGGAAAGTCCGCAGGCCCAGCGCAAGCCGGCAATTACGCGCAAACGTTGCCCGAGATCGATACCGATGTGTTGCTTGCCGCTCTCCCGCACCCCATTCTCGTCATCGGCTCCGGCAACAAAATTGAGTTCGCCAATGCGGCCGCAGAAGCCTTCTTCTCGACCAGTGCCAGCACTCTGAAGCGAAGCACCATCGCTGACATAGTTGCTTTCGGCTGCCCGCTGCTGTGGCTCGTTGAGCAGGTGCAGACATCCGGCGCGATGGTCAATGAATACGGAGTGGAAGTCGCAGCCCCCCGCTTTGCCTCGCCTAAATTGATCGACGTCTACGGCGGCCCGATGCCGGACGATCCACGCCGCATCTTTCTCATGCTGCAGCAACGCAATATGGCGCAAATGATCGAGCGGCAGTTTACCCACCGTGCCGCAGCTCGCTCGGTTTCTGGCATGGCTGGCGTGCTGGCACATGAAATCAAAAACCCGCTTTCGGGTATTCGCGGCGCCGCTCAACTTCTCGAGCCCGGATTGTCGGACGAGGACCGCTCGCTCGCACAGCTCATTTGCACCGAAACCGACCGCATCCGCGATCTAGTCGACCGCATGGAAGTTTTTGGCGACGAAAGGCCGATAGCGAAAGAGGCCGTCAATATTCATGACGTCCTGCATCACGTGCGCAAGATTTCCGAATCCGGTTTTGGCCGCGGGGTTCGTTTCGTTGAAGACTACGACCCCTCGCTTCCATTCGTGCACGGCAACCGGGACAAGCTTGTGCAAGCGTTCCTGAACCTGATCAAAAACGCCTCCGAAGCGATCGGAGACAAGACCGACACGGGACGGATTGTGCTGCAAACTGCTTTCCGTCCCGGCGTCAGACTTTCCGTTCCGGGGTCAGATACACGCATCAGCCTGCCGCTCATGATCCAAGTCGAAGATAACGGCGGCGGCATCGCCGATCACATGAAAGAGCATCTCTTCGATCCGTTCGTAACGACAAAGGTTTCAGGCACGGGTCTTGGTCTCGCACTTGTCGCCAAAATCATCTCCGACCACGGCGGCATTATCGAATACGACAGCGAGCCCAAACGCACGATCTTCCGCGTGTTGCTGCCAATGCAGAATCGCGCGCGTTCCAACACTTCCGCCCCGTCAATCCAAAGAGGCTAAATGAGCACCATGGGCCGTGGCACAGTCTTGATCGCAGATGACGACACCGCCATTCGGACGGTGTTGAACCAAGCTCTGGCGCGCGCCGGATACGCGCCAAGGGCGACAGGTAACGCGGCAACGCTCTGGCGCTGGGTCAGCCAAGGCGAAGGCGATGTCATTATAACGGACGTCGTAATGCCCGATGAAAATGCGTTCGACCTTATTCCGCGCATCAAGAAATTACGACCCGACCTGCCGATTATCGTCATGAGCGCGCAGAATACTCTGATGACGGCGTTGACGGCCGCCGAGAAAGGGGCCTTCGAATATTTGCCCAAGCCCTTCGACTTGAGTGAAGTGGTGTCTGTGGTCGCGCGCGCGCTGTCGGAACCAGCCCGCAAGCGCGCACCGCAAACGCACGAGGCGGACGGAGAAGAACTGCCGCTCATCGGCCGCTCGCCGGCCATGCAGGAAATTTATCGCATCCTCGCGCGCCTCACTCAGACTGACCTCACCGTCATGATCACTGGCGAAAGCGGCACCGGCAAAGAACTGGTCGCACGCGTGTTGCACGACTTCGGCAAGCGCCGGCAGGGGCCGTTCGTTGCCATCAACATGGCGGCAATTCCGCGCGAGTTGATTGAGAGCGAGCTATTTGGACACGAAAAGGGGGCTTTCACAGGCGCGCAATCGAGGACCGCAGGTCGCTTTGAACAGGCGGAAGGTGGCACGCTCTTTTTGGACGAAATAGGCGACATGCCGCTTGAAGCGCAAACCCGTCTTTTGCGCGTGCTGCAACAGGGCGAGTATACAACTGTTGGCGGGCGCACCCCGATCAAGACCAATGTGCGCATCATCGCCGCCACGCACCGCGATCTCAAAACACAAATTCAACAAGGGCTGTTTCGCGAGGATCTGTTCTATCGTCTAAACGTCGTGCCGATGCGGCTTCCGCCCTTGCGCGAGCGCCAAGAGGACGTTGGCGATTTGATCCGCCACTTCCTGCGCATGGCAGGGCGCGAGGGTCTTGGTCAGAAATCCATCGAGACCGCGGCCATCGAACGCCTCAAAGGGTACGCCTGGCCCGGCAACGTGCGCGAACTCGAAAATCTCGTGCGCCGGCTTGTGGCACTCTACCCGCAGGATACGTTGACGTTGCAATCGGTCGAACAGGAGTTGGCCGGAACAGAGCCATCTCAACCGGCCTCCGCGAACGCAGAGGGCTGCGAGCTCAATGAAGCCGTCGAGCGCTACCTGACGCGCTACTTCATGTCGTTCGGCAACGACCTGCCACCGCCTGGCCTCTACGACCGAATTATTCGCGACGTTGAAAAGCCGTTACTGAGCGCAGCGCTTGGAGCAACGCGCGGCAATCAAATCCGGGCGGCTGAACTTTTGGGTCTAAACCGGAACACCCTGCGCACGCGCATCCGCGACCTCAATATCCGCGTGTTCCGAACCATCGACAGCTGAGACCGGCAATCAGGATTCATCCTGAACGCTATTAGACCCCCTCATCAACAATGTGTGCCTTGACCACAAGCTGGTCCGGGCCTAAGCCACACTTGTCGCGAAAATGTCACAGTTCAAGTGCTTGTAGATTTGCAGACTGTGGCGGCGAAACCCTGGGTGCGGTTCACCTAGCGTCCAAGTTGCGATTTGAGAGCGGTGCACATGACGCCTTGGCACGCTGTCAGGTTCTGGACAATGCGATAATCGTCAAGGAGTTACTAGTCTTGGCTGGTGGACGATGACAGAAAGCCACGCGTCTCCAATACCGGCGGTGCATCCGAGCACCGGTCAGTCGGCTGCGCCAGTTCCAGCGACAGTGCCAGCGACAGTGATTGAGGAGGGTGACAGCCCACTTAATCCCTCGGACCGCGCCTCGCTGGTCGGTTTGGTCGTGGTCGTGCTTTCGATCATCTCGGCACTCGTCAGCTATTTGATCTTAACCGGCCTCACGACGATTACGCCGCGCAACGAAGTCGTGTGGTCAGCACTCGCCGTTAACGTGGCCTTGATCCTCGCCATGCTCGCAGTCATTGCCGTGCAGTCGATGGGACTGTGGCGCGCGTGGCGCGACCGGGTTCCAGGCGCGCGTCTCCATTCGCGCATTGTGCTGCTGTTTTCTGTGATCGCCGCGTTGCCTGCAATCCTCTTGGCGGTTGCCGCAACGACGACTTTCTCGCGTTCGCTCGACGGATGGTTTTCCGCCCGCACCCGCGCCATCGTCGACAATTCCTACGATGTTGCCAAAGCCTACGTGGAAGAACACGGCAAGATCATGCGCACCGATATCGTCAATATGGTGCGCGACATCGACGGCGTGGGAGATGATGTCAAAGCCGATCCCGATGCCTTTCAGAAATTCCTTATCGGCCAAGCTGGTCTGCGCGATCTGCCGGCGGCCTACGTGATCGACGCCGACGGCGTGCCCGTTGTTATGGCGATCGATGACCCGAAGCTACCCTACATCGTGCCGCCGCTCGCCGCCATCAAGCAAGCCGCAGACGGGCAAGTGCCACTTTTGATGCCCGAGAACGACTATCGCGTCGGCGCCATCGCCCGTCTGGAAAAATTCCCCGGCCGCTTTCTATATGTCGTGCGCGGTGTGAGCGCCAAAGTGATCGGCCACTTGCAGCGCACCGAACAGAATGTCGATGAATACAATCGTCTGCGCCAGACCAAGAGCGGATTGAAAATCGCGCATGGACTCATCTACTTCATGATTTCGACGACCGCGCTGCTCGCCGCAATTTGGACCGGCATGTGGTTTGCCGGGCGCTTTGTGGCGCCTATCCGGCGATTGATCGCCGGCGCGCAGGAAGTATCGCGCGGAAATTTGAACATTGCCTTGCCCGAGAAACGCGGTGAAGGCGACCTGCGGCGCCTGTCTGAAATCTTCAACCACATGACGCGCGAATTGAAGGGGCAGCAGGACGCGCTGGTGTCAGCCAACGACCTCTTAAGCGAGCGGCGTAACTTCATCGAGGCCGTGTTGTCGGGCGTGTCTGCGGGCGTCATCGGTTTGGATAGCTCCGGCCGTGTCACGCTTGTTAGCCGCGCGGCCGAGCAGCTCCTCGGCGTCACGTCGCAAGACGTTGTCGGTCAAAAGTTGCTCGACTTGGCGCCTGAATTTTCAACCGTCCTTGCGGCACGCGAAGACGCCGGCATCAAGACAAAAGGCCAGCACGAAATAAAACGCCAGATCGGCGACGACGAGCGCACGTTTGCCGTCAAAATAACGCGCGAGCGGGCCGGAGAGGGAGACGCCGGGTCTGTTGTGACGTTCGACGATGTGTCGGAACTGGTTCAAGCCCAGCGCACAAGTGCGTGGGCTGACGTTGCACGGCGCATCGCCCACGAAATCAAGAACCCCTTGACACCAATACAACTCTCAGCCGAGCGCTTGCGCAACAAATTCGGCAAGCAAATCACCGACAACCGCGAGCTATTCGATACTTTGACGCAAACGATTGAGCGCCAGACCGGCCAGATCAAGAGCATGGTCGATGAGTTTGCGTCTTTCGCGCGGATGCCTGCGCCCGATATGTCGGAATCGGATCTGCGCATTGCAGTGCAAGAGCCGGTTATCCTGTTCCGCGAGAGCAACAAGGAAATCGACTTTAAGCTTCATTTGCCGGCAAGTCCCGTGCGCGCGCGCTTTGACCAGCGCTTGATCTCGCAAGCGATGACCAATCTCGTCAAGAACGCGACAGAAGCAATCGAAGGCTATGGCGAAGCGCAGGGCCGGCCTGCCGGATACCGCGGCGAAATCGAAGTCGGCCTTAAGGCACTTGACGATCGTGTCGTTATTGAAGTCGCCGACAACGGCATAGGTCTACCGAAGCAAAACCGCACGCGACTGCTTGAACCCTACGTCACGACGAGAGCCAAAGGCACCGGCCTTGGGCTCGCTATTGTTCAGAAAATTATCGAACAGCACAGCGGCACGATTTCGCTCGAAGATGCACCCATAACGGCAACGCGGTCGCGCGGCGCCTTAATGCGGGTCGTCCTGCCTATGAAATCCGCACGGCTTATCGAAACTACCGATCCATCGCCCGCAAGTGCTGCGAAAACGGCATTGCGCGCATAACTTCTAGATAGCGTCACGGGAGCCTCAGCAAATGGCAGCAGATATTTTGGTGGTCGACGACGAAGCCGACATCCGGGACTTGGTATCGGGCATACTTGAAGACGAGGGCCATCGGACGCGGCTCGCGCGCGATAGTGACGAGGCGCTGAAGGCGATTGAGGATCGCCGGCCCCATCTCGTCATTCTCGACATCTGGCTGCAAGGAAGCCGCCTTGACGGTCTTGAAGTGCTGACCGTGATGAAGCGCGCGTATCCCGATCTTCCTGTGGTGATTATTTCGGGCCACGGCAATATCGAAACGGCGGTCACTGCTATCAAGCGCGGCGCATACGACTACATTGAGAAGCCGTTCAAGTCGGACCGGCTCGTTCTCGTCACGCTCCGGGCGCTCGAAGCCTCCCAGTTGAAGCGCGAAGTGAAAGAGCTGAAGGAACGCTCTGTCGTCTCCGCCGAAATGATAGGCAAGTCGACGGCGATCAATCAGCTCAAGAATAACATCGACCGGCTGGCCCCGACCAACAGCCGCATTCTTATCCGCGGTTCGTCAGGAACCGGCAAAGAACTTGCGGCGCGGGTCATCCATCAAAAGTCGCACCGCGCCGACGGTCCGTTCGTGGTCTTGAATGCGGCGGCGATGGCGCCTGATCGCGTCGAAGAAGAACTGTTTGGCACGGAAGACCGCACGGGCGGACCGCGAAAGGTCGGCGCGCTCGAAGAAGCGCACACCGGCACCCTCTACATCGACGAAGTTGCCGACATGCCGATGGAAACACAAGGGAAGATCCTGCGCGTTCTGGTCGAACAGAAATTTATCCGTATAGGCGGTTCGCAGAAGGTGTCGGTTGATACGCGCATCGTTTCGTCGACCAGCCGCGATATCGAACGCGAGATCGAAGAGGGGCGATTCCGCCAGGATCTCTTTCATCGATTGAATGTCGTACCGCTGCGCGTGCCAAGCCTTGCCGAGCGCCGCGAGGATATCCCCGAGCTCATTCACTTCTTTGTTGGACAGGTCGCGCAGGCGTCGGGACTTTCTCCGCGCCAGATCGGCGAAGATGCGGTCGCCGTTTTGCAGGCTCACGACTGGCCGGGCAACGTGCGCGAACTCAGAAACAATATCGAGCGCTTGATGATTTTGGCGGGCGGCGAGCCGAACACTGTAATCACAGCGGAAATGTTGCCGGAAGAAATCGGTTCTAACGTGCCGCTTCCTGTCAACGGGGGCGCAGAACATTTGATGAGTTTGCCGCTGCGCGAAGCCCGCGAAATCTTCGAGCGCGAGTATCTGTTGGCGCAGATCAACCGCTTTGGCGGCAACATATCGCGCACGGCTGAGTTTGTCGGCATGGAACGGTCCGCGTTGCATCGCAAGCTTCGGGCGCTGGGCGTATCCTCCGATCAGCGGGCTGGAGAGGCGCGCTCGGCATGAGGAGCGGGGCATGAGCCGTATCGTCTACGTCAATGGCCGCTACCGGCCTTATGCCGAGGCGGCTGTCCACGTGGAGGACCGCGGCTTTCAGTTTGCGGATGCCATTTACGAAGTTGTTGAAGTTCTGGGTTGCCGGCTCGTGGACAGCCGGCGTCATCTTGATCGTCTGGAGCGTTCGCTTCGTGAAATCAAAATGACGCCGCCAATGTCGCGGCCAGCGCTACTCAATGTCATTCGTCAGACGATTGATCGCAACCGCGTGCGCGACGGTCTCGTCTATATACAAGTCTCGCGCGGTGCGGGCCCGCGCGATTTTGCATTTCCCTCCGGCGATACTCAGCCGACCGTCGTCGTCATCGCGCGCAGCCAGAACGCTGCGAAAATAGCTGCAACAGCGCAAACTGGCATTGCCGTCAAAACCATGCCCGACATCAGATGGGGGCGCTCCGACGTCAAAACAGTCATGCTGCTGCCGGCCTGCCTCGCCAAGAATGAAGGCAAGACGCACGGGGCAAAGGAAGTTTGGCTAGTCGATGCGGACGGCAACGTCACCGAGGGTGCCTCAAGCAACGCCTGGATTGTGACTGCCGATCATCGCCTCGTCACGCGGCACCTCGATACGCGCATCTTACCGGGTGTGACACGGGCGGCCGTGATCGACGCTGCCGCCGTAGCCAAGCTCAAAATAGAAGAAAGGGCCTTCTCGGTCGGCGAAGCCTATGAAGCAAAAGAAGCTTTCATTACGTCGGCGACCAATACAGTCATGCCCGTGGTGCGTATTGACGAACATGTGATCGGCGATGGGAAGCCAGGCCCCTTAACAAGGAAACTGCGCTCAGGCTTTCATCATATTGCTGAAATTTCAGCCCTTTAGACTGCGACGAAGGGCGAACTCAATGTGCCTAGGGGCTTTTCATCGCGCCCGAAATGGCTATCTTAGGCGAACGAGCCGACAAGCGATGGGATTTCCTGCCCGGGATTTGATCCTACCATGGCTAAGCCCATACACGCTTAAAACAAGACCACAAAGAAAAAACCAAGCGGATAAAAACAATGGCCGAGCGCGCTCAGAATTTGCAGGATACGTTCCTGAATTACGTCCGGAAGAATAAAACACCGCTGACCATCTTCCTTGTTAATGGCGTGAAGTTGCAGGGCATCGTCAGCTGGTTCGATAATTTCTGCGTGCTGCTAAGGCGCGATGGACATTCGCAGCTCGTCTATAAGCACGCCATCTCGACCATCATGCCGGGCGGTCCCGTCAACCTGAACGATCAGGACGGCGAGAGCATCACCTTGTGACGACAGCTCATTCTGACGGCAAAGACGAGGACGGCCATGATCAACATCGTGGCCGGACTTTGAAGTCGCGGCGGCGTGCGCCCGAAGAAACGCGCGCGCCACCGTCGCGTGCGCTCATTCTGGTCCCTGTGTGGAAGAGGCAGATTCGCGTTGGCGAGAAATCCCGGCCGTTCCCGCAGATCCATACTCCCGAAAACAGGCTCGCAGAGGCCATCGGTCTCGCGAATGCGATCGAACTCGATATCGTCGATGCGTTGATCGTCCCGCTTTCGGAACCCCGGCCCTCGACGCTCATTGGATCGGGCAAAGTAAAGGAACTCCAAGGTCTCATCGCGGACAAGGACGTCGGCCTTGTTGTCGTCGATCATATCGTCACGCCAGTGCAGCAGCGCAATCTTGAGAAGACCTGGGAGTGCAAGGTCATTGACCGTAACGGCCTCATCCTCGAGATATTTGGTCAGCGTGCCAGAACCAAGGAAGGTGTGCTCCAGGTCGAGCTCGCGCATCTCACTTATCAGAAGGGCCGCTTGGTCCGCGCCTGGACCCATTTGGAAAGGCAACGCGGCGGTGCAGGGTTCCTCGGCGGCCCCGGCGAAGCCCAGATCGAACTTGACCGGCGCATGCTTCAAGATCGTATCGACGCGATCAAGGGCGACTTGAAAGAGGTCGTCAAAACGCGCGAGCTGCACCGCAAAGGCCGCCGCAAGGTGCCGTATCCGATCGTTGCGATCGTCGGCTACACCAACGCGGGCAAATCCACGCTCTTCAACAAGATCACGGGCGCTGGCGTGCTCGCCATGGATCAGGTGTTCGCGACGCTCGATCCGACAATGCGCGAATTGAAACTACCCAGCGCCCGCAAGGTTATTCTCTCCGACACCGTCGGCTTCATTTCCGATCTGCCGACTATGCTGGTTGCTGCATTCCGCGCCACGCTCGAAGAAGTTGTCGAAGCCGATCTCATTCTACATGTCCGCGATATCGCGCATGACGAGACGGAAGCGCAAGCACGTGACGTCGAGAAGGTACTCGGAGATATCGGTATCGATGCACTGCCCGCCGACAGCAACATTCTGGAAGTTTGGAACAAGGTCGATTTGCTCTCGCCCGAGAGATTGAGCGAGCTACAACTTGAGGCGCGCCGCGACGAGCGCCGCCCCGTGCCGGTTTCGGCAATGACGGGCGCAGGCCTTGGAGAGTTGCTCGAAGCGATCGACCTGCGTCTGGGCAAAGGCGACGAAATCTTGACGTTCCACGTGCCGGGTCACGAAGGGCAGCTCATCGCTTGGCTGTACGAAAACAGCGACGTGATTTCGCGCGAAACGACGGAGGAGGGGGTGCTCGCATTCAAAGTGCGCCTGACGGCCGAGAGAAAGGACCGCCTCATCGCCCACCTTCGCAAGTCCGGGATTGCGGTGTAGTCTACACCGTCAGACAACTTACTTGTTCTTCAAATGCTTCGACACAAGTTTGCGTTTAGATTCCGACTTCGATATTCCGGGAGGATGAGATGACCGGACGTATGGACCGTACAATAACGGCAATAGCCGTATTCGCTTTGAGTCAGTTGGCGGCCATTTCTTGTTTTGCCCAAGCGCCCGATGGCCCGGCAACCCTCTTCACCAACGTCAATGTCTTCGACAGTGTCAACGCCAAGCTTCTCAAGAATATGAGCGTGCTCGTTGGTGGCGAGCGCATCGCATCGGTCCAAGCGGGACAGATTAATGCCCCAGACGGGGCAAATGTGATCGATGGAAAAGGACGAACGCTGATCCCCGGCCTCATCGACAACCACGTCCATATTTTCATGTCGGCGAGTACGCGTCCTGAACTCGAGGCCGCCAAGGATCCTGCGACGCTTCATGCTAATGCCGAAGTCGAAGCAAAAGCGATCCTGATGCGCGGATTTACTTCTGTCCGCGACCTCGGCGGGCCCGTGTTTGGGCTGAAACGCAAGATCGATAAGGGCGATATTCCGGGACCCCGAATTTATCCAAGCGGCGGCATGATTTCGCAAACATCCGGACACGGCGATTTCCGCGCACCGCACGAGCGCTCGCGCCGCTGGGGTGGCGAAGTATCCGCAGGTGAACTCTTAGGCGTTGGCTTTATCGCCGATGGGCGGGACGAAGTCCTAACGGCAACGCGAGAGAACCTCCGCGCAGGCGCCACGCAGATCAAGGTTATGGCCGGCGGTGGGGCTGCATCAGCCTATGACCCTCTGGACGTTGCTCAATACACGCTCGACGAGCTCAAGGCTGCCGTCGAAGCGGCCGCAGACTGGAACACATACGTGACTGTGCACGCCTACACGCGAACAGCTGTTCGGCGCGCGATCGACGCTGGGGTCAAATGCATTGATCATGGGCAACTTCTCGATGAGGACACGATTGAGCTGATGGGCAGAAAGGGCATCTGGCTCAGCCTTCAATCTCTTGATCCAGCGCCCGAAGGGGCCGATCCAAACGTGGCCGCAAAAAAAGACGAAGTCATAAAGGGCACGGACAACGCTTTCCGCTGGGCGAAAAAGCACGGCGTCAAGCTTGCGTTCGGCACCGACATCATGTTCATGCCGGAAAAGAATAAAAACCAAAGCACCGACATGGTGAAGCTGAAGCAGTGGTTCACGCCCGCGGAAGCGCTACGCATCATCACCTACAACAATGGCCGCCTTCTAGCATTGTCTGGTCCGCGGAATCCTTACGGCAAGCTGGGCGTCATCGAAAAGGATGCGATGGCCGATTTAATCCTCGTGGATGGCGATCCGACGGCAAATCTCGATCTCATCGGCGACCCGGAAAAGAACTTCAAGGTGATCATGAAGAATGGCGTCGTGGTCAAAGGGCCGGGTTTGTAATCACTCGCTACAATTTGAATTGGTTCGAGCCTGACCAGCAACTAACGTGGGGATGGCCATCTTGTTCGATTTTTCCGGGTTTATCGAAAGCGGCTTTTCCCGGGCACAGCGCAAATGGGCATGAATATACAAGTTCAGTGCTGCATAGCTGGCGGCGGCCCGGCCGGCATGATGCTTGGCGTTCTGCTAGCGCGCGCCGGGGTCAAAGTCCTCGTGCTCGAAAAGCACGCCGATTTCCTGCGCGACTTTCGCGGCGATACCATTCATCCCTCAACGCTCGAAGTGATGCACGAACTTGGCTGGCTTGATGAAGTTTTGAAATTGCCGCACCAGAAGGTGCCGGACCTCGCCGCGCAATTCGGCACGGTGCGATTAAAACTCGCGGATTTTTCCAAGCTCTCCGTGCGCGCGCCCTACATCGCGATGATGCCGCAGTGGGATTTTCTGAATTTCTTGAGCCAAAAGGGCAGGGCCTATCCTGGCTTTAAACTCATGATGGAAACCGAGGCGCTGGGCCTTGTCTATGACGGCGATACAGTTTCTGGGGTGCGTGCGAAAGGTCCGGCTGGGCCGGTCACGATCGAAGCCGATCTCGTCGTGGCAGCAGATGGGCGCGCGTCCAAGCTGCGGGCGGCAGCAGGATTTTCAGCCGAGCAGTTCGGTGCGCCGATGGACGCGCTGTGGTTCCGCCTTCCGCGGATGCCAAACGACACCGATCAAACGCAGGGCCGAATCGATGCGGGCCGCATTTTCGTCATGCTCAATCGCGGAGACTATTGGCAATGCGCGTTCGTCATCCCAAAAGGCGGCGACGGGAGTGTGCGCGCCGCCGGGCTTGACGCGTTTCGACGTTCCGTCGGGACGTTGCTGCCGTTCGACGCGAGCCGAGCCAACGCTATAAAAAGCCTCGACGATGTAAAACTTCTTGTCGTACAAGTCGATCGCCTGAAGGAGTGGGCCCGGCCCGGGTTCCTATGCATCGGCGATGCGGCACACGCCATGAGCCCGGTCGGCGGCGTCGGCATTAATCTTGCTATCCAGGATGCGGTGGCGGCGGCGAATATTCTTGCCGTGCCTTTGCGCGAGAACCGCGTAACGTTTGCCGATGTCAAACGCGTGCAGGCGCGGCGTGAATTTCCAACGCGTATGACCCAGCGCCTGCAACTCGCAATGCAGAACGCCATCATCGCTCCGGCGCTTGCCGCACAGGGCCCCGTCACAGCACCGCTCGCCGTCCGCCTCTTGGCTGGTATCCCGGGACTGAACCGCATCCCCGCGCGTCTCATCGGACTTGGCGTCCGCCCTGAACATGTCGCGCCATTTATTCGAGATGCGCGCGTATAAAGTAGCCGCCGTATGATATGCCACAAAAATGCCGCTTCACATTACAGATGCGTGGATGTATGAAGCCGCCTCGCGAAATGTCTCGCGAGCATTTTTGAAACTTGAAGCACGAGAGCAGGGGGATACCCCGATGAGACAACGAAAACTTGCGCTGACCTGACGCGCTCTCTCGCCGCTCGCGGCTGGGCGTGCGCCCGGCTGACCTGCTGCCTTCGGGCAGTTCACTGCAACAAGCACGAACATAGAAAGTAGTTGACGTCACCATGACGTTCCAAGCCGCGCAAGCGGGGAACGCGCACGCGCCTTTGCGCGCGCGCGACTTCTTCCGCACGTGTGCGATGCTGAAGCGCTTCGACGCCGGGCTTCGTCCGCGCGTTGCGGCGCTTGTGGCAGAGCACGCCTATTTTGAAGATCTGTTGTGGTCGTTCCCTGCGGTTCTCCACGCGCTGGCGCTTGCCCGCGAGGGTGACACGCGGGCTGAAAACGCGCGCGTACTCGTGCGTGATGGCGCGCCGCTGCGCATGATCGCAGGCGCGCTGGGCATTCCGTTCTGGCTGCGGTTGCTACAAGTCGAAGCCTTCCAGGGGCCGCTGCCGGTGATGCCGCTGTCGAAAACGTTCGAGTGCCGTGTCGCCAATCAAATCCCTGAGACCGGAGCTGAAGCGCGGCTGTGGCTCCGGCTCGTCTCGGCCGCGCATCAAGCGTGCGACGAAGACTTCGCGTTGTGGGCGGCGCGGCACCCGAACCATTTCGACGAGAAGCAGGGGACAGAGACGGCCGCCATTCTCGGCCTGTTCGCTTGGCACAGCGCCCGGCCGCTGCTTGAAGCGAGCCAGACAATCGCCCGTCCATGGAAAGCGGATATGAGCGTGCAGGAGGTTCGCGCCTCCACTGAGCGCTGGATCAACACGCTGCACGTGCCGCTCTACGGCCATGTGCGCGACGTCCGCCTCGCCGCCGCCAATCCGGAGCGGGTCGTCAACGGCATCGAATTCGTACGGCTCCGCACGCCGGAGGATCTTTTGGACGAAGGGCAGGCGATGAACCACTGCGTCGCAAGCTATGTCGCGTCTATGGCCAAGGGATGCTCGCTGATTTACTCGCTGCGCGAAAAGGAGCAGCGCGTTGCGACGCTCGAAGTGCGGTTTCCGCGTGTAAATTTTGGCCGCCCTTTGGGCGAACAACTGCGCGGGCCGAACAACGCCGAACCGCCGCATCACGTGTGGACGGCGATGCACGCTTGGCTCGCCGGATGGCGTGATCCCAAGGACTGCATACCGCCATGCGGCTGCACCATGTCGCCCGACCGCGCGGTCTGGCAGCGGCTCTGGAAACCCTACTGGATGGCGAAGGGCCTGATGCACTTCCTGCATTTTGTGCCCGAGCACGACGCACTGCGGCCGGCGCTGCATGCGTTGTGGCGGTAAAGCCGCGCGCTGCCTCACTCCTCCGCCTCGAACTTCTCCAAAAATTTCGCTTCGTCCCAGAGTTGATCCATTTCTTCCAAGCTCGATTGCGCTGGGCTTGAACCCTTCTCCGCAAGCCGCGTCTCGATGTGGCCGAAGCGGCGGATAAATTTCTGGTTTGCTCCGCGCAAACACGCTTCCGGATCGATTTTCAAATGCCGCGCAACATTGGCGAGGACGAATAAGAGATCGCCGAATTCTTCTTTGATGGCGGCTTCATTCCCCTCTCCCCGTCCTTTTGCGGGGAGAGGGTCAGGGCGAGGGGCGGCCGCTTGTTCGGACTCGTGGCTGCCCCTCACCCTGACCCTCGCCCCATGCGAGTGCAGGGCATGGGGAGAGGGAGACACCGGCATCGCCACTTCTTCAAACTCGGCGAGTTCTTCTTTCACTTTTTCGAACACAGGGATGAGCCCCGGCCAATCGAAACCGACCTTTGCAGCTTTGTTCTGCAACTTGATGGCGCGTGAGAGTCCGGGCAACCCTGCGGGAATGTCAGCGAGGATAGACGTCTTCACGTCCACCGCTTTTTCGGCTTTTTCTTCCGCTTTGATCCTGTCCCACAGCGTGTTGACGTCGCTGGCATGATGCGCCGTCTCGTCACCGAACACATGCGGGTGGCGGCGGATCATTTTCTTCGTAATGCCTTCAACGATGTCGCCGAACGAGAAGGCGCCAACCTCCTCGGCCATGCGCGCGTGATAGACAACCTGCAACAGCAGATCGCCGAGCTCGTCTTTCAAATCGCCAAGATCCTTGCGCTCGATCGCGTCGGCGACTTCGAATGCTTCTTCAAGCGTATAGGGCACGATCGTCTCGAACGTCTGCTCGAGATCCCACGGGCAGCCCGACTTCGGCGCGCGCAACGCGGCCATGATTTCGATGAGGCGCGCGATGTCGCGCGATGGTGTCATTGTATCCGTCATGTGTGTCCTCTCGTTCGCGGCGGACACTAGACGAACAATGATCCAAGGGCGAGGGGAGGGGATTTAGCGGTTCAAAACGCGCTGGATACTCGGGAAATACAACACAAGCTGCGAGCGGTACGACCCATCCGGCCCAGGCGGCAAAGGCATAGACCGGCTCGAAGGGCAGCTGGAAATAGATCGCCGATCCCGTCATGAGACGGAACCATACTGCGCCAGTCGTCACCGCTGCCATCGCCAGCATGTAGCTTGCACATGGCGCGCCCGCTCACCTTTCCGGATTGCAATGATTGCGCTGGCAAAGAGCGCCATCCAAACGAGCCCTTGAACAAAAAAACCAGCGCGCGCCGCAAACGACGAATGACTGAATATGGCAACCGGCAGCGCGGTTAGCCCTCCTATCACCACGAAAGCGCCCAAGACGCGGCCCAGCATGCGATGCACCTCCGGCCGCCGCCGCATGGTTATAACGACGGGCAAGAGAAGCAAGGCGCCGGCCGACGAGACCATGTGGGCTTTGAACACCACCGGCATACGCTCTGCGAGAACGAACATTTCATAAGGCAGCGGAATTAGGCCCGTACCCGACCCAATTGCAACGAAGCTCACTGCGATACTGAGGAGAACGATAATGGATACAGTTGCACGCCATAGAAATTGCCAAACGCCGCTCGAAGCCCCTGCTGCGTTTGTGCGGCGGATGTGTTCTAGATTGTCTCTCGCGGCGACGTTCATGGCTTTAGGGTTGGCATCATCCTATGGCGTCATCGCGGCAGAAACGTCTGCCACGGCGAAGCCCGCGGACTTAACGCCAATCAATCTCGCCGGACGCTGGAGCGGACCCCACTACGGCTTCGCCAGCAAACGGATTCTGAAAGGCGAGGAGCCGGCAGCTCCCAACACACTCACCTATGACATTGTTTCCTGTGGTGACGACTGGTGCGGAATTACCGTAACGGCCGAGGCCACATGCGGCGCCGTCGCTCTCAAGATGGCGCGCGACCCGAAAAGCGGACGTGGCAACGCCTTTAGTGGAAAACTCGAACTTGCCAAAGGGTCAGCACCTTATGTCGTCGAGGCCTGGTATAGCGCGCCCAAGTCGAAGGCCGGGGAGGGGAGCGAAAATCCGCACCTGCATTTCGTCGGCGATACGGGTGGTGAACTCCTCATGATGCGCCGCTCATTTCCTTTCCAGGCCGAGATGGCGCGCGTTGGTGAACCCGTTTGTACGCTAGAGAAAGCGACGTCCTAAGCGGTTCATACCCCCCATTGGCGCAGGCCAAGGTCCCGGTTAGTATGCCCGCCTATCCAGCCGGACGAGCGGCGGGCGTTCAGGGCAGGGGCCATATGTACATCTTGAAGAACGCCATCATCATGCTTGGCGAGCTCGCGGCAATAGGCGCCGTGGCGTGGCTCGGCTTGAATTTCCCGGTTGTTTTTGCAGGCGTTACAACTCTTGTCGCACTCGCGCTGGGTTTTGGTCTCGAGTACGCGCGGCTGCAGAATGAAATGCCGTTTTATTTCGATCGCCTGCCTGGCCGCTCTACGCTTTTTGCTTGGATTGTCGGCGGCACAGAAGCCTTCGTCAAAGCATTGCTCGCGGGTGTCGTCGGATTGCTGACGTTTCTCGGCACCGATCACGAGCGCATCACTTGGGTCGCAATCATCTTCGGCTTCGTATTGTTTCTTGGCGTGCAAATTGTCTCCTGGCTGACGCACCGGTTTCAAGCACGGCCACTGCGCTGGGGATACTTTCGCCTCGCCGCGCCGTTGGGACTTCTCTTCTCCGTTGGGCTGTCGATGCTTCCGTCGCCGGGCTTTTCAGAACTCGCCAAGCGCGCAACATTCGATATGCCGGCAAAACCGTCGATGGAGCAGGCGAGTGAGTTTCTGTTTCTACTTAAGCAATCATTTGATGATATCGTTGAGCGCATGTTGACTTGGATTTTCGATCCCGGTTTTTCGCAAGTGATCAGTGCGGTGGTGAGTGTAAACATGCTGTCGGGTTTCGTGTTGTCACTCTACGCGGTGCTCATTGCAGAAGCCGTGCGGCGGATGGAGGGCAACGATGCCTGACAATGGAAATTCTGCGCAGCTCAAGCTGAAACGCGGTTTCAAGCAACTCGTCGCAGAGGCGAACGCGGAAATTGAGACCGTTCCGGTCGCCGAAGCCAAAGAACTGCTTGGATCAGACGGCGTAATCTTCGTCGATCTCCGCGATCCGCGCGAACTGGAGCGCGAAGGAAAAATTCCGGGTGCATTTCATTGTCCGCGCGGCATGCTCGAGTTCTGGGTTGACCCCGAGAGCCCGTATCACAAGCCTGTTCTCGCCAGCGGCAAGCGGCTGTTGTTTTACTGCGGCAGCGGCTGGCGTTCGGCACTCTCGACTAAGACCGTGCAGGACATGGGTCTCGCCAATGTCTGCCACTTGAGCGGCGGGTTCACCGCCTGGAAGAATGCGGGCGGAGTGGTTGATGAGGTCAAATCAAAGACGGGATGACAGTGCTGACGTAGTGACCCTTGTCGTTGCAGCGCACTGAAACCACCTACGCAGATGCCAGAATCAAAGCGCATAGTGGGCTTGTGCTGCGTTCCCATGAAGAGAAGGGAAGGGGCCTATGTCGCCTCGCGCAAACGATCTTAAAGTCCAGAACCGCACGTTCAATCTTCAACTCGCCATTGCTATTACTGCGCATAGCAGTCGGCTTGCTCTCGTTGTGGATCAATCCGGTGCGCGCGGAAGGCAAGGGCACACGCGTCAAGCCCGGTGAAGCGACACGCGTTTTCGTCATGGCAGGCTTCACACCCGAATGTGCTTTCAAAGGCTACCCGGCGATCGCTATCGACAAGGCTCCCGCAAAGGGCACGGTCGAAACAGCAGAAGGCGCCGACACGACCATCCAATACTCTCTCTCCGGCAAATGCATCGGCACGCCCATCAAGGGGACGTCGATCATGTACAAGCCGGCAACAGGGCAAACCGGCGAGGACACGTTCACCATTTCAGGGCGGCTAGGTTCGGGCGAGCCCGCAACGCGCACTTTTTCAGTCATTATCGATGAAAACGGCAACGCGGAATAAGCGACCCGATTAACCGCAAGTTCGGCAGCCCAACCACGTGCAGAGCTTGTCCAGGGGCGTGCATCCATGTCGCCTGTTGCAGCGCACTAAAACCCGCTATGGCTCATGCAACACTGATCCTTGGCCGCGCCGCCCCAGGTCTTCAATTGTGAGACAAGAGGCACCGCCCGCTCGAAAGCTTGGCTACTATGACGTTCCCTACGACCCATCCGGCGCTGGCTCGTGCGCTCGCCGCGCGCAACTATTCGGTCCCGACTGCTGTGCAGCTCGCCGTATTGGAAGGTGACAGAGCAGGCCGCGATCTATTGGTCTCGGCTCAAACCGGATCGGGCAAGACCGTCGCTTTCGGTTTGGCTATGGCCAAGAACTTGCTTGGTGCACGCAGAACGCTTCGAGCGCGCCGCCGAGCCCGCCGCCTTGATTATCGCGCCGACGCGCGAGCTGGCTCTACAAGTCCAAAAGGAACTCGTCTGGCTCTACGCGGAGACAGGCGCACGCATCATCACGTGCGTCGGCGGCATGGATGTGCGCGCGGAAGCACGCCAGCTCAATAGCGGCGCGCACATCGTCGTCGGCACACCCGGACGCCTGCGCGACCACTTGGAGCGCAAGCGCCTCGATCTCACAAAGCTCAAGACAATCGTGCTCGACGAAGCCGACGAAATGCTCGACCTTGGCTTTCGAGAGGATCTGGAATTCATTCTTGGTGCCACTCCGGACGCCCGCCAGACGCTGATGTTCTCGGCCACGATGCCGCGCGAAATCGAAACGCTGGCACGGCGCTTCCAAAGCGAGGCGGTCCGCATTGAGACAATCCGGCGCGACGAACAGCATGCCGACATCGAGTATCAGGCCCTTCGCGTTGTGCCGGGCGACGCCGAGCACGCCATCGTCAATGTGCTGCGCTTTCACGAAATGCGCGCGGCGTTGGTGTTCTGCGCAACCCGTGAAGCTGTGAAGCGCACGCACATGCGGCTTGTGGAACGCGGTTTTTCAGCTGTGGCTCTATCTGGTGAGCTCACACAGGCTGAGCGCACGCAAGCGCTGCAAGCCATTCGCGACGGGCGTGCGCGGGTGCTGGTCGCAACGGACGTTGCGGCGCGTGGGCTCGATTTGCCCGATCTCACACTTGTCATTCATGCCGATTTGCCGAACGATGGCGAAACTTTGCTGCACCGTTCTGGACGCACCGGACGGGCCGGAAGAAAAGGTTTGTGCGCGCTGATCGTGCCATTCAACAAGCGGCGCAAGGCGGAGGCACTGCTTGCGGCGGCGAAAGTCAGGGTAAATTGGGGCGTGCCGCCGACCGCGGACGAGATCCGCGTTCGCGACAACGAACGATTTATCGCCAACACCATTTTTACGGATGAGCCTGCCGACGACGATCTAGAGATCGTACGCGGGCTTCAATCGGCACGCACGGCAGACGAGATTGCGCTCGCCCTGGTGCGCATGCACCGCGCGCAGCTACCGGCACCAGAAGACCTAGTGGAAGATCGGGGCCCACCCAAGCGCGAGGACGGATTCCGAGCAGGGCGCGATGATCACGCTCGTGGTGGCCGCGAGCGCTTCGAGAAGCGGGGCGTTGGCGCACGCCCAGCGCGCGAGCGAACGGATGATCCTGACCGCGACAAGCGGCACGAAGGTGGGCCCCGTCTGCCGCGCGGACCCCGTGAGCCCGATACCAGAGAGATGGTCTGGTTCCGGCTCAACATTGGACGCGAGAAGAATGCCGACCCGCGTTGGCTGTTGCCGCTGATCTGCAAGGCTGGGAACATTTCCA
The DNA here is from genome assembly GCA_963741545.1 of uncultured Alphaproteobacteria bacterium. GTDB lineage: Bacteria > Pseudomonadota > Alphaproteobacteria > Rhizobiales > Hyphomicrobiaceae > Hyphomicrobium_B. The sequence goes on from CAVUIN010000006.1 coordinate 91,315, forward strand.
AGGCCGAGATCGGCACGATCAAGATCTTCGATCGCGATACGCGCTTTCAGGTCGTGGCGAACCAGGCCGACCAATTTGCCGACGCTGTGCGCACGAACAAGAACAAGGAAGGCCACATCTCGCGCGTTGGCCCGAAGACACCCGCTGACGACGCTGCCGTCGACGAAGCAATCAAGGCGATGAAGCCGCCGCAGTCTGACGCGCGGAAATCTACACCCATGAAATCGGCAACACCGTCAGAGACGCTGGCGCACGACCGGCCCAAGGCGCCATGGCAAGACACCAAGAAGACGCACAAAGCTGGTGAACACACGTCGCACAAAGGCGCGTCCCACAAGAGCCCATCTCACAAAGGTACATCCCATAAAGGTTCCGGCCACAGCGGCGCGAACCACAAGGGCTCAGGACCGTCAGGACATAAAGCGCCGCCGAGCGATGGTGCGCGCGACAGCAATCTTGGACGGCCTAAATTTCGCGACAAGCGGATCAACTCAGAGGGTTGAATAGCTGAAAGGGCTTTGGCGCCATACCGGTCCGCCACAGGCAATCTTCGCATAATACATATTATGGAAAATACAACGTGATGGATGTTATGTTTCAATACATAACAGACGGAAATCATTTCTTAACTTAGCGCCCAGCCGAGCCTCGTCGAGGCTCGGCGCCGGTTCAACATGTGAAGCGCAGCGTACCGCGCTACGACCACCAGGCTACTTCTCGCTTTTCTCGTAATTATCCGCCACAAAACGGTCGAGTAAGCGCACGCCCCAGCCCGATCCCCAACTCTGATTGATGTCAGACTTCGCGCCGTCCATAGCCGTGCCCGCGACGTCGAGATGAACCCAGGGCGTATCCTTGATGAAGCGCTGCAGGAAGGCTGCGGCCGTCGCAGAACCTGCCCAGCGCCCGCCCGTGTTCTTCATGTCGGCGTTCTTGCTGTCCATGGCTTTGTCGAAGGCTTTGTCGAGCGGCATGCGCCAGATCTTCTCGCCCGTGGCTTTCGAGGCGCTCATCAGTTCGTCTGCAAGCTTGTCATCGTTAGCGAACATGCCAGCGAACTCCTTGCCGAGCGCGATCATGATAGCGCCGGTCAGTGTCGCCAAATCGATAATGAGGCGAGGCTTGAAAGTTTCCTGCGCGTACCACAACACGTCTGCGAGCACGAGGCGCCCTTCTGCATCTGTGTTGATGACTTCAATTGTCTGGCCCGACATCGACGTCACGATATCGCCGGGGCGCACCGCATTCCCCGACGGCATATTTTCGACGCAACCGATGAGTCCAACCACATTGACATTCGCCTTGCGCTCGGCAAGCGCGTGCATCAAGCCGACGACGGCAGCCGCGCCGCCCATGTCGCCCTTCATGTCTTCCATGCCGGCCGCCGGTTTGATCGAAATACCGCCGGTGTCGAAAATGACGCCTTTGCCGACGAAGCAAATTGGCTTTTGTTTTTTGTTTCCCTTGGCGCCATTCCACACCATGACAGCCATGCGCGAGGGGCGTTCGCTGCCGTAACCGACGCACAGAAGAGAGCCCATTTTCAGCTTTTCCATGGCTTTTACGTCGAGTATCTCGACCTCAACGCCGAGCTTCTCGAGAGCCAAGGTCTTCTCGGCTAACTCGACAGGGCCTAAAATATTCGCCGGTTCGTTGACCAGATCGCGCGCAACGTTGACGCCATTAGCGACGGCCTTCAACGGACCAAAAGCCGCCTTGGCTTTATCCGGATGGGCGACGTGGACGATAAGTTTTTTCAAACCGTCCTTTTCCGGAGTGGCGTCGTCACTATGTTTTTTGGTCAGATATTTTTTGAAGTTGTAGTGACGCAGTTGCGCGCCGTAGGCCAGAAGCGCGGCCACCTCCTCCGCCTTCTGGCCGTCAGTTCCCTCGATATCGACAATGACACTTGCGCTTGTGCACTTACGCGCTTCGATTGCGTTGATGATCGTGCCACCGGCTTCGATGATCTGCAGTTCGGTCAAACCCGCGATCTTGCCCAAACCGGCGACGATCAGCCGGTCGATAGCGATTTTCGATGGGGCCAGAATTTCTAGAGTTGATTTGAGCTTTGCTTTGTAGTCGGCAGCGCTTGCCGCCTTCATCACGCCACCAGAACTCTTGGTGTCGAGGTCCTTGGCCTTCGGCCCGAGCGTCACACCGTCAGCGGCCAGAATGACGGTCACCGCCTCCGGGTCAGTCGTGAAAGAAGCGAACGAAACGTCGAGGCGGTCGGACATGTGCGATTGTCTCCACTGGAAGGATGTGTGCCCTCATACCGTATGTACGCCGAGCCAAGCCCATGGAGTTCACTCCGCAGACACGACAAGCCCCGCACACTCACGGTCCCAAGCCAAAGGCTGATGGACTTGGTTTTGACTAAGTGCCAGCGCAAGTTGCTGGCATCGTTGATAACTCCACCCTAGTTAGCTGCGGCGCCGTCACAAGTCACGGGTCTTCAACACATCGAAAGCTGGCTGCCGTCCGGCTATGGTTGCTGAATTCACCCGATGCCCCCTACGCCCGCCCGTATATACATACCAGGAACAAGCTAGCTCTATTCTCGACCACGCTAAGCCCTTTCTAGGTTCATGCCTGCTAAACCTCTGGCGGAGGACGAAATTCCGCCACCGTGGTATGGGACCCGGTTAGTCAAATTGATCGAGGACGGTGGGGACCGTCTTGAGCAGCCTGGGAAAGTCAGGATTGCTCGAACTGCAAGGGAATACGAGCCGGCAAATGGGGATCATTTCCAGATATATTTTCCGGCAGTCCGCGGGCGCCTTTCTGCTCATCTTGCTGTCGCTCTCAAGCATTGTCTGGATCGCGCTGGCTCTGCGACAATTGAACGTTGTCACCAGTCAAGGTCAGGACACCTGGACGCTTATCAAAATGACGACGCTGGCGCTGCCAAACTTGATGTCGATCATCGCTCCGTTCTCGTTTCTGATCGCCTCGCTCCATACGCTCAATCGCCTGAACGGCGATAGCGAGCTCATCGTTCTTACTGCGTCGGGCTCTACCGTTTGGACCGCGGCGCGCCCCCTGATCCTTCTCGGGTGCTTGGTGGCTAGTGCTCTCGCCTTCGTCAGCCACCTGGCGCAGCCGTGGAGTATGCGGCTGCTCAAGGATTTTATCGTCCAGGTGCGCACCGATTTGTTGACACAGGTCATCCAGCCCGGCCGCTTCTCGAGCCCCGAACCGAATCTCACATTTCATATTCGCGAGCGCTCATTAAATGGCGAACTGCTTGGCCTAATCATGCATGATACGCGCGACAAGACTCAGGCGCAGAGCTACCTCGCGGAGCGTGGCGTCATCGTCAAGCAAGATCCGACAGCGTACCTCGTCATGTCAGCCGGCCACATCGTGCGCAGGTCGGACGCCGCCGAGCCGCCTCAGATCATTGCCTTCGACAAATATGCCGTCGATCTCGACCGTTTCGAACCCCAGGACGGCGGCGAAGGAGAACTGAAGCCGCGAGAACGTTATTTTAGCGAACTCGTCGATCCGGGGCCCGACAGCACATACTACAAGAGCAATCCGGGACAATTCCGCGCTGAATTGCACGAGCGCTTCGTCGGTCCGCTCTACCCCATTGCGTTCGCGTTTCTGGTCGTCGCCTTCGTCGGTCAAGCCAGATCAACGCGATCAAGCCGCATGGAGCGCTTAGTGATCGCTTTCCTTATCGCGGCGGGGTTCCGCCTGACGGGTCTCGCCGTCAACAATCTTGTGGCACTGAAGAGCGCGTACCTCCCCGTCCTTTATGCGCTGCCGCTCGTAGCGCTGGCTCTCTCCTTGCTCCTCATCCGCGCAGGCTATGTCCAGCGCGGCGGCCCAACGTTTGCCGATCGCATACACATCGCCATGGATCCAATTGGGCTCGCCATCAAGGACGGCATGAGCCGCCTCTTCCGCCGGCAAGCCAAGGACGGCTGGCGATGATCAGAAATTGGACCCTGACGCTCTACATCGGAAAACGCTTCCTGATTGCAATTTTAGCGACCCTTGCGGTTTGTTCGATCCTGATCTTCATGATCGATTTCGTCGAACTGCTCCGGCAGTCCGGAAAATACGGCGAGGTCCCGGCGCGCAAATTAGCCGCCATCGCCTTCATGCGCCTCCCCGCGTATACCGAGTTTCTGTTTGGCTTTGCCGTTCTCACCGGGAGTATTGGCGCCCTCCTCGTCCTCAACCGGAAGAGCGAACTTGCTGTTATGCGAGCTGGCGGAATGTCGGTCTGGCAATTTCTCTGGCCCGGTGTTCTTGTGGCGTTCCTCATCGGGTTTCTCGGTATGGTTGCCTATAACCCAATGGCCGCCGCAGGCCGGGCGGAATCCGAGAAGATATTTGCTGAAGCCTTTGGCCGGGAAGCAAATTTGCTCCGCGCCCAAGGTGGCGGCTCTTGGCTCCGGCAGGACGGAACGGATGGTGAATCGGTGATTGGCGCCGTCGCCGCTTCAAATCGCGGGCTCACATTGACGGGCGTGATGGTGTTCGCCTACGACCGCTCCGGGCACTTTGTCGAGCGTATCGATGCGGCGCGGGCGGACCTCAAAGAGGGGTATTGGAGCCTCTCAAATGCTTGGGTCTCGCGACTCGGCAAGGAGCCTGAGAAATTCGAAACCTATCTACTCTCGACGTACCTAACGCCGGACCGCGTACAGGACGCACTAGGTACCGTTTTTTCGGTGTCGTTTTGGGATCTGCCCGGCCTGATCGAAGTTGCTGAAAAAGCTAAACTTTCTTCTGAAAAACTCAAGATACAATACCAAACATTGTGGTCCCGCCCGATGCTCTGCATTGCCATGGTCCTTTTGGCGGCAACTGTGTCTCTGCGGTCATTCCGCTCCGGACGCATCCAGACTATGGTTGGCGCGGGAATGATCGGGGGCTTTGGTTTCTTCTTGGCATCGGAAATTTCGAGACAAATTGGTGTCGCCGGACTTGCGCCCGCATGGGTTGCGGTATGGCTGCCTGTTGCCATGCTTTTGATCGTTGCATCGTCGGTGCTGCTGCACCAGGAGGACGGTTGAGTGATGCGTAAGACGCGGACACCGCTCAACGCAGGCGGAACGTCACGCGAGGAAGGCTGGTGGCAGAGTGCCGCCGGCCACGCACTTATTTTGTCTCGTGTTATCGCTGTTTTGATTGCCCTCATGGTCGGCGTCGCGCCAGGAATTGCTCAAGACCCAAGCATCACCAATCCAAATGCCGGCGGCAAGGCTAGCTCGTTCGACACCGAGCCCGGCGGCATGTTTGGCAAGGTCAACAAGAACCTCGACAAGGCCAGCCCGCTCAATCTTCAGGGCGATCAGCTAATTTATGATACGGCGGGCAATCGCGTCATCGCACGCGGTAACGTCGAGATTTTTTACAACGACTACATCTTGACTGCCGACGAGGTCATCTACGATCAGAACGCCTCTACACTGACTGCGATCGGTAACGTCACACTCAAGGAACCGCAGGGCAATATCGTTCGCGCGGACCGCTACACGCTAACGGACGATTTCCGCGATGGTTTTGTTCAGTCGCTGAGCGTCATCACCAAGGACGACACGAAAATCTCGGCGGAACAGGCGACGCGGCGCGACGGAAACGTCACGGAATTCCGTAATGGCAAGTTTACGCCGTGTAAGAGCGACGGTACGACGCCGCCGTTGTGGTGTATCAGCGCCGCGCGCATCATCCACGACAAAGATGCGCAGACCGTCACCTATCAAGACGCAACCTTCGATGTTTTCGGCCAACCCATCATTTATCTTCCCTACTTCCAGCACGCAGATCCAACTGTGAAGCGGAAGTCGGGTTTCCTTGCGCCGGGCATTGGACAGTCGAGCAATCTCGGTTTCATGACCGAGATCCCATACTATTTTGCACTCGCTCCAAACTATGATTTCACTTTCAGGCCCACTTATCTGACCGAGCAAGGTATCTTGTGGGCTGGCGAGTGGCGCCATCGCCTGGCCAATGGCCAGTACACCGTCAAGCTGGCCGGCATCGATCAAGACGCAGACGACCTCAGCGCGCAGTTTGCCAATCGCGACGACTTAGACGGTTGGCGCGGCACGGTCGAAACGCGAGGTCTCTTCTCGCTCTCGAGCTGGTGGAAGTTCGGCTGGGACGTGACGCTTGAGAGCGACGACAGCTTCCGCCGGTTCTACAAGTTCGACAACGTGCTGCTCACGGACCGCGTCAATCAAGTGTTCTTGACCGGTCAATCCGACCGCAACTATTTCAGTGCCCGCGCCTATCATTTCGGCGGGCTGCTGTTAGACGACACGCCGATAGCAGAAAGCCGCACGCATCCGATCATTGATTATAACTACGTCTTCGCCGACCCCGTTCTCGGCGGCGAATTGAAGTGGGATACCAACGTTCTCAGTTTCTCGCGTGACGACGGAGTGAAGCAGCGCTTCGACCAGAACATCAATCGCGTTGTGAGCGAGCTTAAGTGGCGCCGCCGCTTCACCGATCAAGTGGGCATCACCTACACTCCGTTCGCGAACCTGCGCGGCGATATCTATCAGTTCGACAATTTCGCCGACGCAGAATCGTTCCAAGTCGATGCGAATGGAAATCTTGTGCGCGACGTGCTCGGCAATCCGGTCTCCACTTTCGTTGACAACGACACAACCGTGCGGGGCATTGCTGCGGGTGGAGCGACAGTGACCTATCCTTGGATTGCGACGACGCCTTCATCGAGCCATATCATCGAACCCATCGGTCAACTCGTGTCCCGGCAAGAAAGCGTCACGCAGCGCCGGCTCCCTGACGAAGACGCACGCAGCCTCATCTTCGACGATACAAACCTGTTTGAAGTGTCGAAGTTCTCCGGTTACGACCGGACAGAAATGGGCACTCGCGCCAACGTCGGCGTTCAATACACCTTCCAAGCCTTTGAAGGCGGCTACGCGCGAATTCTCGCGGGCCAGAGCTTCCATTTGGCAGGAGACAATGTCTACCGGGGGCCGGGCCGCGACGACGACGGCAATTTCGTGCACTCGCCCGAAAGCGGTCTCGAAACCGATCGCTCGGATTATGTTCTGGGTGCCTATCTTGCGCCGACGCAAACATTCCGCTTCTTGTCTCAAAGCCGCTTTGACGAAAATGATTTGAGCCTGCGGCGCACGAATACCGGCGTCCAGTTCGACTATGGCCCGGTGTCAGCCCAGGCGGTCTACGCTTATGCGGCGGGCGGTACGGCGACCGGCCTCGACACCGAGCAACAGGATATTCTTGGCTCCGGGATGCTGCGCCTTACCGAGCAATGGAGCATGGGCGGCGGAATGCGCTACGACATCGACGAGGCGCGCCTGCTGTCGGATTACATCTCGGTCAAGTATTCGGACGAATGTTTTGTCCTGACGGCCACTTACTCTGAAAGCTATTTCAATAGCACCACGATCGAAGACGACCGTACGTTGATGCTGCGCTTCGAACTCAAGCATCTGGGTGAATTCCAGTATGCCTCTGACACACTCGATTTTGCGTTCGGCGGCGAGCAGCGAACCAACAACTGAGCGGGTTTTAACCAACCCTGTCCTCTCGATCCTGCGGGGCTGTGCCATTGTTGGTCATCTCGGCGCCACTGTTCATGTGGATAACGGCCGGAAAGACCGGACTTTCGGGCTATGCTCGGAATTCGAGAATCGCTGTTTCAGGTCGATGACAAAGATGACTTTGCTCCGCAAAACCATGACGAAGACCGCTGCGGGAGCTACAGCAGCGCTCGCTTTCTTTGCTCTTTTCGTGCCTGCCGCCGCGGCAGAGAAAGCGCCGGCTAACGAACCCGGCTGCCAAGGCCGCGGCACCTGTTAAGCCAGCGGGTGCCGCCAAGACCGCGGCGCGGACCTCATCGACGGGCGGGGAACAATCCATTGTGGCGCTGGTCAACGACGAGCCTGTCACAGGTTTTGAAGTTCGTCAGCGCGTTGAGATGCTCAGCGGCGCCAATGTCGCGGCGAAAGCGCAGGAGCGTTTCAAAGCCTTGATCAAGGCGCCCTCGACCAGCGAGCGCCTCAAGGCAATCTTGCAGGAAGTGATCAAGGCCAATCCCGGCAAGTCTAAAGAACAGATCCTCGCTGTGTTCGAACAGCGCAAAAAACAATTCGCCCAAGATCTCCAGAAGCAAGCTGTTGAAGGCGCCCGCTCGAATGTCCTGCCGACGATACGCAAGGCAGCGCTTGAGGAATTAATCGACGAGAAACTGAAGATGCAAGAAGCAAAGCGCGTCGGCACGATTGTCCCAGACGACGAAATCGACAAAGTCGTTCGCGGTATCGCCGAGAGAAACAAGTTGACCGAAGCGCAACTTGCGCAGCAGTTGGGCGGCTCGCTCGATCCGATGAAGTTCCGCATCCGCTCGTCGCTGTCGTGGAATGAAGTCATCCGCCGCAAGTTCGGCCATCAGATTTCAATTGGCGCCAAGGACGTCGATAAATTCGTGGCAACAGCAGCAACCGGCGGCGAGGATCAACTAGAGTTGTCTGTGCAGCGCATTGTTATCGCCATGCCGGCAAAACTCGATCAAGCGGGCGTTGCCCAGCGCGTGGCGCAGGCGGAATCGATCCGCGCGAAATTCAAGGACTGTAAGTCGACAGGACAGATCGCAACGGGCGTCGCAGGCGCCAAGTTCGACGAACTTGGCAAACGCAAGCCATCCGCTTTCCCGGAGCCGACGCGTTCGATGTTACTCGCTGCCAAGGACGGGGAAATGCTGCCGCCCGCAGTTGGCGAAAACGGCATCGAGTTGTTCGCCGTGTGCGGTCGCGACGTGGTCAAAATCGAAGAACAAAAGCGCACGCAGGCCGAAGGCGAACTCAAGCAAAAAGAGTTTGAGTTTCTCGGTAAACGCCATTTGAAAGACCTTCGCCAAGACGCGGCTATCGAGTACCGCTGACCATGGGAGCTGACCATGGGACATTCACGCGGCCTATCTGATAAGCCCCTCGCCCTGACAATGGGCGATCCCGCAGGGATTGGGCCCGAGATCACGCTCAAAGCCTGGACCAGCCGCTCGGTGCATCATCTTGCCCCCTTTGTTGTTTATGGCGACGTCAACGTCTTCGAACAGCGCGCCCGTGCCCTAGGTCTCAACGTGCCCATCGCACGTGTCACGTCGTTCGAAAACATTGCATCCATATTTCAGACGGCGCTGCCTGTCCTGCCTATTGCGTTTGCCGCCCCTGTCGTGGCGGGAAAGCCTGACAGCGCCAATGCCCCGGCGATCATCGAGGCAATCGAGCGTGCTGTCGCTGACACTGCGACGGGCGAGGCACGCGCGGTCGTGACAAACCCCATCGCAAAAAGCGTTCTCTATAGTGCCGGTTTTTCGCACCCGGGACACACGGAATTTCTTGCGTCACTTGCCGCCAAGCACTGGCCCGGTCAGCGCCATCAACCGATCATGATGCTCGCCTCAGAAGGCTTGCGCGCTGTACCACTGACAATTCACGTTCCCCTCAAGGAAGTACCCGCTCTAATCACGCGCGATTTGATCTCGCAGGCCGTGCGCATTACGTGTGCGGCACTGAAGAGCGATTTCGGGATTGAATCGCCACGAATTGCAATTTGCGGCCTCAATCCGCACGCAGGCGAAGACGGCGCGCTGGGCCGCGAAGACATCGACACCATAGCGCCCGCCATCCGCGATCTTCAGCGCGAAGGGTTTGCACTGACGGGTCCCCATTCCGCCGATACGCTCTTTCATGAAGCCGCGCGCCGCACATACGACGCGGTGATCGCCATGTATCACGATCAGGCACTCATCCCGCTGAAGACTCTCGCCTTCGACCAGGGTGTCAACATCACGCTCGGGCTCCCGTTCGTGCGCACGTCGCCCGATCATGGCACAGCATTCGACATTGCAGTATCCGGCCGCGCCTCCGCACAGAGCCTCATCAATGCGCTTAAGGTTGCAGATCAAATGTCTGCCCGGCGCCAGGCGGCATCACGATGAGCGGCGATCCCCGGGACGAGTTTATCGACACGCGCTCCGGCGCCAGTCCTGATGGTTTGCCACCGTTGCGCGACGTTATTCGCGTACACGAGCTCCGCGCCAAAAAGTCGATGGGGCAAAATTTTATTCTCGACCTCAACATTACCCGCAAAATTGCGCGCGCGGCGGGGCCCCTTCCCGGCCGCACAGTTGTCGAAATTGGGCCGGGTCCTGGGGGCTTGACGCGTGCGCTTCTTCTGGAAGGCGCAGGACACGTGTTCGCTATCGAACGCGACGAGCGCTGCCGCCCGGTACTCGAGGAAATATCTGCCCACTACCCTGGGCGTTTGACGGTTCACTTTGGCGACGCAGTTCAATCCGATTGGGCGACGCTACTCGCCACCGCCGCTGGCCCCATCTCGATCGTTGCAAACTTGCCTTATGGTGTGGCGTCGCTCCTCCTGGTTGGATGGCTTGAAACGGCGCCGTGGCCGCCGTGGTACGACCGCATGGTCTTGATGTTCCAGCGCGAAGTGGCGGAGCGTATTGTTGCGGAGCCCGGATCAAAAGCCTACGGCCGACTCTCGGTTCTCGCACAATATCGTTGTGAAGCGCGCATCGTCATGAACCTGCCCCCGGAAGCATTTACGCCGCCACCAAAGGTGTCGTCTGCGGTTGTCGAATTCGTACCCCGGCCCTCACCTGATCCAGCGTGTTCCGTTGCGATTTTAGGGCGTGTGACGCAAGCCGCGTTTGGTCAACGCCGCAAGATGTTGCGCCAGAGCCTCAAGCAATTGACCCCGATGCCCGAACTGCTACTGCGCGAAGCGAACATCGATCCGCAAAAGCGCGCAGAGCAATTGAGCGTCGAAGACTTTGCGCGCCTCGCTGCTATTTTTGAGCGCGGTGAACAGGCCTGAACTGCCGCGCATTTAGAGCTTAAATTCGCCTACTGCCCCTGCGGAATTGAAAGCGCCCGCGAGACAAAACTCGCGGGCGCATGATTTGTTTTGACGGAAAAAACGGACCCGCCAGACCTACGCGATCTTGTCACCCATCGGCATCTTGCGGATGCGCTTCTTGGAAGCCGCGAAGATAGCGTTTGCCAACGCCGCGTGGAATGGAGGCATACCCGGTTCGCCGATGCCTGAAGGGCGTGACGGCTTGCCATTGATGATATGCACGTTCACCTTCTGCGGGTAGTTCGACATGCGCGCGATGTTGTAGTCGGTGTAGTTCGACTGTTCGACAGCGCCGTTCTTGAACGTGATGCCGCTGTAAAGCGTCGTCGACATCCCCTGGACGGCGCCGCCCTCGATCTGAGCTCGGATACGTTCCGGGTTGACGGCGAAGCCGCAGTCGATCGCGGTATGCACTTCCGGAACGCGGATCGTGCCGTCCTTGTCGATCTTCACGTGCACGACGGTTGCGACATACGACTGCCACGCGATGTGCGCGGCAATGCCGAGACCTTCGCCCTCGGGCAGTTTCTTGCCCCAGCCGGCCTTTTCCGCCACATGTTTGATAGCGTTCTTGAACCGTGCGGTTTCCATCGGGAACTCTTCAATCGGGTCGCCGTAGTGCCAGAAGTCCTCGGGGAAGCCGAGTTCCTTCGGGTTGAGCGTGCGATCCGATCCGACGAGTTCAAGCAAGAAATCCTTCGGGTCCTTGCCGATCATATGGGCGGCTTCGCAAACGGCTGAGCCGGTCGCAAAGACGCGCGGAATGTTCGACACAGAGCGGAACCAGCCGATACGGGTATGGGCCATGGCCTTCCCGTCTTCGCAGCTAACGTTCGCAATCTCATAGGGCATGTTGACGTGTCCCATGCCTTGCTCGATGAAGAACTTGTAGCCACTATCGGCAACGAACGTCGAAATGATCGACGGTGCAACCGAGCGATGGCGCCAGCCGGTCACCTTGTTCTTGTCGTCGAAGGCGATTTCGACGCGTTCCACCGAGACCGTATGGTAGAAGCCATTGCGCATATCGTCTTCGCGGGTCCACTGCAGCAGGATCGGCACGCCACCCATCTTTTGGGAGACAAGAGCTGCTTCCTGGATGTAGTCCGACTTCGATTTCCGGCCGAAGCCGCCACCGAGAAGCGTCATGTGAAGCGTGACGTCTTCCGGCTTCATCTTAAGTGCGCCGGCCACGTCGTTCTTGGCGCCGAATGGGCTTTGCGCGGGCGCCCAGACTTCCGCCTTGCCGTCCTTGACTTGGGCGACGGCAACGAGCGGTTCCATCGATGCTTGGTTCAAATGCGCGGCGTGATAGTCGCCGGTGAACACTTGTTTGGCATTTTTGAAGGCCGCGTCCGGGTCGCCCTGTTTGCGGATAACTTTGCCCGGCTGAGCGGCCGTTTCCGTCATTGCTTTGTCGTAGGCGACAGAGTCGTAGCTGGCGTTCTCGCCGTGATCCCACTCGATGACGAGCGCGTCACGTCCTTTGATGGCGGCGTGAGTGCTCTTTGCAACCACGGCAATACCGCCAAGGATACCGTACTTCCGCGGCACGTCGTAAACGCCGGCTATCTCGTGCACGGCTTCGACGCCCGGCACTTTCAGTGCCGCCGCGCCATCCCATTTCTTGATCTTGCCGCCGAGAACGGGCGGACGCGCCATCACGGCATACTTCATACCGGGCAGACGCACGTCAGCGCCATAAATGGCCTTACCCGTCGTAATGTTGCGATGGTCATGAGCTTTGATTTCGCCCTTGCCCATGTAGTTGAACTCGTTCGGGCTCTTGAGGCGAAGCGTTTCAACGGCGGGAACGGCCAATGCCATGGCGGCTTCGGCGAGTTCTCCGAACCCGAGCGACTTGCCTTGTTCCTTGCCGTCCTTGTCGAGCAGCACGACCTTGTGGTCCTTGGCGCTGCACAGCGCAGCATCAACGCTCCACTTTGCAGCCGCGGCCGATTCAAGCATCTGCCGCATGGCCGCGCCGCACTGCCGCATGGCCTGGATGAAGTGGCGCATACTGCGCGAGCCGTCTGTGTCCTGGTTGCCGATATTTCGGTTCGTCGCCGTCGGTGGTAACGATTTTGACTTTCGACCAATCGGCTTCCATTTCGTCCGCAACGACCATAGGCAAGCTCGTCGAGATGCCCGTGCCCATTTCGGCGCGATGCGACATGATCGTGACCGTGCCATCCTTATCGATGGCAATGAACACTTTGGGATTGTTGACGGTTTTGTTCGGCATGCCGTCGCCGCCGGTCGGATATGGCTTGACGACTTCGCGCGCCGATGCCGGAGAGAAATCGATTGCGAGAACTAAACCTGTTGTCGTTAGCAAGCCGCCAAGCACGCCGCGGCGGCTGACGTTTTCGATTGTGGCGCGCAACGCGTTTCCGCGCTGGTTGCGGAGTTCCTGTTCGAGATAATGCAACATGATTAAACTCCTCCCGCGGCAAGACGAACTGCTTCATGAATACGTTGATAGCAGCCGCAACGGCACAGATTGCCCTGCATCTCTTCCACGATCTGTGCGTCGGTCGGCGCGCGGTTCTTGGTGAGGAGAGACGCAGCCTGCATGATCTGGCCGGCCTGGCAGAATCCGCATTGCGGAACGCTGATTTGGCGCCATGCCTTCTGAACAGGGTGTTCGCCGTCTGGGCTCAAGCCCTCGATCGTCGTGACTTTTTTTCCGGCAACGTCGGCCGCACTTGTCATGCACGAGCGGACAGCGACGCCATCCACATGAACCGTGCAGGCACCGCATACGCCCGCGCCGCATCCATACTTCGTGCCCGTCAGATTGAGTTCGTCTCTCAAGTACCAGAGCAGCGGCACTGTTGGGTCGCTGACGTCTTTATCAGCACCGTTCACATTAATCGTTGGCATCGCTAAGCTCTCCCTTTTTGGCGTGGCGGATCACTAGGCCGCCTTTTTTGGAATTCTAAATTCTCCGGCTCCGCAACAATCGGCAAAAATTAAAATGGAAACTGGGCTTTGGCAAAATTTATCGATCCAATCGCTTTCGCCCAAACCAGCCTTAATGTCTCCCGTATCGACGTTCGCTGGACGGATGCGGCCTGCGTGGTAAAAAGATTATACCACGGGCCCTACCCGGTCAAACTGTGTTACCTTAAAGTAGTAGAGGAAAATCGGCGTGGGCCTTTCATCTGATCACCTTGGACTCGTGACAAATTTAAGGCCGCCAATTCACAGCAGGCGCGCGAATGGTAGCTGTACGCACAGAGAAATTGGCGAACATCATCGCCACGCATCTGGAGAGGATGATCCTCGAGGGGGCCTTGAGGCCAGGCGAGAAGCTTGCGCCCGAACGAGATCTTGCACAAAATTTGGACGTTTCGCGGCCATCGCTGCGCGAAGCCATCGAAATGTTGACCAAGCGTGGATTGTTGACGGGTTCCCGGGGCGGGACTTATGTGGCGCAATTCCTATCGCCGGTCATGAAGCCGCTCGCGAACCTGTATCGCGACAATCAGAATGCTGTCGCCGATTATTACGAGTTCCGTCAATGGGTTGAAGCACAGGCCGCGCGGGCAGCAGCGCTTCGAGCCACGAAAATAGAAAAGGCTGCCATTCGCTCTTGCCTCGCTGAAATGCGCAAGGCCCATAAAATCAAAGATCCCGCAGAGGAAGCTAAGGCCGACGTCAATCTGCATATGCTTGTTTATGAGGCCGGACACAACTTCATCGGGCTGCACGTCATGCGCGCGCTCAGCGAATTGCTGCGCAACAACATTTTCTTCAACCGCGAGCATCTATATTTGCGACCCGGTGTCCGGGAGAAACTATTGACCCAGCACGTAGATATCGGTGAAGCCGTAATCGCCGGAAATGCAGGCCGGGCAGAAGCGGCGGCGGCAGCTCACATCCGCTTTGTATTTGGCGCGGTTGTAGAGTTGCAGCGGGACAACAAGCGTCTCAAGACATCGCTGCGTCGCGTGCAATGCAGTAAACTCATTGCCAACGAATAGGGGTTCGAAGGGATCATGGTTTGTAGCCATGATCACAAACCCTTCTGCAACTCCCGCACAAAAGCAGACAGCCCGAGTTGCCGCGCTCTTTTTTGACGTTCGGCGACAAGGATCGAGGAAACGCTGCGCACGCTTTCCTCGATATCCGAATTCACAATGACGTAATCGTACTCTGGCCAATGCGAAATCTCAGCCGAAGCTGCCGCCATCCGCCGTGCCACGACGTCAGGGGGATCTTGCGCACGCGACGTCAAGCGCTGTTCTAAAACGCGCCCCGAGGGCGGCAGTACAAATACGCGCACAACGTCACCCGGCATTTTTTCCGAGAGCTGTTGCGCGCCTTGCCAATCGATGTCGAACAGCACGTCCCGGCCGGTTTCGATCGCCGTTGCGACAGCCGCCTTCGGCGTTCCGTAATAGTTATCGAAGACCTTTGCCCACTCAAGAAGTTCGCCGTTATCGCGCATGGCTTCGAAGCGTTTGTGATCGACGAAAAAATAATCCTTACCGCCGGTCTCGCCAGGGCGCGGCTTACGCGTCGTCACCGAGACTGACATGCGTATACCGGGATCGGCTTCGATCAGCCGCCGCGCAAGCGTCGTTTTCCCAGCGCCTGACGGCGACGACAGGATATAAAGCAAGCCACGGCGCGCCACTGGCCCAACAGCCGTTCCTTCACTTCGTATGGATGTATCACTCAACGTTCTGCACCTGCTCGCGGAGTTGATCGATAACGCTCTTGAGGCTGAGGCCTATGCGCGTCACGTCGACGGCATTGGCTTTTGAGCAAAGCGTATTGGCTTCGCGGTTGAATTCTTGCGCTAAAAAATCGAGTTTGCGGCCGACAGCGTTTGTCTCTTCCAGGATCTCGCGCGCGGCTGCAACATGCGCGGTCAAGCGCGCCAATTCCTCTTCGACGTCGGCGCGGGTGGCCGCAAGAACGGCTTCCTGATGCAGGCGATCCTTGTCAAAGGTGCCGCTGGCATCGAGCAAACGCGACACGAGGTCGAGAAGCCGTGTCTTTATGGCATCGGGCGTGCGCGATGGGGAGGCCCTGACCTCGCCCGTCATGCGCTCAATCTCGGCGATTTGCGTGCAAATGATCTGCGCCAAGCGTGCGCCTTCAGAGCGGCGCGAGGCAACCAGCTTGTCGGCAGTTTGTTCAAAACTCTTGATCAGCAGCCGCTCACGCGTGGCTCGCTGTTCTGGATCGTCAAGACCATTGTCGCCGATTTCGAGAACGCCCTTCATCGACATCAGTGCGGCCGTATCGGGACGCGCCCCGCCCGTCAATTCGGCAACGCGATCGCAAGCTTTCAGGATGTCCTTCAGCACCCCTTCGTTCAAACGCACCGTGCCGGCACCGTTTTGCCGTTCGGTCGTGAGATTGATCGTGACGTTGCCACGCGACATGCGTTTGGCGACCGCCTCGCGCACAACGGCGTCGATAGCGTCGAACCCCGGCGGCAAGCGCAGCCGGATGTCGAGCCCACGCCCGTTGACACTGCGCGCTTCCCAGACCCAGGCAAGGCCCTCGCCTGCCCCATCCTGGCGGCCAAACCCCGTCATGCTCGAAATGCTCATAAACCCGCGCGCCGGAAAAGGCGCCCTATGTGACCGCTCACCCAGAAATGATTCCCGGACCTTAGCGTCGGGCAACTTAGCGGCTCGTGGCCCTGACGCCAACCCAAGAGGTGGACGGCTGAGGGCTGCGAGAGGCCGGCAGGGGGCCACCTACTGCTTTTTTGGCTTGCGGACCGGCAAGGGAATAGCACTGGCATCCGCAGCGGCGGGCCCGGGAGCCTTGGCAACCGCTGCCTGCCCTGTCGCGACACCGGCCGCCACATCATCGGCGCGCGCCGGAATGGGTGCCACATCGGGGTCCGGTTCCATCGGTTTAGCGGCCGCGGCCGTCTTTGCTGCCTCCGGAACAGCGTCAGCTTTCGATTTTGACTGCCGTTCGACTTCGCGCCACTTCTGAACGGCAGCGTTATGTTCTTTCAAAGTTTCGGAGAACGCGTGCCCGCCGCTGCCGTCGGCGACAAAATAGATATCGTTGGTCGCGGCGGGATTAAGTGCGGCCTCAATCGACGCACGGCCCGGGTTGCATATGGCGCCGGGAGGCAGGCCATTAATCTGATACGTGTTGTAGGGCGTCTTGCTCTCGATATCCGGCTTGGTGATCGCCCGGCCGAGTGCCCCTTGTCCGCCGGCGAGGCCATAGACAATTGTTGGGTCGGACTGAAGGCGCATGCCCTTCTTGAGACGATTATGGAATACAGCCGAGACGCGGTCGCGTTCATCTGGCTTGCCCGTTTCCTTCTCCACGACAGAGGCAAAAACGATCGCTTCTTCCGGCGTGCGCAATGGCAGTTCCGGCCGCCGCTTTTCCCACACCGGTGCGAGAAATTCTTTCATTTGCGCCTGCATGCGATCAATCAATTCCTGACGGCCCATGCCTTTTGAAACGAGGTAGGTATCGGGAAGCAGCGTACCTTCGGCTGGGATGCTCGTGATCTCGCCGCTTAGGTTTGTATCGGCTTTCAAGCGTTCGACGATTTGCTGGCTGGTCAAGCCCTCGGGGACGCCCACCTTGTATTGGATCGATTTACCTTCGGTGAGCGTCTCCAACACTTGACGCATAGAGGCATGCTCTTTCACCTCGTACTCGCCAGCTTTCAAATCCAGGTTCTTCTTCGGTCCGAACATGGACTGGAAAAGATGGCCGGCAACGAACGTCCAGCGATTGCCAATAATACCCTCGGTTTCGAGATACTCGGCAATCTGGATGCGGCCCTTGCCTTTGGGAACGACGACGGTGCGCGCGGCGTCTAAGGGACCGGGACGCTCGTACTGGCTGTAGAGAATAACGCCGCTGCCGCCGATCGCGAGCATGGCGACGAGCGCCACGGTCAAGAGGCCGCTGGCAACCCGCACTAGACCCGTAACCAGCCGCGACGGTGCGCGTTCTTGGAGGCCACGCGGCCTGGAAGGTGCGCGACCAGGCTCAAGTCGTTCATTGGGGCTGCGCGCGCCCGAAGTTCTCGTGCGCGTGGCGCCGTCGGGTCGTTTTTTACGGCTGCTCATGGCGCCTCGAAATGAATATCCCTGACCGCCGACGCTCAACGGAAATTGTGGCAAAAGCACGAATGTTGGAGTGCTTACATGACGCGACGGAGCACAATCGAAGCGTTGGTTCCACCAAAGCCGAACGAATTCGACAACGCGACGTTGATCTCCCGCTTTTTGGCGGCGTGCGGCACGAGGTCAATTGCCGTTTCGACCGAGGGGTTGTCGAGATTAAGCGTCGGGGGCACGATGTTGTCCCTTATTGCCAGAACAGAGAAAACGGCTTCGACGGCGCCTGCTGCTCCCAGGAGATGCCCGATGGCCGATTTGGTCGATGACATGGCAAGTTTTCCGGCGCTATTGCCGAACAAGCGTTCGACGGCTCTAAGTTCGATTTCATCGCCCATGGGCGTCGATGTGCCATGCGCATTGACGTAGTCGATTTCGCTCGGCGCGATACCGGCACGTTTCAACGCGGCTTTCATGCAGCGGAAAGCGCCGTCGCCGGATTCCGAGGGTGCCGTGATATGATACGCGTCGCCTGACATGCCATAACCAATGACTTCAGCGTAAACTTTGGCACCACGCGCCTTGGCCCGCTCGAGCGTTTCGAGCACCACAATGCCCGCCCCTTCTCCCATGACGAAACCGTCGCGATCCTTGTCGTAGGGCCGGGATGCTTTGGTGGGGTTATCGTTGAAGCCGGTCGAGAGAGCGCGGCAGGCTGCAAACCCAGCGAGCGCGATGCGGCAGATCGGGCTTTCAGACCCGCCTGCGACCATGACTTCGGCGTCTCCGAGCGCGACAAGGCGCGCGGCGTCGCCAATGGCGTGCGTGCCCGTCGAGCAGGCCGTGACCACGGCGTGGTTCGGGCCCTTGAGCTGATGTTTGATGGAAATGTAGCCGCCTGCGAGGTTGATGAGGCGGCCCGGAATGAAGAACGGCGAAACGCGGCGCGGACCTTTTTCCTTGAGCAGAAGCGACGTGTCGGCAATGCCCGAAAGGCCGCCAATGCCGGAACCGACGAGGACACCGGCTTCCTCTTGTTTCTCTGCCGTGTCGAATTTCAGTCCAGAGTCAGCAATCGCCTGATCGGCGGCAGCCATCGCGTAGATGATAAAATCATCGACCTTGCGCTGTTCCTTCGGCTCCATCCAATCGTCGGGATTGAACTTGCCGTCGGACTTAGCCCCGCGCGGAATAAAATTAGCGATCTGGCATGTGATATCGGAAACGTCGAACTCTTCGACCCGGCGTGCACCGTTTTGGCCGGCGAGTAGCGCCGACCACGACGCTTCGACGCCGCAGCCTACTGGCGTCACAAGTCCCAGTCCTGTGATGACGACGCGGCGCATCCTAGTCTTCTCGCCGAAGGCTTATGTGAGACGTAAACTCATATGACCCGAACCGGGGGCCGGTGAACCCAGTCCCCTGGTGTCGCAGATCTCCCGCTCTGGACCAGCGCGCAAGCGCCTTGCCCTGAATTGCGGCTGCACGCTTAAGCGGCGCTGGCATTCTTTTCCAGAAACTTGACGGCATCGCCGACAGTCAGGATGTGCTCAGCGGCATCGTCGGGAATTTCGCAGCCGAATTCTTCTTCGAACGCCATCACGAGTTCGACCGTATCCAAGCTATCTGCGCCCAGGTCGTCGATAAAGCTGGCGTTCTCTGTCACCTTGTCGACTTCGACGCCCAGATGCTCAACGACAATCTTCTTCACGCGGTCAGCGACATCGCTCATCTTGGTTCTCTCGTGTCCTAAATTAAGTACGGTTGGCCGGTCGTCCCAGCGCCCCGATTGCTTGAAGCTCCGAGCAATCTTCCGCGCCAGCTCTCGTCGCCCCTTCGACCCAGCACCATGCCGGATACGAGGGCACCATGTAGACAATCGTGGCCGCAAATCAAGCCCGGATGGCAACTTTGCCCACGAAGGTCTGACCCCTTTTTTGGGGGCAATATATGGGCCGGTTCCAAGGCGGCTCGCGCTGCCTCTAGCCAGTGAATGTGACTTCAGACCCTGGCTGAACCCCGGAACCCCATAGAATCCGGGCCGAAACCGGGCCCGGCACCACGTTCTCCCCCTGGGCACCACACCACAAGGTGACTGCTGCGACAATCGGGGCATGTGGGCCCCGGCTTTGCCGAATACGGTACTCAAACCATCGCCATGCCGCCGTTGATGTGCAGCGTCTGGCCGGTGATGTAGCCGCCTTCGTTGGAGGCAAGGTAGAGGCATCCAGCGGCGATATCCATGGGCGTGCCAAAGCGCTGGGACGGGATCATGGCGGAGATTTGAGCTTTTTGTTCGTCTTTTAACACGTCGGTCATGGCCGTCTGGATAAAGCCCGGCGCGATGCAGTTGGCGGTGATACCGCGCGACGCGACTTCACGCGCCAGGCTCTTTGTCATGCCGATCATACCGGCTTTGGAGGCCGCATAGTTGCCCTGCCCCGGATTGCCGAACACGCCCGACACGGAGGCAATGTTGATAATGCGGCCGTAGCCCGTCTTGGAGCGCATCATGTGGCGCGACCCAGCGCGGCACAGCATAAACGTCGACGTCAAGTTGACCGCGATGACGTCGTCCCACTGCTCGTCCTTCATCACCATGAAGAGATTATCTTTGGTCAGCCCCGCATTGTTGACGAGAATATCGAGGCGGCCGCCGACGGCTTTGACCGCCTCATCGATCAGCTTAGCGACGGCGGCGCGGTCGGCCAGGTCGCAGGGAACCACATGCACACGGTCGCCGAGCTCCTTGGCCAGCGCTTCGAGCGCCTCGACCTTGCGGCCTGAAATCGCGACTGTTGCGCCCGCTTTATGAAATACACGCGCAATCTCAGCGCCAAGCCCGCCTGTAGCACCTGTTACCAGTGCGGTCTTACCTGTTAGATCGAACATGAAAACTCCTTATGCGAGAAGAGATGCAAGCGCGGCGTCCACGTCCGCCGGTGCGCCGATACTTGTTGCGTTCGCTGTTGTAGCTGTGCGCTTGACGAGACCGGCCAGGACTTTGCCCGAACCAATCTCGTAGAAATCCGTAATGCCGTTGGCGGCCATGTAGGCGACGCACTCGCGCCAGCGCACCGTGCCCACGACTTGCTCGACGAGGCATTGTTTAATTTCAACCGGATCGGATATCGCTGTTGCGACGACGTTGGCGATTACCGGAACAACCGGCTTGTTGATTGTCACCTTGCTCAGCGCTTCCGCCATCGCGTCGGCAGCAGGTTGCATCAGCGCGCAATGGAAGGGCGCGGAGACGGGCAGAATGACAGCGCGGCGCACGCCTAGCGGCTTACCAATATCAGCCACGCGATCAATTGCGGTCTTGTGGCCTGAGAGCACAACTTGCGTTGGCTCATTGTCGTTGGCGACCTGGCAGACATCGCCTTGCGCCGCTTCGGCCGCGACCTTAACGGCTACGTCCATGCCAACGCCCAGAAGCGCGGCCATGGCGCCTTGGCCCACAGCGACAGCTTTTTGCATTGCCTGTCCGCGGAGTTTCAAGAGCCGCGCGGTATCGGCGAGCGAAAACGCGCCAGCGGCCGCGAGCGCCGAATATTCGCCAAGCGAATGCCCGGCGACAAACTTGATCTTATCCTGCAGACGGAAGCCGTGTTCCTTTTCCAGCACGCGCATGACGGCCATCGACACAGCCATGAGCGCGGGCTGTGCGTTCTCGGTCAGCGTCAGCATTTCCTTAGGGCCGTCCCACATGATGGCCGAAAGCTTCTGTCCCAGCGCCTCGTCGACTTCGTCGAACACGGCCCGGGCGGAAGCGAAATTCTCGGCCAGAGCCTTACCCATGCCGACATCCTGGCTACCCTGCCCCGGAAATACGAATGCCCGTGCCATGATTATTTGCGTCTCCTGCAATTGCCCCCTGGGGCTCGTCGAGACCCTTGCGGCAATTTATGGTCATTGGGCGCTTTAGGCACCCCTCCTCCGCCGCTGTCAAGGTGGAGGGGGCTGCTACATTCTTACCTTTGAACCATCCCAACGTCACGCGCGACATACCGCAAGAACGATATGTGCCGGAGTGACGCTCCGTCCGTCTTGCGTATTGCCATTCGTCCTGCGCATGGCCTAATCATTCGTGTCCGCCCTTTTAGCATGTGAGGGATCGCCGTGCCGCTCATCGTAATGCTGGATTTGCTCGTGGCTCTCTTCCTGATGAACCATGTCCGCGAAACGGGGCGGCCGCAATATTGGTATTTTCTTATCCTCGCGATCCCGTTCGTCGGCTCGATCGCCTATGTCTGTTTTGAACTCATACCCGACATGGGCAACACGCGCCGGGGGCAGAAAGTTA
Organism: uncultured Alphaproteobacteria bacterium; assembly: GCA_963741545.1. GTDB lineage: Bacteria > Pseudomonadota > Alphaproteobacteria > Rhizobiales > Hyphomicrobiaceae > Hyphomicrobium_B. The sequence goes on from CAVUIN010000006.1 coordinate 113,593, forward strand.
CGCGCGGCATCGCCGACATTCTGTCTCCAGACCGCGAGTTTGACCGCCTGCATGACGCGGCCAAGACGACCGGCTCGGTTGAGACCAAGCGCGCACTCGCGGCAGAGTGCGAACGCAAGAGCATGTGGGACGAGGCGATTAGGCTCTATGAAGCGGCGGCTCAGGGCATGTATGCGGAGGATCCGCCACTTCTCGTCGGACTCGCGCGCTCGCAACTGAACGGCGGCGACGCAGGGCGCGCCATGGCCACACTCGACAAGTTGCGCGCGGCGCATCCCGAACTCGACGACCAGGACGCGCATCTCATTTACGCCCGGTGCTTAGAGGCCGAGGGGCGCATCGCCGGCGCCGAAAGCGAATACAGTCACCTGTCGGATTATTACATCGGCCTTGAAGCGCGCACGCGCTACGCTTTATTCTTGCAGCGCAACGGCAACCCGCAGAAAGCGCGCGAACTGTTCGACTCTGTCGTGCGCGCGTCGAACGCGCGGGGGATCGTGCTTGACCGACGCGGACAAGATCGTGGCTCAGAGATCGCGCGCGAAAATATTTGAGGCCGTGCTCGACACATCAAATGAAACGGGCCGCTTGCGGCCCGTTCGATATGGTCTTGGATTCGATGCGGCGGCTCTTAGGCAGCCGCCTCTTCGTCGTGATCGACGACGAGGGTGCCACCGACGAGATCGAACATTACGTCGCGGCCCGCGTCTTCTGCAGCAGCAAGTGCTGCAACCAATTCGTCGGAGACGGGCGCGACCTTCAGCTCGGCCACTTCTTCTTCGGATGCTTCGACGTCCTGCATGGTGGCAAGGCCTTCTGCGCGGGCTTCCTCGGCCGTCGCGCCGACGCCCCAGATCGAGTCATCGGTGTAAGCAGCAAATTTCATGGAACAACCTCCCTCAAACTAACGCCGCCGATGCAGCGTAATGGAAGTTCCGATTAGGCCATGATTCGTGTGGAGGCTGAATGATCGCTCGCGAATTTTTTTGTAGCCGGTGGGCGCTGGGCCACGGTTTGGCGCGCCCACGGTTTGGCGCGCCATTGAGTTGTAGAGGCGGGGAGAGTATTTGGTAGGTCACTATTTGCTGCTCGATGCGCTGACACCGCCGCGCGGTTTCCCGCCAGCGATATTAAAAACGGATGTGGAGCGCGCTGGCACCAGGTGCCTGTCGATCCTAAGAAGAACGGGCGCCTTGACGCGCTCCACGACAGCTGTTCTGCCGGCCGTATCCGAATGGGAGGCACCTTAATCCTCCTGCCGGCGGGCCCGTATGTTCCAGTCATGAACTGGACAGCACCGGATACGGTTCGCTACGCGAAAAAACTCGGGCACGTTACGCCCTTGTATGTGCTGATCGCGCACGCTGCCCCCACCCCCAGATCGAGACGCTCTCGAGACTGTCCGCCGCTAACCGAGGCGAGGTGAGATGAGTATGCCAGCAAATGCGTGCGCGGGGAAAACGAACCTTGCTGTTTGGTTGAGGGGTTTTTGGATTGGGTGATTTGAAAACGGCGTTAGGGATGATGGGCAACAGGCAGCAGGGGCTCTTCCCCCTTCAGGGGGGAAGAAGAAACGCCACAGGCTTAGCCGGGCCAACGCTGAAATCCGCCACGCCAAGAATGGTCCGGCTAAGTCTGATGGCGTTTCAGATGGGGGTGTTCTAGGCGACCACACGCGCATACAATCGCGCAATGGCAAACGAGCGCGCGCGCGATTTGCGCAAAACGATGAGCGTGCCGGAACGCAAACTTTGGCGGGCGCTCAGCGGCCGCAAAGTGAGCGGCTTAAGATTTCGCCGGCAACATCCCATCGGTCCCTTTATCGCCGACTTTGTTTGCCTCGAACGCCAGCTCGTCGTTGAGGTCGATGGAAGTCAACATGCACTTGGTGATCAGATCGAATATGACATCCGGCGGACCGAATGGCTTAAAGCGGAAGGCTATCGCGTGATCCGCTTTTGGTCCAACGACGTGATGCAAAGTCTCGATGGCGTTGTTCAATCTATTTTGGAGGCAGCCATGAACGCCTCCCCATCGTGCCGGAGGCGCGCCTTCGGCACGACGAGGGGGAAGTGGAAGTGCGCATCTCCCTCGACCCGCGTTCCCGGACGAAGGGGCGGCGCGGACTACACATTGTCATCCCGGCCGGAGAAATTGCGTGTGCGCAATTTTAGAGAGCCGGGACCCATCCTTCACTTCAGAAATACGCCGCCTGGGTCCCGGCTCATCAGTCCGCATCACAATGCGGACCTACGGCCGGGATGACAGCGGTGGGTGGCGCGCAACTCCCTCCACCCGCATTCCCGGACGAAAGCGCGGCGCGCGAGCGGCGCTTCGCAGATCCGGGATCTTTACCGTTGGATAATGTGCCTCAATGCCTAGCGTAAAGCCCCCCTTGCCTCCCCACGGCCCCCCGTGTATACCCCGCGCTTCACCCGCTCCGGTTGGAGGCTGAACGGGGGCTCGCGCGCGTCCACATACCGGTGGGAGCCTGTCGAGAGGTGCAGCGGCTCAGTCTTGAGGCAACTCAGGCGTGAGACGGCTCCGTCCCCCAGTGTCTTCTCCTTTGGGTACTAGATAAGCCTTTCTCAGGCTCATCAGGGCTTTGCGCCGGAGGGATGACGCGTTTGGGGTTCCCCAAGCGTGCAACGCAAACTGAAAGGCTGATCCGTATGCCGTTTTATGAGCATACGTTCCTGGCGCGCCAGGACGTGACCCAAGCCCAAGTCGAAGCGCTGATGAAGGAATTCGAAGGCGTTATCACTGAGGGCCAAGGCAAAGTAACAAAGCAAGAATACTGGGGCGTCAAAGGCCTCGCATTCAAGATCAAGAAAAACCGCAAGGCGCACTACGCCTATTTCAACATCGACAGCCCTCCGGCTGCGGTCGCTGAAATGGAACGGCGCATGGGCATCAACCCCGACGTCATCCGCTTCTTGACGGTGCGCGTCGAAGAACTCGAGACAGAACCCTCCGTGATGATGCGCAAGCAGGATCGCGACGACCGCGGCGAACGCGGCGACCGTCCTGATCGCGGCGGCTTCGGCGGCGGTGGCGGACGTGGCGGCTTCGGCGGCGGCGGTGGCGGATTTGGCGGCGGTGGCCGTGGTGGTCCTGGCGGCGGCGGTGGCGGCGGCGGTATTCCGTGGCGACCGCGAAGGCGGATCGACATTCAGACCCAGACCTCCAAGAGAAGGGGGTCCTCCCCGTGATGGCGACGCGCCGCGTCCTCCGCGCGAAGGCGGTGATCGTCCTCCTCGTCCCCCGCGTGATGGCGATGCGCCGCGCGCACCTCGTCCCCCGCGTGAAGCAGGTCCCAATACAGCCCCTGGTACGACCCCGGGTACACCACCCGGTTCAACATCAGGTTCATCTAATTCTGGTTCGGAGGGTTAACCCATGGCTGAAATTCAAACTCCTGGTGGCCCAGGCCGCCGTCCCTTCCATCGCCGCCGCAAGACCTGCCCGTTCTCGGGAGATCAAGCGCCAAAGATCGACTACAAGGACGTGCGCACCCTCGGCCGTTACGTGTCGGAGCGCGGCAAGATCGTGCCGAGCCGCATCACGGCCGTGTCGGCCAAGAAGCAGCGTGAAATGTCGCGAGCCATCAAGCGCGCACGTTTCCTCGGGCTTCTGCCGTATGTGATTAAGTGAAGATGGCAGTAGGCAGTAGGCAGTAGGCAGTTGAGTTGCAATCCGACCCAAATCAAACCTACTGCCAACTGCCCATTGCCCACCGCCCCAATTCGTTGGGCGGGGACGGCGCGTTGCCGGATCCCGCTCTAACCGCTCAGACAAGCGGGACAGCAGGACCATGACACCGCAATCGATCCTCCTTGGCATTTGTGCCGGCGCCATTTCCGCGATCGTGTTCGTCTCGGCGACGACGGGTCCCGTGTTGTCGCGCTTTGTGTTGTTCCTGCTCACGCCATTTTCGATTTATCTCGCAGGCCTTGGCCTCGGCGTTTTGCCCGCCGCCATTGCAGCCTTGACGGCAACGCTCGCCATTCTCGCACTCACCAATCCAGTAACGGCGCTTGTCTTTGCAGTCAGCGAAGCCGCTCCCGCCGCCGTTCTCTCCCGGCTGGCCATGCTGGCCCGCGGAGACGAAAAAGAGCGCGAGTGGTATCCGGTTGGGCGGCTGGTTGCTGTGGCCGCACTGTTTGGTGGCGTGTTCGCGGTTTTAACGCTCATCTTGCTCGGCGCCGACGTCGAGGCGCTAACCAAAGCGCTGCGCGAAGTGATCCAAAAATTCGTCACAAGCGAACTTCCAAACATCCCCGGCGCGCCGCCCATCGCCGAAAATCAAATCGATGAGATCACAGCGACAACCGTGAAGCTGCTCCCCGCCGTGATGGCCATCGCAGTCATGATGACGTCGCTGTTGAGCTTGTGGTTGGCTGGGCGTGTGACGCTGGCGTCGGGACGGCTTGCGCGCCCTTGGCCGGATATCGCCTCATTCGAATTGCCAAGAGGATCGTCGCTCGTTTTGTTGATCGCATTTGCCATTAGCTTTGGCGGCGGCATCATCGGCCTGATGGCCGGCGGCTTCACGGGCACCTTCTATTTTGCCTTCGCCCTTCTTGGTCTCGCGGTTGCGCACTATGTGACGCGCGGCTCGCCCTGGCGCAATTTCACGCTCTCCGCCATCTACGCGTCACTCTTCGTATTCAGCGCCGGGACCAGCCTTGTTCTCGCACTGATGGGGCTTGGCGAAACCATCTTCGGATACCGGCGTCACGCAAATTCCGGCCCGAACTCTGGCGCTGGGCCGCCGCCGCCTTCTCAAACCTAAGCCTTCTCAAACAACGCAAACTCAAATCAGAAAACTAAGGAGCACAAAACATGCAAGTCATTCTACTTCAGCGCATCGGCCGCTTGGGCCAAATGGGCGATGTCGTTAACGTCAAGGACGGTTATGCCCGCAACTTCCTGCTGCCGCAGAAAAAAGCGCTGCGCGCCACCGACGACAACCGCAAGGTGTTCGAGGGCAAGCGCGCTCAGCTTGAAGCCATCAATCTTGAGCACAAGACGGAAGCCGAAGGTGTCTCAACCAAACTGGACGGCAAGAGCTTCGTGCTGATCCGCGCCGCCGGCGATACGGGCCAGCTTTATGGCTCGGTCTCGACGCGCGACATCGCCGAGTCGATCACGGCGGGCGGTTTTACAGTCAACCGCAACCAGATCATCCTCGAAAAGCCGATCAAGACACTTGGCGTTCATGCCCTCAAGGTTCAGTTACATCCTGAAGTCGTGGTTGGCGTCTCGCTGAACATTGCCCGTTCGCAGGACGAAGCAGACAAGCAGGCCAAGGGCGAGAACGTCTCGCACATCAAGGACGAGAAGATCGAACTCGAAACCTTTAATCCCGACGGCGTGTTCGACGAAGGCGCCAAGCCGGATGCGGGCGAGGAAGCGTAATTTTTTGAATTCTTCCAGCGGGCCCAATTAACAGGCCCGCTGGAAAACCTACATTAAGACGGTTGGCACCGCTCAACTCGCTCTGCCATAGCGAGACATTGTCTCCAAGCAGGGTCGCTTACAGCAGAAAATCCCCTTTTGTAAGACTATGAAGGCCCGCGAGATCAACCCGGAAATCGGCAAGTCCATCACCATTGACGTCGGCAGAAACGATGGTGATGTCATGTAACGCACCGGCACGGTCAATTTGCTGAAACCGGAGTTCGCCCGCGATCTGGTGAAATTGATCGCTGCCGATGAAATTGAAGGCTTGATTGCCTGCGGCCGTTAAGTTTGCGTCGATCGTTCGAAGATCGATGTCGTCGACATTGTGTTTGAAATCACCGATACGATCGCGCCCGATTGACTTTACAGTCGAGTCCGAAAGCTTATTGAAATCGAAAATGTCGTGGCCGGCCCCGCCATTCAAAATGTCCTTACCCAACCCGCCAACCAGCACATCGTTGCCGCCGACGCCGCTGATCCTGTCATTACCGCCGTGACCTCGGAGAACGTCCGTTCCGGTATTGCCGGTAATGATGTCCCCGGCAGAAGTTCCGTCGAACTCGATTCTGACCAGACGTTCTGCTTCGCCGCTTGCAAGATTGATCGAGAGCAGCTGACCGATGCCCTTGGCGTACGATTTTAACTCGTGATGCGTCGGCTCTAGCGGCGTGAAGTCGTGTGTTTGCAGCACATCTGTGGCACTCCCATAAGGTACGTCGGCCACACGCGTGAGACTGACAACGTCTGCCATATCCTCAGCGATACCCGGCGCATTTTCTTGAGCATAGACTTGTCCGACTTCGGGATTTGCTTGCATGATGATGCCAGGCTCGGCGCCGTTCACGCCGGCGAGCCACGAGCCATTGGTGTTGATGACCTGGCCGTTCGCGATGTTTTGCACCAACTCGCCGAAATACCAGACGTTGCCGTTGATATCCTGGGCAAAATAATCGAACGTCCGTTCGTGCAGCTGTCCGTCAGCGAATGCCTTGTCCAAAACGACGACGCATTCCACGCCCATCACCATTTTCGTCTCTCGGGTGACCTGAAAGCGCACGCTCTCCGTCCCATCGACATTTTTATAAACGAGTGTCGTGCCGGGTGTCAGCGGGAGGTAGGGATTGGTAACGCCTTTGACGAAATCAGCGGGATTAATAGCCATATGCAAGCTCCTCGGATGTTTTATTGTTGAGGGGGAGAATGAGCTCACAGACCCCCGTTACCCGCTGAGCCCGCTCGCTCGCACAGGTTCAAGTCTGTCAACCGGAGTTTGAGCGCCGCAGCCATGCATGAGCCGCACCGTCAAATTTCATTACGCACCGCTGCCAGTTTTTCTTTCAAAAATATGCGCTCGCGTATTTGGGGAACAATATGAATTGGCAGAGCACATGCCGCAGTACTCGGTAAGCCTCGCGGGCGGCGGGACAACTCAAACAACTAATCCCAGTCTTCGATCGTTTTAGCCTTGAACGTTGCTGGGCCCGTGCGATGGCCCTTGATCGATACATCTTCTTGCGAACCAAGAGGCTCATCGAGCGTGACTTTGGCGTCCGTCACATCAACCGTCCACGTGGCGCCGTTAAAATCCTTGATCGTCAGTATCGACTTTCCGTCAAACCTGAGCGCTGTGCCGGCGAGCCAGCCCTTATCGGGATCGGCAAGAGCTTTGTCGGCTGAACGTGTCAGCACCTCATAAACCGGGAAATGCCTGACCAAGAATTCATGTGTCCGCCGCCCCGCATTGGCCATGTGCAGGAGACATCCGAGTAGAATGCTGAGCGTCAAAGCTACGCTCAGAAGCGAGAGCGTATTAAACCGGTAACCGCGCGGCGTCTGCCGTAACGTATAGTAAGAGCTCGCAACAAAAAACGCTAACGTGCAGATCCAAACAAACGGCAAATATTCGAATACGTCGTCGAGCGGCATGTCGTCGAACCCGCGCCCGCCGGTGGCAAAATAGTCGGTCCCGGCGTAAATCAGAACGGCGACAGATACCGCGCCGAGAATGATGGAGGCGGCTGCGAGCGTCCAAAACAACCAACGTTTGGCAAGAAAATAGGCGTACGGCCGGGGCACCAGGCCGCGGCTTTCGATTTGTTCCAGAACTTTCTGGCCGAGGTCGTTCACGCAGCGACTTTCATAGAAGATCTTTAGCTTTCGCAGAGTTCAAGACGGCTCTCAATTGTTTGGTGCCCCTGTTGATCAGGGTCGCAACAGTCCCGCCCGGTAATTCCAATATCTCAGAAATTTCATCGTATCCCTTTTCCTCAAGATACCGGAGCATCAAGACTTCCCGGTAGCGCGGATCCATGTTGGCGATAGCTTTGCGGATCTGTCCTTCCATACGCGACGTGTCATATATTTCTTGCGCAGTGACACCGTCCGACATGCGCGCGAGCAGCAGCAATGCTTCGGCATCGGTCACCAGTGGCGGTTCAAGACGCTTCTTGCGGAGAAAGCTGATCGCCTCGTTGCGGGCAATTCTGTAAATCCAAGGACCAAACGGGCGGTTGCCGTCGAAGCCGTTCAGATTGAGATAGGCTTTGATGAAGGTATCCTGCAGGACGTCTTCGGTTGCCTGACCGCTCTGTCCGAGGATGCGTTGTACAAACCGGGCGAGCGGGCCCTCCCAACGGCGAACCAGGACCGCATAGTTACTTTTGTCGCGAAGAGCCGCGGCAACGAGCTGACTGTCTGTGGGTGAGGTCTGATCCTGCACGCCGTCCCCGATCCGATGAGCGAAACGGCTTTGACCGGGAAACGTGACAAATCCGTGTCCTGGAGATTCGCTGAGGAAACGGGAGATTGGGGTTCATGGCTGATTCGCATCGCGCAAGCGATTTCGTGAGCCGCACCGCCAGCGTGTTGATATCGGGGACGAGACGCGGAGATTAATGCTTGCGGGGGCGAATCGGCCGGGAAATCGTTTAAGCCAACGCCATGGCAAATCCCGCATACGCAAATCCATCCGTCACTCTGGTCGAAAAGCTGCGCGAGGCCGCGTCCGCCAGCGAACCGCTCAACTTCCGCCAGCCGCCGCATAACTTAGAGGCCGAGCAGGCGCTCTTGGGCGCGATCCTGGTCAACAACGAGAGCTTGGACCGCGTCTCAGGCTTCCTGCAGCCGGGGCATTTCTACGATCCGCTGCACGCGCGCATCTATGAAACGCTCGCCACGCTCATTCATGCGGGCAAGGTGGCAACGCCCGTCACCGTTAAATCGTTCTTCGAGAATGCCGAGCCGATCGACGGCAACACAAGCGTACCGCAATACTTAGGCCGCCTTGCCGCCAACGCAACGACGATCATCAACGCGGCGGAGTATGGCCGGACGGTCTACGACCTCTCAACCCGGCGCTCGCTGATCGTCATCGGCGAGGATCTCGTCAACACGGCCTACGACAGCGCCGTCGATCAGCCGCCGAAAACACAAATCGAAGAGGCGGAGTCGCGGCTTTACGGATTGGCCGAGCAGAACAAATACGGCCAGGGTTTCGAAAGCTTCCAGAGCGCGCTCACAACCGCCATCAACATGGCGAACAGCGCCTTCCAGCGCGCCGGGCATTTGTCGGGCGCGTCTACGGGCCTCTCTGATCTCGATCACAAGCTCGGCGGCTTGCAGCGTTCGGACTTGATCATTCTCGCCGGACGACCCTCGATGGGTAAAACGGCGCTTGCGACCAATATCGCCTATAACGTGGCCAAGGCCTACAAGTCGGAGAAGGCGCCAGACGGCACGGAGACTGTCACCGATGGCGGCATCGTTGGCTTCTTCAGCCTTGAAATGTCGTCCGAACAGCTCGCCACTCGTATTCTCGCCGAACAAGCGGAGATCAGTTCGGAAAAAATCCGGCGCGGTATGATCGACGACAATGAATTCCGCCGCTTGGCCGAAACGGCCGGCGAGATGTCGCGCATCCCGCTCTTTATTGACCAGACCGGCGGCATCACCATTGCGCAACTTTCCGCTCGCGCGCGCAAACTGAAGCGCCAGCACGGGCTCGACTTGCTAATCGTCGATTACTTGCAGCTGCTCTCAGGTTCCAAGCGCGGCGATGGCAACCGCGTGCAGGAAATCACGGAAATCACCACGGGGCTCAAGGCGCTCGCCAAGGAACTCGTGGTGCCGATCATTGCCCTCTCGCAGCTCTCGCGTCAGGTTGAAAACCGCGAAGACAAGCGCCCGCAACTTTCAGACTTGCGCGAATCCGGTTCGATCGAGCAGGACGCCGACGTCGTCATGTTCGTCTACCGCGAAGAATATTATGTCGAGCGCACCAAGCCGACCGAAGGCACGGCGGAATTCTCCGAGTGGATGCAAAAGATGAGCGCCGTCTCAGGCAAAGCCGAAGTCATCATCGGTAAGCAGCGCCACGGCCCCGTCGGCACGGTCGAATTGTCGTTCGAAGGCCAATTCACGCGCTTTGGCAATTTGGCGCGGGACTATATGTTGCCGGAAAGGTGAGAGATAACCCGTCTCCCCTCGCGTTGAACTTGTGGTGGGGAGAGGGTTGGGGTGAGGGGCGGCAGCACGTTCGAACAAGGGGCGGCCCCTCACCCTAGCCCTCTCTCCGTTAAGTGCAGCAACGGGGAGAGGGGATTCCCGATGTCCGACGACGCAAAACGAAAAGCCAATCCTGTTCCGCGCGCGGCCGAACCGCTCGCGGCGACGGGCGTTGTCAGGATTGATCTTAGGCAGATCGCTGAAAATTGGCAGAGCCTCGCGCGGCTTGTCGAGCCAATCGCCTGCGGCGCGGTCGTCAAGGCCGACGCCTATGGGCTCGGCGCAGTTCGCGTGATCCCGGCACTGGCTGCTGCTGGCTGCAAAGCATTTTTCATCGCAACACCGGATGAAGCCGAAAACGCGCGCGCACGCGCGCCGAACGCAACGATCTATGCGCTCGACGGATTGCTGCCCTACGCGGCTGAGGAATTTGCCCGCCTCGGCGTTATCCCAGTGCTTTCGAACTTGGCTGACGTTGAAACCTGGGTTGCTTTCGGCAAGTCGCGCGGAACGCCGCTTCCCGCCGCGTTGCATATCGACAGCGGGCTCAATCGCCTCGGCTTGCCCGCCCGCGATGCCCGCAAGCTCGCCGCGAATGAAGCTTTGCGCGCAGGCCTCGATTTGAAATTGGTGATGAGCCACCTCGCCTGCGCCGATAATCCTGCGGACCCGAAAAACCGCGAACAGCTTTTGGCGTTTGAAACGTTGTCGGCGTTGTTTCCCGGTGTGCCGCGCAGCCTTGCGGCGTCCGACGGCTTGATGTTGGGCCAAGCCTATCACTTCGATCTCGTGCGCCCCGGATACGCGCTCTATGGCGGGCAAGCGAGCGCCACGAGCCCAGCACCGGTTTCGCCGGTTGTGACGGTTTCGGCGTTGATCCTTGCGGTCAACGACGTAGCGCCCGGCGCGAGTGTTGGATACGCCGCGTCGTGGCGCGCAAAATCGGCGAGCCGCATCGCGACCATTGCCGCGGGCTATGCGGATGGCATTCCGAGGTCAGCGAGTTTCACTGACGGCAAATCGCGCGGGCATGTTTTGATCGGTGGCAGTGAAAGCGCCAATTGTTGGCCGCGTGTCGATGGACTTGATCACGGTTGATGTGACAGCGCTGCCGCCGGATACCGCGCGCGCGGGCGTCATGGCGACATTGATCGGGCCGGGGCTGTCGATCGAAGACATAGGCTATGAAGCCGGCACCATTGGCTATGAGATTTTGACGAGGCTGGGGACGCGGTTTGAGAGGGTGTGGGTGGGGGAGGTGTAGCACCATTAAGCAGGCGCACGCTTTTTGATACCCAAGGCGTTCCGCGTTGGACCACGGTGTTTGCGTAGATCAGTAGTTTTCTGGCGCAGGCGGTGAGGGCGAGCCTGTGAGGTTTTCCAGCGGCGGTCAGACGTTTGTAGAGCGCGATGAGAGCGGTGTTCCAGCGGAAGGCCGCAGGCAGGGCGGCACAGAACAGCATGCGCCGCAAACGCCCCCGGCCGCCAGCGATGTGGCGCTGTCCTTTGTGTTTTCCGCTGTCGTCGTCGAAGGGCGCGAGACCGGCGAGGGAGGCTGCTTCTTCGCGTGAGATGCGGCCGAGTTCCGGCATGCGTACCAAGATAGCAACGGCTGTTGGTTCGCCGATACCCGGCACGCTGGCGATGAGATCGAGGCGGCGGGCCAGGTCGTCGTGGGCACGGATCTGTTTGACGATCCTGGCGAGTTCTGCCGAGCGGCGCGTCCTCAGTCTCTTGATGTCCGCCTTGGCCAACCGCACGAGGCGGGGATCGCGGATATGTTCGAGACGGGTGGCGATGCGCGCCATGTCTTCGTCGATCTGATCGATAGAGGTGAGGTATTGAGCGAGCTCGTCGAGGCGGGGATCGGGCGGTTGGCGCACGTCACCGATCGATGCTGCACACGCGGCGATAAAGACGGCATCGATTTTGTCGTTCTTGGCGCGCTGCAGCCGGGCGCGGGCAAAGGCCCGGACCTGAATGGGCTGGAGAAGAATGACGGCGAACCCGTTCTGGCGCAGATGCGCGACGACGCCCCGTTCGTAGCCGCCGCTGGCTTCGATGCCGGCGCGTTCCACACCCGCCTGGGCGAAGAGAGTGGCGAGCTTGCGCCAGCCTTTAAGAGAGTTTTCGACCTGCCAGTGCTGAGATGTGCCATGGAGGGCGATATCGAGTTTAGCTTTGGAGGTGTCTATTCCGGCGGTGGTGGGTGTTGTGCTAGAGTTGTCCATCTTCGTCGTCCCTGCCTTGTTCGCGAACCTAAAGTTCCTGCAACCATCCGGGTCTGATGAAGTGGCTGGCGCGATCAAGCTACGAGGCAGCCAAAAGCGGCTCAGGGCGCATACGATCCGATCGCCAGCAGCTCTGCTGCGGATACCGGTCTGCAGCAGAGCCTCCCTTGCGGGACTGGGCGATGATATCCAGATTTTTTAGAACGGGCGTAATGCGCCGGCATGGATGTAACCGCCGGAGCGTGAGGCGGCGCAATACGCCCCGAGTGCAAAGCGGGGCTATTGACGCCCTACGGTTCTACGTTTTGCGGGTGCAGGCTAGGCGGGCTACTGTTTGATCGTTTTCAGAATACGGCCTACGCACTACGCCGCCACCAAAGGCATTCGCAGTCCGGCTATCGCTCTCTCTCAGGGAATCCTCTATTCCTCCCCCATGGCAAAACCATCCAAATCCGTGTTCGTCTGCCAAGCGTGCGGGGCGACGGCGTCGCGCTGGCAGGGGAAGTGCGCGGCGTGCAACGAGTGGAATACGCTCGTTGAAGAAACCGACGCTGGGCCTGCGCCCGGTTCCGGCATCACGCGCCAAACCAAGGGCCGCATCGTGCAGCTTCAGTCCCTCAAAGGTTCGACCGATGAAGCGCCGCGCTTTTTGACCGGCATCTCGGAAATGGATCGCGTGACGGGCGGCGGAATTGTGCCGGGCTCGGCGATGCTGATCGGCGGCGAACCCGGCATCGGCAAATCGACGCTGCTGTTGCAGCTGACCGCGAACCTCGCACGCGCTGGACGGCGTGCGCTCTATTTCTCCGGCGAAGAAGCGATCGCGCAAGTGCGTCTCCGCGCCGAACGTCTCGGACTCGCGGACGCGCCGGTCGGGCTCGCGTCGGAAACGAACCTGTCGAACATTCTGGCGACGCTCTCGGAAGGTAAGCCGCCCGATCTCGTCGTCATCGATTCCATTCAAACACTTTGGGCCGACACGTTAGATGCCGCGCCCGGCACCGTCAGCCAGGTGCGCGCCGCCGCGCAGTCGCTCATCCGCTACGCCAAGATGGCGGGCAGCGCGCTGCTCCTCGTTGGCCACGTGACCAAGGACGGACAAATCGCCGGCCCCAAAGTCATCGAGCACATGGTCGATACCGTGCTCTATTTCGAAGGCGACCGGGGCCACACCTATCGAATCTTGCGCGCCGTCAAGAACCGCTTCGGGCCGACGGACGAAATCGGCGTGTTCGAAATGGTGACAGGTGGATTACGCGAAGTCTCCAATCCATCCGAGCTGTTCCTCGGCGAGCGCGACGCAACATCGCCGGGAGCTGCCGTGTTTGCCGGCATCGAAGGCACGCGTCCCCTCCTCGTCGAAATCCAGGCGCTCGTCGCCCCATCGGGGCTTGGCACGCCGAGACGCGCCGTGGTCGGATGGGATTCCAATAGGTTGTCTATGCTGCTCGCGGTGCTCGAAGCGCGCGCCGGCATGTCGTTCTCAGGACATGACGTCTACCTGAATGTGGCGGGCGGCCTTAAAATCACCGAACCGGCGGCGGATTTGGCTGCGGCTGCCGCCCTCGTCTCGTCAATTTCAGGTGTTGCCCTGCCGCGTGACGCCGTCTACTTCGGCGAAGTTTCGCTTTCGGGCGCTGTCAGGGCCGCGGCCCTGATGACGCACCGGCTGAAGGAAGCCGCAAAGTTAGGATTTACACAGGCCGTGATACCCGAAGCAGGCGACGCCGATACGCCGGGAATGAAACTCAAGCTGAGCCGCATCGCACACGTCAAGTTACTTGCAGAGCGAGCCTTAGCATGCGACTGAAACGCGAGAACTTTGGGGGCCTGCGGACGAGACGTGCTGAATCGGGGCCTACCCCGCAACTGAGGGACATAAGGCCATGATCGGCCCGCTTACATACCTCGACGCCGCGCTGCTCGCGGTCTGCTTCATTTCCGGCCTTCTTGCGATGTATCGCGGGTTCGCGCGCGAAGTGCTGTCGATCCTATCCTGGCTCGCGGCGGCCGCAGCAGGCGTGTGGATCTTCTTCACCAAGAAATCGCTGTCGGCCGACGTTGCCGCGCAAACCGGATTGCCCGAACAGATCGCGCTTGCCGTTGTGGCACTTGTTATCGCGCTCATCGTGCTGATCGTCGTGCATCTCATTACCGCGCGCATTTCGGACGCTATATTGGATAGCCGCGTCGGCATGATCGACCGCATTTTGGGCTTCGCCTTCGGCGTGGTGCGCGGGTTCATCCTGATCGTCATCCCGTACATGTTCTACAAATCGTTCGTCACCGACGAGAAGACGCATTTCCCCTGGGTACGCGAGGCATCGTCGCTCCCCTATATCAAGAGTGCCGGCACAACGATCCGCAACATCCTGGTGCAATATGCGCCGTCAACCTTGACCGCCCCGCCACAGGGTGAACAACAGGGTTTCCTTAACGATCAGAGACAGTTGGTCACGCTGGTTTGCGGCGATGTGCGTATCTATATGAACCTCAAGCGCGAGGCCTGAGCCGCGGCACTTGTGAGTTTCGGCCTTCAAGCTCTTGCTCCCGCGTCGTCTTCGGGCGTAGAAGGCAAGCGAAACGCGGGAGGTGGCCATGACCAGCGAAGCCGGTACGGTTCAAATCGACGGCCTCACCTTCACTCGATACGGCGACGATAGACTGCGCGAAGAGTGCGGGGTCTTCGGCGTCTTCAATCATCCCGATGCCGCGGCCATCACAGCGCTCGGGCTTCATGCCCTCCAGCATCGCGGCCAGGAAGCCTCCGGCATCGTCTCCTACGACGGACGACAATTCCATTCCGAGCGCCGCATGGGCCTCGTCGGCGATAACTTCTCCAAAGCCGCCGTTGTCGCCCGTCTCAAAGGCCGGATGGCCATCGGCCACAACCGCTACTCGACGACCGGCGACGCGCTGATCCGCAACGTGCAGCCGCTGTTTTGCGATATCGACACCGGCGGCTTCGCCGTCGCCCACAACGGCAACCTGACGAACGCGCTGACGGTACGCAAGGAATTGATTTCCTCGGGCGCGATCTGCCAATCAACGTCCGACACCGAAGTCATTCTGCACCTCCTCTCGCGCTCTAAGAAGCGGCGCGTGGTCGAGCGTCTGGTCGATGCCATCCGCCAAGTGGAAGGCTCCTACTCGCTCGTATGCTTGACGAATGACATGATGATCGGCGCGCGCGATCCGGTCGGCATCCGCCCTCTGGTCATCGGCCGGCTTGGTGTGTCCTATGTGTTCGCGTCAGAGACCTGCGCGCTCGACATGGTCGGCGCCGAGTTCCTGCGCGAAGTCGAAAACGGCGAGGTTGTCGTCATTACCGACGACGGCCTTGAAAGCCACCGCCCATTCCCGAAGCGCCCGGCACGGCCCTGCATTTTCGAATTCATCTATTTCTCGCGGCCCAACTCCATTGTCGGGGGGCGCACCGTGTACGACATCCGCAAGCAGATGGGCGTGCAGCTGGCGCGAGAGGCCCCGGCAATCGCCGATGTCATTGTCCCTATCCCGGATTCGGGCGTGCCGGCGGCGATCGGGTTTAGTCAGGCAAGCGGCATTCCGTTCGAACTTGGCATCATCCGCAATCACTATGTCGGGCGCACCTTCATCGAGCCCGAGCAGCGCATCCGCCAGCTCGGCGTGAAGCTGAAACACTCGGCCAACTCCAGTGTCATTCGCGGCAATCGCGTCGTCCTCATCGATGACAGCGTGGTACGCGGCACAACTTCGAAGAAAATCGTGCAACTCATCCGCGACGCGGGCGCGCGCGAAGTGCATATGCGCATATCGTCGCCGCCGATTACGCATCCGGATTTTTACGGCATCGATACGCCGAGCAAGAAAGACTTGCTGGCGGCGAATATGGATCTTGAAGGCATGCGCCAATACATGGGCGCGGATAGTTTGGCGTTCCTTTCAGTCGACGGCGTTTATCGCTCGGTTGGCGCCGAAGGACGCGACGACCGCGCGCCGCAATTCACCGATCACTGCTTCACAGGCGACTATCCGACCGAACTGACGGACCAGAACGGCGAAAGCTTGCCGCGTCAGCTGTCGCTGCTTGCTGAAGTCGGGTGACGCGACGCACCTCTGCAACTCCCCTCCCCTGAGAGGAGGGGGATTCCGGGCCGCCTTCAAGCAACTTTCGGAATTCGGAACGAATGACGTGACAACCGATCTCCCCCTCAAAGACCGCCTCGCTCTCGTCACCGGCGCCTCGCGCGGCATTGGGCGCGCCGTGGCGCTGGGCCTCGCCAAGGCTGGTGCGCACGTCATCATCACCGCGCGTTCGCTGCCAGCCCTTGAAGCGCTCGACGACGAGATACAAAACCTTGGCGGATCGGCGACGCTTCTGCAGCTCGATCTCAAAAAGGGCACGCAAATCGATCAACTCGGGCCGACCATCTATCAGCGTTGGCAGAAACTCGACATACTTGTTGCCAACGCCGGAATTCTCGGCCCCCTCTCGCCCTTGGCACACGTGACGGAAGAAGGCTGGGCTTCGACACTCGATATCAACTTGAGCGCCAACTGGCGTTTGATCCGCACGCTTGATCCGCTGTTGCAGAAGTCGGATTCGGGCCGCGCCATTTTCGTGACGTCAGGCGCGGCGAGCGGCAAGTATGCCTATTGGGGGCCCTATTCAGCCGCAAAAGCCGGGCTTGAAGCGCTGGTCAAAACTTGGTCGCATGAGATTGAGACCACAAACGTACGCGCGAACCTGATCAATCCCGGCGCGACGCGCACCAGCATGCGCGCAAAGGCTTTCCCCGGCGAGGATCCAATGACATTGCCGGCTCCCGAAGAGATGGTTCCGCTTTTTCTGGAACTTGCCGCGCCTCAGTGCGCGAAGAATGGCGAAGTGATCAATTTCCGCGATTGGCGGAACATGGGTGCCGCTACTGCCAGCAAGAATGCGGACGCGTAAAACGCGTTTCGCCTGCGGCAAAAGCGATGTTTATCGCTTGCATGAACAATCCTTCAGCTTCGGGTCGAATCGACGCCTTGATATGTGCCCAATCTCACTTTCATGGGAGGTCAACTCTCAGAAAAACACTGACCCACTCGCCGTTAGGGTCAGGGCACAGAAGGAGACAGACAGTATGAAACGTATCGCAATCGCTGCCGCTGGTTTGATGGCGCTCGCCCTCTCCGCCACGGCATCAACCGCTGCCCCGATCTCGGGTCTTGGGTCGCAAGCCGCCGGCATTGAAGCTGGCATTGTCAAAGTTCACGGCGTGCATCGCACGTGCCAGCTCGGCCACTGGGGTTGGCACCGCTCGACTTGGCATGGCCGCGAATGGTGCCGCCCGTACGTCGGGAACCGTTGGAACTGGCGTGGCCATCATCGCCGCCATAACGACTGGAACGACAACCACCGCGGCAATCGGGTCACAATTTCCGCCATAACGAGCGGCGCCGCTGGAATTAATTCTCGCCTCGCGATCTAAATCAATGCCGGGTCAGGCGCCATGCGCCTGGCCCGGTTTTCGTTTGAAGAGCGGTTGAATAATGCCCCAGAGCAGCGCTGCTACGGCGCCGATAGCGACTCCAAAAATGGCAGAGGCGAAGGCTTCCGCGAACCACGTCACAGCGCCGCCCAGGAACGGCAGAGATGCGCCCAGTGTTTCGCCGATGGCGTGGACCACGTGTTCGGGCCCGTTAATGCCCATTTGGGCCAGCCCGTGGATGATGATGCCGCCGCCGACCCACAGCATCGCGAGCGTACCAATCGTGCTCAAGACCTTGAGGAATGACGGCATGCCGTAAACGAGGCCGCGGCCAATGGCTTTGCTCAGCGGCGCGAGGGCGCGATCGAGCGCGCCGGGCTTGCGCGTGGCGGCATCAGCGGCCATGCGGCGAAATACCGAAGAACGAACTCACGGGCCGGTCATTTAGGGCAAGCGCGACGCCCGCGTCATCCGCTTTGACGATGAGTGCGACGGCGCCATAAACGCCACCTGTGACAAGCAGGGCGACTACAATCAGGACAAATGCTTGCGTGAAGATATCCGGTGCGGTGACACTGGCCAGCGCGATCGCCATGATTTCTGCCGAGAGAATGAAATCTGTCTTGATGGCGCCAGCGACCTTTTCATCTTCGAAGGCTTGTGTATCGGAAAGTGCGGCGGCCGGCGCGGCGGCGGATGACTCGTGCGCGTGACCCGAGAACCACTCGTGGACTTTCTCATAGCCTTCGAAACAGAGATAAACACCGCCGAGCATGAGCAGCGGCGTGACGGCCCAGGGCGCGAAGAGCGTCAACGCGAGAGCAGCGGGCAGCAGATAGAGCAGCTTGTTTTTGAGCGAGCCTTTGGCGATCTTGGCGATGATCGGCAGCTCGCGGTTCGCAGCGAAGCCGACGACATAGCGGGGTGTGACGGCGGTATCGTCAACGACGATGCCAGCGGCCTTGGTGCCGGCTTGCACCGCCTGGGTTGCGGCGTCATCGAGAGACGCGGCGGCCACTTTGGCAAGAGCCACGACGTCGTCGAGAAGTGCCAGAAGTCCGCTGCTCATGTGATCCCCCAATATTGCCTCGGCCCAATCCACGGCCTCGCGCAACGAGAAACATAGTAGCTGAGACTGCGCCAATGACCAAGCCGTGAGCATAACGAGCCCATCACTCGATCATTTTTCGGCCATCAGAATCACGGCGTTTCAAATCCATTGCGGGACAACACTTAACCGCAGGGGGAACTTGATGACGGGACTTTCTCAAAACGTCGAAGACTTGCTGAAAAAGCTGGAAACCAATTCTAAATCCGAACTCAATCTCATTCGCGCGCTGGCAGAAGCGGTTCGCCAGGTTGACGATCAGACGCTGCGCGAACTGCGCAATCTTTCGTTGCATCACGAGCTCAGGCGCGAAACCATTGTTGGAGAGTTGCAAGTTCTGGCACAGCGCATGTGTCACTTGCCGGTGCGCGGGCCTTCTCCCGTCAAGGCTGGGATCGAGCGGCCGTCATTTGCGAAGACGGAGGCTGTGACCGACATCGCCGACGAAATTACAGATGCGTTGAATGGCAACGCGAACGGCAAAGGGGCCGATTGGCGCCAAGCGGCGCGTAACATTCAGGACGACTTGGATACGGCGTTCGGACCGGAGTTGCCGCGTCACTGAGACCAATGTTTTGAAGGGCTGCGTCAGCTGCCGTCGCGCAGGCGCCGTAATGCGCGCATGAACGGAATGCCGATGACGATGATGATAACTGGGATCAGCGCGCCGCGTATCCAGACTTCGTTGTCGCCAGCGGCGTCGAGCACGGGCTGACTGGCGGCGATAATCGCAAAGAGTGCGGCGCCTGCGATTGCAAAGAGACGATAGAACCGCGCCGTTTGCGGGATGAGCGTCATCGCGTACATGTCGCGCATTTTTCTGTAATTGGTTTTGATGGCGAGATAGATGACGAGCGGCGTCACGACCGCGCCGATGGCCGCGCCCACTGCCGCATACTTGGCAAGGGTTGCGGGGTCGGCGGCGCGGAAGGCGTCGAGAAGCGCGTCTTGCATTTCCCCTCCTGTCCGTTCGAGCGTCGCGCGTTAACGCTGATTGTTGTAGAGCACAACGCTCCTTTGTGGTATTCTTTCTAGGCGCCAGATATTAGGCGGTTAAAGCGCCGGTTCGCAAAACGCGAGCGGGCGTTTTGGTTTCTCAGTATAGGACCCGAAAGCAATGAACACGACCGCACAGTAGCTCCGGATTTTACCACCAGCGTTTCAGGCGATGGACGGAAACAGCGTGTGCGTGTCATGTATCTGCGTTTTCAAGGGCGCGTTCCCAACGAGGGATCGCCAAGCAATCTAGGCATCTTTCAGTTGGCCTTTGATCTGCGCGACCGCGTGGATACACCGGACTATGCCTATCAGGTTCTGCAATTTCACCTCAACTGGCTAAAGGTGCATTTGACGTCTCCGGCCATTCTGGATGAGCGCGAAAACATTCGCGCCATCTGCTGGTTCAAGCCGGAGGCGCGCAAGCCGCTTTTGCACATCTGGCCGATCAAGGCGATGCTGGAAGAGTTCGGTTATCCGATCGATGTCTTGAAGACGCGCCATCCCGGCTGGATCCTCTACGAGGACGGGTGGCAAGTTGTAGCGAGACCCGACCGCAGGTCGCAAAAAATTCGGAGGTGTTAGCGCGACAAGCGGCGGGAGGTAGATCCGGGGTCTTTCGCGGGCATGACGGTGTAGAAAGAGGCCGCCACCCCTCACCCATCTTTTTGAGGGCGCCCCCCTCACCCCCGGCCGTCGCCGGGGCAGGTTACTCTGCGTCCCGTGTAGCGTTAGGCGGCGGGTCGTGGCGAAGCCGCGCAAACAAAAGTCCGTGCCGGTCGCGATCTTGGTGCCGAAGGCGGTGTAGGCGTATTGCCCGGTGACGAGGCTGGCGGCGCGTCAGCGCGACGGCCGTCGCAGAGGCGGCCAACTGGGCCAGGATTGCGTGGTGGCTACCCACCCCGCCCCATTGCCTAAACCGGCACCCCCCGTTGCGCTTCAAGCGCGGCCCGCGTATCAGCGCTTATGACCAAACCGCCGGATGAGTCCTCCACAATCGCTGCCCCCTCCTTGGCACCAATAGCCCGCATCGCTCAGAGCGAAATGGCGGACCTGATCGCGCGTATGCGCAAGGGCGAGCGCAAGGCGACGTCCGCATCATCACCGAACTCGAGCGCATGTCGGCGGCCGCGCCCGCGTTGCTGCAAGCGCTGCAACCGCATTTGGGACACGCGCTCGTCGTCGGTTTCACAGGGCCGCCGGGCGCCGGCAAATCGACGCTCGTCA
Source organism: uncultured Alphaproteobacteria bacterium (assembly GCA_963741545.1). Lineage (GTDB taxonomy): Bacteria > Pseudomonadota > Alphaproteobacteria > Rhizobiales > Hyphomicrobiaceae > Hyphomicrobium_B. The sequence continues at coordinate 134,583 of CAVUIN010000006.1, forward strand.
ACGCCGTGATCGAGACCTTGCGCAAACAAGGCCGCTCAGTCGGTGTCATCGCCGTCGATCCCTCAAGCCCGATTTCGGGCGGGGCTATTCTCGGCGACCGCATCCGCATGACGGCGGCACTTGATGACGACGGCGTGTTCGTGCGCAGCCTCGCTTCGCGCGGATACTTGGGCGGCTTGTCGCCCGCCGCCGTGCGCATTATCGACGCACTGGACGCGGCAGGCTTCGACATCGTACTGCTTGAAACCGTCGGCACGGGCCAAAGCGAAATCGACGTTGCCGAAGTCGCCGACATTCGCGTCGTCATTTCCGCGCCCGGGCTCGGCGACGATATCCAGGCGATGAAATCCGGCCTCCTCGAAATCGCCGACGTGCTCGTCGTCAACAAGGGCGACAGGCCGGGCGCTGAACAAACCATGCAGCAATTGATCGGCGCGCTCTCGCTCCGCGCGACCATCTCGGACAAAGTGCCGGTGTTGAAGACGAGCGCCTTGAACGGCGACGGCGTGCCGAAATTGGTCGAGACGTTGGACGAGATCGGCCGCCGCGTCTCAGCAGAGCCCGCCGCCTCGCGCCGCCGCCGCCGCGCCCGATATCTCATTGCCCGCGCCGCCGCCGATCTCGTCGCTCAACGCATCAAAGCGGGCGGCAAAGCCAGCCTCGATCCGCTTGCGGATGCGGTTCTTTCTGGCACGATGACACCCGACCAGGCCGCCAAGAAGGTGCTGGAAGGATAGCGCCGGCACACTTAGTCTCGCGGCGCATGCCCTAACGCAAGCGGCCCGATGGAGACGGATGATGCGCCAAGCACCAGCAGTTTTTGTCTGCGCCGCACTTCTCATTGCAGCGAGCGTTTGGATGACAAACATTGTGCATGCCGAAGGGTCAGTGATCGCGAA
>CAVUIN010000007.1:0-255074 GCA_963741545.1 uncultured Alphaproteobacteria bacterium
GACCAGCGCGAGAAAGTTGCCGCTTGGCCGGCGGGGCGGCCTTCGGCGTCAACGAGGTTCCAGATGGTAGCGTCGTGGATATAGAAGCGCTTGCCTGTGGCGCTGATGCGGATGCCCTCGTAGCCGGTTGAGAAGCCTTGGCTGCGCGTGTCTTCCAAAGCCTTCTCGCGGGCGGCGCGTGCGCCGGGTTCGGCGGTTAGCCGCGACGGCATTTTGGTGAACGCTTCGGGCGTCATTTCCCAAAGCGTAAGTGCGGCGCGATTGCCGTAGTTCAGAACCGGATCATCTTCGGTGCCATGCGAAAGCACGATGGCGGGCAAGTCGAACAAGCGTTGCGCATCATCGGCAGCATCCCCGCTGCGCTCTATGAGATCACGGCCGAGACGGCTGCGATAGGAGTCGAGCAGCACTTGGGTCTGCGCGATCCAGATGCTCAAGAGCGGTTCGCCAATATCCACGGAGTCACCCCAAATTAAAAACCCGCGTCGGATGCAGAGCGCCCTTGTCGAGTTCGCCGAGCGCGATGAGGCGGCCTTTCGAGGTGGCGAAAGCGGGACCCGACATGACAGGCGCATCGCGGCCGCGAATGAGAATGGCTTGTCCGCGCGTGAGGCTCGCGGCGTCTGCGGGCGTGACTAAAAGCTCGGGCAAATCGGAGAGTGCGGATTCAACAGGCGCTAAAAGCTGCGCGAGCGCGTCGCCGCCCCCGGCCTCAATGGCCTCGTCTTGTTTGGCGGCCCCTTGAATCGTTTCCATGGTGACGCTGCGGGCTTCATCAAACGGCCCGACGCGCGTGCGCCGGAGCGCGATGACGTGGCCATAGCAGCCAAGCAGGCGGCCGAGATCGCGGGCGATGGCGCGCACGTAGGTGCCCTTGCCGCATTCGGCCTCGAACACGCTGGTCGCATCGTCCGGCTGTTCGACAAGCGCAAGGCGCTTAATAATCACTGTGCGCGCTTCCAGCACAACCTCCTCGCCGCTGCGCGCAAGATCATAAGCGCGTTCGCCCGCCACCTTGATGGCAGAGAATGCGGGCGGGACTTGGCTCACTTCGCCGTGAAAACCGGGCAAAAGCGCTTTGATGTCTTCGACCGTCGGGCGTTTGTCACTCGACTTCGTCACCGTGCCTTCGGTGTCGTCGGTATTGGTCTCCGTGCCCCAGGCAACCGTGAACCGATAGGCTTTTTCGCCATCGACCGCGAAGGGTACTGTTTTTGTGGCTTCGCCAAGCGCGATGGGCAGGATGCCTGTTGCGAGCGGATCGAGCGTGCCGGCGTGTCCTGCTTTTTGCGCATTGAACGCGCGCCGCACGGCACCGACGGCCTGCGTCGATGTCATGCCGAGAGGTTTGTCGAGCACGAGCCAACCGTGGATCGCGTTACCTTTTTTGCGTCGTGCCATGTGATTATTTCTTTTCGATGTCCTGGCGCACATGCGGACTGTCGAGCAGCCGGTCGATTCGGCTGGCTTCCTCGAAGGTTGCATCCTGGCGGAAGCGCAGATCCGGCGCATAGCGCAAGTTCAGCGCATGCGCGACTTCGGTGCGGATATACTTCTTGTTGTTTTCGAGCGCCGCGATGACGGGCTTCAGGTCTTCGCCGCCCATGGGCATGACGTAAACCGTCGCGAGCTTCAGATCGTGCGAGAGGCGCACTTCCGGAATTGTGATGATGTGAGCGGCGATCACTTCATCATGAATATCGCCGCGCACCAGCAATTCGGCGATGCGGTGGCGGATCAATTCGCCGATGCGCAACATGCGCTGCGTCGGCGCCTTGGCGGAGGAGGTCTTTTTTCGTGTCATCGTTTCTCCGCCGCGGGATTGGACCGCGTGCGGCCTTTAATTAGGTGCTGGCCGTTAGAAGCTAGTGGTTGCCCACTAGTCCCCAAAAACCGAATCCCTCAAAGACTTCTGGCAATCGTCTCGACCTGGAAGCATTCGATCTGGTCGCCTTCGCGGATGTCCTGATAGTTCGCGAACGACATGCCGCATTCCTGACCCATAACAACTTCGCGGACATCGTCCTTGAAGCGCTTGAGGATCGAGAGCGAGCCCTCGTGAATGACGACGTTGTCGCGCAACAGACGCACCTTCGCGCCGCGCTCGACCTTGCCTTCGGTGACTTGGCAGCCCGCGACCTTGCCGGTCTTCGAGATGTTGAACACCTGCTTGATCGTGGCGTAACCAAGGAATACTTCGCGCTTCGTCGGCGCGAGCATGCCTGACATCGCCGCTTTCACATCGTCGACCAGATCGTAGATGATGTTGTAGTAGCGGATTTCGATGCCCTGCACGTCGGCTGAGCGTTTGGCCTGTTCGTTGGCACGCACGTTGAAGCCGATGACGACGGCCTTCGAGGCGGACGCCAACGCGATATCCAATTCCGTGATGCCGCCGACGCCCGTGTGGACGATGCGGGCAATGACTTCGTCGGTGCCGAGTTTCTTGAGCGAGCCGATGATGGCTTCGACGGAACCCTGCACGTCGCCCTTGATGAGGAGAGTGAATTCCTTCTGGCCAGCCGCATCTTTGAGCGTCTGCATCATCTGTTCGAGCGTGCGCGGCGTACCGGCGGAGCCGAGTGTCTCGCGGCGCTTTCTGACGCGGTAATCGGTGATTTCCCGGGCGCGTGCTTCGTTTTCGACAACCGCGAACTGGTCGCCGGCTTCGGGTGCTGAATCGAAGCCCAGAATTTCAACCGGAACAGACGGGCCTGCGGTTGCAATGTTTTGGCTATGATCGTCAAGAAGTGCACGAACGCGGCCCCAGGCCATACCGGCAACGACGATGTCGCCAACTTTAAGCGTGCCACGCTGCACGAGAACGGTGCCGACCGGACCGCGGCCGCGTTCAAGCTTCGCTTCGATGACGATGCCTTCGGCCGGGCGGTTTGGGTTGGCCTTGAGGTCGAGAATTTCGGCCTGCAGGTGGATGGCTTCCAAGAGTTTGTCGAGGTTGGTGCGCTTCAAGGCCGAGACGGGCACTTCAAGCGTTTCGCCGCCCATGCTTTCAACGACGATCTCATACTGCAACAGATCGGTGCGCACGCGATTCGGTTCTGCCTGCGGCTTGTCGATCTTATTAATGGCAACAATCATCGGCACGCCGGCGGCTTTGGCGTGGTTCAACGCTTCAACCGTCTGCGGCATGACGCCATCGTCTGCGGCAACGACCAACACGACAATGTCTGTGACCTTGGCGCCGCGGGCGCGCATGGCAGTGAACGCTTCGTGGCCGGGCGTATCGATAAACGTTACCTTGTGGCCATTCGGCGTCGTCACCTGATAGGCGCCGATATGCTGCGTGATACCGCCAGCTTCGCCGGAAACGACGTTGGTCGAACGGATGGCGTCAAGCAGCGAGGTTTTGCCGTGGTCGACGTGGCCCATGATGGTGACGACGGGCGCGCGAGGTTCGAGATGATCGTCCACGTCCTTGTCGCCGACGAGGCCGATTTCGACGTCGGATTCGGAAACGCGCTTCGGGATATGCCCGAATTCCTGAACCAGAATTTCCGCCGTATCGACGTCGATCACATCCGTAATCTTGTGCATGGCGCCTTCCTTCATCAAAACCTTGATGAGGTCGACAGCACGCTCGGCCATACGGTTTGAAAGTTCCTGAATGGTGATGACTTCAGGAATAATGACTTCGCGCGAAATTTTCTCGCGTGGCTGCTGAATGCCCATGGCCTTCAGCTTTTCCTTCTCGCGCTTGCGCTTCAGCGAGGCGAGAGAACGCTGCTGAGCTTCGCGATCGAAATTGGTGATCGAAATTTTCGTGCGCTGACGGCCGTCATCGACAACCTTGACAGCGGGACGGGCAACCTTAGCGCCACCCGGGCCGCCGCGCTTGGGACCGCGGCTATCGTCGTCCTCGACAACTTGCTTGACGGCAATCGTGCGCTGCGGGCGCTTGACGATCTCATCGCCAGCCGGATCCGGCGGACGGCGATTTGGCATTTCGATTTCGCGCGGACGTCCGGCTTCGCGCGGCATGAAAGCGGGCGCGCCCGATCCTGCAGGACGTGAACCGGGGCGCTGGAATGGCGGGCGTCCACCGCTATCGCGGCGGTCGTCGCGCCTGTCGCCATCGCGGCGCGGCTCGGGACGCGGTGCTGCCGGCGACGGAGCATCGGCCCTTGCTTGCGGCGCCGGTGCGGCGGCAATAGCGGCAGCCGCCGGACGGGCAACACCCGCTGATGGCGCTTCAGATTTGACCTCGGGTTGAACCGGGCTAACCGGCTCGAAACGCACTGGGTCTGTTTCTGGGCCTCGGGTACTCTCATCCGCACGCGCGGCGGCAAGGGCACTGTCGCGCGCTTTGCGTTCGGCTTCCGACAAAATTCGTTGCTGTTGGCCGCGCGGCTCTGCAACGGCGCTCTGCTCGGACTGCGGCTTGGCTGCTGGCCGCGCCTTATCTACGACTGGCACTGCTGCAACAGCCGGGGCTTCGGCGGGCTCGCTACCCGGTGCTCCGAGTTTGCGCGTTTTCTTGACCTCGACAACGACGTTCTTCGAACGGCCGTGGCTGAAATTCTGACGCACGAGGCCCAACTCGACCGTCTTTTGCAGCGTGAGCGGCTTGCGCGCGCCGGGCCGTACGGTCTTATCAGTTTGGTCTTTCTGTTCCGTCATGCGTCTCTCTATTCAACCTTCGTTATCGCGTTCGGAAAAAACCAGTTCGGGGGCGGCCGAAGAGGACCGGTAGCGCACGAGACGCCCAGCCTCCCTCAGAAACCGCTTCGCCAGTCCTCCGGGTATAAGGGCAGCATGTACCACACTTGGCCTGCCCATGGCCAAGCTCATTTCTGTAATCGTCAGAGCCGCGACGACAGGGGCTTTTTGGCCTAAATCGCCTTGGATCGCCCGGAATTTGCGGTCGAGCTTCGAGCACCCGTCTGCCGCAGCGTCGCTACCGTGTATCAGTACCGCGACCTTAGCTTTGTCGAGCGCGCTATCAACCTGTTGAAAACCAGCGACCGCAAGGCCAGCTTTATTGGCGAGCGCCAATGTATCGCAGGCCCGGCGCAAGATCATGGCCTCGAGGCGCGCGGCAAGATCTGGTGCGACGGCAGCGGGCGTTTTGAGGCTTCGATCAAAAGCCCTTGTTTTTATTGCTTTTTCAACGATTTCCCGGTTTGCCGTAAGCCATACACCCCGGCCAGGAAGGCGATGCTCTAGATCCGGGACGACTTGCCCGTCGGGCGCTTGGACGAAGCGGATGAGGTTTTCAGGCTCCAAGTGCTGACGCGTGACGGCGCACAGGCGCGCAGAAGCGCCTTCGGCGGCATCATCTGCCTCCGTGCCCAACTGCTCCAATCGCGTGCGCCGTTTAGCTGCCAAGCTGCCTCTGATGCTCCATTAAACATAACGCTCAGGCCGGGGAATCGGTACCGGCCTCGCCGCCGTCTTCGGCCGCTACGGCCGACGGCTTGACGAGATCTTCAGCGGTGATCCAGCCTGCATGAACGCGTGCTGCCATGATCATGGCTTCCACGTCTTGGCGCGACAATTCGAAGCCGTCGAGAAAGCCCTTGTGGCGCACCGCTTCGGCGTCCTTTTCCTTCTTGCGCTCGGTCCACCCGACGAGTTCGTCGGTGGCGCAATCGGCGAAGTCCTCGACGCTTTTCACGCCGTTCTCGCCAAGCGCCACCATCATCGCGGTAGTCATGCCCGGAATTTCGGCGAGCTCGTCGGCAACGCCGAGTTCGCGCCGTTTGGCGTCGCGTTCTGCTTCCTGCTGTTCCAAGTATTCCCTCGCGCGCGTTTGAATTTCCTGGGCCGTGTTTTCGTCGAAACCTTCGATATGAGCGATGTCCGTCAACTCGACGAACGCCACCTCCTCGATCGTGGCGAAACCTTCCGTGACGAGAAGCTGGGCGATGACTTCGTCAACGTCGAGCGCTTCCATGAGTAGTGCCGTGCGCTCTGCGAATTCCTTCTGGCGCCGCTCGCTCTCTTCGGCCTCCGTCATGATGTCGATGTCCCAGCCGGTGAGCTGTGACGCGAGGCGCACGTTCTGGCCGCGGCGGCCGATGGCGAGCGAAAGCTGGGCTTCCGGCACCACGACTTCAATGCGGTTAGTATCCTCATCAAGCACCACTTTTGTGACTTCGGCGGGCGCAAGCGCGTTAACAATGAAGCTTGCTGCTTCCGGGTTCCACTGGATGATATCGACCTTCTCGCCCTGCAACTCGTTGACGACGGCCTGCACGCGCGCGCCGCGCATGCCGACGCAGGCGCCGACGGGATCGATTGACGAGTCTTTAGAGATAACCGCAATTTTGGCGCGCGAACCTGGGTCGCGGGCAACCGATTTAATCTCGACCACGCCGTCGTAGATTTCCGGCACTTCTTGCGCGAAGAGCTTGGCCATGAATTCCGAGCGCGCACGCGTCAGGAATATCTGCGGTCCGCGTTGCTCGCGGCGCACATCATAAATGTACGCGCGGATGCGATCGCCGAGGCGGACGTTTTCGCGCGGAATCATTTCATCGCGGCGGATGATGCCTTCCGCCCGGCCGAGATCGACGATGACATTGCCATATTCGACGCGCTTGACGGTGCCGTTTGAAATCTCGCCGATACGGTCTTTGAATTCGCTGAACTGGCGGTCGCGTTCGGCTTCGCGCACTTTCTGCACGATAACCTGCTTGGCGTTTTGTGCGGCGACGCGGCCGAATTCGAGCGGCGGCAATACTTCCGCGATCATGTCGCCGACTTTGGCATCGGGATTGCGTTTTTGCGCATCAGCAAGATTGACTTGCGTCGAGTCATTTTCGACTTCATCAACGACGGCCAAAACGCGCGTCAAGCGGGATTCGCCGGTCTTCAAATCGATCTCGCAGCGGATATCGTTTTCCGCGCCATAGCGCGATTTGGCCGCTTTCTGGATGGCATCTTCCATCGCTTCGATGACGATCTTTTTGTCGATCGTCTTTTCACGCGCAACCGCATCCGCGATTTGCAGCAGCTCGAGACGGTTGGCGCTAATGCCGGCCGTTGCCATGAGTCAGTCCTCCAAGTCTTTAAGTGCGGGAAGTGCGGGCAAGTCATTGGAATCGAGTTCGTCTTCGTCAAGTTCGGCCCCGTCTGCGGGACGTGTTCCGTGGCGCTTTTTTGCGCGAGACAAAGCTTCGCGGATGAGCTCGTCGGTCAGCACCAGTTTTGCATCAGAGACCAGCGCGATTGGTAATCCGAGATGATGCTGGCCTGAGGTGCCAAGGTCGGCGGCAATGCGCACTTCGCCGTCTTCGAAACCTTCAAGCAGGCCTTTGAAGCGCTTGCGGCCGTCGATGGCTTCGTTTAGTTCGATTTTCGCGACGTGTCCGGCCCAGTCCTCGAAATCGCTCGGGCGCACAAGCGGCCTGTCGATGCCGGGCGACGATATCTCCAGGCGGTACTTGCCACTGATCTGATCGGCAACGTCCAAGACCGGCGACACGTTCTTGGAAATCGTTTCGCAGTCATCGATTGAAATTGTGCCGTCGGGCCGCTCGGCCATGATCTGCACGATGCGATCTTCACCGCCTAAGACGCTGACTCGCACAAGGCGGAAACCGAGGCCTTCAATAACCGGCTCTGCGACGCGCGCGATATCGGCCGCCAGCCCCGACTCGCGCAGGAAACGCGCGGCGGACGGAGCATTCGATGTGGCATTGGCAGGCTGGGCGGCCATGGGGGTCAATTGCGGTCCAAATAGCTAAAGTGCGGCTAAAGTTCTTTGGGAGCGGGCCCCGGGGGTCCACTCGAAAGATCTTCAGTTTGTTATTGAGATGAAGTTTAATTAGGCGAATTCCGGGTCATTTGCAAGCGGGACGTGGCAACTAGCCTAAACCAGACCCATTAGGCATCCCATTTCCGGGCCAGCCACCAACAGACGGCGCCGGCGAACAAATGGTTCGTCAGCCATAGCGCCCCGTTTTGCGACAGCATGACGTCCTTAAGACTTCGTCCCATCAAGACTTCGTCCCATCCCGTCGATGTAATAGGTTTCCAAGGAGAACTCGGCCCAGGCGACGAGTGAAAGCAGCAATGTAAAGCCAAGTGGGACTGCTCCCTACAGCGACCACCAGACGGCGCATCCAACGCCCACGAAGAGAGCCTGCAGCCCCCCGAATACATAAGAGAGCGGCAGACTGATCAACCCCAACATCATTGATCCTGCCACCATCTCCATCCCGCCGCTTTTGAAATCGGCTGTCGTCGGCAACGCCTAAACAAGCGCAAGCATAACCGTCGCCAGCGCCGCAAGCCGCGGGCCGGCCAAGAGATAGATTGCCGCCGTTTTTAAGAACCGCTCCATTGATGCGCGCTGCCCCCTCCGGCACCCGGCTCAAATTCTCTTGAACCTAAAATAATACCGCGCGCGCCCCTCGCGTTCGGCTTTCTGCTCGTAGCGCGTTTCGGGCCAATCGGGGGGGCGGATGCGCCAGTCGGACGGTCCATCTGCAAGCCATTCAAATGTGTTTTGCGCGGCGAAAGCCTGCAGAATGGTGCGGGCATAGTCGCCGATGTCGGTGCCAATTCTGAGTTCGGCACCAGGTTTCATGACGCGGGCGAGGAGGGTCGAGAGTATTCGAGTTTACCAGACGCCGCTTTCTGTGTTTGCGCTTCGGCCAAGGGTCAGGGAACAGGATGAAGGCGCGTGCAATCGACGCCTCCGGCAACCAGCGCAGCACGTCGCGCGCGTCGCCCATGTGCAAGCGGATGTTTGCCAAGTTTCTCGTCTTCGATTTTCGTAAGAACTTTGATGACGCCGTCTTCGAATGGCTCGCAGCCGATGATGGTGACGGCGGGATTGTGCTGCGCCTGCCAGACCAAATGTTCGCCGCCGCCGAAGCCGATTTCGAGAAACTTTTGCTTGGCGCCTTGCGACTCTCCTTCGTCAGAGCCGGCCGCAAGGCGCGGTACAGATCAAGCGCCACGCGCGGCAACACTTCTCGCATCAACGCGGCTTGGCGATCGCTTGGTTTGCGGCCGCGGCGGCGCCCGAACGAGCGCAGTTCTCAGTTTCGTCTTGCTCGTCGATCCGTCACGTGGTTACACTCTCATACATATCAAACAGAACGGCCGCACGAAGCGGCCGTCCTCGAAGTCATGTGTCGGCCAGCTTCAGCCAATCAGCCGACAGCCTTCTTAATCGCGGGCGCAAGATCCGTCTTTTCCCAAGAGAACCCGCCGTCTTTGTCGGCCGGGCGGCCGAAGTGGCCATAGGCGGAGGTGCGCGAATAAATCGGCTTGTTGAGATCGAGATGCGAGCGGATGCCGCGCGGCGTCAAATCCATAACTTCGCCGAGAGCATTCTCAATCACGGCCTCGTCAACTTTGCCGGTACCGTGCGTATCGACATAAATCGACAGCGGTTTGGCAACGCCGATGGCGTACGCCAGCTGAATAGTGCAGCGGTCTGCGATGCCCGATGCGACAACATTTTTGGCTAAGTAACGCGATGCATAGGCGGCCGAACGATCTACCTTCGTTGGGTCTTTGCCGGAGAATGCGCCGCCGCCATGCGGGGCCGCACCGCCGTAGGTATCAACGATGATTTTGCGGCCCGTCAAACCGCAGTCGCCGTCGGGACCGCCAATGAAAAACTTACCCGTAGGATTGATGTGCCAGACCGTGTCCTTGCCGATCCAGCCTTCCGGCAGCGCCTTCGTGACGTAAGGCTCGACGATTTCGCGCACCTGACGCGAAGTTAGGTCTTCGATCACATGCTGATGCGAGACGACGATTTGGGTCACGCCGACAGGCTTGCCGTTTTCGTACTGAACTGTCACTTGGCTCTTCGAGTCAGGACCAAGTTTTGCTGCTTCGCCTTTGCCAGATTTACGCGCGACGGCGAGGTCTTGGAGAATTTTGTGGGCATAGTAGATCGGCGCCGGCATGAGTTCCGGCGTTTCGTTGCAGGCGTAGCCGAACATGATGCCCTGGTCGCCCGCGCCTTCTTCCTGATTTGACGGCTGCTTGGCATCGACGCCCGCCGCGATGTCGGCCGACTGACCGTGCAAAAGAACTTCGATGTTCGTGTTGGCCCAGTGGAAGCCTTCCTGTTCGTAACCAATATCTTTGATGGCTTGACGCGTCAGATGCTGGATCATTTCAACCGTCACGCCGCGTGGGCCGCGATACTCGCCGGCGATGATGACACGATTGGTCGTCGCCATGGTTTCGCACGCGGCGCGGATGCCCCAGGGATCGAGCTTTTCTTTGGCGCCTTCGCGGTAGAAAGCGTCGACCACTTCATCCGAAATGCGGTCGCACACCTTGTCGGGATGGCCTTCGGATACAGACTCGCTCGTGAAAAGGAATGACTTGCGTGCCAAGGTGGCCCCCGTCTTTCAATCTATTGGTTGAAGTCAAAGAATGGTTCCGCAGACCTGAGCGGAGCAGCCCGAAATCCGGCCGGTTTGTTGCAGTCTTTGCGAGGTGGGTCAAGCAAGGGTGCAGGAGCAGCCCTGTGCAAAAGCCTGTTTCAGAACACCGCGCAGTTACCGGCGCTGCTTATGACGCAGGCTCTTCGCCGGCCAATCCCTTCACAAGATCGACGATAGATTTGCGCACCTTCGGATCCGTGATGCGCGCAAAAGCTTTGTTGAGTTCAAGGCCTTCGCGGCTTCCCAAGAATTCGATCACGTAGGTATCGCTCGGGCGTTCTGCGAACCCTGTGGTGTGCATACCGCTGCGCGTTCCAACCGGCGCTTCGTCGTAGAAGAACTGCACCGTAACGCCCAAGACCTTGGCTAAATCATAAAGCCGGCTGGCGCCTATGCGATTGACGCCCTTTTCATACTTCTGCACCTGCTGGAATGTGAGGCCGAGATTTTCACCGAGTTTCTCCTGACTCATTCCAAGCAGCATGCGGCGCAGACGAACGCGCGTTCCCACATGGACATCCATAGGATTCGCACGCCGGGAATTGCGCCCTGCTTCTTCTCCGTCATCGATCAAGTCTGCTTCTGCCATTGGTTGTACCGAATTCAGAGCGCCCCACGCCCTTGAGTTCAATTACTAGGTGCAGGCGCAAGACGCGTCAACCGGCAGACTGGCCGCGACAAACTGTCTGCTCTTGCAAACGTTAAGTGCAAGCCATGGAGCGCGGACGGGGAGCGCGGACGGGATTTCCAAGTCCAGAATATTGCGAGCAAGAGAAGCATGAAATACACACTGTCACCCAAAAGCACGAAAGGTGTCGGCGTGGCAGCTTTTGGCAGAGAGGAATCGGTAACGCCTTTGACGTTCAAGTCGAGGGACGTAACGACCCTGCCGTAGGGATCGATGATGGCCGAAATACCGTTATTGGCGGCGCGGATGATTGGCAATCCTTCTTCGACAGCGCGGACCTTAGTCTGGTGGAAATGCTGGCGCGGCCCGGTGCTATCGCCGAACCACCCGTCATTCGTGACGTTGATGATCGCGCCGGGCCGGGTTGATCGATCAATGACTTGTCCAGGAAACAGCACCTCATAGCAGATCAGCCCGGCAATTGGCGGCAAGCCTGGAATATCGAGCAGCGGGCGGGAACTTGGTCCTGTGGCGAACGCGCCAAGACCTTTAGTTAATTTCTTGAAGCCGATCGCGCCTAGCACCGTATCGAATGGCAGATATTCTCCAAAGGGCACGAGATGCGCTTTGTCGTAAGTGGCGATGAGTTGCCCCTGATCGCCGAATGCCATCAAACTGTTGAAGCCCTGCTGTTCGCCGCTGGCCAACTTTTCGCGCCTTAGCGCGCCTGTCACGAGTATCGCGCCGTCCGGAAGCATGGCGCCGATGGCAGACAGTGCCTCGGGATGCTCGAGCGGCAAAAAGGGCATCGCCGCTTCGGGCCAAATAACGTGCGTGATGCCGGCGAGATTGTCCCGCCGGCCGTCCGGACTCATCGCCGACATTTCCAAGTGTTGCGTGAAAATCGCGCCCTGATTCTGCGGCTGCCATTTCTCGCGCTGCGGCACGCTCGGCTGCACGATGCGGATGGAGACGCCAGGTATGTTTTGGGGTGGCGATATCGAAAGCCGCCATCCACCAAATGCAGTGAAGCACGCAATAGGGAGCGCTGCGATCAACGCAGCCTGAATAATTGCAATGCGGGGCCGTGTGCCCTCTGCTTCAGCGGCGATCACAAGCGGCGCCGTAAAAATGACCGCTGCGACGAGCGTCAAGGCATAGACACCCATCAGTGCCGCGCTCTGCATCAGTTCAAGCGGGTAGGTGAGGGCGTAACCAAGAACGTTCCACGGCAAGCCGGTTAAGACATGACCGCGCAGCCACTCGGCAACCGAGAGAGCAATCGCTAGGACGAGGACACGGCTTGCGCCCGGCCGCCAGAAAGTGCGCGCGGCGGCGGCGGCACCGGCCCAAAATAGAGCCAGCCCTGCAGGAAGGATTGTTACGGCAAACGGCATCAGCCAGGCGAACTTCTCGGCCTCAACCAAAAATGCTTCCCCGATCCAAAAAAGATTGGCGAGGAAATATCCAAAACCAAATATCCAACCCGCAGCCGCAGCACTGCGCGGACCTTTGCTGCCATCTAACAGCCATACGAGCACCGGCATCGTAAAAAACAGCACCGGGAAACAGAACACTGGTGCAAATGCGAGGACCGAAAGCACCCCGGCAAAAAAGGCCGCTGCGAAACGCCGCCTACCTCGAAGACTGGCAACTGCGCTCGCTAAAAGCTGCAATTCTGGTTGAAGCGACCAGGGCCCCATGATCAGGCTTTGGATTGATCAGGGGCCGGCTTTTGCGGCGCGGGTTGAGTTCGCGACATGTGAATTTTCAACTTCTTTACGCGGCGCGGATCGGCGTCGAGCACTTCAAATTCAAGGCCGCTTGCGTGATGGATCAACTCGCCGCGCGCCGGAACCCGGCCGAGCAACGAGAAAATCAACCCGCCAAGCGTATCGACATCCAACTCGTCTTCCTCCGCTAAGAGTTTGACATTGAGATGCTCTTCGAGCTCCGTAATCGGCGTGCGCGCGGACGCCACAAGGCCGTGTTTCGGGTCGGATGAGATATTGGTCTCTTCGGCTTCGTCGTGCTCGTCCTCGATCTGGCCGACGATTTGCTCAACGAGATCTTCAATGGTGACGAGGCCATCCGTGCCGCCGTATTCGTCCACCACAAGCGCCATGTGAATGCGCGAAGCCTGCATGCGGATCAAGAGATCGGCAGCCGGCATCGAGGGCGGAACATAAAGCACCTGACGGCGTATCCTGGCGGTCGTTATCGGGCGTTCGAGATCGATACGGGAGAGATCGAGCCTCAACGGCGCGCGGCCCACTTCGCCGGCTCCGCCTGCAGCCCCCGGCGTCTTCATTTCCGAGCCCGTCGTCTCGGACAGGAACCAGCGAAAGAGATCCTTGACGTGGATCATGCCGCGCGGATCGTCGAGCGTTTCGCGAAAAATAGGGATGCGCGACACACCTGCTTCATTGAACGTATGCAAGAGCTCTGCGAGGCTTTCGTTTTCATCAAGCGCGGTGATGTCGGCGCGCGGCACCATGATGTCGGCAACGCGGCTGGCACCAAAGCGCAGAAGCCGGGACAGCATCCCGCGTTCCGCGTCCGAAAACGCCGTATTCGTGTCAGTGGTCTTAAGGACGCCCTCAAGGGTATCGCGCAACGTGGGCGGCCCTGTTAGGCCGAGTTTAGCGCGCAGAACTTGCATCCAGCCCTGGGCGCCGCCTAGCCGTTGTTCTTCGGAAACGGTTTCAACGGCGGACTTGTCGTTTGATTGGTCGGTCATTGTCTTTTCTTTTGGGGCCACTGTCTGTGCGAATGACCCGCTCACTCTCTCTTATCGCGAACCAACGCGCCCGTGTAGGGGTTTCCAACGCCAAGGCGCGCCAATATCTTTATTTCCAGCGCTTCCATGCGTCCGGCATCCGCGTCCGTCTCGTGATCGTGCCCAAGCAAGTGCAAAAGGCCGTGCACGATCAAGTGTTGCAGATGATGCTCTGGCGGAACATCCTGTTCTACGGCTTCGCGCAAAATCGTTTCTGTGGCGAGCACGATGTCCCCAATATAGCCCTCTGGAGAACCCGGCCCCGGCGGGAACGACAACACATTTGTCGGTTTCGGCTTATTCCGGTAACGCCCGTTCAGCAGCGAGACACTCGCGTCGGACGACAGCACGATCGAGGCAGTGCCCCGCTCAAGTTTTAGGCACGGCTCGGTCGCGACCTCGGCAGCGGTGGCGCCGGTCAGCAATTCGATATCGTCTACCCACGACCAATCGCCCGAATCTTCCACCACCTCCGTGGCAAGTCGCGGCCTCTTGCGTTTGCGCCGCTCAGACATGTCGTCGCTCGGAAGGTAGCTCACGCATGGCTCAGCTTATTTCGCCTTCTCGTAGGCTGCGACGATCTTTGCGACAAGATCGCGCCGCACAACGTCTGCGCCGGTAAATCTGACGGCTTCGATACCGGCAACTCCATCAAGCAGGGCGACCGCTTCTTCGAGTCCGGACTTCATGCCGGGCGGAAGATCGATCTGGGTCGGATCGCCGGTGACGATCATCTTGGAGCCTTCGCCGATGCGCGTTAGGAACATTTTCATCTGCATCGACGTGGTATTTTGCGCTTCGTCGAGAATGACGAAAGCGTTGGCGAGCGTGCGTCCGCGCATGAACGCGAGCGGCGCGATTTCGATGACGCCGGTTTCCAGATCGCGTTCAACCTTCTCAGGCGGCAGAACATCGTAAAGCGCGTCGTATAGCGGCCGCAGATACGGATCGACCTTGTCGCGCATGTCGCCGGGCAAGAAACCTAGCCGCTCGCCGGCTTCAACAGCAGGACGCGATAATATAATGCGTTCGACCAATCCGCGCTCTAAGCATTGTGCGGCGAACGCCACAGCAAGATAAGTCTTGCCGGTGCCGGCAGGCCCGATGCCGAAGACCAGATCGTGCTTATCGATGGCGCGGATGTAGGTGCTTTGCGTTTGCGTGCGCGCTTTGACAACCCGGCGGCGCGTTGCGATTTGTGCCTGACCGTCGTTGCCGCTGCCTTCCGAGCGCGCATGGCGGATCAGGCCGTCGAAATCTCCAGCACCGATTGTATCGCCCTTGTTGATGCGGGCATAGAGTTTCTCGAGCACGTCGCGCGCGACGGCACACGCGGGCGCTGGCCCCGTGAGAATGACGACGTTGCCGTGTGCGTGGGCATCGATGCCGAGACGATCTTCGATGAGGGCGAGGTGGCTGTCGTATTCGCCGAGCAGGCGCGGCAGCAAGCGATTGTCTTCGAAAGGGATGACGACCCGTGCGCTTTGCGCGTCGGATTTTGCCTCGCGGCGCGAGGGCGATGCGGGAAGCCCGCGGATACCTGCCAAGTGGCGTTACTCCTTTAGCGTTGTGTCTGTTTCCGATTCTTCTTCGAATCGCTGCCTTGCTACGCTAAATTACCATGCCCCGATCCTATCCGGCAGGAGCGACGTGCGTCCGGACACCCTAAATCCGGTAAACATTAATTACGCCGGCTGAATGACGCCGCCAAGACTGAGCTGCGTGGCTGACCGAATGACTACTGCCTTGATTTCCCCAATCATTTCAGGCCCCGCCTCGGCGTGGACGAGTTGCAAATAGGGCGAACGGCCAATCAACTGGCCCGGTCGGCGGCCGGGGCGCTCAAAGAGCACGGGGACGATAGCGCCGATAGACTGGGCATTGAAGGCGGCCTGCTGCTGGTCAAGCAGCTCTTGCAGACGCGTCAGGCGCTCGGTTTTGACCACTTCGGGTATTTGATTCGCGTGATCGGCCGCGGGTGTTCCTGGGCGGCTCGAATACTTGAACGAGAACGCTTGGGCGAAAGTGACGGCGCGGACGAGATCTAGCGTTTCCTCAAAATCGGCATCCGTTTCGCCCGGAAAACCGACGATGAAATCCGAGGACAAGGCGATATCCGGGCGGCGGCTCCGCACGCGGGCGATGATGTCGATATACTCGGAAGCCGTGTGCTTGCGGTTCATGGCTGCAAGGATGCGATCCGAACCCGATTGAACCGGCAAATGCAGGAACGGCATGAGCTTGCCGGTGTCTGCATGCGCATCAATCAAGTCGTCGCTCATGTCGCGCGGATGACTGGTCATGTAACGCAGCCGCGCGATACCTTCGATGCCGGAGAGATGGCCGATAAGTTCCGCAAGCGAAAACGGGCGGCCGCCAGGGCCCATGCCGTGATAAGCGTTGACGTTCTGGCCAAGCAACGTCAGTTCGAGTGCGCCGCGATCAGCCAGCCGGCGGGCTTCCGCATCGATTTCCGCGACGGGACGCGAGAACTCAACGCCGCGTGTATAAGGCACAACGCAGAACGTGCAAAACTTGTCGCAGCCCTCTTGCACGGTGAGGAATGCGCTTGGATTGCGCAAGGCTGGCGCGCGTTGAGGCAAGCTCTTGAACTTGCCTTCGCTCGGGAACTCGGTTTCAACGATGCGTTCGCCATTTTTTTCGACACGCTTGATAAGGCCGGGCAGGCGATGATAGCTCTGCGGCCCGATGACGAGATCAACGGCGGGTTGGCGCGCTGTTATTTCTGCGCCTTCGGCCTGTGCCACGCATCCGGCAACAGCAACGACTGTGCTCTTGCCGCGCTTTTCCCGCGCCTCTTTGATTTGGCGAATGCGCCCAAGATCCGAATAGACCTTCTCGGCGGCCTTCTCGCGGATGTGGCAGGTGTTGAGGATGACGAGATCGGCGGCCGCCATGTCGTCTGTCGCCGTGTAACCGTCGCCGGCAAGCGCTTCGGACATGCGCTCGCTGTCGTAGACGTTCATTTGACAGCCGAACGTCTTCACGAACACAGATTTTTGCGGCGCTTGCGAAGCGGCTGCGGAGTCCGTTTCAAGCTTCGTGGCCTTGTCTTCGAGTGTCACGCGCGATCCGTTTGAAATTCCGCGCTTTCGCGGTGTGATGTTGAAGCCGCCATATCACACGGCGCCTGCTTCATGTCCAATTTTCGCCACTAGCCGCCCGGACGGCGGGCTTTTGCTTGCGCGCTTCGTCCCCGGGTTCGACTGGATCGACGGCCTCTCCCATCTTGCGGTCGCGCAGGATTGCGTGCACCGCGTGCCGCACTTCCCGCTCGCTTTTCCGGGCGAGCTCCTTGCGATCGGCAAAGGCTTCAAGCGGGACCGGCGGGCCAATGCGAACCGTGACGGCCAGCGGGCCCGATTGCAGCACAGCCCAAGCGTGCGATTGCATTTCCATGTCCCCGTACCAGCCGACACGCGGACGATCGGCGCGGCCGAGTGAGACGCCGTGGAGATGGGTGTAAACGATGGCCGCAGTTTGCACGACAGCTTGTCTTTCGCGCCCGGCGCGAGGCTCGCCTCCCGGCAACACCGCGCCGAACAACGACGTCTTGAAAGGAAGCACGCGGTTGCCATCGCTCGACGTACCTTCGGCAAAAAGGACAATCGTGTCGCCCTGATCAAGCCGCGCAGTGATTTCGTCAGCCGCGTCGCCCGCCGACTGGCGGCGGTTGCGATCAACGAAGACAGTGCGTTGCAGGCGCGCAAGTGACGAAACAAACGGCCAGCCGCCGACTTCTTTTTTGGCGACGAAGGAGACGGGCGCCACGGCTGAGAGAACAGGAATATCCAGCCAGGACGTGTGATTGCAGACAAGCAGCACCGGCGTGTCCGGGGCGAGTTCGCCTTCGATCGTCACATGGATGCCCAAGAGGCGGCAGACCTGGCGATGATACCAATGCGGGAACCGGCGTGCGGCCTTATTCGACGTGCGGATCAGAAGCGCCTGGACCGGCATCAACGGCACCGTCAGTCCGAAAAATCCGGCGAGGATCGACGTCGCGCGCAACTTGCTCATGGGCCGGCCTCGAACCCTTTTAATTGTCGCGCGCCGGCGTTTTCTTTTTTGGAATGGGAACGCCATAGAGTTCGAGCCGGTGTCCGACCAGTTTATAGCCAAGTTCGCGGGCGATGCGCTCTTGAAGTGCTTCGATCTCTTCGTTTGAAAACTCGATGACGCGGCCGCTTCCAACATCGACGAGGTGATCGTGATGCTGCCGCGAGGCTTCCTCGTAGCGGCCGCGGCCGTGGCCAAATTCGTGCCGCTCAAGAATGCCTTTTTCAGCGAAGAGCTTGAGCGTCCGGTAAACGGTCGAGAGCGAAATTCCGGCGTCGATTTGGTGCGCCCGGCGATGCACTTCTTCAACGTCCGGGTGATCGGTCGCGGCTGAAAGCACGCGCGCAATTGTCCGCCGCTGACCTGTCATGCGCAGGCCGTACTCGGTACAGCGCTCTTCGATGCGCGACGATGCTTGCAGGCGTGTGGCGGGCATAAGTGTTCCCGGTTCTATTTAAACCCGATCGCGTCGTGAACTTATAGGCGCGGCAAGTAGGCCCGTCCACAGCCGGGTGAACATTAGCAACTGGTTTCAGAGCGTTAGCACAAGCCTTAGGGCGTCGGAGGCCGGTCCGCCAGGACGTTGATAGTAGGCTTTGCGGCGGCCCGCTTCGCTGAACCCGAGTCTCGCATAGAGTGCGCGCGCAGCGGCATTGTCGTCAGCGACTTCGAGGAAGAGCCGGGTTGCTTCCCCGCGCTTGGCAGCCCGGGCCAAGCCTTCCACAAGAGTCTTGCCGAGGCCCGCGCGCTGCCAATCCGGCGCGACGCCGATGGAGAGAATTTCGGCTTCGTCGGCCGCTAATTGGCCAATCACGAATCCCTTGATTGTTTTTGGCTCACCCGCAACCGCAATGAGCGAGGTTGAGGCCGGGTGTTCCAGCATGGTCTTGATGCTTGCCTGATCCCAGGCCGGATCGAACAACTTGGAATGAAGTTCTGCAAGCTCGCGCGCACGTTCCGGCGCGGCCCAGAGCAGACTGACGTGCTTGACGTTGCGGAACGGCGTCACGTTGTTCGACGTCATATCGAACTCCTCGAAACGTACGATGGCGGCGGCGGCTTGGCATCGGGAGGGCGGAGATAAAGCGGGTGCACAATCGCAGTTGGCTTTTGGCCCATGGCCCAAAACAGCATGTCCAAGGCGTCGGGAAGGAGGCCGGTTGCGGTCGCAAATGCGTTGAGGCCGATGCCCTTGGCAGCGGCGGCAACGGCTAAAGCACCGGAACCAGCAAGCGCTGTCGGCACTGGCCCGAGCGACTTTGCCGCTTCTGAAACAGACAGGACCGCAGGCGGAGCGAGAGATTGCAAAGTCTTCGGGTTAAAGCACTCGATATAGACCTCGCCACGACGTGCGTCCGTTGCAATCGCAAGCTGACGCGCGCCGGACGATCTTGCTTCAGGGTTCATCGCCATGAGCTTCAAACTTGTGAGCGTCACGATGGGCGTATCGTTGACGAGCGCGAGCGCGCGGGCAGCGGCGACCGTGATCCGTGTGCCAGTGAACGTGCCAGGTCCGGTCGTTATGGCGATGAGATCCAATTCCTCGACAGTGAGTTTCGTATCGCTGAGCGCCGCATGGATCATGGGCATCAGCTGTTCGGCATGCCCAATCGTCATGGCTTCAAAAATCGGACAGATTGCAGGCGTCAGGCTGCGCAGGCCGCGGGCGGCTGCAACCGAGCAGGCATCAAATGCGGTATCGAAAGCGAGAATGTTCATGCGTAACCGGGTTTTAGACGATCCGGGCCATTTCGTCGAAGGCAAAGCGTGGTGAACGGGGCCGAATTCCAGATGCGTCGCCATAGCCCAGGTTGCATAAGAAGTTCGATTTTGTCGCGGTCCCGGCAAAAAACGCGGCATCCACAGCGTTGTTGTCAAAACCCGACATTGGCCCGCAATCAAGGCCGAGCGCCCGGGCTGCGATTATCAAATAAGCGCCCTGCAGGCTGCCATTGCGAAAGGCAGTATCCTTAATTTTGTCGTCTTGCCCTTTGAACCAGCTGACCGCATTGGCGTGCGGATAGAGTTTGGGCAGGTGGTCGTAGAACTTGAGATCATGCCCGATGATGGCGGTGACGGGAGCGGCCATCGTTTTCGCGCGATTGCCTTCGTCGAGATGCGGGCTGAGCTTGCCTTTGGCCTCTGCCGATTTCACAAAGACGACGCGCATGGGCGAACAGTTGGCGCTCGTTGGTCCCATTTTTAAAACATCGATGAGGCGTCTGAGAATTGCCTCATCGACATCCCGGGCGAGCCACTTCGAATGCGTGCGGGCTTCGAGAAAGATCTGCGCAAGCGCCGTGCGGTCAATTGGATTTCCTGAAGGGCCGGTGGCGTCGGTCATAAAAAATGTCCTGTCAAAACCCGAGAAAAGAAAAACCCCGAGGAGGGCCCCGGGGTTCATTTAGGTGTTTAGCTCAATTCCACGGCCGCCTCAGACTGCCTGAACCGACTGAACGTCGGGACAAAAGTGCTTGAGCAAATTCTCGATGCCGTTGCGAAGTGTTGCCGTAGAGCTTGGGCAACCCGCGCACGCGCCGCGCATATGCAGATAAACAACGCCTTCGCGGAAGCCGGAAAAGATGATGTCGCCGCCGTCTTGAGCGACAGCAGGGCGGACACGCGTCTCGATCAGTTCTTTGATGGTCGAAACGGTTTCTTCGTCGGCCGGATCGTAACTGCCTTCGTCGCTATCGTTGGCGCCATCTTCAGCGGCAACGGGCTTACCGGACACGTAGTGCTCCATGATCGCACCGAGCACCATCGGTTTCAAATGCTGCCACTCGATGTCGCCCTTGGTCACGGAAATAAAATCCGAACCGAGAAAGACGCCTTTGACGCCGTCGATGTCGAACAGCCGCGCGGCCAGCGGCGACGCTAGTGCATCGCCCTTGGCGCGAAAATCCGCCGTGCCGTCATTCAAAACCTTTTTGCCGGGCATGAACTTCAAGGTCGACGGATTGGGAGTGGCTTCGGTCTGAATGAACATAGTGCCTCTCGCGTATTGGGTTTTAGACTTGGTCTATCTGGACCCATTCGGATTCAGGGCCTCAAGCGTTGCGGCATCGCAGACGCGTCCAACGAATTAGAACTATTCTAACATAAGGAAATTTGCCCCCGTTGTCGAGGGCGGTCCGTTCACAATCACGCCAATGCCTTGATTTCTTCCAGCGACAGTTTGCCCGGAACCACAGTTACAGGCACCGGAAAGCCGCCGGCCGCGTTGCCGGCCGCCAGAGACGACACCAAAGGCCCCGGGCCCTCCTTAACGTCCATCGAAGCACCGAGCACCAAAATGGCGATATCCTCGTCCTCGGCTATCAGTTTCAAAATCTCTTCGGCCGGCGGACCTTCGCGAATAATTTCTTCCGATTGCACAGTTTCAAAACCTGCGAGGTTCAGCTTGCGCCGGAAAAGACGAAACAAAGCCTTAGCTTTGGTTGTTTCTTCTTCCAACTGCTTTTGCCGGACACCCATCCAGTGCTGATATTCGCCCGGCTCAATGACATAGAGCATGACAATCGAGCCTGATGAGCGCTGCACGCGCGAGGCCGTGTAATAGAGCGCACTTTCAACTTCCTGGCTCTCGTCAACGACGAGCAGGAACTTGCGGCTATGACCAGATTCAAATGACCGGCGCGGCTTCATAGCATTCATGCTGCCACCCCAGTAGCTACACCGCAATCGAAGAGATATGTGCTCAAGAGCGCAACAGCCCCACGATGTCCTTGACTTGGTCCATAACCGGCTTGGCAATGGCGCGTGCCCGGGCAGAGCCGTCCGCCAGGACCTTATCGATTTCCGCAGGATCAGCCATCAGCCGTTGGGCTTCGCCACCGATTTTACCGAGTTTGTCCGTCGCGACCTCCGCGAGCGCCTTTTTGAAGGCGGAGAATTGCTGACCGCCGAAATCTCTGAGAACCACTTCGACGGGTGCGTCCGTCAAGGCCGCATAAATGCCAACTAGGTTTTCAGCCTCCGGGCGGCCTTCGAAGCCTTTTTTCTCGCTTGGAATGCCATCGGCGTCGGTTTTTGCTTTCTGGATTTTCTTGGCAATCGTATCGGCATCGTCCGTCATGTTGATGCGCGACAAATCCGAGGGGTCCGACTTCGACATCTTTTTAGTGCCGTCGCGCAGGCTCATGACGCGCGTCGCGGGGCCTGTGATCACAGGATCGGGCTGGGGAAAGAAAATGCCGTCTGCAAATCCAGCGGCAACGATTTCCTTCTTGAAGTCGTTGTTGAACTTCTGGGCGATGTCGCGCGCCAGTTCGAGGTGCTGCTTTTGATCCTCGCCAACCGGCACGTGCGTTGCCCGGTAAACGAGAATGTCTGCCGCCATCAGGTTCGGATAAGCATACAATCCAACGGACGCCTGCTCCTTATCCTTGCCGGCTTTCTCCTTGAACTGGGTCATACGGTTGAGCCAGCCAAGGCGCGCGACGCAGTTGAAGACCCACGCGAGTTCCGCGTGCTCAACGACTTGGGATTGATTGAAGAGAATGCTCTTGTTCGGATCGAGACCAGCGGCGATGTAGGCGGCCGTTACCTGGCGAATGGCGGTACGCAGTTCCGCCGGTTCCTGCCACACCGTGATGGCGTGCAGATCGACGACGCAATAGATGCACTCGTGCGTCTCTTGCATCTTGATCCAATTGACCATGGCGCCGAGATAATTGCCGAGATGCAAGCTCCCGGTCGGTTGCATGCCGGAAAAGACGCGCGGGCTGATCTTCATCGTTATCCCAATCCTTCAAATACGGCGCGGGTTATGGCCCGCCGCATCAGGTGAGGCAAGGGCGAACATGGTTTTGGCCGGCCGGGATCAGCCTGACCGGCGGGTAAAGCGCCTCAGCTGGGCCGGCGTCATGACGCCCGTGACAAGAATGAAAATAGCAAACGTCAAGAGACCAATCGTGACGAGGGCCGCGAGCGCCGCCGCTTCAACGAGTATCCCTCGCGCCGCCTGCATAAAGGGTCCGAGCCACCCGCTCGCCACATAAAGAACCGCTGCCATGGCGGCGCTCGCCAAGCCTATCAGGGGCAAATTTCGGCGCAATCGGTCATCGGTCTTGAAATTACCGCGCTCGTGAAGGGTCGACCAAAGCAGCCACGCATTGAGCCAGCCGCCAAGGGATGTTGCGACCGCGATGCCAAGTTGCGGCATCCAGCCCCAACTGCGAAACAGGAAGAACAGCGCGATCGAGCCGAGCGTGTTCGCCGTCAAACTGATCGCGGCGAAACGCATCGGCGTCTTGGTGTCTTCGCGGGCGAAATACGCCGGCGAGAAAACTTTGATCAAAACAAAAGCCGGAAGCCCGAGCGCAAAAACGGAAAGGACTGCAGCCGTGGCCTCAGTGTCGGACGCCTTAAACGCGCCGCGCTCGAACAGCACGTGAATGATTTCAGCCGGAATAATAGCCAGCGCCAGCGCGGCAGGGATCGTCAGCAGCATTGCGAATTCGAGGCTTCGATTTTGGCTGTCCATCACGCCGTCCATATTGCCGGCGCGCAACTGACGGGCAACGTCCGGCAGCAACACCACACCGACGGCGATGCCGACGATGGCGAGCGGTAACTCATAGAGACGGTCGGCATAGTAGAGCTGCGAAACCGCGCCCGGCTGCATGGTCGCGATCATCGTGCCGATGGCGATATTGAGCTGCGTGACGCCGCCCGAAACGATGCCCGGAATGCCGAGCTGCCATAGCCGCCTGAGATCATCGGTCCACTTTGGCCAGCGCAATTTGAGGGACAGCCCGGCGCGTTTCATGCCCCACATGAGCAGCATCAGCTGGAGAATGCCGGCAGCGAAGACGCCGAGGGCCTGAATGATGCCTGCTTCCGCCCCGGCCTTGTAGCCGAGCCACAACGCTATCAGCGTCGCAGATGTCATCACCACGTTGAGCACGATCGAGACCGACGAACTCTCAGCAAACCGCCCGACAGAGTTCAATGCGCCCGACATCAGCGCAACAAGCGACATGCACAAAAGATAGGGCATGGTGATGCGCGTGAGCAAAACGGCAAGTTCGAACTTTTGCGGCTCAGAGTCGAATCCGGGCGCCAAGCCGTACATCAGGAAAGGCATGGTCAGTTCGGCGGCGATGGTCAGTATGAGCAGGATAAACAACAACCCCGCCATCGCTTCCTCGGCGAAGACGCGCGCGGCTTCCTTGCCTTCACCTTCAACTTTTTTCGCAAAAATAGGCACGAACGCCGAATTGAATGCGCCCTCGCCGAAAAGGCGGCGAAACAGATTTGGAAAGCGGAAAGCAACGACGAATGCGTCCGCCACCCAGCCGGTGCCGAGCGAGGCCGCTATCAAGATGTCGCGGACAAAGCCGAACACGCGGCTGAGCAGCGTCAATCCACCAACGGTCGCAAAGGATTTGTAGAGTTTCATGGGGAAAGGGAAGTAAAGCGCTTCGGCAGGCCGGGCAAGGGGAACAATTATCCGCGCAGCCGTCTTCCGCTTTCCTGGTGTGCGCCTTATTCGGCGCGCGACGCTGCCTCTACGACAGGACACGCATCGGCCGATTCCCCTTTTTGCTTCATCACCCAGAACGCGCGTTTGTTATCTGGCCGGCTGCTCGGATACTGGCACTCTGCAAACTCGTAGGTCGCGTTCTCGTCGGCGATCCGTCCGGGTGGAGACTTGATGACCCGGTCGGTCGATAAAATGCCTTTGATCTGTTCGAGTATCTCCGGCTCGAAAGCAAATGCACTGTGGTTCGCGCCAATGAACCGGCGCAAATTTCCCGAGCAGTACCTGCCGCCTGAAGCATAAGTGACATCGACAACATCGACGCGGCCCGCCTCTTCCGGGAGTTCGATCGGGCGGCGGGACGAATCTAGTCCTCCCGCGCGCGGGCTGTTGCCCCGCAAGAGTTTAGAAAAGGCGATCGCGCCATCGCAAGCGGAGGCGAATACGGTCACGGTGCGCGCGAACTTTGCAATGTCCGGAATTTTTCTCTGAAATACGACGTCTGCTACGTCTGGTGCCGCGAAAATCAAGTTCCTGAGCCGGACTCTATCTGTGCGTTCCTCGCCCTGACGCCGGTCGAATACGGCCGAGCGATTGCCGAGCGCGCGCAACAGAATTTGCGATCCCATACTGTGGGCGACGATATCGAGTTCAAGACTTTTTGTGCGGCTCATAATCAGCTTGAGAAAGTACTGGAGATCGATCTCCGCCTGTTCGGCGATATCGATCGACGGCAAGTAAGCCCACTGGCTATCGCGTGCCGGCCAGCTGAATAAGTAAACACGGCCCTTAAATTCCGATGCGGCGGCCATCTGGGCCGCGCGCAGAACGCCGTCGGCGAACGAGTTGTTGTAGCCGTGCACGAATAGCATGGCCTTGGTCCAGCTATTCTTCACGGGATCGACGAAATCCAAGTCATGGTCTTCTCTGACCTGATAGCCATGACGGATTGGACTGGCGGTTACGTCATAGTGGGCGTAACGCAAATTCGATGCACTGCCAGGATCTCCTTTTCCAACGAGCCCGCGCAGATCAAATTCCAGCTTATAATTGTCTGGCACCCACACACGCGTGCAGCCTATGTGTAAGGCCGTATCCGGATCGGATTTGAAGAGTTCTCCGGCGGCTGCCTTGTTCGCTGCAGCGGCATCGCGGGATTGATACTTTTCGTGTTCCTTGCGATTTGTTGCGTAAACCACTGCAATCCATTGTCCGAACGTCTCGCGCTTGTTGACGCAATCCTTGCCGGTTTGCGCCAGCGTCCAGCCATTGAGCCGCTTGTAATCGCTGAGCATCAAATTCCACAGCACCTTGGTGAGGCGCTCCCAGTTCCGGGACAGCAACTGCTCCTCGTTCAGAGCAGCCCGGGCTTCCGGATCGGGATCCGGCAACTTTGGTGCCGCGCGTGCCGCATCGGGCAATGGGTTCCAGTCCGCGGTGAACTTCATACCGAGCACGCGGTTACCGCGCCCCCAGCCAGCAGCGTTGTTGAGAAAGGTGGTGCCGCTCTTGTTTCTGGTTGCCGACTCGATGACGAAATCTTCACTCGTTATCTCGCTGAAAAACATCCTGCGCCACACTTCGTCGCCGTCTGGTTCATCGGGCAGCAGCATCCCGGCGAGTGACAGCGGCGTATTCGCGCTCGTGCCTTGGACGAAACTGTGAACCCGGATGCTCTTGTCCGCACTACTAGTGTAAGTCCGCCATTGCGATCCGCTGCTGCCGGAGTCGGGCGTTTGCGAAACTAGTGCGGCGGGCAACCTCAAATTGCCGCCAAAAAATTGATCGCCGCCCAAAACGTCCTTGAACCCAGCAAATTTTTCCACCTCGTCCGCGACCCGGGCCAGTTCGGACTTTTCCGTGTCGTTGAGGCCGCCAAAATTTTCTGTTCCTGAGGCAGTCCTGAGAGCCATCACCGCTTCGCGAAAGTCATTCAGAGAGACATGGCCAAGTTCGGCATCAAGAAGCCCCGATGACACCAACTGGCGATGCAAGCCCTCGTTCTTGAAATCGGCAAGTAGCTTCGAGCCCATGATCCGGACATTGCGAACATCGGCAAGCAGCGCTTCTTCGCTTGGCGCCAATACGCCGTCGCTGTCTTGGGGCGAACCGACAAGGAGGCGGAATTTCCAGACCGCCTTGGCATATGTGCTCTGCTCCAAGCCATAGATGTTCTTGTCGGCAAGCTTTGATCTGAACTCGGGGAAGAGTTCCAACAAGGCGCGCTGAGCGGGGGCTTCGGCTGCGCGCGCAGGCGAGGGATGGGAACCCGATACGAGCAGAAACGCAAATAGTAAGCTCGAAAGTACACGCATCGAAACCCCACACCCACACTAGTACACTCAACCGAATGGTTTCTAGCATTTCGAGTACTGCGAGAGAATAGTTTAGACCGCTAACCGGCCGGTTTGTCATGGCCTGTTGCCTGAATTGCTGCAGGACCTGAGGGTTGCGCGCCTTGCAACACCTTCGTCAGGCGCTCCCGGATCGCGCTTTGTCTCGTATCATTATCGATCTTCTTGCCCGTCAAATCAGTGACATAAAACACGTCCACTGCCTTTTCGCCGAAGGTGGTAATGTGGGCCGAGGTAATATCGAGGGACAGGTCCGACAAGCTGCTGGTCAAATCGTAGAGCAGGCCCGGCCTATCGCGTCCGGCCACTTCGATGACGGTCAAACGCTCGGATAGCGCATTGTTGATGACCACTTCGGGTTCAACCGTGAACGCCTCGACCCCACGCAGACCTGGACGTTTCTTCTGCAAAAGAACCGCAAGACGCTCTTTGCCGTCAAGCAGCCGGTCGATCGTATCGCCGATGCGGTTGGCGCGGCGGATTTCATCGTCGTCGTTCGAGAACTCGCGATTGAGCAGGAACGTATCGAGCGCAAAACCGTCACGCGTGGTCGTTATGTGAGCACCCGCGATGTTGGCGCCCGCCGCGGCGCATGCGCCTGCGAAAAGCGCCAAGAGGCGCGGATGGTTCGGCGCATAAACGGTCAGTTCCGTCACGGCGGTAAAACTGTCTGTTTTCACGCCGGTTGCCAGCTTTTTGCCGGCACGCTCCGCGCTCAGTAAGAGTTCAGCGTGCTCGGCCTGCGTTGCCGTATCGGCTCTCAACCAATAGTTGGCGTAGTGCCGGTCGATAAAGTGCTGCACGTCAGCGGCTGGCCATTTGGCAAGCGCACTTCGTAATGCGTCCTGAGATTCCGCAAGCCGTTCCTTGCGCCGTGTCTGCGTATGTCCGCCTGTGACCAGAGGCTCGGTTTCGTAATAGAGCGTGCGCAACAACTGCCCCTTCCAGCCGTTCCAAACTCCGGGGCCGACGGCCCGGATATCGCAAACCGTCAAAAGGAAGAGCAGATTGAGGCGCTCGGGGCTCTGCACACGCGCGGCAAAATCTTGCGCAGTTCTGGGGTCCGAGATATCGCGCGATTGCGCCACGTTGCTCATCGTCAAGTGCTCTTCGATCAGCCAGGCAACGAGTTCGGTTTCCGCTGCTGACATGCCGAAGCGCGGACAAAGCTCCCGCGCGACGCGCGCGCCGACAATCGAATGATCTTCGGTGCGCCCCTTACCGATGTCGTGGAGGAACGCCGCCACAAAAAGGGCACGTCTGTTCTGGATCGATTTGATGATCGATGTCGATAGCGGCAACTCCACCGCCATATCGCCCTTCTCGACCTCGATGAGATTGCCGACGGTGCGCAGCAAATGCTCATCAACGGTAAAGTGATGATACATGTTGAACTGCATCATCGCGACGACGCGGCCGAAATCGGGAATGAACCGCCCTAAGACGCCTGCTTCATTCATCCGCCTGAGGACACTTTCAGGGTCCGATGATTGCGTTATCAAGTCGAGAAAGATCCGGTTTGCTTCTTCGTCGTTCCTCACTTTGTCGTCGATCAGGCGGAGCGATTGCCGCAACTGGCGGATCGCATTGGGATGCAAGTAGCCGCCCGTACTTTCGGCATGCGCAAAAAAGCGGATGAGATTGACGGGATCGCGTTTGAAGACATCGGCATCGGAAACATTGAGGCGTTCGTTATCGACGCGAAAATCGGTGCGCTGGCGCACCTGGCGCCGCCCTGCCCAGCCGAGTGGCTTGAAAAACCTGCTCAGCCTTGGCACTGCTTTCAGCTGCTGCATTTCCAATGCGCCGCACAGAATAGTGGTCAAGTCGCCAACTTCCTTGGCAACGAGAAAATAGTGTTTCATGAAGCGTTCGACGGCGCGCATGCCGCCGCGCTCCGAATATTTGAGGCCGGCCGCCATTGCGGGCTGCAGCTCAAACGTCACGACTTCTTCTGCGCGCCCGGTCAAGAAGTGCAGCATGCAGCGCACGCTCCACAGGAAATCTTCGCACTTGCCGAAGGTCTGCACTTCTTCTGGCGTAAAGATTCCGGCCTTGACGGCGGCTTGCCCCACCTCTTGGCCGAAGATGTATTTCGACAGCCAATGCAGAGTATGCAAGTCGCGCAAACCGCCCTTGCCGTCCTTCACGTTCGGTTCGACTTTGTAGCGGCTTTCGCCGGACCTGCGGATTCGCTCGTCGCGCTCGGCCATCTTCGCGTCGATAAACTGGCGCGCGGTGCCCTTGATCACATCCGAGCGGAACCGGTCCTCGAATTCGGCAAACAGCTGGCGGTCACCGTGGATGAGACGCGCGTCAAGCAGCGCCGTGCGGATGGTGATGTCCGACGTGCCGAGCTTCACGCACTGATCAACGGTACGCGTGGCGTGACCGACTTTGAAACCGAGATCCCAGAGCAGATAGAGCATGTATTCGGCAACGCTCTCGCCCCAGGGGGTTTGCTTGTAGGGCAGTAAAAACAGCAGATCGATGTCGGACCCGGGTGCCAGAAGTCCGCGCCCATATCCGCCGGTCGCGACAACGGCCATGCGCTCGGCGTCCGAAGGGTTGGTCGCGCGGTAAACATGGGTCACGGTATAATCATAGATCAGACGGATCAGTTCGTCTTGGAAGCGCGACAGAGCCGCCGCGCAACTGCGGCCATTGCCGGTTGCCTCAAGGTGCTCCCGTGCCGTATGTCGCGCGAGTTTGACCAAGGCTTTCAGGCACTCAACGACTGCAGGACGCGGATCCACGCGATCGTTGTAAAGGCCGGTGAGCGCCTCGCGCAGCTTTTGCGGATCGAAGAAAGGCGGATGCTTCAACATGATGAGAGTTTACCGCTCCTTCTTGCGCAGGGTACCTGCGAGAGACTTGAGTTCGTAAAGTTTTTCCAATGCCGCCTTTGGCGTCAATTCATCAGGCCGCACGGATTCAAGCATTTTTTCTATCTCGGAACCTTTTGGCTGACTTGGCCCGCTTTTGGGCCGAACAGCCGCAAAGAGTGGCAACTCGTCAAGCGTCGCTTCCTTGTCGCGCGGGCGGCGGTCGCCTTTCTCGAGCACGGCGAGCACTTCGCCGGCGCGGCTGACGACCGACTGCGGCAGACCTGCGAGCTTTGCGACCTGAATGCCGTACGACCGGTTTGCCGCGCCCGCTTTGAGCTTGTGAAGGAATACAATTTCGTCATGCCACTCGGCAACATCCATGGTGACGTTAGCAATTCCCGGCAATCGGCGCGCAAGGGCTGTCAACTCATGATAGTGGGTTGCGAAAAGGCAGCGCGCTTTCGTTTCGGCGTTCAGATATTCAACCGTTGCCCAGGCGATCGACAGGCCGTCGAATGTTGCCGTGCCGCGTCCAATCTCGTCTAGTATGACGAGCGACCTATTCGTTGCTTGATGGAGGATCGCTGCGGTCTCGACCATCTCGACCATGAAAGTCGAGCGGCCGCGCGCCAGATCGTCGGACGCGCCGACACGCGAAAACAAGCGGTCGACAATTCCAATGTGCGCCGACTTCGCCGGGACGTAGGAGCCGATCTGCGCCAAGACCGTCAGCAGCGCATTTTGGCGCAGAAACGTTGATTTTCCGGCCATGTTCGGGCCGGTTACGAGCCAAATTCGCGCGTCCGGCATTTCGTCAAAACCGGGTGGAGCCGCGGGACCTGCGCGGCTCAGGAGACAATCGTTCTCGATGAAAGCGTTGCCTTGCGCCTGCGCCAGGGCCTGCTCGACAACCGGATGGCGTCCGCCACGGATATCGAACGTCTCGGAGGCATCGATAAATGGGCGAACATAGTTCTGCTCAAGCGCCAGTGCCGCAAGTCCCGCATGAACATCAAGTGCCGCGAGCGCCGACGCGACCCGGCCGAGCGCTTGGTCTTGCGCCGCAATCGCACCCGCCAAATCGTTGAAAAGTTCCTGCTCGAGATTGAGCGCGCGTTCGGTTGCGGAGGCGATTTTTCCTTCGATCCCGATCAGCTCGGCGGTCGTAAAACGCACGGCGCTTGCCATCGTCTGGCGATGGCGGAAGGTGTCGCAAAGCGGCGCCGAGAGCAGCGGCTTAGCGTTGATCTGCGTAACTTCGATAAAATAGCCAAGGATGTTGTTATGGCGAATTTTGAGTGTCTTGACGCCTGTCTCATCGACATAGCGCGCTTCGAGCGCCGCCATCACTGTCCGGCTATCGTCACGCAGGCGGCGCGCGTCATCCAAATCGCTGTTATAACCTGCTTTGATAAATCCGCCGTCGCGGCGCAGGTGTGGAAGTTCCTCCCCAAGCGCGGATTGAAGTGCCGCCTCAAGCGCCGGCGCGACGCCCGAAAGCTCCTTTGCTATATCAGCCAGTGCCGTTGGCAGGCCAAGCCCATCGGATGATTGCAAAAGCGTTTTGCAACACGCCGACGCGGCTGCTAACCCGTCGCGCACAGCGCCGAGATCGCGCGGGCCGCCACGGCCGAACGCAAGCCGGGTCAACGCCCGGGCGATGTCGGGCGCAGCGCGTAATGCTTCTCTGATGCCGTCGCTTAAGCGCGGGCGCTCTGCGAGGAACGAAACTGCATCCAAGCGGGCTTCAATTGCCTCAACGTTTGCGAGTGGGCTTGAGAGGCGGGCTTGTAGCTCGCGCGCACCGGCGCCCGTGACCGTCCTGTCGATGGCAGTGAGCAAGCTTCCAGCCTTGTCTCCCGACGAAGATCGCACAAGTTCGAGACTCGCACGGCTTGCGGCATCGATTGTCAGAATGGAACCGGACCCCGTTTTTTTCGGCGCCCGGAGCAGCGGCTTTGCGCCCCATCTGGGTGAGATCGATGTATTTGAGTACGGCGCCGGCGGCCGCCAGTTCCGCGCGCGAGAACGTGCCGAAGGCGCCAAGCTCCTTGACACCCAAGCGCGCCTTTAAATCGCGCTCACCCGAGAGGCTGTCAAAGTAGTTCGATGGAATTGGCGTGGCCTTGGCGCCCGCAATCTCGATCCAGCGGCGCAATGTGCCATCACTCAATAAAGCATCGGATGCTAGGATTTCACCCGGCGCCAAGCGCACGAGTTCACCCGCGAGGTCGGAGCCTAAGACTTCGCCGATTTCGCATTCGCCGGTTGAAATATCGATTGAAGCCAGCGCCAGTGTCGCGTTTGGCGACAACGCAGAGCCTCCAGCCTCGCCATGCCGGAAAATGGCGGTAAGATAGTTGCGCGCCTTCGCGTCAAGCAGCGCCTCTTCCGTCAACGTGCCGGGCGTGACGAGGCGCACAACGTCGCGTTTGACGACCGCTTTGGCGCCACGCTTGCGTGCTTCCGCCGGATCTTCGAGTTGCTCGCATACGGCAACGCGAAAGCCTTGGCGAATCAGCCGCTGCAAATATTCGTCGGCCCGGTGAATCGGCACGCCGCACATCGGAATGTCCGATCCTGCATGCTTGCCGCGTTTGGTCAGTACAATACCCAGCGCTTGCGAGGCAACGGCCGCATCCTCGAAAAAAAGTTCGTAAAAATCTCCCATGCGATACCAGAGCAGGCTATCTGGATTGGCTGCTTTGATTTCCAGATACTGCGCCATGGAGGGCGTCGCGTCGATGGGCGCGGCACGAGTTTCGCCTGAATCCGGTTGCGCGGACGTATCCGCACCCGCAGCAGCAGGGTCGTGCTCGCCGCTATTGCCGGTCTCTGATGCGCGCCGTTTCGACATGGTGCTCGAATTCAATTCCTATTCGTTCCTGGTCGCACATCCTGGCTTCGTTGTTAACGCGCTTCCTTGCGAGGATATGCCGCTGATTGCAGGGCGGATACTACGAAAGCCCTGTCTATGCATAGGTTGTGCAGGAACGAACCACAACCTAGTGTGCGGGTCTCACGGGTTCCTTTCGTCCGCCGCTTCGCGGTCCGGTTCCAAGAAGCCCGCCACATTCAACGATTTCAACGGTAGACGCCACCATGGCCACACAATTTCGTGCCGCAAGATTCACGGCCCAAGAGGCATTGCAGTTTCACGCAGGCGGCAAGCCCGGCAAGCTCGAAATCACGCCGACAAAGCCGCTCGCCACGCAGCGCGACCTGGCACTCGCTTATTCGCCGGGCGTAGCGGTGCCCGTGCTGGCCATCGCGCAAAATCCGGCGGACGCCTATGCCTATACCAATAAGGGCAATCTTGTCGCCGTCGTCTCGAACGGCACGGCGATCCTTGGCCTCGGCAATCTCGGCGCGCTCGCCGCAAAGCCCGTCATGGAAGGTAAGGCGGCGCTCTTCAAGCGCTTTGCCGACATCGACTCGATCGATCTCCTGGTTGATACGGAAAACGTCGAGGCCTTCATCAACTCGGTCCGCTATCTTGGCCCCTCGTTCGGCGGCATCAATCTCGAAGATATCAAGGCTCCCGACTGCTTCATCATCGAAGAGAAACTGAAAGAGCTGCTCGACATCCCCGTGTTTCACGATGACCAGCATGGCACTGCGATTGTCGTCGCGGCAGGTGTCCTCAACGGCTTGAAGGTCGTCGGCAAGGATATCGCGAAAGTGAAACTTGTGTGCGCGGGAGCCGGAGCCGCGGCGCTCGCCTGCCTCAACCTGCTTCTGAAGATCGGCCTCAAGCGCGAAAACGTCTTCGTTTCCGACATTGAGGGCGTGGTCTACGAAGGCCGCACCAAACTGATGGACCCCTATAAGGCGCCCTTCGCGCAGAAGACCAAGGCACGCCAACTCGCCGAAGTCATGAAAGGCGCCGATATCTTTCTCGGACTTTCGGCGGCGGGTGTCGTTTCGCGCGATATGGTCGTCTCGATGGCAGAAAAGCCGCTGATCTTCGCCATGGCCAACCCTGATCCCGAGATCAGCCCCGACGACGTTCACGCCGCGCGCCCCGACGCGATCATGGCGACGGGACGCTCCGACTATCCAAACCAGATCAACAATGTCTTGTGCTTCCCCTTCATTTTCCGCGGCGCGCTCGACGTTCAGGCGACAACGATCAACGACGCGATGAAAATCGCCGCCGCCGAAGCCATTGCCGAACTGGCTCGCGCGGAAGTTCCCGACCAGGTGATGGCAGCATTCCACGGCGAAAGACCCATGTTCGGTCCGGGCTACATTATCCCGGCGCCCTTCGATCCAAGGCTCATGTCGCACGTGCCGGCGGCCGTCGCGAAGGCCGCGATGGATTCAGGCGTCGCGCGCAAACCCATCGTCGATCTCGATGCCTATGTCGCGCGCCTCAAAGGCCGTCTCGATCCCATCGTTGGCTGGCTGCAATCGACGTTCGACAAGGTAAGAAGCGAACCCAAGCGTGTGGTCTTCACTGAAGGCGAAGATCAGGCCGTCATTCGCGCCGCAAATTCATTCTTCAATCAAGGCTTCGGACAGCCGATTTTAATTGGCACGCGCGAAGTCGTGACAGAACGGTTCCGTGAATTGGGTATGCCGCTGAAAAGCGACTTCGAGCTTGTCGATACGCGTACATCGCCCCACATCGAAGAGTTTACCGAATTTCTTTATTCGCGGCTCCAGCGCCGCGGTTATCTAAAACGCGATTGCCAGCGGCTTGTTGCGAATGAGCGAAATGTTTTTGGTGCCCTGATGGTGGTCCACGGGTACGCCGACGCCATGGTCTCGGGCGTTACGCGTAACTGGACCAGCGTTTATCGCGACGTACACCGGGTGCTCGACCAAAGCCCGGGACGGCACGTTATCGGCGTCACGCTCGCGCTCTGCCGGGGCCGCGCCGTGCTCATTGCCGACACCAGCATTCACGATATGCCGACCGCCGAAGAGCTTGCCAATATTGCGACCGAAGCGGCGCGTGCGGCGCGCAATCTTGGCATCGAACCGCGCGTCGCCATGCTCGCCTATTCAACTTTCGGGCAGCCGCGCGGCGAACGTTCCGACCAGGTGCGCGAGGCGGTGGAAATCCTCAACGAGCGCCAGGTTGATTTCGAGTACGATGGCGACATGGCCGCCGACGTTGCGCTGAACAAAGTGCTGATGGGGCATTACCCGTTCTGCCGTTTGTCGGACACCGCGAACGTGCTCGTGATGCCCGCTTTCCACGCCGCATCGATCTCGACCAAAATGCTGAAGGAACTGGGCGGCGCCACCATCATCGGGCCGATGATCGTCGGGCTGTCGCACTCGGTGCAGATCTGTTCGTTCGGCGCAACCGATGCCGATGTCGTCAACATGGCGGCACTTGCGGCTTACGGAGCGGGAAGGACGTAGCGCCGACGTCGTCAACATGGCAGCGCTTGCGGCCTAGGAGCAGGGCGAACGTAGCTGGCCAAGGTCATACGCATCAACGGCGATGCGGCTCTTCTTTTCGTCCGGCTGGCCGTAGTGCCCGAAGTACTTGGGATCGATATTCTCGACCGGCAGCATGATGAGCACGTCGGTCGTGCCGAACTGCCGGTCGATCACCGCGCCGTCGCCAACGGTCGCGCCGAGACGCAAGTAGGCTTTGATGAGCGGCGGCATGACCTTGAGAGCCGCTTTCATATCGACTTTGTCTTTCGGCAGCCGGTCCATGGGCACATGAAGCGAGGCGTGCGCGCGGCAACGCCACTCGGGCGGCGACAGCGCATGATGATGCAGGAAGCTCAACGCCATCGCGTGCTCGTCGGGATCCGTTCCCTCGAAGCTCGCGCACCCGAGCATGACATCGATTTTGTGCTCGCGCACGTAGGTCCAAAGCCCGTGCCACAAAAGTTCGACGGATCGCTTGTTGCGATACGGCGCGAGCACGCACGAACGCCCGAGCTCCATGAACCGGTAACCGGGCGAGCGCGCGGCAAGTAAAGGTTTGATGTCGTATTCGCTGGCTGTGTAGAACCCGAGAGAACGTTCGGCAACGTCCTGGCGCAGCACGCGATATGTGCCGACGACGAGCGGCATCGGGCGGCGGGTTCCGTGCGTCTGGCCGTCGGTCTTGCTGAGATCAACGACGAGGAGGTGATCGCAAATCGCGTCGTAAGCATCTTCGTCGCGGCGGCGGAATTGCGCGAGCCGGCTCGGTACAGCCGACATTTCCTCGTAGAAAACTTGATAGCGCAGCCGCTGCGCGAGTTTTATTTCGGCACGCGTTCGAGCCAGGCGCACTTCGAGATCGCCGACGCGGCCATAAATCTTCGGCTCCAGATGCCGCGTGAAGCCTGCGATGCCAGACGTTTTTTCCTGGAGCGCTTTCAGTGCCGCAAGGCCTTTCGGCAAGGCACTGAGTTTACAAGTGGCTTGACTGCACACCAAGCCGGCCTGAGTTGCTGCATGTCGCGATCGACCCCAAATTGCGCCCGATAGCCCTACTTATAGAAGTGTCGCTAGCACGATTCCATGACAGTTTTGAGATTGTCCAAGCGGATGCAGGCGATCACGGGACGGCTTCAGCGGGCGGCAAGCCTAACGTCTCCGGTCAGGCCGTTCCGGCCCAGCGCTCAAGCAGTGCCTTGAGGTCGGCCGCATCGAAGGGTTTCGCCAGATAGTCATCCATGCCGGCCGCCAGGCAACGTTGCCGGTCTTCGGCAAAGGCGTTTGCGGTCAAGGCAATAATCGGCGGGCGCTTATGAGCCGTAATTTGCCCCGCTGGTGCTGTCAGTTGCTTCGAAGAGCCGGCCGATCTCGCGCGCACGCGGCCATGCCGTCGAGGCCCGGCATGAACACGTCCATCAAGATCAGATCAATAGGTTCGCTCGCCGCCCGCAGCATCGTCTTTGACGGCCGCCACCGCTTCGGCGCCGGTGCCAACGACGAACGGCGTGGCAATCTGCTTTCTCAACGACACGGCGCGCCAGAAGTGCGTTGATCTCGTTGTCCTCGGCAATAAGCACGCGCGGCCGCTTCTTTCCGGCCGCGGACTGCACCGTGTTTAGCATCGGGGCGTGAGCATCGAACGGCAGGCGGCAGGCGCAGGGTCCGGGGCCGCACTACGGCCTCACCGGCGACGCGCAATCTAGACTTAGAATAGCCGTGAACGTCGCTCCGCTTCCGGGCGCGCCTTCGGCGATGATATCTCCACCCATGGCGCGGGCGAGGCGCTTGGAGATGGCGAGCCCCAGCCCCGTGCCACCTTCGCGGCGCGAGATAACGGCTTCGGCCTGCTCAAACTCGTCGAACAGTTTTTGCATGTCGCTGGCGGCAAGACCAATGCCGGTATCTGCGACCGATGATGGCAATGTTCGGCCCGCCATTCCCGCTATCGTTCAAAATGCACATCACGGTGACGCGCACGTGTCCCGCGTCAGTGAACTTCACCGCGTTAGACAAGAGATTGAGTACGATCTGGCGCACCCGGTACTCATCGCCGAAAACAGTTTCCGGCAAATCGGCGCAAACGACCATTTGAGTTCCAGGCCCTTTTCACGCGCGCGCGGCGCCAGAAGTTCGATGGCGCCCATCACGCACTGACGCAAGCCGAAGGGCGCATACGTCAGCTCCAATTTGCCGGCTTCGATCTTGGAGAAATCAAGAATCTCATCGATCAAGGCCAAAAGCGCGCGCGCCGATTTATCGATCGCACCCAAATACGTACGCTGCTCGGCGGATTGCGGCGTATCGGCGAGCAAGCCGGTCATTCCAAGAATGCCGTTCATCGGCGTGCGAATTTCGTGACTCATAGCGGCCAAAAAGCGGGATTTCGCCCGGTTTGCCGCTTGCGCCTGATCGCGCGCTTCGGTCAAAAGCGCTTCGGCTTCGCGTTCGTCCGTAACATCGCGGCCGATCGACTGGACCTCAAAGCCCGCCCCCGAGAACGAATGTACCAGCCGCTCTTCCCATGAGATCCAGCGCGGACCGCTTTGCGTTTGCACGAGCTCTTCGAATGTGCGGCGTTGATTGCGCTCCGCGGATAGCGGCGCATGAACTTGGCCATCCAGAACATTGGGTGTGAATTTGTTGCCGATCACCTCGGACGGCGCCGCCCCAAAAGCGCTGCAGAATGCCTTGTTGACGAAGACATAGCGGCCGCGCTCGTCACGGCGCGAAATCATATCGTCTTGAGTATCGAGCAGATCGCGATAACGCGCCTCGTTTTCGCTGAGAACCCATTGCGCATCTTTGAGTTGCTCTAAGCGGCTCTCGATGCCTTCGCGTTCGATCTCCGGAGGACTGACGGGGCGCTTCTGAGGGTTCCCGCGCCGGCCCCATCGCGAGTTGCACGGCGGCAATTCCGGCGAAAGCGCCGGCGATGACAGCAGCACCAAGCCAGGCGAACACTTGATCCGGCATCGCAAGCCCGGCCGCAATCAGGACGATGCTAGAGATTGCGAGATAGCAAGCTGCCGCTTTCTTGAACTCCGGCCCGGAGCCGGAGTTTGTCCGCGGCCGCAGGACTTGCTGCGCCGGCAGAGTTCCGGAGGCCTCGCAAGCCGCATCCCTAAGTTTTGTATTTTCCTGCAACGCCTGCACCCTGCGGTTACGCATGTGCACACGTACCCACACGGTGTTTTATAAAATCTGAATTAGCTTGGTTAACTGTCCCATAAACGCCGCACCGCGCCGCTCCCACTGCCAACGTAGTTAAGACGGGAATTGCATAAGTCCGCTTA
Source organism: uncultured Alphaproteobacteria bacterium (assembly GCA_963741545.1). Taxonomy (GTDB): domain Bacteria; phylum Pseudomonadota; class Alphaproteobacteria; order Rhizobiales; family Hyphomicrobiaceae; genus Hyphomicrobium_B. Next base: position 38,229 of record CAVUIN010000007.1, read on the forward strand.
AGGCGCGCGTGGTCTAACTGCCGCATCCGTATCGTCAAGTGGCCGTGCCGCGTCTGCGATCAGCAAAGGCACGCCATTCTTTATGGGGAACGCAAGCCCTGCCGCCCGGCTGATCAATTCCTGCTTTTGGGCATCGTATTCAAGGCGCGTTTTCGTCAATGGGCAGACGAGCAGCTCCAACAGCCGCGGATCGACGGCATGCGGTAGATTTTTTTCTGGCTCATCGTTTGACATCGCCACAGGCATCTTTCGTCCAAGCCTTATTGCAGTGTCGTGCCGCTGCTTCCGTTAGACGCGAGTTCGATCTCGGCCAACGCTACAAGAACTTCCGCCCGGGTTTTAAGATCGGCGGCTTCGAGAAGTGCCTGCTTTTCCTCGGGCCCATAGGGACACATGACCGAAAGCGCATTGATCAAATATTCGTTCGAAGCCCTCTGGATTGCCGCCCAATCGGTTTTGAGCGCATTGGCTTCGAGGTAGCCTTTGAGAACGCGCAACAGATTTGGCCGGTCGACCGATTCTTCGCCAAGTCCCGCCGTCAAATCCTTGGCGAAACGATCATAACTCACGCTCATGACGCGGTAGGGCTTGTCGGTCACGGCTTCGTCAATAATATTGAAACGCGTAAGCCCCGAGAGTGTGATGACGTACCGGCCGTCGTCCAGCTCCTGATAAGATGTGATTCGTCCGGCACAGCCAACGCGATGCAAACCAAACGACTTGCCCGTTGGGCTCTCGTTGCCGTCATCGTCATCGCCGCGTGAAGGCTGGAGAATTCCCATGACGCGTTCGCCCGACATGACGTCGTCGATCATGGTCAGGTAACGAGGCTCGAATACATTGAGCGGCAATGTTGCGCGCGGCAAAAGAATGGCGCCTCGCAACGGGAAGATCGCAATCCTCGGAGGGAGATCGGACGGCCTGCGATAGCGCTGTGCAAGTCCCACGAGTTCATGTTCCCTTCACTCAATGCGCCTTCAATTGGTGCGCCTTCAGTCGCGGCGGCGCGCGCAACGGGCCTTAGTCCCGTTGCACAACTTTAGCTGAACAACAGCGACGACAGCCTGCGCCGGCCTTCGCCGACGAGCGGCTCTTTCGAGCCCCAAGCGTCGAAAAACTGCAGCAGCTGCTTGCGCGCAGCCTCTTCATTCCATTTGCGGTCGCGGCGCACGATTTCCAAGAGGTGATCGAGTGCTTCGGCGTTTTTTCCCATGCCCGCTAGACCAACCGCTAAGTCATAACGAGCCTGATGGTCTGCCGGATCTGCGCCCAATCGCGCTTCAAACCCGGCCAGATCGCCGACGTTGGCCGCCTTTTCGGCCAAATCCAAAGCGGCATTCACCGCTTCGACGGCAGCAAGCGAACGATTGTCGGGAGGGACCAGCGAGATCGTTTGGCGCGCGCGCTCATAATCGCCGGATTTGATGTAACACTGCGCAAGCCCGGCCAGCGCCGCCACGTTCTCGCGGTCCTCTTGCAGAATGGCCGCGTAAATCTCGGCCGCCCCCTGCAAATCCCCCTCGTCGATCAGCTCGGACGCGGAATTTAGAACCGCCTCGATGTCGCTGGCTTCATCCGCACCTACAAGGCGCTCGACAAAGGCGCGAACCTCAGCCTCGGTCTGTGCGCCAACGAACCCATCGAGCGGGCGGCCATCGCGAAAGGCGTAAACCGTCGGCATCGATTGAATACGCAATTGCGCAGCAACCGCTTGGTTGGCATCGACGTCGATTTTGACGAGGCGAACCTTGCCCGCGTAGGCGCGGACCACGCGCTCTAGTATAGGCGTCAACTGCTTGCAGGGGCCGCACCACGCCGCCCAAAAATCGACGATAACGGGCACGTCCTTCGACGCTTCAATGACATCTTTCACGAAACTCGCGGTCGTGCCGTCTTTGATGATATCGCCGTCGCCTGGGTTTGCTGGCGGATTTTTCCGAATACCGAAGTCCATAAAACGCGTGTCCTTGACTGCTTTTTGCGGGTCTTGCAGCTATGCGCCGGCAAGTCCGAGTGTCTGTGGCTCATGGCCGGTTTCACGAATGAACCGCAAAAGGTCGGCCAATGCAATGTTCGTTGTCGCGGTGTTTTCAAGCGGGTGGCAATTGACGCTCTCATGCGCCATCAATTCCTGATCCATAATGACACGGACGCGGCGCTTTTGATCGTTGATGACGGCAAAAGCGGTAACCGATCCGGGCGTGACGCCGAGTACCTCCAATAGAAGCTCGGGTTTTCCAAAAGACAACCGGCCGGTGCCCAGCTTTCGCATTACGTGCTTCAGATCAACCTTTGTCGAACTTTTGGCGATGATGAGCAGAAGTGTGCCGTCCTCGTCTTTGAGGAACAGGTTTTTGGTGTGTGCGCCCGGCAAAGGAATTTCGATGGTGCTGCTTTCGGCAACCGTATGTACGGCCGGATGTTCGATTGTCGTCGTGGTGACACCCATCGTCTGGAGACGGTCCAGAAGTGCAACGCGGTTGATCGCTATCGTTGGCAAAGTACCCTCGGCAACTCACCCGGCTATCGGCGCCGGACTAATCTTTCACTGGCCATAAATCGCTTGTTTCCGCCCGTTACAAGAGGCTTTCAGAGGGCCCTTGCAAACCATAGTCACATGCGCCATAAGGCGTGTCTCGAAGCGCCAAAAGCGCTGACCCCAAGATGGATGCGGGTGTAGCTCAGCGGTAGAGCACGACCTTGCCAAGGTCGGGGTCGAGGGTTCGATCCCCTTCGCCCGCTCCAATTTCTTGTTTCTCTAAAAAACCTGCCGAAACGAAACCGGGCGCATCTCACGACGCGCCCGCTCGTTTTTTATCAGCTGTTTCCGGCTTGTCTTGCCGGCCTGTCTTACCAGTGGTGGCGGCGGCCCGTCCGCGACCAGCCATAGCCGCCCTGGCGCACCAGCACTTGCTCGTGGCGGACGCCCGTAACCGGGGCGTGATGGATGACGTTCTGCCCGCCTGGACGCACGACGACCTGGCGGTGGACCCAGCTGTGCACCGGCGGGGTATAGACCTTCTGCACCGATGCCGCACGGACCAGCACGGGCTTTGTGACGGTCTCGTATACGGCTGGCGTGACGTGTGCCACCCGGCGTGCCGGAGAGACAACAACTTGGCGCTCAACTTCGCGCGTGACGGCAGGTACGACGACCTTGCACTTCGTCTCGCCATGCCCGAGGAAACCGCGACGGTGTTCCCAGCGCACGCTAGCAGCCTGCACGACCACGGTTTCACGCACGCTGCGTGTTACGGCTGGCGCATCCACATAGGTCGTCCGCGCCGGCGAAACGAGAACGCGCTCAGAGCGGTGTCCATACTGCGCCGGTGTTTCGATTGCGCTCCAACGGCCCGCAGACACAACAACCCGCTCCGATCTCGTTTCAACAACCGGCGGCGTGCGCACCACCTGGGTAAAACCGGGGCGCACGACGACGGAGCGCGCCTGAGTTGCATAAACGTCCGGGAGACGGACTTTTTCGTAGCATTCGATCGCCCTACCGCCACGGCCGCAACCGTGATCGAAGGCGAGCGCCTGGCCGGCAAACGCCGCGCTTAATGCGGCCGCGGCAATGGCGGCCATCGTAAAGTTCCGCATCTGATAAGTCTCCTGCTGAATACGCGCGACCCGAATGCCTGAACACAAGGGCCGCATAGGCGGCTTTACGGGCAGAGACCTTAAGGCCAGTGGGGTTTGAGCCGCTCTTTGACCCGCCCAATCGTCCAGAGGTGCCCTCTGTGCATGACAATAAGCCAAGATCGTTTGGCCCCGAAGGACTAGCCTCAGGTTTGGTAAACCTGTTAATCGTTGTAGAATGCTCCGGCCTCTTTCGACCCTGCGACCGGACAAACTCGCAAACGAACATAAGGACTATGTAAACCATGCTTGCTTCGTCATCGAACTCGCGGATGCGTCCGCTCGCGCTCCTCGCAACGCTGTTTGCCGCGATTACCCTTGCTGGCTGCGGCATCAACAATATTCCGACCTACGAACAATCGGCGAAGGCTGCTTGGAGCGAGGTGCTCAGCCAATATAAGCGCCGCACCGACCTGATCCCGAACCTTGTCGAGACGGTGAAAGGCTTCGCCGAGCAGGAGAAGTCGGTTCTAACAGACGTCATCGAAGCGCGTGCCAAAGCAACAAATGCACAGATCAATTTGCCGGCGGACGTGCTGACGAACCCTGACGCAATGAAGAAGCTTCAGGAAGCACAAGGGCAACTCTCAGGTGCTCTCGGGCGGCTTCTGGTCACGATCGAAAAATATCCGGATATCAAATCGGGGCAGAACTTCCTCGCGCTGCAGAGCGCGCTTGAAGGCACGGAGAACCGCGTCGGCATTGCACGGCGCGACTACATCGAGGCCGTACGCTTATACAATACCGAGTTGAACACCATTCCCGGGCGCTGGTGGAAATCGTTCATGTATCCAGCCGCAAAAGAAATGGCCTCATTCGATATTCCGGCGGAAGAACAGAAGACGCCGAAGGTTGATTTCGACACCAAGAAATAAGCGCCGGCTTTACCTGGAGAGGATGCTGTCCCATGGGTGGCGCCGCGAGCCTGACGCCGGGCGTATACACTCGCAAGCATTTGGCGAGGAACGCAGCAATTGCGTTTCTCGCCAGTATTTTTGCAATTGCCGGTCTGGTGTTGCTCGCGTTCGCAGCACCCAACTATCCCGAACTCACAGGCCAGATTGTCGATAATGCGAACTTGCTGTCGGCAGAAGACCGCGCGGCTATTTTAGCCGATCTGCAGGCGCTCGAAGGAAAATCGACCGACCAAGTCGCCGTCGTCACCGTCAAATCACTCGAAGGATACGCCATCGAGGACTACGGCATCGGCCTCGCGCGCAAATGGCAGATCGGGCAAAAAGACAAAGACAACGGAATTCTTCTCATCGTTGCGCCGAACGAGCGCAAAGTGCGCATTGAGGTCGGCCGCCGCCTTGAGCCGGTAATGACCGACACCATGTCGAAGATCATCATCACCAATGCCATGCTGCCGAAATTCCGCCGCGGCGATTATCCGGGCGGCATTCGCGACGGCGTGCGCGACATCAAGGACGTTCTGCTTGGCGACGCTGACGCCGTTAAGGAGCGCGCGAAAGGCGGACGGTCGGGCGATAGCGATCCGATAGCGCTCATTCATCTTCTCGTTTTTGCCGCCATCATCGCGCTGATATTCTGGCAGATGAAAAAAGCGGCCGAGGCTCAGCGGCAATGGGAGCAAAACCTATCGCCCGACGAGCGGCGCAGGCTGCAGCGCGAACGGCGGCGCAACCGGGGCGGCAACGTGGTTGTCATTCCCGGCGGCTCCAGCGACTGGGGCGGCGGATGGAGCGGGGGAGGCAGCAGCGGCGGCGGATGGTCGGGCGGCGGCGGGTCCTTCGGCGGCGGCGGCGCATCGGGCGACTGGTAGAACAGAAACGGCGAATTTGAGAGACGGCGAGACATGCCACTATTTAATACGGACGAAGAACAGCGCATCTCTGCCGCCATAACCGCGGCGGAACGTAAAACGTCGGGCGAGATAGTTGCGGTCGTGGCGCTGTCGAGCGAGACTTATCTTTATGTGCCGTTTCTCGTCGCCTCGCTCGTCGCGCTTTTCGTGCCCTGGCCGCTCATGCATTTGGTCTGGACACCGGACAAAAATGCCTGGATCGAGAACCAGCACATTTATCTGATCCAGCTTCTCGTGTTCTTGATCCTGCTCGCAGTTATTTGGCCGAAACGTATCCGTACGGCGCTCGTACCAAAGTCCGTCCTTGCGGCTCATGCCAAACGCCGGGCAACCGAGCAATTCCTGGCGCAGAACCTGCACACAACAGCCGGCCGCACAGGCGTTTTGATTTTCGTTTCCGTCTCAGAGCGCCACGCCGAAATTCTAGCCGACAAGGGTATTGACGACCGCGTGCCCGCCGGGACTTGGCAAGCAATAGTCGACCGATTGACCAAAGAAATATCGGAGGGCCGCGCAGCGGACGGCTTCATACATGCCATCGAGACCGCCGGAAAACACCTCGCCCAACACTTCCCGCCCGGCGCGGTCGATCCCAACGAGTTGCCCGACCACCTCATTATGCTTGATAACTGAGGTTAGGCGCGCTGCAAGGTTAGCCGCCCGGCAAATCATGATACAAGCCGCCCGGTGAGAAGCGCAGAGCTTCTAGGGGAAACGGCCATGACAACATCGATCGCGCAAGGCTCGAACGCAGCGGGCGAAACCGTAACCCGGGCGCCGCTCAGAGCGCGCGTGTCGTGGATGCTGTTCGATTGGGCGGCACAGCCCTACTACACCCTGGTGCAGACGTTTCTGTTCGCACCCTACTTCGCCAACGCCGTGGTCAACAATCAAGCATGCGGCTCGCTCATCGCGGAAGGCAGCGAAAAGGCTGCGTGCGGACAGGCGCTTTGGGGATATGCAGCGGCCATTGCCGGGCTGCTCATCGCCATTATCTCGCCCTTCCTTGGCGCGTTGGCTGACGGCCGGGGCAAGCGCAAGCCATGGATCGTACTTCTGTCGCTTGTTTTTCTTGCCGGACTTTCGACACTCTGGTTGGCGGTACCAGGAGCGTCATCGAGTACGCTCGCACTTGTGCTCGGCGGCTTCATCATCGCCACGCTGGCGGCCGAACTGATGGGCGTCTTCTCGAACGCCATTATGACGGGGCTTGTGCCCAAAGACGAACTCGGCACGCTTTCCGGCACAGGCTGGGCGGTTGGATATTTCGGTGGCCTTGCCAGCCTCGCGCTGGTCGCCGGATTTCTTGTGCCGCTGCCGGGCGAAGCGAAAACGCTACTCGGTTTCGATCCTTTGCTGCAGCTCGATCAATCGACGCGGCAGGGCGACCGGCTCACGGGGCCTTTCTCGGCGCTGTGGTTCGTCGTCTTCATGATTCCCTTCTTCATGTTCGTGCCCGACAAGGTTGCCACAAAAGTACGCGCACATCCGCAACGTTCGGCAAGCGCGGAACTCTGGGACACGATCAAGTCTCTTCCCTCGATGCCGAGCCTTCTGATTTTCCTCATCGCGCGTATGCTCTACACCGACGGTTTGACCGCCATCTTCACATTCGGCGGCATTTACGGGGCGTCCGTCTTCAATTGGGGGCCTCTGGAACTTGGTATGTTCGGGATCGTGCTGACGCTCGTTGGCGCTTTCGGCGCGCTGATTGGCGGGCGGCTTGACGACAAACTTGGGCCGAAGACTGTCATCATCGCCGCGCTGCTGATCTTGCTGGCGGGCGCCATCGGCATCCTCTCTGTCGATCAAACGCACATCCTGTTCTCGACCGAAGTGGCAGCCAAAGCCGAAGGCTCGAAGCCCTTTTCCGCGCTTGGAGAACAGGTGTTCTTGGCCTTCGCCGTCATCGTCGGACTGGTTGCAGCACCCGTTCAGGCGGCAAGCCGATCCTTGCTCGCGCGCCTCGCGCCCGCTGATAAGATCACTCAGTTTTTCGGGCTATTCGCTTTCTCTGGAAAAGTTACGGCATTCCTGGCGCCGTTCCTTGTCGCGCTGGTCACGCAAATTTCCGGCAGTCAGCGCATCGGCATGTCGGCGGTGCTCGCGTTCCTCATCATTGGCGCGGCGATGATGTTGTTTGTGAAGACTGAGCCGAACCGCACCTAGTGCCTGAAATGGCGCATGCCGGTCATCACCATGGCGAGACCTTTTTCATCCGCCGCTTTGATGACTTCGTCGTCGCGCATGGACCCGCCCGGTTGAATGACGGCCGTGACGCCGGCTTCGGCCGCCGTCAATAACCCATCGGCAAACGGGAAGAAGGCGTCGGATGCGACAACCGAACCGCGTGTCAATGGCTCGCTCAAGCCAGCTGCTTTGGCGGCGTCAGTCGCTTTGAGCACCGCAATACGCGCGGAATCGATCCGGCTCATTTGGCCAGCGCCGATGCCAACCGTTGCGCCGTTTTTGGCATAAACGATGGCGTTGGATTTGACGTGCTTGGCGACGCGGAACGCGAACTTGAGATCAGCGAGTTCGGCTGGCGTCGGCGCACGTTTTGTCACGACCTTCAATTCCAGGTCGTCGATAACGCCGTTGTCGCGCGATTGAACCAGCAGACCTCCTGCGATGGAGCGCACGTTTAAGCCGCCCGCACGTGGGTCTGACAGGCCACCCGTCACCAGAAGGCGCAAATTTTTCTTCGCCGCGAATATGGCCTTCGCTTCGTCCGTTGCGTGCGGCGCAATCACGACTTCGGTGAAAATTTTTGTCATCTCTTCGGCGGCCTTGCCGTCGATCGTCTGATTCACGGCAATAATTCCGCCGAAAGCACTGACAGAATCGCACTGAAGGGCTTTGAGGTAAGCGTCGCGCAATGAGGCACCGGTCGCCACGCCACACGGGTTTGCGTGTTTGATGATGGCGACGGCGGACACGTCGGGCGCAAATTCCGAAACCAGCTCGAACGCGGCGTCGGTGTCGTTCAGGTTGTTGTACGACAACTCCTTGCCCTGCAGCTGTCGCGCGGTCGCAACGCCGAAGCGCTTGCAATCTGAGACATAAATTGCCGCTTGCTGGTGCGGGTTTTCACCGTAGCGCAGCGCTTGACCAAGCCGACCGCCGAACGCGCGCCATGTGGGCGCCGGGGTCTTCAAGTGATCTGCAAACCAGTTGCTTATTGCGGCATCATAAGCCGCCGTGCGGGCAAAAGCCTTGGCGGCCATCTCCTGGCGAAAGCGCAAAGTCGTCGCGCCGCCGTTCGCTGCCATCTCGGCTAAGACACTTGCATAGTCGTCCGCTTCGACAATAACCGTTACGCCATCATGGTTCTTGGACGCCGCGCGGATCATGGCTGGCCCGCCGATGTCGATGTTCTCGACGCATTCGTCGTAGTCTGCGTTCTTGGCGACGGTCGCTTCAAAGGGGTAGAGATTGACGACGAGGAGATCGATGGGCGCGATGCCGTGATCGGCGGCGGCCTTATCGTGTTTAGCGTTACCGCGAATTGCGAGCAGCCCGCCGTGCACTTTGGGATGCAAAGTCTTGACGCGGCCGTCCATCATTTCGGGAAAGCCTGTTAGCTCTGAAACGTCTATGACAGCGAGACCAGCAGTCTTGATTGCTGCCGATGTGCCCCCAGTTGAAACAAGCTCGACGCCCTGAGCGACGAGTGCGCTGGCAAAATCGATGAGGCCCGTCTTATCCGAGACTGAGAGAAGCGCGCGGCGGATTTTTTGATTTTTCATGAGACGTCCTGCACCCGGAATTCGATTAGTGCCGGTTATCACGCCTCGGCCCTTGAGAACATAGACCTGAAGGCTCAAAGCGCCGTCATGTCGCGCTTTATTGGCAGTTATTGGTTCGTTTTGAATACGCGCCAACGCACTTCGGTTTCGCCGAATGTCGCCCCGCGTAGCACAATCTGCATGCCGGGACGCGGCCCGATACTCTCGGCAAAATAAATGCTTTCCTCGATCGCCAATTCGGCGCCTTCGGCCTCAAAGTTCCACGTAACTCCATTCCGCATCGAGATGACGCTGGCGCTTCCATTCTCTCCGGCCGACACTTTGCAGTCGGGATGAACATGAAAATGTATGGCAAAGGGCAGATCGGCTTTAAGCCGCAGCCTGCCTTGCGGCGGCTCAAGGCGATCAAGACCTTCAATCAGGCGGCCGTCGTTCGATACCGAGACGCGCCGGTTGTGCATCAAGCCGTAGCGCTTCACATATCCATCATGGCTTGCTGCGAGCACCGCCGCACCGCCTTCGTCGCTGAGGCGGGCAAGCGCTAGATCCGGTCCGCGGATCGGCAATCCTCCGGCGAGGCTTTCGAGTTTATCGTGGCGCACAAGTCGAGAGGACGAACTCTCGGCGAGGCAGAGTGTGTTGTGGCTTGCCGTTGCGCGCGCGACGGCATTCCAATCGTCGTCCGCTGGACCCGGGAAGCCGCCATTGACGAACAGCATGCGGCCGCCATCCGACATTTCGAACGACAAGCATCCAGATTGCGCTTCCGCCGCCATCTCAACCGGTGGCGGCGAACCGACGTCGGCAACGATCAGAGTCGATCCCCGCTCAAGGCGGGCGTAACCTGAATCAACCGCCTGCGAGACGGCTTCGAGCGCACCGTCCGAGTAACCGAGAACGGTCGCAAGTGCAGCAGGCGCTCCTGCGCTGACGCCGTTGAAGCGCGCCAGCACGCCGTCGCCCATGCGCATGAAACGCAGGAAGGCGAGCGCCTTTTTGACGGTCGAGGCGTATTCGTCAGGCGACGTGTAGCCGCGCGCCTGGAAGCATTGCCCGAGCGGCAAAAGATCCAACACAAGGTCTGCCAGCACACTGGCATTGCGGCTTGCATGCCCGCCATCGTTCAGAATTTGGCGCTTGAGTTCCGCGATAAGCTGGACCTGCGCTTCCTTCAATTGCCGGTCATGACCTGAGACGGCAAGATCGCTAAGGACAAGCGCGATGAGACTAACGAGACGGGGAACGCCGTCGGGCGCGTTGCGCCACGTGGTATTGAGCGCCGCAACCTGCTCGCTGAGGCTCGACATGATCTGCGAATAGGTTTTCGCGTCCGTGCCTTCGAGCAGCATGTTAGCTTGCGAAATCCAGGAAATAATGCGCCGGCCGATAACCGCCGGTTCATAAGCGATACCCTTGGGAGTTCTCTGCGTCGCAATCCAATCGACGACGAGTTCTCGCGCCGCATCGTAGGCCGCTTCTTCTTCGGTTGCCGCCAGGTGGCGAAGCCACCCGAACCCGTGCAACTCGCGCTCCCAAGCTTCACTCGGCGGATTGATGCGAAAAGGCGACGCGCCCTTGAGGTCTGCAACCTGGCAAGCCAAGCCAAAATGGCTTTCTTGAATTTCGTTCCAGAAGCTCGGATCGGAGGATCGCAACTCCTGCGGAACGATAAGGATTTGATCGGCGGCCGCTCCGCCATAACGCCAACGCAAGAACGGCGACGAAAGCGTGCGCGTAACGGCACGGCGGCGCGTTTGTTTGGCCGACAGCGCCCTGATTTTCAGACGTTCGCTAAGGCTCAATCCTGCCATTGGCTTGCCGTTAGACCCTGCCCGTAAAGCGGCGCGAAAATGAGGAATCGCCGCGTGTTCCCGATGTCCCGGTTAGCTGCTCCGTCGAGCCAAAACAAGGCAGGGCAACGGTGGCGCGCGATTTGACGGAGCAAAACTATGGCGCGCGCCCAAGGAGCGACACGAAAAACCCGTCCATACCCTGCTGTCCCGGCCGCAAACCGGAGAAATAGGACGGCAGGGTCCTTAAATCTCCGTCCGCCGTCAGCCAGCCGCTTTCGCCACCCACGGCCGCAATATCGATGGGTATCCGCGTAAAATCGCGATTTTCGTTCAGAAAGCGCGCCATTTGGCCGGCACCCTCATCGTCTTCCAAAGAACACGTACAATAGAGAAGCCTGCCGCCGGGCTTCACAAGCTTGGCGGCGGCTTCCAGCATTTTGGCCTGGGACTGCGCCAAGGAGGCGACATCCTCGGGGCGCTTCAGATAGAGGATATCGGGGTGGCGGCGGATCGTTCCCGTCGCCGTGCAGGGTGCGTCGAGCAACACGGCGTCAAAAAGCCGTCCCGGCGCCCAGTTCATAATATTGCTGACAACCGTCTCGACAGGAAGCTTCAGTCGCGCGAGATTCGAAGTGAGCCGCGCCGCGCGCGCCGGCGATAATTCAACAGCCACCACGTTTGCGCCTGCGCTCGCCAGTTGCGCCGTCTTGCCGCCGGGTGCCGCACAAAGATCGGCGATGTCGAGACCCTTGACGTCACCAAGTATTCTTGCGGGCAGCGTGGCGGCAGCATCCTGCACCCACCATGCGCCGTCATCATATCCAGCGATGTCTTCGATGCGGCCGGCTTCCGTCAGGCGCACCGAGCCTGTCGAAAGAACTATTCCGCCAAGTTTATCGGCCCACTCGGCTGCGTCGCCTGCAACCGACAGATCGAGCGGCGGCTCAAGTAGCGAAGCCTCCGCAATCTGCCGCGCGGCGTCCGCGCCATATGCAGCACGCCAGCGCGCCATCAGCCAATCAGGAATATTGAGTTCCACCGCATCAAGGCCAGCCAGAATTTCTTCGCCCTGCTCAGAGACGCGGCGCAGAACGGCATTTGTCAATTTTGCAAAGCGCCCGGTGCTGGGATCGGCGCGGCATTGATCGACAGCAAGAGAGATTGCCGCATGAGGCGGTGTTTTAAGAAAAAGTAACTGCGCTCCGGCGCTGAGCAGGATCGCTTCGAGCTTGCCTTCTTTGGCAGCAATCGGCTTTTCCAGGAATGTAGCGAGCACCGCTTTGATTTCCCCGCGCCGGCGCAAAACGGTTGTCGCGATTGCACGCGCAAAGGCGCGGTCGCGGGGGGCGAGTTTTGCTGCGTCCGCCGCGCGCTGAAAGGAATCGTCAAACGAACGGCGCTGATCGAGCACCGCGAAGATAGCGGAGGCTGCAAGCTGCCGCGCGGGCAGCCCGTCGGGTGCAATGAAAGGCTTGCGCTGGCGCACCTCCGGCTCATTGCTCAAGGGATTGCTCGAGGTATGCGGGCGCGCTGGAGGCGTCTCTTTGTTCAATTGAACCTAGTCCTGGTGATTATGACTGCCAAGGTCCACGCGATTGCTCGCCGTATTTACGGCCCGCGACCCAAACTCCGCCGTCTTCGCTGCTGCCCGCTTTTCCACCGGCACCTGGCTCATAGGCAAGACCACCATCTGTCACGCCCATCTCGCGCGCAAGAGCCTCGAGTTCTGCGATGCGGTTGTCGGGATTGGGGTGCGTCGAGAAAAGACTGTCGAGACCGCGCCCGCTTAAAGGATTTATGATGAACACATGTGCGGCAGCCGGGAATTGCTCGGCGCGCGGGTTCTGGAACTTCTTCGCCAGTACGCTGATTTTCTTCAATGCGGATGCCAGCCACAGCGGGTTGCCGGCGATGAGAGAGCCCATGCGGTCGGCCTGGTACTCGCGCGAACGGCTAATGGCCATTTGCACCATCATGGCAGCCAGAGGGGCAACGATGACTGCGAACAGCGTGCCGATGATGCCCATGCCGCGATCATCGTTGCGTGCGCCGCCAAACAGCATACCGAGTTGCAGATATTGCGCAAACATGGACACCGCGCCGCCAATCGTTGCGGCAACGGCCATCGTCAGGGTGTCGCGATTCTTAATATGCGCGAGTTCGTGCGCCATGACGCCGGCAAGTTCTTCGCGCGTTAATGCTTCGAGTAAGCCGGTCGATGCGCAGACAGCCGCGCGCGACGGGCTGCGCCCGGTTGCAAAGGCGTTCGGCTGCGGTGTGTTCATAATGTAGACGCGCGGCATCGGTAGCTCGGCACGCATCGCCAAATCGCGCACAAGACTGACAAACTCAGGCGCCGTCTGGTCGTTAACTTCCTGCGCCTTGAACATCTTCAGGACCATGGTGTCGGACTTCCACAGGCTGACCACGTTCATGACCAGCGCAACAACGAACGCCAGGATGAGGCCGGACTGGCCGCCCACGGCCGCGCCCATGACGGCAAAAATCGCTGTCAGTGCCGCCAGTAACAGCGCCGTTCTCGCGTAGTTCATCGCCATGCCGGTCCTCCACAACTCAAGTGCGCGGCGCCAAGCCACTCCAAAGGCGCCGGTCAACCGTATATATGGTGTATGGCCTTCAAGGTTAAGTGCCTGGAGCCCAAGCCCAGTGACCACGCCGCAAAACCCCAAGAGATTTTGACATGAACACCGACGAAGCGACCGGCCCAGACGTACTTATTGAAGCTCCACCCCCCCAAAAGGCGCTGACGCCCGAGGCACAGCGTGCGCTGGCCGAAGCCGAGGCCAGGCGTGCCGCACAAGAGCTAGTGACCTCTGATAAAGCGCGCGCCGAAGAGATTGGCGGCCGGAAGGGCCCGGATCCTGTCCGATTTGGGGACTGGGAGGTTGGCGGCATAGCCAGCGATTTCTGATTTTGTTTCAGAAGTGTACACGCAAGTATTTACAAATCGTGACAAGCTTTATGGCAATTTGGAACAGCTGCGTTAACAGATCAGAAATCGTGCGCTTTTCCAGCCTTCGCACGCTCGTTTACCGAATAAACACCATCTGCAGCGGCAAAACGGGCTGATACCCCGCTATTAACCGGCGGCGGCACCACCGTTGCATCACTCCCCGCATCGACAAACTTTTGTGTCGCGGAGAGACAGATGTACACGTACCAGCCACTTGGCATTAAGAATTTTGGTTCTGACGACCGGGGCGCGGTTGCAATTACCTTTGGTGTGATGGCCATGGCCTTGTTCTTCATGGCTGGCGTTGCCGTCGACTACTCACGCGTCATGAATGTGCGCGGCCGCTTAGTTGAAGCGGCTGACTCAGCCGTACTTGCCGCTGGCAAGGCGCTGCTTGCCGGACAATCGGAAGGTGCCATTCAGACGCTGGCTCTCACGTACTTCAAAGAGAACATCAAATCCATTTCAGAGGCTGCCGTCATCGGCGAGCCAACGATCAGCATCGACCCAGACACGGGCGCGGTCAATCTCGATGTCAAAGCAACAGTCGATATGACGCTGTCTGGTCTTGGCGGCTTCAAGACTCAGGATGTGAACATCGAGAGCCAAGCCGTGTTCTCAACGCGCGACATCGAAATCGGGATGGCGCTGGATATCACAGGTTCGATGTGTGACGCGGGCCGTCAGCCTTGCACCACCGGCACCAAAATCAACGGTCTCAAGAACGCATTCGAGACATTCGCGAACCGTCTCATGCCCGACAACTCCAACTCAGCTCAAAGGGTTCGCATCGCGGTTGCTCCATATTCGCAGTCTGTCAATCTCGGCACTTATGCCAGCGCGGTCGGCGGTTACGTGGCCGGCAACACCTGGGCGACCGAGCGCGTCGGCGGCGGAAGTAGCGACGAAATGGGCGCATTTTACTTCGGCCGATCGGGAGACAGAGATATCGACTCGACTGAAGGCCGCGCCGACTTCAATACGAGCAGCCGTCCTCAATCGGCGATCATTCCATTGTCGGACGACAAGGCTGCGCTTGTGAGCGCGGTGCGCGCGCTCGAAGCTCGCGGCGGAACGGCGGGTCACCTTGGAACGCAATGGGCTTGGAATCTGGTCTCCGACCAGTGGGGCGCTGCACTCGGCGGCACCGCTCCGGCCAGCTACACTGACGTGACCGATGGCAAACTCATCAAAGCGGTCGTGCTTATGACCGACGGCGTTTTTAATACGGCCTATCATGGCGGTAAATCGTCGGATCAAGCTGTTGCCTTGTGCTCCGCTATGAAAGCAAAAGGCGTCACGGTGTTCACCGTCGGTTTCGGCATTGGCGGCAACGCGACGGCGCTGAACACGCTGCAGAGCTGCGCAACGCCCGGCAACGGCTACTTCGCCAACGCTTCGAACGCCGAAGAACTTGAAAAAGCATTTGAGAACTTCGCGAGCAAACTGACCGAGCTCCGCCTGTCGAAGTAAGCTCATCAACTATCCCTGCGGCAAGTCCCACACTTGCCAACCTTGGGCGCGACCTCAAAGGCCGCGCCCTTTTCTTTTGGGTGAGCGGCTGGCCGCAAAAAACCCACAACTCAACCGCATCACCGTGCCGCCGACTTATTTCAATTCCCAGAACGAGTAGTGATCCCCTGAATGCGCAAGCCCCGGCATCTGCTTTCGAGATTGCTTCTTCTCGTTCTGGCCCCTGCAGCAATTTTTGCAGCGTTTTGGCTTGGCCTCGTGCCCCAGCGCTTCAGCCCTTTCGCCGCAATCAACCTCAGCGAGCCCAACTCTTACTTCCTCAACATGCGGCTTGCCGCGCTCAAAGGCGACGCGAACCTTTGCCAAGCGGTCCTCAAGGCCCCGCTGGTTGAAGCGAATGCAATTGCAGACGAGCCGTTGAAAAATGGCTGCGGGTGGAAAAATGCGGTGCGGATGTCTCATGCCGGAGGCGCCCGGCTTTCGGCCGACAAGGTCACTTGCGAAATGGCGGCAGCACTGACGATGTGGCTGGAACACGAGGTGCAACCCGCAGCAGAGCGCTATTTCTCGAGAGCCGTGACGAACGTCAAGCACATGGGCACATACGCCTGCCGTAACATCGCCGGCAGCAAATTCTGGAAAGACTTTCGCAGCCAGCACGCCACGGCCAGCGCGATCGACATCGAATCTTTTACGCTTGCCGATGGGCGGGCCATCCCGGTCTTAAAGAATTGGCAGGGCGATACGCCGGAATCGCGCTTCCTGCACGATATTCATAAGGGTGCCTGCCGCTATTTCCGGGTTGCCATCGGGCCGGACTTCAACGCCGCCCACGCCAACCATTTCCATTTCGATCGCGGTGCGCTGAAGAGCTGCCGCTAAACAGGGCAAGCCCCGTTCACAGATCTCGGGCGTTAACACTTCATCAACCTTGGCCCTTGGGAATGGCAGAATGCTCAACGGAAGACCTCAGAAATAGAGAAATTTTTATTGAAATTGGTTCACTACTATCCGGAGCTAACCAAGAGAGCTCCCAATCATGCGCAATTTCTGGACGACACCGCCGGCGTTTGACCGTGACGAACGCGGCAGCGTATCGATCCTCTTCGGGTTGAGTTGCATCGTCCTTTTTGTGATCATGGGCATTGCGATCGACTCCGCCCGCTATCAGGATCTCGCAAGCCGCACCCAGACAGGCCTTGACGGCGCTTCGCTAGCAGGTGCGAAGTTGCTGGCCGAAGACGATGTCAACATCGCCGACGTCCAAGAGCGCGCACGCCAGTATTTCAACGCGGCCATTGCAACATTTGGTGTCGATACCGCAACCATCTCCCCGCTGCAGGTGGACGTGGACCTTGCCACCGGTGCGGTCGAGTCGAGTGTACAGATCAAAGTTTCGAACTTCTTTGCGACCCTTGCAGGCCTCAACCGGCTGACCATAATCAACCGCGCGTCGAAAGTTGTCTATGACAAGCAAAACATCGAATTGGCACTGGTGCTCGACGTCACGGGCTCGATGAACAGTAAGAACAAACTCGGCGACATGAAAGCCGCTTCAGCCGACATTATCGACGCCCTCTTCGACCAGAGCGTCAGCGAGTTCTCACACCCGCATCGCGGTTGCACCATTCTCCTCCTCGGTGAACGCCAGCACATTTCGCGCCGCCGTCGCTGACACTACCAACGCGGTTGCTGACGACTGCGTTATAGAACGTGCCGATACGCACTGATGCTGCGCCCACAGGAGCAAACCGCCTGAAGACGGCACCTGTATCGCCACCCCTTGGCATGTATGGATGCCCGGATGCACCCATCATTCCTTTGCAGGGCCGCAGCCAGGCAGATAACATGAAGTCCAAAATCAATTCTTATCTCGCAAGCGGTTGGACGGCCGGCCACATCGGCGCAGCATGGGGCTGGTATCTACTTTCGCCCGAATGGGACGACGTCTTTTCAGGAGCCAGCAAACCTCGCGACTACGACAATAGCAAGGTCGTCAAGGCAGTTGTCATCATGACCGACGGTGACTTCAACGCCGCTTATCTCAATGGCGATCTCGCGTCGGGCGATCCAGCACAAGCCGATCTGGCCTACGCGCAATTTGAAACGCTGTGCGCCGGAATGAAAGACAAAGGAATCCGCGTCTTCACTGTGGGCTACGACTTGCCGGCAGGTTCGCGGCCTATGACCGCGCTCGAAACTTGTGCCACGTCAGGTGATTTCTATTCAGCAGCTGCAGGAAACCTCAGAAAAGTTTTCAAGGACATCGCCGAATCACTGACAGCGCTCCGTGTCAGCGGCTGATTGAATGCGCAATCGTTCACAATTGAAAACGGCATGGCCGCAAAGCCATGCCGTTTGTAGTTTCAAGCGCGCCTGGTGTGTCTATCAAGACTTCCGGTTTTGCCGGTTGCCGATGAGGTCGTCGACAACGGTTGGATCGGCAAGAGTTGACGTATCGCCGAGGCTGCCAAAATCGTCTTCCGCGATCTTGCGCAGAATGCGGCGCATGATTTTCCCGGACCGTGTTTTCGGCAGACCCGGAGAAAACTGTATGAGATCCGGCGAGGCAATTGGCCCGATTTCCTTACGCACATGCGCGACCAATTCTTTGCGCAATGCGTCGTCGCCCTTCTCGCCCGAATTCAAAGTGACATAGCAATAAATGCCTTGTCCCTTGACGTCGTGGGGATAGCCGACAACGGCCGCTTCCGCGACTTTGGCATGGGACACGAGTGCGCTTTCGACTTCAGCGGTGCCCATGCGATGGCCTGAGACGTTGATGACGTCGTCAACGCGGCCGGTGATCCAATAATACCCATCTTCGTCGCGGCGGCAGCCGTCGCCGGTAAAGTACAAGTTCTTGTAGGTCGAGAAGTACGTCTGTTCGAAACGGGCATGATCGCCGTAGATCGTGCGCGCTAGCCCTGGCCAGGCGTCGAGAATGACGAGATTGCCCTGTGCCGCGCCTTCCAAAAACGCGCCCTTGTCATCGACAAGCGCTGGCTGTACGCCGAAGAACGGGCGCGTCGCCGAACCAGGTTTCAGTGCTGTCGCGCCGGGCAGCGGTGTGATCAGAATGCCTCCCGTTTCGGTCTGCCACCATGTATCGACGATCGGGCAGCGGGCATTACCGATGACGTGGTAGTACCATTCCCAAGCTTCCGGATTGATGGGTTCGCCAACCGAGCCAAGAATCCGCAATGAGGCTCTGCTCGTTTTGGTAACAAGCTCGTCGCCCAACCCCATGAGTGCACGGATAGCGGTTGGCGCGGTGTAGAAGATATTGACCTTCCACTTATCGATAACCTCCCAGAAGCGCGATGCGGTCGGGTAAGTCGGGATGCCTTCGAACATGAGCGTCGTGGCGCCGTTCGCGAGCGGCCCATAAACGATATAGCTGTGCCCCGTGACCCAGCCGACGTCTGCCGTGCACCAGTAGATGTCGCCATCGTGATAATCGAAGACGTATTGATGGGTCATGGACGCGTGCAGCAGATAGCCGCCGGTCGAGTGCACGACGCCTTTGGGTTTTCCGGTCGACCCGGAGGTGTAGAGAATGAACAACGGATCTTCGGCGTTCATCTCGACGGGCGGGCATTCGGCTGCAACTGTTTCAAGTTCTTCGTGCAGCCACAGATCGCGTCCGGCCGTCCACGGCACTGGATTGCCGGTGCGGCGCACAACAAGAACTTTCTCGCCGCCCTTGCACTTTGCGAGCGCCAAATCGACGTTCTTTTTCAGCGGAACAGGTTTACCGCCGCGCAGGCCTTCGTCGGCTGTGATGACGAATTTGGAATCCGCGTCATCGATGCGATTCTGAAGACTGTCCGGCGAGAACCCGCCGAAGACGATCGAGTGGATGGCGCCGATACGCGTGCACGCTAGCATCGCGTAGGCCGCTTCCGGAATCATCGGCAGATAAATAGTAACGCAGTCGCCCTTCTTCACGCCGAGCTTCTTCAAGACGTTAGCAAATTTCTGCACGCGCTCGTGAAGCTGACGGTAGGTAATCTTTTCACTTTCGGCCGGGTTATCGCCTTCCCATATAATGGCGATCTGATCTCCCCGCTTGGCGAGGTGCCGGTCGATGCAATTGGCTGAAATGTTCAACGTGCCGTCTTCGAACCACTTGATTGAAACATTGCCCGGCTCAAACGACGTGTTCTTGACCTTGGTGAAGGGCTTGATCCAATCCAGCCGCTTTGCTGCTTCGCCCCAAAAGCCGTTTGGGTCAGCCACCGACCTGGCGTACATCTCGCGGTACTTGGCATCATCGATATGAGCGTGAGCGGCAACGTGAGCAGCCACGGGATAGACTTTATTGGACATTCCCTTGTTCCTCCCAGATGGCCGCTTCGCCGAGCGGCACTTATTTTTTTAGTTTTGCGACTTTGAACCAGAACTATGCGCTTTGACCAGTACCCGCTCAAATTGCTCGAAAGTCGAAAATGCGAAAAAGACGCAGCTGGCTAAACGCCCCAGAGCCCGAGTATAGCGCCCTGCAAGACCAAAACCGCCAGCCAATGTCCGCTGTCGATGACGGTCAGCGCGCGTTTGACGCCCTGGTAACCGTGATTGACCAACATGGTCGTGATAACGAACCCGAGCCAGCACAGCGCGCCGGTCAGCACGCCGTTCTTCAGCGTAAACCCGGTTGCTCCAAGATGTCCCATGACGCCGGCTAGTATAAGAGCCATCACGACAAGCGCGCCGAAGGTCAGCGCCATAAGCCCAACCGGCATTGCCTGATCCTTGCACTCTTCTGGCGTCTTCCCGAGTGCGGCCATCCATTGCTTCTGAAACAACATGCCGTACCAGACCCAGCCCAGCATGAAGCTGGCGACGGCTGCTGCCAAAACGGCGACGTAGTTGATCCCTGCAAATGTCATAATGAAATCCTCCTGCTTCGTGCGCCTCGGAACGTCCGGTGCCGCAATCCTATCAAATCCAGAAGGTGTTGCGCAGCCTCCTGGCGTATCAAAGCCGCCAAACAGCCGTCTTTTTTAGTTCCGAGTCCTCTAGTTCGCGGGAGACAGCCACTTGGTATTCGGCAACGGCCGAGAACCGGCCACGGGGAAAGTAGTTGCGCTCCGGATCGCCAATGAGGATCACTGCCCCAAGTTGGCTCGCGGCTTCGATGTAAGCGAGTACGCGATCGGCAAGCTGGCGCTCGTAGAAGAGGTCGCCGACGAGCACGACGTCGGTCGGGACCGGCGGCTTGGCCAACAGGTCTTGGTCTGTGATTTCGATTATGACCTTGTTTACCGCAGCATTGAGCAGAACGGAGGCCAGGGCCAAATGATCAATGTCGGCGGCGATGACGTCCCGCGCGCCGGATTTTCTTCGCGGCGATCGCGGTGAGGCCCGAGCCCGTGCCAAGATCAAGGATGCGTTTGCCGCGGCAGATTTCAGGATTATCGAGAATGTAGCGCGCCAAGGCCTGCCCGCCCGCCCAGGCGAAAGCCCAATAGGGCGGCGGCACATTGATTTGGCCGAGTTCGTCTTCGGTTTTTTGCCAGATGGGTACGGATTCGTCGGCGAGTTGCAGGACGATCTCAGGGACCAGTGGCGGCGCAATTGGACGTGTGTTGGCGCGGATGAAGGCGTTGACGGCTCGGGCGTCAGAGGTGTCCAGCCGGGGAGCGCTCATCTCGCGCGGAGCTTTTTGAGGTCCAGCCCGCCCATGCCGCAGACCTCGGCCCATTCGTCCGCCGTCACAGGCTGCACCGAAAGTCGCGAGTTTTTCACCAGGACCATATTCGCCAATCGCTCGTTGAGCTTGATCGCGTCGAGCGTAACAGCTTTCGGCATCGCCGCCACGGCTTTGACGTCCACGCACTCCCATGTCCCGGTCTCGGCAGTTGGATCGGGATGAGCGAGGGTGGTGACTTCGCAAATGCCGGCGACTTCCTTGCCGATGTTGGAGTGGTAGAAAAATCCGAGATCGCCCACCTTCATGGCCCGCATGTTGTTGCGCGCCTGATAGTTGCGCACGCCCGACCAGGGTTCGCCGTTCGCGCCTTTGGCGTGCAGCATGTCCCAGGAGAAAACATCGGGTTCGGATTTGAGGAGCCAGAATTGCGGTGAAGCGGCAAGCGGCGAACTTTTCGGCTTAGTGGCCATTGTTTCCCTTTTTCGCACACCTTCCCTAACGCCCAGCCGCGACAGCCTACGGCGCTTCCGGCCGGCTCGAGGAACGAGAGTCGGAAGCGCCCAACAAAAGAGCGCGGAGGCTGGTGGAGCCGAGGGGGATCGAACCCCTGACCTCGTCATTGCGAACGACGCGCTCTCCCAGCTGAGCTACGGCCCCATTAGCGGATCATTTAGGTATCGCGCCGCCGCGATGTCAAGAAACAGGGGCCAACCTGCTTCCCCGCTTGATGCTTTGGCCTCGCGCCGCTAGAGGTGGACCGGCCAAGAAAACATGAGCGGGGCCCCATGGTCGAACTTCTCGGATTCATCAGCTATCTCATCGATCTCTATACCTACATCGTCATTGCAGGCGTCGTCATGAGCTGGCTGATGGCGTTTGGCGTGATCAACGCCCACAACCCATTTGTGCGCTCGCTGTGGCAAGCCCTCAACGCCGTGACGGAACCACTGCTCCGGCCCATCCGCAACATGCTGCCGAACATGGGCGGCGTGGATATCTCGCCGATCGTTCTGCTGCTCGCCTGCTTCTTCGTGCAGTCCGTCGTCATCCCGAATATCCAGAAGGCGTTCATTTGAACCGCGGCGCCGCCGCCGAACTCCCATGGCGGTTGGCGGGGCGGTTGGCGGGCGGGCGGCAGGGCGACGCGTGCGTCATTGTGCGCTTTCGGCTGACGCCAAAATCGTCCAAAGATATTATTGACGGGCTGGAAATGACTGCCGAGGGCCCGGCCTTCAAAGCGCGCGTCCGCGCAATTCCCGAAGACGGTGCCGCCAACGCGGCGCTTGAGCGGCTCGTATCCGAGTGGCTTCAAGTGCCAAAGTCCGCGGCACAACTTGTGTCGGGAGCAAAGTCGCGGGTGAAATCCATCGCGGTCGAAGGCGACGTGAACGAAATTGAAAGCCGGCTCAGGGCGAAACTATCCGCTCCTTGAGCCTTGTACAAAAAACAAGAGACGGGAGGAACGACGACGATGGCCGGAACGCACATTATCGATGGAAAGAAAATCGCCGCTGAAGTCCGCGCAGAAGTTGCGACCGAAGTTGCGCGTTTGATCAAAGAACACGGCGTAAAGCCGGGCCTCGCAGTCGTGCTCGTCGGCGAAGATCCGGCCAGCAAGGTCTACGTCAAGAACAAGGCGCAGCAAACGACCGAAGTCGGCATGAATTCCTGGGAGCACAAGCTTCCGGCCGAGACGAGCGAAGCCGATGTTCTGGCACTCGTCAACAAGCTCAACAACGATCCGGCCTGCCACGGCATCCTTGTGCAGTTGCCACTGCCGAAGCACATCAATTCCGAGAAGGTGCTGAACTCGATTAACCCCGACAAGGACGTCGATGGCTTCCATCCCGTCAACGTCGGCCGATTGTGGGTTGGCGAAAAGGCGCTCGTGCCCTGCACGCCGACGGGGTCGATCATTCTCGCAAAATCGGTTGCGCCAAGCCTCGCTGGCATGAACGCGGTCGTCATCGGCCGCTCGAACATCGTTGGCAAGCCGGTCGCGGCGCTGCTGCTGCGGGAACATTGCACGGTAACAATCGCCCACTCGCGCACGCGCGATCTGCCGGCGTCGTCAAGGGCGCGGACCTCGTCGTCGCCGCCGTTGGCATTCCTGAGATGGTGCGCGGCGATTGGATCAAGCCCGGCGCGATTGTCATCGACGTCGGCATCAATCGCGTGCCGGGCGAAAACGGTAAGACAAAGCTGGTCGGCGACGTGAACTACGAAGAGTGCGCGCGCGTGGCAGGTGCCATCACGCCTGTTCCCGGCGGCGTCGGCCCGATGACAATTGCTTGCTTGCTGCGCAACGCTGCGCAGGCGTGTGCGATGCAGAAGGGTGTGAAGTCAGTGTTTGCGTGAAGTGCAATCGGCAATCGGCAATCGGCAATCGGCAATCGGCGAATCGGCAATCGGCAATCGGATAGTTGATTGATTCAGTCGCTGGGTGCGTTGTTGTTCGTTTGAGTTTCCACCGAATTTATCAAACCGGACAGCATCCTGCCGATGCTGTCCGTTTCGTTTGTCAGCGGCGTGACTTGGTTCATGGGTAGAACTCCAATTCGTTCGGCCAGCATTAATTGCGTTTCAAGTTCGAGAAGTGAGCCGCGAGCTGTCTTAAGAAAATGAGCGTAGGAGCGCGTACTAATCCGGCCATACCCCTCAGCAATATTTGCCGGAACTGAAACCGCCGCGCGCCGAAGTTGAGACGTTAAACCGTAAGCCTCCGTTTTGGGCATGGCCACCGTCGCTTCGTAGACTTGCTCGGCCAGGTCCATTGATTTCTGCCAAACTCTCAGATCTCTATGCGACTTGATCGACATGAACTCCCACTCCGATTGCCTGTTGCCCGATGCCTGCTGCCTACTTCACGCCACCCTGCTCAGCCGCATCGTCTCCGCGCGATAACTCAGTGCTTCGGCGATATGGATGCGCAGGACTTTTTCCTGCGCGTCGAGGTCGGCGAGCGTGCGCGCAACCTTCAATGTGCGATGGAACCCGCGCGCGGAGAGATGCAGCTGCTCGGCTGCTTGGCGCAAAAGCGCGAGCCCCGCGTCATCCGGCATGGCGGTGTCTTCAAGCAGTTTGCCCGAAAGATCGGCGTTGGTGCGCACGCCCTTGAGCCCAAGACCCGCAAACCGCGCCCGCTGGAGTTCTCGCGCGGCCGCCACGCGCGCACGCACCTCGGCGCTTCCCTCGGAGGGCGGCGGCAAAACCAGATCGGCGGCGGAAACGGCCGGAATTTCGATCTGCAAATCGATGCGATCAAGAAGCGGCCCCGACACACGCGCTTGATAGTCGGCGGCACAGCGCGGGCCGCGCTTGCAACTTTCGCCAGGACCCGAGCCGCCGCACTTGCACGGGTTCATGGCGGCGACGAGCTGAATACGCGAGGGGTACGCAATGCGATGATTGGCGCGCGCGATGACCATTTCTCCGGATTCAAGCGGCTGGCGCAGCGCATCGAGCACGTTGGGTTGAAATTCCGGCAACTCGTCCAAGAACAACACGCCCAAATGCGCGAGCGAAACTTCGCCGGGTTTGGGGCGCGATCCACCACCTACCAGCGCCGCCATGCTGGCCGAATGATGGGGGCTGCGAAACGGCCTTTAAGGGCGAGCTGCCCGCCCATCAATTCGCCGGCGAGCGAATGCACCATCGAGACTTCGAGAATTTCTTCAGGCGCCAACGGCGGGAGGATCGACGGCAGGCGCGACGCCAGCATGGTTTTGCCGGAACCGGGCGGGCCGACCATGAGCAGATTGTGCCCGCCAGCAGCGGCGATTTCCAAGGCGCGCTTGCCCGTCTCCTGACCCTTGACGTCACGAAGATCCGGCAAAATGCGCGTCTCTTGCGTGAGATTCGGTTTGGGGCGCGAGAGCGTTTGCAGCCCCTTGAAGTGATTGACCAGCGACAAGAGATGGGGTGCTGCAAGGATATCGATATTTTCCCCGGCCCACGCCGCTTCCGGTCCGCCCTCATGCGGGCAGATCAAGCCTTTGCCGATCATGTTCGCGCCAATGGCGGCGGGAAGCGCGCCCGGCACCGCGCGGATGGCGCCGTCGAGCGCAAGTTCGCCGATGGCCGCAAATCCCGAGATCGCATCCGGCGCGATGGCTTCCATGGCGCACATCATGGCAAGCGCGATGGCTAAATCGAAATGGCTGCCCTCTTTCGGCAAATCTGCGGGCGCGAGATTGACGGTGATGTGCTTGTAGGGGAGGCCAAGCCCAATGGCGTGCAGCGCGTTGCGCACCCGCTCGCGGCTTTCGGCAACCGCTTTGTCCGGCAAGCCGACAATGGCGAAAGCCTGCTGACCCGGCGAAATCCTCACTTGCACTTCAACGGGACGCGCCTCGATGCCGATAAACGCCAGCGTTGAAATCTGCCCGTACATGACGCCCCTCCGCGTCGTGCACGATAATCAGCGCCCGGAAGGCTGTCAAGAACAATTAGCGAACATCGAAATGGCCGGCCGCCGGACATTGCGGAAGCGGGCTGCAAATCTACCCCTTCGTCAAGCACCAGCGTCAGGCCGATGAGGGTGCTGTCGAAAAATTGGATTTCGACGATCTGCTTGTTGCTCTGGACGACGATGTCCATGTTGGCGTTGAGGCCGTCGCCCTTGACGTTGATGTGAAATCCGTTCGGCTTCATCTCGCCGGCAAGCGTGCCGCTCAAATTGTGAATCGTTTCCGACCACGCCCCCGTAAGCGCCCCGGCACTATTCGCGATTTCACTTTTGACTTCGATCGATCCCCCCGCCGTCGCGCAGCGGATATTTTGCTTGAGCGACGCGTCGCCGCCTTCGACAAAATAGGTGGCGCGGCATTTGACGGATTCTGGCGGGTTGTCCTTGACCCCTAAGCGGCCTTCGCCGACCCAGCGCCCGGCAAGCGCTGTCAATGACGAAGCCTCGGCGGCAATGACCGGCGGTGTCTTTTCAAGCGTTGCGAGGGAAAGGGCGAAAAATGCGAAGGCAAGTTTGAAAATCTGCGAGCGGTTTAGCGCCATAAAAAATCCCTGATGAAAAAATTGAGCCGGGACGCAGAGCAAATTAGACGCGATTCGAATGTTTGATCTTAGCCTCAATCGCATCCCAGATCATGGCGGCGATGTCGTTACCCCCAAAGGCTTTGACTTGGCGGATGCCGGTTGGCGAGGTGACGTTGATCTCGGTCAGATACGGCCCGATGACGTCGATGCCGGTGAAAATGAGCCCGCGCTTTTTGAGTTCGGGCTTTAGCCGCGCGCAGATTTCCTTGTCTCGCGCGGTGAGTTCGACCGCCGCCGCTTTGCCGCCGACATGCAGGTTAGACCGTGTTTCGCCCTCCTGCGGCACGCGATTGATGGCGCCCGCGATTTCGCCATCGACGAGGATGATGCGTTTGTCGCCGGCTGTCACTTCCGGGCGGAACTCCTGCACCATGAAAGGTTCGCGGAACACGGTTTGAAACATTTCGACCAGCGAGGAGAGGTTGCCGTCACCCGGCTTGATGCGGAACACGGCCGCGCCGCCGTTGCCGTAGAGCGGCTTGATGATGATGTCTTTGTACTTGGCGCGGAAGGCGAGCACGTCGTCGAGCTGGCGCGTCACCATCGTCGGCGGCATCAGGTCGAGAAAATCGAGCACCCAGAGTTTTTCGGGCGCATTGCGCACGTGGGCCGGATCGTTGACGACAAGGGTCTTGGGGTGGATGCGCTCCAGCAAATGCGTCGTTGTGATGTAACCCATGTCGAAGGGCGGGTCCTGGCGCAGCAGCACGCAATCGAGCTGTGCCCAGATCGACCGTGCGCGGGTTCGACAGCGCGTAGTGGTCGCCCTCCTTGTCTTTGACTTTGAGAGAATGCCCGCGCGCCAAAAGCTTGTCGCCATGCAGGGCGAGATTGGGCGGCGTGTAATAGAAAATGTCGTGCCCGCGCTTTTGCGCTTCAAGCAGGATCGCGAAGGTTGAATCCCCCTTGATGTCGATCCGGTCGATCGGGTCCATCTGGGCAGCGATTTTGAGGGTGGGCATGAGGTCCAACTTTGATGTCGCGGACAAGTTCACGTTAGAGCAAGCATTCGCCTGACCATCAAGAGATCCGGGCCAACGGCCAAGCGTGTTCTTCGTCATCCCGGCGGAGGCCGGGACCCACAACATGCTTATTCGGGCGTGGTCTCGTAATATGTTCAAGCGTTTAGACTGGCTGATATCCAACATATCCAGCGCTGTGGCAACTTGTCGTGGGTCCCGGCCTCCGCCGGGATGACGACGATGGGAGGCCGCCGCATCACCCGGCTACCCCCACCAGACTAGCCCCCTCTCGACAAGGTGGGCTCTTTGGGTTAGTTACCCCCCAACAATATCCCGAAAATGGGTCGCCCCAGGATCAATTAGAGGCTTGGGGGCTGCATGAGCACTCCGGGGTCCGCCTTTTACGAGGTGGGCGCCACGGGCCGCTCCTCTGCTTTTAAAAACAAATAAGGAAGAACGACATGAACGTCATCGACGAAATCAATCGCGAGCAGATGGACGCCATCCTCGCAAAGCGCGGCATTCCGGAATTCAGCCCCGGCGATACCGTCAAAGTCATGGTCAAGGTTATCGAAGCGAACGAGGCTGACCCCAAAGACAAAAAGAAGAAGGTCGTCGAAAAGGCGATCACCGAGCGTCTCCAGGCTTACGAAGGCATGGTCATCGCGCGATCCGGCGCCGGCCTCAACGAGACCTTCACGGTCCGCAAAATTTCCTACGGCGAAGGCGTCGAGCGCGTATTCCCGATCTACTCGCCCTACATCGCCGAGATCGAAGTCATCCGCCGCGGTAAAGTCCGCCGCGCGAAGCTCTACTATCTCCGTGGCCGCCGCGGTAAAGCCGCGCGCATCTTCGAACGCACCGACGCCCGCGCCCGCAAGCTCAACGCCGCCTGGAAAGGCTTCAAGAAGCCTAAGGGCGAGCCGGATGACCTGCTGCAGATCAAGGGCATCAACGCCGACGTCATGCTGCGCTTGAAGCAGCTCAACTGCTACAAGATCGAACAGATCGCCAACTTCTCGGACGAAGATATCGCCAACATCGACGAGACGCTGAACCTCAAGGGCGCGATCGAGAAGCAGGATTGGATCGGCCAGGCGAAGGCCCTGTTGGCTGAGCTGACGGCTGGCGAAGTTCCGGCTGAAGAAGCCAAGAGCTAAGACTCTTTTTCTGACGATTGAATTGAAAACGGCGGCCTTTTGGGCCGCCGTTTTTGTTTTGTAGATGTTTCGGTGCCGGCTCAGCCGCCCGTCACCGTGAAGGCGATACGCCGGTTCTCGCGGCGGCCTGCCACCGTGGCGTTGTCGCCAATCGGATTGTCCTGGCCATAGCCAACTGCTTTCAGCTTGGCCGCATCGACACCTGCTTTTTCCAGATACTTGACGACCGATTGCGCTCTGAGCTCAGAGATCGTTTTATTGCTGGCGGGTTTGCCCGTGTTGTCGGTATGGCCACCAACTTCAATCACGAAATTGCTTGAGCAATCCTTGGCGACTTTGGCGATTTTGTCGAGCGTCTTGAAGCTATCCGGCAGGACGTCCCATGCACTGGTCGCAAAGTTGATTTTACCGGCCTGCGCTTCGGCATTGAGTGCGTCGCGGCAGGCTTCGACGGCAGCCTGGGTCGCGGGTGCAGCTTCGGGTGCACTCGGGAACACAGTTGCTTCTGCCCGGAACGGCAACGTTTCGCGCGCAGAGGTATCGCCGTAGAATTCCGTGATACCGGACGGTGTCATGGGCAGAACCGGATCTTCCGTCTTTGGAACTTCGGCGGCGACAGCGGCTGGTGCTTCTACGGCCGGTGCTTCAGGTGCCGGAGCGGCAGCTGCCGCTTCAGGCGAATAGTCCGGGTTCATAGTCGCTTCGGCCGTAAATGCTGGCGGCGTGGCAGGTGTCGTATCGCCGCTGTACCAGGTTACGCCCGGAGGCGTCATCGGCGGGGCTGGCTCTTCGGCAGCAGCTGCTGCCGGCGCTTCGGCTGCGGGTGCCTCGGCGGCAGCTGGCGTTTCGGCTGGCGCTGCTTCAGCGGGCTGCGGCGGCGGCCGGGGCCGCTCAGCTGCGGCGGGAGCCTCAACAGGCGCAGCCGCAGTATAATCCGGGTTCATGGTCGCTTCCGCCGTAAAGGCTGGCGGCTTGGCAGGTGTCGTATCGCCGCTGTACCAAGTCACACCCGGAGGCGTCATTGGCGGTGCTGCTTCTTCTGTGGCAGCGGCGGCGGCTGGGTGCTTCGAGCAGCAGCAGCGTGCAGCGCGCTGGAGCTCAGCTGCGGCGGCGGGCGCCTCTGCCGGCGCTTCATCGGCCGCGAAAATTCCTGTACCAGCTTGTATCGACACAAGCCCCAAACAAACACCACCCATCACTAGGGCGCGATACTTTTGCATTGATCTCTCCTCCATCTCGACGCCTTCTTGAGCGGACGCCGATTGCACGCGGGAGATTTTGCACTAAATTCCAGCCGAAGACGAGATGATTGAGGATACCGGAAAAACATATGTCAAACGTCGACGTTAACCGTAATGCCAGCCGGGACGGAAAAATCAGATTGCATGGGCCAGAAGCCTTTGAAGGCATGCGCCGCGCGGGCCGCCTTGCGGCAGAGGCGCTGGATATGCTCGTGCCGTACGTTGTACCTGGGCGTCGCGACCGACCGGCTCGACGACCTCGTCATGGAATTTGCCTGCGATAGGGGCGCTATTCCCGCGCCGCTCAACTACCGCGGGTTTCCGCGCGCGATCTGCACGTCCATCAATCACGTCGTCTGCCACGGCATTCCCAATTCGAAGCCATTGAAAGAAGGCGACATCGTCAACATCGACGTGACGCTCATCGTTGACGGGTGGCATGGCGACACCAGCCGCATGTATCCCGTCGGCGCCGTGACACGCCGCGCCGAGCGCCTCATGCAGGTCACTTACGAAGTCTCTGCTCAAGGGCATCGCGCAGGTGAAGCCCGGCAACACGACAGGCGATATCGGCGCCGCCATTCAAACTTTTGCCGAAGGCGAGCGATGCAGTGTGGTGCGCGATTTCTGCGGCCATGGCTTGGGGCGTGTGTTCCACGACCGGCCGAACATTTTGCACTACGGCGAAAAGGGCGAAGGCTCGGTGCTCGAGCCCGGCATGTTTTTCACCATCGAGCCGATGATCAACCTCGGCAAGCCGCATGTGAAAATTCTGCCCGATGGCTGGACCGCGGTGACACGCGATCGCGAACTTTCGGCACAGTTCGAGCATACCGTCGGCGTCACCGAAAAAGGCTGCGAAATCTTCACGTCGTCGCCTGCCGGGACTTGAATGCCCGCCCTTTCCCCTGACCAGCGCAGCTTGATTGGACAGCGTATCATGCCGGGCGACAACAAGAGCGGCCGGGACAAGATCAGCGCCGAAGAGCAAGGCGCGTTCTTCGACGTTGCGCAGACGTCTAGATGTACGGCCGTCCGAAGTTAAAGCTGCCGTCAGCAAGCCATTCGACGACAAACTCGGCCACCGCAAAAGATTGCGCCAAAGATTCACTGGCGGCGGCGCCGATGCGGTCCCCGATTACGAACTGCTCGAGATGATCTTGTTTCGCGTGTATCCGCGCGGGGATACGAAGCCGATTGCCAAGCGATTGCTTGCACGCTTTGGAACATTTGCCGAGGTTTTAAACGCTCCGGACGATCGCCTGAAAGAAGTCGAAGGCATCGGCGAACGCGCGGTCGAGGAATTGAAACTCATTCGCGCGGCCGCGCAACGCCTGGCCCGCAGCGAGATTAAGTCGAAGCCGGCGCTCTCGTCCTGGAACCAGGTTCTCGATTACCTGCGGCTTGGCTCAAGGCTACGACCACGTCGAGCAGTTCCGCATCTTGTTTCTCGACAAGAAGAACCATTTGATTGCCGACGAAGTACAGGGGCGCGGCACCGTCGATCACACGCCGGTCTATGTGCGCGAAGTCGTCAAACGCGCGCTTGAGCTGTCCGCAACGGCGCTGATCCTCGTCCACAATCACCCCTCTGGCGATCCAACGCCATCGCGCGCCGATATCGATATGACGAAACTCATCATCGACGCCGCCCGCCCGCTCGGTATTTCAATCCACGACCACGTCATCGTCGGCCGCGAAGGGCACGCGAGTTTCAAGGCGTTGCGGCTGATCTAACCCTTATCGATCTCGGAGGTATGCTTGGTGTCGCGCATGCCGGCGTAAACGATCAGCGACAGCGCGATGCAGCCCGGTCACGTACCAATAAAACCAAGTTTCATGGCCTTGGCTCTTGAACCAGAGCGCGACATACTCCGCCGTGCCGCCAAAGAGCGCGACTGTAATGGCAAACGGCAACCCGACACCAAGCGCGCGGATATGCGTCGGGAAAAGTTCGGCCTTTACAACGGCGTTGATGGCGGAATAGCCGGAGACGATCACAAGCCCTGCGAGAATGAGCGCAAATGCCGTCCAAGGATCGCGCGTCGCCTGCAAGCGTCGTCAGAATTGGGATACGTGCAGAGAGTGCCAAAACGCCGAAGGCGATCAAGACGGGCCGCCGCCCGGTGCGATCCGAGATGGCGCCGACAACCGGCTGCAAAAGCATATAAACGAACAGCGCCGATGCCGAAATCATCGTTGCCGTATCCTTGGCAAAACCCGATGTGTTGACGAGGAACTTCTGCATGTAGGTCGTGAACGTATAGAACGCGACCGTGCCGCCCATGGTCAAGCCGACGACAATCGCAAGCTCGCGCGGATACTTCATCAAGGCGGCAAGTGTTCCGTCGCGCGACTTGGCGTTTGATGAATGCGTCCGTCTCGTGCATGTCGCGGCGCATGATGTAAGGCGATAACGGCCAAGACGCGCGCCAATTGCAAAAGGAATGCGCCAGCCCCAGGCTTCGAGCTCGGCTTCCGTCAGCAAGAACTTCTGCAAGACAATCAAAACCAGCATAGCCGAGAGCTGCCCGCCGATCAGCGTCACGTACTGGAAGCTCGAATAGAATCCGCGGTGCTTTGACGTTGCCATTTCTGAGAGATACGTAGCGCTCGATGCCGTACTCGCCGCCAAGACTTAATCCCTGAACAAGCCGCGCGACAAGCAGCAGAACGGGTGCCGCAACTCCGATCGACTCATAGGTCGGCAAAACCGCAATCATCGCCGATCCGAAACACATCAACAGCACGGAAGCTGTCAATGCCACGCGCCGCCCATGCCGGTCTGCCATGCGGCCAAAGAACCAGGCGCCCAGCGGCCGCATCAAAAATCCGACCGCAAAAATTCCCGCTGTCGCCAAGAGCTGCGCGGTCTGATCGCCAGATGGAAAGAAGGATTTGGCGAAGTATAGGGAAAACGCCGCGTAGACATAAAAATCGTACCACTCGACGAGATTGCCGGACGAGCCAACAAGGATCGCCTTGATCCGGCGCCGGACATCGGCCGCATCTGATTCGCGCAACTCCGCCACGCCGCCCCCCGGATCGTTTCGACCATTGGATAGCAGGCCCCGCGCCGTCGCGCCGCAGCTATCGTTTCACCCGTTCACAAACCCCTTGACCGGCGTTGACCTCGGCGCCCTCAGTCCCATATTAAGCCATGGCTGGCATAACATCTGGCCGACGCCCGCACCTGAGGACACGATGCCCCTTATGACCAAGAAGCCCCGCCATTCCAAGGTAATCATCCTCGGCTCCGGCCCCGCTGGTTATACGGCCGCCGTGTACGCCGCGCGCGCAATGTTGAAGCCATTGCTGATCCAGGGTTCGCAGCCGGGCGGACAATTGACC
The DNA here is from genome assembly GCA_963741545.1 of uncultured Alphaproteobacteria bacterium. Taxonomy (GTDB): domain Bacteria; phylum Pseudomonadota; class Alphaproteobacteria; order Rhizobiales; family Hyphomicrobiaceae; genus Hyphomicrobium_B. Next base: position 71,107 of record CAVUIN010000007.1, read on the forward strand.
ATCACAACCGATGTCGAAAACTACCCCGGTTTCGCCGAGACCATTCAGGGCCCATGGCTCATGGAGCAGATGCAGGCCCAGGCCGAGCACGTCGGCACCGAAGTAATCATGGACCACATCAACAAGGTTGACCTGAAATCGAAGCCCATCCGCCTCGAAGGCGACAGCGGCGACGTTTACACCGCCGATACGCTCATCATCTGCACCGGGCGCACAGGCGCGCTGGCTCGGCATTGCGTCAGAAGATTTCTTCAAAGGTCACGGCGTTTCCGCGTGCGCGACCTGCGACGGATTTTTCTACAAGGGCAAGGAAGTCGTGGTTGTCGGCGGCGGCAATACGGCTGTCGAAGAAGCGTTGTTCCTCACCAACTTCGCCAAGCGCGTCACCATCATCCACCGGCGCGATTCCTTCCGCGCGGAAAAGATTTTGCAGGACCGCTTATTCAAGCACCCGAAGATCGAAGTCATCTGGGATACGGCTATTGAGGAGATCACCGGCACAACCGATCCGAAATCCGTGACCGGCGTGCGGCTCAAGAACACCAAAACCGGCGCAATCACAAAGCGCGCGGCCGACGGCGTGTTCATCGCCATCGGCCATGCCCCTTCGACCGAATTGTTCAAAGGGCAGCTGCCTATGACGTCAGGCGGCTATCTCATCACCGCGCCCGATTTAACCGCAACGGCCATTCCCGGCGTGTATGCTGCTGGCGACGTGAAAGACGAAATCTTCCGTCAAGCTGTGACGGCGGCAGGCATGGGCTGCATGGCGGCATTGAAGCTGAGAAGTATCTGGCGAAGCACGAGAGCCACGCGCGGCGGCCGCTGAATAGCCATGGCGACTGTTTAAGCCAAATTGGAAGCGTGGCATATCCGGGGAAATTCCACTCCATGAAGGCGTATGTCTGTCGCGGCTATGGCGGGCCCGATGTCCTCGAACTTAAAAACGTTCCAACGCCCACGCCGAAGGACGACGAAGTCCTTATCAAAGTCTACGCTACCACAGTCACGGCAGGCGACTGGCGCGTGCGGACACTTAACGTTCCGAAAGGCTTAGGGCTGCTAGCGCGATTAGCTCTTGGCCTAACACGGCCGCGCCAGCCCATACTCGGCACCGAACTGGCGGGAATTATCGAGACGGCCGGCAAGGACGTAACGCGGTTCAAGCCCGGCGACGCGGTGTTCGCCTTTCCCGGCGGAAAGATGGGCTGTCATGCGCAGTACTGCGTCGTAGCTGAAAACGGACCGGTGGCGCTCAAACCTGAAACTCTCAGTTTCGAGGAAGCGGCCTCCCTCTCGTTTGGCGGTTCGACTGCACTCCATTTCCTGCGGAAGGCGGGTCTTAAGGCTGGCGACAAAGTGCTGGTCATCGGCGCATCGGGTGGCGTCGGTACCGCACTGGTGCAACTCGCCAAGCATTTCGGGGCCGAGGTGACAGGCGTGACCAGCACAGCCAACCTTGAGCTGGTCACCTCGCTCGGCGCTGGCCGGGTCATCGACTACACCAAAGAGGATTTTTCCAGAGGCATAGAAAGCTACGATATCATCGCCGATGCAGCCGGTGCGACCACTTTTTCCAGATGCAAAGGGGCGCTCAAAGACAAAGGGCGCCTGCTCGCAATTGCTGGCGGGTTACCCGACATGTTTTCCGCGCTCTGGGCACCCATAACGAGTAGCAAGAGAGTGATCGTGGGACCTGCGGAAGAGCGGCCCGAAGACGTGCAGCAGCTTGCCGATTTTGCGAGAACCGGTGCATTGCGTCCGGTCATCGACCGTTATTATAACTTTGCACAAATGCGTGAAGCGCATGCCTATGTCGAGACGCGCCGCAAGAGAGGCAGCGTGGCCGTGACGGTGCAGCACGACGCTTAAAGCACGTCGCAATCTGGCGCAGTGACCTCGCAGCTTCACTTCTTGCGCATCATCCGCGAGAACCACGATCCTTTTTTCGGCGCGTTGGCGGCAACGGAGCTTGCCATGGCGGCGGCCATTGGGGATACGGCAGGCTTTGATCGCGGCCGCGCGTGGGACAGCGGGCGTGGATGTAACCGGCCGGCGTGGAGGGCGCTGACAGATCGCCGGCGGAGTCTTCGTCCAGTTCCTGGTCGTCTTCGTCTGGCATTGCCCTTGACCACATCGAACAGAATTTGAGCGACGGCTCCGGCATCGCCATTCCAATCGATCCAGCGCTTGCCGCGCATGAGAGGCAAGTGCGAGAGATCCGGCCGGCCCACCATCACCGCGATGACATTCTTCTTGCCGTCCACTTCGAAACCGAGCGCGGTATTCATTTCCGCGAGCGGCCACTCCTTGGTGACGGAGCTGCTTGAGACAACCGCCAAAATGGTTCGCGCTGACCCGAGCGCCGTATTGATCTTCTTGGTGAAAGATTGCCCCCACGCGATGTGATCCTCATCGAGGAACGCCTTGAGACCAAGCTTCTCGCAGGCCGCATAAATGGGCCGCGCGATTGCCGCTTTGTCTTCGCTCGCATGCGAAATGAAAATGTCGTAGTCGGCGGCACCGAAAACCATCTGGCGCACAAACTTCGATGGATTGGGATCGAGATCGATCAACTTGGCGCATAATTTCAAGAAAACCGGATCGGCTGGCCCGCGCACCATCTTGACGAAGGCGAGCTGGCCGTAGACGACGCTGCGAAACACCGGACCTGGCTCGTCCGGCATGCCGCCCTTCGGCGTGCTGCTATATTTCTCGAAGTATTCCTGACCCGCAGCGGCAAGGCCAAACTTTTCCCATGCGTGCAGCATCGCGCGTATCTTGCGAATGCGCTAGCGCTCAACATTGACGCGTACGGTTCACAACAAAGGCCGGTGACGCTTTGATGCTTGTGGCGGCCTTGGAGGCGAACTTTTTTCGCATTGACCGAGAAGCCGCACATCATGATGGCGCGCTCAAGAGGATCGCCTACTTGCAATTGTTCAACGAGCGGTGCGCTCCGGTCAAGAATTGCGAGGGCAGGAGGGAAACATGGCCTGATTGGTTGAAAACGTGATGTCGTCGGCATAGCGCGAATAGTCGCATTTCTGTTCTCGCGCGAGCCGCGTTAAACGGCGATCGAGACTTGCCGCAATGAAATTTGAAAGAACCGGCGATGTCGGCGCGCCTTGCGGCAGGCCGTTGCCATGTATGCAAATCTGCGCCATGACGGCCGCCGCCTTTGGGCCCATCGAAAACGGCGGCGCCATGAACAGGCCGCGCACCCGGCCGAAATTGATGCTGGGAAAAAAGTCCGCGAGATCGACGTTCAAGACCCAATGTTTGCCAGCATGATTGGCAGCATTCGTTACGACGCTGCGCGCGGAAATAAATCCATGCGCGCTCGGATGAGCTTATAGACTTCCGTCAGCGCGATCGCGAGCTGATCCTGCAATTCGCGCACAAGCCCACGTGGCGCACTGATCTTGCGCATGCCGCCGGTGCGTTTTGGTATTTCAAACTCGTGATAGCGGGAGCTGGCTGGCGCGCGATACAGGGCGTGAATGAGGCGGCTTTGACTGACATCGAAAAACTGTGCGACATCTTGGGCCGATTCCAATGCCCGGCCATCAAGGCTAAGCGTCGGGCATCGGCGGTCTTTGCGTCACCGATTTTGATAAGGGCATCCCGTCCCTCGTTCTTTACGCACACCCCCTGGGCTCGCCCGGGGGGTGTGAAGATAGACATTTGTTCTTCTGTCGCAGGATCGACAACAGACGTAGAAGGACGGGATGCCGATGCGAACGTGGATGGCAAGCTCGCGGGCGAAGCGTCGTTGCACTCTTGGGCAAAGTTGAGGCAAAGCACCAAGAACATTTGTGAATGCAAGGGTGCGCCGCTTGAAAGCAGAAATTCGCGGTGTAGTGCCGGAGGTTACCGCAGCCCGCGCAGCAAAGGCGCAACGCGCGCCGCATCGAGTTCGCCACTCGCGATTGCCGCGCGCACCGCGCATCCCGGCTCCGTTTCATGCCGGCAATTGCGGAACTTGCACTTCAACGCAAGGGCCTCGATTGTTTCGACCAAGGGATCGATGCTCGCCGTTTCAATCCATTGCTCCAGTCCGCGCATACCCGGCGTATCGATGATGGCGCCGCCTTGGGGACGGATAAATAATTGGCGATGCGTGGTTGTGTGCCGGCCGCGGCTGTCGTGCGCGCGCACGTCTTGCGTCGCTTGCGCATCGCGTCCGAGCAATTGGTTGGTCATGGTCGACTTGCCAACGCCCGATGAACCGACGAGCACAATCGTGCGGTTGCCATCGAAATAGCGCTCGAGTTCCGCAACGCCTTTTGTGCCGCGCGCACTGATTGCATGAACCGGCACGTCTGGCGCAATTTTCGCGATTTGGTCCGTCGTCTCCGCCGCGTCATGAGGCAGGTCAGACTTGTTGGCAACAATGACAGGCTTAGCGCCACTGTCGCGCACGAGTGCCAGATAGCGCTCCAAGCGCTGCAGGTTGAAATCGCGATCAAGCGCCGTGACGATAAAGATAACGTCGATATTCGCAGCTATCAGTTGCGGGCGTTGTTCGCCGGCTGCCTTGCGCACAAGCGCAGTTGTGCGCGGCAGAACGGCTTCGATTGTGGATTTCCCGTCGCCGCCTGAGGGCCGCACGGCCACAAAATCGCCGACGCCAGGTAAGTCCGATCGCCGTGCCGCCTCCTTGCGGTGGCGAGCTGTGATGGTCGCTGAGAATTCGCCAGCGTCTGTTGCGACTTGGAAATGGGTTCTATGTTCGCCGACCACCCGGCCCGGCAACAGCCCCTCGCTCGCATAAGTCGGCGAAAGCCTGTTGGCGTTGCGGGCTCCAGCCCAACGCTTCAAGCGTCATATCTGAAGTGTCATTTTGAGGTTCCTGAGACGCGCTACGCAGAGTACAATTCATGCGCCGCCCGTTTGGCATGCCACACCGCACGCCCCGATTGTTGAGAAATCGTAGTTGTCACGCATCACGCTGAGGCATGTGCCCAAGAAAAAACGCCGGACCCATGCGAGTCCGGCGTTTTTATTTGCAGAACTTAAGTTCGAATCTTACGGCAGCGTGACCGCATGCAGAGTGTTCTTCATCATCTGCGGCACGTACATAGTCTTGGTCGCGGCATCGTAAGCCAAGTCGGCATTGCCCTTTCCGAGATCGATGATCGGCTCTGTCTTGCCGCCGACGATTTCGGTGATTTTCGTATCGGCAAGGATTTTACCGGTCTACGACTGGGGGAGGAGAGGTCTTCGGCCATGGCCGAAGTGTCGCAGCGTTCCCCGATCCGAGGGCTATCAAGTCCGGGCGTTACACACTTGCTCTGCTTCTAAAGCGCGGTAAAGTCGCGCCGCTTGGGGCTTCGGCTCATGCTTATACGAGCCAATTCGCGCCCCTTCGACAGCGGACACCACTTCCATGGACTGGGACAAACTTCGCATTTTTTACGCCGCCGCAGAGGCTGGCAGTTTCACCCACGCGGGCGAACAGTTGAACATGAGTCAATCGGCCGTCAGCCGCCAGATCTCAGCGCTCGAGGCCGATCTCAAGGTGACGCTGTTCCATCGCCACGCGCGCGGCCTTGTCCTGACCGAGCAGGGCGAGCTACTGAACCGCACCGTGACGGAAGTCTTCGCCAAGTTGCAGACGGCCGAAACTCTCCTGTCGGATTCGACCTCCAAACCATCAGGCGACTTGCGTGTCACGGCGCCTATCGGCTTCGGCACGATTTGGCTATCGCCGCGCCTCAGCGAATTCATGGATCTCTATCCTGATATTCGCGTCGAACTGATCTTGAACGACGAGCAAGTCGACATCGGCATGCGCGCCGCCGACGTCGCTATCTGGACGCGGGAACCGGAGCAGGGCGATTTGATCCGCCGGCCGCTTTTCGAGAGCCGCGTTGGAGCCTTTGCCTCAACCCAGTACATCCGCCGTTTTGGCGCGCCGAAGTCGCTCGACGATTTGGAGAACCACCGGATCATTTCCTATTCCGGCCAGCCGGCCCAGCATTTGACCGCCGTCAACTGGATCGAAACGGAGGGGCGCAACGGCAAGGACCCGCGCCAGTCCGTGCTCAAAATCAACTCGGTCGTGGCCATCAAATACGCCATCCGCGCCGGCATCGGCATCGGCATGATCCCGGACTACCTGACCGAATCGGAAACCGACCTCGTGCCCATCCTGCCCGAAGTCGAGCCACCGCGGCTGCCGATCCTGTTCGTCTACCCGGAAGAGCTGAAGACATCGAAAAAAGTGCAGCTTCTGCGCGATTTTCTCGTGTCGAAGACACGGGGCTGGAAGTAGTCGAAGACACGGGGTTGGAAGTAGTCGAAGACGCGGGGTGGAGCTTGGGGCCAGAAAAAAATCTGCGGGCCGGTATGCCTGCCATGACCAAATCTCATGATCCAGTACGGCGCTAAACGTAATAGTGTTCATGGCAGGTGCGTGGGGGCGGGCGTTTTGCCACCTCCGTCTTCGCGCCCCTCGTCTGGAACCCATGGTTCCTCCCATCGACTTGCCGGGTGGCCGCCCCGAAAAGGGCGCGCTATCCGGCATTTTTGTTGGATCTGAGCTGCGACGAAACCTGATTTGCTTATGAGGGCCGGCATCGCTATTTAGGGGGTCAAATCCCCTACGATTGGCGAAGGACTTGAGCCCCCATGGCCCAGACGCTTCCAAGACGGCACCCAAGACCCTCTACGACAAGATTTTCGACGACCACATCGTGGATCGCCAGCCGGACGGCACGTGCCTGCTCTATATCGACCGGCATCTGATCCACGAGGTCACGAGCCCGCAGGCGTTCGAAGGTCTCCGCATGGCGGGCCGCAAGGTGCGCGCGCCGGAAAAGACGCTGGCTGTCGTCGATCACAACGTGCCGACCACCGATCGCTCCAAGGGCATCGCCGACGACGACAGCCGCATTCAGGTCGAGACGCTGGCCAAGAACGCGAAAGACTTCGGCGTCGAATATTTCCACGAGCGCGACAAGCGCCAGGGCATCGTCCACGTCGTCGGCCCCGAGCAGGGCTTCACGCTGCCCGGCACGACGATTGTCTGCGGCGACAGCCACACCTCCACACATGGCGCGTTCGGCGCGCTGGCGCACGGCATCGGCACATCGCGAAGTCGAGCACGTGCTGGCGACGCAAACGCTGATCCAGAGCAAAGCCAAGAACATGCTGGTGCGCGTCGATGGCGTAGCGCCCAAAGGCGTCGGCGCGAAAGACATCATCCTCGCCATCATCGGCGAAATCGGCACGGCGGGCGGCACAGGCTCGGTCATCGAGTACGCGGGCGAAGCCATTCGCGCGCTATCGATGGAAGGCCGCATGACGGTCTGCAACATGTCGATCGAAGGCGGCGCGCGCGCTGGCATGATCGCGCCGGACGAGAAGACATACGCCTTCATCAAGGGCCGCCCGAAAGCGCCGAAGGGCGCCGCCTGGGACATGGCGATGAAGTATTGGGAAACCTTGCACACCGACGAGGGCGCGCATTTCGATCGCTGTCGTGAAGCTCGACGCCGCGAAGCTGCCGCCCATCGTATCGTGGGGCACGTCGCCCGAAGATGTCGTGTCGATTGCGGGCGTCGTGCCCGATCCGGCGAAGGTCACGGACGAAAACAAGCGCGCCTCGATGGTGCGTGCGCTCGACTACATGGGCCTCAAGGCCGGCACCAAGATCACCGACATTCCGTTGGATGTGGTGTGGATCGGCTCGTGCACCAACGGCCGCATCGAAGATTTGCGCGCCGTTGCGAAAGTGGTCGATGGCAAGAAAATTTCGACGCGGCTTGCTTACGCGATGATCGTTCCGGGCTCGGGCCTCGTGAAAGAGCAAGCCGAAGCCGAAGGCCTGGATAAGATTTTCCTGGCCGCCGGTTTCGAATGGCGCGAGCCCGGTTGCTCGATGTGCCTCGGCATGAACCCCGATCAGTTGAAGCCCGGCCAGCGCTGCGCCTCAACCTCCAACCGCAACTTCGAAGGCCGCCAAGGCTACAAGGGCCGCACGCATTTGGTGTCGCCGATCATGGCGGCAGCGGCGGCGCTTGAGGGGCATTTCGTGGATGTGCGGGAGTGGGAGTAAGGGGACCGCTCTGCGCCATCGACCATCCAGAACCGGCGTGATAGGATCACCGCATGATCAAGATACTTGAGAAGGCTATCGAGCAGATCAAAGACTTGCCCCCCGAGCGGCAGGCTTATGCCGCGCTTGTGCTCAATCAGATCGCGGCAGATGACGGTACGCCTTTCGAAATTCCAGCAGACCATCGCGCCGCCGTCCTTAGGATTGGCGCAGGCCGAGCGCGGCGAGTTCGCCAGCGACGCGGACGTCGAGCGTGCACTCAACCGCCCATGGGCGTGAGGGCGCGGCTTAGCCTCGCGCCATTTCCGATCTCGATTCCATTCGTGAGTATCTCGTGCCACTCAGCCCGCGAGGCGCTGAGAGCGTTCGCCGGGCCATTGCCGAAACTGTGGCGCTCTTGAGCATTATCCGGGCGTCGGGCGCGAACAAGCATAATTCCCGGTGTGCGGGTAATCACCAGTAGTCCGCTACGACTACCTGATCCATCATAAGGTTAACACGGACGAAGTCGCTGATCCTGCACATCCGCCATGCGGCGCGCCAAATGCCGATGATTGACGAATTATGATCTTGGCTTTGCGCGCGGCGCTTGAAGGGCATTTTGTGGATGTGAGGGAGCGGGTAACTAGTGACGAACCTTTCTCAAGAGAAGCGTCGCGGATGTCTACGTTCACGGCGGATCGTCTCTGCCGTTGTCCTGCGCGATGGCCGGCAAATTTCCGCGCCACTCGATTGGTTCCCCACGCCTCAATTCTGCATCGCCCGAAGATCGCGCCGACTGGCAACCCTGCGCGGCAAGCCATGGCATCCACTGGCCTAACGTATTGATGAAGATTTGAGTGTCGATGGGCTGCTGCGGGTGACGAGCCGTGAATCCTGGAGTATCAATCCAAGTTTCAACCATCTCAGAACACAAGCCTTGCCGGCTTCCTCGATTGCCAAATTCAAGCGCATTGCTGTCCAGGACTTCCACTAGCATCGAGAAGTTCCTTTAAGCGAATTGTCGCCAGAATGGTCGCTTGGCCAATGAAAGTTTCAGCACTATCGCATGGCCGCCATACCGAATCAAAGAAGTTGATGTTAAGTGAGAATGGCGGCGTCGATTAGTCAACACAATTGGTCGCATCGACGGCAATTTTCAATGCCTTGTCATCATCCAATGGATCCAAGGCACGAGGCTGAGGCATGACAGCGGAGGGTTTTTTGATGGCGGAGCACGATCACGGCAGTGGCGGCATGAACGTTGAGAACGGCCGCATAAAGGGGCCAGTCCAATGCCACTGCAAATCCGGTGATCGAAGGCGAAACAATAACCCTCAACATGTCATCCTAGGCCTCGTGCCTAGGATCCATTTTGCCGCTTGGAAGAGCGGGTGGAAATTGCCCGCCAGTCAGGCCGGGAAACAAATCTTCCCAACGTGGGTTATCCCGTTCAATAAGGTTGATCTTCCAATCGCGTGGCCAGCGCTTCAATGATTTCTCGCGCTGAATGGCAACGCGGATATCGTCGAAAACCTCATAGTACACCAGCGTCTTGACTCCATAACTGCTTGGTGAAGCCTTCGATGAATCGTCGCGGTGCTGGAGCACGCGGCTCACAATGCGGCGCGTCACGCCGATGTAGAGCGTGCCATAGAATTTACTGGCGAGAATGTAGATACAGTACGTTTGCGTGCGCATAGGCGTAACCCTGGCAATAAAACGGTGCCAGAACCATGGATCCTAGGCACGAGGCCTAGGATGACAAGGGCGGAAGCCTAAAACGAACGGTCAATGTTGTGCAGAGAATACGAGATTGTGTGCGCCGCAATCTCAACCCTACTTCTCCCCCCGATGCTTGCACCCCGGCCAGCAGCAGGGCCGGCGTTTGCCGTCGAGGAGATCGCTGCGTATCCGCTCGATCTTGCGAACGCGCGTCTCTTGCTTTTTGGCGGACAAGATCCAGCAAATCCATTCGTTGCGTGCGAGCGGTGTCAGATCCACCCATGCCGCCAGGGCCTCAGAGTTGGAGAGGAGAAGAGCGCGCAAATCGTTCGGGACCTGGTGAACAACGCCCGCAGGAATGACTTTTCGCATATGAGGCGGCCCGCTCGTAAACTCTCGGCGAAACACTTTTGGCGAATGAACCTAAGTTTGTCGAGTGCTCCGCGGTCACCGCACCCACTTCGCTTGTATCGCGGATGATCTGCTCGGCGCGGCGCACATCCGGGATGCCGGACCAATCCATCGTCAGCGGGCGCGGATCGCCGTCCGAATCTTTTTCGACGCCATAGCCGATTGAGAGATTGCCCGTGCCGTCGCGGCGGTCGCGTGCGCTTGACGAAATTGACGTGCGCGAACGGATAACTCTCCGCCCCTTTGTCGCGCCCCACATAGACGTTCAACACCCGCGCGTCCGTCACCGCGTGCACCGTGTGCTTGCGACTTGCGAATGCCAAGAAATGGCGCCGCCAGCATCGCGACAGCCAATCGCCACAAACGGCAGCGAGAAAACAAAAAAGAAAACGTTCATGCCAAAGCCGGCGGGCTTGCCATTGGAGTTGAACGGCACGATCCCGAGCAAACCGCCGAGGCTCATGCCGAAAAAAATGAACGAGATGGCGCTCCAGAAAAGACCGAACACAAGTATGGCGAACAGCGCTACCCATTCCGCGCGCCAATCGGGCATCCCCGCGTAAAGCACGCGCTCGCCATGCTGCGAGTTCAGCATTGAGTGCCTTGCGCAAATCGGGCGGTAAATTCGAAATGTCCCTCGACATGCCCTGAACGTAAGCACAGTGAGCTGAAATTGAAGTGGCGGCACGGACTCGAAAGCCAACGTGCTTAGCAAGGTCCTAACGCCGGGAACGGATCGAAACGGCTTAAGCTCCCAGCAGCTATCTTGAACGGCTCTGGCAACCGCGGCGCCAGCACAGTCCGAGCGCCGCTTTCATGCTGGCGATTTCGTCTGCCGTGATTTTAAAGAAGGCGTTCTGCGCGCTCTGGCGCAATTCGGCTTGCGAGAAACTTCCAGCCAATAGTACGATCCTGTGGTCGCCCGGCGGATAGGCGGCCGGCTGCCCGACCACCTTGAAGCCGAGCATGTACTGATAGAAGCGGGCAAACTCCGGCTTGGTCGCGATCAAAATCGTTGAAACCTCCGCTGCCTGCGCCGCCAAAAATCCGGCGCGCACGAGTGCTGCAAATAGCGTCGTTCGAAACGAAGTACTCGTGAAAGCCGGATCGATAGCGAGACGTGACATTTCGACGATCGGCCCGAGTGCCGAACCTTTCAGTTCCGTCACTTCGGGATAGTAAGGCGCGCACGGCAGCGTTGAGTGATCCTGATGCGCGAGGCTAAAGCTCACGCGCAGTGTGCCGATGCAGACGTTATCTTGATACGCGCCAAAAATGACGGTCGAATCCAGCGTGTCATTCTCGTCGGCGAACGTAGCGGCGGCATTTTCCTCGACGTAGCCAAGCGCCCGGTAGGCGCGATAACGCAAGGCGAAAGCGTCCTGGCGCGCGGCATCACTTGTCGCCACGCGAATCTGAAATGGAAATCCAGCGCCCGTTACGACACCAGCCAGAGAGACCCTGCGCTTTTGCAAGGGCCGGAACGCGATCGGGTTTGACATGGCATTTCCCATCTTTGGCCACGGCTTCATAGAACACAACGCAAGCTGAGGCATAAAAGTTCGCTGATACGATGCGTTAAATGGCGCCCGCGCCGTTTCACTCAATGTCCTCAACCGCAACTGCGGCTCAACTGCGGCCATTAGACTACGGCGCTGTAATGCTTCGCTTCCCATTTGCTCGGTTGCAGACTATCAGTGTGGTCCAAACGGCGAGGATGAGCATGACGAGCATCAATCACTGGCGGCACGCGACGGTGCCCTCACTCACCGATTTCGAAAATCTCGCCGCGCAGGCCTGGGAAAAACTCCCCAGTACATTCCGCGAAATGGCCGGCGACGTCATCATTCGCGTCGAAGATTTCGCGACCGACGAAATCTTGGATAGCGTCGGCATCGAAGACCCGTTCGAGTTGACCGGACTTTATCAGGGCATCAGCCTCGACCAGAAAAGTGTGTCCGACATACCACGCGAACCGGATATGGTGTTTCTCTACCGGCGCCCCATTCTCGACGAGTGGGCCTCGGGAGAGGAAGAATTAGGCCACTTGATCGCCCATGTGCTCATTCATGAAATCGGCCATCATTTCGGCTTTTCCGACGACGATATGGACACGATTGAGGACGAAGCGGCGGCATGACGGGGATGTAATGAGGCAGTGTCAGCAAAGTTTAACGCGCGCCATGCAAGAATGCTCACCAACTTGTGTGCGCAACCGTTTCACGTCATTGTTAGACTAGATTGGGTTAGACGAGTTCGGACTATCCACGCGCCGCGCACTTGCCGTATCTGGCCGTATCTGGGGCTCAACCGCAGTAGCTGTTCTTGATGATGATGAGACAATACGTGTCCATGCACCCCGGTTTGCGTCTATCACTGATGATTGCGGCAATCGCCTCTCTCGCCATCATGCCGGTCCGCGCGGAAGAGCGCACGCCGACACCTGAAGAATACGTGGCGCAAGTGGGCGGCGACGCGCAAATCATGGATCCCGGCGAATTCAAGCTCGACGGCCGCAAGCAGCTTTGCGGTCAACGCCCGACAGTCATTGACAACACCCTCGACGACTATGGCGCCGCCTATCCCGGCTTTCTGATCATGAACCCGCGACTGCTCGACAAGGTTTCGACGCCGGTCAAGCAATGGATCTTCGCGCACGAATGCGGCCACCAGTTTCGCGGACAGGACGAGGAAACTGCCGACTGCTTCGCCGTGCAGCGCGGCCGCCGCTATGGCTGGCTGACGCCTGAAGGCCTTGAAGAGGTCTGTACTTTCATCTCGCCGGCCAAAGGCGACAGCATGCACTTCTCGGGCTCCCACCGCTGCGCCTACATGCGCCAGTGCTACGAAGACCCCAGCATCCGGTAAGGCCGGGCAGCGCGTGCAGAACGTATTTTAGTTACCGCCCTTGATCGCTCGTCCAAAACGGCCGATCCCTTTACCTTGGCAAAATAATCCGGCGCCAGCTTATCCCCGCCCACGCCGCAGGCCGCATACTCGCGTTCGCTTGAACGGGAGGCTGATGTTTGCGCCCTTGGGAAATGCCCGATGCCGATTGCCGATTACGCCCAGCGCCTCTTAGACCTCGCCGAGACCGTTTACCGCTGGCTTGGCCAAATCTCCGATTTACAGGGCGCGAAACGCGAGAAAGTGGCGCTATACGCCGAAGAGATCGCCGCCACGCTCGCCCGTGCCACGCTGGCCTTTTCTGCGTTGGAACGGCAACCATCTGACAAACAACAGATTTTAACTGCGGCCCGGGAACTCGGGCGCATTGCAGGCTACGTCGATACGATCGTCGCCGCGCTGGCGCACCATCTTGACGGGCGAAAGCTGGCGGGCGTTAAAAGGCGCCTCGAACACCTTCAACCCTTCGATCCGGATGCCCTGATCGCCGAACGCGGTGCCTTTGCCATTGCCAACCGGCTGACATCGGCGGAAGGGTTTTTCCGGGCGCTCGCCGACGCGCTCCGCACCTGATACTAGACCGGTCACGGCCGCCTGAAACCCAAGGACCTTGACGCGACATGGACAAGTTCACGACCCTGACCGGAATTGCAGCACCCCTGCCTTTGCGCAATATCGACACCGACATGATCATCCCGAAGCAGTTCTTGAAAACGATTAAGCGCACGGGGCTCGGCAAGTCGCTGTTTTACGAAATGCGCTTTGATCAGGCCGGCAAGGAAGTTGCCGATTTCGTCTTGAACAAGCCGCAGTACCGCAAGGCCGAGATCCTGGTGACGGGGGACAACTTTCGGCTGCGGGTCGAGCCGCGAGCACGCGCCGTGGGCGCTTCTCGATTTCGGCATCCGCTGCGTCATCGCGCCCGACTTCGCCGATATTTTCTACAACAACTGCTTCCAGAACGGCATTTTGCCGATCCGGCTGCCGCAGACGGACGTCGACAAGCTGATGGACGACGCCAACCGCGGCGCCAACGCGACCGTCACGATCGATCTGGAGAAACAGGAAATCCGCGGGCCCGATGGCGGCGTGATCAGGTTCGAGATCGATGCCTTTCGCAAGCATTGCCTGTTGAACGGCCTCGACAACATCGGCCTGACGCTGCAGAAAGACGCGGCTATCAGCAGCTTTGAGAAACAAGTGGCCGAGGCGAGGCCGTGGTTAAGGTAATCGAGGCAGCTTTGTTGTATTCAACGATGTACCTCGTCGTTGCTGGTCCTCTGCTGCTGGTGCTTTTTCTTGTTCGATGGTTCTTTCGGAACGTCGAAGTGAAGCAGCCTTGGCGCAAAGTCGCCTATGCACTTGCGGCGCTGGCCTTGTTTACCCCTGTGCCTGCGCCGCCAGGAATTTTCCTGCCCAATGCCTATGTCATGGTGGCATCAGCTCTCGATGGAACGGATCTGATCCAATGGTATGCGGAGTTTCCACGCCTGCTGGCCCCTTTAGCCCTCGTGACGGCTGCTCTTGGATGGTGGATGGGCTCGCGGAGCGAACGGCTATCGTGATAACAGGCAGTACCCCGCTACTACCTAATCCATGGGCTGCCAATGTTATTGGCGAGATGAAACAACGGAGACACACAATGGCAAAGTTAGTTCACTCAATGGTGCGCGTTATGGACGAAGCCAAGTCCGTCGCGTTTTACACCAGCGCTTTCGGCCTCAAAGTCGCCCAACGGCTCGACTTCCCGGATTTCACGCTCATCTACTTGTCGAACCCTGAGCAAACATTTGAGCTGGAATTGACCGTCAATAAGGGCCGCACCGAGCCCTACACGCTTGGCAACGCATATGGTCATCTGGCGATCTCGGTTGAGAACGTCGATGCCGAGCGCGCCCGCATCGAGGCTCTGGGTTACACGCCGAAGAACATCGTCAACATGGCGTACGAAGGCAAGCCACTCGCCAAGTTCTTCTTCATCGACGATCCCGATGGCTACAAGATCGAAGTCGTGGAACGTGGCGGCCGCTGGCTCTGATCAGTCGCACGACTGCGCCAGGATGACTTTGAGCAACCCCGGAAAGCGCTTTTCAAATCCGGGGTGGATCTCGTTATATTTCGTCCGCCCTTCTTGGCGCGTGCGGATAAGTGCCTGCCTCGCGCAGCGCCTTGAAGTGGAATGACATCGTTGATTTCGGAAGCGGCGCGCCGGTTGCTTCCGAGCAGCTCAGTTCGCCTTTATCTTTGAGCCGGCGTACGATGCTCAAACGAATGGGATCGCTCAACGCATACAGCACAAACGGCAATGTGATCTCGGCCAGAGCTGGGTGAGCAATCGGGCGCATTGAAAGTTCAACCATCCTGAACCATTGGATATAAGAACGAACTGTCCGAAACTCGCGACCGGAGACCGATATGTCAACACTTGCTTTCATTACAGGCGCTAACAAAGGCATTGGGTTTGAAGTTGCCCGTCAGCTCGGCGCCACCGGCATCATCGTTTTGATCGGCGCGCGCGACAAAGGCCGGGCAGACGCCGCCGTTGCCGCCTTGAAGAAGGACGGCATCAACGCGCACGCCGTCGAAATCGACGTCAGCAACGAAGCGTCCGTTATTGCCGCCGCCAAGAAGGTTGGCGAGGATCACGGCCGCATCGACATCCTCGTCAACAACGCCGGTATCATGCAAGAAATGGCGGCCGGCACGCGACCCAAGGATCTCACGCTCGAAACCCTGAAGCAGACATTCGACACCAACGTTTTTGGCGCGTTCGCGGTCATCAAGCACTTTGTGCCGCTTTTGAAAAAATCGCGCGCGCCGCGCATCATCAACGTGTCGTCGACGCTCGGTTCGCTGACGGCCATGTCCGACCGCGCCCACCCGATGCCACGGCGTCAATTTCGCAGCCTACAATGCATCGAAAACGGCGCTCAACGCTTTGACCGTCGCGCTTGCAAAAGACTTGGCCGCCGACCGCATTTCCGTGAACTCGATTTGCCCGGGATGGGTGAAGACCGATATGGGCGGCGAGAGCGCACCCCGCGACGTCACGCAAGGCGCCGGCATCATCGTGACACTCGCCACTTCAGGTAATCCGCCGACCGGCACGTTCGTTGACGAAAACGGCAGCGTCGCCTGGTAAGGCCCGCGTTCAACTGAAATTAGAAGCGTGAGCCGCGCGCCGTGATGAGTGCGCCGGTCAGTGCTTCGGCGAATTCCTTCTTTTCATCGTCGTTCAAAAATTGCGCAAACAAAACTTCACGCCCTTGGGCGGCGAGGCGCAGCGATGTCCTGCCATCGGGCCTGTCTTCCGAAAGCAAGACGCGCGTCCAATACGGATTGAACTCGAAGATTTCCTTTTTGCCTGCCGGGTGAACCCGCGTCAGTTGCAAACGTTCTGGCGAGAGCTCAACAGTTTCATAAAGCCGCCCCGCGCGATAGTTGAGCTTGAACGCCCAATAGATGAGCGCCACATCGAGTCCGAAGAATCCCATGACCGGCCAAGCGCCGATCAGCAAGAAGACCATCCCCATCACGAAGCTGACGACGCCGATTGCGGACATTAAGATGAGAAACCCGCGCGGCGACAAAGAACGGTGGGGATGAAGCACAAACTCTGCTGTGCCTAACGATTGTTTTTGATTCTCGTTGATGCCCATATCTCGCACCCCGACCAACTTTTTCGCCTAAATAGCTGCCCGTCGCCACTGGAGCCGGAACAACGATGCCCGCCAAAGCTAAGGACCTCAGAACTCCGAGCATCCAGCCGTTGCCGGATAAAGGCAAGCCTCGAAATCCGGCAGCGAGTACTCGAGGTGGCCCAAAGGCTCTAACGGCCGCAGAAACACAGCAGATCTTTAAGGCGTTCGCGAAAGCCAATCCCGAGCCCAAAGGGGAGCTCGAGCACGTCAACGTCTACACGCTACTCGTTGCGGTCGTGCTCTCGGCACAGGCCACGGACGCCGGCGTCAACAAGGCGACGCGAGCCTTGTTCAAAATCGCCGATACGCCGCAAAAGATGGTGGCGCTCGGGGAAGAGAAAGTCCGTGAGCATATCAAGACCATCGGTCTTGTTCCGGAACAAGGCCAAGAACGTCATTTTACTGTCTCAAAAGCTCATCGCCGAGCACGGCGGCGAAGTTCCGCGCGACCGCGAGGCCCTTGAAGCCCTTCCGGGCGTCGGCCGGAAAACGGCTAACGTTGTCTTAAACATCGCCTTCGGCGAACAGACGATGGCCGTCGATACGCATGTCTTCCGCGTTGCCAATCGCATCGGATTGTCGCACGGCAAAAACCCGCTTGCGGTTGAAACAGACCTAATGCGCGTTATCCCTAAGGAATTCCTGACACATGCGCATCACTGGCTGATCCTCCACGGCCGGTACTTATGCAAAGCCAGGAAGCCCGAGTGCTGGCGATGCCCTATTCGCGAACTCTGCCGATTTGCAGAAAAATCGCACGAATAATAGCAAAACTCTGTTTTCTGGCTGCTCCCAACGTGCCCAAAACGGGCGCCGCCAAAGCGCCCATGGTTTGCAAAGGATTAAGACCGCTCCAAGCTTTTTCGGAAATTTCGCCGCGCATTCTTCGCGAACCACGAAGAGGTTTTTGTCTTTTGAGTCCTATGAATGGCCTCGTGGGAAATGATATTCGCGGGCGTTGAAAATGGCTGACATTATTGGGACCAATGGCAACGATGTCATCACGGGTACCCCCGACGCCGATTACATTGAAGGTATTGCAGGTAACGACCGCATCAACGGCGGCGCGGGTGACGATACATCTGGTCGGCGGCACGGGTGCGGACACACTGACCGGCGACGCCGGTAACGACACGCTCTATGGCGGCCTCGGTAACGACGGATTTTTCGGCGGCGGCGGCAACGACACCATTTACGGCGAAGACGGCACCGATACGTTGAACGGCGACGGCGGCGACGACCTGCTTGAAGGTGGCGCGGGCAACGATACCCTCAACGGCGGCACCGGCAACGACCAACTCTCTGGCGGCGCTGGAACAAACATCATCAACGGCGGCGCCGGAACCGATACCGTCTACATTAGCTTGTCGTCCAGCGAGATCACTTCGGCGGTACTTGACGATTTCACGCTCTGGACGAACGTGATGGAAGACCGGCTGGCGAGCGCAGGCGGTTCATATGCGGTCCTCGCGACACAAGCCACAACGGGCGCCGTCACGCTCTCTTCGATCGGCCTGACACTTAGCGGCGTCGAATTTCTCTCAATTCGCGTTGACGGCGTACTGACCGATATCGAGGACTTGTACGCTTTCGGCAATCAAGCGCCAGAAGCCGCCGCAACTGCATTTGCGGCAACAGATGAAGACACCGCGGTCGGCGGGTCGATTGCCGCCCTCGATGCTAACGAGCGATGTGCTGACGTGGACGACCATCCAAGGTCCTTCCAACGGCTCCCTCGAGCTCGACGCCCTGACAGGCGCAGTACACATACACGCCAGCCGCTAATTTCAACGGCACCGACAGCTTCCAAGTCTCGATCGAAGATCCATTGGGTGCAAGCGCCGTTCAAACCGTTTCAGTCAGCGTAGCGGCCGTCAATGACGCGCCGGTCGCGGACGCCGAGGCGGCAAAGAGCACCGATGAAGACACAGTCATCTCCGGCCAAGTTGTTGCCAGCGATATCGACGGCGACATTCTTGGCTTCGCTGTGGCGCAGGATCCCACCAACGGCACGATTTCACTCAACACATCGACGGGCGAATACTCGTATAGTCCTGCTGCCAACTTCAACGGCACCGACAGCTTCAAAGTCGTGGTCGCAGATCCGTCGGGCGCAACCGCCATTCAAACAATCACGGTCGGCGTTGCCGCCGTCAACGATGCGCCGGTTGCAGATGCGGCATCCGCAATCTCGACCAACGAAGACAACTCCGTCTCCGGCTCCGTTGCCGCGACCGACGTGGATGGCGACGCGCTTACGTGGTCGCTCACGCAAGCCCCGGCAAACGGCGCCGTCACACTCAATGCTGCGACTGGCGAATACACCTACACGCCGGCCGCGAATTTCGCCGGCGGCGATGAATTCGATGTCCTCGTGGCCGACGCATCGGGCGCAACAACCACGCAGCGCGTCAGCGTCACCGTCAGCGCTGTCGCCGATGTGCCGACACTCAGCGTCGTCAATCCGATTATCGTTCCGGCCGGCGTCGTGCTCGCCGGTTTGACCACCTCTGAAACGCTCACCGGCAGCGCCGGCGGCGACACGATCAACGGCAATGCCGGCAACGACATTCTTGATGGCAACGGCGCGACAGCAATTACCGTCGGCCTCGATATCGCATCCGCGTTGGGCGATCTGGATGGATCTGAATCGTTGTTGTTGCGCATCGACAACGTCCCGGCTGGCGGCACATTGTCGGCTGGCACCCAAAACCAAGACGGTTCCTGGTCGCTGACGGCAGCTCAACTTTCAGGCCTGACGATTTCCGCCTCCGTCACCGGCGGCTTCACGCTCAACGTCACGGCGATGTCGAGCGAAGCAAATGGCTCGGAGGCAACTGCAACAGCGTCCATCGAAGTTATTTTGAGCCCCGACGCCAACTTCATGTCGGGCGGCGCAGGCAACGACACGATGACCGGCGGCACAGGCAACGACACGATGTACGGCAACTCGGGCAACGACACGATCTCGGGCGGCTACGGCAACGACATGATTTACGGCGGCAAGAATAACGATACGCTGGCAGGTGGCGACGGCGACGACCGCCTTGACGGCAACTCGGGCGACGACATCATTTACGGCGATGCCGGCAACGACATTATCATTGGCGGCTCGGGCTTCGACACGCTCGACTATTCCAACGCTCAAAGCGCCATCAACGTCGATCTCAGCAAGAAAACCGTTTCCGGCTTAGCGACAGGCAACGACACAATCAGCGGCATCGAAAAGATCATCGGCTCGGCCTTCGAAAACAATTTCAAGGGCAGCAAAGACGCAGACCAGATGGACGGTGGCGCCGGTAACGACTGGCTGCGCGGGCTTGGCGGCGCGGACACACTCAAAGGCGGCGCGGGCAACGACACGTTCTTCTGGGAGAAGACGGACGTCGGCGCGAAACTCGGCGTCGATCACATCACCGATTTCGGCGCAGGCGACGTGCTCGACTTCAAGAAGCTCGTCAGCCTCAGCAGCAAGCCACTCACCGACTTCGTGAAAGTAACCGACGGCGCGGCCGGCAGCACGATTTCCGCCAAGATCAATGGCGTGTTCGTTGACGTTGCCGTCCTCGACAATGTCCACGGCACAACGGCTACCGATCTGCTCGCCAACGGCCACTTGCTCGTCGGCTAAATTCTCTCAAGCCGAAACTTTATCAAGCCGCATGGCGAGGCCGGCTTGCGCCATGTGCGCCTTGGCTTCTCCAATCGAATACGTGCCGAAGTGAAAGATCGAGGCCGCGAGCACGGCGCTTGCATGGCCTTCCCTCACGCCATCGACCAAATGATCGAGCGTGCCGACGCCGCCGGACGCAATGACGGGCACGGAGACCGCATCTGAGATTGCGCGCGTGAGGGGCAAATCAAACCCAGCCTTGGTGCCGTCGCGATCCATGGACGTTAGAAGAATTTCGCCCGCACCCAGCGCCACGACCTCTTTGGCGTATTCGATTGCATCAATGCCGGTTGGCTTGCGGCCGCCGTGCGTAAAAATTTCCCATCGCGGAGGCTCGCCGTCTTTTGAGACTTTCTTGGCGTCGATGGCGACAACGATGCACTGCGCACCGAATTTTTCCGATGCCTCTTTGACGAACTGCCGGTTAAATACGGCGGCAGTGTTGATCGAAACCTTGTCGGCGCCGGCTTCCAAGAGTTTGCGGATATCGTCCACCGTGCGCACGCCGCCGCCGACCGTCAGCGGCATGAAGCAGCGTTCGGCCGTGCGCTCGACAATATCAAAAATGGTGTCGCGGTTATCGACGCTCGCGGTGATGTCGAGAAAGCAAAGCTCGTCGGCACCCGCCGCGTCGTAGGCGGCTGCGGCTTCAACGGGATCGCCCGCGTCAACGAGATCGACGAAGTTGATGCCCTTGACGACGCGGCCGTCTTTGACATCGAGGCAGGGAATGATGCGGACTTTGAGGGTCATGCTTTTTCCTGGATTTTTCCTAGGTGTCTGACGTCATGACGCGGTAATTGGCGGCATTGAAAGGACGAACTCTGTACCGGGCGCTCGGGAGTGAACGACAAGCGTTGCATTAAGCTGTTTCGCGAACGCTGTAATGATGCGCGTTCCCAGTCCCTTCGCTTTGTGGACATCAAAACCTGGAGGCAGGCCCGCGCCTTCATCGCGCACGGAAATTACTATTGAACTCATGGGTGTCGCGATCGACTTTGATCCAAATCTTCCCACCCGTCGCATCCTTGTATGCGTATTTGGCGGCGTTGGTAATTAACTCGTTGACGATCAATGCGATGGAAATGGCCCGGTCAGTAGGAACAAGAATTCCGACAACGGCATCGGTGATGACTTCGCAGTTAGCAACACTTTCATCCAAATCTTTGCAGATGGCTTTGATGTATTGACCGATGTCCATCCGCTCCATGTGAGACCCGTAGCTCAGTTGAGCATGCGCTTTTCCAATCGCCGCAATGCGATTTGCAGCCTCATTCAAATAGCCCGTTAGTTCGGGGTTCCCGATATCGCGCGCCTGCAAGTTTAGCAGACTAGTGACGATCGCGAGGCTATTCTTGACGCGGTGGTTCATTTCCTTGAGCAGAAACTGATGCTTCTCGAGTGCAGCATTGATCTTTTGCTGGTGCCGCTCGCGCTCAATCGCCATCCCCAAAATGTTTGCCGCGCCCTGAAGGAAGGCTAAGTCATGTTCAAGAAATTCATCATCCGATCGGCTATCGACCTCAAGCACACCAAACGGTTTCCCCTCCCCTTGAAGGATGACGTTCATGGCGCGTCGGATGCCGTGCTGCTCTAAGAGTTCCGAGGTTCGGAAACGTTCTTCGATCTCAAGATGGTTCGAAATCACAGGTTTGCCGGTCCGCAATGCAAATCCGGCTGGTGATTCGAGGTCGGCGCCAACAGATGCAATCCCCACGACGTCTGCATTCCAGCCCACGCCTGCGCGAACCAGCAACCGATTACTGGACGGAATGTGTTCCAGTACTTTGCAGAATTCGACGTCCAGGCCCGCCGCAGTCAACCGTGCTGTTTCGTTGAGCAACTCATCAAAGGAGACGCCTTTCAGCGCCGTAACGCCAAGTTCAGCCAGCAGTTCCTGTTGCCGAATGCGAACCTGCAATGCGCGCATACCCGTCTCGGGACTATCCCCGGACGGGTTTGGTTCGATGATTGGCGTATCGCTGTTACTGGTAACGCCCATAGGGTCAATCCTTGGATAATAGCAAGTTGGGCCACAGTCAGACTGGGCTCCCGCACATCCCTATAGTGCAACTGACACACTTGGAGCTGGTGATCAAATTAAGGACAGCAAATGCATTATCCCGCAACCGCCAATTCAATTGATGTATTGCGGCTGCCGGAATGCATTCCAACTGTTTCGGGGCGGCTTTCAGGGGTCTTGGTCGGTTTCCGACTCGTCAACCGCGGAGGGTGCATGTTGGCTTGGCGGGGATTTACGACGCGCTGACAAACAAAAAACCGCCCCGCACTGGTGAAGCGCGAGGCGGCAGAAATTTCTGTGTCATCCCGGTCAGAGAAATCGCACGTGTGCGATTTCGGAGAGCCGGGACCCATTCTAACAAATTGCTCTCGTTCTGGGTCCCGGGTCTCCCCCGGATCAAGTCCGGGGTCGCCCGGGATGACACCCTCTTAAAGCGTGCTAACCGGCGTCTGGAAGAAGCGGTAGGACTCGTTGCCGGCCTTCGCCAGGTTGCCCAGGCCCGGCCATGGGAAGTGGAAGGCGATAAACGGCGTCTTGTCGGCCGAGAGCATGTCCCAGACTTTAAGACGCGTCGCGACGGCCTGCTTCGAATCGGTGTCGTACGCAAATTCGATTTTCGGTGTCTCGGTCATCAAGATGTAGTGGTGACCGACGTCGCACGTAACGGCCAAGCTCTTCCCGCCCGACGACAACATGAACATCGTGTGGCCAACTGTGTGGCCGGGTGCGTCGATCGCCGTGATGCCGGTGACGACTTCCTGGCCGCCCTTGATGAAGTTGAGCTTGTCCTTGTACGGCAGCAGGCTGGCGCGTGCGACCTCGACGAACGCTTTCGCGTCCTTGTTCTCGAGCTTGGCTTCGTCGGTCCAGAATTTGTAGTCGGTCTCGTTGACGTGGACGCCAGCGTTCGGGAACACGGGCTTGCCGGCCGCATCGATAAGACCGGCGACGTGATCGACATGGCAATGGCTGAGGATCACAGCATCAACGGCAGCGGGATCGATGCCAGCGGCCTTGAGGTTGGCTGGCAAACGGCCCGTCGTCTCGCCAAACATTTTGTTGGGGCCCATGCCGGTGTCGATGACGACGAGCTTGGAGCCCGTGTTTACAACAGTGATGTTCTGCTCGAGCACCATGAAGTCTGCGGGTAGGAAATTGCCCTCGAGATGCTTGGCCATCTCTTCCATGGTTTGCTCTTTCATGGCCTTGCGGCCATCGCCAAACACGAGCGGACCATCGGAAATAACCGACACCTGCATGTCGCCGAGCTTGTGGTGATAGAAGCCGGCAGGCTTCATTTCGGCGAAGGGGGCTTTCGCGAAGGCAGGCACGGGGCCGAGGACGCGCGTCGAGAACGCGGCTGACAATCCGGTGCCGGCAACGGCGAGAGCCTGACGTCTTGAGAGGTCGAATTTCGACATTGTTGTTGTTCTCCTCATGTGTGGTGGCGGGGTCATATAGAACGAGGTCGTATAGAAATGAGTTTGAAGTGCCGCGCGCGAAACGCAGGCGTGCTTCGAAAATCACGGGCCCGGTTAAACCAGATTCATGACGATTGCGCGTCGAAACCCGCATGGCAGTCATGCAGGCCTTGGACGCCGGGCCAATGATTGGTTTTAGCTGATGTTTTCGACCGCGCGCGGTATCCGGGTAACACGCAGTACTGAAGCACGATTTCGTGAGGCGCAGTCAGCGGGCGCGCGGGATTAGACGGAAGTATTGGCTAGCGGGCCGGCTCACCCCACCACCTTCTTCAAATACTCTCTTGGCAGCCAGATGCGATGCTTCTCACTCGGCTCACCGAAAGCTTCGCCAACATGCAGTTCCGCGAGATCGTCGTCAAAAGCGACGATTGCGAATTCCTTGCCAAGGCAGCCCTTGAATAGCGTAACCAGCGCCTGATTGTTTTCAGGCAGGTCTTCGGGAAGTTTCACGACGCAAACTTTATCACCGATGTTCATACGGCCTCCAACAATGCAAGCGCTTCCTTGGGATCAATCCGGCCATCATAAAGCGCTCGGCCGGTGATGGCGCCTTCGAGCATCTTATACTCAGGCTGCAATAGACGCTTTTATGTCGTCGATGGACGCAAGACCGCCCGAGGCGATGACCGGAATTTTCGTGGCGCGCGCAAGCTCCGCGGTCGACGGCAAGTTCAGGCCCTTCAAAACGCCGTCGCGATCGATGTCTGTGTAGACGATGGCCGAGACGCCCGCGTCTTCGAATCTTTTCGCAAGATCGATAGCCGTCAGCTCCGACGTTTCCGCCCAGCCTTCAACCGCGACCCGGCCACCCTTGGCATCGATGCCGACGGCGACGCGGCCTGGAAAGCGCTTGCAGGCTTCGCGCACGAGCTTGGGGTTGCGCACGGCGATTGTTCCGAGAATGACGCGGCGGATGCCTTTGATGAGCCAAGTTTCAATCGTTTCGAGATCGCGGATACCGCCGCCGAGCTGCACCGGCATTTTGACGGCTTTCAGAATCGCTTCGACAGCTTCGCCGTTGACGGGCTTGCCCGCGAACGCGCCGTTGAGATCGACAATGTGCAGGTACTTGAAGCCTTGCGCCTCGAACGTGGCGGCCTGAGCTGCGGGGTCGTCGTTGAAGACCGTCGCGGCATTCATATCGCCAAGCTTCAGGCGTACGCATTGGCCGTCTTTGAGGTCGATTGCCGGGAAGAGAATCAAGGAAAGGTCTCGCTTATTCCCCTCTCCTGATGCGCTTTGCATGCACGGGGAGAGGGTTGGGGTGAGGGACGGCCATCAGATTGCTATCATTCGCTGCGATCAATAGTGTCTCGCTGCCCCCGTCAAGTTGAAGTGTTGAGTTCATGGCCATAGCGTTCCTCGAGTGCCCACCACCTGCAATCGCCCGCCGCCCTCTGACCGAGGACGATGCGGTCAATATTTGGATTGCGCGCTGGCTGCGTGTGCGCCCCAAAGACCTTGTGCGGCGCTACGCGTGCGACCCGCGCCGGCTTTATGAGATTTGGGAAGAAACGCGCTTTCCAGGTACTCGCACGCGCGCGTTAAAGTTACTGACTGAGCGCTATCCGGGTATCGATGCACGCATCGATCCCGGCCCCCACCGGCGATTCTCAAATGCGCCCGACCCCCGCCAGCTGACCCTCTTCCCAGAGGCCACAGACGCCGCCTGACGGCCACATTCCTATTTCCGCTGCCCATGCAACCCTCAGGCAAAACGCCCGTCCTGAGCCAAATTCAGAGGCCTTAGCGAGAAATCGGAACCCAACAAGAACATTTTTAGAACAAGCACTAGACAAGCCCCGTGAGTTGTGGCATGTTCTTCGTATGTTCACGACCGTCCAGAACGGTCAAAATCGGGATCTAAGTTGGCGTCTCCCGAACTTGCCCTTTTACCACCCAGGAGAGCCCCATGCGCACCTACCTCATTTCCTACGACCTCGCGAAGCCGAACCGCAATCAGCACGTCCTGGCGCAGATCATCATGGGTCTTGGCGAAAAGTGGGCCCGTCCGCTGGCCAACACCTGGTACGTGACTTCGAACCGCGACGAGACCGAACTTGAAGCAGATCTGCGCGACATGCTGGACGAGGAAGATGGTCTTCTGATCCAGGCCGTGAAGCGCGAAGCGGTTCTCACCCACACCTCGCTCCGCTGGTTCCGTCAGCGCCGCGCCGGCCTCGATATCCCGGCCGACAGCAACATCATCGCCTTCCCGATGCCCCCGCAGCCGGAACCGATGGAGCCGGAACTGCCCTTCGCCGAAGCCTGCTGAAATCTCGAACGTGCCGGGCCGGCTCAGTGGCCCTCACCAGCCGGTCCGGTGCGTTCGAAGTTCGTTTTTGGAATTGTTTTTGGAGCTGGGGCCTTTCAGAACTGCGTCTCCCCACGCAGCCAGTCTTGTCCCAAATGTCTTGTCCCAGACCTTGTCTGACCATGCCTTGTCTGAATGGTCCCGGCTCCTAACTTAATCAGCGCGTTCCCTGAGTAGCAGTTGCGTGCGGCGTTAAGCGTTCCCCTCTCGCTCCCCCTTCGCCCCCCATCCCCCAGTTTCCCCCTCAGGAACACCCCCGATGAAAACCTATCTGGTGCATCACACCCCGAAATCCGCCGCTCAGGATACCTGGGCCGTCTCGTTCTCGCTTCCCTACATCGCCTGCGCCTATGCCCGCGCGGGCGACGGCCTCTGGTACGTCAAGACTTGGCTGACGGCCGAGCAGATCAAGAAGCGCCTCGCGGTGCTGTTCGACGACAGCGATGAACTGCGCATCCAGGAACTTGGCCGCGACGTCGTCATGTTGAACAGCCGCATGTCCTGGCTCGATGGCCGTCTTGAGGTTGAAGACCCAACGATTGAGTCGCTGCTCGACGGCCCGCGCGCTGCCTGGGCCGCGTTTCAAGCGATTGTCGCGGACCTCACGCAGCCGCTGACGGCTATCCCTTCGGACGCCACTTCAAGAAATTTGCGAGCAGCTTGAGACCAAGAGTTTGGCTCTTCTCCGGGTGGAACTGCGTGCCGGCCATATTGTCATCAGCGACCATGGCCGTCACCGGTCCGCCGTAGTCCGTTTCCGCGACCACGACGCGACGATCACTTGCCACAAGATGATACGAGTGCACGAAGTAGGCGTGCAGTCCGGCCGGCCCTGTGGCGATTCCTTCGAGTAACGCGTGCGGCGTCGCGGCATCGAGCGTGTTCCAGCCCATGTGCGGGATTTTGAGTGTCTTGTCGCCGAGGCTCGATCGCGCGTACTTCGCCCTTGATCCACCCCAAGCCCATCCGTCACTGCAGAATTCGCGGCCGCGCTCGCTCATCAGCTGCATTCCGACGCAAATACCCAGAAACGGCCGCGCTTTCTTGCGCACTGCGTCTT
The DNA here is from genome assembly GCA_963741545.1 of uncultured Alphaproteobacteria bacterium. Classification (GTDB taxonomy): domain Bacteria; phylum Pseudomonadota; class Alphaproteobacteria; order Rhizobiales; family Hyphomicrobiaceae; genus Hyphomicrobium_B. The sequence goes on from CAVUIN010000007.1 coordinate 98,449, forward strand.
CGAGCGCGTCCCGCATGCCAGGCACGGCATCGAGCCCACGTTTGCAATCGGCGTACGCGCCGACACCCGGCAACACAATGCGATCGGCCGAAGTCACGTCCTCGGCACGCGCGCTGACGATGATTTCGGAATTCGTGCCGCCCTCGCGCGCCGCGCGTTCGAAGGCTTTCGCGGCCGAGTGCAGATTACCCGAGCCATAATCGATGATGACGACGCGCTGCATGCGCTTTAAGCCTTAGCGCCGAATGGCCAGCTGCCGCCCGAACGCCCAGACAGCCCTGACCGGGCCTGCATGGCTTGCGATTTGGCAGCCGTTATGATGGGCTGATCGGGAAGCCATGTCTCGAAAAAGCGGCGCTCGCATTCAGCCAGATTGCGCCCCGTGACCGACCCAAGCGTCAGCCAGCCCTTGCGGTCAAGATTGTTGCGTTCGAGGCTTGAGACTTCAAAACCCAGATAGAAGTTCAACGCCGTAAGGAACAGTACGATCCAACTTGGATTTAAACCTACCCACACCAGTAGCGCGGCGACTGCGCCAACGATCAGTACATATCCGAGCAGTTCGAGCCACAACTGTTTGGAAATTAACCCGAGCGGCGGACAAAGCGCCGTCAACCAATGAAAGCCGTCCTTGACGAACAGCAAGTCGCTGGCGCGATCGACACGATCGGCGGCGGCTTCGGGCGGCTCATGTACGGTATAAGTGACCACGGCGGATGATCTCATGTTCATGCGGTTACTCTGACGCGCCTTTCAAACAATTCAGCTTTTACTATTCTGCCAGCACTATCCCGTCAGCATACCTTTGGTGGACGGAATGCGTCCGGCCTGACGGGGATCATGAGCGATGGCCATCCGCAACGCGCGGGCCAAGCCTTTATAGCAGGTTTCGGCGATGTGATGATTGTTCTCGCCGTAAAGGTTTTCAACGTGCAGCGTGATGCCGGCATTCTGCGCGAAAGCCTGGAACCATTCGCGGAACAATTCGGTATCCATTTCGCCGACTTTGTGTCGCGAGAAGTCCGCCTTCCAGATCAGGAAGGGGCGCCCGGACACGTCAACGGCAACGCGCGTTAAGGTTTCGTCCATCGGCAGATGCACGTCGGCATAGCGCACGATACCGGCCTTATCGCCGAGCGCCTTGGCAATGGCTTGGCCGATAACGATGCCAGTGTCTTCGGCCGTGTGATGGAAATCGATGTGCAGGTCGCCCTTGGCCTTGAGCGTGATGTCGATCAGCGAATGGCGCGCCAGTTGCTCCAGCATGTGATCAAGAAAGCCGATACCGGTGGCGATATCGTAGGCCCCGGTGCCGTCGAGATCGACGCTCGCCGTGATTTCGGTTTCCTTGGTCGTCCGGGTGATGGTCGCTTGCCGTTTCACGGGAAATCTCCGCCTCGTCGTGTGCGTTGGCCGATGACGCCTAGCACCACTCGTGCCATCCAGCAAATGCCGCCGATTCGGCGCGGGAGGCTACAAGAATTGAGGCTACGGGCGGGTCATTAAGGATGGCAGCCAGCTTTGTGGTCCTTAAACCCCGTCCCGGAATTCGGCGGCCACGCCGGCAGCTCTGGGCATAGCCAGCGATCATGTCGAGTGGATACGTTTCTTCCAGGCCCGGGCAGGTGCCGCCGCTAAAAACGCCAACTTGTCCCGATTTATTCTTTGGCCAAGCCACACCGTCACAGACGCGGCGTGGCTGGGACAAACATATCGCGCGCGGCCCGTAGCGGCCCTGCGATCCTTTGCCAGATAGTGACGGCATGTCCGGGATTGAGCGCAGCGATGAGCTCAAGCCCGGTGCCGCGCTGCAATGCCGATTCAATCACGAACACACGTTCGGCCGAGTCACGCCGGTCGAAATAAATGAAGTTATTGATGTAGCGGCCGACTTTCACAGAGTCTTCAAGGCATGCGAGATTTTGATCCCGCGTCACGTCGAAGGTTGAAACCGGTTTCATTTTCAAGCCTTCCAGGTAAAAGCCAGCGTAGCCCAGTTCTTCCAAGAAACTGCGGATGCCTGCAACACCGCCTACGCGATGCCGTTCTTCGACTTCGACAAGCACCGTCGGGCGGTATCGTGAAATGGTTTCGCGCGCGCCCTCAAGCACCGCGAGTTCATGCCCTTCGACATCGATCTTCATGAGCGCGACGTCGCGAAGATCCAGACTGTCAAGTGTCTTGAGTTCCACGTCGTGCTCTTCGATCGGCGCGTCTGTTGTCCAGGCATCAGTTGTGTGAGCTTCAAGACTGCCCAATTCGATGAACCCGCGCGGCAAGCGCAGCGTCGCATTTCCGGGCGCGTTGGACAGCGCGGCGCCGTGAACAACGACGTTCGCAGGAGCCGCCTTCGTCAAATAGGACGCAAGCTGCGGCAAGGGTTCAAAACCGTAAACGCGTTCATAGAAGCGGCTAAGATGATAAAGAAATACGCCCTTGTTCGCGCCGGCGTCGACGGCCACGCCTTTGCGGCGGCTGAGCAAAGGGACGAGTGCGACTTCGGGTTCCAGAACCCATGTTCGATGCGCAAGCAACGCCAGTGTAAAGCGAGGAAACAATTTTTGGCACAGCCCACGCATCCACCACTTAAAGCGACGCATAACAAAAACCTCCCCGAGGCGATGAGTTGAACGATCGGGGATGGTTAGCGTTGTTGTATGTAGAGTAAAAGCAGGCTGCGCGTATTGCGATTGAGACGTAACATCAACTCATGCACCTAAGCCGATGTTAACAAACGCAATATTTTGTCATCATTTGTCATAAAAAATAAATGCCGGGCCCTCCCAGACCCGGCATTCTCTCGCGCACCGACGACGTTACGGTTTCAATAAATGACTGTGCCGTACCCTGCGTCGCGCGTGCCGCCAGATTTCCTAGCATCCGCAGCGGCCCCAAAATAATTCTGTCGTCCTCGCGAGTGCCCATCTGGGCAACGCTATCGATGACCTCGCCTGAGCGTCATCGTCGAATGGCATTTACTCGGTATGTAGTGTCACGCCCGGCTGGGCCGTGCCGGTTAATTTCCGCGCCGTCTTAAAAAATGAAATCTGACCGATTTCCATCGAACAACCGCTCAGCCGTTCACTTGCGCTTCACAATCTGCCACAAACCCTTTTAGAAAATACTCAAGCGGGTTCGACAAATTGAAGAGAATTTGCTCCGAATTTGGTGAGCGGATTTGCCGCCCAAATGCCAAAACGCCGCTATTCACGGGCCTAAAACAGGTCTAGAAGTCGCCTTCGGCACCTCAAGAGACCGCGCGAATATGGTTACCCTGATCGAAACAAATTCTGCGCTACCGCAGGCCGCAGAAATTAACTCCAAACGGTCGCTCGCCGGCCTTGGACGCGACGGCTTGAAAACGGCGCTTACCGAAATCGGCGTGCCTGAAAAGCAGCTTCGTATGCGCGTCAACCAGCTATGGAGCTGGATCTACGTGCGCGGCGTCACGCGCTTTGAGGATATGAGCGATGTCTCGAAAGAAGTGCGCAAAATACTTGCAGATGCCTACACGCTTGAGCGCCCCGAGATCGTGGCAGAGCAAATTTCCATCGACGGTACGCGCAAATGGCTGCTGAGGCTACCCAAGCTCGGCCACGAAGCGCGCGCGCCTGAGATCGAAACCGTCTACATCCCTGAAACAGACCGGGGCACGCTGTGTATCTCAAGCCAGATCGGCTGCACATTGACATGCTCGTTCTGCCACACCGGAACCCAGCGCCTCGTGCGCAATCTCGAAGCCCACGAAATCGCCGGACAAATTCTGCTCGCACGCGACCGCATCGGCGACTGGCCCGGCGCAAGTGTTCCCGGCGATAAAAGGCTATTGCCCGATAGTGATCGCAAGATCACCAACGTTGTGCTCATGGGCATGGGCGAACCGCTCTACAACTTCGACAACGTGAAAGCGGCGATGGACATCGCCGCCGACGGAGACGGTCTCTCTTTGTCGAAGCGCCGGATTACGCTATCGACCTCCGGCGTTGTGCCCGAGATCCCACGTTGGGGTGAAGAGTCCGGCACCATGCTTGCAATATCGCTGCACGCGACCAACGACGCGCTTCGCGACGAACTGGTTCCCATCAACAAGAAGTATCCGATCAGAGACTTGCTGGAAGCCTGCCGCAATTATCCGGGGCTTTCCAACGCGCGCCGCATCACCTTCGAATACGTGATGCTCAAGGGCGTGAACGATAGTTTGGCGGAAGCGCGCGCGCTCGTCCGGCTGCTTGCCGGCATCCCGGCGAAAATAAATTTGATCCCCTTCAACCCCTGGCCATCGACGCGCTACGACTGCTCCGACTGGGAAACGATAGAGCGTTTTGCCGAGGTCGTTAATCGCGCGGGCTATGCGAGCCCTGTGCGCACGCCGCGCGGACGCGATATTCTGGCAGCCTGCGGTCAGCTAAGATCGGAAAGCGTAAAAGTCCGCGCCAGCGAACGTGGGGCGGCGCCTCAAGCGGAATAAGAGCAGGCGAGACCCAGTCACCGCGATTGCTCAAGTATTACAGTCGAGTGTTGCCATCCGGCGCGCCCCATGCCGCGATATCAGACCGACAGGCGTCTTTTCTGTTGTGCAAGCACTCATAGAAATTATAGTCCGGCCATGGGCATAGGGCCGCTGGCGCAAGACGCGGGCGGCGCGTGGAGTGCGGGCGCCGGGACATGGGTATCATCAAGACGCTTTCGAGAGTGCTGGCCGGGTTCTTGTTGGCTTGTTTCGTCGCGGGTCTCGTTCAGGTGCTGTACGTGTGGACGCCGGCTGAGTTGGCGGCCGTTCCAACTGCCGCATTTCCCGAGAAGGCCGGAAGCACGCTCGAACTCGCGCTGCTGGCGGCAACGCACTCGGCGATATTCGGTGCAGCCTTCGCATTGATCGCGGCGGGCATCGCCGAGTGGTTATCGATCAGAGGCCTCCCCTATTATCTCTTCGCAGGCACCGCGATCGCGCTCCTTGGGCTGACCGCGCAGTACGCGAGCGAGGTTTCCGGGCAACCTACAATTCTCAACAATTATGCGCTTCAAGCTTATCTCACGGCCGGATTTTTCTCCGGCCTTGCCTACTGGCTGGCCGCCGGGCACCGCGCCGGCGAACATGGCCGGGACGATGGCGAGGACGCTACATATCAAACGAACGGCGACAAGACTGGCGAACCCCGGCAACGCATCATCGTCGAGAAAAATCCGGCCGGTGCGCGCAAGCCGGGCTCACTTGCCGAGAAACTTGCCAAGCCCATGCAAGCTGCAGCCGCAGCAGCAAGCGCTGCAACTAAGCCGGCAACGTCGGTGCCCGTGACCAAAGTCACCGTTACGGAAAAAGCGGCTCCGCAAAAAACTGCGGACGCCACAGCCGAAGCCGAGCCCAAAAAGATCTGACGAGAAACCGCTGCTGGATGGCTCCCTGGGCGAAAGCGGGGTTTAGGTCGCGCGCTCTGTCATCTGGCTTCCTGCATTTCAGTGGCCGTTCAGTAAGCCGCGCAACGCAAACGGAAAATTAGCACACTTGCGCCAAGCTTGCTGCATTGCAGCATAGATGCTAGTTTAAATCCTCGTCATTGAGAGACCGTGCGCATGTTCGATTTTGAGTGCCAAATGCGCTTTTGGAAAAGCGCGACGGACGCGGCGTTTGGATACGCGTCGGCTACGATGGCCGCCGTCTCGGTCATGCAAGACCGCGCACAAGATGAGATGGCTGGCGATGCACGGCAACCCGCGTCAGCGCCATTTTCGTTCGATGCTTTCAATCCATTCGCACTGCCATTCCAATGGTGGAACACACCGCAGCCTTCGTCGCCTTTCTTGCCCTTCATGGGCCCATTTATGGGCGGCGCCGTTCCAGGCTTTGCGAGTATGTTTTCCCCGTTCGCGCCACAGCCTTCGAATATTGCGCAAGCCTGGAACCCATTCGCAGTCTCGCCCGCATTCTCGCCCCCGGCCGCTTTTTTCGATCCCTTCGGTCTGGTCAATAACCCGCTTCTCAGTAATCCTTGGATATCGCAGTGGCAATCGCAGTGGCCGGTGCAGTGGCCATCACAATGGGCTGAGATGATGCGGAGTTACGGTTGGGCGTGGCCGCAGCCGTCATGGACGATGTGGCAGCATCCTATGACGGCGGCCCTCATGTCGGCTGGAATGCCGTACTCGGTCGCGTCACCGACAGCGCGGGCGAATGCCTCTGCCATGGATGCGGCCGACGCTGCGCGGGACGGATTCAACAAGGCCTTCTCAAGCTATCACTCGGATGGCGGGCATGCGGCCGCGCATACCACGCCGATGCCCGACTTGATGTCACTGATGATGGCACCCTGGCTGGCATTTGCAGATCCGCCGCGACCCGCTGCGTGATGCCGGGAAATTCGGCTTGCGATTCGAATTAGTGCTGAAACTAAGAAGGGGTTGCTTCAACAATGAAGCAGCCCCTTTTTCTATGAGAACGTTCCGCCGGATGAGCCAGCCACGTTATTGGGCTGGAGCCGGCGGCACGATGACGTCTTCGCCTATTGTTTCTGCTTTGGGTTTTTCTGGTGCAGCGACGGCGGGAGCGGCGGGTGACTTCGCAGCTTTTTTGACCGCAGCTTGAGCCGGGGGAGTCGCGGCTTTGGCTGCCTTGGCCGCCCCTGCAGCGGGAGCGTCAGAGGCAGGCGGCACGACCACTAATTTTTTGACCTTTGCAGGTGCGGCTGGATTTGCGGCCGCGTCTGCGGGTTCCGCCGTTGCCGCAGCTTTTGCTGCTGCTGCTGCGGTCGCCGCTGCAGGTGCTGTTTTGGCGGCGGTATCCTTCTTAGCCGCAGGCTTTTTTTGCACAGCCTTTTGAGAGGCGCGGCAATACGGAACTTGAACCTTGCCCGTCGCATCAGTTGGATCTTTGGGAACGATCCAGCCGCAAGTTTTATTTGTTCCACACGCCGTCTGATCGAGACCCTTGCACGGCGAGGGCGCAGCGGCTGTCTTGGCTATTGCTGCAGCCGGTTTGGCTGGAGTTCCTGCGGGCTTGGCCACAGCGGCCTTGGCTGTATCAGACGCCTGAGCGGCGGCAGGTGCGGTTACTTTTTTGGCAGCCGCAGCGGCAGGTGCCGCCTTGGCGGCTGGGACGGCGGCGTTTGCGGGTGCAGCTGGTTTGGCCGCGCTGCCTGCACCGGCTGCTGCCTCTGGAGCAACTTGCGCCGTTCCGGCCTGCGGTGCGGCGGGCTTGGGTTTTGATTTTCTCGTCACGGCTTCGGCACCGCTCGGAGTCACACCCGGAGATTCCACATTGGCTTGTCCGCTATCTTGTCCTGCGGCTTGCAATGTGTCGTTGGCTTCTTGAGCCACCGCAAAGGAGGCACTCACGACTATTGCAGTAAGCACCGTCAGGGCGCGCACGCCCGCGAGACTCAAGAACTTCATAGCGTCATCTCCCACCCGTAAGAGCCGCATATTTCCGAATTGCCCGGTTTTTTCGAACTAAATCGCGGCAAAGTGATGTTTTTTTGAGCAATATGAAAGAGAAACTCCTTCGGGCTCAATTGTTCTGAGCACAAATTGGACGGACACACCGCATGCCGCATGCCCGCGCCAAAGCCTCCGGCCGGACCACCGGGCGGCGCGGCTCCGGGCAGCGGACTTGCGCAAAGGGCCGATCCTGATATGAGTGCCGCGCCTCCTAAATCGCATCAAACTAGGACCTATCTCCATGGCCCAAAAGGGTAAAATCAAGAAAGTCGTGCTTGCCTATTCGGGCGGCCTCGATACCTCGATCATCCTCAAGTGGCTGCAGGAGACCTATGACTGCGAGATCGTGACCTTTACCGCCGACCTTGGTCAGGGCGAAGAACTCGAGCCCGCACGCAAAAAAGCGCTGATGCTTGGCATCAAGGAAGAGAATATCTTCGTCGAGGACCTGCGCGAAGAGTTTGTGCGCGATTACGTGTTCCCGATGTTCCGCGCCAACGCCGTTTACGAGGGCGTCTACCTGCTCGGCACCTCGATTGCCCGCCCGCTCATCGCCAAAAAGCAGATCGACATTGCCCGCAAAGTCGGCGCCGATGCGGTCTGCCATGGCGCGACCGGCAAGGGCAACGATCAGGTACGCTTTGAGCTCGGCTATTACGCGCTCGAACCCGGCATCAAAATCATCGCGCCGTGGCGCGAGTGGACGTTCAAGGGCCGTGAAGAACTTCTGAAATTCGCGCGCGATCATCAGATCCCGGTGGCGAAAGACAAGGAAGGCGAAAGCCCGTTCTCGGTTGACGCCAACCTGTTGCACTCATCGTCTGAAGGCAAAGTGCTGGAAGACCCGGCGAAGAAGGCGCCCGAAATCGTCTACCAGCGCACCATCTCGCCGATGGCCGCGCCCGACAAGGTGACGACCATCAAAATCGGCTTCGAGAAGGGCGACGCGGTCAGCCTCAATGGCACGGCGCTGTCGCCGGCAACTCTGCTCAAAGCGTTGAATGATCTTGGCCGCGACAACGGCATCGGCCGCCTCGATCTCGTCGAAAATCGCTTCGTCGGCATGAAATCGCGCGGCGTTTATGAAACACCTGGCGGCACGATTTTGCTCGCCGCGCATCGGGCCATCGAAAGCGTGACGCTCGACCGCGGCGCCATGCACTTGAAAGACGATTTGATGCCGCGGTATGCCGCGCTCATTTACAACGGCTTCTGGTTTGCGCCCGAGCGCGAGATGCTGCAGGCGGCTATCGACAAAAGCCAAGAGCACGTCGAAGGCCAAGTCACGCTCGAACTCTACAAGGGCAATGTCATCGTCATTGGCCGCGAGAGTGCCAAATCGCTCTACTCGCCGACGCTCGTCACTTTTGAGGACGACAAAGGCGCCTACGACCAGAAGGACGCGCAGGGCTTCATCAAGTTGAATGCATTGCGGCTCAGGACACTGGCGGCGCGGAACCGGAAGAAGTGAGACCGCCACATGATGGGCAAGGCAGAAATCGGCAAGATCTTCGGCATTCCCATCGTTCTGGATGCCACATTCATCTTGCTCGTCGTTCTCTACGGCTTCCACTATTTCACATCGGCTAACATCGCCAGTATCTCATATGGCATCGTGCTGGTGGCAGGCGTGGCGCTATCAATCCTGCTCCACGAACTAGGGCATGCCTTTGCTGCCCGATACTGGGGCGTGCCAACCGCTTATGTCGAACTCAATGGCCTGGGTGGCCTTTGCCACTTTGCACGCGCCATGCCGCCGGACCGCATCGCCAACATCGTTATGCTGCTCGCAGGCCCCGCGGCAAATCTTATCCTGTGGTTCCTGTTCGATGCATTTGGCAAGACACTGATCGAACAATCGGACGGTGGTATCCCCGGCAACGGACGGACAGCCTCATTGCTGTTCCAACTTGCAAGCGTCAACTCGATGCTGTTCTTTTTCAATCTTTTGCCGGCTCACCCACTCGACGGCGGTCGCACCCTCGTTCAAATCGTTTCCAAGGCCATCGGCTATGATCGCGCCATGCGCGTGGTTGCCTACATGGGCCTGCTGATCGCGTTATGGCTTTGCTTTCTGGCTCTTGGCGGACAGTCATTCGCCCTATTGATTGCCTTTGTTCTGTTCCAAACCAACATGGAAATACTACAAACACACGGCGGGCCACGCTGGAAGCGCTGGAATTAGCCATACTTTGGGGTTGTAAGCGAAGCTGCCGGCCCCGTATGGATCAAACCACGGAGAAGACCAATTCTCTAGCTACGGCTTTCACCGCGTCAATGTAGTCCTTAGGCATCCCATGACCCGAACATCCGTTAATCGCACGTTGAGCCGCGTCTACTGGATTATCGGACTATTGCTGCTGCTACTCCTAGCTTCGAAGTTCGCGGACGATGTTCCTGGCGTACCCTTGTTCGTTGTTTCTATCGCCGGGCAGATTTACGAGTTCGTGCGCGACATGTCGTTGCTGATCGCGACCGGCGGCGTCGCTTACATTTCAAATATCTTCCAGAAGCGCTCCAAGTTCGTCGAGAGCCTGGAAGAAGAGTGGCGCAACATCGTACGCACCAAGTCGGTGCTTTTGAACTATTGCGAAAAGCCCTACCACGCGACCGACGATTATCTCTTGGCTTACAACCGTATCAGCGAGACGATCGACACCATGCGCATCGTCTACAAGAACGCCGGCGAGACGGACGGCCTCATCGGCCTCTACCCTTATGCGCCGCTACACGATATGCGCCGCGCACTTCAAACGCTCGATCCGCGTGCCGCAATACCCGCAACCGACGACCAGAAAAAGCTTGTGAAAGAAGCGATTCTGCAGGCGTTCTACGGGCTGCGCGAAACCTTCCTCGAAGAGCTCGACCTCGAAGAACCTGAGCATCCGCTGCTGATTTCCGGCGCGCACCGCCTCAAAGTTCCAGGCGCGCATATGTCGGCACTTGTGCGCCAAGACAATCAGCTGCACCGGCTTGAACGCAGCACTCCGCAACGGCCCGACGTCGATGCCATGCTTGCGGAACTACGTGCCAAGGAAAAGAACAGCACAGACCCGCGCGACGTGAGTGCCGTGACAAACAGCGATCCGCGCGATATCAGCGCCATGAAGACGAGCGCGCAGAAAAGCTAGTTTTTGAAGACGCTCGAACCTAGAAACGATGGGCCCTAGAAACGCTGGGGCGACGTGAAGATCGGCTTGGCTTTTTCGATGACAGCGCGCTTGGCTGCTTGCATCGGAATTTCCAGCGCCGCGTAAGCCGCGTTCACGCGCCGGGACATGGCGCTCAAGTAATCGCGTACTTCGTGTGGTAAATCGGCGGTCGCGTAGCGGTCCGGATGGTACGTCTTCGACAACTTCAGATAGGCCGCGCGAATATCGTCCCAGGGAGCGTCCGACGCGACGCCGAGGATCATGTGCGGCTCAAAATTGTCGCTATCGCGCACCCGCGATTTGAGGTTTGAACCCGACGGCACCGAAATAATTTTAACGGACTTTAACATCGACCGGGCAATCAGCGTGCGCTCGCCGTCGTAAGTCTCGAATTCAAGGAAGTGCCCGTCGCCGTTCAAAACCTCGAAAATCGAGCGGGATGCCGTGATCAGGAACTTGCCCTTGACCAGCCGGCCGTCGTCCAGTGTGACCTCGGCTGGAACTGCGGCCAGCTGCAAGCTATTGTCGATCTTGTTGCGTTCGAACATTTAAGGCCTCGGGCAAGCGTTTCAGTGTGGAACAGGGGCTCTATTGCCGCGCCCCTCGCAAGAAGCATGCTAGCGGCTAGTCTCAATGGCGGCTCTGTGCTACGTCGCGGGCAGATTTTGCGCCGCACAACACAACCGTGTCCTTTGGCGCGTTAACCTTCAGGCGAACAATGCAACTCCGGAACATCGCGATTATCGCGCACGTCGACCATGGTAAAACGACTCTGGTCGATGAACTTCTCAAGCAGTCCGGTGCCTTCCGCGAGAACCAGAAGGTCGCCGAGCGGGCAATGGACAGCAACGATCTGGAACGCGAACGCGGCATTACTATTCTTGCCAAGTGCACCAGCGTCGTGTGGAAAGACGTGCGTATCAATATTGTCGACACTCCCGGCCATGCCGACTTCGGCGGCGAGGTCGAGCGCATCTTGAACATGGTGGACGGCGTTATCGTTCTCGTCGACGCGTCCGAAGGGCCGCTGCCGCAGACCAAGTTCGTGGTCTCAAAAGCCCTGAAGCGCGGTCTGCGCCCGATCGTTGCCATCAACAAGATTGACCGCCCGGACGAGCGCCACCTCGACGTTCTGAACGAAATTTTCGATCTCTTCGCCAACCTCGATGCGACCGACGAACAACTCGATTTCCCGATCCTCTATGGCTCTGGCCGTAACGGCTGGATGGCCTTGGCGCCTGAGGGGCCGCAGAAAGATTTAGGCCCGCTGTTCGACCTCGTGCTTGCGCACGTGCCGCCGCCTGCAATCGACGACGGCCCGGTGCGCATTTTGGCGACCACTCTTGAAGCCGATCCATTCCTCGGGCGCATTCTGACTGGCCGCATCACGTCGGGCACCATCAAATCCAACATGGCCATGAAGGCCATCCGCCACGACGGCACGCTGGTTGAAAATTTCCGCGCCACCAAGGTCTTGGCGTTCCGCGGCCTTGAGCGCGTCCCAGTCGAAGAAGCCCACGCCGGCGAAATCGTTGCCATTGCCGGCATGACCGACGCAACCGTCGCCGACACCTTGTGCGACCTGAGCGTCGAAATTCCGCTCATCGCGCAGCCGGTCGATCCGCCGACGCTGTCGATGACATTCCGCATCAATGACGGACCGTTTGCCGGCCAAGAAGGCAACAAAGTGCAGAGCCGCGTCATTCGCGACCGCCTGTTGCGCGAAGCCGAGCGCAACATCGCAATCAAGGTATCGGGGAGCGATGACACAGACGCGTTTACGGTTTCCGGCCGCGGCGAATTGCAATTGGCCATTTTGATTGAGAATATGCGCCGCGAAGGCTTTGAAATTACCGTGTCGCGGCCCAAGGTCGTGTTCAAGACCGATGATGCGACCGGCCAGCGCTTGGAGCCGATCGAAGAAACCATCATCGACGTGGACGATGCCCACACCGGCATCGTCGTGCAAAAATTGTCGGAACGCCGCGGCGATTTGATGGAAATGCGCCCCTCGGGCGGCGGCCGCACGCGTATGGTCTTTCTCGTGCCGACGCGCGGGTTGCTTGGCTACCAGTCGGAACTTCTGTCGGATACGCGCGGCACGGCGGTCATGAACCGCTTGTTCAACACCTACGCGCCGTTCAAAGGCGAAATCCAGGGCCGCCGCACCGGCGTTTTGATTTCCAACGGCACGGGTGAAGCGACGGCCTACTCGATCTTCAACCTCCAAGACCGCGGCTCGTTCATGATCGGCGCCCAGGCGCGCGTCTATGAGGGCATGATCGTCGGCGAGCACTCGCGCGACAATGATCTCATCGTCAACGTGGTGCAGGGCAAGAAGCTGACCAACGTGCGCGCGTCCGGCAAGGACGAAGCCTTGATCCTGACGCCGCCCATGCGGCTTACGCTTGAAAAGGCCATGAGCTACATCACGGACGAAGAACTGGTCGAGATTACCCCGGAATCGATCCGGCTGCGCAAGCGCTGGCTCGACCCCAACGAGCGCAAGAAGCAGGAACGCAAGCGCGAAGCCGACCGCGAAGCGGGTGCGGCTTAATTTTCCGGCCGGATTAACGTCTCGTTTACGTTTTATAAATCCGGACGCGTCATATTGCTTGGAGTAGCGGGAAATTTTCGGCCCGCTTTTCCAAGGGAACCATGACCATGTCCGTTCCAGCTAACGCGCACGAGCACTTTGGGGCTGAGAGCGAATCGCGCTCTGGGCGCTGGCATCTGCTTATGCCGGTATTAATCGGGCTTTTGGCTCCGCTTCTCGCCCTTCTGCTCGTCGACGCCCGTGCGCTTGTAAACTTTAGCGTCATGATCCAGATCTACCTGATCGCAATGCTCATTATCGCGACCGGCGCGTTCCTGATCAGCATTTTCGACCAAGGCGAAGTCACAAATGTCGTTTTCGACAAGGCGAACAAAGTCGTTGCCGTTGAACGGACCGGACTTCTGGCTACGAAACTGACCGAAATTCCGTTTGTCGACATTGCCAGCATCCGCATAGAAACCCGTTACGACGACGACGGCTACAAGGCGGCAGTGCCGGTTTTGACATTATCCTCCCGCGAGACTATTCCGCTACCCGCCGGCACGGGCGAAGCCGAGGTCGCCGCCATGCGCGCAATCATTGGACGCAACTAACGGCGTCTTCGAGTTCGGGCGCAGCGCGCCTTTCTAAATTGAATTAAACCGCCGTGCACAGCCCGCGAGGCATTGGCGCGTGACAAGTTTCCGCGTCTTGACTACAAATTCGCGGTGCACACCGAACCCAAGATCGACCCATCGCAAGATTCTGAGGACCGGCGCTGGCCCGCTAACGCGGCACAGTCTGCCGCTCACTCCATCTCATGGCCCGATGGCATTGCGCCAACGCCAGAATTCATGTCCGCGCTCGACTTTGTTAGGACTGCCGACGGACATCTGTTCGTGACAGGCCGCGCGGGAACCGGCAAATCAACACTGCTCCGAGCGCTCAGAGACAACGGCGCTGCAGACATGGCCGTGCTGGCACCGACCGGCCTCGCCGCCATCAATGTCGGCGGACAAACCATCCATTCGTTTTTCGGCTTTCCTCCGCGCCTCATTCAAAGTGAAGATATCCGGCGCAGCCGCAACGGACGGCTGATGCGAAAACTTCAGCTCCTCGTCATCGACGAAGTATCGATGGTGCGCTCGGACTTGATGTGGGCCATCGATTACAGTCTGCGTCTCAATCGCGGGCGGCCGCGCGAACCCTTCGGCGGCGTGCGGCTTGTCATGTTTGGCGATCTGCATCAACTTCCGCCGGTCGTGCAAGAGGCCGAAGTTGCCGCTTATCTTGCCGAAACCCACGGCGGGCCGTTTTTCTTTTCGATGCCGGCGTTGAGAGAAGGCGCGGGGACGATGCGCATCGAACTCAGCCACGTGTTCCGCCAGAGCGATACAGACCTCATCACTGTGCTAAACCGCATCCGCGACGGACAGGTTTCAGAAGACGACCTTTCCTTGCTCAACACGCGCGTCCATCCGATCCGCACTTTGAGCGAAGGCGAGCCCTACGTCATTCTAACTCCGACGAACGCCGCCGCCCGGCGCATCAACACAGCCTATCTCGATGCTCTTCCCGGACAAGCCATGCGCTACGACGCCGGCGTATCGGGCGATTTCAGCGAGAGTGCCCACCCGGCAGACGCCCAACTGCAATTAAAACTCAGCGCCAAGGTCATGATGTTGCGCAACGACCCCGACCGCCGCTGGGTGAACGGTACGATCGCGCGCATTTCCCGGCTTACGGACAAGCAGGTCTGGATAGATGTTGGCGGGCGCGAGTACGAGGTCGAGCAGGCATCATGGGAGCACCGCCGCTATGCCTTCGACCAGGTGGCTGAAAAAATAGTCGAAAGCGTTGCGGGTACATTTAAACAGTTCCCACTCCGCCTCGCTTGGGCGCTGACTATCCACAAGGCCCAGGGGCTAACCCTCGACAAGGTCTACATCGACCTTGGCCGGGGCACCTTCGCGCACGGGCAGACGTATGTCGCTTTGTCGCGCTGCAGGACACTCGAGGGTATCGCGCTGGCCCGTAAACTTGTGCCTGCCGACATCATGTTCGATCCCGCGGCCACCGGGTATCGCGAGGCTTTTCCGGCACTTGTGTAAGCAAGCTTAGCCGCCGCCTATGCTGCAATTGCGAGATTTGTTGCACATAGCACGCCTGCGAAAAACTACCAATATTTGCTCGAAGAAACGACAATTAACCAAGACAGGGGTTCAAATTATTGTCCTGCACCAAAAATAAATGTTGCATTGCACCATAACTTCCCGTACATACAGTCCTGCAAACAAAACGTTCCCCCGGCACTGCCCAAAACCAAATCTCGACCGTGCCAAACCCATCAGGAGCTTACAATGAGCGACGCTTTCACCCGCCAGGTCCAAGACTTCACCCGCCAGGCTCAAGACATGTTCTCGGCTGGCAAAGACGCCAAGATCCCTGAAAATATGTCGGCTTTCGCCGAAGACGCAGTCGCCAAGTCGCGCGACGCCTATTCCAAGATCGCTGCCGCAACCAAAGACAACGCCAAGGTCATGGAAGACGTCGTTCTGACGGCTCAGGCCGGCGCCAAGTCGATCGCCGAAAAGATGCTGGCTAACACGCTTGCTAACACCGAAGCAGCGTTCGACGCTGCCCAGGCCATCGCCAAGGCAAAGACCTTCCCTGAGCTTGCCCGTCTTCAGGCCAACTTCTGGCAGCAGCAGTTTGCCAATGCCGGCGTACAGTCGAAGGAAATCTTTGAATTGTCGACGAAAGTTGCCAAGCAGTCCTTCGAAACCATCGGTTCGGCCACGACCAAGTCGTTCGAACAGATCAAGAAGGTTGGCTAAGATTGGGCGCTAAGCCCGTCTTACTCCAGGAGCCTTGCTTCAGGAACGTTGAGACATTTCTCGCGTAGCTTGGAAGTTGCTTAAAAAGTTAGACGCGCCCGTGGTTACTCGCGGGCGCGTTTTTATTTTTGCCAAGTCTTCAGATGTTCCTCCACAGCACCGCTTAGTCGATTATAGTGGCCGCATGATTGGAGCAGGGACCAAAGCCGTCGTGCGCCGCGCGAAACAATCGGACAGCCAGCGGCTGGCCGAAATTTTCGCCAAATCCTGGCGCTACGCGTATCGCGGCATCATCCCGCATCAGCACCTGGAATGCCTCATTCAACGGCGCGGCAAGGCCAATTGGACCAAAGCCATTCGAACAGAAGCACATCTCTTGGTCGTGGAAGCGGCGGGGCAGATTGCCGGTTACGCCAATTTCGGGGCAGCACGCCAGCAAGGCGCCTACAAGGGCGAAATCTACGAGATCTATTTGGCGCCGGTGTTCCAGGGACTTGGACTAGGCGAGCACCTGTTCGAAGCTTGCCGCAGCGAACTCGACAGCCGGGACCTTGATGGCCTTGTCGTGTGGGCGCTTGAGGACAACATCGGCGCATCAGACTTCTACTACCGGCGCGGCGGCCGGCCTTTCGCGCGCACAAGCGAACGCTTCGGCGATGCTAAGCTCGGCAAAATCGCCTTCGGCTGGCATTAGCCGGTGACTATGCGCGCGTTCAGCACTTAAGCCGCATTGCTGCGGCGAGATCAGTTGTGTGAATTCGTGATCCGTTGACCCGCATGACCGAAGGATTGCAGCAATGCGCATCGATGCCCTCAAGCCCGGCACCAACCCTCCCGACGACATCAACGTTATCATTGAAGTGCCGGTTGGCGGCGAACCCATCAAATACGAAATGGACAAGGCGTCAGGCGCGCTGTTCGTCGACCGCTTCCTTTACACACCGATGCGATACCCCGGCAATTACGGCTTCGTACCGCACACACTGTCGGCGGACGGTGACCCGATTGACGTTTTGGTCTGCAACACGCGGGCAATCGTGCCGGGCGGCGTCATCAATTGCCGGCCGGTTGGCGTCATGGTTATGGAAGATGATGGCGGCGGGGACGAAAAAATAATCGCAGTGCCGAGTTCAAAGCTCACCAAGCGCTACGACAACGTCAAGACTTACACCGATCTGCCGCAGATTCTGCTCGATCAGATTGAGCACTTCTTCGCCCACTACAAAGATCTGGAACCGGGCAAATGGGTCAAAATTGACCACTGGGGCCACGTGGACGAAGCCAAGAAACTGATCCGCGAGGCGCTGAAACGCGGCGAGAAACCGGCTTGATCGCCAAAAACTTGATCGCCAAAAACTAGCAAAGGTCTGTTCACCACGCTGGGAAATTGCCTCAGCGCCACTTCCGCTTCACGGGGGTGGTTGCTATACCCCGCTCACGCTATGTGACAGCCTGCTGAACGGGAGCCACTATGAAGATCGCCGTTATGGGCGCCGCCGGACGCATGGGCCGGGAATTGGTCCGCGCCATTGCGGCAACGCCCGGCTGCACTGTATCGGGCGCAACCGAAGTTCCGGGCTCCGCGCTTTGCGGAAGCGACATCGGCACGCTGGCCGGCTTGGAGCCGCTCGGCGTCAAAGTCAGCGATGACGCCGCAGCCGTAATTGCCGCCTCCGACGCCATACTCGATTTCACCAGCCCCAAGGCAACGGCGGTTTTTGCAGCGCTTGCGGCCAAATTGGGTAAGATCCACGTTATCGGCACAACAGGATTTGACGCAGCCAGCGAAGCGGCCATCAAGTCCGCAGCGAGCGGCGCAACGATCATCAAAGCCGGCAACATGAGTCTTGGTGTCAATTTGCTCGCTGCTCTAACGCGCAAGGTCGCTGCCGCATTGGGCGAGGACTACGACATCGAGATCGTCGAAATGCACCACAAGCTCAAAGTCGATGCCCCATCGGGAACGGCATTGATGCTCGGTGACGCCGCAGCTGAAGGCCGTGGCGTTAATCTCGCCGATAAGTCTGTCCGCGTTCGCGATGGGCACACGGGCCAGCGCCGCGACGGCGATATCGGCTTTGCCACGCTGCGCGGCGGAAGCGTCGTTGGCGATCACACGGTTATATTTGCTGGCAACGGCGAGCGCATCGAACTGACGCACCTAGCCGCCGACCGGGGAATTTTCGCGCGCGGCGCGGTTAAAGCCGCGCTCTGGGGAAAAGGCCGCGGTCCGGGGCTCTATTCGATGGCCGACGTGTTGGGTATCTGACGGCCAGAAGGGTACGAGACGGCAACACCGGCATTTCAACGAAAGCAGTGGTTTGGCTACGAGATGACAGACGCACTGACAGACAACGTTCTGGTTCTTGTTCGCCACGGTGAGAGCGAATGGAATCGTTTGAACCTTTTTACTGGCTGGAAGAACCCTGATCTCACGGAAAAAGGTTTGATCGAAGCGCGTGTAGCCGGCCGCCTCATCAAGTATGAAGGCATCAAATTCGATCACGCATTTACGAGCGGATTGATACGTGCTCAGCGCACGCTTGATATCATCCTCGGCGAACTCAATCAGTCAGCCGTGCCGATCACGCGTGACCTTGCACTGAATGAGCGCGACTACGGCGAGCTTTCAGGGCTGAACAAGGATGAAGCCAAAGCCAAGTGGGGCGAGAAGCAGGTTTTGCTCTGGCGCCGCTCGTTCGATGTGCCGCCACCGGGCGGAGAAAGTCTTAAAGATACGCTCGCGCGCGTCAGACCTTATTACGAAGCGGCGATCTGGCCCGAAATTGTCAAAGGCAAGAACGTAATCGTCGCCGCGCATGGCAATTCGCTGCGAGCCCTCATCATGGTTCTGGAAGGCCTATCTGGCGATCAGATTCTGCAGCGCGAACTTCAAACCGGCGCGCCCATCGTCTACCGCCTCGGCGCGGATGGGCGCTCCATCGATCGCAAGGATCTTTTGCCGCCGCGCTCGGCCGCCGCCCCGCCGGTTGACCGGATCGTTTGAGCGAATTGATTTTGCCGGAGTGTTTGCATGGCCTGGGACGCATTGAGCCGCGACGCGCAAAAAGACAATTCTCACGATCGCGATAAGCTGATCGGCGTCTACATCGGCATTCTCGCCGTCATCCTGGCCATCTGCAACGTCGGCGGCGGCAATGCCTCTAGCACTGCCATGTTCAAGAATATCGAAGCTTCTAATCTATGGGGATTTTTCCAAGCCAAAAACATCCGCCGCCAGGGCCTGCGCCTTCAAGCCGACGATCTCGATTTTGTGCTTGTCTCAGACCCCAATATGCCAGAGGCAGCGCGCACTTCGATCACGGCAAAAATATCCGAGTATCGTGCACAAGCCGAAAAACTGACCACCGATCCCGAGAGAAAAGAAGGGCTCGACGAACTCTTCGTCAAAGGTAAAGCGCTTGAAGCCGAGCGCGACGAAGCGCTGAAGCGCGGACCTTATTTTGATTATGGGCAGGCGCTTTTGCAGATCGCCATCGTGCTCGCGTCTATTGCCATTATCGCGGGCGGAAACGCGTTGCTCGTTTTGAGCTTCATCCTCGGCGTTCTTGGTACGATCTCTACAGCCGGTGGGTTCACGCTCGCGTTTCCGCTGCCGTTTTAAGGTGCCTTCTCTGGTGCTTTGACCGGCTCCATATCGTGTTGCCCAACAGCCGCCGCAATAACCCCGCCATCACGCACGATTTCGGCGCGGGCTTCATAGCGGCCCTGTTGCCAAGGTACTTCGCGGCGTTTCTTTCCGGCGTAAGATACATACGTCGCTTTATTGCGCTCAAGTGGTTCGGAGAGTTGTTCGACCAGCGTGCCGCCCGGACCGTCGACGACGATGCGGATTCTATCGCCCGCCAAGAGATTGATAAAGCGGGCGTAGAACAAGAGTGCCGGGCTTTCGGCTTTTAGCGGATCGACCACATTGTGCGCTTTTTCTAGCGCATCGAGATTTGGCGCGCCGCCCGTGAATCCCGTCGCGATGATTTCGCCGTTGCGGTAGGCGAAGGGCGCTATTGCAGCAGGCTGCCATAACCCGGTTGACTTGGTATCGCGTTGACAGGCTCCGTCCTTCGCATCCGGCAAGAAGGGATCAACAACTTCGCCGTTGTGCCGCACGGTAAAATGCACGTGCGCGAAATCGGCCATGCCGGAAAAACCGACGTTGCCGAGTTTGTCCCCCCGCTTTACGGCCTGGCTTTTGGTCACTGCGACCGACCCCATCATCATATGGCAGTATTGCGTCTCCCACCCATCGCCATGATCGATGACGACGCCATTTCCGCACTCGCGGCTTTTTACGTCGTCGGGTTTGCCTTCGCGCAGGAAGATGTCTTGCACGCCATCGCGGATGGCTTTGACCTTACCGTCAGCCGAGGCCAGCACCGCGAACCCTTGCTTCGCCGCATCCGCTGAAAGAAGCCGGAAATCGATGCCGTTATGCTTTTCGTAAGTTGCGCCGCCACAGGCGTAATCGCGCGCGCCAGGGCCTGGATCGAGATCGACGTAACTTTGTATGAAGCAGGTCTTGTGCGGTTCGCAGGCCAGCGGCAACGAGAGTTCGAACTTCTCTTGCGCCGTGGCCGCCGCAGCTAAAGCCATCATGGCAACGCCGCCGCCAGCCCAGAATTTAACCCAGCTCATCCTGCCCCAACTCATACAACCCAGCCCCAACGTTCGCCCGCCCTCTGCGCCAAAGTGACATCAATGAGCCCGCCTCGCTTGCCGGGCACCGCGCAAGAGGTTAGCACTACCGCGCTTCAACTTCCGCTCCCAATCGATCGAAGGACTCCAATGGCCACGCATTCCCTGCTCCTGCTCCCCGGCGACGGTATTGGCGTCGAAACCATGGCGGAAGTCGAGCGCCTGATCGCGTTTTTTAATGCCAAGAGCAATACGGCGAAATTTGTGCTTGATCGCGATCTCGTCGGCGGGTCGGCCTTTGACGCGCATGGCGTCGCCATCACAGATGCGGCCATGGCGAAAGCATTCAAAGCGGATGCCGTCATTTTCGGCGCAGTCGGCGGCCCGAAGTGGGACAAGGTTCCCTATCAGCATCGCCCGGAAGCGGGCCTGTTGCGGCTGCGCAAAGATTTGGATCTCTTCGCTAATCTTGCGTCCCGCCATCTGCTATCCGGCGCTCGCGGACGCCTCAAGCCTCAAGCGCGAGCTGGTCGAGGGCCTCGACATCATGATCGTGCGCGAATTGACGGGCGGCGTTTATTTCGGCGAACCGAAGGAAATCGTGACGCTTGAAAACGGCGAGCGCCGCGCGGTTGACACCCAGATCTATACGTCGCGCGAAATCGAGCGCATCGCCAAGGTTGCCTTCGACCTCGCAAGAAAGCGCGGCAACAAATTGCATTCAGCCGAAAAGCGCAATGTCATGAAGACCGGCGTGTTGTGGAACCAGGTCGTGACGGAAGTGCACAAATCGTACGCGCCCGATGTCACGCTCGAACACATTCTGGCCGACAACTGCGCTATGCAACTCATCCGCAATCCGAAACAGTTTGACGTCATCGTCACGGACAATCTGTTCGGCGACATCCTCTCGGACGAAGCGGCCATGATGACGGGATCGCTCGGTATGTTGCCGTCCGCATCGCTGGGCGCGCCAGACGCCAAGACCGGCAAGCGCAAGGCGCTCTATGAGCCCGTGCACGGCTCCGCGCCCGACATCGCCGGCAAGGGGCTAGCCAATCCCATTGCAACAATCGCCTCGTTTGCCATGGCGCTGCGCTATTCGTGCGACATGCCGAAGGAAGCAGATCTCATCGACGCGGCCATCGCCCGCGTTCTGGAAAAGGGCTTAAGAACCGGCGACATCATGCAGGCCGGTATGAAACAAGCCGGAACAACTGAGATGGGCCAGGCCATTGAAGCCGAGCTCAAGGCGTTGACTGCCTGATCAGATCACGCAGCATCTACAACGGTTAAGAAATGAGTTGACAAATCAACCTCTTCGCGCCGCAGCCCGGCCGTGAGACAATTCCCTAACTGATTCGGGGAATTGGGCGCCGCTTTGCGACAATGCACAGAGCGCCAAGTGCGGGGGCACTTAGACAAGCCATGACGACAGCGAACGAACTACGCGCAGGGCTCCTTGCGGTTGCCAAGCGATCGGTCAGCCTGATGACCGCGTGTACAAACGAAGAAAGCACCAAGCTCTATCTGGTGCTGCCGTTCCTTGGCCTACTCGGCTACGATTACGCCAACCCTTACGAAGTCTATCCCAAACATTCGGTCAGCCCCGACTGCAACACCGACTTTGCGATCCTGCGCGACGGCATCCCGGTTATCGCCGTCAATGTACAAACCGCTGGACTTGATCTCGCAGACGGACACACCCGCTTGGCGCGCTATTTCAAAGCCGTCGCGGAAACAAAGCTCGCCATTCTGACGAACGGCACGCTGTTCCAATTCCATGTCGATTCCAGCGAAAGCGGCGTGCTCGACAGTTCGCCATTCCTGACCGTCGATCTGGAGACCATCGCCCGCGCCGGCGTCACCGATGAAATTCTCGAAACGCTGATTGCCGCCGTCAAAGGCCACTACGATCCCGAAACAATTGCCGAAGCCGCTCACGTGCAACTGGTCAAACGCCGGCTGCGGACAGTGTTTATCGACGAGTTCAAAGGGCCCATCGGACGAATTCTGCCGCTTTGCTCTTCAACGCATCGGCATCGAAAACG
Organism: uncultured Alphaproteobacteria bacterium; assembly: GCA_963741545.1. Classification (GTDB taxonomy): domain Bacteria; phylum Pseudomonadota; class Alphaproteobacteria; order Rhizobiales; family Hyphomicrobiaceae; genus Hyphomicrobium_B. Next base: position 121,109 of record CAVUIN010000007.1, read on the forward strand.
TTCGTAAATCGGCCATCGACCGCTACTACGCCCCCATGATCAAGGCCGCATTTGAAGAAAGTCTCGTGCTTCCTGTTGTCGAAAGGCTGAAGAGCCAGCCCAATGGCGAGAGCCGCTCGGGGCCAGTCACGATGCACCAGATCGGCCAGCGCATTGCGACGACGGAAAACCAATTACAGCTGTTCAACTACCTGCGCCGCCGCTTGGCGTTTCTGGTGGACGACAACACCCAATTCGAAGCCATCGAGAACGTGCGTTATACCGATTACGTCGGGCGCTTGACCGTCTACTATGATCGCGAACGCAAGGGCCGCCTGTTCGACTACATCGAAGGCGCCGATGGTTATGACAAGTACATCTTCCCCGATCCGATCGGCGAAATCGTCACCAATAATGTCCTGGAAATCGACGCTGCGCTGAAGACAGTGTTCGCCACGCGCGTCAGGGAACTGGGCGGCGTTTCCAATCAGCAAAAACTTGCGCGCATCGCCTGACGCGGGCACAACTGTCCGCCAGCACGTAAGCAGCGGACGGCGGGCCCCATGGCGAGCAACCTTTCAACAATCGGATTCGCCTTCGCGAATGAAGACGAATTTCGCAAGAGCATGATCGAGTGCGCGGCAAACGCCAGCGCCAACCTCGATTGCGCCGCCGGCACTTATGGAATTTGGCGATCGCGATCCGGAGCCGAAATTTGGTTTCACCTCGGCAAGGGAGAGGATGGCGAGGTGGAGATATTCGGTTTAACGCCATTTTTTGGCGGCGCGAGCGAGGTTACCGTTCAAATCACCGGTCCCATCAAGCGCGCCAGCGATAATGCTTTCGAAGGCGCGTTCCATGCTTGGGTGACAACCGCAGACCGCGCCGAACAGCTCTATCCGCTGGTCTTCGATGCCGTCGATTTTGCGGCACATCAAAATGCAGCGTGGCCAGCTCAAGCCCGGGCGTGCCTTTGCGGTTTCGCGCGCGAACTCGCGGCATTTCCGGATGAAGCTGCATATTACGCGGCACGCAATGGCGGCGAAGACCCGCAACTCTCATCCAAAGCCTTTATTCCTATTGGGCTCTTTGCTTCTGAGCAAGCCAGCGAACCCGGAACCGGCAGTGAAGCACAAACTCCGGCTTCCACCGCGCTTTTGACTGGGCGCGTTGTCGAATACCGCCGTTTGACAAACGAGGCGACGAACACGCCGTTCGACTGGATGCTTGTGGAAACGCTTGAGGCAACATTCGATATCGTTGCCGACCCGGCCATCGTTTCGGGTGCGATCGTCGAAGGCGGGACTATAGAAACAACCGTGCTGCTGTTTGGCCGGCTCACTGGCTGATGACTAGCGGCTATACATGCGCGCCTTCCTTGCAGGCATCAATCGCACCATCGACGGCGCCGCGTGCCGTCCAATCCGGCTTCACGCCCGGTGGGCCGGGAGCGGCGTCTTCGCTACGGCTGACAAAATAGAACTCGTAGCAATTGCTCCCCGAACGCGCGACGCGGTAGCATCCGCCTGCCGGATCGGTGTCGTAAATGGTGCACAACGTGCCAGCCGTCACCGACCAGCGGCCTGTCATGGCCACGCCGCCTTCGACGTATTCAAGCTGGCCTCCCGGCAAATAGCGTTCCGTAAAGCGCCGCCCCGTGGCGTACATGCCCTCGAGCGTTTTACCACCGAGGCCCGATTCGATCTCCGTGGCCGTCAGCCAATCGTTTGAATATGCGGGACCCGAAATGGCACCGGGAGCCACTACCAGCCCGAGCACCAGTGCGGCTACCGGCCGATACTTGCTTACCTGTCGCGAAAAGGTATCCATGGCGCTCAATGCTCCGTTCGTCTCGATTCTTAGGCAAGCCAAACAAAAGAATATGACTGAAACGCGCCACAGCGCGGCAACTGAGACTTTAAACAGTCTTGAAACACCGCGCCCTGGCCGCTAAGCCTGCCGCTCAACAGTCACATTGCTTGGGCCCGGAACGGCGCCCGGCGCAGCCGTTCAGGAATAACAAGTCATGGGATACAAAGTCGCCATCGTCGGTGCGACGGGCAACGTCGGCCGGGAAATGCTCAACGTGCTGGCGGATCGCAAATTCCCCATCAGCGAACTTGTGCCGTTGGCCTCGCGCCGCTCGATCGGCACGGAAGTTTCTTTCGGCGACAAGACCCTCAAGTGCCGGGACCTCGAGAATTTCGACTTCAAGGGCACCGATATTTGCCTGATGTCGGCCGGATCGAGTGTCTCCAAAGATTGGTCGCCCCGAATTGGCGCGCAAGGCACCGTCGTCATCGATAACTCGTCCTACTGGCGCTATGACCAGGACGTGCCGCTCGTCGTGCCGGAAGTGAACGCCGATGCCATTGGCGGCTATACGAAGAAAAACATCATCGCCAATCCGAATTGCTCGACCGCGCAGATGGTCGTGGTGCTGAAGCCGTTGCACGACGCAGCTATCATCAAGCGCGTCGTGGTCTCGACATATCAGTCCGTCTCAGGTGCTGGCAAAGAAGCCATGGACGAGCTCTGGCACCAGACCAAGGGCAAGTATGTTCCGGGCCAGGAAGTCGAATCGAAAAAGTTTCCGAAACAGATTGCATTCAACTGCATTCCTCAAATCGACGTCTTCATGGAAGATGGCTACACCAAAGAAGAATGGAAGATGCTGGTCGAGACCAAGAAGATCCTCGACCCCAAAATCAAGCTGTCGGCAACATGCGTGCGCGTGCCGGTGTTCGTCGGCCACTCGGAATCGCTCAATATTGAATTCGCGAAGCCGATTTCGCCTGAAGAAGCGCGCGAAATTTTGCGCCGTGCGCCCGGCATTCAGGTGATCGATAAGCGCGAACCTGGTGGCTATATCACCCCGGTCGAAGCCGCCGGCGAATACGACACGTTCGTGTCGCGCATCCGCGAAGACTCAACCGTCGAGAACGGTCTCGCATTGTGGATCGTGTCGGATAATCTGCTGAAGGGCGCGGCCCTCAACGCAGTTCAGATCGCCGAAGCCATGATCGAACGCAAACTGTTGCGCAAGGCGGCCTAAGCGGCACGCGGCAGGGCACAAACGAAATCGAGGCTACGGAACCGGCCACACCGCCGATTTTCTTTGCTAGCGTTTGCCGGCCGGTTCCTTGGTCTGCATACGGCCGAGGACCTGCACGATGGAATTCAGATCCTGTAGAAACTTGTCGCGCTGACCGGCGCCGAGCGTGCTGAGAATTCTGTCATCGACTTTGCGCGACAGAGGTTCGGCCGATTTCAAAACGCGCCAGCCTTCTTCCGTGAGTTTGACCGCGTAGGCGCGCGCATCCTCTTTGGTGCGGCGGCGCTGGAGCAGACCCTTCTTGAGCATGCGCCGCACGATATCTGCCAAAGTTGAACGGTCAATTCCGGTGCGGTCAACCAAATGGGTCTGGCTCAGTCCTTCGTTCTGCGAGACAGTCACCAGAACCGCGAACTGCCGGGGCGTAAGATCGCCTCCGCCAAGTTCAGCCTGGAAGACTTCCGCTGCGCATTGCCCTGCCCGATGCAACAGATGCAAAGGCGAGCGCTCTAGTCGATTGGGTGCGGGATCGCGTGCCATTCTAATCCTCAGGAGAAAGACTTGTTCCAAAATAGATAGTAACTGAATTCGCTGCCGGCTTCATCTGAGTTGTGAGCATCATTTGATAAGTTCAGTCTCTGCGGGATGTAACGAGGCCCTAACAACCTTGAGTTACCAATATTCGCAACAAGAAATACTAATTCTTGAAATACGTCTAGCCGTTTACTCCAATTTTCGTAACCAAATTGTTACTTAGTTGTTCATAGGCGGCAGTCCAATTCACGCCGGTATGAAGATTATCTGTTCTATGAGAATACGAATATTGGCGCTTTTATTAGCGCTTTACTCGCCAGGTTGCTCATACCGTTGCATGAGACCAACTTGAGCGACGGCGAACAGCATAAGCAGCGGTACGGCACCAAAAACCTTGAATCCGACCCAGAAGTCGGTCGAGAAATTGCGCCATACGACCTCGTTCATCAGGGCCAGAAACAGGAAAAAGCCGCCCCAGCGGACGGTCAATTTGCGCCAACCCTCGTCCGTTAGGCGGAATGCTTCGCCCAGCGCCAATTTGAGAAAGGTTTTACCGGCGAGCAACCCGCCAAATAGGATTCCGGCGAACAAGCAGTAAACAATGGTCGGCTTGATCTTGATGAATTGCTCGTCCTGCAACCAGATGGTCAGCCCGCCAAAGACCATGACGAACAGTGCCGTCACCAGCGGCATCATGGGGATGCGGCCGAGGACCACGCGCGAAACGGCGAGCGATATAACGGTGGCCACCATGAAAATGCCGGTCGCCCAATAAATTCCAAGTTGCGAATTGGCGATGAACAGCACCACCAGCGGCCCGAGTTCGACCAGCAATTTGACAAATTGCTTGCGGTCAAACTGCACTTCGGCCGGATCTGCCTTCTTGATTTCAGGCTCTGTCATCGGCGTCACACTCCGCCGGCGTGGGAAGGATCCGGCAAGCGGTATTTCTGGAGATTGCGCGTCATCAACCACGCGTAGAGCAGGGTAATGGGCAAAATGAATGCGACCTTGAACAAGATCCAAACGTTTATACCGTCCAGTTGGTAGCCCAGGAAATCATATATCTGGCTAGCCTTGAAGGTCAGACGGACAAATTCGTTGGCGATGGCCGTGAAAATGAAGAACAGCGCAAAGCTCCAAGTAAATTTGTTCCAGCCAACGTCGCTATAGTGAAATGTCTTATCGAAGACGTACTTAAAGAAATTGCGCTTGATCGCCAGCCCGCCGATCAAGAACACGGCAAACAGCGCATTGAAAATCGTCACCTTGATTTGCACCCACATCGGATTTCCTGTGAGAAGCGTCAGGCCGCCGAAAACAATTGTGACCGTTGAGGCGATGAGCGGGAACATGGGCGGCCGGCGGAACATGTAAAACATGACCGCGACAGCCACCCCCGTCGTGAGGATCAATGCCCATGTACCGGTATTGATATCGTACATCGCATTGACGATGAACATCGTCACCAGCGGACCAAACTCGCTCAAGATGTTGATCGTCTGTTCAGCGTTGAATGGGAAAAGCCGTTTCAATGCGCTCATGTAGCCGTCAGTCCTTTTTCTTTACGGATGCCGCGTGACGACGGCATGCGTATACCCCGCAAGTCTTCTACGCGTCTGCGATTGCTTTGGCAAAGTCGGCCGCGCTGAACGGTTGCAGATCGTCGACCCCTTCGCCCACGCCGATAGCATGCACAGGCATGTTAAATTTCTCTGCAATTGCGACCAAAATACCGCCGCGCGCCGTGCCATCCAGCTTTGTCATGATCAGGCCTGTTACTCCGGCCTTGTCGCGGAAGACTTCGACCTGTTGGAGTGCGTTTTGCCCGGTGGTCGCATCGAGCACAAGTACAGTGTCATGCGGCGCGGAACTGTCGAGCTTTTTCAGAACTCTGATGACTTTCTCGAGTTCTTCCATCAAAGCCTGCTTATTCTGCAGACGGCCCGCAGTGTCGAGCAATAATATGTCAGCGGCTTGATCTTGCGCACGTTTCAGGGCCTCGTAGGCGAGGCCCGAGGAATCCGAACCGACGCCCGTGTCGATGACTTCCGCGCCCGTCCTTGTCGCCCCAGACCTTGAGCTGATCGATAGCCGCCGCGCGAAACGTGTCGCCGGCCGCGATGACAACTTTTTTGCCTTCGGCCGCGAACTTTGCCGAGAGTTTGCCGATGGTCGTCGTTTTGCCGGTGCCGTTGACACCGATCATCATGATCACGTGCGGCTTGTTTGCTGCATTGACTGAAGCGGCTTGGCAACCGGCGTCAGCACACGTTCGACTTCACTCGCCAGAATGGCTCGCACCTCGTCGGCAGAGATGCCCTTTTCGAACCGTCCTTTGCCGATTGCCGACGTTATGCGCGTTGCCATGCCAAGTCCGAGATCGGACTGAATGAGCAGGTCTTCGAGATCTTCAAGCGTGTTGGCGTCGAGCTTGCGTTTCGTGAATAGCCCGGTGATGCCGTCCGACAACTTGCTCGACGTTTTGCCAAGGCCCGCCTTGAGGCGTTGAAACCACGACTGCTTCGGCGGCTCGGGTGCTTCCACAAGAGCCGGCGCATTTGGTGTTACCGGAGACACCGATTCGATCACCGCGTCGTCGTGTTCAGTTGGCGATACCGGCGGCTCGTCCTTGGCCCCGAAAAGGCGGCCAAACAGACCTTTGCGTTTCTCTTCGCTCACGCGCAGAACCTCGCCAGTGAGCTGCCCGTTCGCGAACCCAGTAACGCGCGCCGAGACGATGTCGCCAGCGCTGGCGGAAATGGCGCCAGTGACTTTGATTTCGGCAAAATGCGGCGTGCGGCCCATTGATGATACCGTTGCCGTCGCGCTCAATCAGAACGGCGTGCGTTGCGCCAGTTTGGCTTGCGAGAAAGGTATCGCGCACGTGTTCGCCCTTGGCTCTGAAAGTTGCCGCGCGTTCTTTAACGATGGTGCGCGCGACTTGAGGCATGCGGGCGGCGGGCGTGCCCTTGCGCGGGGAAAATGGAAACACATGCAGAAATGTCAGGCCGCATTCGTCAACGATATCAAGAGACCGCTGGAACATCTCGTCCGTCTCTGTCGGGAACCCGGCAATGAAGTCCGCGCCCAGCACCACGTCGGGGCGCAACTTCCGCGCCGTTTCGCAAAACTGGATCGCGTCAGCGCGCAGGTGCCGCCGCTTCATGCGCTTCAAAATCATGTCGTCGCCCGCCTGCATGGACAGATGCAGGTGCGGCATCAGGCGCGGCTCTTCAGCGAGTGCCCGCATCAGGTCCGCGTCCGCTTCCACCTGATCGATCGACGACAGGCGCAAGCGCTTCAATTCAGGCACATGCTTCAAGACTTGGCGCACGAGCTTGCCAAGCGTCATTTCACCGGGAAGATCCGGTCCATACGACGTCATATCGACGCCGGTCAGCACGACTTCGGGAAAACCCTTTTCAACGAGATGGCGGATCTCTTTGACGACATCACCCGCAGGTACCGAACGCGAAGGGCCGCGCCCATAGGGAATGATACAGAATGTGCAGCGATGATCGCAGCCATTTTGAATTTGCACATAGGCGCGCGCGCGGCTGCCGAAACCGTCAATCATGTGCGACGCCGTTTCGCGCACGCTCATGATGTCGTCGACCTGTACCCGCTCGCTATCCGCAATCGAGAGGCCGCGAAACGTCTCCGCCTTCATTTTTTCGCCGTTACCGATGACGTGATCGACTTCGCTCATATCGGCGAAGCGCTCCGGCTCGATTTGCGCGGCGCAGCCTGTGACGATGATGCGGGCTGTTGGGTTTTCGCGGCGCAGGCGGCGGATGGTTTGCGAGGCTTGGCGCACGGCTTCGGCGGTCACGGCGCAGGTATTGACGATGACCGCATTGTCGAGCCCGGCTTCCGCCGCATGACGGCGCATAACCTCGAACTCATAAGCGTTGAGCCGGCAGCCAAGCGTGATGACGACGGGTTCGGACACAGTTTGTTTGCTTCTATCGATGCGGGTTGGCTGGCAATACCTGAGAAACGCGGCTGCGGCTAGACCGCCGCCTTTACCAGCTTGTCCAGGTCGAGCACGCCTTCGTACTCGAATTCAGCCGGTCCGGTCATGAGGATATGGTTGTTTTCGGTCCACTCGATCAAGAGTGGACCGCCCGGCAGCGTCACCGTGACCCGGCGCGCGGTGAGCTTTTTGCGCGCCGCGCAGACCGCTGCCGCACATGCCGCAGAACCGCACGCCTTGGTCAGCCCAGCGCCACGCTCCCAGGTGCGCAACGTAATGGCGTCGCGCGCCGTCACGTGAGCCAACGAGATATTAGCGCGCTCGGGGAAGATCGGATGATTCTCAAGCAGCGGACCAAAGCGGCCGAGGTCGTGCGCGTTGACGTCATCGACCCAAAAGATCGCGTGCGGGTTTCCGACATTGACGACAGACGGCGAATGCAAGACGGGCGCGTCGATCGGGCCGATCTGCAATTCGATGGCGCGCGTGTCGCGGAACTCTTCCGCCGTTGGGATGTCCTGCCAGCCGAACTTCGGCTCGCCCATATCGACGGTAATCGTGGCTGCGTCGTGGACCTTCAGATCCAAAACGCCGGCCAGCGTCTCGATTCTGAACTCGGGACGGCGGGTCGCCTGGTTCAACAACCAGCCGACGCAGCGCGTGCCGTTTCCGCAGGCGCCAACTTCCGAACCGTCTGCATTGTAGATGCGCACGTAAGCGTCTGTGTCCTTGGTTTTCGGCGCGTGCAGCACCATCATCTGTTCGAAGCGGGTTTGCCGGTTGGCGGCGATGGCCGCGGCCTCATCCGCAGTGAAAACCTTGCCGCTTGCGCGCAAATCAACGACGACGATCTCGTTGCCGAGGCCGTTCATCTTGACATAAGGGATGGTGGCGGATGCTGTCATGGTTCCCTATATGGCAAGGACTAGGGACAAAGACAAACTGGGACAAACCGGGCGGAGTATCCAATGTTGCCGCAAGCCACGACTTTCATCCTTGCCTTGATCTCGCTCGCAAGTTTGGCGATTGCGCCATCCGCAGCAGCTGCCGCCGCGCAAACCAATGCGCCACCGGCACCCAAAACCGAAATTATCGTCGAGGAAGTCGCCAAAGGTCTCAAATTCCCTTGGGCCCTCCAATTTTTGCCCGATGGCCGGATGCTTGTGACTGAGCGCGGCGGCACGATGCGCCTCATCACCAAGGACGGTAAGGTTTCGAAGCCTGTTGAAGGATTGCCCCATGTCGTCAACAAGGGTCAGGGCGGGTTGCTTGACGTGCTCTTGGGCCAGGACTTTGCGGCGTCCGGCACGATTTTTTTCTCGTACGCCGAACCGCGCGCCTCGTTCTCGAACGGCACCAGCGTCGTGCGCGCCAAGCTCGTGCTCGAGGGCGAGTCGGGCCGCATCGAAGACGGCGAAGTGATCTTCCGCCAACAGCCCGCTGCGCGCGGGTTTTATCACTTCGGCTCGCGACTCGTTTGGGACAAGACCGGCGCGCTGTTCGTGACAACCGGCGAACGCGCGGACCTGAGCGATGGCGCGCAGGATGTCTCGACCCACCTCGGCAAGGTCATCCGCATCATGCCGGACGGCAGCGTACCGAAAGACAATCCCTTTGTTGGCAAAGACGACGCGATGCCCGAAGTTTGGAGCTATGGCCACCGCAATGTGCAAGGCGCGGCGCTCGATCCCGAAACAGGCCAGCTTTGGACCACCGAACACGGACCGAAGGGCGGCGACGAACTCAATCAGCCGCAAGCCGGCTAAGAACTACGGCTGGCCGGTCATCACCTACGGCATCGACTATTCAGGCGAGAAAATCGGCGATGGCATCAAAGCCAAGGACGGCATGGAGCAGCCGGTCTACTATTGGAAGCCGTCAATCGGCACGTCCGGCCTCGCGTTTTATTCAGGCGATTTATTCAAGGGCTGGAAGGGCAACCTCATTGCAGGCGGCCTCTCGGGATTGACGCTGCAACGGCTGGTCTTGGAAAGCGGCTATGTCGTCGCGGTCGAGCATCTCTTGACCAACCGCAAAGAACGCATCCGCGATGTGCGTCAGGGTCCAGATGGCGCGGTTTACGTGCTCACCGACGACGACGACGGGAAACTGCTGAGATTGTCCCCCAAACCGTGAGGACGCATGCCCCAACCGGACCAACAACCCCGAGGACTTCTGTTCCGGATTGCTTTTGCCCGGAAGCGGCCTTGCTATTGCTACGGTTGCATTTGCTTGACACCAGACGAGCGAACCACTCAACGCCGGGTTTTCAGCCTGGCCAGAGGGTGGGCCAAGATGTTGCGGGCGCAAAAACCTCGCAAAGCTTGACTTTCCAACACTGCCCGACCATACGAAGGGCATCCAGTCGGCCCTGAAACTCAGAGCCGCCGCCTTACACATGAGGAAACTCGGGAGGTAAGGGGGTCAACATCCGGCGGCGCGATGCGCTCCCGGGTGCATTTTTGTTTTGTTCGGACGGTCAATGTTCCAAAGCCTCACAGAACGCCTCTCGGGCGTACTCGACAAGCTGACGCGGCGCGGTGCGCTGACGGAAGCCGATGTCGGCGAGGCCATGCGCGAAGTGCGCCGCGCGCTGCTTGAGGCGGACGTCGCGCTCGATGTCGTCAAGGATTTCACCGACAAGGTCAAAGCCAAGGCCATTGGCGCGGAAGTTCTACGCTCGGTGACGCCGGGGCAGATGGTCGTCAAGATCGTCAACGACGAACTCGTCGCCATGCTCGGCTCAAATGCCGAAACCATCGATCTCGCGGCTCAGCCGCCGGTCGGCATTCTCATGGTTGGCCTGCAGGGCTCGGGCAAAACCACGACGACGGCGAAAATCGCGTACCGGCTCACCAACCGCGAACGCAAAAAAGTTTTGATGGCGTCGCTCGATACGCGCCGCCCGGCAGCGCAAGAGCAGCTGCGCGTGCTTGGCGAACAAACCAACGTCGCAACGCTTCCCATCATCACTGGGCAAACGCCGATCCAGATCGCGCGCCGCGCTGAGGAAGCTGCCCGCCTCGGCGGTTACGACGTTATTCTTTACGACACCGCCGGCCGCGTCACCGTCGACGAAGAGTTGATGGACGAAGTGCGCGATGTCAAAGCCGCGATCAAACCGCACGAAGTTCTTCTCGTCGCCGACGCACTGACCGGCCAGGACGCCGTCAATACCGCCAAAGCCTTCGACGGCCACATCGGCGTCACCGGCATCGTGCTGACGCGCGCGGATGGCGACGGACGCGGCGGCGCCGCGCTTTCCATGCGCGCCGTAACAGGCAAGCCGATCAAGCTCATGGGCGTCGGCGAAAAGTGGGACGCGCTTGAAGATTTCGACCCCAGGCGCATTGCCGGGCGCATTCTCGGCATGGGCGATATCGTCTCCCTCGTCGAAAAAGCGGCGCAGACCATCGACGTCGCCAAAGCCACGAAAATCGCCGAGAAAATGAAGAAGGGGTCGTTCGACCTCGAAGACTTGAGCGATCAGCTGGCCCAGATGCAAAAGCTCGGCGGCATGGGCGGCATCATGGGCATGTTGCCCGGCGTCGCCAAACTCAAAGGCCAGATCAACGAAGCCAAAGCCGACAAAAGCTTCGTGCACATGCGCGCCGCCATCTCATCCATGACACCGCAAGAACGGCGCAATCCGAAAGTCCTCGACGGAAAGCGCAAGCGCCGCATCGCGAGCGGCTCCGGCACCAAGCCGGAAGACATCAACAAGCTCATCAAGATGCACCGGCAGATGGCCGACATGATGAAGCAGATGGGCCAGAAGGGCGGCATGCTCAACAAATTCTTGGGCCGCACGGGTGCAGGTCCGAGCGAAGCCGACATGGCGTCCATGCAAGCCGAACTCGCCAAGCTCGATCCCGCAGCGCTCGAACAATTGCCGGCTGAACTGAGAGACGCGTTGCCGGGTGCGCAAGGCGGCAAAGGCGGCGCAACTGGATTGCCGAAAGGCTTGCCGGGACTAACCGGCCTGCCGGGTGGACTGCCAGGACTTGGCGGCGGATTTCCAAAATTCCCGGGGTTCCCGGGGAAGAAAAAGTAGACAGCACAAACTCAACACGAATTGGAAAAACAGGAGAACTTACGAATGTCAGTCAAGATGCGCTTGTCGCGCGGCGGTACCAAGAAGAAGCCTTACTACTACGTCGTTATTGCCAACGTCACGAGCCCGCGCGATGGCCGCTACATCGAGCAGATCGGCACGTTCAATCCGATGCTGAAAAAGGACAACCCCGAGCGCGTGAAGCTCCTGACCGAGCGCGTCAAGCATTGGCTTGGTGTTGGCGCCCAGCCGACCGACCGCGTTATGCGCCTGCTCGATGCTGCTGGCCTCGCCAAGCGCACAGCTTCCAACAACCCTGTAAAGGCCAAGCCAAAGAAGAAGGCCCAGGAGCGCACTGCTGCTGAGGCCGACAAGGCCGCAAAGGCCGCCGAAGCCGCCAAGAGCGCCGACGCCGCTTAAACCCGGTTTTAATCAGCCAAACGCAAAACCCCCGGATGGCATTCCGGGGGTTTTTTTCATTTGAGGCGCAAATTAATCTTGTAGCGAAGGCGGAACGCTGTATTTTAGATATTATATCTATTTTTGTGTTTTTAAGGTCATTAACATGAGCGAAACAGGCTTAAAGCCGACACTCGAAAAATTAGGCCTCAAACAGGGCGAGCTGGCGGCCTTGATGGGGGTGGCGCCCCGTACCGTCAGCCAGTGGGCAACGGGCGCCCAGCCCCTTCCTGAGCCCGTGGCGGGGTATCTCAGATTGTTTGCTGCGGCCCGGCCGTCCGTCCGCCGCCAGGAGCTGGACCGGCTGCCCAGCCGCAGCAAAAAGCTTGATGAAGGCATTTACCGTATCGCCTACCACGGCAAGGCAAACGGCGAGCCCGACAACGACAATGCGCTGGCCGTCTTGCGCAATGGCAAGATCATGGGCTCCGACAAGCACGGCGGCGTGTTCACGGGCAGTTACGAGTTCGACGCCGCGCGTGAGGTCAACATTGTGCATCTGCGCATTGACGTCCCGCCCTTCGGTACGCTGGTCAATGGCTTCTCGGCGGAGGCTCATGGCGCGGCGTTCAACATCACGTGCAAGTTCGATCGGCCTGCGCCGATTGCCAAGACGACCATCCATATCGTCGGCCGGCCCATCGATGTCGCCTTGTCGTATCTTGGCCCACTGCCGAACTGAGTTACCAAACTAACTTGCCCAATTGATCCGAAGAGGGCATCAGGCACGTCATGTCAGAACCTAATTCCAAATCCGGCCACGTTCCGGGAAATACCAAGCTTGTGCTGCTCGGCAGTTTCGCCAACGCGCATGGCATTCGCGGCGAGGTGCAGGTGCGCACCTACACCGGCGCGCCCGAGTCGATCGCATCCTATGGCCCGTTGAGCGACAAGGCGGGCCGACGCACGTTCAAGCTGAGGGTCGTGCGCGTGACGGACAAAGGCATCATCGCCCGCGTCGAGGGCGTTTCGGATCGCAACGCGGCGGAAGCCTTGAAGGGTATCGAGCTTTATGTTGAGCGCGCGAAACTTCCCGCGGCCGATGAGGGCGAATATTACCACGCCGATCTGATTGGCTTGCGCGCGGTTTCGCCCGAGGGCGAAGAGATTGGCAAGATCATTGCCGTCGCAAATTTCGGCGCGGGGGATCTTTTGGAAGTGCTACTCGCGGGCGGCACCGCGACCGAGTACGTGCCGTTTTCGGATGCCTGCGTGCCGAGTGTCGATATCGCAGCGGGCGTTGCGACGGTCGTGATGCCTGAGATGGTGGAGGGGGAGGAAGAAACTCCAACTCTCAAAGTGACAACTCGTAGGTTGGGTTAGGTTCGACCTTTACACAGATTTCGAAAGTTCGCACGCCGCTGGATTGGCCGAACCGTAACCCAACGGCTTTACCGTATAGGTTTGTTGGGTTACGCGCGGAAACGAATGGCGATATTGCGCTTCAACTGAAAACTGGCCGCGCTAACCCAACCTACGCGAGCCCCCGCAACAACTTCGGCACATCGCCCGTGAGGCCGGCGGCTTCTTCGACCCACATGGTTTTCAAAGCCGGAATGCGATCAACGAGGGAAAGGCCCGCGTCGCGCCCTGCGCGGATCAGAAAATTATCGACGCTGAAGAGACGGTTCAATCCATCGTATGCCGCCGCCGACATGGTGGTATCGAAACGGCGCCAGCGGCTATAGCGCTCAAGCGCAGACGCAGACCCGAAATCATCGCCAAGCCGCACCGCGTCCAAGATGCATTCCGTCAAAGCGGCGACATCGCGAAATCCGAGATTGACGCCTTGGCCCGCAATCGGGTGTACGCCATGGGCTGCGTCTCCAATCAAAGCAAAGCGCGGCGCAGTCAAATTGCGCGCCATTTTCAAATCGAGCGGCCAGGCTTGGCGCGGACCGGCAAGCGTAATCGGCCCAAAGCGCCCGCCGATGCGATGATCGAGTTCATTGAGGAACGCCGCATCATCGAGCGCCATCATGCGTTCGGCTTCTGCGCTGGCCGCACTCCAGGTGATGCAGGCGCGGTTACCCTTGAGCGGCAAAACGGCAAACGGTCCGCCGGGCAAGAAATGTTGAATGGCGACGCCGCCGTGCGGCTCGGCAAACGCGACTGTCGCGACGATGCCCGTTTGCTCGTATCCCCAGCTCACAGTCTTGATCCCGGCCGCGTCGCGCAGCTTCGATTGGCGGCCTTCGGCGGCAACGACGAGACGCGCGGCAATCTTGCGGCCGTCGCTAAGATCGATTGTGTTCGAGAATTCGCTCGCTTCTAGATTGACCGCTTCGGCGGGCGCTGCCCACTCGATGGCAGTGTCCGCTGCGACGAGGCGATAGAGTTCCGCTTTCAAGGTTTCGCTCGGCACCATGTAGGCGGCGATTGCTCCGCTTTCGGTGCGCGCATCATAGCTGACCAGCGTCGGGCGGATGCCATCGTCGAGCGCTGAATCGGTGATCTCGATTTTTGTCATCGGCTCGGCGTCAATCGCGATGCGCTCCCACACGCCCAGCGCTTCGAGCAAGTTCTTGGACGCGGCCCAGATGGCGAAGGCACGCGTATCCGATGCAGCACCACCAGGCGCCGCCGCGCGATCGATGATGCAGATCCGGACGTCGTTCCCAAACGCCTGCCGCAAAGATCCAGCGAGCGCGAGGCCGGCAAAGCTGGCGCCAGAAATCGCAATGTCGTAGGTGTTATTCTGATTTGCTGGCAATGGACCGGCTCGCTCGTTCGTTGTCATTCCATGACACTTTGTGGTCTGCATCGCGCCCATTGTCGCCATTCTCGTAGGCAAACTGCAAACAAAGAAAAAGAAGGCCGTTAAATCGTGGCAGATACTGCACCACCCCATTCGGCACTCAATAGGCTGATTGACGCGCTGAAACTCGAAAAACTCGAGGAGAACCTGTTTCGCGGGCCCAAGGCCAGCGCCGGCTGGCAGCGCGTTTACGGCGGACAGGTGTTGGGGCAATCGCTCTCGGCTGCCGCGCAGACGGTAGACGCTAACCGGCCCATTCATTCGATACACGGCTATTTTCTGCTCGCGGGCGATCCCGAGCATGAAATTATCTACGACGTCGAACGCATCCGTGACGGCGGCAGTTTCACAACCCGGCGCGTCAAAGCCGTTCAGCACGGGCGCGCCATTTTCGCGATGAGCGCTTCGTTCCACAAAAGCGAAGAAAGCTTCGATCACCAGACCACGATGCCGGTTGTGCCCCCAGCGGATTCGTTGCCAAGCGTCGGCGAGTTGATGAGTAAGCTCTCAAGCGAATTGCCTGAAAACATGCGTGCTTTCTGGCAACGTGCCAATCCGATCGACATGCGTATCGTCGATCCAAGCCGCTATACCAGCCGTGAGCCTCGCGAACCTCAGCAAGTCGTTTGGCTCAAGACCAACGGCCCCTTGCCGGACGACCCGCAGCTGCACTTCGCGGCGCTCGCCTATGCCTCTGACTTCACGCTGCTTGATACGGCCCTCGTTGCCCACGGCAAGGTGCTTTACGATCCCGACATCCAGCTCGCGAGCCTCGACCACGCCATGTGGTTCCACCGCCCATTCCGTGCCGACGACTGGCTGCTCTACGTCCAAGACAGCCCGACGGCCTTTGGCGCGCGCGGATTTTGCCGGGGCACGATTTACGACCGCCAGGGGCGCTTGGTGGCGTCGACCGCGCAAGAAGGATTGATGCGAAAAAAGGCAACTGCGTTCGCAATCAAATAGCGCGATCAAATAATAGGCAAATGATCCTGATTGCATAAAAAATAGTCAAAGAGGGTGCCCGCAACCATGCAGCCTCATCGGCTCATTTCCTTTTTTCCTATTAAAAACAAACATATACTTCGCAACGCGTAAACTGGCACGGCTCTTGATCTCTCCCCCTTCGGCACCCGGGTTTTTTAGACCCGGGCTCACGTCGAATGTTCAGCCGGCAATGCGCCGGGAAAGGGAGAGGGGCACACATGAAGCTCATCACTGCGATTATCAAACCATTCAAGCTTGAGGAGGTCCGCGCTGCGCTGACCGACCTCGGGCTGCAGGGCATGACCGTAACCGAGGTCAAGGGTTACGGCCGCCAAAAGGGGCACACGGAAATCTATCGCGGCGCGGAATACGCCGTCAGCTTCCTGCCGAAAGTGAAAATCGAGGCCGTCGTTTCGTCGGCCCAGGTCGAAAAGGCGGTCGCTGCCATTCAGCACGCCGCCAAAACCGGCCAGATCGGCGACGGCAAAATCTTCGTCTCATCGATCGAACACACGGTTCGCATCCGCACCGGCGAATCCGACGACGACGCGCTGTGAGGCAGCCGGAACCATCCAGGGACAATCAGACAGTTTCGACTAATCAGGGAGCTTCACACATGACGTATCGATCTTTAGCGCGAACCGCCGGAGCCTTGGGAGCTCTTGGCGTGCTCGCATGCTTTGCAGACCCATCGCTCGCCCAGGAAGCGGCCACGGCGGCTGCGGACACGGCGGCTGCGGCCGCACCAGCTGCACCGGCGCTGCCCGTGCCCAATAAAGGCGACACCGCCTTCATGATGATCTGCTCGGTTCTGGTGCTGTTGATGACAGTCCCGGGCCTCGCGCTCTTCTACGGCGGCCTCGTGCGCACCAAGAACATGCTGTCGATGTGCATGCAGGTGTTTGCAACGCTCTGCCTCGTCGCCATCATCTGGGTGCTCTACGGCTACTCGATGGCCTTCACCAACGGCGGCGGATTGAACGACTACGTCGGCGGCTTCGGCAAAGCCTTCCTTAGCGGCGTCAATTCGACCACGGTCGCTGCCACGTTCTCGAACGGCGTCTACATTCCGGAATACGTCTACATCGCCTTCCAGATGACGTTCGCATGCATCACGCCGGCGCTCATCCTCGGCGCCATTGCAGAGCGCGTGAAGTTCTCGGCCGTGATGCTATTCATGGCGTTGTGGGTGACATTCATCTACTTCCCCATCGCACACATGGTCTGGTATTGGGGCGGCCCGGATGCATTCGGCAACGCTGCGAAGGCGCTTGCAGCTGCGACCGGCGACGAAGCCAAGAAAGTGGCGCAAGCTGCTCTCGACGGCGTTCTCGCCGACGCAGGGCTTGATCTTCAAGTGGGGCGCACTCGACTTTGCCGGCGGCACCGTTGTGCACATTAACGCCGGTATTGCGGGCCTTGTCGGCTGCCTCATCCTTGGTAAGCGCGTTGGCTACGGCCGCGAAGCCATGCCTCCACACTCTCTGACGATGTGCATGATCGGCGCAGCCCTTCTCTGGGTTGGCTGGTTCGGCTTCAACGTCGGCTCCAACCTCGAAGCCAATGGCTTCGCCGGCCAAGTGATGATGAATACTTTCATCGCCACCGCGGCCGCAGGCTGGTCATGGATCATGATGGAATGGATCGTGAAGGGTAAGCCGTCGCTGCTCGGTCTCGTCTCTGGCGTCGTGGCCGGTCTCGTCGCCGTGACTCCGGCTTGCGGCTTTGCCGGCATCATGGGGTCGCTCGTACTCGGCCTCGTCGTCAGCGTCGTCTGCTTCACATTCTGCTCGGGCATCAAGAGCACGTTCGGTTACGACGACAGCTTGGACGTCTTCGGCATCCACTGTGTCGGCGGCATTCTCGGCGCACTCGCAACGGGTCTGCTCGTCAACCCTGATCTCGGCGGCGCGGGCGTTCCCGACTACCTGTCGAAGCCGGGCGAACTCGCGGTCGGCGCATACGATCTCGTGACGCAGATGACGGCGCAGGCCAAAGCAGTTGGCATGACGTTGCTGTGGAGCGGTATCGGATCGCTGATCCTCTTCAAACTGGTCGACATCATCGTCGGCCTGCGTCCGGCTGAAGAGAAAGAGCGCGAAGGTCTCGACATCACCGATCACGGCGAACGCGCTTACAATTACTAATCACTTACCCCTGGGGCCGTTCCTCCATCCGGCTCCAGGGCGCACGTTGTCTCCCGAGCACACTCGATCTTCCCCTAGCTGTGCTCATAGACTGGCCCGGACATTCGAAAGAACGTCCGGGTCTTTTTTATGGAACGATGATGGACGCGTTGCGCGGCAGGTGAGTAAGCAGCATGCGAAGATCAGATTTGCGCAGCGCAATGCAGCCCTCGGTCGGCAATAATCCCGGACGCGCCACGTGCATGAAGATCGCGCTGCCTTTGCCGCGCGCACGCGGGCGAAAATTGTAGTCGAGCACGATGATGCAGTCATAGAGCCGGTCGTCGCGCCATAGCGACTCGGCACTCGCTTTATAGGGATAGCGGACTTCGCGGTTGTAGTTGCCGTCAGACGGCGCATCGCACCAGCCCTGGCCAACTTTGAGCACCTTAAGCGGCAGAGACGCTTTGACGCGCGGAAAATACCCAACGCGGAAGTAGCCATAAAGGAGCCGGTGACACCCTCTTGGCGTCGCCCCATCGCCTTCGCGCTTCAATGTACGAATGCCGTTGCGGCCGAGCGCACAGGCCCACCGGAACGGGCCAAATTCGATCCAGCCACGGCTATTCTTGGCCGAAATCCGTCTCACGATGAGTTGAGGTTGTTTCATAGGCCGGATTGTTGACAGGGGCGCCCCTATACTTGTCATGTCCCCACCACAACGGACACTATGTCGGCGCCGCGACGGATGCTAGACATTTGACGCCTATTTTCATCCGATACCGGAGCCCCCTTGCATGAGCACGGCCCGCCGCGTCCTACTCGTCGACGATGACGAAGATCTCCGCACCTCCTTAAAAGATCAACTCATATTACACGACGAATTCGAAGTCTCCGAAGCCAACACGGCATCCAAAGGCATGGAGGCCGCCAAGAGCGGCCATTTCGATCTCGTGGTATTCGACGTCGGACTGCCCGACATGGACGGACGCGAAGCTGTCAAGATGCTGCGCAAGGGCGGGTTCAAGACGCCGATCGTCATGCTGACCGGCAATACGTCAGACGCCGACCAGATCCTGGGTCTTGATGCCGGCGCCAACGATTATGTTTTAAAGCCGTTTAAATTCGCGGTTCTGCTGGCGCGTATCCGCGCGCAATTGCGCCAGCACGAACAAAGCGAAGATGCGGTATTCGCGATCGGACCCTACACATTCAAACCCGCATCCAAACTTCTCGTCGATCAAGCCGGCGCGAAGATACGCTTGACCGAGAAAGAAACCTCGATCCTCAAATATCTCTATCGCTCAGGCGAGAAGGTTGTTTCGCGCGAAGTCTTGTTGCACGAAGTGTGGGGCTACAACGCCGGCGTCACAACGCATACGCTAGAAACGCACATCTACCGATTGCGCCAGAAAATCGAGAAAGACCCCTCCAACGCCGAACTGTTGATTACCGAGAGCGGCGGCTACAAATTAGCGCCTTAAGCAAAGACCTCCCGCATAAATTTCGCACCGCTTTTCCCCATGATGTCCCCATGTTGTACTTTGGCCGTCCACAGGTGCCGAGACACGTCTGGACCTCACCGGCGGGATATGCTGATTAGAGCCGTGGTTTCAGACTGATCTGTTTGGTCATCGTTTCAAAAACCGCATGTCGCGTTTGAACGCTTGTTGTTCAGCGCATTCGCGTCCGTTGTGTTTGTCGCGTCCCAGTTCCCTCGTCTCGTAACCGAAGCGGAGTGTGACCGATGGCCATTGACGCCCTCGTCAAACCATTTTTGCGCCTACCCCTGTTTCAAGGTTTGAAACCTTTGCAGCTGACCGAGATCGTGCGCCGCGCGGATCGCGTGGTTTACAAGCCTGGCGACACACTCATTCAAGAAGACAAAGCGGGAGATGGCGCGATCGTCATCGTTTCCGGAGAAGCGGCCCGTATCTCAGGACCTGAAGAAGGTTCGCCGGCTGAGACTATTGTCGAAGGGTCGATCATTGCGGAACTCGCTATGCTGGTTGAAACCGTGCACAGCGCGACGATCGTTGCGCGAACGCAAGTTAAGGCGTTGAAAATTTCGCGCGAAGATATGCATGCACAAATGGCCGACGATCCGCGCCTTGCCGAACACATGATGGAGAAGATCGCGTCGCGATTGCGCCGCTTGGCAATCGAAGTGAAAGCTATAGACGACGCCTTGGTTGGTATAGCTGGGCTCGATGGAAACGCGGCGGCTACAGCACACAACAGCCGCAGTACGATTGCACCTGAAGCAGCGGCGCAACTTCACTAACTGATCGGTTAGCCGTACGAGCACACAAAAGCGGATTGGATTTCTATTCGCAGCCCTGAAAAGAGAAACGCCCAGTCCCGGGGGGAGGGACTGGGCGCGATTTGCGCTTGACGCGCCGGTACCGGGAGGGAAGCCGGTACCAGAGGTGGCGTCTTCGGTTAGACGGGGGGCACTACCGAATACAGGGTGACGCCACCTGCATGAGTGGTAGTTAAGCGCAACCCGGAAGATTTCAATAGGGGGTGTATGCACTGTTCACGAAAATGTGAACGGTTATCCCGGAATATCCCCAGATTGCGTATTGCGTGAGGACAACGCGGCAACAACCTGATTCGCCGGGAATTTTGCCCTATTGGAGGCCCGGCTTCTTACCAAGCATCTGAATTTTAAACATATTCGCATCGAGATCATCGCTCCGCGTGAGCTCCGAAACCTCAATGCGCGTGTCGAGGCCTTGGGCGTCCGTGGTAACCCATTCTTTCAGCTCAAAACTCGGTTTGGTCGCCAGGAAGAGTTTTATCTTGCCCGGCGTATCCGGACTTTTGTCCTGAATTGCCAGCACGATCAGGTCTTCAGCGGCTTGAACTTCGACGATGCGGGCATCGCGCAACAGATCGACATCTTTGCGCAAAAGCAGCCGGAACGGCGTTTGATCAAGGGCGACCCGATCTTCATTGTTCAGGTCAAAGTCTTGGATGGCCAGGTTTTCGCCGTCAGAAATGATGATTTGTTTTGAAGGAAGCGCGTAGTCAAAGCGAAACCGGCCTGGGCGCTTGACGAAAAACTTGCCCTTCATTTTCTTCTTGTCCGACCCGGTTTGGACAAAGGCACCCTTCAAGCTCTTGAGATCGCTGAAATATCCGCTGACGATTTTGACGACTTCAGTCTGCTTCTCATCAAGCGCTATGCCGCTCGTCGATTTTTCGGGTGCCACTTCGCCGGTCCACCCATCGGCGCCGACATCGGGTTTTGCAGGAACGGGCGCCTCGGGTTTGGCGGCGGGGGCTGGAGCAGCGGGCGGCAGGTGCAGGAGCCGCGGCGGCCGGTACTGGAGGGGCGGGGGCTGCGGCTTTGTCCTCGGCGGCGCTCACGCCCGCGAATAACACGGCAGCGGCGAAGCCAGCCGCAAAGCCGCCAATACGGCCGAACACTGTCACGTTCCGTCTCATTATTCCCCCAAGGGTCGTTGTTGTGCCGACGCGCATTCTTGCCCCGCCCGTCAGCACTTATGGTGTCGGCGAACATTGCGACGAGAAATTGGCAATGCGCACCCTGCGTGAGCAGCAAATAGGGGAAGGTTGGTGCAAGAGCAAGCAGCACGGCGTCGCTGGCTTGACTATTGGATAGGCGGGAGGCGCGGACGTGCCGGCAAGAAACTAGGCCGCGTTGGCGCTGCTGTCGCTCGCCAGGATTTCGCGTTTTCCAACACTATTGGCCGGAGAAATAAGGCCCTCCCGCTCCATACGCTCGATGAGATCGGCAGCCCGGTTGTAGCCGATCTGCAGGCGGCGCTGGATGTAGCTCGTCGAGGCCTTCCGGTCTCGCAGGACGATGGCGACGGCCCGGTCATAAAGATCGTCGCTGCTGGACTCGCGCTCGCCGCTGGGAATTTCGGCCGGGTTGGGGCCATCGAGAATGCCTTCGATATATTGCGGGCCACCTTGCTGGCGGAGTGCATCGGCGATTGCTTCGACTTCATCATCGGCAACAAACGCCCCGTGCACGCGTACAATTTGTCCGGCCCCACCCGAATAGAGCATATCGCCTTGGCCCAAGAGCTGCTCCGCGCCTTGCTCGTTGAGAATGGTGCGGCTGTCGATCTTCGACGTCACTTTGAACGAAATGCGCGTCGGGAAATTGGCTTTGATCGTTCCTGTGATGACATCAACAGACGGGCGCTGCGTTGCCATGATCAAATGAATACCTGCCGCACGCGCCATTTGCGCCAAGCGCTGCACGGCGGCTTCGACTTCTTTTCCGGCAACGCACATGAGGTCGGCAAACTCATCGACCACGATGACGATACGCGCCATCGGTTCGAGATCCATCTTCTGCTTTTCGAAAATGGCTTGACCCGATCTATCAAATCCGGTCTGCACCGTGCGCGACAACAACTCGCCGCGCTTTTGCGCATTGCGCACGCGATTGTTGAACACGTCGATGTTGCGCACCGAGAGCGTCGACATGCGCTTATAGCGCTCTTCCATTTCGGAGACGGCCCAATTCAGGGCTATAACCGCTTTATGCGGGTCAGTCACAACGGGCGTCAAAAGATGCGGAATGCCATTGTAGACAGACAATTCCAGCATTTTCGGATCGATCATCAGGAAGCGGCACTCGTTCGGCGAATGCCGGTAGAGCAATGACAGAATAAAAGCGTTGACGCCGACGGATTTGCCCGAGCCCGTGGTTCCGGCAACAAGGAGATGGGGCATGCGGGCAAGATCGGCAACGACCGGTTCGCCGCCAATCGATTTACCGAGTGTGATCGGCAGGATGGCGTCGCTTGTTTTATAAGCTTCGGACTCGAGCATCTCGCGCAACAAGACAAATTCGCGCCGCATATTCGGAAGTTCGAGTCCAATGGCGTTGCGGCCGGGGACGACGGCAGCGCGGACGCTGACGACGCTCATCGAACGGGCGATGTCGTCGGCCAAACCGATGACGCGCGACGACTTTGTGCCGCGCGCGGGTTCGAGTTCGTAGAGTGTGACGACCGGGCCCGGCTTGATATCTTTGACTTCGCCTTTGACGCCGAAGTCGTTGAGCACATCTTCAAGCAGCCGCGCATTACCGCGCATGACGGTTTGCGACAACTCTGGTCCAGGCTTCGCAGCAGACGCGCGTTTCAATAGATTGAGCGATGGGCGTTTCCACTGGCGCACCGTTTCGCCCTTACGGCGCGTCAAGGTCGCAAGATAGCCATTAGGTTCGGTTTCCGGTTCGGACACCAATGCCGCTTCTGTATTGGTCTCGATTGAGGCCGGCGCGAACCGGCGGGCAATCGCCTGACTGGCCAAATCCGTGCTGGCATCGAATGAACCGCCACGGAAAACCGGAGGTTCCGGATTAGTGCCCGTTGACGCTTCGAGATGCGGCGTGCCGAAATCCCAGCCCCGCGCCGGCAATGGAGCGGCGGCCGGTTGATGAGCGAGGCCGGTATTCTGAAGCGGCAATTGCGCCTGCGTCCAGGCCCAAGGCTGAGACGGCCAAGCCGCACCGCCAAGAGACGGAACTGCGAGATCCGCCGCAGCACCGAACGGACTTTTTTTGCTGACGGCATTGTCTGCCTTGGGCTGAGCGCGCGATTGGCGCCAGCGGTCCAGCATTGTCGGCTGAGGGGCTGCTTCTTGTGGCTCAACGTGTTCGCTTGACCGGTTTAGCGCCGCTGCCTTGCGCGCTTTGAGGGTTTCTTGGACCCAGGCCTCAATATCGAATCCGACGCTTTTGGCGGTCGATGCTATGGCGCCGAAAATGAGAACTAGACCCGACGCCATGTCAGCGCGGTCGGCGTTGATGAAGGCAAACAGATTGGTGACCAGCTTGAAAAGCCCGTCACCGATAGCGCCGCCAAATCCATGGTGTAGGGGCCAAGCGCCGACGACAGGGAGCGATGATAATGCGCCGGCGATGGCGAGGACCGATAATGGATAAAAGCCAAGCTTGGTGCGGCCAAGCGCGAGACGCCGCTCGGAAATAAGTTCGGCACTCCAGAACATCGGCGCAAGCAGCGCGAGAACAGCGGCAGCACCGAACGTCTGCAGAAGAAGATCCGAGATGATAGCACCGAGCGGGCCGAGAATATTGCGCGGTACGTTGGCGGTCGCGTGTGTGAGACTGGGGTCGAGTACCGACCACGTTGCGAGACTGGCCCACGCAAGTGTAAGTCCCACGAGAAGCGTAACGCCTCCCATTCGGCTCAGCCAGCCCAAGAGCCGGTCCTCTAACGACTGCGGCAGCAGCCTCTGAGGATCAATGCCACGTGTATCAAGCGACATAAGCGCAAACGATCCGCTACGCGAAAACCTTACCCAAGCGTTCGAGTGCTTCCCGGATCGTCGCGGGGTCTTGAACCAAAGCCACGCGGATGTAGTTCGCGCCGGGATTGGTTCCGTCACGGCCGGTCTGGGCCAGAAAGCTACCGGGAATGACCTTGACGCCCATACGTTTCCATAAGGTTACCGTAGCGTGACTTGCACCCCCATATTGGCTCATATCGAGCCAAAGACAAAAGCCGCCGGCCGGGCGCGCATAGCCGAAGCGGCCCTTCAAAACCTCGTCCGCAACCGCGAATTTTTCACGGTATGCGGCGCGAGCCACTTCGACATGCGCGTCGTCGCTCC
Source organism: uncultured Alphaproteobacteria bacterium (assembly GCA_963741545.1). Lineage (GTDB taxonomy): Bacteria > Pseudomonadota > Alphaproteobacteria > Rhizobiales > Hyphomicrobiaceae > Hyphomicrobium_B. Next base: position 145,667 of record CAVUIN010000007.1, read on the forward strand.
AGGCCGCGGCGGAAGCGTGTTGCACAGGCCCCGGCACCTGCGGCGCGCACATGTTGCGGATTTCAGCGTAGCTTTCCAGGAACTCCGCGTCGCCTGCGCAGAAGCCGGATCTGAGACCCGGCAGGTTCGAGCGCTTGGAGAGCGAATTGAAGACCACGAGATTTTTAAAACGCTCGGGCGTTGCGGCGGCAACTTCGAGACCGCCTGTTGGTGCGCTACCCGTATAAATTTCAGAGTAGCATTCGTCGAGAAACAGCATGAAATCATGCGCGCGGGCGAGACTAAGTGCTTTCAGGATGTAGCCACGGCTGGCGACGGCGCCTTGCGGGTTGGCGGGCGAACAGATGAAGAGCGCGCACGTTCGCGCCATGAGGTCCGCGTCACGCGCGATCTCGTCGAGGTCGGGGAGGAAGCCTGTTTCCTTCGTCGCATTGAGAAAAATGGGTTCCGCGCCGACGCCGAGCGCGCCGCCAAGATATGCCGAGTAATAGGGGTTGCACATTAGGATCGCGGGCTGGCCCTTCATCTCCTTGCGGCCAACAGCTGGAAGGCAAGCGTAAAACAAGCCTTCGCGCGAACCGTTGAGAGCGAGGATTTCGCTTGCCGGGTCGACACCGTGGGAAAGCGCGTAGCGGCGCGACAGCCAGTTGGAGATCGCCAATTTCAGTTCATCGCTGCCGCGGATCGGCGGATATTTGCCATAGAGGGCGGACGCTTCATTGAGTTTCGCCAATATGAAATCCGGCATGGCCTCGCGCGGTTCGCCGATTGTTAGCTCGATCGGTTTGGGATGTCCGGCCGGCGTATCACCAAGCAAACGGCGTAGCTGCGTGAACGGCGAGAGGATCTGGCCGGAGGTGAGGCTGTGGAGGGTGGGGGAGGGGGGCATTAGACCCGCCGTTCCACCATCAGCTTCTTCAGCTCGGCAATGGCTTTCGCGGGCGAGAGGCCCTTGGGGCAGGCTTTCGCGCAGTTCATGATGGTGTGGCAGCGATAAAGCCGGAACGGATCTTCAAGATTGTCGAGGCGCTCGCCGGTTGCTTCGTCGCGGCTATCGATCACCCAGCGATAGGCCTGCAGCAGCGTGGCGGGGCCGAGGTAACGATCGGAGTTCCACCAGTAGCTCGGGCACGACGTCGAGCAGCAGGCACACATGATGCACTCATAAAGCCCATCGAGTTTTTCGCGGTCTTCGCGTGATTGCTTCCATTCTTTCGGCGGCGCGGCGGTGTCCGTCTTGAGCCACGGCTCGATGGAACGGTGCTGCGCGTAAAAATTCGTCATGTCGGGCACGAGGTCTTTGATGACCTCCATGTGCGGCAGCGGATAAATCTTTACGGCATCCTTCACCTCGTCGCAGCCCTTGAGGCAGGCGAGTGTGTTGGTGCCGTCGATGTTCATGGCGCACGAGCCGCAGATGCCTTCGCGGCATGAGCGGCGGAAGGTCAACGTCGGATCGATTTCGCTTTTAATTTTGATCAGGGCGTCGAGCACCATCGGCCCGCATTGGTCCTGATTGACATAATAGGTATCGAGGCGCGGGTTTTCGTCGTCATCAGGCGACCAGCGATAGATGCGGAATTCTTTCCAGGTGCCATCGCCCGTCGGGCTGTTCCAGGTCTTGCCGGTTTTGACTTTCGAGTTTTTCGGCAGAGTGAGCTGAACCATGGGGCGAAGCCTTTTAGAGTTTGATCTTATTACGGCAACAGAACCTCCCTAGACCAAACTGTCAACCGGTACAACGCGCTGTATCTGTGCGGTTCTTTGGCACTTTTCAGGCCGGTTTCTGGTACTTTCGCAGGTCCCGCACTAGCGCCGTTAATTTCTCGGCGACTTCCGCGCCCGTATCGACGGCAACGCGCAAGCGTGACGCGGTTTTGGATGATCTTGTTGAGTTTCTCTTGCTGTTCGCCAAAGCCAAAGAAAACCTCCTCCGGCGCGTTGATGTCGCCGTCCTCAACCGCCGTCATGACATCGAAGGCATTCTGCGCCGCAAGCACCAGCATGGAGGCAATATCGTTCATAAGTTGCAGGTAAAGGCGCTGCGCGTCGGCGCGGATGCGTGTGCCGTGGACACCGAACTTGAGGGGAGAAGAGGCCTGCGCGCCTTCGCCCGCGAAGACCTTGGGATGACGCTGAAAGCGGCGGAAAATTTCAGACAAACCGAGACAGCACGTCTCCAGATCGCGGAGTGAAGCCCCTGTTTTGCGCTTTGATCGCGTGCGCGCCGCGGTCTTCTCCTGGCCGGACCAATGGATCGAAGCGATCGACGAGATCGCACCAAGTGCCGCAAGCGCCGGCAGCACGGCCGCGAACGGATCCGGCGGCATGCGCGTGTCGGCGTCGTCGCCTTCGTCGCTATCTTTTTTCTGCGCCACGCCCGTACCTCTGAGCCGAATTAACGATAGTCTAGTCTGGCTTAAGTTCGAAACGCGACTTTGCATCATAAAAATTTACTGATGCAACAGAAAGAAAGTATCTTGCCGGATGTACGCCTAGCAGCCGGTGCAACCGCGTGATACGTCAATTTCCCGGGGCACTACATTAGCAGGGCAGACCCATATCCTCATGCCAGAGCGCGTAAAGGCACTCCTTCGCCCAATCATTCCGGCGAAGCTCCATGCACGTTGGAAACGCTACCGGTTTAATTCCGAACAGGCACAAGCCCGCGGCCGGCCGCTCGAAGACGTGTTCAACGAGATTTACGAACGCGGCGTTTGGTCGCCAACGCCAGAAGACGGGAAATTCCATTCAGGTCCCGGTTCCATGCCGGACGCCTCGCGCGGTTACGAAGACTTCGTTGTAAATTACATCAATGCGCGTCCAGATATTGCGACGCTTGTCGATATCGGCTGCGGAGATTTTCAGGTTTCGCAGCGCATATTGCAACGGCTGAAGAGGCCCGTGCGTTACTTCGGCTGCGATGTCGCCAGCAAGGTGGTCGCGGATAACAATAACCGGCACGCGGTATCTGGAAAAATCGCGTTTCTGCACGCCAATGTCGCAAAGGACCAGCTACCCGAGGGCGACATCGTCACCATCCGCGAAGTATTTCAGCACTTGTCAAACGACACGATCCGGGCCGCCCTGGAGAACCTCAAGCGCAACTTCAAATTTGCCATTATAACGGAAGCCGTCCCGGTCCACCCAACGGCAGCCAACCTGGACATTGTCAGCGGATACCGTACGCGGGACGGATTGAACTCCGGAGTTTTTCCTGAACTTGCGCCCTACAATTTAACAATCGTTGCGCGCTACGAGCACGCGGTCTCCCCGCGCGAACTCTTGCGTACGCTTGTTGTCGAGCTCTAGGCGGCATGCCGGTGTCATGCGCCGCTGTTTTTTGGAAAAATTAAACGACATAAAGGCCCCGCGCGGAAGGCCCGTGCCGAGCAAGCGTGCGTGCTGGAATTCAGCCAAAGCCGCGTCCGTGACTTGAATGACATAGGGCTCAAAACTGAACAACAAATGACGCATCCGCTTGACAGTTTCGCCCAAGGGGTTCTTTGCAATGACGTATGTCGGAAAATGCTCGACCGTCAGAGCGGCCAGCCCGCACCCGGTTTCATTTACGAATTCTTTGACGGCATCGACGACACCGTATTTCGCCGCTCGTGCAGAGGCGTGCGCCGCGAAATCATGACCGCACAGCAACCCGTCGTCTTTGACTTTTGGCGCCCATAGCCGGAGATCTTCAAGGCAGGCTTCGTAGCTGTGGTTGGCATCGATGAATACCCAGTCAAAGTGCTTATCTGGGAATTCCTTTACCGCATCGGCCGAGTACATCCTGAAGACCCGGCATTCGCGGCCCGGCTTGGCCGATGAAAACCGTTTTGAAACCGCCGCGAAACGCCGGTCCTGATCGGCCTGCGCTGCGTTATTTGAATCTCCGTAGTAAACAACCTCGTCCTGTTGCCGCCAAGGATCGATGAGAGCCAAGAACGAAGGCTTGCAGACGTTGCGAAGTTGTTGGGAAAAATGGCCCTTCGCAACGCCAATTTCGGCGATACGCGCGTGGCTCGGCAGGTATCGCAAGAGGCGGTCGCGCTGCATCGGCAGGAGCAGTGTTCCAGGCTGGTCGGCGAGTGCCGCATCACCGTCATCAACGCGAAAGGACACCTTCGACTTCCAGCGCGATAAAGAGATGAAGTTGGCCGGATTCAAGTACATCGACGCCTCATATAACCCTGCTCATCACTGGATCGCGCAATCACGCATTTCAGACGTCAATACACGCGCGCTTTCGGCTCAATATATTTGACCTCATTGGTCAAGGTCTTGGTATGAACCGGCCGGTCATCAAGCTTGACGGCTCGCGTCGTATCGTCGGCCCAAGCAAGCGTGTGCTTCATCCACTTCACATCGTCACGCTTAGGGAAATCTTCGCGCGCGTGGGCGCCGCGGCTTTCCTTGCGCGCTTCGGCACTGACAACTGTAACTGCGGCTTGCGAGATAAGATTGTCGAATTCAAGTGTCTCAATGAGATCGGAGTTCCAAATCAGAGACCGGTCTGTTACGCGGATATCACTTGCGTCCTTCCAGATCGCCGAAATCTTGGCAACGCCTTCCTTCAGGACCGGCCCATCGCGAAACACAGCGCAATTGGATTGCATGACTTTCTGCATTCTGAGGCGCAGCGCCGCCGTCGGCGTTTTGCCATTCGCATGCCGGAACCTGTCAAGCCGCGAAACTGCAAGATCGTGCGCATCGGCCGGCAAGTCCGGCTGCGTGCCCCGGCTTTCGATCGTCTCGGCACAGCGCAGGGCCGCAGCCCGCCCGAATACAACCAAGTCAATGAGCGAATTCGAGCCTAGCCTGTTGGCGCCGTGAACGGACACGCATGCGGCTTCGCCAATGGCCATGAGCCCCGGCACGACGGCGTCAGGATCGTTGCCCTTCTTGGTCAAAACTTCGCCGTGATAGTTGGTCGGGATACCGCCCATGTTGTAGTGCACTGTCGGCAGAACAGGGATGGGCTGGCGGCGCAAATCGACACCGGCAAAAACTTTCGCGCTTTCGGTAATGCCGGGCAGTCTTTCGGCAAGAATTTTCGGGTCGAGGTGATCAAGGTGCAGGAAAATATGGTCGCCTTCCGCACCGACGCCCCGGCCTTCGCGAATTTCCATGGTCATGGAACGCGAAACGACATCGCGCGATGCTAAATCTTTTGCGTGCGGCGCATAACGCTCCATAAAGCGCTCGCCTTTCGCGTTCGTCAGATACCCGCCTTCGCCGCGCGCACCTTCAGTAATGAGCACGCCAGCGCCGTAAATTCCTGTCGGATGGAATTGCACGAATTCCATGTCCTGTAACGGCAGCCCGGCACGCAAAACCATTGCATTGCCGTCGCCCGTGCACGTGTGGGCAGAGGTGCACGAGAAATAGGTTCGGCCATAGCCGCCCGTCGCCAGGATCGTGCGCTTGGCGCGGAAGCGATGGATCGATCCGTCTTCGAGACACATGGCAACCACGCCGCGGCATGCGCCTTCCTGGTCCATCATGAGGTCGATCGCAAAATACTCGACAAAAAATTCGGCCGAGTGGCGCAACGATTGGCCATAGAGCGTGTGCAGCATGGCATGGCCCGTGCGGTCGGCAGCGGCGCAAGTGCGCTGCGCGGGCGGGCCTTCACCAAAATCCGTCGTCATGCCGCCAAAGGGACGTTGATAGATCTTGCCGTCATCAGTGCGCGAGAAGGGTACGCCGTAATGTTCAAGCTCGTAGACGGCCTCTGGCGCATTGCGGCAGAGATACTCAATCGCGTCTTGATCACCAAGCCAATCGGAGCCTTTGACGGTATCGTACATGTGCCAACGCCAGTTATCGGGGCCCATATTACCGAGTGCCGCCGCAACGCCGCCTTGTGCCGCGACCGTATGCGAGCGCGTGGGGAAAACCTTAGTGACGCAAGCAGTCTTCAAACCCGCTTCTGCCGCCCCAAGCGTTGCTCTCAACCCAGCGCCGCCGGCGCCAACGACCACGACATCGTAGCTGTGGTCGGTAATTGGGTAAGCTTTTCCGTTTAGTCCGGGAGCGTTGCTCTTGGGCTTAGGTGCCGCCATTCGTCTTAAGCTCCGAGACTTAGTTTGAGGATAGCAAAGATGCTGATGAGTGCCACTGCAATGGCGAAGAAAGTATTGAGCATCAGCAGTACAATTTTTGCGCCTTCGCCACGAACGTAGTCTTCAATAATCGTCTGCATGCCAAGGCGCATATAAATCGTGCCGGATACAATGAGCGCAAGCAGCGCCATCGCGTGAATTGGATTGGACAACGATTTCTTGACCGTGGCGTAATCGGCGCCAGCGAGCGACGCCACCAGCCAGACAAAAAACAAACCGAGCACGGCGTTAGCAACGCCCGTTACGCGTTGCTTCCAGAAATGGTCGGCACCTTCTTTGGCCGAGCCCAAATTGCGAGCGGTCTTGAGTGGCGTGCGCATGACCATCAGGCCCCTCCCATTTTCAAACCGACGCAGCCCCAAATCACAGCCGTTAACGCGAGCGACAACAGGATGGATCCCCATGACAGCTGATCGATTGTCTTCAAGTCGTAACCGTAACCAAAGTCCCAAATGAAGTGCCGCAACCCACCCAGCATGTGATGCAGCAATGCCCACGTGTAGGCGAGTAGAATGAGCCGTCCAGGCCAGGTTCCCAATAGCCCCGACACGTAATTGAAATATTCCGGCCCCGTTGCCGCCGCGATCAGCCACCATGCCAGAAGCAGCGTACCCAGATAGAGCGCCGCGCCGGTAAGCCGGTGCAGGATCGACATCACCATGTTGATGAGCGGCGTATAAATTTGAAGGTGCGGTGAGAGTGGCCTTTGTGGCCGCGCCCGCCGCCCGGGGCTGAAATCGGCCATTTGGGCATTCCTCGTGACAGGTATCTGGGCCGGTTTGTAGCGGCTGGACCCGCGCATTTCAAATCGCGTTTTTGCCACATGCAGTGGCCCGGCGCCTCGAGACTTAAGCTACATCAGCGCGTTGATGATGGCTTTGCCAAGCCGGTTGCCGCTGTCGAAAGCATGTTCTGCAAGTCGCCCCAGGCACCAATCTCCACATACGCCGACCATATGGTCGCTTGAAAACAGATAGGTTTCGCCGAGCGATTGATCGACAAGCCCATGCCGCCACAAGTGCGCCACCATGCGCGAAGGCCGGATGGGCGGAAGGCCTAAGACGTGGCTGATTTCGCTCCAGAGCTCCTCAGCGACGACCTCTGGTTCGGCGTCTTCCGTCTGCCGGCTCCACGATGGGGACGCATGAATAACGATCAACTCGCCTCGGCTGATACGGCCTGGCTTGGTATTATTGCGCGAGATCCAGCGGATGACTTCAGACATATCCGAATAGACATCTTGTTCGGGCAGCGTCACTTCCTCAAGCCGGATCATCAGAGACCAGCACGGCGCCATGCGCACCCGGGCAAGGGAGGTGCCAAACTCTTCGATCTGACCTAAGAGTAACCGCGCTTGCGGCGCCGGAACAGCAACCGCAACAGCTTGAAAAGGTCCAACCGACGTTTGATCGTCAAACCAGACATGCCAGCCTTTGTCTGCGCGTTGAATTGTGTGAACGGGCCGCCCGGTGTGAATGCGAACGCTTTCGGCAAGCGGCCGGACCAGGGATGCCATTCCAGGTGTCCCAACATGCCATGGTGCCATTTGTCCGGCGCCTTCTTCGCCGTGCAGGGCTGCACGCGGAGTCCAGCGCGCGGCGTAGCCTAAGCCCACGAGTTCTTCAATATAGCTTTTGAAACCCTGCCCCCGGGCCGTAACGTATTGGGCGCCGTGGTCGAACGTTTCAAGCCCCACGCGGGTCGTAGCAATTCGGCCGCCAATGATACGGTCCTGCTCGAAAACTTCGACGAAATAACCAGCCTGACGCATCGTGCGCGCACACGACAAGCCGGCAAGTCCGGCACCGATGACAGCAGCCCGCTTTGTCATTGCGTTTCCAAATCACGTGAAATTTGCGATGTCGCGCATGAGACGCTGAATTACGAACACGCACAGTTTATGCAAATATGCGTCAGTGTTGCCGCACGGTATCGTCTCAAACGCGCAAACTCAATCGGCAATAGACCTATCGAAACATTTAGGGGTGGAATTAATTTGCGGAAATGGTGCCGCATGCAATTCGGCCACCGGCGCCGCCTTCGGGCTCGCTTTCGTAATCGTCGGCATTTTCGAAGATTACGAACGATGATCCATCCGAATCGAACAGCGTTTCTTCGGCCTCTTTGCTCAACGTCAGAAACGGGCTGAGGACTTCGGCGACAGCTTTGCCGTCGGCCGATACGTGGATATTTGGTATGTCGCCCGACATAGGCCCTTCGTCGTGTAAAAATCCGTGTTTAGCGCCCAGAGGATTGTAGATATTTCCAGCACTTGCGAAGTCACCTTCACACGCGCCCGCCTCATGTACATGGATCGCGTGGGGACCGGGTGGAAGACCGCTCAGGCCAAACTTGATGATGACCCCGGCGGTCGCTTCCATCATCGTGATGGTGCCGCCATCGCTGCCGTTTGCCAATTTAATCTTAGCTGTTGCTGTTTCGCCAAGTGCATTTGCCGGCGCGCGCGCCAAAACGGATGCAGCCAACACAATGACGCCCATCAACAAACGCTGGAATGTCATACGCAAACTCCCCCCTACCCCGGCCGGCTATCTCCCAGCCGATACGAGGCATTAGCCCCATCTCATTCAACGAGGCAACACGATCCAGGCGTCGAGATCAAGGACGACACTCTCATTATAGTCACCAGCCGCACTCTTGTATGGGAATGCGGCGCAATCCGAATTCTTGACCCCAACCATCCGGACGCGCAGCGCGCCAACATCCGTTCTTCCATTAATTTCTGCTTTTTCAAGTACTTCCGACCACGCATAGATGGTATCTCCGGCAAATGCCGGGGCCACATGGCGGCCGCCGTTTATTGCCGCGAGATGAAAAGCATTGCCTAACCCGTTGTAGGAGAGCGCACGCACCAACGAGATGACCACGCCCCCGTAAACAATCCGCTTGCCGAACCGGCCCTTTGACTCGGTATGTTGATTGAAATGCACTTTGGCCGTGTTCTGGTAGAGCCGGGTGGCGATTTGGTGTTCGGCCTCCTCCAGCGTCATGCCATCGACGTGATCGATTTTTTCGCCAACTTCATAGTCACCCCACCGGTGGAACGAACCCGCCAGCGCAAATTCGTATTTCGACATATCCAACATGGGTACCGCAGTCGCGATCGTCATAGGATCGACGCGATCGGTGAGTTTGGGAACGACAGCTTCAGGCGCCGGCGAGTTCTTGTCTCGCTTGCGCACCATGACCCAGCGGCAATATTCGAGAACCACATCGCCATTTTGATTACGCCCTGTGGAGCGAACGTAAACCGTCCCAGTTTCTTTGTTTGAATTTTCTTTGAGGCCGATGACTTCCGAGACCGAACTCAGCGTATCGCCCGGATAGACGGGGCGGACAAAACGGCACTCGGCATAGCCAAGATTGGCAATGGCATTGAGCGAAATATCGGGTGTGGTCTTTCCGAATACAACATGGAAGGTCAGCATGTCATCGAGAGGTGCGCGCGGATAGCCGATACCGGTCGCAAACTTAGCAGAAGACTGTACGGCGAACCGGGAACCGTAGAGCGCTGTGTAGAGCGCCACGTCGCCCTCACTCACGGTGCGGGGCGTTGCATGCGTGATAATTTGACCCAATCGAAAATCTTCGAAGAAGTTGCCAGAGTTCGTTTTGGTCGTCGTCATTTCGCAGCCCCTTAGCGTCGCGCGATTGGCGGCGGCCTCGCAAGAGAGCTCGATCTCCAGCGTCTGCCCGCGCACCCGCATTTATTCCCCTTGTCCGTGGGTTGCAGTTGAACTGCAACCCCTTTCTGGCATCTGGGGGTCGCGATCAACGGCCGCACAAGGGTTTTGCCCCGACGTCGTCCGCTCGACAGGAGTTTAACGTTGGCCGCTAGAACCAGGGCTCTTCGACCTTGAACTTGGTGGTAATCGCGTTCGCTATCGTGACGACGCGCCGGGCCATGACGAGATGCAGCCGTTCCACCATTTTGCCCTCAACCGTGATGACGCCCTTCTTGGCGTTGAGAGGATCTTCGAAGGCTTTGATGATCTTCTTCGACCATGCCACTTCTTCGTCAGTCGGCGAGAAGACATGATTGCACGGCACGACTTGCGAAGGATGGATCAGGGTCTTGCCGTCCATCCCGAGCGTGCGGCCATGTTCGCACTCGGCCCTGAAGCCCGTCTCGTCTTTGAAGTCGTTGTAAACGCCGTCGATGACATCAAGACCATAGGCGCGCGCCGCCACGAGCGTCATCGCAAGCCACGGGACAACCGCAAAGCGGTTGTTGGTCGATCGCGCGCGGCTTTCTTTGAGGAGATCGTTTGTGCCAACGACGAGACACGATAGCCGGTTTTCTGGGTCTGCGCCGCACGCCGCTATTTCGCGCGCATTAATGATTCCCATCGGCGTCTCGATCATGGCCCAAAGCCGGATTTTGTCGGCGGCACCGGATGCCCGCACCACTTTCGCCGTGCTGATGATGTCGCCCGGCTGCGATACCTTGGGGACGAGGATGGCGTCGGGCTCGGCTGCGATGGCGGCTTGAAGATCTGCCATTCCCCATGGGGTTTCAATCGCGTTGACCCGGAGGATGACTTCGCGGGGTCCAAAACCGCCGCTGCGCACCGCTTCGCACACAAGTCCGCGCGCTTTGGCTTTATTGTCGGGCGCGACCGAGTCCTCGAGATCGAGGATGAGAGAATCGGCCGGCAAGCCCTTGGACTTCTCAATCGCACGCTCGTTATCGCCTGGAAGATACAGAACACTCCGGCGCGGTCGAATAGCCATTGGGAACCTCAAAGTGTAGATTTATTGCAGTGCAATATAATACAAATTCTGGCCAGGGCCAGCGGTGCTTTGGACCAATGACTATTTACAAGTTGTGGAACCGCCAGAACTGGACGCTGGCCACGAGTTATGCCCAGGTTAGCCAACGATAATTGCGCGCCGCCACGGGAGCTTCGACTTGGCCAAGATCTCATTGCCTGAATTCAAATTTCTTCAACATGAAGCGGCAGGCGGCGTTGTTCTGTTCTTTGCTGCGGTCATGGCCATGGTGGCAGCGAACTCGCCGGCCGCACCCTTATATAACACTCTGCTTGAGACGCATTTGACAGCAGGATCAGCGCCGCTCGTGCTGACCAAAACGGTCCTGCACTGGATCAACGACGGTCTCATGGCGATATTCTTCTTTCTCATAGGCCTCGAGATCAAACGCGAGTTTTTGGCCGGCGCGCTCTCATCTGCGAAATCGGCAGCTCTCCCGGCGGTCGCAGCCCTCGGTGGTATGATCGTGCCAGCGGCGATATACGCGGCCATCAACTGGGACAACCCAGTGACGCTGCGAGGTTGGGCCATTCCTGCTGCGACCGATATTGCGTTTGCCGTCGGTGTGTTGGCACTGCTTGGAAAACGCATACCACCCGCCTTGAAGATCTTCGTTCTGGCGCTGGCGATTATCGACGACCTTGGAGCAATCGTGGTCATTGCAATCTTTTATGCCACTGACCTCAGTCTGGCAGCGATTGCCCTTGCGGCATGTGGAACACTCCTATTGTTCATTCTTAATCGCCGGAACGTCACCCATATTTGGGCGTACCTTCTTGTTGGCCTGTTCGTTTGGGTTTGCGTTTTGAAGTCGGGTGTTCATGCGACACTGGCCGGAGTCATCACGGCACTTTGCGTTCCACTCGCCTCAGGCCGGAGCGGACACGAAGGACCACTGGAAAAACTCGAACACGCTCTCGGTCCTTGGGTCTCGTTTGGCATTCTGCCGCTATTTGCCTTTGCCAACGCCGGCGTATCGTTGGCTGGGCTCTCACCTGTGGACCTGGCGGCACCGGTACCGCTTGGCATTGCACTTGGCCTCTTTCTTGGAAAACCCATAGGCATTTATTCTTTCGCGCGGACCGCAATATCGAGCGGACTTGCATCAATGCCTCAAGGAACGACGCAAATGCAACTTTTTGGCGCAAGCGCACTTGCTGGCATCGGCTTCACAATGAGCCTCTTTATTGGGATGCTTGCTTTCTCAGATCCGGCCTTTTCAACCCATGTCAGGCTTGGGGTTCTGACCGGCTCAATACTTTCTGGACTGGCCGGGTTCGGTATTCTCTACATGACTCGCAACAATCGTTAAAAACTAGGCAAGGTCAATCGCATGTCGTTATTTCCAGAGACACTCACGGATCGCTATCAACGTTTCAAGCATCGCATTTTTGTGCCTAACGCCGATCAGTACGAAGAACTCGCAACCCACGGGCAAAACCCCGAAATCATGATCATTTCGTGTTGCGACAGCCGCGTCGATCCTGAAACGATTTTCAGCGCCAAGCCGGGAGAACTCTTCGTCGCCAGAAACGTCGCCAATCTGGTCCCGCCCTACGAAACCGGCGGCAAGTTTCATGGCGTCAGTGCCGGCATCGAATTCGCCATCGTCGGACTGCGCATCAAGCATCTTGTAATTATGGGCCACTCCGGTTGCGGCGGCGTGAAAGCGGCGCTCGAAGGCTCGGCACCCGAGACGGAAGCAAAGTTCATCTCGCGCTGGATGTCGATGCTCGACGATGCCCGGCTATCGGTGCTTGCAGCAAACCAAATGGGTACCCAGGCAGAGCAGCTCAAAGCGCTAGAAATGGAGGGAATTCGAACGTCGATCCGCAATCTCCGGACTTTTCCCTTCGTCAAGAAACTCGAAGACATAGGCAAGCTCACATTGCACGGAGCCTATTTCGAGATTGCTAGTGGAACGCTCTCGGCCCTAAATCATCAGACGAACAAGTTCGTTCCGCTCTAAGCGAGCCGCGCACGCGCCCTATTACAATCCAAGGAAGCACGCTCAATCTTACTGATTGGCCTTGATCACGGGGAGAATTTTTGTCTCGATGGCCTCGGGCGACAACGGCCCGACATGCTTGTAAACAATTTCGCCGCGGCCATTGATGACGAATGTCTCAGGCATGCCATAGACGCCCCAGTCAATTGCAGTCGTGCCATCGGCGTCTGTACCGACCGCGGTAAAGGGATTGCCGTAGCGTCCGAGAAAGCGGCGCGCGGCGGCGGGATCATCCTTGTAGTTCACCCCAAATATTTCAAGACCGCTCGTGATTTTCAATTCGGCAATAAGCGGGTGCTCATCGACACACGGCCCGCACCAAGACGCCCAGAAGTTGACTATCGACGTTTTTCCCTTGGCAAGATCCTCATGCGTAAATCCGGGCACAGGCTTGCCATCGGCCAACAATCCGCTCAGTGCCGCAAAAGCCGAAGCGGGCACAGGCTTACCAATAAGAGCAGATGGCAATTTTGAAGGATCGCCCGAGCGCAAAGCGACGGCAAAAAGACCCGCCACCGCCACGAAAACGAGCACGGGCAGGATCTGCAGATTTCTGGATGTTTTGCTGGCCGTCATGGCGCTCTTTCGTTCAAACTCTCTGCAGAGCGGCGCTTCACGCCGCGCGAGTCCAGATCTTTAAGCGCACTGCGCTGCCTTTGTCCGTCGGCCAGAAGCATCAAAACGAGTGCCGCGATCACGAGCGCCGTTATGGCATACGCCGCCCAGATGAACGATGCGTGGGTTCCAAGATCCATGCGCCTATTCCGCCGCCGCTGTTGTTCGCAACGCTGGCTGGTCGCGCTCGATTTCCGCAATGCGCAAAGACTTGACGCGGCGGCGCAAGACTTCGTTGCGCATGGCCATCATGTGCAGAGCGATAAACAAGGCCGAAAAGCCCAACGCCATAATCAATAGCGGCGTGCGCATACTCGGATCGACGCTTTTCGTAAAACCAGTCGAGGGCTGATGCAGGGTGTTCCACCATTCAACTGAAAACTTGATCACCGGCAAAATGGCAACACCGACAAGGGCGAGCACCGCCGTCAGCTTGGCAGCGAGCGATTCGTCCTCCAGAGAGGAACGAAGCGCCATCAATCCGAGATAGAGAAAAAACAAAATCAAAACCGACGTCAGCCGCGCGTCCCACACCCAATAGGTGCCCCACATCGGCTTGCCCCAGAGTGAACCCGTGACGAGTGCTAGAAACGTAAATGCTGCGCCGATAGGTGCCGCAGCTTTGGCCGAGACATCCGCAAGCGGGTGGCGGAAAACCAGAAGGCCGAAGCTTGAAATTGCAACGAACGCGTAACCCATCATGGCGAGCCAGGCGCTCGGCACATGAATGTACATAATCTTGACGGTCTCGCCTTGCTGGTAATCGGGCGGCGCGACGAAGAAAACAAGGTAGAGCCCATACGCAATCAAGGCCCCGGCGATTGCCGCGATCCACGGCAACAGTTTGCCGGAGAGTTCCATGAACCGGGTCGGATTGGCGAGACGCTGGGTTAGAGTTTGCATGTATTCGGTGTAAGCCTTCGTCGATGTGTGCGCAATGAACGGGTATGCTTCCCGGGCTACTGAAGCTGAATTCTCAAGGCAGCCGCTGCGGCCAAGGGCCCTAGTACGATCGAGCCCATGGAGATTGCAACCAGAACAGCGAATGACGCTCCAAAACTTCCGGCATTAAGCGTCGCAGCGCTCAAGCCCGATATCCCAAAGATGAGTGTCGGCACATAAAGCGGCAAAACGAGGAGCGCCAGCAACAATCCGCCGCGGCGCGCTTTCAAGGTCAACGCGGCGCCGATTGCGCCTAGAAAGCTGACGGCCGGCGTACCCGCCAACATGGTCGCCACTAGGGCCGGATAAGCCTTTAGATCGAGGTTGAGCAGAATGCCGAGTACCGGCGCCAGAAGCGCAAGCGGGATTCCGGTCGATATCCAGTGCGCCAGCGATTTAGCCGCCGCGACGAGTTCCAGGGGCATCGTCCCGGTAGCCAAAACGTCAAGCGTGCCGTCTTCGAAATCGCTCTCAAAAACACGTCCCAAGGAGAGGAGCGCTGCGAGGAGAAGAGCGATCCACAAAATCCCGGCGGCGATGCGCGACAGCAGATTGAGATCTGGCCCGAGCCCCAGCGGCATCAGCGCGACGACGACGAGGAAAAACCCAAGCGCCGTACCAATTGCGCCGCCCTCGCGCATCGAGAGGCGCAGGTCCCGGCCAACAAGCGTCCAGAACTCGCTCATCCGGTTCTGCCTCGCGGTTCCAGAACTAATTCCCGCGAACGGGCAAGGCCAAGAGGAATGTGCGTGGCAATGATTGCCAATCCGCCGGATCCGATATGACCATCGATCGCTTTCGCCAACAGCCCTGTCGAGGCGGCATCAAGCGATACCGTTGGCTCGTCGAGCAACCAGACCGGCCGCTCTACCGCGAGCAAACGCGCCAGACCAACGCGCCGCTTTTGACCTGCCGAGAGATAAGCGACTGGGAACTCCGCGAGATCGCGCAAACCAAAATGATCGAGTGCTTGATCGACGCGAGTGCCGCTTGTCGCTGCGACCCCCAGATAGCGAGCCCAGAATTCCACATTTTCCCGGACGGTCAAATTGCCTTTAACGGCGTTGGAATGTCCGACAACGTGCGCCTGTTCGGCAACCGTTTTCTCGTTGTCTCCGCCATCAATTCTGACCGAGCCTGACGCCGCACGCAGAAACCCAGCGAGCGCCCGCAGAAGCGTGGTTTTGCCTGCACCATTGCGGCCGGACAGGATAACGGCTTCGCCGCTTTCCACGACAAGAGAGAGATCGCGGATAATCGTCCGCGATCCACGCTCGACAAAGAGTTTTTCGGCAATGAGTTGCACGTGATCTTTTGACCTTGGCGGGCGGCGATGCGGTACCAGTGGCATTTGACCGCAAGGTCAAACTCTCCAGAAGTCGGATGTTCCACTTTCCGAGTGCGCTATATAAGAGGCAGCATAGTTTTTCCGCTAGCGCAAAAGCGGCGGGGTTGCACAGGACTAATCTTAAGCTTGGTTCATCAATCCCCTCGATCCGCCGGCACTCCGGCGGCGCAGCTCTAAGTCCAATCTTTCGTGGCCCATTTCATGCGGCCCGTTTCTGGTGGAGGCTAGACCTTGAGCGCCGTGACCCCGAATTCCCTCGACAGCTTCAAATGCCAAAAAACTTTGAACGTGGGCGGTAAAGCCTACGTCTACTATTCGCTGCCCGATGCCGAAACCAACGGCCTCAAGGGCATCTCCAAGCTGCCCTTCTCGATGAAGGTATTGCTTGAAAACCTGCTGCGCCATGAAGACGGCCGAACGGTCAAGAAAGCCGATATCGCCGCCATGGCCGAATGGCTGAACAACAAGGGTAAGACCGAAACTGAAATCGGTTTCCGGCCTGCCCGAGTTTTGATGCAGGACTTTACCGGCGTGCCAGCCGTCGTCGATCTCGCCGCCATGCGCGACGGCATGAAGCAACTCAAAGGCGATCCTAATAAGATCAACCCTCTCGTCCCGGTCGATCTCGTAATCGATCACTCGGTTATTGTCGACGAATTTGGTTCGCCGAAGTCGCTCGCGCGTAATGTCGAACTTGAATACGAGCGCAACGGCGAGCGCTATAACTTTTTGAAATGGGGCCAAGGCGCATTCGAGAACTTCCGCGTCGTGCCGCCCGGCACCGGCATCTGCCACCAGGTCAATCTTGAATATCTGGCGCAGACCGTCTGGACCAACAAACTGGCGGACGGACGCGATGTGGCCTATCCAGATACACTCGTTGGCACCGACAGCCATACAACAATGGTCAACGGCCTCGCCGTTCTCGGTTGGGGCGTCGGCGGTATCGAGGCGGAAGCGGCCATGCTGGGCCAACCGCAATCCATGCTAATTCCGGAAGTCATCGGCTTCAAGTTGACTGGGAAATTGAACGAAGGCGTGACGGCGACCGATCTCGTGCTGACCGTCACGCAAATGTTGCGCAAAAAAGGCGTGGTCAACAAATTTGTCGAATTCTATGGCTCTGGCCTCAACCATATGACGCTAGCCGATCGTGCGACGATCGCCAATATGGCACCTGAATACGGCGCCACATGCGGGTTTTTCCCAGTAGACGGCGAAACTCTGAACTATCTGACGATCTCGGGCCGGGACGAGCATCGCATCGCACTTGTTGAAGCCTACAGCCGCGCTCAAGGGCTTTTCCGCGAGCAGAATTCCGCAGATCCTGTCTTCACCGATACGCTTGAATTAGACCTCGGCGCGGTGGAGCCGTCGCTGGCCGGACCGAAACGGCCCGAGGGCCGGGTGGCGCTCACAGGCGTTGCAGCCGGGTTCGCAGCCGCACTTGATTCGGAATACAAGAAGCCAAACGAAGCGCAAAAGCGCGTGGCCGTTCAGGGCAAGCCATTCGATATCGGTCACGGCGACGTTGTCATTGCGGCGATCACCAGCTGCACAAACACGTCAAACCCGAGTGTGTTGATTGCCGCCGGGCTGTTAGCACGCAACGCGGTACAAAAAGGCTTGACCGCGAAGCCCTGGGTCAAAACCTCGCTTGCTCCGGGATCGCAGGTCGTCGCCGCGTACCTTGAGAAAGCTGGACTGCAAACGTATCTCGACCAAATCGGATTCAACGTTGTCGGCTTTGGCTGCACCACGTGCATTGGAAATTCCGGCCCGCTTGCCGCCGACATCTCCAAAGCCATCAACGACAACGGAATCGTCGCAGCAGCGGTGCTTTCGGGCAACCGCAACTTCGAAGGCCGCGTCAGCCCTGATGTGCAAGCCAACTATCTCGGCTCGCCTCCACTCGTTGTCGCTTATGCCTTGGCCGGATCTGTGCAAATGGACTTAACCAAGGAACCCCTCGGAACCGGCAAAGATGGCAAGCCCGTCTATCTCAAAGATATCTGGCCCACGTCCGTCGAAATCCAGAAATTCATTACAGAGAACATCACTCGGGAAATGTTCAAATCGCGTTATGCCGACGTCTTCAAGGGCGACAAGAACTGGCAAGGCATCAAGTCCAGCACCGGCCTGACATACGGTTGGGACGATGCCTCGACCTACGTGCAAAACCCGCCTTACTTCACCGGCATCACTGCGACAGCACGCAAGATTTCGGATATTGAGAACGCCCGCGTTCTTGCGCTCTTCGGCGACAAGATTACAACCGATCACATCTCGCCCGCCGGCTCGATCAAAGCTGCCTCTCCGGCCGGGAAATATTTGATCGACAACAATGTGAAGCCGGCCGACTTCAACCAATATGGAACGCGGCGCGGCAACCATGAAGTCATGATGCGCGGCACGTTCGCGAACATCCGCATCAAGAATCATATGGTCAAGGACGACAAAGGCAACGCGGTCGAAGGCGGCTTCACGATTCACCAGCCTTCAGCTGAGCGCATGGCAATTTATGATGCCGCACAGCGCTACGCGTTGGAGAAAGTGCCGCTCGTCGTTTTCGCCGGTGTCGAATACGGCAACGGTTCCTCGCGCGACTGGGCAGCCAAGGGCACCAATCTCCTCGGCGTCAAAGCCGTGATCGCCCAATCGTTCGAACGGATTCATCGCTCGAACCTGGTCGGAATGGGAGTGCTTCCTTTTACTTTCGAATCGGGCACGAGCTGGCAGACGCTCGGTCTCAAGGGCGACGAGCTGGTAACCATTCGCGGTCTCGCCGGCATCAAACCACGCGCAAAAACCGAGGCCGGAATTACGAGACCGGACGGCACCACGTTCAACGTGCCGCTGCTCTGCCGGATCGATACGCTTGACGAGTTCGAATACTACAAGAGCGGCGGGATCTTGCATTACGTCCTGAGAAACCTGGCAGCGGCGTGAAGCCGAGCCGCCGCAGATAAGTGGCTCCGGCAACACGAGCGAGCCGGGCCACAAGCACGCGGCTGGGTGCGCGGTTGGTAAACATATGCATTAACCTCTGCACCGTGCGATCCTCGCAATTTTACCCAGTTTGTTTACGCCTTCTTCAGTCATGACGTGTACGCACAATGCGTGTGCCTTGTAAATCTGAGAGGGCCGAGAGCCATGGGCTACCCGATTAATTTGACTCCTTACAACGACAACGTGGTGTTCGGCGGTGGAGACGACATCGTGAACGGCCTCGCGGGCGACGATTGCATTGATGCCGGCAACGGTCACAACGTGGTGTGGGGTGCGGAAGGCAACGACAAAATCTACGGCGGCGAAGATGCTGACGTGCTCGACGACGGCGACGATCACGACCTCGTGCGCGGTAAAGGCGGAAACGATCAAATCTATGGCGGTGCAGGCGTCGATGCTATCGATGGCGGCGACGGCGAGGACAAGATCTATGGCGGCACCGGCGACGACAAGATTTACGGTGGCACCGACGACGATTGCCTAGATGGCGAAGACGGCGAAGACGAGATCGAAGGTAACGACGGTGACGATTACATTTCCGGCGGGACCGGTCACGATGCGATCGAAGGCGGCACCGGCAACGATTGCCTTTATGGCGACGCTGGTGACGATCTGCTGAGAGGAGACGCCGGCAACGACAAGCTCAATGGCAGCACTGGCGATGACTTCCTGGTTGGCGGTCTTGGCCGTGACATGCTGACAGGCGGCGCCGGGTGGGACCGCTTTGAGTTCTATTCGGCACGCGAGACCGGCATCGGCTTCGGCAAACGCGATTGCATCAACGACTTCCAGCGCGGCGCCGACAAAATCGACCTGAGTGGCATCGACGCAAACAGCAAGAAGGCAGGCAACCAAGCTTTCCACTTCATTGGCCAAACCTCCCAGTTCAACGGTACAGCTGGTGCGCTGAAGGTTTTCTTCGAGAACCGGCCAGGCACGGCGAACGACCGCACGGTGGTTGCGGGAGACCTTAACGGGGACTGCCGCCCCGACTTCCAAATCGAGTTGAAGGGTCTCGTCCACCTCTACAAGAGCGATTTCATTCTTTAGCGTCTGGCTCTAGTTTCTAGGCCGGACACTGTAATAATCTGCCAGTCACGACCGTAGAGTCTGCATAGGCTCACCCAGTCGTGACTGGCTTTTTTTGTGGGTAACGCAATACTATAACAGTTGCGGTAATTGGGACCCTTTTGCCGGCGAGGTCAGGACCACAAAGATGCGTTTGCACTCACTCATTTCGCTGTTTCTAGGAATTTCGGCTTTTGCCGCTAGTCCGGCGGGGGCTGAAAATGCCCCGGCCACGCGTCCCAAGGTTACCCAATCCTCGGACACACCCATCCGTGCCGTGCTCGAGCTCTTCACCAGCCAAGGCTGCTCCTCGTGTCCGCCGGCCGACGTCGTTCTCAAAGACTATGCGAATGACCCAACGGTCATCGCTTTGTCGCTGCCCGTCGATTATTGGGACTATCTTGGCTGGAAGGATACGTTTGCATCGCCGCGCAACAGCGAACGCCAAAGAGCGTATGCAAAGGCACGCGGCGATGGCGCAATCTACACGCCGCAAATTGTCGTCAACGGCACTCTGCACGCCAACGGCGCGTTGAAGGCCGACATCGAAAATGCCATCGAACTCACATCCAAGAATTCTGCCCAAACCCGCGTGCCGCTTCGCTTTTGGCAGGAGAACAACACTCTCAATATCGCCGCCGGATGGGCGGCGGAAGGCACCGAAGTCCGCGAGGCTACAATCTGGCTTGCAGCCGTTCAGATGTCTGGAACGGTCGAGATTCAAAAGGGCGAGAATGCTGGTCAGGCTCTGATCTACACCAATATCGTGCGCGAACTGACCCCCATCGGACTTTGGAAGGGTAAGCCGCTGATGATCCAAATTCCACGCTCTGCCGTGATGCAGGCTTCAACGCAGAAATCCGTTGTGCTGGTGCAGGAAGGAAAAGCGGGCCCTATCATCGGCGCCGCTTGGGCGGGGCTGTGGTAATCGCCGATCCATGGGCCGGATGCGCTACCCTCTAGTACCAATGCGAACTAAACAGCCAAACCGCGTTTCTTGAGCAGACCTTCGATTCTTGGCGCCCGGCCACGAAACGCGACATATGCTTCGTGCGGATCGCGCCGGTTCCCAGATGAATAGACGAATTCGGCGAGCCGCTTGGCTGTTTTTGCGTGGAATACGTCTCCCGCTTCTTCGAAGGCTGCAAACGCATCCGCGTCCATCACTTCCGACCACAGATAGCTGTAATAACCCGCCGCATACCCGCCGATGATGTGCATGAAATGCGGCAAGCGGTGACGCATCGTAATTTCCCCAGGCATGCCGATGAGACTGAGTGTTTCTTTCTCGAAAATGCCGATGTCGAGCCGCGAGGGGTCCTCTAGCGCATAGAGCGCCATATCGACCAGAGCTGACGCTGTGTACTCGACTGTCGCAAACCCTTGATTGAAATTGCGCGCAGCCAACAGTCGCTTGCGCAGCTTTTCCGGCATCGGCTTTCCCGTTTTGTAGTGGATCGCATAGCGGCCCAAAACTTCTGGCGTCGATAACCAGTGTTCGTAAAGCTGAGACGGCAACTCGACAAAATCGGTCGAGACCGCTGTGCCGGCAATCGATGGGAACGTCACATCCGAAAGTAACCCATGTAAACCATGGCCAAATTCGTGGAACAGCGTTCGCGCATCGTCGAAGGATAACAATGCCGGGTCGCCATCTGTCACTTTCGCGCAATTCAGCACGTTGATGATGACCGGCCGTTGTCCTTTGCCGAGATTGTGTTGAGAACGGAAACTCGACATCCAGGCACCGGAACGTTTCGAAGCACGCGCGAAATAATCACCGACGAAGACTCCAACGTGATCGCCGGATTTTCCGGTGACTTCCCAAACCCGCACATCGGGATGATAGCGCGGCACATCGCTCAGCTCCTTGAACGTCAATCCAAACAGCTTGTTTGCGCAATCGAAGGCCGCGTCGATCATGGAGTCGAGCTTGAGATAGGGCCGCACCTCCGCTTCATCGAGATCAAAACGCGCTTTCCTGACCTTCTCCGAGTAATATCGCCAGTCCCAAGGTGCGATTGCGAAATTACCGCCTTCACGTTTGGCTTCGGCCGCTAGGGCATCGCGTTCTTCAATCGCGCGGGCAACGGCTTTGGACCATACCGCACTGAGTAGCTCATTCACTGCTGCGGGCGACTTCGCCATCGTGTCTTCAAGCGAAAATTCGGCAAATGACTTGTAGCCTAATAGTCTGGCGTGTTCGTTGCGCAATTGCACCGCCTCGGCCAAGATGCCGCCGTTATCGGTATCTCCGCCATTTGCACCGCGCTGGATCCAGGCCTTGAAAGCCTGCTCCCTGAGATCGCGGCGGCTTGAATACGTCAGGAACCCTTCGACACTCGAGCGCGCGAGCGTCACTGCGTGCCGGCCACGGTGACCAAGGTCGGCGGCCGCACGCGCCGCCGCGCCGCGCATCGTCTCAGGCAGACCAGAAAGTTCTTTCTCTCCATCGAGCAACAGATGCCAGGACTGTTCATCCTTCAAGACATTCTGCATGAACTGCGTCACGAGGCTGGCAAGGCGCGCGTTGATTTCCTTCACGCGCGATTTGGCAGCCGCAGATAGTCTGGCGCCTGCCCGTACAAACGACAAATGATGACGTTCCAGAACGCGCAGTTCTTCGTCGCTCAATTTCAGTTTTTCGCGGCGCTTGAACAGATCGTCGATGCGGTGGAACAATTTTGCGTCGAGGAATATTTGGGTTTCGTGCGCCGCGAACCGGGGCGCCATCTCGCGCGCAATTTCCTGTAGCTCAAGCGTCGAGTTCGGTTGCTTCAAGATTACTGAAAACGGAACCCACACGCGACAAAAGCCGCCCGCTTTTCTCAAGTGCAACAATCGTGTTTGCGAACGACGGTTTGGCCGGATTGGCGGAGATCTTGGAGATTTCCGCACGGTGCTCGCGAAACGCTGCCTCAAGAGCTGGCCGGAAATGCTTCGCCTCGATTTTCGCGAACGGCGGGATCTCAAACGGTGTCGTCCAGCGCGACAGCAGTGGATTAGTAGAATTCGTGCGCAATAGAGCGCGCTTGGCGGGCGTTCCTGGCTTGGCTTTCGAAGTCTTGGCTTTCAAAGGCTTGGCTTTCAAATATTTCTGCATCAGCGGCTCAATCCCTGTTTCGGTCAAGATACGTAGAAAACCGGTCACTGGGTTCAAAATCTGTGTGATGCGCACGTAAAATGCAAAACGGCCTGCTGGGGAAGCAGGCCGTTCGCAAGACATGGCACCTGAGATGGGGACCCCAGGTGTTGGGGGGTAATCAGGGAGAGTTGCCGAAGGCCCGGCCCTTTGAAATTTGGCCCCGGGGGGCTGGGGGGCTGAGTATCCAGAGCCGGTTCTCTAAGCCGGGCCCTCAGGCAACGGTTGATATAATTGCTTCCCAATACGGCAGATTGACGTCGGGTCCGGGTCCCCATTTTGTCAAGGTGAGGGTATTTCGGTGCCTGATTTTTTAAACGATGCCGGCGATTCTGGGAACAAGGAGCACTTGCATTCGATCCAACTTGGCGCAATCCTTATCCGGCTAAACAGGGAGGCGCCATTGAGCGACGCTGAACCCATAAAATTCCGCCTGCGAACAGTGGGCGGACAGGTTGGAAGCACACCGCTTCCCCGTAGTGCCCCGGACCTCGGGCCGAGAACAATTTTCGACCGGCGAGAACTCAGCATCATCATGGCTGTCTACGGGCGCAAAGTCGCTCAGGGTCTTTGGCGCGACTACGCCATAGATATGTTGCGTGACAAAGCAGTGTTTTCGATTTTCCGCCGGAGCTGCGAGGTGCCGCTTTATCGGGTCGAAAAAGACCCAAAACTAGCGCGCAAACAGGGTGCTTACGCCGTCATCGCTCCGGGTGGACTAATCATGAAGCGCGGGCACGACTTGGAGCGCGTTTTAAGTGTGCTCGATAACCGGATTGAAGTCGTTTCTAGTTGAGCCGACCCGCCCTCAAAATCAAATGGGCCCCGGATCGAAATCCAGGGCCCAAATTGTTTGCAGTGATTTTCAGTGAGAAGAACGCGCTTAATCCTCGGTATTCATGATGCCGAGCAGATTGAGGATGTGCACGAACAGCGTAACGAAGCTGCCGTAGAGCATAAACGCGCCGAAGATCGACGAGCGCTTGATGAACTGCTCGCCGCCTTGGCTCGCGCCCTCAAGATACATCGTTTTGATCTGCTGGGTTTCCCAGGCCGTGATAGCCGAAAACAGCAGAACGACGATGCCAGAGATGATGGCGCTCATCATCTTGCTCGTGCCGGGATCTGTGATGAAGAAGAAGCTCGCCAGCATGACGATAATCATGCCGATCGACGCCATGCTGAGGAAACCACCCCAACCTGTCATGTCCTTCTTGGTCGTGTAGCCGACAAGGCTGGTCGCAGCGAAGGTCGCGGCGGCAATGAAGAACGCCTGACCGATGGTGCCTGCCATCCCTTTAGAAAGGAACACGTAGACCATAGGGGCGATCATCGCGCCCCAGAGTGCACAGTAGAGCCAATAGGCACCATGCGCGACAACTGCGCTACCTGAGTAAAACAGCTTGTGCGCGAAAAACCCGAGGCCAAGCGTCGCCGCGAACAGCACCCACTTCATCGGGCCGCCAGCGATTGTTGCCAAAACTTGCGGGTTATTCACGAGTGCCAGAACGATCGCAGCGGTGCCGGCCACACCTAGCGCCATATAGTTGTACGTGCCAACCATAAATGAGCGCAGGCCCTCGTCCACGGCCAGTCCGGTCCGTGCACCTGTGCGGGCCACTGAAGGTGAATTGTAAGATTGAGCCATGGGTCGAATTTTCCTCTTCCAACCGGCACCTGGCGCCGGAGTTAGCTCGAATATGGTGGTGTTCTGCGTTCCTTTCAAGCCCCCAGGAACATCTATGAAACCCGCCTACTGGCCGCGTAAAACAGGAACCGGCGGGGCTCTCAGGACTGACAGAGTGCCCAATCCGCCGAACACTGCTATCAGCCCGCCCGCAAGGGCCAACGTCCGCACAACTGCCTTTAACGAAAATGTGAACGGCGTCTCGTCAAGCAACCATGTCAGCGCGGCCCAGGCCGCGATTGTTCCTAAAAGTACCGCGACAATTGCAGCCGCCAGCGCCAATAGGGCGTACTCAATGGCGTGGGCTGTGAGGATCTGGCGCCGCCGGGCCCCGATTGTTTTCAGTATAACGGCTTCGAGTATCCGCCGCCGCTGTGCCGTTGCGAGCGCCCCGGCGAGAACCAATGCTCCTGCAGCCAGTGTTACGCTGCCGGCGACCTGCACCGCCGTCATGACCTTGTCGAAGATCTTGTTGAACTGGTTGATGGCGTCGCGCACGCGGATCGCGCTGACAGCGGGAAATGTCTTACCGAGATCGCGTATCAATTCGACTTCCACGGACGATGCGGTATTGGCAGGCAGGCGAACCGTGGCGAGCAAGTTGTGTGGGGCCGACTGCAAGGCGTTCGGCGAAAAGACCATCACGAAATTGATGGCCAAATTTTCCCACTTCACTTCTCGCAAGTTGGCAATCGTAGCGTCCAAGTTGCGGCCCAAAACGTTGACGGTGACCTTGTCGCCGAGTGCAAGATTGAGCTTTTTCGCCAGATCGGCTTCAAAAGAAACGAGAGGCGGTCCGCTATATCCAGCGTCCCACCACGTTCCCGCGACGACTTTGGATCCTTCCGGAACTTCATTTGCGTAGCTCAAACCGCGGTCGCCGTTCAAAACCCATTGCGCTTCAGGCGGTGCCTTTAACTCCTCTACGGGCGTGTCTTTTAGTTTCACAAGACGGCCGCGCAACATCGGCGCGTCAGTCAGCACGGTACCCGGTATTTTTTCCGTGATCCGGGCCGCCAGCGCGGCATAATCCTGCTTCGGTACGTCGAGTAAAAAGTAATCGGGCGAGTTGGCCGGCAGCCGCCCCTTCAACTCTTCGATCAATGAGTCGTTGACCAGACCGACCGCGACGAGAAGCGAAAGCCCCGTGCCAAGCGAAAGGATGACGGAGCGCGTCAAGCCATCCGGCGCTCCGACGTTTCGAATGGCCAGCGCAAGCTCCGGTCGCGCCGGACGCGGCAATCGCCGCGCTCCAATCGTCACCGCATGCCCAAGTGCCGTGAATATCGCCAGCATGATGACCAGCGCACCGAAGGCGAATATTGCCAGCGTCTTGGGCTCTGACGTGAATAGCGCCAGCCCAAAAAGAGCGGCAACCAAGCCCGCCGTCGTCAGCAGGATTGTTCTGCGCGGCCATGGCCAAGCCGATTGTATGCTGTCGCGAAACAGAACGCTGGCGCGCACGTGCTCGGCCCGGCCGAGCGGCCAGAGCGCAAACAGCAGCGCGACAAGCGCTCCATAAGCCGTCGCCATCAGAAGACTGCGCGGCGACACATTGAATTCGGCGCGCACCGGCATCGCATCACCGATCACGTTATCAACCACGCCCGGCACGAGAGCGCCAATCGCGAGGCCAATCGCTATGCCAATTGCGCTCATCGCCAAAATCTGCACCAGGAAAATCGTCGTGATCTGCCGTCCCGTCGCGCCGATACTGCGCAGCGTGGCGATTACCTTGATGCGCTTATCGACGAATGTCGCAACCGCATTGGCGATGCCGACGCCGCCGATCAGCAATGACGCCAAGCCGATGAGTACCAGGAATTGGCGCAGGCGTTCCAACGTGCGCGTGACTTGCGGGGAAGGATTGTGCCGGTCGAGCGAAGAAAAACCCGATTCAGGCAGTGCCTTCTGGATATTCTCGCGAACGCTCTTTAAGTCCTCGCGGCTCCCTGCAGCGCTACCGCCCTGATCAACCGCATAGCGCCATCGCACGAGTGTCCCAGGCTTGACGAGCCCTGTTTTCTCTTGCGTCGCGAGCGATACAAAAACGCGCGGGCCATAAGTCAAGCGGTCCGCGACACCGTCTGGTTCTGCTTTCAGAATGGCGCTGACTTCAACCTCGGCCTCCCCAAGCCGGAAACGGTCGCCGGGTTTGAGACCAAGCCGTTCGAGAAGCATGGCGTCCGCGACGGCGCCGCCGCCCGCGATATTGGCAGCGAAAGTTTGACTGCCTTCGGTCATAACGTCGCCGGCGAGCGGATACGCAGCGTCAACCGCCTTGAGTTCGACGAGCGCCTGGTCGCCGCCATCCATGCGCCGGGCCATCGTGCGCATGGTTGAGGTTTCGCTTGTGCGCCCCAACGCTTCAATGACTTTCTTTTCATCCGGCGTCGCCCGCGCGTGCATGCGTGCAAACGCGAGATCGCCGCCAAGAATTGTCTTTCCCTGCCGGTCAAAACCGGCACTCAACGCGTCGCCTAGAGCCCCGACGGCGGCAATGACCATGACGCCAAGCGCGAGACAGGCGATAAAAACTTCAAAGCCTTTCAGACCGCCGCGAAGCTCCCGTCCGCCGATGCGAAAGAGTGCGAGCCAGGGTGCGCTGGTCCTCGGCAATTGCTGCCTCTGGTGCCGGTGCGACTGCCATCACACCACCGCCCGCTGAGGCGCCTTTTTGAGTGTATCACTTGCGACCTTGCCGTCATTCATACGAATGACACGCTCGGTCATCTCGGCCAAACGCTCGTCGTGGGTGACGAGAATGAGTGTTGAGCCGGTCTTTTCTTTGAGGCCAAAAAGAAGATCGACAATCTGCCGGCCGGTCTTGCCATCGAGATTTCCCGTTGGCTCGTCGGCAAGAATGAGGCGCGGCCGGCGGCTAAGCGCGCGCGCAATGGCGACGCGCTGTTGTTCACCGCCCGAAAGCTCCGCCGGAAAATGATCGACGCGCGAAGTCAAACCCACATCGCTCAACAATTCCCGCGCTGTATCGAAAGCACCCGGCGTGCCCGCCAGCTCGAGAGGAAGCGCGACGTTTTCCAGAGCCGTCATAGTTGGTACGAGGTGGAACGATTGAAATACGATGCCGATTTCCGCTCCCCTCAGGAGTGCCAATTGATCTTGGCTGAGCACGTTGAGATTGTGCCCTGCAACCGTCACTTTGCCGCCTGTCGACCGTTCCAACCCGGCGATCAGCATCAAGAGCGACGTCTTGCCGGATCCTGAGGGTCCGACAATAGCAACCGACTGACCCGCGGCAACTGACAGTGATATCCCGCGCAGAATTTGCACGGCACCGGCGCGGCTGGTTAGCGTCAAATCGACATTTTCGAGATCAACAATGTTTTTGTCCAAGGCCGCGTCTCATCCTTCTAAATTGTCTGGCTTCCAACGTGTGGCTCAAATTGTCCGCACGGGTCTTGCCGCGTGCGTGATCGGCTTCTATTTGGATAAACGTACTATTGAAGAGAAGCTAAGGCGGAAACATGAAATTGGCCTCGAATCGCGTCTTCCCGTGTCGCACCCGGTTGGGGAGCTCTCTTGCGGGCCTTGTTACAATTGGGACGCTTCTGCTGATGCCCTCTGCTGCTCAAGCCCAGTCCTCCGGCCAACCTGCGAACGGACCGATTACACTCGTTGCCTTTGGCGACAGTCTGACGGCTGGTTATTTACTGCCGCCCCCTGCAGCTTTTCCTGCCCAACTGCAGGTGGCCCTTGCGGCCAAAGGATACAAGGTCGAAATCGTCAATGCCGGCGTTTCGGGCGATACAACGAACGGGGGCTTGGAACGCCTTGAATGGACGCTTCAGGCCCCGGCCGATGGCGTCATCCTCGAACTCGGTGCGAACGATGCTTTACGCGGTACAGACCCTAAAGTCCCGCGCGAAAATCTCGACAAGATATTGGCCATGCTGAAATCCAAGGGCCTGGACGTACTCTTCGCCGGGATGCGTGCACCTCTAAACTGGGGACCGGAGTATGCCAAAGCCTTTGACGCAATCTTTCCGGAATTAGCGGCGAAACATGCCGTTCCACTCTATCCCTTTTTTCTCGAAGGCGTGGCGCTTGATCCGGCACTCGTGATGCAGGACGGCTTACATCCGACAGAAAAAGGCGTAGCTGAAGTGGTCCGGCGGATACTTCCAGACGTCATCGCCATGGTGCAAAAGATCGCCGAACGGAAAGCGGCGTCCAGCAAGTAACGAGAACCTTGGGATCGACAGAGCCATGCCCCGCCTCTTTAGCGCCATTGAACTCCCAGACGATGTCCGCGGCGAGCTGCGTCAGCTGCATCTGCCGATGCCCAATGCGCGCTGGCTTAGTCCACAAGACTATCATTTGACACTACGCTTTGCGGGTGACATCGACACGTCACTCGCCCGCGAATTTGCCGCAAATCTTGCCGGCATCGACTTCGACGCTTTTTTCATCCGGCTTTCTGGCCTTGGAGCATTCGGCGGCAACGAACCCCATAATGTGTGGGTAGGTGTCGAGCCGTCGCACGAACTCGAAGTTACTCGCCCGCGCGCACGAAAAGGCCGCACGAAATGCTGGCCTTCCGCCCGACAAGCGCATGTTCAAGCCGCATGTCACGCTCGCTCGTTTGAAGTATTCGAGCGCCGAAGCGGTCGCGCGTTTTTTCACGCGTTTTGGCGGTTATCGATCCGAACCAATCTACATTTCTGAATTTGTCTTGATGTCTTCAAAGCCCGTGACCGGCGGCGGACCTTACGGCGTTGTTGAGAGTTTTCCGCTGCGCGGCGGCATTTTTGAAGCAGATGAGGACGGCGCATTCGGTTAGGCCGTTGGCTTGCCGCCGGCTATTAGTATTTCGATTTTGAGGGGCCGAAATTCAAGAAGCCCGGTGCCGTCTGCGAGGAAGGTTGAAACGCCACCCGGCGCGAAAACGACCGTGCGTATTTCACTTTGCGGCGGCGTATGGCGGCTTTTGCCGGTTTGACGCGAATTGGCGCGTAGGTCTCCAAGTGTTGCGGCGCCGCTATTTCTGATGAAACCTGCTCAGCCGTAGAAACGGTGTCGCCGCCAGCGCTGGTTGGAATGTGTCCGGTCTCTGATGTGGACGTGACGCCTCCATCCACGGCTGCTTGCTCGTTTGACCGATCCGCCGGAGCGCCCCCAATTACCGCCGCCGCTTCAGATTCAGCATCTTCGTATTGGCGATGCCGGGCCGCTTCTTCGTAGGACCACGGCACTGGCTTGCAGGCGCAGCCCTGTACGAGCGCTTTGCGATATCCAAAAGCGTGCGGCAGTTCTTTGTACTTACGGCCTGCCAGATCGATCATTGATTCCGTGCTGCCGCCGTTCAACGAATAATAGAACAAACGGGCCTCGGTGCCACACGCAGCGCGGCATGACTTTGCGTCGGACTCGAAATTCCGCCGCTTGGCGTTGTGGCGAAGCGGGAAAAAATAGCCGTCGCACGAGCGCACGCACATGGTCCGGTATGGCCCGCCGCTGTCGGGCGGACCAATCTCGCCGTCAACGTCGTCAGGGCGGGATTGCTGATAGGGGCGCGGCCGGTAATCGAAGCGGTGCGAGGGGATAGTCTGTGTCTGGGGCCTAACAGGCATTTGGGGCGCGGATTGACCGCCACCGAGGCCGAAGAGCTTCTGAAAGAACGACTGCGCGACAGCCGGCGGCGCCAGTGCAATCGACATCGTAATTGATAAAGCGCAACTCGCGAGCGCTTGCCGGATACGCATGAATGGATACTCAACACACTGACATTGAGCACGAGGCCACTACCTCGCGCTCATCCAGCGGCACCATGCGGCGGGTATCGCAAATATTCACTGAACAGAATGTGGAAAATGCCGATTTCTTTCAGAGTGCAAGCACAACTTTGCCCTGTGCTTCGCGCCGCTCGATGACCGACAAGGCCTCTGCAATTCTTTCTAACGGGTAAGTCGCATGAATACGCGGTTTCAAGCGACCCTCGGCCACCCATGCCAGCAGTTGTTCCATACTTGCCCGGTGCGCAGCCGGGTCGCGCCGCACCGATTCACCCCAATACACACCGGCCGCCGAAGCGCCCTTCACGAGCAGAAGATTAAGCGGAAGTTTCGGAATTGCGCCCGACGCGAAACCGACCACGAGATAACGCCCCTTCCAAGCTAGTGCACGCACGAGCGGCTCGGCCGCATCGCCGCCGATACAGTCGTAAACGATGTCTGCACCTTTGCCGTTGGTCAAAGATTTGACGGCATCTTTGAGGTCCTGGCCCGGAAACTGAATGACTTCGTCGGCACCCGACGATTTGGCCGCGGCGAGTTTCTCAGGCGACGAGGCGACGGCTATGACGCGCGCGCCCATCAGTTTGGCAATTTCGATCGCGGCCTGTCCTGCGCCGCCTGCCGCGCCCGTAACGACCACAGTTTCCCCGTGCTGTAGTGCGCCTCTTTCACCAAGTCCGTGGGCTGCCGTCCCGAACGTAACGCTGAGCCCCGCTGCAACCACATCCGATACGCTATCAGGAACCGGCACGAGCATCGAAGCGTCAACCGCGAGTTTTTCGGCAGCGCCACCCCAGCCGGCATAAGCCATGACGCGCGCTCCGGCCCGGAACTCCTTTACGCCTGGGCCGAGGCTCTCGACGACGCCGGCGATTTCCGCTCCCGGCGAAAATGGCAGTTCGGGCTTAGTTTGGTACTTGCCCCGCGTCATCAGGATATCTGCAAAATTGAGTCCCACAGCCTTAACGCGAACGAGCACCTGCCCGGGACCTGCGACGGGATCAGCGGTTTCCGCGATGCCAAGGCCCGCAATGCCATCGAGGCTCTTGCAAAGTGCTGCCCTCATGTGAGACCTCCCCGTACTAGAATTGAACCGGGCACGCCCGGCCTCCAAACCAACTCCTTTAACCGCGTCGCCTTTCGGCGCCAACACAAACGCTAAGAACACCAGGACGCAAAGAGTATAAACCCCATGACGCGAACTCCGTCCGACATCTGGCCGCCGGGTCCCAAAGGTTACTTCGCCATTGGCGCCGAGCGGATGTCGAAATCCTTGAACCTCGGCAACCTAATGCGTTCGGCACACGGCTTTGGCGCCAGTTTCACCTTCACGGTCGGCGCCAACTACCGGGCGCTGGAAGCGCACGCCGACACGTCCAAAGGGCAATTGCACTTGCCGCACTACAATTGGAAGTCGCTCGATGAGATGGCACTTCCGCAGGGCTGCAAACTCGTCGGTATCGAGCTGATCGACGATGCCATCGATCTGCCGAGCTTTCGCCATCCTCTGCGCGCCGCCTATGTGCTAGGACCAGAAATGGGCTCGCTTTCCAAGCCGCTGATCGAGCGCTGCGACTATGTCGTCAAGATCCCGACCAGCTTTTGCGTCAACGTGGCCATCGCAGGGGCCATCGTCATGTATGATCGTGTGAGATCGCTCGCCCGATTCGCCGACCGGCCGATACGCGAAGGAGGACCTTGAATGCGATCGAAACGCCATCTCATGCTGGCAACGGCCGGACTATTCTGTTTTACAGTCCCGCATGCTTACGCTGAAGATGTTTCGAAGCTCGCGACCCTTATCGATTGGGCCCTCTACACGGATTCCAAAAGCCCGCACAAATTTTGTTTCGTGACGAGCGAACCGAAGTCGAGCGAACCGGCCGATACCGCGCGCGAGCCCCCTCGCATCTATATCTCCGCGTGGCCGGCCGAGGGCATCAAGTCGGAAATCAGCGTCAGACTTGGCTTTCCGCCAAAGAAATCGAGCGAAATTTCGGTTAGTATTGCGCCCGCCACTTTCAAGCTCTTTTCCGCAGACGAACGCGCATACGTTCATGACGAAACGCAGGAACTCAAACTCGTTGACGCCATGAAAAAGGGATCGAAACTGACTGTGTCGGCAACGACCGCAACCGGCACAGACGTTACCGACACATATTCGCTAACGGGCTTGGGCCAAGCGCTGCAAGAGCTGCAAAAGACTTGCTTTTGAACGCAGTCCTTCGCTTTGGGCGTCATTACCGCCCGAACAACTGCTGCAGACGCTGGGTATTCTGTCCTGGCCTTATCGTCTGATTTTGCAGGTCGTCCGAGAAGAACTTTGGCCGCTCTCCGAGTTTGCTATTTTCGATTTCTTTGATTTCGCCCGTATTCGTCTGAATGCGAACGTCGCGCGTGATAGTCGAGCCATCGGTCAGTATCGCCGTTACGCGGAGATCGACGGTGTCGGTGCTTGCAGGCCAGCGGCCGGCTACCATGTCTTTGCCGAGGCGCCCGAGCCACTGCGGCAATGGCTTGCCGTTGGCTTGCATGACGCGATACTCGGACACGTCCGCCGATCCATCATGGGCAATGCCGGTGAATTTCACGATGAGAGTTTTTTCGCGCACGATCGTCTCAAAAACGAGCTCGGTCGCGTTTTCTGCTGTGCCATCTCCCGTGCCAATACCGAAGCGAAGTGAGAAGCCGGACAGGCCGTTGACGTTCCAATCATCGAGCCCGAGAATACGGCCGAACGGCGCAACCTTTAGTCCGATTTCTTGCAAGCGCGCCTTATCGAGTGCGCTTGCCTGCACGGCTAGCGAGCCGTTTTCCAATTCGGAAAGTCCATCAAGCGACTCGACGCGGTTCGCCGCATCCAAGATGACGCCGTCATTACCAAGACTTCCCGCAATACTGCCAAAGCCGCCAATGTCTTTGACCGCGTCGATGACCGCACCTGTAACAACAAGACCGTTACCGGCTGATGTATCAATTCTGTCAACTGGCAACTTATCAAGTTGCGGTTCGTCGCGCACATGTACGTCGCCAGCGACGGTTACAAACACTTGCGCCGAATCAACGCCACCCTGACCGTCGGTCACCCAATAAGTCATGACCGCATCGCCGGAAAATCCCGGCGCCGGTACGAATTTCACAGTTCCATCGCTGTTCACGGAAACATGACCGCTCGTCGATGTTACCGCCGCAACGCGAAGTGCGTCGCCATCGCCGTCGCGGTCGTTGGCAAGCACATTGATCGTTGCTGTATCGCCAGGCCGCACAGTGACCCGATCATCGTTCGCATTGGGAGTGGCGTTGACAGGCTTGACGACGACCGTCACAGTTTTCTCGATCGTCACCGTTCCGTCCGTTACGGTGTACGTGAACGTGTCGGCTCCAACATAGCCATTCGCCGGGGTGTAAATGTACTTGCCGTTGGCAAGCACGACCACGGTTCCGTGCGAGGGAAGCGTGCTGCCCCGTCCATACGTCAGTATATCACCATCAGGATCGCTCGCGGCGGGCAGCTTCCCAGACGCCGGAATGTTCTTATCTGTCGTTATGGCCGTGTCCACCGCCGTGGGCGCGTCGTTGACCGGGTTGACGGTCACTGTCATTGTCCGGGTGACGGTTACAGCGCCATCGGTCACTGTGTAGCTGAACGTGTCCGTACCATTGAAATTCGCAGCCGGCGAATAAGTGAAAGTCCCATCCGGATTAACAACCACAGTGCCATGCTGCGGCAACGTAGTCCCCAAACTATAGGTCAGCGGATCACCATCGGGATCGCTCGCCGCTGGCAGCGTCGATGATACCGGAGTATCTTCGTTTGTCGCCGTTGCTCCGTTGACCGCAACCGGCGCGTCATTGCCTCCGGTTATAGTGATAATCAGCTGAGCCGTAGTCGTCCCGCCTTGGCCATCGCTCACGCTATATGTCACGGTTTCTGTAACGGAAACGCCAAGCCCCAATCCACTCGAAAGTGCATTCGGCACGAATGTGTAAGTACCGTCCGGCAAGACCGTCAGCGTGCCATAGGTCAGCCCCAGCGGGCTTCCCGAAGCCGCCGTCGATGCGCCATCGGTGACCGACGTCACTGTCAATGCGTTCCCGTCGGGATCGCTATCCGCACCGCCGGTACCTGTTCCTGCCGCAATTGTTCCCGCAATGACGTTCCCGGACACTGGCGAGCTATCGGTACCGGAAACCGCATCGTTGACGGCAACCGGCGCGTCGTTGACCGGGAGAACCGTCAGCGTGACAACGGCTGTGTCGAACCCGCCATTGCCGTCGCTGATACGGTACGTGAAGCTATCGCTGCCGTTGTAGTTGGCGGTCAGGCGTATACGTGAACGTGCCATCGCTATTGAGCACGAGCGTGCCGTGCAGCGGCGCCACCACCGGCGACAAGCCGTTGGCGCCATTGCCGTCGCCGTCGATAACAGTCAACGTATCGCCGTCGAGATCGCTGTCCTGGCCGAGTGTTGCCGGTGTCAGATCGCCCGACACGGGTGTATCCTCAAGCGTCGAGAACACATCATCCACGGCTGCTGGCGCGTCGTTGGCGCCGTTGATCGTTATGGAAACAACTTGCGCGGTCCCGTCGGCCGAGAGGACCGTGAACGTTTCGGTCAGCGTATCGCCAAGTCCGAGGGCCTGAATAACTGGCGAATTGTTTGCTGCGGCGTAAGTCCAAACCCCATTGGCCGCTAGAGTGAATGTTCCATACGTTCCAGTTTGGCTACCGGCCTGGAAATTCGATTTACCCGTATCCGGATCAGTGGCGACAAGCGTTCCCGTAGTCTCAAGCAGACCATCTGTATCGGGATCAACATCTTCGGTGAACGAACCTGAGAGCGCTCCGCTAATGGCAGCGGCATCGTTTGTTCCCGTGATCGTCAGCGTCAAAGTTGCCGTGTCAGTCGCGCCACCATCACTCAACGTATAAGTGATGATGTGCGTGCGTATTGCTCCTGCCGGCAACGCATTCGCGGCGGAGTTTGGCACAAACGTGTAAGAACCATCCGAAGCAATCGTCAACGCTCCATATGTCAGAGCCATTGTGCCGCCGGCCGGCCTGACGGTCGCACCGCTTTGGAATGACGCGACAGACAGCGCGTTGGCTTCCAAATCACTGTCAGCTCCGCCCACACCGGTTCCGGTTGTAATTGTGCCGTCAATGACATTACCAGTCAGGTTTAGATTTTCAGTACCGGCATTTGTATCGTTAACAGCGACGGGAGCATCGTTGACGGGTGTGACGGTGCCGGAGACGGTGGCGGTGGCCGTGCCGCCTTGGCCGTCCGAGATGGTGTAATCGAAGGCTGCGGGACCGTTGTAGTTGGGGGCGGGGGTAAAGACGAGGGTGCCGGTGGCGGTCAACGCGACCGTGCCGTTCGTCACTGTCACGGGGTTGCCGAGCGAGATCGGCGAACCATCGACATGGGTGACGCTGAGCGTGTTGCCCACGTCAACGTCTGTGTCGTTGGCGCGCACGTTGATGGTGACGCTGCCGTCTTCGGCAACCGTGAAGCTGTCGTTCGCTGCCACGGGGGCGTCGTTGGTGCCGGTGACGGTCACGGTGATGGTGGCGGTGGCGGTGCCGCCTTCGCCGTCGGAGAGGGTATACGTGGCGGTCGTGGTGCGGGTTGCGCCGGTGGCGAGGTTGTCGAAGGCCGTGCCGGGGTTGAAGCTATAGGTGCCGTCGCTCTGAACCGTGAAGGTACCGCCGTTGGAGCCGGTGACACCGGCGCCGACGTTCAAGGCCGAACCGTTGACGGCGGAGACGGAAAGCGTATCGCCATCCGGATCGCTATCGAGACCATTGCCGTTGTTGGCGAACACGTTGCCGGTTGAGACGGCATTCTCGGTGGTGGCAAACGCATCGTTACGCGCGATGGGCGCCGGGTTGGTGATGGTCCATGAGAACGTGCGCGAGGTGGTGAGACCAAGCGCGTCGGTTGCCGTCACCGTCACACTGAAGGGACCGGTGACAGAGGCCGAAGGATCGATTGTGCCGGTGATGAGGCCGGCGGCCGAGATCGACAAGCCGGGGGGAAGACCCGTTGCCGAGAACGTCAGCGTATCGCCGGCGTCGGGATCGGAGAAGTTGCCAGCCACGTTGAACGACACCGTTGCCGCGTCCACGCCCGTCTGGTTCGAGATCGCGGTCGAGTTGGGGGCATCGTTGCCGCCCGTAATGGTCAAGGTCAGGATGGCGGTATCCGTGCCGCCTTCGCCGTCAGAAACCGTGTACGTGATGGTCTCCGTCACAGAGACGCCGTTGGCCAGACCGTTGGCCAGTGCGTTGGGGGTAAAGGTATAGCTGCCGTTAGCCGCCACCGTGATCGAGCCGTAGGTCAAGCTCAAGGGCGCGCCCGCCGCAACCGTGCTGGCGCCGCTTTGCACGAGCGTAATGACAAGCGTGTCGCCGTCGGGATCCGTGTCCGCGCCGCCAACGCCCGTGCCCGACGAGATGGTGCCCAAGAGCACGTTGCCGGAGAGCACCGTGTGATCGCCGCCGCCGTTCGTATCGTCAGCTGCAACAGGCGCCGGGTTGGTCACTGTCAGCACGAACGTATCCGACACAGATCCGCCCGCGCCATCGATCCGCGTGACAACAATCGTGAACGGGTCCGTCAGCGACGCAGAATTATCGATTGTGCCCGAGATCACGCCGGTCGCCGTGTTGATCGAAAGACCAACGGGCAGACCCGTGACAGAATACGTGGCACCCGGGCCATCAACGTCGGCAAACGCTGCGGCCGCATTGATCGAAACCACATCCCCGTCGTTGCGCGTGATGTCAGACAAAGGCGACAGCAACAACCGGCGCGTCGTTGACGGCGGTGACGGTGCCCGAGACCGTCGCCGTTGCCGAGACGGTGCCATCCGAGACGGTGTAATCGAAGGACGCGGGCCCGTTGTAGTTAGGGTTAGGCGTAAAGACGAGGCTGCCGGTCGCCGTCAACGCGACCGTGCCGTTCGTCACTGTCACGGGGTTGCCGAGCGAGATCAAGCTGCCATCGACATGAGTGATGGTGAGCGTGTTGCCGTCAACGTCCGTATCGTTGGCGCGCACGTTGATGGTGACGCTGGCGTCTTCGGCAACGGTGAATGTGTCGTTGTTGGCAACCGGCGCGT
This sequence comes from uncultured Alphaproteobacteria bacterium, assembly GCA_963741545.1. Lineage (GTDB taxonomy): Bacteria > Pseudomonadota > Alphaproteobacteria > Rhizobiales > Hyphomicrobiaceae > Hyphomicrobium_B. The sequence goes on from CAVUIN010000007.1 coordinate 183,286, forward strand.
CGTTGACGGCGTTGATGGTGAGCGAGACGACGGCTGTGTCGAACCCGCCATTGCCGTCGCTGATCTGGTAGGTAAAGCTGTCGGCTGCCGTTGTAGTTGGCGTCAGGCGTATAGGTGAACGTGCCATCGCCATTGAGCACCAGGGTGCCGTGCAGCGGCGCCACCACCGGCGACAAGCCGTTCAAAGCATTGCCGTCGCCGTCGACAACAGTCAACGTATCGCCGTCGAGATCGCTGTCCTGGCCAACCGTGCCGGGCGTCACATCGCCGGTGATGGCGGTATCTTCGTTGCCCGAGACCATATCTGCGACAGCGACGGGAGCATCGTTGACGGGTGTGACGGTGCCGGAGACGGTGGCGGTGGCCGTGCCGCCTTGGCCGTCCGAGATGGTGTAATCGAAGGACTGCGGGACCGTTGTAGTTGGGGGCGGGGGTAAAGACGAGGGTGCCGGTCGCGGTCAACGCGACCGTGCCGTTCGTCACTGTCACGGGGTTGCCGAGCGAGATCGGCGAACCATCGACATGGGTGACGCTGAGCGTGTTGCCCACGTCAACGTCTGTGTCGTTGGCGCGCACGTTGATGGTGACGCTGCCGTCTTCGGCAACCGTGAATGCTGTCGTTCGCTGCCACGGGGGCGTCGTTGGTGCCGGTGACGGTCACGGTGATGGTGGCGGTGGCGGTGCCGCCTTCGCCGTCGGAGAGGGTATACGTGGCGGTCGTGGTGCGGGTTGCGCCGGTGGCGAGGTTGTCGAAGGCCGTGCCGGGGTTGAAGCTATAGGTGCCGTCGCTCTGAACCGTGAAGGTACCGCCGTTGGAGCCGGTGACACCGGCGCCGACGTTCAAGGCCGAACCGTTGACGGCGGAGACGGAAAGCGTATCGCCATCCGGATCGCTATCGAGACCATTGCCGTTGTTGGCGAACACGTTGCCGGTTGAGACGGCATTCTCGGTGATGGCAAACGCATCGTTACGCGCGATGGGCGCCGGGTTGGTGATGGTCCATGAGAACGTGCGCGAGGTGGTGAGACCAAGCGCGTCGGTTGCCGTCACCGTCACACTGAAGGGACCGGTGACAGAGGCCGAAGGATCGATTGTGCCGGTGATGAGGCCGGCGGCCGAGATCGACAAGCCGGGGGGAAGACCCGTTGCCGAGAACGTCAGCGTATCGCCGGCGTCGGGATCGGAGAAGTTGCCAGCCACGTTGAACGACACCGTTGCCGCGTCCACGCCCGTCTGGTTCGAGATCGCGGTCGAGTTGGGGGCATCGTTGCCGCCCGTAATGGTCAAGGTCAGGATGGCGGTATCCGTGCCGCCTTCGCCGTCAGAAACCGTGTACGTGATGGTCTCCGTCACAGAGACGCCGTTGGCCAGACCGTTGGCCAGTGCGTTGGGGGTAAAGGTATAGCTGCCGTTAGCCGCCACCGTGATCGAGCCGTAGGTCAAGCTCAAGGGCGCGCCCGCCGCAACCGTGCTGGCGCCGCTTTGCACGAGCGTAATGACAAGCGTGTCGCCGTCGGGATCCGTGTCCGCGCCGCCAGCGCCCGTGCCCGACGAGATGGTGCCCAAGAGCACGTTGCCGGAGAGCACCGTGTGATCGCCGCCGCCGTTCGTATCGTCAGCTGCAACAGGCGCCGGGTTGGTCACTGTCAGCACGAACGTATCCGACACAGATCCGCCCGCGCCATCGATCCGCGTCACAACAATCGTGAACGGGTCCGTCAGCGACGCAGAATTATCGATTGTGCCCGAGATCACGCCGGTCGCCGTGTTGATCGAAAGACCAACGGGCAGACCCGTGACAGAATACGTGGCACCCGGGCCATCAACGTCGGCAAACGCTGCGGCCGCATTGATCGAAACCACATCCCCGTCGTTGCGCGTGATGTCAGACAAAGGCACAGCCACAACCGGCGCGTCGTTGACGGCGGTGACGGTGCCCGAGACCGTCGCCGTTGCCGAGACGGTGCCATCCGAGACGGTGTAATCGAAGGACGCGGGCCCGTTGTAGTTAGGGTTAGGCGTAAAGACGAGGCTGCCGGTCGCCGTCAACGCGACCGTGCCGTTCGTCACTGTCACGGGGTTGCCGAGCGAGATCAAGCTGCCATCGACATGAGTGATGGTGAGCGTGTTGCCGTCAACGTCCGTATCGTTGGCGCGCACGTTGATGGTGACGCTGGCGTCTTCGGCAACGGTGAATGTGTCGTTGTTGGCAACGGGAGCATCGTTGACGGCGTTGATGGTGAGCGAGACGACGGCTGTGTCGAACCCGCCATTGCCGTCGCTGATCTGGTAGGTAAAGCTGTCGGCTGCCGTTGTAGTTGGCGTCAGGCGTATAGGTGAACGTGCCATCGCCATTGAGCACCAGGGTGCCGTGCAGCGGCGCCACCACCGGCGACAAGCCGTTCAAAGCATTGCCGTCGCCGTCGACAACAGTCAACGTATCGCCGTCGAGATCGCTGTCCTGGCCAACCGTGCCGGGCGTCACATCGCCGGTGATGGCGGTATCTTCGTTGCCCGAGACCATATCTGCGACAGCGACGGGAGCATCGTTGACGGGTGTGACGGTGCCGGAGACGGTGGCGGTGGCCGTGCCGCCTTGGCCGTCCGAGATGGTGTAATCGAAGGCTGCGGGACCGTTGTAGTTGGGGGCGGGGGTAAAGACGAGGGTGCCGGTCGCGGTCAACGCGACCGTGCCGTTCGTCACTGTCACGGGGTTGCCGAGCGAGATCGGCGAACCATCGACATGGGTGACGCTGAGCGTGTTGCCCACGTCAACGTCTGTGTCGTTGGCGCGCACGTTGATGGTGACGCTGCCGTCTTCGGCAACCGTGAAGCTGTCGTTCGCTGCCACGGGGGCGTCGTTGGTGCCGGTGACGGTCACGGTGATGGTGGCGGTGGCGGTGCCGCCTTCGCCGTCGGAGAGGGTATACGTGGCGGTCGTGGTGCGGGTTGCGCCGGTGGCGAGGTTGTCGAAGGCCGTGCCGGGGTTGAAGCTATAGGTGCCGTCGCTCTGAACCGTGAAGGTACCGCCGTTGGAGCCGGTGACACCGGCGCCGACGTTCAAGGCCGAACCGTTGACGGCGGAGACGGAAAGCGTATCGCCATCCGGATCGCTATCGAGACCATTGCCGTTGTTGGCGAACACGTTGCCGGTTGAGACGGCATTCTCGGTGATCGCAAACGCATCGTTACGCGCGATGGGCGCCGGGTTGGTGATGGTCCATGAGAACGTGCGCGAGGTGGTGAGACCAAGCGCGTCGGTTGCCGTCACCGTCACACTGAAGGGACCGGTGACAGAGGCCGAAGGATCGATTGTGCCGGTGATGAGGCCGGCGGCCGAGATCGACAAGCCGGGGGGAAGACCCGTTGCCGAGAACGTCAGCGTATCGCCGGCGTCGGGATCGGAGAAGTTGCCAGCCACGTTGAACGACACCGTTGCCGCATCCACGCCCGTCTGGTTCGAGATCACGGTCGAGTTCGGGGCGTCGTTGCCGCCCGTAATGGTCAAGGTCAGGATGGCGGTATCCGTGCCGCCTTCGCCGTCAGAAACCGTGTACGTGATGGTCTCCGTCACAGAGACGCCGTTGGCCAGACCGTTGGCCAGTGCGTTGGGGGTAAAGGTATAGCTGCCGTTAGCCGCCACCGTGATCGAGCCGTAGGTCAAGCTCAAGGGCGCGCCCGCCGCAACCGTGCTGGCGCCGCTTTGCACGAGCGTAATGACAAGCGTGTCGCCGTCGGGATCCGTGTCCGCGCCGCCAACGCCCGTGCCCGACGAGATGGTGCCCAAGAGCACGTTGCCGGAGAGCACCGTGTGATCGCCGCCGCCGTTCGTATCGTCAGCTGCAACAGGCGCCGGGTTGGTCACTGTCAGCACGAACGTATCCGACACAGATCCGCCCGCGCCATCGATCCGCGTCACAACAATCGTGAACGGGTCCGTCAGCGACGCAGAATTATCGATTGTGCCCGAGATCACGCCGGTCGCCGTGTTGATCGAAAGACCAACGGGCAGACCCGTGACAGAATACGTGGCACCCGGGCCATCAACGTCGGCAAACGCTGCGGCCGCATTGATCGAAACCACGTCCCCGTCATTGCGCGTGATGTCAGACAAAGGCACAGCCACAACCGGCGCGTCGTTGACGGCGGTGACGGTGATCGTCACGGTCGCGCTCTTGGTATCGCCGTTGGCGTCGGTGACGGTGTAGGTAAAGGTATCGGTGCCGTTGAAGTTCAGGTTCGGCTGATACGTAAACGCGCCGGTCGTGGTGTTGAACGCCGTCAGAGAGCCGTTCGCCGGGCCCGTGGTCACCGTCACCGAGGTAATCGGCGTCGTGCCCAAGTCGGCATCGTTCGTCAGAACGTTACCCGAGACAGAGGCATCTTCGTTGGTGGACGCCGTATCGTTGACCGGATCGGGGGCCAGGTTGATGGCAATCGATGTCGTCGCCGTGGCCGATGGCGTCGTCCCGTCCGTCACTTGAACCGTGATCGAGCGCACCGTCGTGTTGGGGTTCTCGGACGTCGAGGCGAAGGTCACCGCCCTGATCGCGGTCTGGTAATCGGCAACCGAGGCCGAACCACTAAGCGTCACCACGTTGCCAACGACCGACGCCGTGATCCCGGCCGGCATCGATCCCGCCGCCAGAACGTCGCCCGTTTGGGCGTTCGTCAGCGTGATCGTCGCGCCCGTGAGCGTCGCGTTATCGACGTCCGTAATCGCGATATCGGCGTCCGCTATCGCGACCGACGTCCCGTTCTCGGTATACGTCACAGCATAACCGGTGCCCGCAGCAGACCCATCAAGATCCAATACCGGCGCGTCGTTGACTGGGTTCACCGTCAGAACGAAGTCGTCGAACACCGAGAGCGCGCCGTCGGACGCTGTCACGCGCAGGTTGACCGTGCCGGTGAAGTCCACAGGCGGGGTGCCGGAGAACGTCCGCGTCGCTGCATTGAACGTCAGCCAGGCCGGCAGCGCCGCACCAGACGACTGCGTTGCAGAATAGGTGAGCGAGGCATTATCGACGTCCGTGAACGTCGCCAGCGGAACCACATAGCTCCACGCCGTCTCTTCGTTGACGCTTTGATCGGGAATGACAACAGCCACAACCGGCGCATCGTTGACGGCGGTGACGGTGATCGTCACGGTCGCGCTCTTGGTATCGCCGTTGGCGTCGGTGACGGTGTAGGTAAAGGTATCGGTGCCGTTGAAGTTCAGGTTCGGCTGATACGTAAACGCGCCGGTCGTGGTGTTGAACGCCGTCAGAGAGCCGTTCGCCGGGCCCGTGGTCACCGTCACCGAGGTAATCGGCGTCGTGCCCAAGTCGGCATCGTTCGTCAGAACGTTACCCGAGACAGAGGCATCTTCGTTGGTGGACGCCGTATCGTTGACCGGATCGGGGGCCAGGTTGATGGCAATCGATGTCGTCGCCGTGGCCGATGGCGTCGTCCCGTCCGTCACTTGAACCGTGATCGAGCGCACCGTCGTGTTGGGGTTCTCGGACGTCGAGGCGAAGGTCACCGCCCTGATCGCGGTCTGGTAATCGGCAACCGAGGCCGAACCACTAAGCGTCACCACGTTGCCAACGACCGACGCCGTGATCCCGGCCGGCATCGATCCCGCCGCCAGAACGTCGCCCGTTTGGGCGTTCGTCAGCGTGATCGTCGCGCCCGTGAGCGTCGCGTTATCGACGTCCGTAATCGCGATATCGGCGTCCGCTATCGCGACCGACGTCCCGTTCTCGGTATACGTCACAGCATAACCGGTGCCCGCAGCAGACCCATCAAGATCCAATACCGGCGCGTCGTTGACTGGGTTCACCGTCAGAACGAAGTCGTCGAACACCGAGAGCGCGCCGTCGGACGCTGTCACGCGCAGGTTGACCGTGCCGGTGAAGTCCACAGGCGGGGTGCCGGAGAACGTCCGCGTCGCTGCATTGAACGTCAGCCAGGCCGGCAGCGCCGCACCAGACGACTGCGTTGCAGAATAGGTGAGCGAGGCATTATCGACGTCCGTGAACGTCGCCAGCGGAACCACATAGCTCCACGCCGTCTCTTCGTTGACGCTTTGATCGGGAATGACAACAGCCACAACCGGCGCATCGTTGACGGCGGTGACGGTGATCGTCACGGTCGCGCTCTTGGTATCGCCGTTGGCGTCGGTGACGGTGTAGGTAAAGGTATCGGTGCCGTTGAAGTTCAGGTTCGGCTGATACGTAAACGCGCCGGTCGTGGTGTTGAACGCCGTCAGAGAGCCGTTCGCCGGGCCCGTGGTCACCGTCACCGAGGTAATCGGCGTCGTGCCCAAGTCGGCATCGTTCGTCAGAACGTTACCCGAGACAGAGGCATCTTCGTTGGTGGACGCCGTATCGTTGACCGGATCGGGGGCCAGGTTGATGGCAATCGATGTCGTCGCCGTGGCCGATGGCGTCGTCCCGTCCGTCACTTGAACCGTGATCGAGCGCACCGTCGTGTTGGGGTTCTCGGACGTCGAGGCGAAGGTCACCGCCCTGATCGCGGTCTGGTAATCGGCAACCGAGGCCGAACCACAAGCGTCACCACGTTGCCAACGACCGACGCCGTGATCCCGGCCGGCATCGATCCCGCCGCCAGAACGTCGCCCGTTTGCGCGTTCGTCAGCGTGATCGTCGCGCCCGTGAGCGTCGCGTTATCGACGTCCGTAATCGCGATATCGGCGTCCGCTATCGCGACCGACGTCCCGTTCTCGGTATACGTCACAGCATAACCGGTGCCCGCAGCAGACCCATCAAGATCCAATACCGGCGCGTCGTTGACTGGGTTCACCGTCAGAACGAAGTCGTCGAACACCGAGAGCGCGCCGTCGGACGCTGTCACGCGCAGGTTGACCGTGCCGGTGAAGTCCACAGGCGGGGTGCCGGAGAACGTCCGCGTCGCTGCATTGAACGTCAGCCAGGCCGGCAGCGCCGCACCAGACGACTGCGTTGCAGAATAGGTGAGCGAGGCATTATCGACGTCCGTGAACGTCGCCAGCGGAACCACATAGCTCCACGCCGTCTCTTCGTTGACGCTTTGATCGGGAATGACAACAGCCACAACCGGCGCATCGTTGACGGCGGTGACGGTGATCGTCACGGTCGCGCTCTTGGTATCGCCGTTGGCGTCGGTGACGGTGTAGGTAAAGGTATCGGTGCCGTTGAAGTTCAGGTTCGGCTGATACGTGAACGCGCCGGTCGTGGTGTTGAACGCCGTCAGAGAGCCGTTCGCCGGGCCCGTGGTCACCGTCACCGAGGTAATCGGCGTCGTGCCCAAGTCGGCATCGTTCGTCAGAACGTTACCCGAGACAGAGGCATCTTCGTTGGTGGACGCCGTATCGTTGACCGGATCGGGGGCCAGGTTGATGGCAATCGATGTCGTCGCCGTGGCCGATGGCGTCGTCCCGTCCGTCACTTGAACCGTGATCGAGCGCACCGTCGTGTTGGGGTTCTCGGACGTCGAGGCGAAGGTCACCGCCCTGATCGCGGTCTGGTAATCGGCCAACCGAGTCGCCGAACCGACTAAGCGTCACCACGTTGCCAACGACCGACGCCGTGATCCCGGCCGGCATCGATCCCGCCGCCAGAACGTCGCCCGTTTGCGCGTTCGTCAGCGTGATCGTCGCGCCCGTGAGCGTCGCGTTATCGACGTCCGTAATCGCGATATCGGCGTCCGCTATCGCGACCGACGTCCCGTTCTCGGTATACGTCACAGCATAACCGGTGCCCGCAGCAGACCCATCAAGATCCAATACCGGCGCGTCGTTCACTGCAGTTACTGTAATCGTCGTGACGGAGGTATTTGTGTTCGCGGCACCATCGTTCACCGTAACGCTGACCGACCGGGCGGTTGTATCCGGATTGTCCGTCGTGTTTGCGAATGCAATCTGCGCCAAAGTTGAAGCGTAAACTGCTTTAGTCGCAGGACCAGAAAGCGCAATCGTGATCTGACCGGCCGTTTCCGTTACCGTGTAGGCGATGCCATTGATTGTCCCCGTGGCCCCGTTGGCGACGGGCGTACCGCCAATCAGGAATTGATCGCCGGTTTGCTTATTGGTGAGAACAATGGAGCCCGACTCCATATTCGTATCATCCGCATCCACAATCGCCGCATCTGTGTCGGCAATTGCAGCGGCGGCACCATTTTCCGTATAGGAAGCAGAGAAGTTACTCCCGGCGGCTGATCCGTCGAGGTCGAGGGTTGGTGCCGTGTTGGCAACCATCGATATCGTCGTAGTTGCCGTATTGCTCGAGAGACTGGTCGCGTCGGTGAGCCGGACCGTTATCGAGCGCGCCGCCAAACTAGCGGATTGGTTATTGTTGGCGAATCCTATCGACTGGATTGCCGTTTCATAGTTCGACGATGTCGATAGACCGGACAGCGTAACGATTGTACCGCCGCCGCTGATCGCGGCTGTAATGCCGGGCGGAAGCGACGATAAAACCGACAGCGCATCGCCGGTCTGCGGATTGGTAAGCGTGATGACCGCTTGATTGACATTTGCATCGGGATCCGTAACCACGGCGCCAACGCCCACAGTTGCTGCAATCGCGGCCGCCGGCTCACCGATTTGGTAACTCGTGGAATAGCCTGTCGGAGTTGGCAACGTCGTGACAATGTTGACGTTGTCTATGTAGACGACGTCCGAACCGCCGCCACCGAGAGAACCCGGCGAAACGAGACGCACGACAGTCGTCGCTGAAATGTAAGCGGAAATGTCTACGCTGAACGTCTGATAGGCGGCATCGTTTGTGGGTCCTGTGATGCGGCCAACTTCGGTGAACGTAGTGCCGTTTGTCGAAACTTCGATCGCAACATAGTCGTTGGCGCTATCGTCCAATTGAACGCGGCGATAGTCCATCGAGAGCACCGCCGACAAGGCACCCGAAAGATTCGCCGAACGCTGTATCGACTGCGTGACGTTATCGGTATCGTTGAAGCGCAAGACGCTGCGATTTGGTGTTACGCCCGTGTCGGAAACAATTCGAATGTCGCCCGCGGCGGCATCCGTTGTTTCGGCGTTTTCAGTCCAATTGGTCGACCAATTCGCCGAGCCGTTATTGTTCGAATACGCTGTGGTATCGAACTGGTCGCGGACATTCGTCGTGCTTCCCGTATCGTTGCCGTTGAGGTCGAGCGTGGGAACTACGTTCACCGACGTCACGGTGATCGTCGATACCGCCGTGTTACTCGCTGTGGGCCCATCGATGACCGTGAAGTTCAATGTACGGGCACCGGCCGTAACCGCCAAACCGGTATCCTGATAGGTAATTCCGCGGATCAAAAACTCAATCGTCTGATCCGGGATGTCGGTCCCTCCCATCCGGGTCACCGAAAACGCATTTGATCCGTTGTAGGCAACGACCAGGGCCACGCCGCTTACAGAAATGTTCGACGTCTGAGCTGTTCCAAACGCAAACGGCGTACCGCCGATATTGACGATTTCGCTCCCGGTATCGACAAAGCCGCCGAGCGCAATGTTCAGGCTGCCATACGCCGTATCGGCCGGGGTAACGGTCTGAAAGACGCTGGCTGTGGTGCTCGCGACGGAGACTGCGGCGCCACCCTCAGCAAAACTTGCGGAATGATCGCGCGAACTCGTCGTTCCGTTGTCGTTCAGGTCGAGAAAAAGCGGGGCCGTAATGTCGACGTTGATAAAGCCAACGGCCGTCATTCCGGTTCCATCGGATACCGTATACGTGAACACGTCCGTTACACCGGAGTTATTCGCCGGCGTATACGTCAGCTTTCCATCGGTACCGAGAGTGACAGACCCCCCGGAAGCCAACGTAACGGCCGACCCACCCGCTATAATCTGTTTATCGGTCACGTGCGTGATGGTGAAGGAATTCCCCTGCAGATCGGTATCATTCGCGAGTGCATCGATGACCACAGAGGTATTGAGCGGCGTCGTTACAATGTCGGTGTTCGCTATTGTCTCGGCCTGAAAACTGTCTTCGCTTATGAAAAGAAACGAATCTGAATTGCGAATCTTGGATATCCGTGATGCCAATCTTGATTGTGTTCACGACACCGGGATTGACCGTCGCGACAACTGATATTGTAACCGTGAAGCCATCCATGCCGGTATTGTACGGCCCGCCGGTCGCGCTGTTCGGATTGCTGATATAAAGCGATGGGTTCGCAGAATCCCATATTCCGTTTGTCGGATTGGGATCATTGTTCAGGTTGCCGCTTCCAGGATTGAACGCCGCCGCTTGGTTTACCGAATTGATCGTGATTGTATCGCCGTTAGGCAGGACCGCGGCTTGCACACCGTTGACGAAGACACCGAGGGCATCATTATAAGCGCTGTAGACGTATTCGTTGTACTCTTCAGAGCCGAAAGTAAATTTCAACGTGATGCGATCAGTGGTCGGGATAAACGAGATCGTGACAGTGGCTGCGTCCAGCGACGTCCCGCCGGCCAATGTCCCTAGATCTGCGTCCGTATACCCTCCTGGCGCATCGACAGACGAGCCACCTGCCGTGTTTGGACCCAACACCTGGCCCGTATTTCCAGTTGATAAGAGTATGCCGCTCGAAAACCCTAGCCACTCCGGCGAATAGCCGGTTGCACTTGTGAAGGTGCCGGCTTGCGTGTTGTCGCCCGTGAAGGTCGCGGCGGTGACCGTAATGCCGGTGCCGGCAATGTTGTTCGCAAGCGCCGTGCCGGCAACGCTGGCCGTACCAGTGACATTCGTAATCGATATCGGCGCGAGCAATCCGTCCCACGTGTGAGCGGCGATAATCCGCGCTTCTACGGCACCATGCTGGACTTCGAGGTCCCAGTCGCCGCCGAGTTCCGCGGCACCCGTATCATCGGTCGATGCCGCGATATCGGCACCGGTCAACGATGAAAAGTCTCTGACGAATTCGAAACCTTTGGCGCCGGCGCCGACTGCGCAGCCGTAGATCAGGATATCGCCTTCAGCCGATAGAGACGACCCGATCGCCGCCAGTTTGTCCGCCTGCATGGAGATATTGTCCGACGTCAGCATCTCGTTACCGAGAAAGAGCCGCCCGGCATCGCCGTGAGAAATAATATAAATCGCGCCAATATCGGTTCGCCCAGCCAAAACCGAAGCTATCTGCTCTAAGCCGCCGCGCGTGGAGTCAATGACATATATCTCGGCCGACGGCTCAACGCCCGAAAGCAAAGCACTTGCGTTCTCGACAGAGCTATCGATGAATACAATCGCCGTTTGCGGAGCGGTTCCGGCACCAACGTCAACTGGAGCGTCGGTAATCGCATCGACAAGATCGTTAGTGTGCGCCGTTGCCGGCGAAGCTGCTCCGTGATCAGTTGTCAGCGCGCCTGATTGGTCCGACTGGTCTTCGGCCGTGACGGCGGCAACGGTTGCCACTGCCGCGGCATCGAATGCGATGCGCTGCTCCAGCATGCGATATGAAGGCTTCAGCTGCCGCAACTTTGTGTGCGGCTCAGCGAAATCATCGCCCGTTCCGCCAGGTCCATTGCCACTGGGACCTTTGAGGCCACCCGATTTCGACCGGGACAAGTACTTGTTCACAACGACACCCACACAACTACGCAATGATGCGCAACAGAATTTTTGGGCGCAATACGGCACCCAACTCCGATAAGTTGCGGGAGTAACCTTATAAAACTATGAACGCAAAACGAATAAACGGCTCAATTCGGCATTTCTCGCGGATTTGAGTGAAGAATTAAATCAGATGAATAATTGATTTAGAACTTAGCCGTTCATATTTCATATATAAATTGAATGTGCGTATTTGAGTCTCAACGCAGCACCATTACGCACCGCTTTCACGAATAAGAACACGGGCCACTTCCCGCCAAACTTGTGCGGCAAAACTTTCAGCCTTACCCTTTATCTGTGCGACACCGCGAAATCGGACGTCGGGAGCGATATTTGCATCGTCGATGGCCAGCGTCACGGCATAGTGCGCGGCCACTGGAACCAGCTGGCGTTTGCCGTCGGGCTGTACGGCAATTTTTCCGCCATTGACCGACGCAAGATCGGCTATTTCTATCTGACGCGCGCCGGCGAGTGAAACGTCCTGGAGACTAATGTGCAGAGACGGGCGCATTCCGTTTTCTGGTACGAGCCAGCCCTTATCGCCAATTTCCAGCCGCCATAGGTCTTTTTCGGCGACATATCCGCGAGCCGCAATTCCGCGCTCGCCGCCAATAAGTGCAATCATTTCTTTCTGCGATATTGTCCGGCCGGGATGCAGGTCTGCATTGAACTCGACAACAAGTCCGCCAATGGGTGCCTTAATCACGAGTTCGGCTTGTTCCTTCAAGAGACCTCGATACTTGGCCGTCAGAGCCGCCAATTCCCGCTGGGAAACGGCATTGTTTTCGCGGTCGGCGTCGTCTGCAGTAAGCCGCGCAAGCTTGGCTTTAACCCGAGCCATTTCAGTACGAACAATACGGATATCATGCTCAAGGTCGTCGGATCTCAAGGAAATCAGCGGTGCACCAGCCGCAACAGCGACGCCACGTTGCGCATGAATTTCTGAAATCCGTGCGGGCCGCGGCGGGTAAACCCTGGCCATTTCGTACGGCTCCACGATGACCGGTATCTCGACCCGTGTCGACCAGGGTACGACAGCCGCAAGGAGCGCAGCAGTTGCGAATCCAGCCGTCACAAGGAAGCGCTTCGACGCGAATATTGCCGGCTTCATCTTTGCCCACTCCCTTATTTCTGAAATGACCGGATTGATAAGAAATACCGCAACCTCGATTGCGAAGAGAATGACACCAAGGGCTTTGAAGAAATAAGCGTAAACCAGGGCCGCAATCCCCATGTACAGAATGAAGCGATAGCACCACGTTGCCCAGGCATAGACCGAGAGGGCGAGCAATTTGGACGGCGGCATATCCTCTGGAGATGGCGCGTTGAGCGCGAATAGCATCTCCCTGAGGCGCCAGCGCGCCACAGCGAAGGCTCTTGGCTGCAGGTTTGGAATTCCGACCAGGTCCGCGAGGATAAAATAGCCGTCAAATCGCATAAACGGGCTGAGATTGACGACGAGGCTCATGAGCAAGCTGCTCGTCGCGAGCAGAAAGGCCAGGCTCTTCAATTTCCCCTCAGGCAGGAACGACCATGAAAACGTGGCCACACAGGCAATCATAAGCTCGACCGCAATACCCGCGAAATCGATCATCATCCGCTTCCTGCGCGACGTCAGCCGCCAAGCGTCAGTGACGTCGGTATAAAGCATGGGCGTCAAAAGCATAAAGGCGACACCCATGGCGGGCACTTGGCAGCCGAGCCGTACGGCCGTGTAGGCGTGCCCCAGCTCATGCAGCCCTTTTACGAGAAACAGGATGAGCGCAAACCACATCGCGCCGGACACCGTGAAAAAATGCTGGAACGTGTTAACGAACTGATCCCATTGCCGCGACACGAGATAGAGCCCGGTTAACCCGAGGCCTGCGAGTGCGGCATGAACCCACCGATGAAACAGCAGGGCAACCGCTGGGAGGGTCGCGACCAGAAAATCCTGGGGCTTTGCCAGCGGTACACGGAAATAGAGATAGTTGTGCAGCAGCCATTTTGCCCAGCTTTGATGCGCGTGACGTCCCTTGCCGGCCAATGACTTCCACTCGCCGCGCACCGGATCGACGGTAAGGTAGTTGGCGTGGGCAAATTGGATGAGTTCGTTGATCGACTCGGCCGATACCGATATATTGCGGGTCGCTTCCAATTCGGCACGCAGCGCTTCCGCGTCCTTGACGCTACGCCACAGCGCAAGCATCGCAACAGTTACACTATCGACCTCGATGTATCTGTGTTGCAGCGGATCGTAGATGCGCCAATCTTGTTCGCCAGCCGCATTCTTGCGCCCTGGAATAAGCTTGAGCTCTTCCCTCAGGGCAGGAAGCAGCACTTTTCTCGATTCTGCTTCCGGAGATGTCATAGCCCGGTCCACTGCCGGATCGTCGAGAATGGCCGCCGCAATAGATAAAAAAGCAGCGCTACCTTATCGCCATAGATTTGAGCCGTGCCGCGCGCGCCAAGCCTCGGGATCGTCCCTTGGGCTCCGTCGAGCCTAGCAACAACGCGAAAACTAAGCTGCACCCCGTCGTTGACGCGTGCCAGATAGTCGGATCGCACGACTGTTGCTTCCGAACTGCGCAAGGGATCTGAATCCAAGAAAACTTTTACCCGCGCCCCTTCGCGCAAAATGATTGCGTCGGCCACAGGAACGTCAATGCGAAATTCGATCTGAGCCGGATCGGCGATCTCCAGCAGCCTCTCGCCCACTGCAACCGGCCGGCCGATGAGATCGTTTTTACCGGCAAAAACGGCGACGCCGTCCCGTTCCGCACGCAGGACCGTCTTGGCTAGGAGATCGCGGGCATAGTCGCGTTCGGCGGTCTTGAGACCAAGCTCTGCACGGACGATTGCAAGTTCGTGTTTGCCGCGCACATCTGAAAAAGCCATCTGGGTGGTCGTCTTCAGCCGGGCTTCGGCAACCAGTACCTCGCGTTCCGCCACTTCAAGCCTGTTGCGCAACATCGTGTCCGTGAACCGGAGCAGAACGTCGCCTTTCTTTACCTCTGCATTCGTTTCTATCGGAATGTCTTCGATGACGCCCTCGATCGGGGCCGCCACGATAAAGGGGGACGCCGGACCCACTTCCGCCGGCGCTAAGGTCGTTAGCGAGACAGGCACGACCGAAAGAAACGCAAAAAGGGACGCCGCAATGGCAGCGGCACGCTTTCCGGGCTTCAGCCAAGATAGGACTTTCGCAGAATTGTTCAAACTCAGCCAGGCATGAGCGAAGGTTCCAGCCAGCCGCTCCGCAATAAGACTATCCCTATCGATCCATGGCGACTCGCGCGTTAGGAGCATGCCCCCCATGACGGCCGCGCTGCGATCGAGAAATGGAACCCACAGCGCTTCCGGCATGGGGTAGGTCTTGGCCGATTGATCGGACTTTTCGGAAAACGCTGAAATATTGAACTCGCGCATCTGCTGCGCACCAAGCTCGGAGGAAACGCGTGCCATGGTGCGTTCCACCCATTGGATCAACGGCACCGTACGATCGACTGCGGCAAGTCCCGATACGGCCGTGACAACGAAGTCTGTTCTATTATAGCGGAACACGAAAATCTGCCGCGCGCGCGTAAGTTTTCTGCCTTCGTTGGCAATCAACGCGCCAAGCTCGTCTTGATTTTTGGCATCGCGGGCCTCGGCTTCGATTGCCAGCAGCTGCAGGAGAGCGGTTTTGTCATCACCACTCGCGGCCGCTCCTGCCGTCACGCGCGTCTGTTGCGTGGGCGGGAAGCTCGTCTGGGCTGTCGCATCGCGCTTTGCCTGCTCGGCCATGTCAGCCCCTCGGCTCATCGAATTGCGCCGCGCCGCTCATGCCGGACAAGATGCCTGCGGATGCCGCATCGGTATCGAAGAACCCCATGACCTTGACGGTCTGGCTGACCGGATCCACAGCCGCAGCAATGCGCGACACGCGCGCGGGAAATGCGGATTGCGTTTCATCAACCGTAAACAAAAACGCTGTTTCCGGTTTCAGCCACTTCAGCCAGTCGGACGGCACGATGAGTTCGATCTCAAGCTTCTGATCTTCGATAATTTTCAGGAACGGTTTGCCTGGTGCCGGCATTTCATGTTCATAAGATTGCGAGTTCAGCGATCCGCCCGTCGAACGGGGCAATCACCCTGCATTGATCAAGCCGGGCGCGGAGACCGTTCGCCTCTGCTTCGGTCCGCTTCACGCGTGCGCGCGAAATTTCCAAGTCCGATTTCCCTACGGCTTTGTATTTGTCGAGCGTCACATTGTTCTCGAGTGCGAGCCTCATTTCCAGCGTCTGCGCTTCGGCCGCCGCCAATTCTGCCTGGTGCCGCCGGCAATCGAACTCGATGATCAAGTCGCCTTTGCGGAAACGGTCGCCTTCCTTGAATTTTGTGGCAGCGACAGGCGCTTGGAAGTCCGTGGAAATTGTTGCCTGACTTTGCGGACGTACCACCCCACGAACAGGGTTCGACCCCTCGGCGGGGTCAGCCGATGCACTGTCCTGCGCCGCGACAAGCACAAAACTCAAAAGAACCCCGGAAAGCGCTTTAATCAGCTGTTGCGATCGTTGCTTTGACACGGTTCTCTCCCCGCTCGATCCATAGTTTCTGCAATTGCGCCGTCAGGTCAGCCACACTCAGCTGCGGATCGAGAACGTCCGAATAAGGATCCAAGCCCATAGATGCGAAGAGGTTCGCATAACCATTCTGGAGGCTTGCGAACGCGATATCGTGTTTGACCTCTGCGACGAGTGTATTCATTTCTTCGCGGATCAGAGTTTGCTCGCTGACGTGTTCTGCTTTCGCTTCCGAGCGCATCTGGCCGATTAACCGGCGTTGTACATCGAGATATTCGTCGGCCGTTTTGAGTTCGCGGCGCAAATGCAAATAGCGCACGTTGC
This sequence comes from uncultured Alphaproteobacteria bacterium, assembly GCA_963741545.1. GTDB lineage: Bacteria > Pseudomonadota > Alphaproteobacteria > Rhizobiales > Hyphomicrobiaceae > Hyphomicrobium_B. The sequence goes on from CAVUIN010000007.1 coordinate 199,737, forward strand.
TAACGTGAACCTGGGTCAGTATTGCCATGGTGAGCGCAAGCTCCCGTCTGGCGCAAAACTTCATCTTGCAATTCAACGATCTCGTGCTTCTGGGGATACTGGAATACTTTCAGGAGATTCCAGCTCGCTTTATAGCCCCATCCCGCCCAATTATTATTGAGCAGGAACTCGTTGCTATCGTAGTTCAAAATCATATTCGGCTGAATGCCGGGCAGCATTTCGAGCAGCGCCACATCCATTTCACGCTCATTGATACGCCGCTGATAGGCGATATCGCGCAACTCCGGCCGGTTGAGCATGGCAAACGTCACCATTTCTTGCACGTTCATGCCAAGTACCGGCGACTTGGCCGTGCGCGGCGGCACGACGATAGAAAAGTCCTCGTCGGGCGGGATATTCATCAAGGCGGACAGTTGGGTTTTCGAAACCTTCAAGTCCCGCTCGAGTTCTTGAATGGTGCGTTTGACTTCGACAAGTTCGCGCTCGTATGTCAGCGCGGTGATCGGAGATGTTTCGCGATTATCGTAGAGCTTGCGTGTATTGGTCAATGCCTTGGCAGCCCGGCGCTCGAGCACGTTTAATTTGCGCATCAAGCGTTCGGCACTCACCGCGCGCCAATAGGTGGTGCGCACATCCTCAACGATGCGCTGGACGACCTTTCGCTTCATTTCGGCTGAGATCAAACTTTTGTCGGCCGCCTGATGTGCGCGCACGTACGACAATCCGAAATCAAGAACGTTCCAGCTGAAACCGATATCGGCCGTTTTAAGTCGCTGTTCCTGAGACGTCGAAGTCTGCAGGCTCTCCACACCGGTATCGACATTGACGCTGTTCGAGGCGTTCACGTTATTGCGCGCCGCATAACCGCTGTTGGCGACGGCCTGCGGCAGCATGTTCCAATGAGTGAGATCGAGTTCTGCAACGCGGAGCGCGGTTTGCATCTCCTCGACCTTGAGGTCGAGATTGTATTTTATGGCGCGCGCCATGGCCTCATAGAGCCCGATTGCGTTCGCTGGTGTTTCTTGGTCCGCCGCTACTTCGGCAAGGTCAATCTCGGCGCGCGCTCTGATCAAGTCGTCGGACAATGGTTCGGGGCGCACGGCGCAGCCTTGAAGAAGGCCTGCGAATGCCATTGCCAGGACAGCCAATGCCAGCGTTCGTCTCACGGGAGATTTCACTTCAAGCGGGCGACGCGCACACCAATCAACGAATCAGTAAGGAAGCCCACGCTCGACGTTGGCGGCCAATTCTAAACAACATCCTAATGAGGGTCGTTTGAAATGACGGCGGTTCCACATCTCCGGCTGTATACCGTTCCGCGTAACCCGATGTAATAACTTAGACATTCTTGCGAAGATGCACATACAAAGCCCCTTCGCCGCCGTGCGCGGCTGCGGCTTCGGTGAAGCTGACAACAAGAGAGCGAAGATCGGGTTCTGCCAGCCAGCGTGGGACGTTCCGTTTGAGGACGCCGCGATCGCGCACGGGTATCACATCTTCACCCGTATCGTCCGCACGTCCGCCAAAGCCGCCTTTTCCAGTAATGACCAATACCCAGCGCAGGCCCCGTCCATGAGCCCGATTGAGAAAAGCGCGCAATGCATGATGAGCTTCATCTTGCCTCATGCCGTGAAGATCCAGGCGCGCTTCGATCTCAACGCGGCCTGAGCGCAACTTCTTGGCGTTCTTGCGGTCGAATTCGGCAATGGGCGGCACCGGCTTCTTGCGAGTTAGAGCAATTGGCGCTGCCTCGGGAGTCGCGATCGCCGCAGGCTTAACCCGGCCGCGTGCCGTCGATGTCACTGCGGGCGCTATGTGGTGCTGCGTCACGTCATCAGCTGGCGCCTCACCTGCCGCCCGCACCCGGCTTTTGGCCCGTTTGAGAGGTTCAATGGTTTTAGCGGTGTGGCCCCAATCGGCCGCCTCGTCGTCGTCGAGATGCCGCCGGCCACCTTTACCAGCTGGCTTTTTCACGGCGACTTACCTGCGGTTTCAGTGGCCCCCTTTTCAGCGAGGGCCCGCAATACATAAAAGCGGCCGGGGTGCTTCGTTACGCCGGCAATTTTGCCTGCTTTGTCGCCCGAACCGAAAAAGATGTCGCCCCGTTCAGGCCCCTTGATTGCCGAGCCGACGTCGTGCGCGACCATGAGACGGTTGAAACCTTCCGTTTTGCCTGCATGCGAAATATCGGGAGCTGAAACGAATATCGGCGTTCCAAGCGCATGATAGCCGGTATCGACAGCGAGACTGCGCCCTGTTTGAAGAGGAATGCTCAAAGCGCCCATAGCCCCTTCGGCTTCGGCGCCTTTGAGTTCGCGGAAGAAAACATACGACTGGTTCTTCCACATGACGGGCGCAGCACGCGCGCGGTCGTCTTTCAGCCAATTGGCAAGTGATTTAAGCGACATGTTATCTGGCGTGAACGTGCCGCTATCGATCAGCTCGCGGCCAATCGATGTGTAGGGATAGCCGTTCTTCCCATCATAGGTGATGCGAATCTGTTCGCCGCCGGGAAGCTCGATCCGCGCCGAACCTTGCACCTGCATGAAGTACACATCCACCGGATCGCGGAAGTAAAGAAGCTCGAGGTTTTGGTCCTTTAGACCACCTTGCTCGATCTCCGCCCTGGTCAAATGCGGGACAAGGCCGCCGGCCGTTTGCCTCAAATGGGTGAACTTGTGGCTCTGCGCGCCGCGCTCGCTCTCTGCCACCACATTCACGAGGTCGGGCGGACGCCTATAGATAGGTGTCTGATAATCGCTTGAGGGTGTGCGCGCACCTTTGATGAGCGGCTCGTAATAACCGGTCAGAAGTCCTGGCGCGATCGCTTTGATCGACGCGCTCGGGGCGAAAATTCCCTTCGAAGAATGCCCGCGCCGCTGCGCGCGTCATCTTTACGTTCTTGGCTTGAAGAACTGCAAGCTGGCAGACATCGGCGAGTGCTTGAGACGTGCCGGCGGCACCGGTCCTGCTGCCAGATTTTGCTGCGGCCAAAACAGGCCCGCATGAGGCGGCAAACGCCTTGAATGCTGCCAGATGATCGTCCGTTTCCCACCCAGGTAGCTCGCTGAACGGAACCGGAGTCGTCGCAATAGATTTTGTTGTCATTTTCGGAGAGGGGTTAGGAGTCAGTGTGTTGTCTCGTTGGCGCACTTCCGGAGAGACGTTCTTAACCTGACCGGCATCAACGCCCGATGCAAGCCCAGCCACCATGAGCACGACACAGCACCACGCCGCAGCCCTAGCCGCGGCGCCCGTCGCGCCCCATGCCGGTGTCGCAGAATGCCGCAACCCCCCAAGTCCCCCTAGAAACCAAGTCCCCCTAGAAAGCTGGCCCCTTAAACTCGGCCCCGTTTCCCCCGGACCCAAGCGACCAGATCACTGCCGCTAATTGTGCGCTAATTCGGAGGTTGTGTCTCGACCAATTTCCAGTTGGGATTGTCCAGCGCCCGCTTGCTCGAAATATCCCGGCTGAACGTCCAGATATCGGTGACTTCGGTGATCTTTTGCGAATCGCCACTGACAACAGCGCCGGTCTTGTCGCGCGTTGCGGTAATGAGCTCGCTGATGAACCGCACCGTCACGGACGCCGCCCCGTTTTGCACTTCCCCACCGACGATGTCGGCTTTCTTAATGCCCACGAACTGCTGATCGACTAGCTCGCCACGGCTTTCACGCTCCGCAATAGCAGCAGTAAATCCGTCGAAAACTTCCCGGCTCAGCAAATCCTTCAAGGCCTTGCGGTCACCGCTGGCAAAAGCCGAAACAATCATTTCATAGGCCCGCTTTGCACCTTGCACAAAGGGGTCTGGATCAAAATTGCGATCATACGCGTTGATCGCCAGCAACCCCTCAGTGGTCGCGGGATCGCTGACGGGATAGGCACGAATGTGGGTTTCGCCGGCGCTCATAGCGGTGTCCCCCGCGTCCGGAGAGACCGGCTCGTCGCGCTCTCTCCTAGGCAGCGTAATGACTTCGCCCGAGGCAGTGGCGTTCTTCGGATCTGCGGCCGCTTTATCTCTTGCTCTAAGGCGCTCGATCCGTGAATCGTCCTCGTCGGTTCTTGTACCAAGAACATTGCGCAGTTTCATGATCGCAACCGCAGCGATGATGAGGGAAATGAGGGTAATTAGGTCCAACTGGCCATTCATCCCGAGTTACATCCGTCTAGTCTCGAACGACCGCAGTACACCGCAGTACAGGGCCGCTGTTCTTTTCTCAACCTAATGTAAGCACGCTTTGCCTTGCCGCCAACTCGATATCGCAATTGGCCACGCCCGGTTCTGCCGCTAGAGTGTCGCCAAACCCGGCGGACAGCTATGCCCCAACCCCTCAGATTAGCCCTAATTCTGGCCGTACTAGCCCTGCCGCTGGTCGAAATCGCCCTGTTGATTAAGGCTGGCGGCCGGTTTGGTTTCTGGCCGGTGCTCATGATCGTCGTTCTGACGGCTATTCTCGGCACGGCGGTTATCCGTCAGAGGGGTATATCGGTTTTTAGCCGCGTCTTTGCGGAAATTGAAACTGGGCGCAGCGGACTGGCGCCGATGTTCGACAGCCTCCTCGTTGTTACTGCGGGCATTTTGCTGATATTGCCAGGACTAATGACGGATAGTCTGGGTCTATTGTTGCTGCTGCCGCCCATCCGCATGCTCGTAGCGAGGCTTATTCTACCGCATATTGGTTCCAGTTCACCGGATGGTACGCAGATTTTCGAAGGCCGGTTCAAGAAACGTACGTCCAGCGGCCAGCCATCCGCGGAGCCGCCTTCTGGACCGGTCGTCATCGACGGCGAATATGAGCGGCTTGACGAGCGTACGGTCGACCCCGGAGCGGCAAAACCCGGACGGCCACTTTGATTTCGAACACTAGGATTTCGAACGCTAGAATTGCGTCGCGTCCCGCCCCATGATAGCGACCCGCCTGCACCAACGGCGCGACGGCCACGAGGACACCAAGGCAAATATGACCCAAGGCAACAACGGACAACCCGGCAAAGCAGATGGCGATTCGATCATTCCGATTCAGGCCAAGGTTCTTAGCCAGTACGTGAAGGATCTTTCTTTCGAGAATCCTAACATCCGCAAACTCCTGACCGGGCCGAGCGAACCGCCTAACATCAAAGTCGAAGTCAACGTCCAGTCCGAGCGGATCGACGCGAACGTCTACGAGAGCGCGATTCTCTTCAAGGCAATGGCGACCAACAACCTCGGCACGATATATGTCCTTGAAGCCGACTATGCAGGCCTATTCAAAATTGAGAGCATTCCAGATCAAGCACTCGAGCCCTTCCTCTTGATCTCAGGCCCAATGACTCTTTTCCCGTTTCTCCGCCGCCTCATCGCAGACATTACGCGCGAAGGGGGTTTCCCGCCGCTCCTGCTCGATCCCATCGATTTCGCGGCGCTGTATTTCAAACGCAAACAGGAAATGGCCGGTAGCGCCGGTCAAAGGCTCAATTCGTAAGCGCACTTCTGTTTATTTCTGCGCCGATGGCCAATACTTGAGCCAGACCGCCTTAGCGCCGAGCTCCTCGATAAACCCGCGATGCCGGGCCACACTGGCCGCATCTATGCGTGCGGGCAAGGGAGTTGGCCGCTGGGATAGGCCCGTCTTTAAGGTGCGCGCACTTTTGTTAGTGGACGCTGGCGCCGACTTACTTTGTAGTCCAAGTCCTGCTTGGCGCTCGCCGAGCAGTTCGACGTAAACTTCAGCCAGCAAAAGACAGTCAATGAGCGCACCGTGCTTCGTGCGCTTAGACATATCGATGCCGTAGCGTTTGCATAGCGCATCAAGACTGTTGGGGCCTGCCGGATGCTTGCGCCGCGCAAGAGCGAGCGTATCGACCACGCGGCTCATTTGAAGCGCGGTTTTGCCGGCAAGTTCCAACTCAAAATTCAAGAAACCAATGTCGAACTGCGCGTTGTGGATGACGAGTGTCTCGGATCCGATGAACGCGAGGAACGGCGCAACAACTTTAGAGAAAAGCGGCTTGTCTTTGAGGAACGTGGTCGATATCCCGTGCACGTTTTCGGCTTCGACAGGAACTTCCCGTTCTGGATTAATAAAGCAGTGGAATTCGCGTCCTGTCGGGATGCGGTTATAAATCTCCACACAGCCAATTTCGATGACGCGGTCGCCGCGCTTTGGATCGAGGCCGGTCGTTTCCGTGTCCAGGATGATTTCCCGCAAAGTGCGCTCTCCAAATAGGAACGTAAATACAAGAAGCGCCTCAACGCCAGTGACGCTGAAAAGCGTTGCCACGGCGATGAGAAAGTTCCTTCATAATAGCATCAACTTGAGCGTCGCAAGTCTCAACCGCACCGCTTGTGTCCACAACGAAATCGGCGCGTTTGCGCTTTTCTTCGTCCGGCATCTGGCGTTGCAATAGCCGCTCCAGCTTTTCGGCCTGCATTCCGGGTCTGGCCAGAACTCGCGCGCGCTGTATGGCCGCGGGCGCACTCACCACTATGACAACATCGACGAGCTTGTCCCCGCCAGATTCGAAGAGCAGTGGAATCTCTAGAACTGCTATTTTGGCGCCCTGCTCGCTCTGATCGTGAAGAAACGTGCGTTCCGCCGCGCGCACACGAGGGTGCACAATCGCTTCTAGTTTGGCAATTTTTCCGGGTGCCGCCAGAAGTGCCGACGATAATTTGCTGCGATCAACTTTGCCGTCCCGCACAGTTCCTGGAAAGGCAAATTCAATCTCATCGCTTAGCGGACCGTCGTAGAGTTCGTGCACCTTGGCGTCCGCATCGAACACGCCCACGCCAAGCGCACGAAACCTTGCCGCCGCCGTCGATTTTCCCATGCCGATTGAACCGGTCAAACCAACAATGAGCATCAGCGGCCCTCAATATCGGCGACGATGATCTGCCGCAGTTCGTCTGTAACTTCAGGTCGAACACCGAACCATTTCTCAAATCCTGGCACGGCTTGGTGGAGCAGCATGCCGAGTCCATCGACGGCCGTCAGCCCGAACGCTCTCGCTTTCGTCAAAAACTCCGTTTCCAGCGGGACGTAAACGATATCTGCCACGACGCAATCTTTGCGCGCGTCGCCGAATTCAATTCCGGGAGTGCCCGCGCCCTTCATTCCAAGTGCCGTCGTGTTGGCGATCACCGCTGCGGAAGGCACGTGCTGGTTTCGCTTGTCCCAATCGTACGCTTTGACTGATTGACCGAAGTGGGCTTCGAGTGAGCGAGCACGTTCGATTGACCGATTGAAAACTCTGATGTCGCTGCGGCCAGCATCAAGAAAACCATGCACAATGGCACGAGCCGCACCGCCTGCGCCTAAGACCATGATGGGACCATTAGCCGTTTTCCAATGCGGCGCCGAGTTCGTCAGATGGGTCATGAAGCCGTAGGTGTCCGTATTGGCGCATGCGAGTTTCCCGCGCTCGAGCCAGACCGTATTGGCGGCGCCAACGGCAACGTGCGGACGGATCTTTGATCTCCGCTGCCGCAAACGCCGCTTCCTTGTGCGGTACCGTGACGTTGCAACCCTGAAATCCTCGTTCAGCAAGTGAGCCAAGAAACTTTTGGACATCCTCGGGCTTAACCGCCACCTTGGTATACGCGCCGTCGATGCCGTACTTCTTCAGCCAATAGCCGTGGATGAGCGGCGATCGCGAATGTTCAATCGGCCAGCCAATGACACAAGCACGTTTCATGACATCACGACGCCGCCGTTACGCAGTTCTGCCAGAAGGGGCAGAAGCGGCATGCCAAGAATCGTGAAGTAGTCGCCTTCGACGCTTGCGAACAATTGCAGTCCAAACCCCTCGAGTTCGTAGCATCCAACGGAACCGAGAATTCGTGTCCCAGCCTGATCAAGGTACATCTCCAAGAACGCATCCGAAAAGTTCCGCATGGTCAACTCGGCACTATCGATCGATTCCCAAACGACTTGCCCGCCCTGAGCCAGCGCGACACCGGAAACAAGCTCATGTGTCCGCCCGCGCAGTTGCTCAAGGATCGATTTGGCTTCGTCCAAAGTTGCGGCTTTTGAAAAAATGCGCGCCCTCAGCGCAAGTATCTGATCCGAACCGATCACAAGCGCTTCTGGAAATTGAGCCGATACGGCGATGGCCTTTGCAGCCGCCAGCCGGGCTGCGACATCGCCCGGCTCTACGTTTGGCGCTTCTCTCTGCATTTCCGCCTTGATCGCCGCTTCATTGATCTGCGGCGGCACGCATTCAAACTTCAAACCGGCTGCGGTCAGCATCGACTTGCGCGCTACACTTGCCGAAGCGAGGATGAGAGGCCGGGTTTCAGCCATTCTGGGCCTCGGCATCCGCCTCGATACCAGCCTTGCGATCATGGAGCAGCTTGAGAATCATCGTCGCCAATTCTTCAATCGAGCGCCGCGTGACGTCGATAATCGGCCAGCCGTTTTTGGCCGCTACCCGGCGCGTATAGGCGATTTCGGCTGTAATCGCGTCGCGGTCGACATAAGACTCAAGGTCACGATCAGCCATCAGCACCGCCCGGTTGCGCCTGACTTCGGCGAGGCGATCGACATTCGCGACAAGGCAGACGACAAAGGCCGTGTGCGGCTCAGTCAAGGCGGCCGGAAGCGCTACCTGCGGGACAAGTGGCAAATTTGCCGTCTTGAACCCGCGCTGCGCCAAATAGATGCTGGTCGGCGTTTTGGACGTGCGCGAAATTCCAAGCACGATGATATCTGCGTCACTGAGATTGGCGGGCAGCCGCCCATCGTCGTGCGCCATCGTGAAATTCATCGCGTCGATGCGGCGGAAGTAATCGGCATCCAACACATGCTGTCCCGCCACCGTCGGCGTTTGCGGTGCCCCAAGATAGCTTTCGAAAATCTGCATGATTGGCTTCAACACGGCCAAACATGGAACATTAAGCGCCTTGCAATGTTGTTCGAGTTCCTCGCCCAGTACTTTATTGACGACGGTATAGAGGACAATTCCGGGCTCCTTGCCGATTTCCGCAAGGACACGCTTCAGTTGCCGTTGCGTGCGGACGAGCGGGTGCATGTGCTCGATGGGGCGCACATTCGGATATTGTACGGCTGCGGCCTTGGCGATGGCCGACAACGTTTCCCCGGTCGCGTCCGAGACCAGATGCATATGGAAAAGGCTGGGTGCCGGGCTCGCCATGACTCTTCGATTTGTCTCCTCGAAAACCGGTGTTGGCCGTGTTGATAACCCATGAGGTTATCCAGTGCCGCAACTCCGGTCCTTCGCCTTGAGAGAGCAACTTGCCTCTTGTGCACCGTGATACCCACATTTCAGCGAAAGCGAACTCTTTTTTGCCCCGAATACAGCGTTGGCGGATGTCCGGTGCGCGTCCCCTGGGTTATCCCAGGCCTTTCAACAGGCCATTCCTCCGGCTTGCCAATGCAGCCCAGCTGTAAACTCTTGAATCAAATATCGTAATTCAAGCTATTGCGCCTGATTGCGACTACAGGCTAGACCTCGTGTCCCGTTGGCGGGGCCATGTATGACCAGAGCTGAGTGTTGGGATAACTGGTGGATCCCCGTAAACCACAGCACTAAGAATCAAAACAGTAATATCTCAAGAATCTAATTTAGATTCTGAAGTGCAGGGAAGTTTGGCGATGCAAGAGGGTTCTTCAACGCAATTGGTCCGCCGGTTCATGGCGCCCTTTCGTGGGCAGGCCCTGTCGCCGCCGCCCATCTGGCTGATGCGCCAAGCCGGCCGTTATTTGCCGGAGTATCGTGCGACGCGCGAAGAGGCCGGCGGCTTTCTCAATCTTTGCTACACACCGGCTCTTGCCGCCGAAGTGACGTTGCAGCCAATTCGCCGCTATGGCTTCGATGCCGCAATTTTGTTTTCCGATATTCTCGTCGTGCCCGATGCGCTCGGCCAGCCTTTGAGCTTCGTCGAAGGCGAAGGACCGCGGCTTGAACCAATTCGCGATGTCAACGGCTTGCGCCAACTCGATTTGAAGTCTACGGCCAGCAAGTTCGCGCTCGTTTGGGAGACCGTTGCGCGCCTTAGGCAGGATTTACCGCGCGAAACAGCACTGATCGGGTTTTGCGGCGCACCGTGGACGGTTGCGACCTACATGGTCCAAGGCGAGGGATCGACCGATCAAGCGGAAGCGCGTTTGTGGGCCTATCGGGACGAAGCCGGTTTTGCTAAACTGATTGATTTGCTGGTTGAAACGTCGATTATATATCTCGACGGACAGGTCAAGGCGGGGGCTGATTGTCTGCAGATTTTCGACACTTGGGCCGGAAGTTTGCCGGACGACGAATTTGATCGTTGGGTGGTTGAACCGACAAAGCGCATTCGCGAAGCCTTGCGGGAACGCCATCCCGATGTGCCGGTGATTGGATTTCCTAAGGGGGCCGGGGCTGCTGCTGTCTGGTACGCGTCAGAGACCGGCGTCGATGGCATTGGCTGCGATACAGCAACGCCGCCCTACATGATGCGTGAAGCCTTCGAAGACGAGAATGTCGTCGTGCAAGGCAATCTGGACCCGCTGCTGCTCGTATCGGGCGGCGATAAGCTCGACCAGCGGGTCGAGGAAATCCTGGAACTGATGGAAGGCCGCCGTTTCATCTTCAATCTCGGCCACGGAATCGTTCCCCAAACGCCGCCAGAAAACGTGGCCCGGCTCGTTGAGCGCGTGCGGCGGGCTGTGTAGGCCGGTCAATCGGTGCAATCGAAGTTGATGTAATAGTCAAAGCGGACTTCAACTCTGTGGATGGCGGCAACCACGAAAGTCCGGTTGCCGGACGGTCCTATCCGGCCTTTGGCGACCAATTCATCGGGCAGGGAGTAGCCTTTATTGTCGGTCCTTATTCGCCGTGACCGGTACAGATGAAAATCATTGGTATGAGCTTTACAGCCGCATTCGCCCTTGGCGGCCGCAATCGTTTTGACCTGAAAAGTGACTTCACCCCGTTTGACCTTGGCAGCGGGCGCTTCGAATATCAGGCGCTGGCCGCATTGGAAGGTCGAAGAATTGTTGATCATGATGCGGGTCTTTCCAACGACCAGCTGTTCTAGGCCATCGAATTTATCGATGTCGACGGCACCAGCGGGAACCGCTAAACCGAAAAAAGCCGCTATAACCGCAAAAATTCGCATACGTGGGTTCCGGATTTCAATTGCGTATTTTTGTAACGTGAGCGTTGAATTTGGGCAAATTAAGGGGCAGGCGTTGACCATGGCTGCGACCAGCGCTTACAACAAACCATGATTTTTCGGAGTGAAAAGCCAGCTGTCCGCGCCGGCATTGCGTTGGCATTGACGGCGCTGTTGATTGCAGCCGTCGTCGCCATTTTGGGCGAGCGGGCGTACCTGTGGGTCAAAGCCGTTCACGTCATCGCGATTATTTCGTGGATGGCCGGAATGCTCTATCTGCCAAGATTGTTCATCTATCACTGCGATGCTGAAATAGGGTCTAATCAGTCCGAGACCTTCAAGGTCATGGAGCGGCGCCTACTGCGGGTTATTATCAATCCCGCGATGATCCTGGCTTGGGTTCTTGGCTTGTGGTTGGCCTGGACCGGGGGGCATCTCTTGGCACCTTGGTTTCACGCCAAATTGGCGCTGGTCGTGGCGTTGACTGCGGTTCACGGTTACTTTTCCGGGGCCGTGCGGCGTTTTGGCGAAGACCGTAATGAAAAGCCACAGCGTCATTGGCGGATTTGGAACGAGGCACCGACAGTCCTCATGATCCTGATCGTCATTTTGGTCGTCGTGAAGCCGTTCTGAGGCCTTTGCGGCGGATGATGGATCTGTTATACAGGTCGCGTCTCAACAACGGATCGTAGCCCGATGGCCAACGAGCCGTCGGCGGGTTGACGGGCTGTTCGGCCTCCAACCTACCGGCAAGGCGCCCTGCCTTGCCCCCGCGAAATTCCCATTTTTTGCCCGGCTCCGTCGCACTTTCCCGCCCCTATGCCGTGGCACTTTCGGAGTTATCTATGAAGGAAATGAAGCTTGAGGACCTGAAGCGGAAGTCTCCCGCTGAGATGGTGACCTTCGCTGAAGAAGCCGGCGTCGAAAATGCTTCAACCATGCGTAAGCAAGAACTTATGTTCGCGACGCTGAAACAGCTCGCGACCCAAGAAACCGACATCATAGCCACGGGCGTCGTTGAAGTTCTCCAAGACGGCTTTGGCTTTTTACGCTCGCCGGACGCCAACTATCTCCCCGGTCCAGATGACGTCTACGTGTCCCCTTCGCAGATCCGCCGTTTCGCATTGCGAACGGGCGACACTGTTGAAGGTCAGATTAGAAGTCCCAAGGACGGCGAACGTTACTTTGCTCTACTCAAAGTAAATCAAATCAACTTTGAGGATCCCGAAGCAACCAAGCACAAGAGCCATTTCGATAATTTGACGCCGCTTTATCCAACGCAGTGGCTCAAGATGGAAACGGAAGATCCAACCATCAAAGACTTGTCGCCACGCGTGATCGACGTCGTGGTTCCGCTTGGAAAGGGCCAGCGCGCCTTGATCGTTGCGCCGCCGCGCACAGGTAAGACGGTTCTTCTCCAGAATATCGCCCACTCCATCACAGCAAATCACCCCGAGTGTTATTTGATCGTGCTGTTGATCGACGAGCGGCCGGAAGAAGTGACCGACATGCAGCGCTCGGTTAAAGGGGAAGTCATTTCTTCGACCTTCGACGAGCCGCCGTCACGCCACGTGCAGGTTTCCGAAATGGTCATCGAGAAAGCCAAGCGCCTGGTCGAGCATAAGCGCGATGTTGTGATCTTGCTGGATTCGATCACGCGTCTCGGCCGCGCCTACAATACCGTTGTCCCGTCATCCGGCAAAGTCTTGACCGGCGGCGTCAATTCTAACGCGCTGCAGCGCCCGAAGCGTTTCTTCGGCGCCGCACGTAACATCGAAGAAGGCGGCTCGCTAACCATCATAGCAACGGCACTGGTTGATACCGGTTCGCGCATGGACGAAGTCATCTTCGAAGAATTCAAAGGCACGGGTAACTCGGAAATCATTCTGGATCGCAAGGTCTCGGATAAACGCGTGTTCCCGGCGATCGACGTTGCCCGCTCCGGCACGCGCAAAGAAGATCTGCTCGTTCCCAAAGACCAACTCAAGAAAGTCTACGTGCTGCGCCGCATTCTCAATCCCATGGGCACGATGGATGCCATCGAATTTCTCATCGACAAACTGAAGTCGACCAAGACCAACAGCGAATTCTTCCAGAGCATGAATACGTAGTTTGGGCTAACCGCCACGGCGTCGATTACAACAAAAAAGGCCAGTGGCTCCGCGAGGAACTACTGGCCTTTTCATTGCTCAAAAGGCCGGTCAATGCGCCTGCCGCGAGGCCTCGATCTGTCTTTGCAGACCCGCCTTGTCATTGACGTCTGCAAGCTCGAGCGTCGCGTCATCGACGTGGTTTTCTTTCGAGGTCCCGGCGCACGCCGGCCCCAAAACCTCGATGATGGTCGGATGGCCGCTCGTGCGGTCCGGCGCATTCTTCCAACCTTCGACGATGACGCCCTTCTCGCGATATTCGGGATCGCGCAACAGGACTTCATGCAGTTCCTTCAGCTTGTAATGCGGCACGGACGCGAACAAGTGGTGCGGTAGATGATAATCCATGCCCCAGGGGAAGACGGCATACCGCACGAGCGGATTGTTCACGAGGAAAATACGGGTATTCGTCAGCCGCCCGCGGTCTGCGTTCCCGTGCTGAATCCATTCGCGCAAAATCATGAAAAGCGGGAACGTCGTGAACAGCGGCAGGATCCAGAGAAGTCCAAAGAAGCTCCAGGCACGCACATCGTAAATGATTTCCATGGCTGTCACGAAGCCATAGACGAGCGCGAGCCACGTCATGCGCCCGATCGCCGTTACACGATGCGAGATAACCGGATCGATCTTGTTCTTCTGGAAATAACTCTCAGGGATCACAGCATAATAGGCGCAGACGACGGCCCACATTGCGATCAATGCGGCTGAAGCCCAGACCGGCTCTTTCATCCCCAATAGGATGATAGACGCCACCGGCGCACCGAGTGCGAACACGATGCCCATGCGCACGACCCAGCGTGACGCTTTATGCGATGTGACCGCATAAGGATTCGTATCGACGCCGATTGCAGAATACTTTGCGCGTGCCGCGATGTAGCGAACAAGATTAGGTAACCACAACAGCCGTGCGATGGCCCAAAGGAGTTCCATATGCGCTACGGGAAAATCGAGCCAATGGCCGCTTTCCTTGGCCTGATCGAAGTTCGGATCGCGCTCGGGATCGTTGACGAATTGGTGATGCGCCAAGTGATGAATGCGGAACGCATAGGTCGATGTGTAAATCGGGAAGGCCGCGAACCAGTCAGAAACGAGCTCGCTCATTTTGCGGTCGGCGAAAAGAATGTAGTGCGTGCCTTCGTGGATGACTCCGCCGAGCTGGTGCTGGGATGCGCCCATAATCATAACCGACAACACGCAAACCGGGACGGCAATCGCCCAGCTCAGTCGTCCGTCGAGAGCCGTAAGACAGCTCCAAACCGTGACAACGATGGTCGCAAGCATGATGGCGTAGACGCCGGCGAGGTAGCCGATGTTCGTGGTGTTATCGCGCTCCTTGAGCGCTTGGATTTCAGTGGCCGAATACTTTGTGCTGCGCTGGCCGCGACAGCCTCCGCGCGCGGCTCACTTAACATCACTGAACTAGCGCCCATACAAAACACTCCGTGACGTGGCATTGGCGTTCGAGGGAGATGTGCCAATAAACGCCGCTGTCGATTAGATATCTGTCTCAGTTGGTCCTAGACGAGCACTGATTTCAATAACGTAAACTCCTAAACCGCAGGAGCGCGGGCCCGCCGGACCATCTCTAGTCGCTCTTTCAGGACACCTGGTTCATCTACGGGCGCGCCACAAACTGGACCACTGCAGACATAAGTCATTGAACCAGAATTCTTATTTAGCTTTCCATCAAGTGCGGCCAATCGCGGCTGATCGCTGTTAACCTGGACTATAAATTCTAATGCGCCTGGGTTGGATGTACAAAGCAGAGATTGACGCAGGGCGCCAGTTTTGCCGTCGTTCGCAGCTAACACCATGATTTGGGTCAAGGAACCCAGATCAAGAGACGCGGCCAAAAGCCCGCAATGGCCGACGGGACCCTTGGCAATGTCGCCTTGGAAGGCAGCATAAAGTTCGCTCGCCCGGCTTTCGTAAGCGCCATCTCCAGTCAGCGCTGCCAAGGCGGCGAGGTTTGAGAGATGGATCGTGTTGGCGCTCGGGACCGCGTCGTCGTGGGCGGATTTCAGGCGGACAATCACGTCGTCCGTATCATCGGCTGCGGTGAAGTATCCTCCGCCATCGCCGTCGCGATGATGCGCGTCGAGTGTTGCCGCCCAGGCAACCGCCTTGTCGAGATACGGCGCATCGCCCGTGGCCTGAAGAAGCCGCAGCGCCGCGAAGATCATGTTGGCATAGTCGGATGCCGTGGCCGGAGCCGAAGTGCGCCCGGCGCGCGAAGAATGCCAAAGTCGATTTCCATCTCGAGACATCGACTCCGATACAAATGCGAACGCGGCATCGGCGAGTGCAATCCAATCCGGCTTCTCGAACACGACGCCGGCGCGGGTAAGTGCGCCAATCATCAGTCCGTTCCAATCGGCGAGCACCTTGTCGTCCCAGCCGGGGCGAATGCGCGGCGCACGGCGGGCAAACAATTTGCGGCGCATGTCGCTCAGGCGCTTCTCATCATCATCTCTGAGCAACGCAAGGCTGTCGAGGCGATTGAGAATGGTATGACCTTCGAAATTCCCGTCAGCGGTCACACCATAGACCGAGCCGAAAAAGGCCGCGTCTTCTGCGCCAAGTACATCCACGATCTCAGCCGCTGTCCAGACGTAGAATTTGCCTTCCTCGCCCTCGCTATCAGCGTCGAGGGAGGCTGCGAAACCTCCGCCTTCGGCGATCATTTCGCGCTTCAGCCAGTTGACGGTCTCGGCAATGCGCCGCGCAAACAATGGCTCTTGTGTTTCGCGCCAGACCTCGGTCAAAAGGTCGAGGAGAAGCGCATTGTCGTAGAGCATCTTTTCAAAATGCGGCACGAGCCAGAACTCATCGACTGAATAGCGCGCGAAGCCGCCGCCGATATGGTCGTAAATACCGCCTTGGCAAATGTGCGTCAGCGTCGTGACGACCGCTTGCTTTCGCCGCCATCGTCATCAAAGCGCATAGCGCCACGCCACAGCAGCCACAGCACATTCCATTGCGGAAACTTCGGCGCGCCGCGCATACCACCATGTTCGTTGTCCATGGCATTCGTGATGCGCGCGACGAGGTCTTGGATCATGGCTTCCGTCGCCGCGAACCCGGCTCGGCTCGGCGCACGCTCTTGCAAAGCCGCCATCAAACCTTCGACGTTGCCGCGCACGCGCTCGGGCTCTTCCTGGTAGATCTGCGCGATCTGCAGAAGCACAGAGACGAACGCCGGCCGGCCGTACTGCGCTTGCTTGGGAAAATACGTGCCGCCGAAGAAGGGCTTGGCATCGCTGTCCAGAAACATCGTCAGCGGCCAACCGCCTTGTTCGCCGAGCCGGTGCAGCGCGCTCATGTAAATCGCGTCGATGTCGGGGCGTTCCTCGCGATCGACTTTGATGTTGACGTAGAGGCCGTTCATGACGTCGGCCGTGCCTTGATCCTCAAAGCTCTCGTGCGCCATGACGTGGCACCAATGGCAGGCGGCGTAGCCGACCGAGAGAAGGATGGGTTTCCCTGTACGTTTGGCTTCGGCAAGCGCTTCAGGTCCCCACGCCCACCAATGGACCGGGTTGTCCTTGTGCTGGAGGAGATAGGGGCTGGTCTCAAGGGCAAGGCGGTTTTCGGACATTGAGTTTCAAATCCAAGAGTTCCAAATCCAAAGAATGTCATCCCGGTCGGAGGGATGACGCGAAGCGCGATCCCGCAGGGCCGGGACCCGGATAATCCATTGTCAATCATTCTGGGTCCCGGGTCTCCCCCGGATCAAGTCCGGGTCGCCCGGGATGACAGACGTTGTTGCGCACATCTCGATCAACGGGTACCCGATGACGATGGCAGACGTCTCCACAATCTTTGCTCTTTCGAGTGGGGCCGGAAAGGCCGGGGTCGCGGTTATTCGCGTTTCTGGTCCGGCTTCCAAGGAAGCTCTAACCCGCATGGCCGCCCCCGAGGTGCGCGACCGGCGTGCGGGACTTCGGCGCATCATCCACCCTGTGACAGGCGCCGTGCTCGATCACGCGCTCGTTCTCTACTTCGCAGGGCCCCGCAGCGAAACCGGCGAGGACGTTGCCGAGTTCCAAGTTCACGGCGGCCGCGCGGTTGTGCGTGCCGTGTTGGATGCGCTAGCTCTCGTGCCTGGATGCCGCTTGGCGGAACCCGGCGAATTTGCACGCCGGGCCTTTTATAACGGCAAACTCGACCTCGTTGAAATCGAGGCTTTGGCTGATCTGGTTGACGCCGAAACCGAAGCCCAGCGCGGCTTAGCCTTGCGTTCCGGCGGGTTGCTGTCGGCGCTTTACGAAGGCTGGCGGGCTCAGCTCATCGAGGTTGCAGCACTGACAGAAGCAGCCATCGACTTTTCCGACGAAGGTGATGTCGGGAGCCCAGTCGATGGCAATGGCCGCGAGCGGGCAGTGCCATTGCTCAGCGCAATCCGCACGCATCTCGATGATGGGCATCGCGGCGAGATCCTGCGTGAAGGGTTCCGCGTGGCGATCTTGGGTGCACCGAACGCGGGTAAGTCGAGCCTGTTGAATGCGCTTGCCAGGCGCGAGGCGGCGATCGTTTCGGAAGAGGCTGGCACGACCCGCGACGTCATCGAAGTGCGGCTCGACCTCGGCGGCCTGCCGGTGATCTTGTCCGATACGGCCGGTCTGCGCGAGGCGGCGGGCGCCATTGAGCAAGAGGGAATGCGACGCAGCCTTAAAGCCGCGGAAGATGCGCAGCTCGTTTTGTGGCTGACCGAATCGGGGACCGATGCGCCGCCCTCTACGATTTCACGTGAAACGTGCCTCGTTGTGCGGACGAAGGTCGATATCGAGTTCTCCTCCCCCCTTGTGGGGGAGGCCGGGGAGGGGGGGAATCCCCAAAGTCTGCTTCTGGGACTCCCCCCACCCCTGACCCCTCCCCTGCAAGGGGAGGGGCAATCCCTGTGGCGGCACCTTCTCCATCTCGACCAAGACAGGTGAGGGCGTCTCAGAGCTTGTCGCGCGCATCGGAGCGATGGCAGCCGAATGGATTGGTGAGTCGGCTGCGCCGGTCCTCACCCAGGCTCGCCACAGGACCAATCTTGGAAACGGCTGCGGCGTCGCTGTCGGACTTTTTATCCGGCGATTTGGACGCGCCGGAACTGCGCGCCGAAGACGTCCGCCGCGCCGCCCACGCGCTGGGCCGCATCACCGGCCGCGTCGATGTCGAAGACGTCTTGGGCCAGATCTTCAGCCGGTTTTGCATTGGGAAGTAGGCCTCGGAACCCATTTCACGTGAAATACCGCAGGGTGCCCCACTCGCGGAAACCCGTGCTTTGCGCTAGTACCTCCCCATGAAGGATCGTTTTGACGTCATTGTTGTCGGCGGCGGGCACGCCGGGTGCGAGGCAGCGGCCGCCGCGCCCGCATGGGCGCGCGCACGGCGCTGGTCACGCATCGCTTCGACACCATCGGCGAGATGTCCTGCAACCCTGCCATCGGGGGCCTTGGTAAGGGGCATCTGGTCCGCGAGATCGACGCCCTCGACGGCCTTATGGGCCGGGTGGCGGACGAAGCCGGAATCCAGTTCCGCTTCTCAACCGCTCCAAGGGTCCGGCCGTTCATGGTCCCCGCACCCAGGCTGACCGGAAGCTCTATCGCCTCGCCATGCAGCGGGCGATCCGGGAGACGCCGAACCTCACCGTGATCGAAGGTGGCGTTGAGGATTTCGATTGTGACTTCCCCTCCCCCCTGCGCCGAAGGCGCGCCTTCGGCACGACGTGGGGAGGGAGGAATCTCTGCAGCCGACTGCATCGGGATTCCCCCCCTCCCGGCCTCCCCCTCAAGGGGGGAGGAGAAGTGTCGCGGCGTCGTCCTCGCCAACGGTGAACGCCTATCAGCAGGCGCGGTCGTTCTTACCACCGGCACGTTCCTCAACGGCCTCATCCACATGGGCGAGCAGAAGATCCCGGCCGGGCGCGCGGGCGAAGCTCCGGCTCTCAAATTATCGGACCGGCTCTATGCGCTGGGACTTCAACTCGGCCGCTTCAAGACGGGGACGCCTGCGCGGCTTGATGGGAAATCCATCGACTGGTCCGGCCTCGAAATGCAGCAGGCCGACGCCGATCCGGTGCCGTTTTCGTTTTTGACCGAGCGGATAACGACGCGCCAGATCGCCTGCGGAATCACGCATACGACCGCCGCAACGCACGACATCATTCGCGCTAATCTCTCCCGTTCGCCCATGTATTCGGGCCAAATCGGCAGCGTCGGTCCGCGCTATTGTCCGTCGATCGAAGACAAGGTCGTGCGCTTTGCCGACCGTTCCTCGCATCAGATTTTCCTCGAACCCGAAGGCCTCGACGACGACACGATTTATCCCAACGGCGTCTCGACATCGCTTCCCGCCGATGTGCAGGAAGCGTTCCTGAAGACCATGCCGGGGCTGGCAAATGTCGTCATCAAGCGGCCGGGCTACGCCATCGAATACGACTACGTTGACCCGCGCGAGCTCTCGGCAACACTCGAAGTGAAGCGCCTGCCGGGCCTGTTTCTGGCGGGTCAGATCAACGGCACAACGGGCTACGAAGAGGCGGGTGCACAGGGTCTCGCGGCCGGTCTCAACGCCGCTCTTTCCGCAGGCGGCGGGACGAAGCATTTTGTCGTCTCCCGCGCTGATGCCTACCTCGGCGTGATGATCGATGACCTCGTGACCCGGGGTGTTTCCGAGCCTTATCGCATGTTCACGTCCCGCGCCGAGTTCCGCCTGAAGCTTCGCGCAGACAATGCCGACCAGCGGCTGACGCCTATTGGTCTGGAATTGGGCTGCATTGGCAGCGAGCGCCGCGCCTCCTACTAGGCCAAATCCAAGGCCCTCGCGGACGGCCTCAACTTGCTGAACCAACTCAATGTTACCCCGAATGAAGCGGCCCGATCTGGCATCGAAATTAACCGGGATGGCCGTCGCCGGTCGGCTTTTGAGCTGCTGGCTTTCCCTGCGGTCGATATCCAACGAATTGCTGCCATTTGGCCTGAGGTCGCCACCCTCCCACCCGCCATTGCCAAGCAGCTTGAGACCGACGCCCGCTACCGGTCCTATGTCGACCGGCAAGACGAGGACGTCGCGGTACTGCGCCGGGACGAGGCAACGGCCATACCGGCCGATTTCGACTATTCGGCCATCTCAGGCCTGACCACTGAACTACGCCAAAAGCTGGAGCGGCACCGTCCGTCCTCGGTCGCTCAGGCCGGCCGGATCGAGGGTATGACGCCGGCCGCCCTGCTGCTCGTGCTGGCCCACCTAAAGGCCGCCAGCCGCCGCCGCTCGGCCTGAGCTCACAGATGGCCAGTCCTCAAATCGTCCGTATTGACGGCCCTGAGGCCTTCCTGAGGGCCTTCCCCGTTTCACGTGAAACCCTAGACCGCCTCGTCACTTATGCGGCCATGCTCAAACGCTGGCAGAAGACCATTAACCTTGTAGCGCCGGGTACGCTCAACGACGTCTGGCACCGCCATTTTGCGGACTCGGCACAGATTTGGGCCTTACGGCCCGATGAGGCCAAGACGTGGCTCGATCTCGGCTCAGGAGCAGGCTTCCCCGGCCTCGTGCTCGCCATCATGGCGGCCGAGCATGGCGGGACGCGGCATACGCTGGTTGAAAGCGACAACCGCAAAGCCGCATTCCTCCGGGAAGCGGCGCGGGAGACCGGAGTAGCTGTGGACATCCTGTGCACGCGAATCGAATCTTCGGAGATTCACGCTAAGGTGGGGGAGGTTAATTGCGTGACGGCCCGGGCGCTCGCCCCTTTACCGCGTCTTGCTCCGCTTGCGGCGCCGTATTTTGCGTCTGGTACAGTCGGAATCTTCTTGAAAGGCCGCGAGGTTGCGGCTGAACTTGAAGACGCAGCTCGAACGTGGGATTTCCAGTTCGAGCTGAAACCGAGCGTCACAGACCCAGAGGGTCGCGTTCTGTTGCTCAAAGCGTTGAAGGTCAAGACGGAGGGTTAGACCCGTGGCCGGCTATGTCTCAGGCTTGGGTGGCGGTGGTGGTCCATATGGTGGGCCGCGCGTCATCTCGATCGCCAATCAAAAGGGTGGCGTTGGTAAAACGACGACTGCCATCAATCTCGGAACGGCCCTTGCTGCTGTTGGCGAGAAGGTTCTGGTGCTGGATCTCGATCCGCAGGGCAACGCTTCGACCGGGCTTGGTATTCCGCCCGAAGCGCGCGCCAAGACCACTTACGATGTGCTGATTGGGGCATCGTCCCTTGCAGACGCTTGCCTCCAAACGGCGGTGCCTGGATTACATATCGTGCCGGCCAACAGCGATCTCGTTGGCATCGAGGGTTCGCTGCCCAACGACAATACGCGCCCGTTCAAGTTGCGTGATGCGGTGACGGCACTCATCGGCTATCAGCGCGCGCGTCCCCAGGACACGCCCTACAGTTACGTGCTGATCGATTGTCCGCCGTCGCTCAATATTCTGACCTTGAATGCCATGTCGGCGGCCGACGCTGTGCTGGTGCCCGTACAGTGCGAGTTCTTCGCGCTTGAAGGAATTTCACAGCTGAAGGATTCGATCGATCAGATCCGCGCGACGCTTAATCCGCATCTCGAAATTCAAGGTGTCGTGCTGACGATGCACGATGCACGGACGTCGCTATCGAAAGAAGTTGCCGAGAACGTGCGCGCCTTTTTCGGTCCCAAGGTTTACGAGACGATCATCCCGCGCAATACGCGGGTGGCGGAAGCGCCGTCGCACGGCAAGCCAATTCTGCTCTACGATTATGATTGCGCGGGCAGCCAGGCCTACATTCGCTTAGCAACCGAGATCATCGAGCGTGAGCGCCGTTTCAAGGCCGCTTAAGCCGACAGTTGTAACGCAGTGCGTGCCTAAAATAGCAATAATATCAAGGGAATACGAAGGCCATGCAATCAGCGCTGCCAAAGAGCCGTTTGGGTCGTGGACTTGCTTCACTCATCGGTGAGCCAGTCCAGAGTGGCACGCGCCTGCCGCCTGAAGGCGAGCAGCGGATGGTGCCGATCGCGCAGGTCAAATCAAGCGCGCTCAATCCTCGTAAGGACTTTCGCGACGACGAGTTGGCGGAGCTTGCAGAGTCGATCCGCACGAAGGGATTGGTGCAGCCGATTATCGTGCGGCCCGATCCTGCGTCGGCGGGAGACTTCGAAATCGTCGCCGGCGAACGCCGTTGGCGCGCGGCTCAGAAGGCCGGTATTCACACTCTTCCGGTCATCGTGCGCGAATTGACGGACAAAGAAGTTCTCGAACTAGCCATCATCGAGAACGTGCAGCGTCAGGATTTGAATGCGATCGAAGAAGCGTCCGGTTATCGCGATCTCATCGAGCGCTTCAGCTACAATCAGGAGCAGGTGTCCGAGATCATCGGCAAGAGCCGCAGCCACGTCGCCAATACGTTGCGGCTCTTGAAGCTCCCCGTTGGCGTGCAGGCGCTTGTACAGCAGGGTAGTCTGACGGCAGGCCATGCGCGTGCGTTGATTGGCCGGGACGACGCGGAGACTTTGGCCCATCGCATCGTCGAAGAGGCGCTCAATGTGCGTGAAATCGAAGCCATTGTTCAGGGACGCGAGCACAGTGACGATGCCGGTCCGAGCCGGAAGGTGCGCGACAAGGATCCCGACACTAAAGCCTTCGAGAAGGAACTCGCCGATCTCTTGGGGTTGAAGGTCGAAATCAAGCGTGGTTCGGGCGAAAGCGGTCATCTGATCATCAAGTTTGGCAATTTCGATCAGCTGGACTACATCCGGCAGCGCATCGGCGGGTAACGAGCGCCGCTTACTGCCGTTGAGGCTACATTCAGGCTACTGGCAAGCTTCCCTTGACGGGGCCGGGCGAAGTTGCTCGTGTGCCGTCGAGCGTGTCGCAAGGGCGCGCCTAAGGGCTTTCTACGATGGGCGAAAAGACACTCGAAAAATTGGCAGAGACCATAAAGGCGCGTCGGGGCGAAAGCTCCGCCAAGTCCTATACGCGCCAGCTCTTGGATGCCGGGCCGGAGAAATGCGCCAAAAAATTCGCTGAAGAAGCTTCCGAAACGGTCATTGCCGCCGTTTCGCAGAGTGATGCAGCACTGGCATCTGAGGCTGCCGATACACTCTATCACCTGCTCGTACTTCTAGAGTGCCGGGGCGTAACAATCAGCGACGTTTATGCCGTCCTCGAAAAGCGCATGGGGACATCGGGCCTCGATGAGAAGGCGTCGCGGGGGCAATCGTGAAGTCATCGCGCCGTGCCCGCAAGAGTGTTGCCCCAGCTAAGCCGCGAGTCGCGAAAGCTGCAAGCAGCCTGCCGTTTTCACCGTACCGAACCTTCACGCGCGACGAGTGGGCGAGGTTGCGTGCCGATACGCCGATGACATTGAAGCCAGACGATCTCGAAGAATTGTCGGGCGTCATTGAAGAACTGTCGGTGGAGGAAGTTGTCGAAATTTATCTGCCGCTCTCACGCCTTCTGAATCTCTATGTCGCTGCCGGGCAAAAATTGCATTCGGTGTCGTCGCAGTTTTTAGGTCTCAAAGACGTCAAAGTCCCCTTTGTGATCGGAGTGGCTGGGTCGGTCGCGGTCGGTAAGAGCACCACAGCGCGCGTGCTGCGCGCCCTATTGGCACGCTGGCCGGATCATCCGCGCGTCGATCTCCTGACAACCGACGGGTTTCTCTATTCCAATGCCGAGCTTGAGCAGCGCGGATTGATGGACCGCAAAGGCTTCCCTGAGAGTTTCGATACGGCAACGCTGATGAACTTCCTGGCCGATGTGAAATCGGGGTTAGAAAAAGTCGAAGCGCCGGTCTATTCGCATTTCCAATACGACATTCTGCCGGGGCAAAAGATCAGCATTGAATTGCCGGATATTCTGATTATCGAAGGACTGAACGTATTGCAGCCCGCGGTCATGCCGAAGGGCGGCGAGGCCATACCTTTCGTTTCGGATTTCATCGATTTTTCGATTTATATCGATGCCGATCCCGTCGTAATCGAGAATTGGTACGTGACGCGGTTCATGCGTTTGAGAAGCACGGCGTTCCGCGATCCGGGTTCGTATTTTCACAAGTTTGCGGCGATGGATCCAGATGAAGCGCATCGCCGGGCACTCTCGCTCTGGCGCACGATTAACCTGCGCAATCTCGAAGAACACATCTTACCCACCCGGCGGCGGGCGCGGCTTATTCTGCGCAAGAGCGAATCCCACCGGGTCGAAGCCGTCAGCTTGCGCAAGCTTTGACACAAAAAAAAGGCCGCTTGGGGCAGCGGCCCTTTTAGTTTCTCGCATATTATGAGTTGAGCAGGTGTTGGTGCGGTCAGTCCCGCAGAATGTTAGCTTCTTTGAGCCAAGAGAACCGGGGCGGCTGCTTGTCGCGGCCGTTGCGGCAGGATTTGAGCGCCACCCGCATTCAGCTGGGCGGTCGTACGCACATAAATCTTAAACTTGTCCCGAATGCGCCGGACGATGGACGGATCGACGATGCCCATGGCCCGGATTGCAGTCGTTGGTTTGAATTCGGGATGAATACGCAGGAGTTCGGCGAGGCGCGCAATTCTGTCGCTGTCGTCTATTCCTGTGCCTTTGGGTCGGCCTCGGCGGCCTCGTGCTTCCAACATCTAATCAAACCTCGAACGAAGCGATTCGTTACAAGGAGTGTGAGTGAGATTCGCCTCCAATTCTAGGGAATTTAAATAGACAACCGAATTGGACTGGGAATTGGCTGCAATAAGGCCGCAATTGAACGGTGTTCAAAGATAATTGACGGCGAATTAGGTTATTTGCCGATGATCGAATTAAGAGAGCAATCCTCTTTGCCGGGCCAATTGGTCGAGATTGGCTTCAGGCCGGGCGCCGATATGGCTGATGACTTCTGCGGCGGCGAGGCTTGCGAGTTTGCCGGATGTCTCGAGCGAGTGACCGTGCGTAATATCCATATAAGAATCCGGCTGCATAAAGATCGCCGGCGCCAGTCGTGTCGATGACTTTTTCGATTTTCTCGGCCGCAACGGAAATCGATTGGCCATCGGCAAGAATGACAGAGCCCTTTGCGCTGCGCGTTAGCACCGCCAATTTGGTATCGCGGCGCGCGTGGTCCGCGGCGGTGTCGAAATTGGTAGTTTCGTAGAGCGAAGTAATTTCGCTTTCGTTGGCGAAAAGAATATCGACGCCGGAGCGAATGAGTGTCAGAAATTCGGCGCGGTGACGATCGACGCAGAAACCGTCTGAGAGCGTGAGTGCCACTTTGCGGCCCGCGCGCTTTGCCTCGCCGAGCGCCTCGCGGAATGCCGCTTTCGCCTCGGGCCGGTCGAAGAGATAGCCTTCAAGATAGAGAATGGCGCTATCGCGAATGAGGTCGCGATCAAGCTGGCCATGGTCGAGATCGGTCGAGATTCCAAGGAACGTATTCATCGTGCGTTCGCCGTCTGGCGTGACCAGAATGAGCGAGCGGGAAGTGGGCATCGAACCGGAGACGGGCGGCGCGGTGAACTTGACGCCAATGGCACGAATATCATGTGAGAATATGCGGCCGAATTCGTCGTCGGCGACTTTGCCGATAAACCCGGCGCGGCCGCCGAAAGACGCGACGCCCGCGAGCGTATTAGCAGCCGATCCGCCGGATGTTTCGATGGCCGGTCCCATGCCTGAATAGATCTTTGTTATTTCTTCCGCATCGACGAGGCGCATGGAGCCTTTGCCGGCACCGATCGTCTGCAAATAAGCGTCGTCGCAGCGGCCGATGATATCGACGATTGCGTTGCCGATGCCGGTGACGTCGTAGCGTGTCGTTGTCATGGGGACCCCTCAATTTCCGGGGCACTATAGTCTTGGGGCCGATTGCGGCAAGGCCAGCCTCTAGCGGCGGCGTGCCGCGGCGGACGAGGATGCGTTGGCAAGTCCGGCCAAAGCCAAGATGAGGCGTTCGGCAAGCGTGTCTTCCAGCGAAGAGGAGAGGCGCGCCGCTTTCGCTGTTTCGCCGATGCGCTTCAAAGCATGATCGAGGCCGGTTCGCGTCCAGCGGCGGCATTGGCTGGCAAAGGCATCACGTTGTTTGAAATGAAGGGGCGGCCTTAGGCCCCGCAGCGCGTCGTCAATACTGCGCCCTTGATCAATCTCACCACGGATCCGATGCAGCTTTAGAAAATACCGCTGCGTGATGAGAATAATGGCTTGGGCGCTTTCGCCGGATGCGATAGCGCGGCCGAGATCGGTAATCGCCCGGGTTGAATCTCCGGCCGCTGCGGCTTCTGGGATCTTCTCAAGTGCCAAATCGGCTGCGTCTCCGACGATTTGATCGACGTCGTCGGCCGTTATGGTATCTCGCCCGCCAGCGTAGATCGCGAGTTTCTCGATTTCAGCGCGCGAGAGCGACCGGTCGGCTCCGAGCCGCGACAGGAGGAGCTCGCGGCCATCGGGCGTTATGCGAACTTTGAACGACGAAAGAACTTCGCTGATAAGTCCTTCGATTGCGGCGTCATCGTCTGGATAGCAAGCGACGGCTGCGGTGTGTGCGGCGCCCTCAAAAAGTGACCGCAGGGCATCGTCAGCTTTGAGGTTGCCGGCTTCGACAATCAGGAACCCTTCGAGTTGACCCTGGCTGAGCAAAGGTTTCAGCAGCGCAGCAGATAAGCGCCGCCCTGCGGTCGCGCGCACGATCTTGCGGCCGGAAAACATCGGCCGGGTTTCAAGTTCGACAAAGAGCCGCCCGGTATCTTCATCCAGATTGCTGTCGTCGAGCCTGAGAATTTCGCCTTCTGGATTTTCGCGCAATGCGAGTAGCCGCGCCAGTTGCCCCGAACGCTCGCTGACAAGGCCGGGGTCGGTACCGAAGAAGAGAACGGCGATCAATGACGCTGGCGGTGATTTGAGGAACGATGCGGCTTGCCCGGCTTTTACGGCGACCATTGAGGCACCTCAGCAGCGGGAAACGCCATTGCCCGCCGTCTCAATTGTCAAACGGGCTGCGCGAGATACGCCAGCAAGCGGGTACGCATTTCTTCGCCCACCGTTTTGGCGGCACGGTTCTCCGCGTCTTCTCTGGCGCGCACGTTTGCGAAAATAGACGTTAAGCGTTCAAAGCCTGCGCGTCCGTAACTGCGGCCCGTAAGAACCACTTTCTTGTCTGCTATGCGAACCAGCGAGAATTGAGCATCGAGATTGTAGACCTGTCCCCGCGCGTTGCCGTCGATTTTGACAAGGGTTGAGGATACCGACTCACGTATCGCAACGTCGAGCCGGTACTCCGGCGGAATGGCTTCCCCGCCGCCGGTAGCCTGGAAGATGAATTCGTTTCTGAGGCGTTGTCCGATGCGGCCAGGAATGGGTGCGATATCGACGGTTGCCAACTTTTCCGAGACACCGGCACCGCCAAGCTCGGACGAGCCGTAGAGCGGGCGAAATCCCGAACTGCCGTCCGCGCAACCGCTCAAAACCAGCACGGTTACCAGCCCGAGCGCAGTGCCAGCCGTCCGCATGGTTTTCACAAACCGCGAAGCAGTGCCGATTTTCATTTCAGCCGACAACATTCACGATCCTTTGCGGCACCACGATAACCTTCTTAACCGGCCGGCCTTCGAGCGCCTTTATGACCGGTTCAAGCTTCAATGCAGCGGCTTCCACGTCCGCATTGGCTGCGGACCGGGAAATCACGAGCTCGTCCCGGCGTTTGCCGTTTACCTGTACGGCAATGGTCACTTGATCGTCAACGAGCAGGGCCCCTTCAACGGCTGGCCAGGGTTCGTTCGCGAGCAACGTGTTGTATCCGAGCCGCGCCCAGCATTCTTCAGCCAAATGCGGCATCATCGGGCCGATCATGCGAATGAGCAGTTCCCCAGCCTCCCGGGTTGCCCAATCCAGGCCTTCGCCGCGACTTCGATAATCCGGATTGGAGCACATTGGCGAATTCATGGACCTGGGCCACGGCGACATTGAATCGGAGTCCTTCGATGGTCTTGCCAGCCTGGTCGAGCGCCCGGTGGGCAGCTTTGCGGACCTCAAGTGCTTCTGTGCCAAACGAGGTTGGTTTTGCACCCAGCTTGGCCGGGTACTTCTCTGCAATCTCGTCGATGATGCGCCAGATGCGCTGGACGAAGCGGCCAGCGCCCGCGACGCCCGCTTCGGTCCAAATGACGTCGCGCTCAGGCGGGCTATCTGACAGCATGAACCATCGCGCGCAGTCGGCGCCGTAGTGAGCGATGATGTCGTCCGGGTCGACAAGGTTTTTCCTCGACTTCGACATTTTTTCGATTGAGCCGATTGCGGCCGGACGCCCGCTCGAAATCTCGATCGCCTTGCGCTCGCCGCCTTCGCCTTCAAATTTGACTTCGCTGGGCAGCAGCCAATACCCGTCTTGCGATTTGTAGGTTTCGTGGGTCACCATGCCTTGTGTGAAGAGCGCGGCAAACGGCTCGCGCGTGTTGCCTTGAAACGCGAGATGCCCAGTGTCGCACATGGCGCGGGCAAAGAAGCGCGAATAGAGCAAATGCAAAATGGCGTGCTCGATGCCGCCGATATACTGATCGACGGGCAGCCAGTATTGCGCGGCTTGCCTATCGACCGGCGTGGCGGACTGCGGCGCGGTAAAGCGCACATAATACCAGGAGCTATCGACGAACGTGTCCATCGTATCGGTTTCGCGTGTTGCCGGCTTATTGCACTTTGGGCACGCGCAATTCTTCCACGTTGGATGGCGGTCGAGTGGATTGCCAGGCTTGTCGAACGTCGCATCGTCGGGAAGCCTGATCGGCAAGTCTTTCTCGTTGACCGGCACGACGCCGCAATCCTTGCAATGCACGATTGGGATCGGGCAGCCCCAATAGCGCTGACGTGAAATGCCCCAGTCGCGCAGGCGGAAATTGACCTTTCGCGCGCCTTGGGCCTTGCCGCCGAGCTTCTGATTTTCAAGCCGTTTGGCGGCTTCTTCAAACGCCGCAGTGGTTGGGAGGCCGTCGAGAAAGCGCGAATTGATCATCACGCCGTCATCGGCGTAAGCCTTGTTCTCGAGTTCGAACGTCTTTGCGTCCTCGCCGGGCGGCAGAATGACGGGCACGACCGGCAGATTGTAACGGCGCGCGAAATCCATGTCGCGCTGATCGCCAGAGGGGCAGCCGAAGATCGCGCCGGTGCCGTAATCCATGAGCACGAAATTGGCGACGTAGATGGGCACCTGCCAATCTTTGTCGAAGGGATGAACGGCGCGCAAGCCTGTGTCGAAGCCGAGCTTTTCTGCCGCTTCGATATCGGCGACCGACGTGCCCATGCGCCGGCATTCGTCACAAAAGGCGGCGAGTGCCGGATTTTTTTCCGCAGCTGCCTTGGCAATCGGATGATCGGCGGCGACCGCGACGAACGATGCGCCAAAGAGCGTATCGGGACGTGTCGTGTAGACTTCGACTTCCGTGACGTCTTTCGGTGCGGTTTTCGGGTCAAGCGCCCAGCGGATCAACATACCTTCCGAGCGGCCGATCCAGTTGGCCTGCATAAGGCGCACTTTTTCCGGCCAGTTCGTCAGCGTTTCGAGATCGTCGAGCAGCTCCTGCGCGTAGTCGGTGATTTTGAAAAACCACTGCGTCAGTTCGCGTTGTTCGACGAGCGCGCCCGAGCGCCAGCCGCGCCCGTCGATGACCTGTTCGTTGGCGAGCACTGTGTGATCGACCGGGTCCCAGTTGACCTTCGACGATTTGCGGTAAGCGATGCCCTTCTTGAGGAAATCAAGAAACAGCTTCTGCTGATGCTGATAATAGTCGGGCGAGCAGGTTGCGATCTCGCGCGACCAATCGAGCGACAGCCCCATGGATTTGAGCTGCCCGCGCATGGTGTCGATGTTCTGATAGGTCCATTTGCCGGGATGGACCTTGCGTTCCATGGCGGCGTTCTCGGCCGGCATTCCGAATGCGTCCCAGCCCATCGGGTGGAGGACGTTGAAGCCCTTCATGCGCTTGTAGCGGGCAAACACGTCACCCATGGCGTAGTTCCTGACGTGCCCCATATGGATGCGACCCGATGGGTACGGGAACATCTCAAGGACGTAACACTTGGGGCCTTTTTCATTGGCGCCAGCCCGGAAAATGTCGGCTTTTTCCCAGGCTTGCTGCCAGTGCTTTTCGCGTGCGGGGGCGTTGTAGCGTTCGGATGCCATGAGGAGGTGGGATCTCTTTGTCTGCTGTTCGAAGGCGTTAATGAGCCAGATTGGTTACGGGGGTCAAGGCGGGTTTGCGTGCCGTGGACCGGGGCTTTGCGGCATATATGGCGCCGTTTTTCAGTTTAGGGGACATATCACAGCAAACATGTCCTTGGCGGTTGCATATTCTGATGCACATGTTCACAAAACGCCTGTTTGTGAACATGTTCGGTCTGGCGTGGCGTCATTTTACGTTCTCAGCGCCATGTTACGTGTAATTTGGCGCGGGCGATGCCACGTCCTGTCAATTATGTTGCTAAAAATCAATTTTGGTGCCATATAGGCCCTGACATGTCGCTAGCGATGCCATGTTGTGCTTAATATGGCGCTGAAATTTGATTCTGGTTCCTTTAGGGGGTTCAAGAGCATGGAGCCTGATCCCGCCAAGCCTTACAACACGCTGGCACTCCTGCCGCCGGGCCATGATCTGGAGACCAAGGCGGTTCTCAAGCGCTGTGTGACGGCGCGGGCGGCCGTTGCCGAACTCCGGCGCGCTGGCGAGCTGATCCCCGATCAATCGGTGCTGATCAATACCATTCCACTGCTCGAAGCCAAAGACAGTTCCGAGATCGAGAATATCGTCACGACCAACGACGCGCTGTTTCGCGAGGCGAGCCAAATTGATGACGGCGGCGATCCTGCAGCCAAGGAAGCACTCCGCTATCGCGCGGCGCTTTTCAGCGGCTACGAAGCATTAAAGACGCGGCCGCTTACGGCGCGCACAGCAATCGACATCTGCAGCCGCATCAAAGGCGTCGATATCGATGTGCGCAAGACGCCCGGCACGCAGCTCAAAAACAGTTTCACCGGCGAAGTCATCTATACGCCGCCCGACGGCCAGCAAAACTTGCGCGATTTGCTCAGCAATTGGGAGGCGTTCGCCAATGCCGAAGACGACCTCGATCCACTCGTACGCATGGCCGTGCTGCACTATCAGTTCGAAGCCATCCATCCGTTTCTAGACGGCAACGGACGAACTGGACGAATCCTCAACATCCTGGTGCTCATCCAGGCCGGGCTGCTCGATATTCCGACTCTCTACTTGAGCCGCCATATCGTGCGGACCAAGGGCGATTACTATCGCTTACTGCAGGGGGTAACGCTGCGGGCTGAGTGGGAGCCGTGGATCATCTATATGCTGACGGCCATCGAGACGACCGCAACGTGGACCAATGCCCGCATTCGCGCAATTCGCGATCTCATGCAGCACACCACCGAGTTTATGCGCGCCAACGCGCCGAAAATATACTCTCGTGAGTTGATCGAAACCATCTTCGCGCAACCCTATGTGCGCATCGCTCATCTGATTGAGGCGGATATTGCAGAACGCCACGCCGCCGCGCGCTATCTAAAACAGCTCGTCGAAATTGGTGTTCTGGTCGAAGAAAAACATGGCCGTGACAAGGTTTTCATCCATCGCAAATATATGGACTTGCTCGGCCGCGATGACCACGAATTCGCAACCTACGAACGCGTGGCGCCTTTGCCTCTCGGCGCGTCAACATCTGGTAAGAAGGCGCGGCGGAAGCGATGACACAGACTTCGATTGATGCGCTTCGTGAGGTTAGAGAAAAGCTCTCGGCATCCGCACTGGCGGCGAAACGCGACCCCACGTCCATTACACTCATCGCGGTCTCCAAGACCTTCGGGCCGGATGATATTCGACCGCTGCTTGAGGCGGGGCATCGCCACTTCGGGGAAAACCGCGTGCAGGAGGCGCAAGGCAAGTGGCCGTCGCTGAAATCCGAATTCCCCGATGTGCGGCTGCACCTCATTGGGCCGTTGCAATCCAATAAGGCAAAAGAGGCAGTCGCGCTGTTCGATGCCATCCACACGATCGACCGCGAAAAAATCGCGCGCGCCATTGCGGACGAAATGTTGAGACAAAGCCGCAAGCTCCAGCTTTTCGTGCAGGTGAATACGGGCGAGGAACCGCAAAAGGCGGGTGTCAACCCGCGCGATGTGAAAGCCTTCGTCGCGATGTGCCGGAGCGAATTGAAACTGGAAATTGCAGGCCTGATGTGTATCCCGCCGGTCGAAGAAGAACCGGCGGTACATTTTGCGTTTCTGCAGAAGCTTGGCCGGGAATGCGGTGTCGCCAGCCTCAGCATGGGCATGAGCAGCGACTTCGAAACCGCTATCGAGTTCGGCGCAACGCATGTGCGCGTTGGCAGCGCGATATTCGGGGAAGGTGAATACATTCCCTCTCCCCGTTGAGTGCAGAAACGGGGAGAGAGTTAGGGTGAGGGGCAGCAGTGGCCATTGTGCTCACACCAATACCGCAATTCGCTATATAAACGCCGCATGGCAAGCGATTCTAACCCCTACGTCCCATTTTCTCAGCGCACCGGCCTTGAGCCGATCCCGCCGCAGCTCAAGCTGGGTGAGGTCTCCGCTGATCTGCGCCGTTGGCTATATTATTACGTTAGCTTAGAAATCGATCGCGAATCCGACGTGCCATTTGACCACGCAGTGTTCAATGACGAGTGGATGCGGGTCGCGACGGATCTGCACGTTCTCTTCTTTAAGCTATCGACTGACACTTTCGATTACAGCACATATAAGAACAAGCAGCGCCTTGACCACTTTATTCAGCGAGCTAATTTTGGCGAGTTGTTCAATCTTGTCGAATTTTTTGTCCAGCATAATCGATGTAGCGATGAGCTGAAGCGCGAGCTTGCGGAAGCATTCGTTAGAGCGCGCGCTGCGTATCGCATCTTTGACGATAAATACATCGCCGCCATCGGTTCCGAGGAGCAGGCGGCGGCATTCGAGCGCGCCATTGCAGACGCAGAGGCCAAGAATGCCACCGCCGTGCGGAAGCAGCTCATCGCGGCGGGCGTCGCACTCCGCAATTCGGATTGGGCGGGTAGTGTACGCGAGAGCATCCACGCCGTCGAGGCGATGGCAATGCGTCTTGCGCCGGGGACAAAAGAGCTGGGTCCCGCACTTAAGGAACTGGAGCAGCGCGGCCACTTGCATGGAGGTCTCAAGTCGGCATTTAGCTCATTGTACGGCTACTCAAGTGACGAGGAAGGTGTGCGCCATGCCCTCGTGTTCGGTGATGAGGCCCAAGTAGACGAGGCCGATGCACTGTTCATGCTGGGAGCGTGTGCTTCGTTCGTCTCGTATCTTTTGGCGCGTGGTACTTAGCGGCGGTTCTGCTGCCGCCCCTCACCCTAACCTTCTCCCTGAAAGCAGCGACGGGGAGAGGGGATTTACCCCAACTTTCCCACCGCAAAGTTCGCTCCTGCCACATCACCCCCTGCCCCCTCTGCTAGCCTCTCCCTATTGATTCGTTTGATGCGCAACACGCCTTGCGCGGGAGATTGTCATGGCCACATCCGCCCAACGCAAAGATCCAGTTGAAGCAGAAGCCCGCGCCGCCGCCGCTGAAGCCGCGCGCGTTGCGCGCGCGGAAACCTACGAGCAGGCCGAGAAGAGCGCCCGGCGTCACCAAACTGCAGAAAGCCAAGGCCGCGGCAACCGAAGCCGCCAAAGCCAAGTGGCATGAGTTCACGGTCGATGTGTGGATTACGCCCTTCAACTCGATCGAATTCGGTTTCTGGAAGCGCGACCGCAATAAAGGCAAGTCACGCCAGTTCACAACCGATATGGACGTGTTCGCCGAGATCATCGAGAACGGCGAGCGCACGGGCGTTCTGGGTTACCGCAAGGAACTCTGGAACGAAGCGACAGGCATGGACAAACGCCTTGTTTTCAAGCTGTTTTCTGAAGGTCTCAACTGGCGCGCCAGCATGGACTTGATGCTTGCCCGCTCAATTCAGCAAACAATCGGCGCGCGCGGTGTGCCGGTCACGACCTACTCTATCAACACCAACGATGATGATTACATCATCTATCTGGAGCGCTCGGCTAACAAATGGCCGCTCTGCCCGGAGCACTTCTCGTTCTTCATCATGGATGATGGTCAGCCGCGCTTTTATCGCCTGGCGCGGGATATCATCAATATCGGTGGCGACTACACGCTCATCGATCAGCACGGCGAAACGGTCGGCCATCTCGACGGTGCCATCGTGACCATTGGCGGCAAGTGGCACGGCACGGTGCGCAGCGATCACGCAGACCCGCGCATAATGATGGTGATGAAAATGTTCGCCGGCATGATCCTGTTCAACAAGCCCGTGCGCCGCCATGTGAAATCGCTCGCGCACGACATTGCAGCGGGGCGCATTGTGCCCGATCTCCAGCGCCAGGAATCGGATCTCTACATGAACCCGCGCCGGGTCCGGTAGCCGCCCGGGCATCGGACTAGTTGCACAACAAACAGGCAAGTCGTGTTTCTCGGCCACGAAGGTGCGGGAAACTGCGTGCTGTTCGCTTCGCCAGCCAGCGTCGCCGTTGACCCTCGGGCGATTTTGTTGCTTTTCGCTGCCAACATTACGGGCAGCCGTTGCACGAGCATTGGGCAAAATCCAGCTTTCGCATTGGTTTGCGCAAAAATTGGCCAGAGCGGGGAACGACGATCATGGAGCAGACGTTGCAGGGGGCAGATGTTTTCTTTCTGCTGATGGGCGCGATACTTGTATTTGCGATGCACGGCGGATTTGCGTTTCTCGAAGTCGGCACCGTCCGGCATAAAAATCAGGTCAATGCGCTGGTCAAAATCCTCGTCGATTTCGCGATCTCGACGATGATGTACTTTTTGATCGGCTACACGATTTCGTACGGCGTAAATTTCTTCGCCAATGCTGAAGCATCAGCGCCGGCCAGGGCCTCGATCTGGTCAAGTTCTTCTTCCTCGCGACGTTCGCTGCGGCAGTTCCGGCAATTATCTCAGGCGGTATTGCAGAACGCGCGCGCTTCACGCCGCAATGCGTCGCGACTGCATTGATGGTCGGTTTCGCTTATCCGCTTATCGAGGGCGTCCTCTGGAACAAAAATTTCGGCCTTCAGGAAGGGTTCTTCACGGCCATGCTCGGTGCGCCGGTAAAGGACTTTGCAGGTTCAATCGTGGTCCACGCCTTTGGTGGCTGGGCAGCGCTTGCGGCTGTTCGGCAGCTTGGGGCCCGCATCGGCCGTTATGATCGCGGCCGTCCGATCAGCCCGCCGCCGTCGTCGATTCCGTGGCTCGCCATGGGCTCTTGGCTACTGTGCGTCGGCTGGTTCGGCTTCAACGTCATGAGCGCACAAAGCCTAAAGGGCGTCTCCGGCCTTGTGGCGATGAACTCGTTGCTCGCCATGTGCGGCGGCATTCTTGCAGCACTGGTTGCCGGCCGTAACGATCCGGGCTTCGTTCATAACGGCGCTCTCGCGGGCCTTGTCGCCGTGTGCGCGGGCTCCGACGTCATGCACCCTCTTGGGGCTTTCGTAACCGGCGCTGTCGCGGGCGGGTTGTTCGTCACCATGTTCCAGGTTTCGACCAACAAATGGCAGATCGACGACGTGCTTGGTGTTTGGGCACTGCACGGGCTTTGCGGCCTTTGGGGCGGCATCGCTTGCGGGATCTTCGGTCTCAAGGCCTTCGGCGGCCTGGGCGGAGTGACGTTTGCCTCGCAGCTCGTTGGCTCAATTGGCGGCGCGGCGTTTGGATTCCTTGCTGGCACAATCGTCTATTGGGTGGTCGACAAGGCCTTCGGCTTCCGCATGTCGCCCGATGACGAGCGACAAGGCGCCGACTTGGCCATCCACAAGATTGGCTCCAATCCGGAGGACGATGTCCGGATGGGCCGTATGTAACGCCACGAAACGTGAGCGAAACTAAAACGGGCCTGAGGAGACCTCGGGCCCGTTTTCATGTGATGTGCGTCCGTGTTGTCCTAGTTACCGGACCGAAGCGTCGCTATTCTCCTGCACACCTATT
This sequence comes from uncultured Alphaproteobacteria bacterium, assembly GCA_963741545.1. Classification (GTDB taxonomy): domain Bacteria; phylum Pseudomonadota; class Alphaproteobacteria; order Rhizobiales; family Hyphomicrobiaceae; genus Hyphomicrobium_B. The sequence goes on from CAVUIN010000007.1 coordinate 235,935, forward strand.
TTCGCAGCGGAGGCTTACGACATGCCAAAAATGTTTCATTTGATGCTTGCGGTCCCCGTCGCCGCTATCGGATCTATTGCCGCCTTGGCGGACGACACGGGCTTTGCGTCCTCGCATACTCTGCGCAAAGAGGGCGGAAAGTTATGTATGGCGGATCACGCGCATACCGGATCGGGAACCGCGTCAACGAAGCCTGCAGCTCGCGTGGCGGCGGTTCGTGCATGGGCCGATTTCACGAACCAGGAATATGGGTCTGATTGGGCCCGCTTCGGCCGCGCCGCCGGCCATGTCACGCGCTATACCAAGGAAGAAAAAGGCTGGACCGCAACTGTCGATGCGCGGCCCTGCAAATAAAACATGAATGCTAATAAGTGATAAATTAAGAAATAGGCTCAACGGCAATTGGCAAGCATTATGCCCCAGAAATGAAAAGGCCGGTGGCGCATCCCGCAGCCACCGGTCTATTCACATTCAGCGGGCGCTTTAGCGCTGCCGAACAGCTTATCTCAGAGGTGCCCCGCGCCCGAGTGCCCTATCTCAAGAGCGCAGAACACAAACCGTGAGATTTAAGCTGCTTTCTTCTTCGCGGACTTCTTCGCGGCCGGCTTACGGGCTACGGTCTTCTTGGCTGCCTTTTTAGCTGCCGGTTTCTTTCTCTTCGCTGCTGCTTTAGCCATAGGATTTAGTCTCCCTCTAGAGTTCGAAATCAGCTCGAACAAATAAAACATGCGCAAGTTCGAGGAATTTGTTGACTACAAAATTGAATTGTGTGTGCAGATTTTTGGAATAAGGAGGGAAACTGTTGCGTGAAAGCCGCAATTTTTCTGTTTTTGGAATGGGATATCGAATAATCGTGATCCTGAAATTGCGAAATTAGACTTCACCGGAATTCCGGATATTGGAAAATAGCCAATTCGGCGCCAATCTGAATACTCTATTCCGGGTATTCAATTCAGATCCGGCTGCTCCTTGATTTGGACCTGTTACCGGCGCTCACGCTGCTTGAGACTTAAGGCGCGCATAGTGATCGAGTGCCGCAAGATAAAGGACAAAGCGGTCATCGAACATTTCCGTAGCAACTGAGGTATAATCGGCTTTGTTGGGAATAATGTCGGCTACAACATCTCCGTGGTCGATTTGCAGTTCGTGCGCGTATTTCCGGGCAATCGCCTGCATTGGTGAGTTCTCTGCGAGGCACGAAAGTATCAAATGCCGGACGCCGCGGTTGCGTGCCGATCGAATGATCAAGCCCATTAATTCGCTGGCCAAGCCGTGATTGGTATATCCGGACTCAACGGAAAAGGCCGCTTCCGCAGATTGGCCCCAGAGCGCGCTGGGGCGTTTTAATTCGCCCGCGGCTCTCAAATGTCCGTCTTCAAAAAAACCGTACACAAGACTTCCGGCGTCGGCTGCCTTCATCGCGTAGGTGGCGACGTAGTCGTCCGGCACGCTGTTGGCAAAGCGCAGGCGGCGGCTGTCGGCGTCGAGCCGCAGGAGGTGATCGCGGAACACGAGAGATTCAGTTGGCAGGAGTTTGCGGAAAGTGCCGTGAATGTTTTGATGCGCCGGCAGTATGTGCGATGTCATTGCGTCTCCTCGCTGTCGCGGCGCATTTGAGTGTGGACCTCAACCTCGCCCAGCTAAACTTAGACAAATCAGTTAAACTCCAAACTTTGAGGAATTACAGAGCCATAAACGCATAACTGATGTGTGTCCGTGGGCCTCACACTTTGGTGATTCAGTTGTCGCAGGCGCCCATAGTTTGGGCATTAGACGTGCCTTGGTGACATTCAGCCGCACAGAGGAACAGGCTCGTGAACGCTGGAATGTTTGCTGCATCCGCCGCGATGCAGTTAGGCAGGGAGAGGTGGGCGCAAGAATGTCGCGGGGGCGCGGGGGCTATGACAGGGACGGTACTCAAAAGATATGACGAGCGTCTGGCTCTGGCCGAGATTGAGCCGGATGACGCACAGCGTACGCTTGCGGTGCGTTTGGATGAACTGCAGTCATCGCTCGGCGGTTTAGCCCGCAGCAACGGTATGTTGTCAAAGCTATTCCCGGGTTCGAAAAGACCGCTGCCCCGAGGGCTTTACATTCACGGGGCCGTCGGCCGCGGCAAGACGATGCTGATGGATTTGTTTTTCGAAGAGACAACGTTTCAGCCAAAGCGCCGGGCGCATTTCCACGAGTTCATGGCCGACGTGCATGATCGCATCGCAGCAGCACGCGCCGATGTGCCTGGCGATCCGATTCCCCATGTTGCAGCGGCATTGTCCAAGGAGGCGAAGCTGTTGTGTTTTGACGAGTTGCACGTCACCGATATTGCCGACGCCATGATTTTAGGGCGCTTATTTCAGGGCTTATTCGCAGCAGGTACAATTGTCGTCGCAACCTCGAATACGCCGCCCTCTGGGCTCTACAAAGACGGGTTGAATAGGCAGCTATTCGTTCCATTCATTGATCTACTCGAACGTCATATGGACGTGGTGTCGCTCGACGCAAAAAAAGATTTCCGGCTCGATAAGCTCGCGGGCGCAACACTCTATTTCACGCCCGCCGATGCCGCTGCGCGTGCCGGGCTCGACGCGCATTGGGCGCGGCTGACAGGCGGACATCCCGGCAAGCCGCACACTCTCGAATTCAAGGGCCGTAAGCTCATTGCACCGATTGCGTCTATGGGCGTGGCGCGCTTTTCTTTTGCTGAGCTCTGCGAGCAACCGCTCGGGACTTTGGACTATCTGCATATTGCGCACGCATTTCATACGGTCATCATCGATGGCATCCCAAAGCTCGGGCCGGACCGGCGGGATCTCTCGCGCCGGTTCATCAATCTTGTCGATACCCTCTATGACAATCGGATCTGCCTGATCGCGTCGGCGGACGCGGAGCCGGAGAGCCTGTACCGGCCCGGGCTGGGTGCCGACCTGTTCGAACGAACGGCGTCCCGCCTCATGGAAATGCGCAGTGAAGCCTATCTGGCAAAACATTCCGGAAATTCGAAGTGAACGAAGCTGTTATGGGTCCGACTTTGGTTCCAGTGACCCAGCTACGGCTTGACGCAATTGCGAAATGCATTACGCAGGCGCAAACTCAGGCTGCAGGGTAACTTCAGAAAATTTAAGACCTTAGAGGAGACGATACAGATGGCGCGCACGAAGATCGCTTTGATTGGCTCTGGCCAGATTGGCGGCACGCTGGCCCTCCTTGCCGGTCTTAAAGAACTTGGCGACATCGTCATGACTGACATTATCGAGGGTGTCGCCAAGGGCAAGGCGCTCGATCTCGCACAGACCGCGGCGGTCGAAGGCTATAACGCCAAGCTTTCGGGCGCGGGTCCTGAAGGCTACGCCGCAATCGCTGGCGCCGACGTCTGTATCGTGACCGCTGGCGTACCGCGCAAGCCCGGCATGAGCCGCGACGATCTCCTCGGCATCAATTTGAAAGTCATGGAACAGGTTGGCGCGGCCATCAAACAGCACGCGCCAAACGCCTTCGTCATCTGCATCACCAATCCGCTCGACGCGATGGTCTGGGCTCTGCAGAAGTTTTCGGGTCTTCCCCACAATAAGGTCGTGGGTATGGCGGGCGTCTTGGATTCGGCGCGCTTCTCATGCTTCCTCGCCGAAGCGGCCGGCGTTTCGATTGAAGACGTGCGCGCGATGACCTTGGGCGGGCACGGCGACGATATGGTGCCGATCGTGCGCTACTCGACGATCGGGGGCGTGCCGCTGCCCGATTGCGTGAAGCTCGGCATGTTCAGCCAGGAACAGCTTGACGCCATGATCAAGCGTACGCGCGGCGGCGGCGGCGAGATCGTTGCGCTGCTCGGCACGGGCTCGGCGTTCTACGCGCCGGCCGCATCCGCTATTTCGATGGCCGAGAGTTACCTCAAAGACAAAAAGCGCATGCTGCCGTGCGCGGCCTACTGCAATGGTCAGTACGGCTTGAAGGATACCTATGTCGGCGTACCGGTCGTCATCGGGGCGGGCGGGGTGGAAAAGATCGTCGAGTTGACGCTGGACCAGGCTGAGACTGCCATGTTCGCTAAGTCTATCGCATCCGTGCAGGGCCTGATCGACGCGTGCAAGACAATCCAGCCAAGTTTGGCCTAAACGGTAATCGTAGGTTGGGTTAGGGCGCACTGCACTCGCCTGTAACCCAACGAACCGTTGAGTATTGATACAGCTGTTGGGTTACGCGCGGTTGAAAAAATTGCGCTTAAGATTGAAACGGCCGGGCCGCGCTAACCCAACCTACAAGTGAAGGTCAGCACATGAACATCCACGAATATCAAGCCAAGCAGCTCTATCGTCAGTACGGCATTCCAACGCCAGACGGTCATGTCGCGTTTTCGGTCGATGAAGCCGTCGCGGCGGCCAAAAAGTTGCCTGGACCAATCTGGGTCGTGAAAGCGCAGATCCACGCGGGCGGGCGCGGCAAGGGCACGTTCAAGGAAAAGGATGCGGGCGACAAGGGCGGCGTGCGCCTCGCCAAGTCTGTCGATGAAGTGAAGAAGTTCGCGACCGAGATGCTCGGCAAAACACTCGTCACCATTCAGACCGGTCCCGCAGGACGCGTCGTCAACCGTCTCTATGTCGAGAATGGCTCTGCCATCGAACGCGAACTCTATCTCTCTGTGCTTGTTGATCGCGCCACCTCGCGCGTCTCTTTCATCGTCAGCCAAGATGGCGGCATGAACATCGAGGACGTGGCGCACAACACGCCGGAACGCATTTTCACCATGTCGATTGACCCGGCGACGGGCTATCAGCCGTTCCACGGCCGCAAAATCGCATTCGCACTCGGCCTCAAGGGCGAACAAGTCAAATCTTGCAGCAAACTCATCGAAAACCTGTTCGGCATGTTCGTCGAAAAGGACATGAGCCTGCTCGAAATCAATCCGCTCGTCGTCACAAAGGACGGCAGCCTCATCTGCCTCGACGGCAAGATGGACTTCGACAGCAATGCCCTCTTCCATCACGCCGACATTGTCGAAATGCGCGATCTCGCCGAAGAAGACCCGATGGAAATAGAAGCTTCAAAGCACGACCTCGCCTTCGTCAAGCTCGACGGCTCGATCGGCTGCCTCGTCAATGGCGCGGGCCTTGCCATGGCGACCATGGACATCATCAAGCTCTACGGCGAGGAGCCAGCGAACTTCCTCGACGTCGGCGGCGGCGCGTCGAAGGAAAAAGTTCAAGCCGCGTTCAAGATCATTCTCGCCGACCCGGCCGTCAAAGGCATTCTGGTCAACATTTTCGGCGGCATCATGCGTTGCGATATCATCGCCGAAGGCGTGATCGCGGCGGCGCGCGAAATGGCCATCAAGGTGCCGCTCGTCGTGCGGCTTGAAGGCACCAACGTCGAATTCGGCAAGAAGCTGTTGCAGACATCAGGCCTCAAGATTATCCCCGCCGACGACCTCGCCGATGCCGCCAAGAAGATCACGGACGAGGTGAAGAAGGCGGCTTGATGCCTTGAATTGACCTTTAGCCCCTACTATCTCTAAACTCGACTTATTTTAGCGGGGATTGAGGGTGGGCATTTTTACGAGCAAGGCCAGTCTGCGACTTGGAATTATTGCAAGTGTGCTCGCCATAATTTGGGCGATACCCCAGGTTTTCGCTACGTACGCCTGTATATACTCTGGCAAGTACTGCCAGTTTGCGATCATAGGTCCCGATGCGCAAGAAGTGGTGGCTACAAATCGGCAAGAGGTCGTACGGCGAACGAAACTGGCGGGGGCACCATCACCGGCAACCCTAAGGGTTCAGCCCGTTAGCGGATGGTGGACTTCGCGTGTTGATGTGTACGCAGACCAGGCGGGCGAAGAGAAGATAATCGATAGCTTCCGCGTCTATGCGCCCCAGATCACTTCCGGCGAGACCGAGAATCAGTTTGCGATCAAATCGCATTGGGGCAATAGCTCGGAAATATTTCTTCTGCGTTTGGGCGCCACATACCAACGGCGACAATTTAGATTGGAGTGCAGCTATGGCGAAGTGTCCGTGAAGAACCTTGTTCTTGCGGCAACCGGTAATGAGTTGAATTTCGACGTTGAAAGTCGTTGCGCAGACATTTTGATTGACGCCCGTTTCGACATTGGTGTCGGGGTCTATGATTGGAGAAAGAGCGTGTACGGTGACCGAATCCGTATGGAGCTTGACGATCAGCTGCTTATTCGCTCGGTGCGATCTCTGGATCATGATTCTGAAGCCCAAGAACGTCGTAAAGAAAATACAGCGTCATGGGACAGAGCCATGACCAGCCTTCAAGACTGTCGCGAGTCCAAACGCAAAGCCGCTCAGAAGGCTAGTATGGATATCTGCGTCCATCAAGAATATGGATCAACGCGAATACGGCATGCAGACCACAATTCAACGTGGCATTATTCTGTATTTTCGAGCCAACTATCGACGGCAGAGCGCCTTTATCGCACGTGCAAAGGGGAGGCCTTCGATTTCTCCAAGTCATCCAACGGCCAATCTCTGGCGCTTGTTTGTTTCGACGATGAGATTGACATAAAAACTTATGCTGAAAGCGGCCTCATTTGGCAAAAGCCTGTTGGAAAGTCCGTAACGGCCGAACTGACTGGAATATCATCGAGTGATCGTAAACCGCTATTCGTAACCGAGTTAAAATGTCGTTGTGGAGCGATAGATATACGAGATTTTATTTTTGACCCACTGACCCGAACAATAGAATTCGACTTGAAGGCCAATGCGTCGGAAATAGAGATAGACGGTGTAGTGCAGCGCCTTAACGAAGGAGTAGCCGCTGCAGAAACGCCGATGGGGCGAAGTGCCGAAGCCCACTTTCACGGACGCTATAGGCTGGCATTCGACGAGCGCTACGCTCGATCCAATTTGGAAAAGTTACCAGGAGCCCCGATCGCTACCGGAACTGTGCGGTAAGGCCAGTAGCGCTGCGTGCTGCGTGGTTGTTCAGTCAATTATACTCCCAGCCAAAAGGATCTTGAGCTCACGCGCCTTCGCACCATGGCGGGATTTTTGACAAAAGCACGCGAAGCTCGTCGTTCGCCTCAGGCGGTTGGTTGAGCGCTCCGACAAGACTCACCCATTCGCCGGAGCCGAGTACCAGAAGCAATTGGTTATCTGTTTTTTCGGTCATAGGAACCTTTTCCAACGATGTGACTGACTATAGGCGACCCAAATCCCACCCTCCCACCTTCGCACCCCTTGCTGCACTGCAAAAAAAGGTGCTAAAAGCGCTGCAAATCAGGCGGGCAGCGCGTTTGGGCCCTTTCTGAGTATTTCAAGCGCCAGCCGGGCTTTAGAACCCGGCGCCAGCGGGGGGACTGAAGGGCAGCATGGCCATACTCGTCGATAAGCAAACCAAGGTGATTTGCCAGGGCATCACCGGCTCTCAGGGCACGTTCCACTCGAAGCAGGCCCGCGACTACGGGACGAAGATCGTCGGCGGCGTGACCCCCGGCAAGGGCGGCTCCAAACATCCCGACGCTGAACTCGCAGACGTGCCACTCTTCGACACGGTCGAAGAGGCCATCCGCAAAACCGGCGCGACCGCGACGTCGATCTACGTGCCCCCGCCGTTCGCGGCCGACGCGATCCTCGAAGCGATCGATGCCGAGGTGCCGCTCATCGTTTGCATCACCGAAGGCATTCCCGTCCTCGATATGGTCCGCGTGAAGCGTGCGCTTGAAGGTTCGCGCTCGCGCCTCCTTGGGCCAAATTGCCCGGGTCTTCTGACGCCCGGCCAATGCAAAATCGGCATCATGCCGGGCAACATCTTCAAGCAGGGTACCGTCGGCATCGTCTCGCGCTCAGGCACGCTCACCTACGAAGCTGTTAAACAAACAACCGACGTCGGCCTCGGACAGACCACGGCAGTCGGCATTGGCGGCGATCCGGTCAAGGGCACGGAATTTATTGACGTCCTCGACATGTTCCTGTCGGACGGGCAAACGCAATCCATCATAATGATCGGCGAAATCGGCGGCTCGGCCGAAGAAGAAGCCGCCGACTTCTTGCGCCGCGAAGCCGCCAAAGGCCGCAAGAAACCGATGGCCGGATTTATCGCCGGTGTCACAGCGCCTCCCGGCCGCCGTATGGGCCATGCAGGCGCTATTATCTCGGGCGGCAAGGGTAAGGCTGAAGACAAGCTCGCCGCCATGAAATCCGCCGGAATTGCCATTTCACCAAGCCCCGCCGCGCTCGGCAAGACGCTGTTGGAGGTCTTGCGGGCGTAATAATTCGTAACGACATTAAGGGGAGCTGCGTATCAAGCTTGCCCGTCCATTTCCAACTGCCGGACGAAAGTGCTGGAGCTTTGAGAAGGATTACGACCCATGTCACGACAGGCGCTGAACGAGGCCTTTCTGCGCACGTCTTTTTTGAATTCCGCGAACGCTCCTTACATCGAAGAGATGCAAGCGCAGTACGAGCGCAATCCGGGAGCCGTGTCTGACGAGTGGCGCCGGTTTTTCGAAAGCGTCAAGGAAGCGCCGGCGGGGAACGGAAACGATTTCGCCGGTCCGAGTTGGGCCACGCCCATCGCCTCGCTGTTGAATGAAAACTCGGCCGACCAGGATCTCGTTGGCGCCTTAACCGGCGACTACGGCGGCGTTGGCCGCACTATCCGCGATCGCATCTCGTCGCAGGCGCATTCTGCCGGATTTGAAATGTCGCCAGCCGCATCGTTGCGCGCGACGCAAGATTCAATTCGCGCCCTCATGCTCATTCGCGCCTATCGCGTCATGGGCCATTTGGCGGCCGATCTCGATCCGCTCGGACTGTCGGACCGGAAAATCCATCGCGAACTATTGCCCGAGACCTACGGGTTCACGGAAGCCGATCTCGACCGGCCGATCTTCATCGATCGCGTGCTTGGTCTCGAAACGGCGACCATGCGCCAGATCCTGGCGATCCTGCGGCGCACCTATTGCCGCCACGTCGGCGTGCAATTTTCGCATATCACCGATCCGGCCCAGAAGGCTTGGATTCAGCAGCGTATCGAAGGCGCCGAAAAGGACATTAATTTTACAGTCGAAGGCCGCAAGGCCATTTTGAACAAACTCATTGAAGCTGAAACGTTCGAAAAATTCTGCGACATCAAGTATACCGGCACCAAGCGATTTGGTCTCGATGGCGCCGAAGCCATGATCCCGGCGCTCGAACAGATCATCAAGCGCGGTGGCCATCTCGGTGTCAAAGAAATCGTGCTTGGCATGGCCCATCGCGGGCGGTTGAACGTGCTCGCCAATGTCATGTCGAAGCCGCTCCGCGCCATCTTTAAGGAATTCAAGGGCGGTTCGTTCAAGCCCGACGACGTCGAAGGTTCGGGCGATGTCAAATATCATCTCGGCGCATCGTCCGATCGCACGTTCGACGGCAATAACGTGCATCTGTCGCTGACCGCAAACCCGTCGCATCTCGAAATCGTCGATCCGGTTGTGCTCGGGAAAGTGCGCGCCAAGCAAGATCAGCATGGCTGCCAGCCGGGTGAGCGCACACCGATCATGCCGCTCCTCATTCACGGCGACGCGGCTTTCGCCGGCCAGGGCGTGGTGGCGGAATGCTTCGGGCTCTCGGGCCTTCGCGGCCATCGTACCGGCGGCTCGATCCACTTCGTCATCAACAACCAGATCGGCTTCACCACAAGCCCGCACAATTCGCGCTCGTCGCCTTATTGTTCGGACGTCGCCTTGATGATTGAGGCGCCGATCTGCCACGTCAATGGTGATAATCCGGAAGCCGTCGTGCACGTCGCCAAGATCGCGACGGAGTTCCGTCAGCGCTTCCAGAAACCGGTCGTCATCGACATGTTCTGCTACCGCCGCTTTGGCCACAACGAGACGGATGAGCCGCTCTTCACGCAGCCCGCGATGTACAAAAAAATCAAAGGCCACGCTTCGGTTGCGGAAAAATACGCAAATATCTCATCAGCGAAGGTGTTTTGAGCGCGGGCGATGTCGATGAGATGCGCGCCAAGGTTCGCGCCAATCTCGATAGCGAATTCGAACAATCGGAAGCCTACAAGCCCAACAAAGCAGATTGGCTGGATGGGCGCTGGTCCGGCATCGCACGCGCCAATGCAGACGAAAAGCGTGGCGGCAATACCGGTGTCGCCCTTGAAACACTCAAAGACGTCGGCAAACGCCTGACCGTCATTCCCAAAGATCTCAATGTCCACAAAACGATCGGTAAGTTGCTCGAGCGCCGCCGCGAGATGATCGAAAGCGGCCAAGGTATCGACTGGTCGATGGCCGAGCACCTCGCCTTCGGCACGCTGATGATGGAGGGCTTCCCTGTACGCCTCTCGGGCCAAGACAGCGAGCGCGGAACGTTCTCGCAGCGTCACGCCGTGTTGATCGACCAAGATACAGAGCGCCGCTTCGCGCCTCTGAAGCACATGGCCCCAAATCAGGCGCGATTCGAAGTTGTCAACTCGATGCTCTCCGAAGAAGCTATCCTCGGCTTTGAGTATGGATATTCGCTGAGCGAACCAAACACGCTCACACTCTGGGAAGCTCAATTCGGTGACTTCGCCAACGGCGCGCAAGTCATCTTTGACCAGTTCCTGTCGTCCGGCGAACGCAAGTGGTTGCGCATGTCCGGGCTCGTCTGCCTGCTGCCGCACGGCTATGAAGGCCAGGGTCCGGAGCATTCCTCCGCGCGTCTCGAGCGCTTCCTGCAGCTTTCGGCCGAAGACAACTGGCAGGTGGCGAATTGCACCACGCCCGCCAACTATTTCCATATCCTGCGCCGCCAGCTGCACCGCGAGTTCCGTAAGCCGCTCATTCTCATGACGCCGAAGTCGCTGCTGCGGCACAAGCGCGTGCTGTCTCGTTTAGACGAGATGGGACCGGATACGACGTTCCACCGGGTTCTGTGGGATGACGCACAACTGGCCGGGTATTCGAAAATCAGGTTGCGCGCCGACGCCGCAATCAAGCGCGTCGTGCTGTGTTCGGGCAAGGTCTACTTCGATCTTTTCGAGAAGCGCGAAGAAGAGGGCCGTGATGACGTCTACATTATTCGCCTGGAACAGCTCTACCCGTTCCCCGCCCGTGCGCTTATTCATGAACTTTCGCGCTTTCCCGAATGCCGAAATAGTCTGGTGTCAGGAAGAGCCGAAGAACATGGGTGCATGGACTTTCGCGCAGCCCAATATTGAGTGGGTGCTCGGCCACACGCCAGCCCGCGCGAAAACGGTTCGCTATGCCGGCCGCCCGGCTTCTGCTTCAACGGCGACGGGACAATTATCACAACACATCAAGGAACAGACGGCCCTCGTCACGGACGCACTCGGGATCTGAGGACGGGGTTGTAACGAAAATTTGGGAAGGACGAGACGGTTATGACAATCGATATCCGCGTTCCGGTGCTTGGCGAGAGCGTCACGGAAGCGACCGTTGGCAAGTGGTATAAGAAGCCGGGCGATGCGGTCAAAGCCGATGAGCCGCTCGTTGAGCTTGAAACCGATAAGGTTGCCATTGAAATTCCGGCTCCAGCTAACGGGATCATGGGCGAAATACTCGTGCAAATGGGCTCGACGGTCGCCGTCGGTACTATTCTCGCCGGATTGAAAGAAGGGCCGGCGCCGGCTGTTGCGAAGGCTCCTGTTGCCGCTGCACCGGCAGCTGCGCCTGCTGCACCACTTCGCGCGCCGGCGCCCGCTGCGGCCCAACCGAAGACGGATATGCCGCCAAGTCCAGCGGCGCGTAAAGCACTCGACGAAGCGGGTCTTGAGCCGGGCGATGTCACGGGCTCAGGCAAGCGCGGCCAGGTTTTGAAAAGCGACGTCCCGGCCGCTGCTGCAAATGGAACGCAGGCTAAAGCGCCCAGTTCGCTCGCCCCAGCCGCTGCCCCAGCTCCGGTCCAAGCGCCACTGCCGGTGCCCATGAAGGATCTGCGGCTTCCCTCGGCCGCCAACGATGGCGCGCGCGAAGAGCGCGTGCGCATGTCGCGCTTGCGCCAGACTATCGCGCGGCGCTTGAAGGACGCGCAGAATACTGCCGCCATGCTGACGACCTTTAACGATGTCGACATGACAGCCGTGATGGCCATGCGCAACCAATACAAGGAGCTGTTTGAAAAGCGCCACGGCGTGAAGCTTGGCTTCATGGGCTTTTTCGTCAAAGCCTGCATTCAGGCTTTGCGTGACATTCCGTCGGTCAACGCCGAAATCGACGGCGACGAGATCATCTACAAGAACTACTACCATATCGGCGTGGCTGTCGGCACCGACAAGGGCCTCGTCGTGCCGGTCGTGCGCGAAGCTGATCGTTTGAGCCTTGCGGAAATCGAGCAGCGCATAAACGAATTTGGCACGCGGGCGCGCGACGGAAAACTCACGATTGACGAGATGCAAGGCGGCACGTTTACGATTTCGAATGGCGGTGTCTACGGCTCGATGATGTCGACACCGATCCTCAATGCACCGCAGTCGGGGATACTTGGCATGCACCGCATCGAAGAGCGCCCTGTTGTTCGCGCTGGCCAAGTCGTGGTCCGGCCCATGATGTACCTGGCGCTGTCTTACGATCACCGCATCGTCGATGGCAAAGAAGCCGTCACCTTCCTCGTGCGTGTGAAGGAATGCCTCGAAGATCCGCAAAGGTTTATTTTGGAACTCTAACCAGCCGGGGAGGCGCGAATGTTCGGAAGCTTGGGGCTCTATGTGCATTTGACGGTCGATGGCGGCGCTAAGTGATCCCTTCGGCCACTTCCCCCCTCCCCAACTCGCCGAAGGCGAGCCTTCGGCTCGACGCGGGGAGGGGATGGGGTGGGGGTAACGCAACAAGCGGATTGCAAAATTTGAATCACAGCTTTTGAATTTCGTTCGAATGAAAAAACTTCTACCTTCCTAACTCGTCACCCCACCCCTAACTCCTCCCCTGATGGGAGGGGAATCCCAGGAACGCACCTTGGTCCGAGCAAACTCCACGGACGAGCATGCAACGCGCAAGGACGTCATAAATGCCCGGACCATATGATCTGATCGTCATCGGCACTGGTCCGGGGGGATACGTCGCCGCCATTCGCGCCAGCCAATTGGGCATGAAAGTCGCCGTCGTTGAAAAGCGCGCGACCCACGGCGGCACGTGCCTCAACGTCGGCTGCATTCCATCCAAGGCGTTGCTACATGCTTCCGAAGCCTTCGATCATGCAAAGCACGGCTTCGCTGCCATGGGTATCGAAGTCGCGCCAAAACTTGATCTCGCGAAAATGCAGGCGTTCAAGGCCGAGGGCGTCAAAGGCAACGTCGATGGCGTCGCCTATCTCTTGAAGAAGAACAAAATCGACAGCTATCACGGGACCGCAAAGGTGGCGGGGCCGGGCAAAGTCGGCGTTACGTTCATGAACGGCGAAACGTCTACACTCGACGCCAAATCGATCGTCATTGCCACCGGTTCGGACATCGTGCGGCTGCCCGGCATAAATATAGACGAAAAGCAGATCGTCTCGTCAACCGGCGCGCTTGAGCTGGCGGCAGTCCCCAAGAAGCTACTCGTCATCGGTGCAGGCGTTATCGGCCTTGAACTTGGCTCCGTCTGGCGCCGGCTCGGCTCGGAAGTCCTTGTCGTCGAATATCTCGATCGCATCCTGCCCGGCATGGACGGCGATGTCGCCAAGTCCTTCCAGCGCATCCAGGAAAAGCAAGGCATCAAGTTCCGCCTCGCCAGTAAGGTCACGGGCGTTGTGAAATCCGGCACAGGCCTCAAAGCCACCGTCGAACCCGCTGCGGGTGGCGCAAGCGAAGCAATCGACGCAGACGTCGTTCTCGTGGCTGTCGGCCGCGCGCCTTACACCGATGGCCTCGGCCTCGCCGAAGCTGGCATCGCACTCGACGCCAAGAAGCGCATCCTGGTCGATGGCAATTATCAAACAAACGTCACTGGCATCTACGCAATTGGCGACGTCATTGCCGGGCCGATGCTCGCCCACAAAGCGGAAGATGAGGGCGTCGCCGTCGCAGAGTTGCTTGCCGGGCAAGCGGGGCACGTCAACTACAACGTCATCCCGAACGTCATTTATACCGATCCCGAAGTGGCGTCCGTGGGCAAGTCCGAAGAAGAATTAAAGGCAGACGGCATCGCCTACGTTGCCGGTAAATTCCCCTTCTCGGCAAACGGCCGTGCCAAGGTCAACCGCACCACAGATGGATTTGTGAAAGTCTTAGCCGACGCCGCGACCGACCGGATTCTCGGCGTGCACATTATCGGTCCCCATGCCGGGGAAATCATTGCGGAAGCGGCTGTCATCATGGAATTCGGCGGATCGGCGGAAGACCTGGCGCGGACTTGCCATGCCCATCCGACCTTGACCGAAGCCGTCAAGGAGGCAGCTCTCGCGGTTGCCAAACGCCAGATCCACATGTAATGGCGGGCGCCGTATTGATCGGAATCGTCAACGCCTCCGTAAACATGGCAGTAGCCTCAGGAGTTTAAGCCATGAAAGTCTTGCTGACGTATCTCGCGACACTTGCTGTATTTGTGGCAATTGACCTTGTTTGGCTGGGTGTCGTCGCCAAGGATTATTATCGCAGTAGCATCGGCCACTTGATGGGTGACGGATTTAACATCCCGGCTGCTTTGGCCTTCTACTTGATCTATATCGCGGGCGTTATGATGTTTGCCGTTCTTCCGGCCGCGCAGTCTGGCGATTGGGTGCGCGCTGCGATCCTCGGTGCAGCCTTCGGATTCTTCGCTTATGCGACCTACGATCTGACCAATTTGGCGACGCTGAAAAACTGGCCGCTTGGGCTCGCCCTCGCCGATATGGCATGGGGGTCTTTTGTAACGGCTCTCGCCGCCGCAGCAGGTTATGCTGTTTACGCCCGGCTTTAGGCTCTATTCGACGGCCGTCACCGTGTATCCGGCTTCGCGCAACAACGCGACAAGCCCAGTTTTCCCAGGCAAGTGCAGCGCACCGACGGCAACGAAGGCTTGCCCTTTATCCATCAGCGCCGCCGCTTTTTTGGCCATACCGGCATTACGATCGACCAAGAGTGCTTTCTGGAAACCATTGAATGCGGCCGCCGTAAATCCCGACTTCTCCGCAAGCGCGATCTGAAACGGCATGGCTGCGCCCATCTGGCGCTTCAAGTAAAGCTGTAGCAAAGTCTCCAGCATATCGGACGTCCGGTCCGCGTACGCCAATCCCACTTTGAGCATCTGAAGTTGCTCGTCGTCCGGCACGCTGGCGAGTGCTGCGAGTTGCAGTTCTATGGTTTCCAGGCCGACGACCTGAATACCTTTCTCTTTAGCGTGTTCGGCAAGGCGCATATCGACGACGGGTAAGCCGGCTTCGATCTGGCGGCGCTCGCAATCCGATATGGCAAGGAGCGTACTGACCAGCCAAGGCTTCAAGAGTTTCGACACATCGGCCGGGATGTCAGCTTTTGCCGTAAGGGTCCGGACGTGCTCAAATTCTGCTTTTTGCAAATTTTGTTCGAGGGTTTGCCCGTCGGCATAAAAAAGCAGATCGGCGGACGTCGCCATTGCCTTACCAAGTGCGGCGTCCGAGAGATCGGCGACCTCGAGAGCCAGTGTCTTTGATGAAAACAGCGCGTCGGTCACCTTTGACGGAAGGGCCGTCACCCGGCTATCGGAAAGATGGATCGTTCCGAACAAATACGATGGTGACGCTCCCGCCTTTTCAATGCGCCAAAGCAAAGCTTCGCTGTTTTCGAGCTGAGCGGCCTGCTCGAAAACCCGCTTGTGACTATCGGGATCAGTGGTGGCGAGCTCCGCCAGCATGTCGGTCCCGCGGCATTCGGCAGGAGCCGCTATCTCCTTCGAGCCACCGGCCAATGCAGGGACGGCAAATAGTTGGCTCAAAAAAGCGAGACTGATTGCGACCCGGGCAGCGTTACGCAGTACGTCCATCTCTCACCTCAGTTGGTCACACATTATCTCAGGTCCTCAAGCCAAGCAGGTCAACACTTCGCGGCTCTTGGATGGGCTTTATCATAAACCGCAAGCAGACGGTCCCGGTCCACTTCGGTATATATCTGTGTCGTCGATAACGATGCGTGACCGAGCAGTTCCTGAATTTGCCTCAAGTCCGCGCCAGCCGACAACAGATGCGTGGCAAATGAGTGACGTAACGCATGTGGCGTCGCGGTATCGGGTAACCCAAGATCCACGCGCAGCTTTTCCATGGCCAATTGAATAAGGCGCGGGGAAAGCGGGCCGCCCCGGGCTCCAAAAAACAGTGGTCCGTCGCTGTCGAGCGGATAAGGACAGAGGTCCATGTAGCGCTCGATGGCCGAAGATACGACCGGCAAAGCCGGAACCATGCGTTCCTTGCCGCCTTTGCCCATAATGTGCATCACATCCCGGCCTTTGACCGGGGCGTCCCTGGGCGTCAAGCTCAGAGCTTCGCTGATGCGCAAGCCGCACCCATAAAGCAAAAGCATGACGGCGCGGTCGCGCGCTGAAATCCAATCCAGATCCGACGCCATGTCCGGCGCCACGACCTGAGCGGCGGCATCAACGTGCAATGGTTTCGGTACCGAATGCGGCACCTTTGGCAAAGAAACCTGGGACACGGCGCGATTTTTGATCGTTTCCTCCGCTTCAAGCCAGCGGAAGAACATGCGCAATGCCGACAGCGTCCGGGACAGCGAGCGCGACACGGCACCTGCCCTGCGCCGGTTGGCGAGAAATGCGCGTACGGTTTTAGCGTCAAGCCGCGCAAGATCGCCAAGGCACGGCGGATGCCCAAGTTGCGATTTCAAAAACCTCAGAAACTGCCGGACATCGCGCTCGTAAGCTTCAATTGTCTTTTCGGCGGCGCCGCGCTCGTGGGTCAGCGCTGCCAGCCATCCGCGCACCGCTCCCTTGAGATCATCGCCAAGCGGCAGCTCGGCATCGCCTTGCAAGATGTCATCGAGAGTTTCAGTCATCATGTGCAAGACCTATTCGCGCTTGGCCAAGCTTCGGTTGAGACGCGTTAACAAATCCTTAATGCGGGCTTCGGTGGTCTCGGATCCACAGGGAGTTTAATTGACAACCCGGCTCTTGCGAATCCTAAGTGCGGTGCTGGATAATGAGGACAATAATCGTGGCGCAATTCAAGATGTTTCCGTGCATTTGCTTCGACTGCGATAGCACGCTCTCGGCCATCGAGGGCATCGACGAATTAGCCGTGCGCGCGGGGCGTGAGGCGGAAGTCGAACCTCTGACCACCGCAGCCATGAACGGCCTCTTGCCGATTGAAGACATTTACGCCCGGCGGCTAGAGATCCTGCGCCCGGACCGGGAGGCGCTGCGCTGGCTCGGGCAGCGCTACATCGAAACCCAAGTCGAAGGCGCGCGCGCTGCGGTGGCAGCCTTGCAGCAGGCCGGCCGAAGGTCTTCATCGTTAGTGGCGGATTGAAGAGCCCTGTCGTGGCACTTGCTGCCGAACTTGGTATAGCACCTGCAAATGTGCGGGCGGTTGATGTCTATCTCGACGAACGCGGTCGTTATCGCGACTTCGAACGCGGTTCGCCCTTGACGCGATCAGATGGCAAGGCACTCATCGCTGCCGAATTCGCTGCTAAATTTGGCCCTGTCGCGCTTGTTGGCGATGGCGTAACAGATGTGGCCGCGCGCAGTGGCGGCGCATTTGTAGTTGGTTTCGGCGGCGTCGTGCGGCGCGAGGCCGTCGTCAAAGGCGCGGACCTGTTCGTCGAGGGCCCCACCCTCTCGAGGTCGCAGCGCGCCTCCTTGCGTGAAGGTCCGGCGGTTTCAAAGCTATTTGCCCGGGTTCAACATGCGGGCGCGGATGGTGCCCGGCAAATCGCGAATATCTTCGAGCACGTTTTCAGCGTTTTCAACCGTGCCGTCGGCGTCGAGCACGACATAGCCGATCGCGGCGTCGGTCTGCAGGAACTGCGTGGCGATGTTGACGTTGTGACGTGCGAAGACTTCGTTCAAGCGCCGCAACTCGCCGGGTACGTTTTGGTGCACTTGAATGAAACGCGTGCCATTGGGTCGTGTCGGCAGTTGGACTTGCGGAAAATTGACAGCGCCTTGGGTCGTGCCGACGTCCGAATATTCTACAAGCTTGCGCGCCACTTCCGCGCCGATGTTTTCCTGCGCTTCCAAGGTCGAACCGCCGATGTGAGGCGTCAGAATGACGTTCGGGATGTTTTGCAGCGGCGACACGAATGCATCCTTATTCGACGCCGGTTCGACGGGAAAAACATCGATAGCGGTGCCTGCCAGGTGCCCCGATTTCAAATGCACGGCCAGTGCGTCGAGATCAACCACCGTCCCGCGTGCGTTATTGATAAGGAATGATCCGGGTTTCATGCGCGAGAGTTCGGCCGCCCAATCATGTTCTGCGTATCAGGCGTCTCCGGCACATGCAGCGAGACGACGTCGGCGCGTTCCAGCAAATCGCCAAGCGTGTCCGCCGGCTCGACATTGCCGTGGCGCAGTTTGTCCCTCAAGTCGAAATAGATGACGCGCATCCCCATAGCCTCGGCGAGATTGGAGAGCTGCGAACCGATGTTGCCATAGCCGACAATACCGAGTGTTTTGCCGCGAACTTCGTGCGCTCCGTCGGCCTGTTTGTGCCAGCGGCCTTGATGGGCGCCGTTAGACTTCGGAAAGATCCCGCGCATCAACATGACGATCTCGGCGATCGTCAATTCGGCAACGCTGCGCGTGTTCGAGAACGGAGCGTTGAACACCGGAATGCCTTTGCCATTGGCCGCGTCGAGCGCAACTTGATTGGTGCCGACCGAAAAACAGCCAACTGCGATAAGCCTGTTGGTTGCAGCGATGACATCGGGGGTGAGATCGGTGCGCGACCGGATGCCGAGGATGCGCACGTCCTGCAGGGCTGCGATCAGCTCAGGCCCTTGGAGCGCTTTCGGCAAGCGGACGACATCGCGATAACCGCTGTTCTCGAAGACCGCCGCCGCCGTATCGGAAATACCTTCAAGCAAGAGGACTTTGATTCTGTCCTTCGGCAATGATGGATTGCGAATGTTCGTCATGAGGGAAACCGGTCCAAAATCATCAAGCATCCAAGGGGAATCGCGACGTTGCGCTCAAGATCAATTCACCAAAAGAACCATACACTTAAGTCGAACGCGTTGGCCTAGATGATGACCTTGCCCGGATTTAATATCCTTTGGGATCGAGCGCCTTTTTAA
>CAVUIN010000008.1:0-225637 GCA_963741545.1 uncultured Alphaproteobacteria bacterium
CCGCCTGGGCGTTGGCCTCGATGGATTTAAGGTGGATTGCTATCGGCGCGTGGCAGCGGCTCGCATGAGGCGGCTGGAATAATCCGGCTGGCTTGAAACTCGTGCCAAACTCCGCAACGGAGTGATGTCAACTCGGCGATACTGACCACTTACTCGGACCTCATATTGAGGGTTCCGTTCGTTTTCTTGGGGCTCACCGGGCAATTTCCCCGAACGGGAAAATGTCATTTTGTTCATAATAATTAGGGCATTATGGACGAGGTGAGCAGGGAAGCGGAACGGCGCCGTTCATGAAAAAAAAGCGGGCTGAAGCTGCAGGCGGAGTTATCTCGGTTCGTTCGAAATATTACGTAGAAATTACGTTGGTATTGCAAAATTGAAATGTTGGCTGCTCACATTGGTCCAATGAAGTTGTCGGACCATGGTCCATTTCAGAGGGTTATGTTAACAGCGCAGTCCGGCGGCGGCAGTGATCGCCGCAGTAATCAATGCCGGCGGCATTGCCCCGTTTGCGATAACGTCATCTGTCGACAACGCCGTCGCGGATCTTGCCGCGGGCGTCGACTTGATCGGCAGCGATGGCATGGTCCTGCGCTTGCAGTACGACGGTCGCTTCGGCGAAGACCCCGGACAGCACGGCGGCACAGCCAAACTGCCTGTGCCGTTTTAAGAATGGGCCGTTCTAACAATGTGCAGTTCAAACAATGTGTAATGGGAGCAGCGCTCGCAACGCTGCTCCAATCTTCCGGCCGATGGGTAACGAACACAGTCGGCTCACGGATCGCTGTGTTCCGGCGGAAGCCGCGGCTTCCGCTATCCCCATTGCACGAGGTGCTCAAAATGTGCGTGCGATAATTGTTTTGCGGGTTGCCGGCGCGCAACGGCCTAAAAACTGATCCGGCTACCAACCATAATGGCCGTGAAGCCGTCGAGATCAAGTGCCTCTTGGCTGCCGTTGGGCCCAAGCGAGGCGTCGCCGCTTATCGAGTAGCTGCGCCATGCAATGTAGGTTTGAAGTTCAGCGGCATCGAAGCTTTGCATGATGCCAACTCCAAATACTTCGGTTGTGGCGGAGAAATCAGCCGCCTCAAGCCCGCCGCCAGGATTGGCATCGAGCGCCAACTGTCCATGCCGGAGACCGCGGAAATATTCGCCGTAGAATGTTGTTCCGCCAAATTGAACCAGCGACCATTGCTGTGACACTTTCCCGTAAAACCAGCGATCTGCGCCAGGCAGGGTCAAGAACCGGTCGCTCGGGTCATCGATTATCTGCGCACCGGCAAGCGTGAGACTGATGAGTGACGGCTTGTGCAGGAGAGAAATCGAACCCCCGATTGTCGTGCACCCGCTGCGCGGTTCGATATCGATGCAAGGACTTCGCTCTGGTTCATTGTAGCGGGCAGCAGCGACGCCGGCCTCAACGCCAAAGAGTTTCCCGTCATATGAGTACCGCAGCCCCAACGCTGCAACACCGGCTTGCGCCCAACTGACAGATGTTTGAAAGCCCTGAATTTCCGGTGTGTCGTAGCGCACCGCATTGGCATCGTCGCCGTCGCCAATATTATCAGCGCCAATGCTAGACCACGTCAGTTCGTCGGCATCCACCTTGTCGCTCGACGGTCCAACGATCCGGAAGCCACCATTCCAGTCGCTCGTTGCAGGACCAGAAAATTGATCGGTGCCGGAAAGATCGGATTCCGTGACGTGGTCATGGGCCTCGGTTTGAAAGCCGAGCGTGATCCGGCCCAGGTCTTCCTGTTCGAGGTAGATATTTACGGCTCCGATCACCGGTGTCGCTGGAGTCGTCGTCACATCTTGATCGAGTTCGGCGCTTTCGCCAATCGGATACTCAAGCTGGAGTAGAAACCCTACCTCCCAGCCCCGCTCCAGCTCGGCGTCTCCTTCGAAGTCCGTATAGGATCCCCAGCTCGTCGGATCGACACTATATGTATTGCGCTCTTGCCCATCGGACCAATGCAAAAGCGCACGATGGACTTGTCCTGAAATTTCCAGAGACATGGCGCGATTACCTTTGCCAATCGCGTTCAGTTCAGCCAAGCGGGACTCGATGTCGGCGCAGCAATCGCTGGCCGTTTCCTCTGAGGTCGCGGATAGGGCGAAACTTACAATAAAAGCAGCGGCCATCGCCGGCCGCCGCACAAGCCTGCGGATTGCCCAACGAGACTGCTGGCGAGTTCGAATCCATGTTTCGTTCTAACAGTCTCCATCAGGCGGGATACATTCGGAACTTGATGAACAGTGAGATAAGGAGATTTTTACTGCTTAATGTTGCGCATTTGCATAACCGCACTTGCATAAAGGGTGCCTAGACGCTGGAGTGCGGTTCTTCTCGGCAAGTGGCCCACAGCAGATGTAGAGGGGCCATGGTGTCGATAGATACGAATCGACCCGCTGCCCAGACTAAGGACGAGATGTTTTGGCGATGGCTAAGATGGCTTGGAATACGCGTGCGCTTGAGATCACAAAATTCTTCAACTCGGCCGGTTTCGGCGGAACGGTCGCTCTCGACTTGACCACTGAGACATTGGCAGAAAGCGAACTGCGCCCCTTTGAAGTCCCTGTGTCCGCGCTGCCCGCGCGGCGCACTGAATTCGCGACCGGCCGTGCCCTGGCGCGTCGATGCCTCGTAACATTAGGACAGAAGCCTCAAAGAATTGAACGCGGCCCGGACCGCGCGCCCATTTGGCCCGAAGGTCTCACCGGATCGATCTCGCACACAGCCGGCTTGACGATGGCCGTCGTGTGGGCGCCGCCAGAAGTCAGTGGGTCAGGAATTGGCATTGACGTAGAACAGCTTGGCCGGGTTGAACAAACTATATTTAGCACGGTCTTTACCGCACAAGAACGCGAGATGCTTTCCCGCTGCAGTGCGCAAGAGCGCGACTTTCTGGCGACAGGATTGTTCAGTGCGAAAGAGGCGCTCTTCAAAGCGCAATATCCGCTAACGCAACGTTTTATCGACTACCAGGAAGTCGAGTTTATTCCTGAAAATACGCCCAGTCAGCAGGCCGCCCAAACGCTGTTACGGCTCCAACATTCTCTTGCCGAGTTGGAGCCGTATGCGTTTCACGTGTTCTTTAAAAATTACGATCAATTCGTCGTTTCAGGCGCTATCATTGTCGCAATCCATCAGCCGGGACTGAAATGGTACTGAGCGATAGCGGGTGCCGTTAGCGCGGCTTGTCCAGTCGGCCGGTGGAAATACTGTAGGATTTCAAACTCCGGATCTTTTTCCGGACCACCCGACAGATAGCCTGCGAACTCTTGGGCACCACGGGCGTGGACAAAGTTCCACGTCACAGAGACCGAGTCTTCGACCGCGATGACATCGTGGAGCCATCCGTGTGGAATGTAGACCATTTCGCCTGGGCCGATGAAGCCGTGATAGTCCGGCTCCACGGAAAGCTTGTCGAGCGCACCTTCGCGGACATCGATAAATCCGCCAAAAGAGGTGCCATCGGCGTGTTTGGTTAGTTCCACTGTTCGATCCGGCCGGTAGAGTGCAACTTCTTTTGAGCCATAAAACTGGCAGACGACAGCGTCACTGCAGAAGGGATCTCGATGCATGCGTGTGCGCGCGCCGCGTGCAGCAACAAGCATCCCGCGATATGGAAATGCATCGGAAACAGGGTTCGTTCCGGTTCCTGACTTGCTGACCGGTACAATGAGATTATTAGTTGGCAGGCAGCTGGGCATGCGCCACGCCGACGCCATGCGGCCAAAGGCTTCGTCACCCCAGGCAAATTCGACGTCGCGAAGCTTGTTGTACCAGCGGACATAGGGCACGTTGTCTTGCAGCGGACCCGTGGTGCCGAACCAAGTGTCGATGTAATCGTCCAGTGTCTGGACGTCCTCAAGTTCGAAAAGCGTTCCATAGACGAGTGAAGTCAAGTCACCGATGCGCGTGCGAAGCGCGTCGGGCTTCCACTCGGCGGCATCAAAATCAACGCCCCGGATCACAACGGGCTTGTTCTTTGCAATATACTCATCGACGAATGTTTCGGCTTGGGGCATGTCGATAACTTCAACAACTGCGGTCACCATTTCTTTCCTCCCTTTTCTACGCGAAGTTTAGCGTCGCCCGCGGCAGCGCTATCCCGCGCAGGATTGCCGAACCACCTTGTTTCAGCTTCGACAACCGAGCCCTTCATCAAGAAGGCGTCGGCCTCAAGCACAGCGCCGTCCTGCATCACTGATCCGTAATGCACAAAGCCATTCGTGCCGATGGTGCAGCTATTGCCAATCCCGATCCGGCCGGATTTAAAGGTTCCATCCTCAAGCGAGTGGCACTGGATCGTTGATCTGAAATTGAGCATGCCGTGATCACCAATCGCGACCATGCTGGGTTCGGTCAATCCGCATCCGTCATCGAACACGCCTCGGCCCACTTTCGCCCCTTGCAGGCGCAGGAAAAACGGCTTCATCGGGGTGCCGTCGAAAACGCGCAGG
This sequence comes from uncultured Alphaproteobacteria bacterium, assembly GCA_963741545.1. GTDB lineage: Bacteria > Pseudomonadota > Alphaproteobacteria > Rhizobiales > Hyphomicrobiaceae > Hyphomicrobium_B. The sequence continues at coordinate 4,471 of CAVUIN010000008.1, forward strand.
AACGCATTGTAGTTGAGTTTCCAAAAGCGCTCATGATTCCAGAATACCGGATCATAGAGCGAGCAATACTGCGGTTCGAGGCGTTTAAACCCGCAGGCGATGCGTTCGCAGAATATTGAGAACAGCGCGGAAAAAATAACAAAAACCAACGAAGCCGCCGCCAGCGCCACGGCTGTAGTTACGGAATCTGGATCGTGCCCGTTTGCGCCTGCCAAAGTTATAGCGGAGACCGTCAAGCTGAAACCAAGGAAGGTCAACGCCCACGACCGGATCAGGTAGAGTCCGAGTGTCACTAGGTTCGAACGCAATTTCATGGCCAGACGAACCTCGAGGATGCCTGGTTGTTTGAAGTGGTCGAACTTTTGATCGCGCGCTACAGATCGCGGAATCTCAAAAGGAGGTGAGCCGAGAAGACCAACTTCAGTCCGGATTGGGCCGTCGATTGGGATGGCCGCTTTTGTGGCAATGAGACAGTTGTCGCCAAGGCGCGAGTCCGCGGGATAGTGCACGACGTTGCCGACGTATGTGTCGGGCGGCATTGTGACTTGGCGAAGGATAAACGACGACGACGACGTTTCCATATTCATCATCAACAATCCGTCGGACACGAGCGTATTGCGATTGAAAATACACAAGAAGGGTGAATGGTGGCGCTGATCGACACCGAAGTTAGACCCGGTCTGGGTGCATTGCGTCAGGTCATATCCAACGGCCGAGAGCCACTTCAGGATCATTGAACTGTCGCCAAACAGCGTATTCAAAATCCGGTTGTTGCTAAGCCGGGTGATGCTGCGCGCTAGCTGATACTGCATCCCGTAGATCGGATGCACGACTTCGGAACGGAAGAAATGATTGAGCAATCTCGGTACAGAGATCACAGTGATCATGCCGAGCAACAAACTGCCGAAATAGAATACGCCAGCGCCAGCTGCCAATCCGGCGGCGGTTCCTGCAACACCCGGCCAATAGACGAATTCCATGGTGGAAATGCCGAACTTGGTTACAAGAACGGCCGAGAGTACGGATGCGGGCAGCGACAGAAGCGCAAGAGACAGCACTTGGGACGCCGCATAAAGGCCGGTGCGGCGGTCAGATACCGGTATTGAAGCCACGCGATTATAGTTCGTGGCCGTCGGTTCGGCAGGGGAGCCCTGATACTTGGCGCCGGCCGGCACAACTTGTCCCTCCAGCAGAGCGGATGTTGTACCAAGCTGGCTGCCGTCGCCCATTGCCGTATTTATATCAAGAACCGTCGCTTCGCAGATGAGCACATTTGAACCGATGCTAATCGTACCAGGATAAATGTATCCATTGTGTGCCGTGTACCCCGGATAAACGGAGTCATGACGTATAACGCTGTTGGCGCCGATACTCATCAGATCGGTACATACCGGCGGCAGGCTGAGGATGAGAGTATTGGACCCAACACGCATCCCGAGAAGCCTTAGATAAGCCGTGTACAAAGGGGTCCCTGCCAGCATATTTAGCGGATTGGCGTGAATGACAGTCCGCGCAATCCAGAACCTGAGGTACTTCGTGCTCCACAACGGAATTGGCTCAGTTGTGAATCGGCCCACCGCCAGCCACTTTATGGCGATCAGCGTCGCAGAACCGCCGAAGTAAATGATGCTCGTCGCCAGCGCTGCACGGACATAGATTGCGGCCAAGCTTGTGGCGTCACTAACCCAGTCATATGCGATCACGGAGGCGAGAGTGCCCACGAACAGTGCGAGCGCGTAGACGCCCATCTGGGCGGCACCTGTAGCAATGCGTGCTGCATCCGACGCGATGTGAGGCGATGCGCCATGTTTCTGATAGGCGCGTTGCGGCTGATCTGGACTTGGCGGTGCTCGCCCGGATTTGGGTGCCTGTGTGGTGGGGGTAACCATTGGAGCGGTAGTGGCAACATTCAATTCTGGCAGAGCAACAGGTATCAACTCTGACACTGGCCCGGCCTTGGCGGCTGTTCCGGGCTCTGCTGCGGCCGCATCGAGAACTGAGGAAAGTTCGGCTATCGATGGGTGCTGATAAAGCTGGCGCATCGAGATGCGCCGGATGCCAAGCTGTTTGCGAATTACCGTCACATAGCTTGCGAGCTTGAGGGAGTCCGCACCGAGTTCGTCGAAGAAATTGGCTTCGACTGAAATTTTCTCAAGCTTCAAGACGTCGGCTAAAAGCATGGCCAATTCGGCTTCACGCGCGTTTCGGGGTTCGACATGCTTCGTGCCGGCAGCAACGAACCGCGGGCTCAACGGCGCCGGCAGGGCCTTGCGATCCACTTTGGTACTCGGCAGTAGCGGTATCGTATCAAGCTGTTCGTAAAACGAGGGGACCATGTAGGCGGGCAATGCCGCACGCAGCGCTGCATCTATCGTTGCTGCATTGACCTTGGTTCCCGGCACAGCCGGCATCAGATATGCAACGAGTTCGACACCAGAGCCATCCGGATCGTAAGGCTGAACGACCGCTTGCCCGATCCCCTCAACGGAGCGAGCAACGGCCTCAATCTCGTCTAACTCAATTCTATACCCGCGGATCTTTACCTGCGTATCTATGCGCCCCAGAAATTCTATCTCGTTATTGCTCGTAATCCGGCCGAGGTCCCCGGTGCGGTAGATCTTGCCAGAGCGATTGTCCGGCAAACCAATGAAGTCGGGAATGAACGCCTTACTTGTCTGCTCGGGACGGTTCAAGTAGCCGTCGGAAAGTCCAATACCAGCGATACAGATTTCGCCGGGCTGGCCTTCATTAAGAGCATCGCCGGTTTCGGGATCGATGATAATCACGGTGTACGTTGGGAGCGGACCGCCTATGGTGACCGCCTTTGCAGGTGCCAAGACAGACCATGTTGCAGTAACTGTCGTTTCGGTCGGACCGTAGGCGTTCAGCACGCGCCGGCCTGGCGCAAACCAGCGCGCGATTACATCGGCAGGGCAAGCTTCACCAGAGACCAGCAAGAACCGCAGCAATGGCAAGTCCGGCTCAAGAGTTGCGAGCATTGTCGGCACGCAACACAGAGCCGTTACCCGATTTGAAATCAGGAAGTCTTTGAGATCGCTGCCAAGCAGTTTGGCTTGGGATGGAGCCGGTACAAGGGTTGCCCCGGCGATCAGTGGCACCCATAACTCTTCTACTGAAAAGTCGAAGGCAATTGTCATACCCTGGAATACGCGGTCGGCCGGTGAGTATCCGTAGAGCCTTTCGGCAATGCGGAGGAAATTGCAGATGCTGGATTGACGAATGGGCACACCCTTCGGTTTGCCCGTCGTGCCGGAGGTATATATAATGTAGGCGAGCGGATCTTCGTCTCCCTTCATCGCCTCTGGTTTGAATGGCGATGGCGGCAATCGTTCGATATCGCCATAGTGATCGTCAAGCGCAACTATGGCCGCTGATGAGTTTGCAAACCGTCCAGCAAAGCCGCGCAACGTGACGACGATGTTGACGGAGCTATCTTCAAGAATGAAGCAAATCCGGTCTGGGGGAAACGACGCGTCCAACGGCACATAGGCGGCGCCAATCTTTGAGAGGGCAAGAACCGACGCGTATGAATCGAGCGATCTGTCGAGTAAAAGGCCAACATGACTTTCCGATTTGATGCCTTTATCCGAGAAGAACCGCGCCAATCAGATTCGCACGATCGCGTAAGTCGGCGTAGGAGAAAGTGACGTCACCGTAATCCACGGCCAAGTGCTGGGATGCTTCCACTTCAAACATTGCGCAGCGCCGTTCGAAGAGATCGTGGATGCGTTCGCCCTGTAGGCGCTTGATTGCCCAGACGTCGTTGCTCACAAGCACCGGGGCTTCGCTTTGTATTTTATTACCCGCCGCCGCCGCGTACGGGCACGCGTTGCACGCGCCATGACGGCGTGTAATCGTTGCTATCGCCGCTCACGCCCGGATGAGCGTCTGCGAGGCCTTCGGAGGCGCGCGTCACGATTGCAACTCCGCAATTGCGGTCTCAGCCATCATCGACGACTCAAGAATGCACAATCCTTGCTCAAGCACGTCATCAGGTGTTGTCAGCGGAGCGAGCACCTTAATGACTTCGTCATAAGGCCCGGATGTTTCGATAATCAAACCTTCAGCGTAGCACCGCCTGGAAATAGCGTCGGCAAGATCGCCGCTCACGACGTCTATTCCCTGCATCATGCCGCGGCCCTTGACGCGCGATCCGGAAACTCGAGTGGCCATGCGCGTCAGCGCCGTACCAACAAGTCTGCTGCGCCGCTCGACATCGCGCATAAACGCCCCATCGCTCCAGAACTTTTCAATCGCAACCGCCGCCGTCAAAAATGCTAAGTTGTTGCCGCGGAAAGTCCCATTGTGTTCGCCAGGCAGCCACTTGTCATGTTCCGGCCGTATCAGCGCCAGGGCCATCGGTAGACCAAATCCAGAAAGGGATTTCGAAAGGACCACAATGTCCGGCTCAATGGCGAAGGGTTCGAAACTGAAGAAAGTTCCCGTTCGCCCGCAGCCTGCTTGAATGTCGTCGACAATAAACAAGGCGCCGTGGCGGCGCGCGATGTCCGCAATTTGCTGGATCCATTTTGCAGATGCGGCGTTCAGTCCGCCTTCGCCCTGAACCGTCTCCAGCAAAATAGCCGCCGGCGGATCGAACCCGCCAGAGGGATCGCTGAGCGACTTTTCCAGAATATCCGCGGTATTGATACCGGGGCCGAGATAGCCATCGTAATAGGCCCGCGTTATTCCCGGCAATTGAAGATGCTGGCTCATGCGATGATGACGATTTCCGGTCGCGGCCAGTGCGCCAAGCGACATGCCGTGGAAGCCGTTTGTGAAAGAGATTACGTTTGTGCGGCCGGTGACTTTCCTCGCGAGCTTGAGAGCCGCCTCGACCGCATTCGTGCCGGTCGGACCCGTAAACTGCAATTTGTATGACAGCTTACGGGGTTCGAGAATATGCCGGTTGAATGACTCTAGAAACCGGGCCTTGGCACCCGTTCGCAAATCCAACCCATGCGCTATTCCGTTCGCTTCGAGGTAATCGACGAGCGCTGCAACCATATCGGCATCGTTGTGCCCATAATTCAATGTCGATGCGCCAGCAAGAAAATCGAGATACGAGCGGCCTGTCACGTCGGTCATAAAGCTCCCGGACGCCGAGACAAACGTCGCGTCGAATTTCCGGCAATAGCTCCGCACATTGGACTCAGATTCAAAGGCCTCCAAATTGACCATTGGCCGCGAAGGCCGCAGTTTCAGCACCGTTGCCATTAAATACCTGTCCTGACTTACATGCTTCAATCCGGAAAAAACAATCCGTGTGGCGCAGTCCATCGGCCACAGCCAATGAGCATTGCCCTGTAGTTTCGCAGTGCTTCCTAGTGCCGGTGATGACTAGTTGATGACGAGTCGCGAATTTCAGTCTGATGTGCCCGCTGGCTTTAGGCCGTAGAGTGATGACCCACTCATATAAAACTCTCACTGACAATTAACTGACGAGAAAATGACAGCTGGATTTGGAGCGAATTCTGAGCACCGTTCTGGAATATCAGGGCCTTGACCCCGGACCATTGTGCGCGTGCGCTAGCGGGCTCACTTTGCAATACCGTCGATGAAGTTCTGAACAACACGGAAAATCGTTGCTACATTTGATGAGCAATCACGCCGCCGGCAGCCACTTTTTTGAATCGAGGCGCGTGCACAGACCGCCGGATTCGAATTGAACGAGAATTGCCGGAGCCGGAGCAACGGAATGCATTTGCCGCGAGTGGCTATGCCGTGCGCGGCGTAAGTATGAGTGCAGAGTAATCTTGTACTTGGGCTTCGAATTTCCTAGCGTCACCCTCACAAAAAAAATATCCCGGGGTGCGGGGCAGGGTGGACGACAAAAGTGTGGCAGCGCCTCTAGCAGGCGCGGCGGGGGGGGGTCCCCGCAACAGATCGGTGCAGCAATCTCGAAGCTCGTGTCCGCGAGCGTCGGCGATATCGCGGTCGTGTTTTCGCGTGTCGTCGTTTCCATCTCACGTGAGTTCATGCAAGCAATGACGAGGAGAACTGCATGAACTCGAACACGCCAAGGCAGCATTGGATTTTGAGATCATGGTGGTCGCCAGTATTGGCGACGCTATTGACGCTTTTGATCGTCTACAAATTTCTCCCTTTGAATTTCATTCCGGGTCCAATGCGGTGCTGCGCGTGCGAACTGGCGTTGTTGAATGAGCATCAGGAGAAATCAGGTTCAGGGACAATTCTGGGCCCAGCGAAACGATGGTGCAGGGTAGGTCAAATGTCGGAATTCAGTGAGCGCCAAGGTGTCAAGTTGATTCCAGGTACCGCCTACTTTCTCTGGCCCGAACGTTGCGGCCTAGCGGGCGCAATCCTGCAATTGTTCTTACTGGGAACCTTGATCCTTGGTTGCATTGTTGTGCTCAAGCGCGTCTTACGGCGGTTTCAAAGTCAAAAGGTGGATCAAGCATGAGCAGGCTCTTTGAAGGCGATAGGGAAGGATTTCTTTCGTGGGTGGTTTTGGATGCCGCTGGATTTGGCGCAAAACTACCGATCATGGAAGATGCGCTTTGGGATTTGTACCATGCCATCTGGGACGACATGAAAACCGATCCTCTCGTCCCGGATCTCGATGGCGACGGGCTTGAATTGTCGGCACTTACATCAGTCGCTCCTAAGTTCGATATGGATAATGACGGCTTCGCGGAGCCAACCGGCTGGGTGCGTGGCGGGGCACAGTTCCCTTCACGATGCCTTTGGCCAGGCGCGCCTTATCCGCAGGTGCGGGCGACGGCCGCGTGAATGCCCTTGAAGCAATCGAGCTTCGAGCTGCAGTAGAGCCTCTCGATTTTTGAGTATGAAATGATGCCGGTACCGTCCGGGCATTTGACGATCATTTCAACGATCGGGCCGAGATCGGTGTAGGCTTCGACCAGGACGTTCTTGTTCACAAATCCGGGATAGTCCGAGTAGACCGGCGCCATGGCCAATCCGATCGCCGCCAACTTCAACATTACGCGCACCCTTTGTTGTCTGTCTCAGACCGCGCGGCGGCGCGGCGCTTAACTGCAACAGAGCAAGGGTCTTGCCAGTTCGAGGCTTAAGCGGGGCCAAAATTAACACTAACCCGGCTTTCACGTCGCCAGCACGGCACGGCGCCAGAAACGGAAACGGGGCGCGCTGGTTGATGCAGCGCGCCCCGTAAATGTCAGTCTAGATCGTTGAGAACCTTACTGAGCGGCCATCTTCTTCGGCAGCTTGAAGGCCCACATCATGCCGCCCTGGTTCAGGTTGGCAACGGTCTTGGCGACCTCACCACCCCAAAGCGGAACAGCGCCACCCCAACCCGAGATGACAGCGATGAACTGTTCGCCATCCTGTTCCCAGGTGATCGGGTTGCCGATGATGCCCGAGCCGGTGTTGAAGCTATAGAGCTCCTTGCCGGTTGCTGCATCGACGCCTTTGAAGTCGCCTTCCGGCGTTCCGTAGAACACAACGCCGCCAGCTGTCGCCATGACGCCACCCCAGAGCGGGGTCTTGTACTTGTTCGACCAGACGATCTTGCCGGTCAACGGATCGACGGCTTTGAGAGCGCCGATATGATCGGTGAAGTTAGGCTTCACGGTGAAGCCGGCGCCAAGATAAGCAGCGCCCTTCTTGTAGGCGACAGGTTCATTCCAAAGATCCATGCCCCATTCGTTGGAAGGGACGTAGAACAGTTTCGTGTCCTGGCTGTAGGCCATCGGCATCTGGTTCTTGCCGCCGAGGAAGCTTGGGGTTGCGTAAACTGCGGAACCCTTCTTGCCATCAGCCGACTTCTTGGGATCGCCGGGGCGGTTGGCGGGATCGAAGACGGGACGTCCGTCCTTGCCGATTTCCTTGGCCCAGGTGATCTTCTCGACGAACGGCCAAGCGCCGATAAAAGCGCCGTTGGTGCGATCGAGCGTATAGAAGAAGCCGTTACGGTCTGCAGTCGCTGCGAGCTTCTTGCCGTCGATGTCGAACGAAACAACTTCGTTCACGCCGTCATAGTCCCAACCGTCGTTCGGAGTGGTCTGATAGCCCCACTTGATTTCGCCGGTTTCGACGTCAAGCGCGATGCGGGCGCATGTCCACTTGTTGTCGCCGGGACGCATGTTGCTATTCCACGGTGCCGGATTGCCGGTGCCGAAGAAAGCGAGACCCGTGTCGGGATCAAACGTGCCGACGAGCCAAGGCGCGCCGCCGCCGGTTTTCCAGAGATCGCCCGGCCAGGACTCATTCTTCTTGCCGGTCATCGTCGTTTCTTTGCCCTTCATCGTGCCCATGTGGCCTTCGATGGTCGGACGTGACCAAACGATTTCGCCAGTTTCGACGCTGCGCGCGTCGATACGGCCGACGATGCCGAATTCGCCGCCGGAAACGCCGTTAAGAACCAGAGGTCCGTGCGTCTTGGTTGGTACGATAAGCGGAGCTGCCGAGAACGAGAAACCTGCTTTGAAATCGCCGATTTCTTGCGTCCAGATGGCTTTGCCGGTCTTGGCGTCGAGCGCCACGAGCTTCGCATCGAGCGTGCCGAAGATGAACTTGCCGCCGATCAAGGCGCCGCCGCGATTGATAACGTCGCAGCATGGCAGAATACCTTCGGGCAAACGGTGGTCGTACTGCCAGATTTCACGGCCGGTCTTTGTATCGACGGCCCAGGCGCGGCTGTAGGAGCCGGTGAAATACATAACGCCGTCTTTGACGAGCGGCTGGGTCTCTTGACCCTTCATTTTTTCGCCGCCAAGCGCCATCGTCCATGCGGGAACCAAGCCGCCGACGGTGTCCTTGTTGACCTGATTAAGCGGGCTGTAGCGCTGGGCCTGGAGGCCCATGCCGTTGGTGACGACGTCGTTGGTGGTCTTGGCGTCGTTGACGATGTCTTCGATCGTGACATCAGCAAGTGCAGGCACGGCGCACGCAACCGACAGCGCAAATGCGCTCACGGTGGCGTAACACTTCAATGCTTTCATGGGTGTCTCCTCAGTTTTTTTATAAGGCTGCTTCCAGTGCCCGAACATGGGTCCGGTTTTAGGTGCCAGGGAAGTCTTGCCATGCGGGAAACTATCGCAGCGGCAACGCGCCTCTTATTGCCAAATAGTACAGAGGGATTAAGGCGTTCGAAGGGGTCGTCTTCGACTATTTGGCAATATGAATTATTAGAGTTTATTGCCGGTGCCGGGCAAGCGTTGGGCCTCGAGCTTGGGATAAAGATGCATAACCGAGCGTTCGAATTCATAGCGCGATAGCGATATTTTTTCGAGGTTTGGCGGCAGTGGCTCCGCTGCCGCTTCAAGAATATCGAGGCCCTTTTCGTAGGCTTTGGTAATTACGGTTTCAATCACTTCGAGCCAATCGCGCGTTTGAGAAATTGCGCGTGTGCCGTTTTCCGCAGGCCCATGACCTGGGATTATTTTAGCAGGTTGCAGTTTTTCGAGTTCCGTTAGCGCTGCACGCCATATGACAAGATCGGCATGCGGCGTGGTTGGCGCGCGATCGAGGAACGTCAGATCGCCGGTGATCAGTAGACCCGATTTTTCCTCGTAAATCGCAAGGTCTGACGATGTGTGGCCTGAGAGCGCAAACAAATTCAGGCGGCGGCCGCCGATCTCTTCGATGCCTGTCGCGACGGCCTTTTCTGGGAGAACGATCTCAGTGCCGCGCATCCAATCGCGGGCGATGTAGTACATGGCGTCGGAAAAGCTATTTCCCGATTGCTTCAATCCATCGATGACGCCTTGCGGTGCGGCGATCGTTTCAGCAGTGAAGGCTTGATTGCCGAACACGTGGTCGGGGTGGAAATGCGTGACGTAGACGCGGGCAACGCTTTTGCCGGTCAGTTGCTTCGCGGTTTCAGCAAGTTGTTCGCCGAAACGGCGCGATGGGCCGGTGTCGATGATGATGGCGCCGGCTGTCGAGTCGAGAATGGTGATGTTGGCGATAGCGCCGCCGTTCTCGAACGTGATGGCTTCGTTGACGCCGGCAATCATCCAGGCGCCGTCACCGGTCTTGACGGGCTTCAATGCGTAGGTGAGGGGCGCGGCTTGGGCTGCGAACATAGGCAGCCATGGTGCCGCGATCGTGCTCGCCCCGGCAGCAATCAACTCTCGGCGCGACAAGCGGGGCATGGGATTACGTGCTCAATTGGCTTTGCCGGATGGCGCCGGCGCAAGAGCGCTCTCGTTCCAAGGAGCGGGAACGGTCGAGCGGTAGATCATGCCATTGTTGTCGCGGCCGTCGATGTTGACAGAGGCATCAGACGGAGGAACCTTGAGTTCCATAGTCACAGTTGGGTCTTCGGAGACGGGTTCGAACATTTCAAGCGTCGCGAGCGGATCGCCGCCTGCACCTTTGATATCGAACTTCTCGATGTAGAATGCGGGCGTGTTGTCCTTAGCAAGTCCCGTGTCCATAGGGTGGCGCACCCGGAAGCGCAGGCGTGCCGCGCCGTCGTCCTTGCGCCACATGCGACCTTGTGCGTTGCCGAGCGTATCCGTCCAATCGGCGTCGCCGCGTGCCATCGCCGGCGACGAGCATCCGCCACCTGCTGCTTCAAGAAGGACGCCGCCGACGTGCCATACGCCGTCAGACGTCAACGCGGCTGCCCGCACAGGGGTCGCTTGTTCGACTTTCATGCGAAACGAAATGAACGCTTCGGACTTGCCCGGCGCTGGGGTCAGCGTCAGTACGTGCTGTATTGGATTGAGATCGGCGATGATGAGTAGTTTTTCGACGTTCGGAAGCTTCCGCGCGTCGGCTGTGATTGGGACTTGTGCCTGATTTTCGACGACCGACGGCACCAGCACCTTGACCCGGTCGTCAAACTGGATCTCGGCGTCGCCAAAGGTTTTCTTGGCGATATCTTTCCAAACCGGTGACTGAAGGGGATCGGCCGGGGGCTCGGCGTGCAGCGGCGCTGCGAGAAAAGCGAAGAGACCCATAGCGGCGAGAACGCGCGATATCATGGCAACTCTCCGTTTCTGACCCCATGGAAACGCCGGGGTGCAAATCAGACCTGCATCCTATCAGTTCGCGAGCTTCTCGACATGCGTTACGCCGTACTTGGCAAAGATTTTGGCAAGTTCACCGGATTTCCGGAGTTTGCCGAGAGCTTGCCCGAGCGCTTCGCCGAGATCGCGGCTGCTTTCGTGAAGCGCCATGCCAACACCCCAGCTTTTGCGGATAATGCCGGTCATGTCTGGCTCGATGAAGGTCGCCTTGGCGCCAACTTCATGCAGCAGTCCCTCGGTTTCGGAGCGTACGCCCATGATGGCCGCCGTTTCGCCGTCGAGGAATTCTTTAATGCCGACCGGATCGCGGACGTAGTGCGAGATGTTGTTGACCAGCGCACCGTCCTCAAAGCCCATGAGGAAGTAATCGGCGACGGTTGCGAGTTTGACCCCGACTTTCACTGTCTTGAAGATTTGGAAATCTGCGTCGAGCGGTACACGTTTCGGGTCGATTGCCAGGGCCACGCGCTCTTCGAAATAAGAATTAAGAAGCAATGCCTCTTTCATCTTTGCGGCCAGATCTTCGTCCGTTGGAATGTGCATTACGATGTCCGCCAAGTCGCCGCCGCCCGGCGAGCCGCGCCAGAGATTGACGCGGAGATCCTGATCCACGCGCTCGCCGTTCATGCGCACATCGATGGCCGGTTCGACGCCGAGTTCGCGGGCCAGCGCTTTTGCCAGATCGACGTCGATGCCTTTTGCAACACCTTCGTCCGTCCAAGAAAAAGGCCGGTTATCCTCGTAAACGACGACTTTGAGCACCTTGCTTTCTAAGACGTCGGCAAGCGGACGAGCCAGGGCAAGCGTGCTTTGTCCGGCGAGACCAAAGCTTGAAATTGCCAGGGCGAAGAGGGCGTGGCGGGCGGCGCTCATCATCATCATTCGGCTGGTACCGATTCTATATAGGTTCGAATTGCCCACATAGCTTCTTGGTTGAACAAGCCTTCGAAGGCCGGCATCATCGTGGCGCCATCCGGCTTTTTGGCACCGTGGCGAATGCGTTCGATGAACCATTCGTCGCCCACCTTATTTTTCTCAAGGTATCTCAAATCCGGCGCCATTCCTCCGGAGATGACCTGCAGGCCATGGCAGCGGGCGCAATTCTGATTGTAGCCGGACGAGCCGATCTCTTGAGCAAGTGCGTTGCCGCGATAAGGATTTTCCGTGAGCCACTCGCCCTCTTTGAGTTCGGGCAAGCCTTTGGTGTCGATTGGCTGCGGGGTGACGTCGCCATGGGCGTACACCGCCGAATACGATCCCACGACCACACTGGCAGCCGCCAGCAAGGCCCATACGAAATTGCGACTAAGCATTGAATTGATTGTCCTTCAGTGGCGTTTCCGGTCAGGGCATTGGACGCGCCCCGTTACTTCTAATCTATGGTTCACCGCGCCCAGGCTGAATTGGCAAATAGTGTAACGGCGGATGCTGCCATATTTGATACATAGTAGCATTTATGTAACTTTGGGCGCCTGGCGGGTTACCATCCGTCGTCGTTGTTCTGGTCTTGAACCGGCGAGAGAGTGACGCACCGTGTTACGATGCGGCGCGCGTAATGGATGCTCCGGGTCGCGTGAAGATGAAGACAGAAGTGCTCGGATTTCATCATATGGGTTTCATCGGAAGACTGTTGCTGGCCGTTTGGGTATCGCTAGTGTTTGTTGCGGCTGCCCAAGCTGCGGGACAAGATGACGCCGCGTTTGATCCCGTCACCGGATACCGCATCGCGCACTACCGCGCCGCCGTCCCCGAGACCGTCCCTGGTGGAACGCGCGTCGATCGCGACAAAACCGATGCCCTCATAAAGGACGGCGCGGTTCTCCTTGATGTTATGCCGTCGGAAGGCGCGGGTGCCGATCCCGCAACGGGCCGATGGCGTCTCTCGCGGCCGCATCAGACAATTCCAGGCGCGACTTGGCTGCCCGATGTCGGCCGCGGAAAACTGACGGCAGCGTTTGAGTCTTATCTCAAGTCGAACCTCGACCTGCTGAGCAAGAGCGACAAGACGAAATCCATCATTGTCTTTTGCCAATCGGACTGCTGGATGGCGTGGAACGCCGTGCAACGTATAGCGGCGCTGGGATACACATCTCTCTATTGGTTCCCCGAAGGCACCGACGGCTGGGTCGAGTGGGGCGATAGAAAGCTGATGCCGGCCGAACCCGTTCCGATGACGTTTTGACGGGCCCGATTGAGCTGCAAACCAATTAAATCAATATTGCGCGGCCATTTTAATAGTCAGGAAATAAATCCGGGCCGCTCAATTCCGCATATTTCGCCTATTCTCCAGTGAATATAATTTAATGCCCTATTTTTTGTAAAATTGAATGAATGCTGGTCATATCGCACCAACCAACTCGGCAGGACTTTGTTCCAGATCGGATGCATCGCGTGTATCTTAAATGAATAACAACCTTGAAATCTTATCAATTGATGCGTGCGGGGTATCCATGTCTAAGCGTAACACATCAGAATTCTTGTCGAATGCTAAGGGCAGCGTTGCCATAGTGTTTGGTCTGGTCATTCCTTCGCTGATCGGCTTTACAGGCCTCGGTGTCGATGCGGCCTATTGGATGGTTCAACGCAACAAGTTGCAGGCTGCGACCGACAGCGCCGCAGTTTCCGTCGCGCAAGCCGTGCAGCTCGATGGCGCAAACGCGGCAATGACGGCCGAAGCGGCAAAGCTCTTCACCAAAATTTATGGCGCTCAGCTCTCGACAGTACGCTACCAGGTCGAGTATCCGCCAACAACGGGACCAAGTGCAGGAGACACTTCGACAGTTGCCGTTCTTGCCGAGAAGGATCAGCCGATCTTCTTCCTTGCGGCGTTCGGCGTTGAAGATGTCGTGGTGCGCACAAGGGCCGTGGCAAGGATCGACAGTGTGGCGGAGGCGTGCCTGCTGGCACTCTCCGACAACGATAATCGAGCGCTCGAAGTTACCGGAAACGCCACCATCAATCTCGGTTGCGGCGTTGCCTCGAATTCGCCAACGACTGAGTCCGTGTATTTGTCGGGTTCGTCTATTCTGAATACGACCGGTGTTTCCGCGGTCGGCGACGTCATCACAAAAAACAATGCCCAAGTGAATACGAACGGCGGACCAGTAAAGAGCCATTCGGCAGCTTTGGTCGATCCTTATGGGCCGCAGGGACGCAATCTTCAGGTTCCCTCGTTTCCGACGGCGTGCGCAGCAAACAATCTGAAGGTCAAGAAGAATACAACGCTTGCTCCAGGGCGCTATTGCGGCGGCATCGATTTCCAAGGCGGCGCAGTGACCCTGTCGCCCGGTGTCTACATCATGGATGCCGGAGACTTTAAAGCCAACGGAAATGGGTCGATCACCGGCACCGACGTAACGATCATTTTGACTGGTGGAGCAGGTTGTAACGCCTCCGCACAGCTCAATGCCAACGGCAATACTTCGCTGTCGCTGCATGCGCCTAAAACCGGCGGCGCAATGAATGGCGTGCTGTTTTTTCAAGATCCCGACGCGCCCTCAGGCACGAATGCGAAGCATGTCCTAAACGGCAACGCCACGATGAATCTGAGTGGCGCGATTTACATCCCGAAACAGCGGGTCGAGTTCTCGGGCGGTACTTCAAGCAACATGTCGTGTCTCCAGGTCGTAGCAGATACCGTCAAGCTCACCGGCAACTCGAAAATCACGAACAAGTGCGACAACGCTTCGGGAACCGAACGTATCGCGCGTACCAGCATCAAGTTGACGGAGTAGGAACATGGGCGCGCGAACCTTGCGATGTTTGGCGCCCCGTTGTGTGTGGGCTCGCCCATTCGCGCGCGCAGAGTGCGGAGTGATGGCGGTTGAATTCGGCTTTATTGCGCCGGTCGTTATTGCGCTGCTTTTAGGCGTCGTCGAAATATCGCAAGCGATCAGCAGTCAACTTCAAGTTCAAGCCGCCGCCCGGGTCGGCTCGAATTTCGGACTTACCAAGCCGCCAGTTCAAGGGAACGTGCAACCGGTCATCGATGCGGTTCGTGCGACGCTGCCGCCTGAGTGGATTGCTACGGCAAATGCCGACAGGGCCGTGATTGCGGCAGCTGTGACTTGCGAGTGCGAAGTGAGCGGGCCCGCTCAATGCGGTGTGCCGTGCGGCGCAGGCGAGCGCAGCCAGACGTACCTCCGCGTCGATGTCACGAAACCATACACGCCGATGCTGCAGATACGCTATTTGCCTATGAGCTTCACGCTCACGGATACGTCGCTGGTCAGGTTGCAATGACAAACGGTATGCACAAATCCGGGGGGCATCCTCGCCGTGGCGTCCGAAGTTTTGCCAGGGATCGTTCAGGCGTTGCGGCCGTCGAAGCGGCATTTGTGCTGCCGCTGATGCTCGCCGGACTATTTTTCGTCATCGAGACGGGCCGCGTTTTCTTCGCCAAGATCGAGTTTGATTATGCGGTCCACGCGGCGACGCGGCTTGGCATGGTCGCGAACAATGCGAGCACAGCGGTGGTCGAACAGGAGATGCGCAACCGCTTCATTCTGCTTGCGCCAACGAGTTTGACGGGCGTCACGATGGCCGAAGTTGTCAATGCAGATAACACGAGAACGGCGACCCTAACGGCATCTTACCGGTTCGATTTCCTGATCCCTTTCACGCAGCACGATTCGATTACGCTGACGCGGACCGTTTCGTTCCTGAAAGGGGCTTAGAGGCGGTTGCCGGCGCTCTGACCTGCGAAACGCGGACCCTAAAACGTGCCTAGCTGACGAAATAAACCAGTACCTCGATGCCAAGCGACAGCAGGACGTAAAGCAGCAGGAAAAACGTTGCATAGATAGCGGCGAGCACGGGCATGTGCGTCGAGGTCAGAACGGGAAATTTCTCGCGATCCTGGTTGACGCGGTCCAGGCTGCGGCGCTCCTGGCCCCACTTCAGGACAACATAAAAGAAGCGGAACGAGAGCCGTATTTCTCCACCTGGCTTTGAAGCAGCGTCTGCTGGGATTGCGGCGGCGGGATTTTCGGGGGATTGCATAATTTTGACTGGCTCCGCTGAGAGCTCAACGCATCGCAAGGCTCAAGCTTAGTTTTAGACCGGGGTTATTGCCAAAGGATTAGCGCAGGCCGTAATCAGCCTGAAATGGCGGAAAAACGCTACCCGAATAATCTCAATTCAGGACAAGCGGCTGTTGACCAAGGGTCGCGAGGCGCTCATTCAGGATCTCGATGTTGTTGACGATATACGGGTTGCCGGGGTCGCTGCGATAAGCGGCCGTCAGCGTCGAGCGCGAGCGATCGAGATTGCCCCGCAGAAGGTACGAATAGCCGAGATTGTTGAGCACGCTCGGCGTCGGTCCAATGAGTTCCTGGACGCGCGAATAAGCCTTGTCGGCTTGGTCAAAGCGGCCCACCTGATCATAGGCAGCTGCCAGACCCAACCAGGCTTCGGGATTGAGCGGATCGGTCTCGACGGTCTTCGAGTAGGCATCGACCGCCAAGCCGTAGTGGCCTTCGCTGAACTGAAGTTGGGCCTCTTGAACCATGCGCGTGGCATGAGGCAGCGTTGTGCCCGTGGTCAGGCCTGAGAACGAATTAGAGAGTTCCCCGTCCTGCGGCGCGCAACCGGCAAGAGCCGCGACGACGCTGATCGCACAAACACGTAATGCCGCTCTTTGATACTTCGACACGACTGACCCCACTTCCGACAACCAAGAAACGCCTTAGCTGCAACGGCGAACCCCACGCCGCAGTCCGGATACAACTCGGTACGCTTAACGCTGACAAAACGAGCCGCTGACATGCTTCAGCTCGAATGGGGGATTTGGCGGCGGGTCTTGTAGGGCGCAAACCCAAGACCCGCAGCGGCCCGCATCCGGCACGTTGTTGTGCCCGATATTGAGCAAAGAGACAATTTTCTGTCGCAATCGCAATTTGGTGCGCCCGCAACCTGTTGAGAACCTATTAACGGTTGGCGATTACAACTCGGCCAAATGCGTCGTTCAGTTCGATTCTCCGGGCTTTCTTGGCATGCGGCGGTGATACGGAAAACGTCAGCAGACATTTCCACAGCATGTTGATAACTGGTCCACGGGAGCACGGGCGGCGGCGCGAGTGTCGGATTTTTATCACGCTAGGATACCCCCATGCGCCGTGAATCTGCTCTTGCCTTGAGTCTTGCCGCCGTCAGCGGACTTTTCGCCGCCGTTGGGGCGTATAACTGGGCTCCCGAACAGAGCGGTCTGCCGAGAACGGAAATCGTCGCGGCGCCGACAATCCCCTTGACCACGGTTGTTGTTGCCAAGGAAGACTTTGGTTTCGGCACGGCATTGGCCAAAGAGAAACTCCAAGAAGTTCAGTGGCCCGAGGGCAGCGTGCCGAAGGGATCGTTCAAGACGGTCGACGCGCTCTTCAAGGAACACGAGAACCGGGTTGTCATTGAAGCGATGCGCACAAACGAGCCTATTTTAAGCGGTAAAGTGACGGGCCCCGGCCAGCGCGCTAGCCTCTCGACGATGCTGGGCGACGGCATGAAGGCCGTCACGATCCGGGTCAACGACGTGATCGGTGTCGGCGGTTTTGTGCTGCCGGGCGATCATGTGGATATCTTCATGACGCACGATGGCAAAGCGCCATCCGACAAGCCGGAGGCGGCAACGCCGGCATTTACCGACCTTCTGTTGCAGAATCTCCGCGTTCTCGCCGTCGATCAAATTGCCGACCCAAAGAAAGATGCGCCGGTCGTGGCGCGCACGGTCACGGTCGAAGCGAACATGCAAGACGCGCAGAAAATCACTTTGGCATCGACGGTCGGCAACTTGTCACTGGTTTTGCGCAAAGAAGGCTCGACCGCATCGGCCTCGGATTGGAAGCGCGTGACGGCAAATGATCTCGCTGGGGATAGCGGGGATAAAGACCGGGTTGCCACGCTCGAGCCGACGAACGCGGTTGCAGGCGCGGCGGCGCCCGTGTCAGGTACGGCCAAGATCAATATCGTCAGATCGGTTGATCAGAAGCTTGAGCAAAAGGAATACACTGTCAGACGCATAACGTCTGATCAGTGAATTGGGTTTGACGAGTGAAATAGGTCTGAAGAGTAAGAATGAGGGGACGGGGGTCTCCAGAAGTGTTGAGTGTGCGGGTTGCCGCTTCCGTTGTTGCGGAAACTTGGCGGCACCTGCCGAAGCGTTCATCGTTCATGCGTCCGGTATCTGAGTTCCGTCATGCGTTCGGGACAGTGGTATAAGTTGGGGACCTGTAGCGATGTTGCAAAAGTATTCCGGCCGCGTCTCGCGGCTAATAACGGCGTTTGCGCGCGGTGCGTGCCGGGTGGGTCATCCGCCCGAGACCTTCAATTCAAATGCGAAATCTCTGCGCCCAACAGGTGCGCGCTTGATGGCGGGCATGGCTGCAGGCATGGCCAGTGTGGCGCTCGTCATTCTCCTTCCGTCGTCCGTTGCCATGAGCGACGGACGGCAGGTCGATGCCGGTCCGGCAGCCAAAACAGGGGCTTCGCAAAAGGGCGTCGTCTCCAAGGCATCTGTAACGGTCAAGAAATCAAAGGTCGTCGAGGTCGGCCGGCCGTTTGCAACGGCGCTCATCGCAGAGTCGGAAATAGCCGATGTTGTCCCAATTTCCGATCGCTCCATTTATGTAGTCGGCAAAAAAGTCGGCGCGACGCGGTTGACGATCGTCGGCGACGACCAGCGCGTCTTGCAGATCGTCGAAGTCGATGTCACACCCGACCTTGAAGATTTGAGAGCCAAGCTCAAAGAAAACGTGCCTGAGGCCGATATTCGGGTCAGCGCCGTTGCCGGCGGCATTATGCTGAGCGGGACGGCACGAGACGCTCCGGAAATCGAAAAAGCCATAAACATCGCGCGGCGCTATTCGCCGGACGCCATCACCAATGCCATCGGCGTGGCGTCTCCCCAGCAGGTGATGCTGGAAGTGCGCTTTGTCGAGGCATCACGGACGGCTTCGCGCGAACTTGGCGTCAGTACGCGGGTACGTGGCGAAAGCGTGAGTTCGGACACGAACAATCAGATTTTTAACTCGGCCGTGGGGGGCGCAATTCAAACGGCTGCGCTGCTCTCGGGTGCGGAACCCTTCGGCACCATGCTCGCGCGCGTCCTTGAGGGCGGCACAAATGTCGATATCATGTTGCGCGCGCTGGAAGAACGGTCACTTGCGCGCCGGCTTGCCGAACCGAACTTGGTCACCATGTCGGGTGATACGGCGAGCTTTCTGGCGGGTGGAGAATTCCCGTTCCCGGTTGCGGCCGACAACAACAAGATCTCTATCGAGTTCAAGAAATTCGGTGTGGCCTTGGCGTTTACGCCGACCGTTCTGGCAGGCGGCCTGATCAACCTGAAGATTGCGCCTGAAGTTAGCGACATCGACGATACGATTACGATTGAACTGAATAACGTGCGCATACCGGGCCTCGTCGTCCGGCGCGCGAATACAACGGTTGAGTTGAAGGATGGGCAGAGCTTGGCCATCGCCGGATTGCTGCAGCACACGCATCAGAAGTCTCAGCGGCAGCTGCCCTGGATCGGTCAGGTTCCTATTCTTGGAGCGCTGTTCCGCAGCGCCGACTTCCAGAAGGCCGAAACAGATCTCGTGATCATCGTGACGCCGCGCCTTGTGAAGCCGAAGAAGCCGGGCGAATTGTTGAAGACGCCGCTCGACGAGCCAATTGCGTCTAACGATGTCGGCTTCTTTGCGGGCGGACGGGCCGAAATTTCTCAAGTTGACCGCCAGCGCCGCGAGGAGCCGAAACAGTTCGGTCACATCATTCACACCGGACCCGAAAAGGTGGCTCATGCTCCGACGAAATAATCTCATGAAGACGCGCTTCAAGGCGGTGTTCTGTGCCGGTACAGCTTTGGCGGCTGCCTCAGTTATGAGCGGATGCCGGGAATACTTCGACGAGCGCGATACGGTCTCGCACGTTGCGGGCGATGCCATCGCGGTCAACAAGGCAACACAGACGATTGAGCGCTTTCCGGACGCATCGCGGCAGGATCGCTGGCGTTCCGATGGGGAACGCGCGCGGGTCGCTATCGAGCGCTACAAGACGCGGACCGTGCAGGAGCCGCAGTCCCTCGGCACCGGCGATAAAGCGCCGCCGCCAGCACCTGCTCAGCCTGCTGCTCCACCGCCGCCGGCTGCAGCGTCGAAGTAGTGCGCAAGCCCCGAATTATGTGCCAACAAATACAAAAAAAGCCGGGCGGATGTTGCCCGGCTTTTGAACTTTGGAAGGCTTTCGGTCTTCGATTTAGTTGAGCTTGCCTTTGAGATCCTTGATCGATTGATCGATCAGGCCGTCGCTCGTCGAACCAGAGACGCGCGCTTTCAGAAGTTTCTCGGCCGCGGCAATCGCCATATCGACGGCGCTGGCGCGAACTTCGCTGACGGCCTGGGCTTCGGCGCGGGCAATCTTTTCTTCAGCAAGCTTGGAACGGCGCTGGATCGTCTCTGCCAAGGACTTCTTGGTTTCAGACGCCATGGCTTCCGCTTCGCGCTTGGCTTGGTCGATGATGCTCTTGGCTTCGTTCTCGGCTTCCTTGGCCTTCTTCTGGTAGTCGGCAAGAAGGGCCTGAGCTTCCTCGCGCAGGCGGCGGGCTTCGTCCAGCTCCTTGCGGATGCCGTCGGCGCGTTCGTCGAGCGCTTTGCCGATCAGGCGCGGTACGCCGTAATACGCCAGAAGCGCCATGAAGCCGATGAAGGACACCAGCACCCAGAACAATGCGTCATGCGGATCAAACATAGTGCCCTACCTCACTCGCCTGCAGCCGGCGTCAGCATTTTTTTGACATCCGCGAGACTGACATCCTGACCGATTAGCTTGCCGACCACGGCGCTTGCTGTTTCGGCTGCAATGTCGTTCACGGCTGACAAAGCTTTGGTCTTGGTGGCGGCAATGCGTGTTTCCGCCTCCTGCAGCTTGGTTGAAAGCTGTGCTTCAACTTTGACCTTTTCGGCCTCCGTCTCGCGGCCAAGGGCTTCACGCGTTTCCTTGGCAATGGCTGAAGCCTTGCCGCGGGCGTCGCTCAACGCTTTCTCGTAGTCTGCCAGCGCTTTGTCGGTTTCACCCTTCAAGCGCCCTGCTGCCTCGACATCGCGCGCGATACGTCCGCTGCGTTCCGCCACGACATCACCGATGCGCGGCAATGCCACTTTGGACATGAGGAAGAATAGAGCCGCGAACGTCAGCGCCAGCCAGAACAGCTGGGGCGCAAAGTAGTTCACATCAAGCTGCGGCAGTCCCGGCTTGGCGGCCCCTTGGGCCGCTTCCGCCGCTACTGCTGCAAGCATTGTCATGCCGGCAAGCATTGTCGCCTCCAGATCGCTGGCGTGAGCCGATTAGCTGTTGAGGATGATGAACGCCATAACGAGGCCGAAGAGGCCCGTTGCTTCAGCGAGCGCGAAGCCGATGAGCAAGTTCGTGAACTGGCCGGGAGCTGCCGACGGGTTGCGCATGGCGCCCGAGAGGTAGTTGCCGAAGATGTTGCCGATGCCGATGCCGGCGCCAATAAGTGCGCTGCATGCGATGCCTGCGCCGATCATCTTTGCTGCTTGAACGTCCATAGTCGTCTCCCTTTGGTTGAAACTTAAATTGCAGAACCCTGCGCCGCGCTGTTTGCGGTCAGTGGTGCATGTTGACGGCGTCGTTGAGGTAGATGCAGGTCAAAAGCGTGAAGACCAGAGCCTGCAGGAACGCAACGAGGAACTCGAGACCGGTGAACGCCACCATAAAGCCGGCGGGCGCAATCTTGCCCCACCACGGCAGGCTGACGGCGAAACCGGCGAAAACTTTGAGCATCGTGTGTCCCGCCATCATGTTGGCGAAGAGACGCACGGAGTGGCTGATGGGGCGAATGAAGTAGGAAATCAATTCGATCGGTACGATGACCGGCATCAGCCACCACGGCACGCCGGCCGGCACGAAAAGCCTCAAGTAGCCAACGCCGTGCTTCATGAAGCCGATAATCGTGGCCGTGAGCCAAACCATGGCGGCGAGTGCGAATGTCACGATGATGTGGCTGGTGACCGTGAAGTTGCCCGGGATCATGCCGAGAAGGTTCAAGGTCAAAATGAAGATGAAAAGCGAGAAAACCCAGGGAAAGTACTTCATGCCTTCTTCGCCGAGCACGCCTTTGACGATGTTGGCGACGTAATCATAGGTGATTTCGGCGACCGACTGCAGCCGGTCGGGGATCAACGCGCGGTTGCGCATAGCGTAGGTCAAAAATCCAACGATGAGGCCCAAGGCCACGATCATCATCAGCGACGAGTTGGTGAAAGAAACGTCGTAACCGAAGAGATTCAGCTCGACGAGCGGCTTGATCTCAAACTGTTCGAGAGGGCTATGTTTGCCCCCATGTTCGCCTTCTGCAGCCACAGGCTCCCCCTCAAGTCTCGTCATCATCGTCTGGAACGGATGGAATGGGCCCTTGAGCCGCATTCTCCGCTTGGGCCTTTTTGGCCGCGCGCACCAGGTTCAAGAACCCTGCGGCGAAACCTAAGAACCCGATCAAAACCATCAACCACGGCGCCGTGCCAAATTGGCGGTCGAGCGCCCAGCCGATAAACCCGCCAACGCCAACGCCCACCACGAGTTCGGCGGCAAATTGAAATGCCTTGCCAAACGCCGCTCCGCGCTGACGCTCCTCGTCCGTGGCGGTCTTGGGCTTGCGCGCATTGATCGCGTCGAGCTTGGAACCGATTTCGGAGGACCGCTGCCGGATCGCTTCGCGGTCTTCGGGACTGATTTGGCCACGCTTCTGGTCCTGGCCCCTGTTATCATCGGTGCCGTCACCAGACATGGCTCAGATCCGTCCAAAGCTTGCGGGAATCCTGACGTGCCGGGGTTAACCGACGCGCCGCACCATAGTTTCGGGGGGAGGGGGTGTCAAGGAAACCACCCCCCTTCTGGGAGCCTCGCCGGGTACGGCGAAACGAAGCAGGGGAAAGCGCGCGGGCGGTCAATCAATTCGGTTGGTTTAGGGGGCGAGAAACGTCGCGGTCCGGCGGGGAAAGGCCGACTGTGAGGGGACGCGCCCGTGTGCGCCAAGACTAGATCCCAGGCAGGGTACGGCATCGTGGGTCAAGCGCCAGGAGTTTGCCAGAGGATTTTGCCAGTGTCCCGTCCGCCATTGGAAGCGGACATAAATAATATATTTCATCCTCGATCAATTTGGGACGCGGAAATTAATCTTCAATAAATCGAAGACAGACATGTTTCTCCACGGATCAAATCGATCGTGCGGGAGATTTTCATGTCCAGAACCTATTTCGTTGCCAATGACGGGGAACTGCATTCGACGGATCTCGAAGGCGTAACGGTCAGGGTGGCGGAGGGCTGGCGGGTCCAAGGTATCGGCGACGAAGAAGACTCCGGCGGCTTGGTAGAGTTCAACGGCAAAATTATCTTCGCGGCTTCTAGATACGACCCTGAAACGGGAGATGGATCATACGCCGTTTTTTCCGCCGATCCGGAAGGTGTGGTGACGCAACTTTCCGAGTTGTTTGCAGCGCAACGTTTCCCTGAGTGAAAACGCAGCCACAGCGAACGCGATTTACTTCGACGTCAGCGGGTACTCCGCTGGATATAGTTCGGACCTGTTCCGGCTCACCAGCGACGGTACGGTCACGCAGGTCAGCGCCGCGGACGTAATCGTCTCCGACTACATCGTCTTTGATGGCTCGGGCGCCGCGGTCTTCATAGGACAAAGCGAAGCCGGGCGGCACCTTTACAGGGTCGATGCGGCGGGAACGGTTACAGATATCGGCGAGACTTTGCTTCAGTATCTAGACGACGATTTCAGCCTTGCAGGCGCGAGCTACTTCGAGGGCTCCGAGGGCGACGGCTCGAAGCTTTACCGGCTCGATCAGGCTGGCAACTACTCACAAGTTGGCACGCTTACTTCAGTGAGTGATGCCGTCATCACCGGTGCTGGTGCCTTCTTGGTTGCAAACGACGAGACGGGCAGGCACCTGTTCAAGATCGATGCGGCAGGTAACCTGAGCCAGGCCCTTGACGGCATAAGCAACTACATTGGGGATTTTACGGAAATTAACGGCACGACATACGCCGCCATCTCCGATGAAAATTACAACCCGCAAACTTTATGCGATCGATGCCAGCGGATCGGTGACGCTTGTTAGCGAAACACTGACAAACCCGTGGGCGTTTACGGAGTTCAACGGCGGACTGTATTTCTCGGGCTTTGATAACGGCAATCCAGGCGTCTACAGCTTGATCGGCGGAACAATCTCGCCGACAGGGTTGACGGGCTATGCCAATGAGCCTGACTGTTGCAAACGGCAAGCTTTATGCCGTCATGGGCGGGGAAGGCTCAATTAGCTTGTACACCTTGGACGCGACCGGCAACGCCGCCCTTGTCACGGACGAACTCCCTTATGTCTACGACGTCGAGGCCTTCGGCGACGACCTCTACCTAGTGGCTGGTAACAACTCCAGCTCAGCGAATATTTATAAGGTCGACAGCACCGGCACCGTGTCCTTGGTCAGGAACGGCGACGACGTGCCGCTGGTGGTCAACGGTAACAGCGATGACCCCTTAGACATCGTCAACGGCGCGCTCGTCTTTGCGGCGAGTGACGGATCGAGCGGTTATGAGCCATGGACGATCAACGCTGCTGGCGAAGTCTCGCAGCTTGGCGATTTCAATACCAATCCGCTGGCCGCACTGACCGGCACGTTGGATGTTACGGGCGGCAAGCTCGTGTTCACGAACTCTCAAGAGAACCACAACACATCGCCGTTCCTTTTCGCGGACGCGAGCGGGAACTTGACCAAGGTGACGGATTCGACCGGCCGGACTGATCTATTCGCCGTCGTCGTACAAACTCGTTGATGGCACGGCCTACGTTCTTGCGGGCAGTGAAAACAACTCCCTGTCGCGTCACCTCTACAAGATCGACGAGACCGGCATCGCGACTCAGGTCGACGACGATTCATTCAACTACACCCAACTCCGCGCCACGGCGAACGGCGCCGTCTACTTCACGAGTTACAAGCAAATCGACGGCGGCTACGGCCTCTATAAAACGGATATCGCCACGGGCACGACGTCGCTAATCCAGCCTTCGTTCTATAATCTCAACGGCGGCGAATTCCCGGTGATCGACGGCGTCATGTATCTCCAAGATGGCTATGGCACCCAGCTCTTTCGCATGGGCTCCGACGATGTGGTGACGTTAGTCAGCACCGACTTCGTGGGTGGTGCAAACTCCTTCCAAGCTTTGAACGGCTCGGTCTATTTCATCGCGGCGGACAGTTCAAACCAACCACACGTTCACAGGATCGACGGCACGGGTGCTTTGAGCGTGTTTGACGGTGTCCACACCTATCCCGGCCCGCTTACTCCCGTTGGCGATTATCTGTATTACTCAGTTTACACTCAAAACGGCTACGAACTCTATAAAATCGACGGAACCGGAACGGGCGCGCTCGCAAGTGCGGACGCCGGCTATATACACGCGACGCTGTCCTTTGGCGGCGCGACGTACCTCGCAACAAACGGTGGGCTCTTCACCGCTGATGCCGCAGGCGATCTCACCGAAGTCTCGAACAACTTGTCCTACATCTACAATGTTACAGAATTCGGCGGCGCGGTGTATTTCTCAGCCAATGACGCAACCGGCTCCCGCCTCCACAAGCTGGACGACCAGGGCAGCATCACTCTTGTGAGCGACACCGTAGGTACGCCTCAACAGTTCCTGCCGCATGGCGGCACGCTTTACCGTCACCGGGTACGACGAAACATCAGGCAACTACCATCTCTACAAGCTGGACGGCACAAGCGCACTTGTCCGAGTTGACGATGCACCGCTCTGGGTGAACAGTGTCACCACCGTCGGCAGCAACATTTACTTCACGTCGTGGGACGGCACGTCGACTACGCTCACGAAGATCGACGGCGAAGGCGTGCTGAGCACTGTTTCCGACGCGATCTTCCGGCAGGATACGAGTACCTCAATTTCGTGGCGGCATTGGACGCGGAGGGTCTTGTCCAGATTGTCAAAACCTACGATGAGGAAACGCAACAGGAGCAATATTTCGTCGTCGATCCATCGGGCGACTTCACGCCCTTCACCGTCTTGGGCAACCAGGGCAGCAACGCGGAAGAGTTCACGTTCGTCGAGACGATCACCAACCACGCGCCCGTTGCCGTGGCGGAGTAGAATAGGCTGGCCAGAACCAGGCTGCCTCGTTTGACGTTATGGACAACGACACGGACGCGGATGACGACGATACCATGACGCTCGTCTACATCGATAGCGTCAGTGTAACGGCTTTGGGCGCGCTCAACGGCATCGACGCCGCCGGCGCCTTCACGATCGTCAACGGCGAAATCGCATTCGCCCCCGGCACGATGTTTGACACGCTCAAAGCAGATGAGGACGCGACGGTCACGATCGCCTACACGATAGAGGATGCGGCGGGCGAAGACTTATCGTCCACGCTCACGCTCACGATCGAGGGCGAGAACGACGCAGTCACGGTGGGTGCGGATAACGGGTTCAAGAGCAGGCGGCCGCGCAGGGGCTGCTAATTTATGGGGCCGGGTGACTAGACCGCTTCGCGGAAGCTCTGCGCGGTTTGAAGATCGACGGAAACGAGCTGAGAGATGCCCTTTTCAGCCATGGTGACGCCGAACAGCCGGTCCATGCGCGCCATGGTCAGCGGGTGATGGGTGATGACCAGGAAGCGCGTTGCCGTTTCGGCTGACATTTGCTCCATGAGGCGGCAGAAACGCTCTGTGTTGGCGTCGTCCAAGGGTGCATCGACTTCGTCGAGAACGCAGATGGGCGACGGGTTGGTCAGGAACACCGCGAAGATGAGTGACAGTGCGGTCAACGTCTGTTCGCCGCCCGAGAGGAGCGACAGCGTCGCCGGCTTCTTGCCAGGTGGCTTGGCAATGATTTCGAGGCCGCCTTCGAGCGGATCTTCTGGGCTTTCGATCATTTCGAGACGCGCTTCGCCGCCGCCGAAGAGATGCGTGAACAGGCGCTCGAAATGTCCATTGACGGTCTTGAAGGCTTCGTCGAGACGGATTTTGCCTTCCTTGTTCAACTGACCAATAGCGCCGCGCAGCTTGGCTATCGCTTGATCGACGTCGGTGCGCTCTTTCGTCATGCTATCGAGTTGGGTCGTGAGTTCAGTCAGATCTTCGTCGGCTTGAAGATTGACGCCGCCCAAACGTTCGCGATCGGCTTTGAGGCGCGTCAAATTGCGATCGACGTCGGCCAGCGGCAGCAGCGCGCTTCCGGCTTCGACGGCTGCCAGTTTCAAGCAGTCCTCGGGCGCAACTTCGAGGGTCTCGCGGATTTTCCGGGCATCCTCCTGGCGGCGCTGGCGGGCACCTTCGAGCTTCGCTTCGATGCGGGCTTTTGCTTCTCGTGCGCTTGAGACATCGGATTGAGTGGTTCGCAGTGTTTGCGTTGCCGCGCGCATGGCGTTCTCGGCTTCGGCAAGTTTGTCAGCCGCTGCTTGACGTTCACTATCCGCGCGCGAAAGCTCCGACAAAAGCGTGTCGCGCTGCTTGGCGATTTTAGCCGGCAGTTCGGCAAAGGTCTGTAATTCGCCGCGTGTTTCGTCAAATCGTGCGGTTAGGGTCGTGACTTGCTGATCGGCACTGTCGCGGCGCGATTGCCAGCGGGAAATATCGGCTGCCACATGGCGCAGACGCTCGGCACGGATCTGCCGGTCGCGCTCAAGCGTCGCGACCAAGACGCGTGCTTCTGAAACAGCTTTGCGCGACGCTTCGGCGTGGGCCTGAGCATCTTTCAATTGCGGTTCGAGATCTTCGCCCTCGCTCATGGTGACGATCTGAGCTTCGATTTCGACATGGCGCGATTGGGCGAAGGTCAGTTCCTCGTCGGCGCGCGCGCGTTGGGCGTTGGCGGCGGCAAGCCGGGTTTCGCTCTCACGCGATTGACGTTCGAGAACCGTCAATTGCTCGCGCGTCTTGGCGAGTTCCGATTGCTTTTCGCGCCAAAGGTGGCGCAAACGGCGCTCTTCGGTTTCTGCGCGCACGGCCGCTTCGCTCGCGGATTTTTCGGCGTCGATGGTGTCCTTGGCTTGCGCTAAGACCTCCGCCGCTCTGCGGTCGAGTTCGAGCAGGCGGTTCTTTTGGGCTAAGCGCTGGGCGGCGGGCGTCACGCCATCGGCGGCGGCAACGAATCCGTCCCAACGCCAGAGATCGCCTTGGCGCGAAACAAGTCGCTGGCCGGGTTTGAGATGTGGCTGCAGGCGCGGACCTTGTACGCGATCGACAACGCCGATCTGGCGTAAGCGGCGCGCAAGTTCTCCGGGCGCTTCGACATGCATGACGAGCGGTTCGGCATCAGCGGGAAGCGCATGATCCTCGTAGCTGATATCGAGGTGGCGCCAGTGGATGCTCGCGTCCGCTGAAACCGGCGCGTCGAGGTCGTCACCGAGTGCGGCGCCAAGCGCCGTTTCGTAGCCGGGCGCGACGCGGATCTGATCGACAACGGGTGGAAAATCACCGTCGTTGGCCGGCACAAACAATTTGGCGATCGTCTCGCGCTCGGTTGAGAAGGCATTCGCGGCAAGTCTTACGCGGGCGGCTTCGTCGCGCCGGGCGCGCGCTTCGGCTTGAGCGGTTTTTGATGCTTCTTCCGCCGCAATGGCTTTGGCTTCTATGTCGGTGATCTCGGTTGCAAGACGCTGGCCGGATTCTGAAATGCCTGTCAGCTTTTCGGATTCAGGCGCGAGTGTTTGGATGTCGCGGATTTGCGTGTCGAGGCCCAACAGTTGGCGTGTAACCTTGGCGACAAGATCCTTGCGTTCGGTCAGCGCGGATTCGAGGCTGCGGAGTTTTGCGCGCGCTTCGGCAGCTTTGTGGGTGATTTCCGCGAAACGGGTGTCCGCTTCCGAGCGCTGATTGTCGGCCTGTTCGGCCGCGACGCGTGCTTTTTCTTCTTCGGCCCCGCCGCCCGACTCAGCCTGCTTTTGCGCTTCGAGATCGGCGTCAAGGCGAACAAGCGTTTCCTTGGCTTCGGTGATGAAGCCGTTTTCGCGCGCGAGATCCGTTTCAAGTTGTTTGACGCGGGCTTCCAATTCGCGGGCGCGCGCGGCTGAGCGCTCAGCTTCGCGATCGAGGTTTTCCTGTTCGATTTTGAAACGCGCGACGATGGCCGCTTTCGTGGCTTCGGCTTCGCGCAACGGTGGCACAGTTTCAGCAAGACGCACTTCGTCGTTGAAGGCTTTGGCTTCAGATTCCGTTGCCGTTGCCAAACGCGTCAGGGCATCTTCGAGCGCGTGCTCTTCGGCTGAGACGGCGGCCTGGGCTTCGCTCCATGCGAGATGCAGGAGCAGCGCTTCGCCTTTCTTGATTTCACCGGAAATTTCCTTGTAGCGGCGCGCTTGACGTGCTTGGCGCTTCAGGCTTTCGGCCTGACTGTTCATTTGACCGAGAATATCGTTGAGCCGCTCCAGGTTGCCTTCGGCGGCTTTGAGGCGCAGTTCCGCTTCGTGGCGGCGCGTATGGAGGCCGGCAATACCGGCCGCGTCTTCGAGAATGCGGCGGCGATGTTCGGGCTTGGCGTTGACGAGTTCGCCGATTTGGCCCTGGCGCACGAGCGCGGGAGAGCGTGCGCCGGTTGCTGCGTCTTCGAACAGAACTTTGACGTCGCGGGCGCGCACTTCCTTGCCGTTGAT
Organism: uncultured Alphaproteobacteria bacterium; assembly: GCA_963741545.1. Classification (GTDB taxonomy): domain Bacteria; phylum Pseudomonadota; class Alphaproteobacteria; order Rhizobiales; family Hyphomicrobiaceae; genus Hyphomicrobium_B. Next base: position 34,158 of record CAVUIN010000008.1, read on the forward strand.
GCGGTAAGCGGAGCCGGCATCGCGCTCGATGCGGCGGGTGATTTCGAGCACGTCCTCGCCGTTGAAGTCGGCCGGCGCCAAGCGTTCGCTGTTGTCGAGAAACATCGTGACTTCGGCGGTGTTGCGTTCAGGGCGCGTGGTGGTGCCGGAGAAGATGACGTCTTCCATGGCGGCGGCGCGCATGGATTTGTGGGACGATTTGCCCATGACCCAGCGGAGCGCTTCCAGCAGGTTGGATTTGCCGCAACCGTTCGGCCCGACGACGCCGGTTAGGCCAGGCTCGATCACCAGCTCCGTCGGCTCGACGAAGGATTTGAAACCGAGAAGTCTCAGCCGCGTAATCTTCATTGCAACAATCCTAGAAATTCCAGCTTAGACATCCGAGCACTCGCACACGGCGAAGGGGTGAGAGGTGCGGAGGCTGCTGGCGCTCGTCAGCGCGGCGCAGGAGCTGCTGCCGCTGTTGCAGCGCTGCCGGAGAGTTGCGGCTCTACGAGCGCGCGAATCTCGTCCATGGTCAGCACGCTTTTGACGAGTTTGTCGCCAACGAAGAAGTTCGGCGTCCCGATGATGCCGAGCTTACGCCCTCGCTCTTTGACCCACTTCAAGTTTTCGATCATGGAGTGATTCTTGGCACAAGCGTCAAACTCCGGCCGCGTCATCCCCACCTGTTGTGCGACGGTGAAAATCGCATCGAGCTTAACTTCCTGCGCCACCCAATTGGGCTGCTGCTCCATGAACTTGCCGTAGAGGGTGAGATATTTATCCGGCGCGGCACAACGCAACGCGATTGTGGCCATGCCAGACGCCTTGCCGATCGGGAATTCTCTCAAGATATACCGCACCTTACCCGTGTCGATGTAGGTGCGCTTGAATTCTGGGAAAGTGTCCGCATGGAAGCGCCGGCAGTGCGGGCAGGTCATCGACGCGTATTGGATGATGGTGACGGGCGCGGTTGTGCTGCCAAACGACATTTCTGGTAGCGGGCTCGGTGCCATGATGTCGGCAATCGTCGGTTTGGCGATGATTTCGCGCCCACCGGGGGCCACGGCGCTCGCGTCCCCGAACGCCTGCGGCATGCCCTCTTCTTTTTTGTCCGTGCTGGCCGTGTCGAAGGCGCCGCCTGAAGCGCCATCCTTGCTGACGGACGCGGTTGGCGGCAAACCATCCGCGCCGCAGCCGGAGAGCGCAAAAGCAAATCCCAGAACTGCAGCGCAAATGGCGGTTTTCACAGCGAAATCCTGCTTATTTCAGCAGCGGTTCGATCAACTTGTCGAACGCCGCCACTGACGGCGATTTCCTGTAAGCGCTTGCCGTTGATGAAGAACGTCGGCGTGGAACTGACGCCGAATTTTTCGCCGGCGGAAGAACGCTGCGTGGTGATCTGATCGAGCAGCTTCTGGTCGGTCAGACACTTGTCGAAGCTTTCCTGCGTAAAGCCGGCCTGCTTGGCGATGTCGAACAGCTTCGGCACGGGATTGCCGTTGGTGAAGGCCCAGTCGGCCTGTTTTTCATAGAGCGTTTCGACCATTGGGAATGTCTTGTCGCCACCGGCACAGCGCGCCAGCATGGAGGCGGCCGCCGCGAGATTGTCGAGCGGGAATTCGCGGAAGATGAAGCGCACTTTGTTGGTATCGATGTACTTGGTTTTGAGTTCCGGGAGAACTTTTGTCGCGAAGCTGGCGCAGTGACCGCAGGTCATGGAGCCGTATTCGACGACCGTGACTTTTGCGTCGGCGGCGCCAATGGCGACGTCGGCGAGATCTGCCGCTTTCATGAGTTCTTCGACGGGGACTTCGGCCGGGCCCTTTTTCGGGTCGGCAATTGCGCTGCCGGGCGTCAATGTCACGAAAGCAATGCCTGAGGCGGCCGTTGCGGCAAGACCTAGGGCGGCGCGGCGGGTCCACGAAGCGTTGGAAAGCAACGAAGTCAGGTCAAGCACAGGAGGGCTCCTTTTAGGGGTTTCGCGCCGGATTGAGGCCGCGCGGGCGTGCAATGTCGCCGTTTGGCTGCGACTAGCATGGAACGGCTGCCTGAATAAGGCAAATCCGCGCTGAATGGCAACTGAATGGGGCGATTATTGCCGGGAATTAACGCTTGGGCCGGTCGCGCTGAACGCTGGACCAGAGGTTGGTGAGCGCGGATTTCAGCCCGTCGTCGAGGACTGAGACGTTTACGGGGACGTCAGTGGGCGGCGGGGCGTCTGTTGCCGGTGCGGCGATGGCGATCGCGGATTTCTTCAGGGGGGCTTGAATGATTTTCAGCGTTTCAATGGCGCGGTAGCCGAAATAGCGGTTGATGCGGTCCATGATCTCGGCCGCTTTGTATTCAACTTCAAGTGCGCGGGAGGGATCGACGCGCAGGATGAGCGTGCCGCCGGGGCGGGCGTCGCGGCCATCCGCCAGGGTTTCGCTTGAAGCATAAGTGCGCGGCCATTTGAGCCGCTCGGGCTCGGTATATTTGGCGATGTCGGCGCCGATGATGCGGGCCCAATCGGTCATGATCTCGGCCGAGTGGAAGCCGAATTTTTCAAACGCTTTGGCGGCGATCTTGGGCACGAAACTGCCGGCCGCGCGCACATAGCTGTTGGTTTTGCGCCGCTGGTCGGGCGGCAGCCTGCCCGAGGGATTGCTAAATTTACCTGTCAGCATGTCGGTTTACGCCACAGCTTGTGAGTTGAGGTGTCAGTCCAGAAGCCTACCATCCTCCAATCGATTCGATAGTTGTAGTCTGGAAAATTTGCTGGGTTAGAAAATTCACTGGGGATGAGCGGAGAACAACTTTGGGCGCGCCAGCCGTAACGGAAGGTCGCGAGAAGTTGCGGCAGAGAAGTTTGCCGCTCCGGCCCGCGGGGCCCGACACCGTGTCGGCGCTGCTCGCGTGGTATGATGCCGAAGCGCGCACGCTGCCGTGGCGCTATGGGCGGCGCAAGAAGGCTGACCCCTATCGCGTGTGGCTGTCCGAAATCATGCTGCAGCAGACGACCGTCAAGGCCGTCATTCCGTTTTTTGAAAAGTTTACCGCGCGCTGGCCGACGGTTGAAGGGCTTGGCGGCGGCGTAGCCAAGAAGAAGTCCTGCAGATGTGGGCGGGGCTCGGGTATTATTCGCGCGCGCGAAATTTGAAGAAGTGCGCGGACGCTGTTGTCGCGGATCACGGCGGCGTATTTCCGGCGTCCGAAGAGGCGCTGCGCACGTTGCCGGGCATAGGCCCTTATACGGCGGCGGCCATTGCCGCGATTGCGTTCGGGAAAAAAGCGACGCCCGTTGACGGCAACATCGAGCGCGTCGTGTCGCGGCTCTTTTCCGTGCGCCAGCCGTTGCCAACGTCGAAGCGCGAGATCAAGCGCTTGGCCGGAACGCTGACGCCTGCGCGCCGCGCCGGAGACTTTGCGCAGGCGATGATGGATTTGGGCGCGCAGATTTGTTCGCCGAAACGCCCGTCGTGTTTGATGTGTCCGTTGCAGCAGGATTGCGCCGCGCATGCGCAGGGGCTTGAAGAGGTGTTGCCGTATAAACTTGGCAAAGCGGAACGCCCGTGCGGCACGGCTTTGCGTTTCTCGCGTTGCGCGAGGATGGATGCGTGCTGTTGCGTCAGCGCGCGGACGCGGGGTTGTTAGGTGGCATGCTGGAAGTGCCATCGACGCCGTGGGGCGATGAAGTGCCGCCATCGAAGCAAGCGTTACGCGGCGCGCCTGTGACAGCCGATTGGTGGCAAGTGCCGGGAACCGTCGTGCATGTGTTCACGCATTTCCGATTGGAATTGAAAGTCTATCGCGCGCTCGTGCCGGAAGATGTGAGTTTGACATTCTGGGCGGAGGCGGATCGTTGTCGCTGGGTGAAACGGCGCGATCTTGGTGGGCAGGCTTTGCCGAGTTTGATGAAGAAGGTCATCGCGCATGGGATGAAGGAGGGGTGAGGTGGAATTAGATCTGCAATGAATCGTGAGGACGCAATTGGCAAACTCGAACCTTGAATTTCCTTCGTTCTTGCTATCATGTACAGCGCGTAACCCGCAGCAGCATAGCGAAGAAATGTAGGGCGTCAATAGATCCGCCCACTGCGCAATTCTTTCGAGTTTGTGCGACCGTCGAAGGGCGGAGCGTATTGCGCCAAGCCTCAAACACCGGTGCTCGCATCCATACGGCGCATTACACTTCGCTCAAGTGCAGTGAGCGAAGCTAATGACGCCCTACTCCATCGTGCCTCAATCATCTCACATGCCGATGCTTGTCGTGGGTCCCGGCCTGCGATGCCTTCGGCATCGTCGCGTCCGCGACGCCGGGATGACGGCCCATATTTGCCGATGGAACGTAAGCTCCGCGAGTGCCGTTCGTGAGGCGACGATATGCTCCGTTGACGATATGCCTCCGTTAACGCTGATTTTGTTGGAGCGAAGCGCTCCTTTGTGGTAGGTTGGCTACAGTGCCGAAGAGGGCCGTTCAGGTGGCCCGAAATCGTAACTCTGAGTTCTTAAGATGTGACGCTGGTTCGCGAATGCGGGCTGGCGTTTTTTGTTTTGCGGGCGCGCGCTTACGCCCCGCGTCCGATTGCCCTTCATTGATCTGGATCAACGGCCCCGGCGCGAGGCCTGATAAATTTTTCCGATTACCGTCTTGGAATGGATGATGGCGCCGGTTTGGACGGCGTCAGCAAGAACCGAACTCACGGGGAGCGCTATGGTCAAGGAACGCGCAATGGGTTGGCCGATGTTTCGCAACGTCGAGCGGCAGGCGACCCGCATGCACGACATGATGGACAAACTCGACGTGAAAGGCATCGACGTCGCGCGCGTCAAAAACGGCGAAGCTTATGCGGAAGCGCGCACCAAATGCCTCGATTGCCATAACACGCATGAGTGCGCGGCGTGGCTTCAGTCGGACAAGCCGGATAATGGGAAGCCGGATTTCTGTCCGAACTTCCCGTTGTTCGAGGGGCTGAAGAAGCCCTAGGTCATTGCGCTGCGGTCATTCCGCCGCTTCGATCATCGGCATCTTGACGAGGCCGAGCTGGCGCTTGGCTTCATCGCGCAGGACGTCGATGGGTTTCAGTTTGCCTTCCGCTTCGAAGTGCCAATAGGTCCAGCCGTTGCACGCGGCCTTGCCTTGTACGATGGCGCCGAGGCGATGGATGGACGCTTGATTGCCGGCGTGCACGAGCGAACCGTCGGCTTTGACTTCGGCGCGGAATTTGCGGCGGTGGTCGAAGAGTTTGGTGCCCGCTTCCAGAATGCCAAGTTCGATGATGGTGCCAAACGGTACGCGCGGCTCGGTGCGTTTCGAGCGCACGGTTTCGAGGGCGCTGGGTGCCATCGGCTGCACGCGGGCGATGCGTTCGGTCGCGGCCTTGGCATAATCGGGATCGCGCTCGATGCCGATGAACTGGCTCCCTAGGCGTTTCGCGACCGCGCCGGTTGTGCCTGTGCCGAAGAAGGGATCGAGCACCACGTCGCCCGGATTGGTGCAGCCGATGAAAATGCGCTGGAGAAGGGCTTCAGGTTTTTGCGTCGGATGGGCTTTGCGGCCGCCGTCGTCTTTCAAGCGTTCGGGGCCAGCGCAAATCGGAAACAGCCAATCGGAGCGCATTTGCAGATCGTCGTTCGAAGCTTTGAGGCTTTCGTAGTTGAAGGTGACGCGCGATTTCTGATCGCGCCCCGCCCAGATCAGGTTTCATGCGCGTTGGTGAAGCGCTTGCCGCGGAAGTTCGGCATCGGGTTCACTTTGCGCCAGATGACGTCGTTTTGAATCCAGAAGCCGAGGTCTTGCAGCGCGACGCCGAGGCGGAAGATGTTGTGATACGAGCCGATGACCCAGAGCGCGCCGTCCGGCTTCAAGATGCGGCGGCACTCTTTGAGCCACGCGCGGCTGAAGTCATCGTAGGCTTTGAAATCGTGAAACTTGTCCCAGTCGTTATCGACGCCATCGACGCGCGTGTTGTTGGGGCGCAGGAGTTCGCCGGCGAGCTGCAGATTATAAGGAGGGTCGGCGAAGACGAGATCGACGCTCATCGCGGGGAGCTTGGCGAGCTCTTTCAAACAATCGCCGAGCAAAATGGAATTAGCGGAAATTTTGCCTGTACGCAGGCGGGAACCCATGAACGCTACCCTTAACAAACGCTTTACGATTTTGAGCCCCGCGACAGGCGGCGCCCATGATCAACTGAGTGGCACCTTATAGGACCATGCCGCCCTTTGGGTAGGGCTGGATGGTGGCGAAACACGCTGTCAAAAAGTTATTTTTCAGATTCGATAGGCAACTCGAAGTCGCATGCGCCCGTGCAGCTGTTGCGCGATGCCGCGGCAGAATATTGCCTGCTCAACGCGTTGCAACATGGGACGATAATCGGCGCAATTTTATCGAAACCCATAACAGGACTTTCAAGTGTTCGCGTATATTCGTGGCTGATGTCGGCCATGCGGGGGGCCGGAACTTTTGTGTTGAAGCGTTATTGTAAAGCGTGTCAGATGGCAACGATTATCAAAGGTTCGGCGAACGAACTGATCAACGGAACGAGGCAGTCCGATTTGATTTATGCAGGCGCGGGCGATGATACGGTCAATGCCGGAGACGGCAACGACACGGTTTATGCCGAAGACGGCAACGATACGGTCAACGCAGGCAATGGCAACGATTACGTTGACGGCGGCAATGGCAACGACACGCTTTCTGGCGGCGAAGGCAACGATCGAGTTTACGGCGGCGCAGGCAACGACGTTCTCGACGGCGGCCAGGGTAACGACTGGATTTACGGCGGCGACGGCAACGACCGGTTGATGCTGGCGGACGACAACGATCACTTCGATGGCGGCGCTGGCATCGACTGGCTTGACGCAACCAATTCTTCCGAAGGTGCCGAAATCAGATCTCGTACCGGCAAGAGTTGAAGCCAGCCGGCAACGGGCAAGTTAGCGGGCGTTGAAAATGTAACAGGCTCAATGTTTGCAGATATCATCACCGGCGACGCGGGCGACAACGTGCTCTTCGGTAACGGCGGCAACGATACCCTCAACGGCGGCGCCGGCGCGGACACGCTGATCGCGGCGAACGGCAATAGCACCTATAACGGCGGAACCGGCAACGACACGCTCGTTTTCACGGTTGGCACGACCGGGGCACAGACGTTTAATGGCGGCTCCGGCATCGACAACGTTCAGTTCGTGTTGACGTCGGCTCAAGTGACGCCAGCTGTGCTCGCCGAACTGCAGTCGTTTCAGGCGTTCATGGCAAACCCATTGAACGTTGGCACGTCCTATCAATTCTCGGCACCCGGCAATCTCACGATCACAGGCGCTGAAAGCCTGACGCTGGTAGTGGACGGCGTTGTCACGCCGCTGGCCACATTGCTCAACCAGGCGCCGGTTATCAATACCGCCGCTTCGACGTCGTCTTTCAATGTGGCGCACAATGGTGTTGCGAACGGCGTGGTTACGGCGACCGACGCAATGGCGATACGCTCGGCTATTCCGTTCAAACGGGTCCTGCGCACGGTGGACTGACATTAAATGCGGCGACGGGCGAATACACCTTCACCGCTGGCGACTTTGTTGGCTCGGACAGCTTCGTGCTGCGCGTCAGCGACGGTCACGGCGGCTTCGCTGATCACACGGTCAACGCGGGCTGACGAATACGGGACCGGTTGTTGGCGCGGCGTCGGACAGTTCTCTGACAGTGACGCACGGTCAATCGATCAACGGCGCGATTACCGCGACGGATGCCGACGGCGACACACTTGGCTATTCCGTCCAAACAGGCCCGGCGCATGGTGGGCTTACACTCAACGCGGCGACGGGCGAATATACCTTCACCGCTGGCGACTTCGTTGGCTCAGACAGCTTCGTGCTGCGCGTCAGCGACGGCCACGGCGGATTTGCCGATCACACAGTCAACGTTGGCTTGACGAACGATGATCCGGTCGTCGGCGCCAGTTCAACATCGGCACTGACAGTTGGTCATGGCAAAAGCACGTCGGGTGTCATCCAAGCGTCCGACGCCGATGGCGACGCTTATAGCTTCACAATTTCGTCCGGTCCCGCACACGGCACGGTGACCTTTACCGACGAAAGCGGCAGCTATGTCTATACCGCTGACGACTACGTCGGCGACGACAGCTTCACGTTGCGCGTCTCAGACGGCCACGGCGGATTTGCCGATCATGTGGTTTCGGTCAATCAAACGAACGAAGCAGCCGTTGTCGATAGCCAAGCCTCGATGGGCTTCTTCTCGGTCATTTATGGAAACAGCACGCCGGGCCAGGTCGTCGCGGCCGACGCCGATGGGGATGCACTGTCGTACTCGGTCAAAACCGGTCCCGCACATGGCTCGGTCACGGTTGATGCAAACGGCAAAGTCACCTTTAACGCCGTCGATTACGCTGGAACGGATAGCTTTACCATTGACGTCGATGATGGTCACGGCGGCCACACGGATCACGTCGTCAACTTCGGCGTCTTCGGCACACTCGACATTTCGGCCAATGCCGTTGCCGCCAATATGAATCTGGCAACCGACGCTGCAACCGGCATTGACGCCTCGCGCGTCACCTGGGCGATCGACGTTGTCGGTTCGAACTTCAACGATTTCATCACCGGCGATGCGCGCGCCAACATTCTTTCTGGCGGCGCTGGCAAGGATGATGTTCGCGGCGGCGCGGGTCACGATAAGGTTCACGGCGGCGCAGGCGACGACAAAGTCTTCGGCGACGATGGCGACGATTACGTCGATGGCGGCGATGGCAACGACACGCTGAACGGCGGCGCTCACAATGATACGCTCATGGGCGGCGCAGGCAATGACGGCTTCTTCGGCGGCGGCGGCAACGACAAACTCTATGGCGGCGACGGCAACGACCGGCTCTATGGCGACGGCGGCAACGATACTCTCTCGGGCGGTGCCGGCAACGATATCATGACGGGTGCCGGTTTCAACAACGGCGGCGCACGCGGCAACAACACTTATGCTTGGGAACGCGCGGACGTTGTGACGGCGGGCGGAACCAGCAACGGCCTCGATCACATCACCGATTTTGGTGCCGGCGACCGGCTCGATTTTTCGCAGCTGTTCTCGATCCACCCGGCGGCCGCCCACGATGCGGTTCGCTTGACCGATACGGCGTCGGGCATTGTCGTGGCGGTCGATATGGGCGGCACGTCAGGCTTCATTGATGTGGTCGTGCTGGACAACGTGCACGGGCTGACAGTCGACGATCTCGACGCCAGCCACGCCGTGATCGTGTAATTCTGAGCGGTCAGAGCAGTCCAAGGGCTAGCTGCACCGGCTTGAACGAGCGCCGGTGTATGGGGCAGACACCGAGTTTCTCGATTGCCATTTGGTGTTCGGGCGTGCCGTAGCCTTTATGGCGCTCGAAGCCGTAGCCGGGGAATTCCTTCGCCAGCGCAATCATCATGCGGTCGCGCGTGACCTTGGCAATAATGGATGCCGCCGCAATTGATAAACACTTGGCGTCACCTTTGACGATGGTGCGCGTTTCGATTTTGATGCGCGGCGCTCTGTTGCCGTCGATGAGCACGAGTTTGGGCCGGCTCTTTAGTGCGGCGACTGCTTCGCCCATGGCCCAGAGCGTTGCCGCAAGAATGTTGTCGCGGTCGATGCGCCCGATATCCGCGATGCCGACACCGACATCGGCGACTTTCATGATGCGGTTGTAGAGAAACGCGCGCCCGTCTTCGTCGATGACTTTGCTGTCGTCGATGTTGGCCGGGATAAGTTCGGGATCGAGTATAACGGCGGCTGCAACAACGGGTCCGGCCCAGGGGCCACGGCCAGCTTCGTCAACGCCGGCAATCGGACCGCCGCTGACCTGCAGTTCTGCGGCTTCGAGTTCGAAAGTCGGTTTGATGCGCGAATCGGAGATCTTCATGGGCGGCACGTTCGCAGATGCGCGCCCTGCCTGTCAAAAGAGCGGCAGCTGTTGTCCCCTTACGATTGGGCGTTTGAAGAGATCGATGCGCAGTTGCAGGCGTTCTATGTCGAGGTTCAAGCGTTTGCGGGCAAGTTTGAAGCGCAGTGCAATCTGATCGGCGTAGGGGCCAGAGCCGCGTTGGCGCGTGCCAAACGCCGAGTTGTAGTCTTGGCCGCCGTGCATGCTTTGAAGCAAGTTGATGACGCGCTTGGCGCGGTCGGGGAATTCCTGCGCCAGCCACTCGCGAAATAGGTCTTTAATTTCGAGCGGCATGCGCAACAGCACGTAGCCTGCATCGCGCGCGCCGGCGTCTCGTGCGGCTTCTAGAATCGCTTCCAGCTCATGATCGGTGAGACCAGGGATGATGGGCGCGACCATGACTGTGACCGGAATGCCGGCGTCAGTGAGTTGACGAATGGTGTCGATGCGGCGGCTGGGCGTTGCGGCGCGAGGCTCCATCGCGCGCGCGACGTGGCGATCAAGGGTTGTGACGGAGATCGCAACCTTGGCGAGGCCTTGGGCTGCCATGGGCGCTAGAATATCGATATCGCGCGCGACAAGCGCCGATTTGGTGACAATGCCGACCGGGTGTCCGGTTCGGGACAGAACTTCGAGGAGTGATCGCGTGATGCGCCGTTCGCGCTCGATGGGTTGATATGGATCGGTGTTGGCGCCAAGCGCTATTGTCTGCGGCTGATAATTAGAGCGCGCGAGTTCTTTTTCGAGCAGTTCGGCGGCGTTGGATTTGGCGTAGAGCTTGGTTTCGAAATCGATCCCAGCCGAGTGGCCGAGATAGCAATGCGTCGGGCGCGCGTAACAATAGATGCAACCGTGCTCGCAACCGCGATAGGGATTGATCGAGCGGTCGAAGGAAATATCCGGGCTGTCGTTGCGCGAGATGATGCTCTTGGCGCTGTCTTCGAACACTTCTGTTTTGAAGGCATCAAGCGTGGCGAGGCTCTCCCAGCCGTCGTCGAACGCGTCTGCCGTTTCAGGCTCAAAGCGGCCGGTTGTGTTTGAAACAGCGCCTCGCCCGCGCCGCCGCTCCGGATCAATGGACAGCGGTGCATTGTTTGGCGCATCGCTGGCGGGTTCGTCTGGTAATTCGTCTGGTAAAGTGTCGTCCATTGGCGCCTTCCTGCGATGACTCACCTACTATATCCATAAGAACAAATAAAGAACAACTATTGAGTGTCAGCGGTCCGCTCGCCGGGATAGTCCATAGCGGCGCTTGTTTCAGGTCCATGACGCGTGCGAGACAGACGCTATGATTTCCGTTGTCATTCCGACCCTCAATTCCGAGCGCACGCTGCCCGAGACGCTGTCAGCCTTGATCCCGGCGGCGGTCGATGGGCTGGTGCGGGAAGTCATCATTTCCGATGGCGGCTCGACGGACGGCACGCGAAAAATCGCCGAAGGATGTGGCGCCGAATTTCTCGTTGGGTCAGCGGGACGCGGCGTACAACTGGCAAAAGGTGCTGCGCGCGCACGTGGCCCGTGGCTGTTGTTTCTGCATTCCGATACGGTGCCGCAGGGTGAGTGGATGCGCGAAGCCGCGGATTTCGCGCGCGCCGTGGAGCAAGACAAGCGCACGAGCGCTGCCGCAGCCTTCCGCTTCAAGTTAGATGACCGGGGTTTAAAGCCGCGCGTACTCGAAGGACTTGTGGCGCTGCGCTGCAGGGCGCTTGGCCTTCCCTATGGCGATCAAGGCTTGCTGATATCGAAGCGGCTTTACCTTGAGGTTGGCGGATACAAAGACATGCCGGTCATGGAGGATTTGGATCTGGTGCGCCGCCTTGGCCGCCGCCGCATCGTCATGCTGGAGTCGCCAGCGATAACATCTCCCGAACGCTACAAGCGCGACGGCTATGCGCGCCGGACTTTGCGAAACTTGATGTGTTTGGGCTGCTATTTTGGCGGCGTACCGGCTGAGAGGATTGCGGCGATCTATAACCGCGGGCCAGTTTCGTGACGCAGAATTTCCAGCCCCGGCTTGTCATCATGTTGAAAGAGCCTAGGGCCGGGCGCGTCAAAAGCCGCTTAGCACGCGACGTTGGTGCGGCGCGGGCAACTCAGTTTTATCGCGATGCGTTGACGTCGGCGGTCTGGCGTCTTGGGCGAGATCCGCGCTGGCAGACGCTGCTGGCAGTTAGTCCAGATGTTGCCGTTGCGAGCAAAATGCTTCCGGCTGGTTTCAAGAGGATTGCACAACGTGGCGGAGATTTGGGCCGCCGCTTGCAGAACGTCGCGGCAAGTGTGCCGCCAGGCCCGGTCGTCATCATCGGCACGGATATACCCGGCATATTGCCCGCAGATATTTGGGCGGCGTTCCGGGCGCTCGGGACTCATGACGCCGTGTTCGGCCCGGCGTCCGATGGCGGCTACTGGCTCGTTGGATTGAAACGGCGGCCGCGGTGCCCCCGCATATTCGATGGTGTGCGCTGGTCGACCGCATTTGCGCTCGCCGATACGAAAGCAAATTTATGCGGGCTGAAATGCGCTGAAATCAGCGTCAAGGACGATGTTGACGACGGCCGAGATCTCGCGCGCCTCGCACATTTGACAGGCCGGCGCATTCATTCCGTTCGCTAGGATTTGCCGCGCCGGTGTTCCTCAAGCCGTGGAATGATCTCGACCAGATTGCAGGGCCGGTGGCGCATATCGAGTTGGAATTGCAAAATTCCGTCCCAAGCATCTTTGCATGCACCTGGCGAACCGGGCAGGCAGAAAATGTACGTGCCGCGTGCAACGCCTGCGCACGCGCGCGACTGGATCGTGGATGTTGCTACTTTTTGATACGACAGCATATGGAAGAGAATGGCGAAGCCTTCGATGTCTTTTTCAAAGAGCGGTTTGACGGCTTCGGGGGTGACGTCGCGGCCGGTGAACCCAGTTCCGCCTGTCGTGATCACGCAGTCTATCTCAGGGTCGGCGATCCAGCCCTCGACTTTAGCGCGAATGGCGGCGATGTCGTCCTTGACGATGGCGCGATCGGCGACCGCGTGCCCCGCCGCTTTCACTCTTTCCGCCAGCAGGTCGCCTGATTTGTCTTCGCTGGCGCTGCGCGTGTCCGACATCGTTAAAATGGCGATGCGGATAGGGATGAAGTCGCGCGTTTCGTCGATGCCAGCCATGACCTGCTCTCAAGCTTGAACCGGACCAATGCCGGAAAGACGCTGAGTGTCGCGCGTCTTTCCGCTGCCGTCTAGTATGGCCGCGTCACTTGAGGATTAAGCGGCTTCGAGTTCGCTGCGGCTGGTCTTGGCTTTAACCGGAACGCAGAAGTCCGAGCGCAGTTCAGCCGGGGGCATGCGGCGCGGGTCATCGAGATAGATCGTCACAACGGGGCGCTTGTCGTCGAGCATGAGACCGGCCGGCGATTCAAACGCCGCGTGCAAATTGGCGACTTGGGCGCTAAGATCCTGGTAATCGCCGATCCTGCGCTCGCGCACATAGGAACCGCCGGGAAGCGTTTGCGCGCCGAGTTCGCGGATTGCGCGTTCTTCGAAGATCGGTTCGAGTTCAATGCAGGCATCATAGCGGCACTTGTCAGCGCCAACAATATTGGGGTTATCGCGGGCCAAGCCATAGCCGCGCCCGAAAGACGAGTTGCAGCCAGTCTTTTCGAGCCAGGCAAACATCTTTTCCCAGGCGGCAGGAATGGTGGTCTCGTAGGCGCCCGTCACGCGCACATACGTCAACCGCGACGGCCTCAAATACAGCAAACCGCTCTTCATATTTTTTACTCGCTTCTTTGGCGGAACACGCAAGCCCAAAGACTTGCACCTCTAGCCGCATCATGCGCCGGATGCCGCTCAAGTTCGCTTAAACCGATCCGTAAAATTTTATCTATTCGAGCGGGATTTGATTCAAATTTGAAGTGAATTACCGGTTAGGGAAAAAGAACTCTTAAACGCCTATGCGCCGAGCTTGGCCTTCAACGCCAGCAAATCCTGCCATGCCATTTGTTTGGCAGCAGGCGTGCGCAACAGATAGGCCGGGTGCAAGGTTGCCATGGCCGCCACTTTTATTCCGGAAATTTCTATCTCGCGCCATTTGCCGCGCAGCCGCATGATGCCGTCAGTTACACCGAGGACTTCCTTGGCGGCGGCCCCGCCAACGGCGAGCACGATCTCGGGCGCGACCAATTCCATCTGCCGTTCTAAAAATGGGCGGCAGGCAAGGGCTTCTTGAGGAGTTGGCGTGCGGTTTCCCGGCGGGCGCCAGTAGACAATATTTGTGATGTGGACGTCGGCTTCGGTGAGATTGATGGCGGCCAGCATCTTGTCGAGCAATTGCCCGGCTCGTCCGACGAACGGTTTGCCTTCGATGTCCTCGTCTCTCCCGGGCGCTTCGCCAATGAGCATCAGCCGCGATTTTGCAGCCCCCCGGTAAAAGCATAAATTGGTCGCGGTGGCTTTGAGGGTGCAGCCGTCGAATGCTTTCAAAGCGGCGCCGAGACTTTCGAGGCTTGTTGCTGCCCTGGCGATGCGGCGGGCGTCGGTTTCAGCCGCGCTCGGGGCGAGCGGCGTTTGCGGCCGGGCTGGTGCGCCGGGGCGCAGGATGGCAGGCGCGGCCGGGAGTTGGGCCGCCGAAGGGTATGGCGCTTTTGGCGCGCCGGGTTGGGGCACCCGCTCTTGCGCTCGTTCTGGCCAAGCGAATCCGGCACCAGGGGCAACGGGCCCGCGGGCAAGCCAATCCAAGGGCATGTCACCGAGCACCGCGTCGGCGCCCATGGTGCGTTGCCAGTCGAGGAGCGCGAGCAGTTCTTGTTGATCGAGTGTGGCCGTCATGACTTCCAGTATAGGCGGGACTTCGCCCACAGCAAAAGCAAATGAAATGAGGGTTCCACTGTCGCAGGTGCCGCGCTGTGCTTGACGCTCCGGCCACTGCGGCCCTAATCGGAATGCCAAGGAACGTGAGACAGGACATAAAGCAGATATGGCACTAAAGGGCGCCGCGCTCTCCCCCAGGGATACCCCGAGGGAAGCCATGGATTTCGATGTGGTGATCGTGGGTGCCGGTCCCGCCGGTCTTTCGGCCGCGATCCGCCTGAAGCAGCTTGCCGCCGCAGCCGGCAAAGAGATTTCAGTTGTCGTTCTCGAGAAGGGCTCTGAAGTTGGCGCTCATATCCTGTCTGGCGCGGTCATCGACCCCGTTGGCCTCAATCGCCTGATCCCGGATTGGAAGGCCAAGGGCGCCCCCGTTGAGACCGCCGTCACCGAAGACCGCTTTCTGGTGCTTGGGCCCGAAGGCGACATGACAATTCCGAACTGGCCGATGCCGCCCTTGATGAAAAATCATGGCAACTACATCGTGAGTTTGGGCGCACTGTGCAAATGGCTCGGCGAACAGGCGACTGACCTTGGCGTCGAGATTTACCCTGGCTTTGCCGCATCCGAAGTTCTCTATGATGAAAAGGGTGCCGTTGTTGGCGTGGCGACCGGCGATATGGGCGTTGACCGCGAGGGCCATGCGAAGGACAGCTTCGTGCGCGGCATGGAATTGCGCGGCAAGTACACGTTGATAGCCGAAGGCGCGCGTGGATCGCTCAGCAAAGTTTTGATCAAGAAGTTCGGCCTCGACAAAGGTCACGAACCGCAGAAGTACGGCATCGGCCTCAAGGAACTCTGGCAGGTGAAGCCGGAACACCACATGCCGGGTCTTGTGCAGCATTCGTTTGGCTGGCCGCTCGGCAACAGCACCGGCGGAGGATCGTTCCTGTACCACTACGGCGACAACCTCGTATCGGTAGGGTTCGTCGTGCACTTGAATTACGAGAATCCGTATCTTTCGCCCTACGATGAATTCCAGCGCTTCAAGACACACGCCGCTATCCGCGGCGTGTTCGAGGGCGGAAAGCGCATCTCTTACGGTGCGCGCGCCATCACCGAAGGCGGATGGCAATCTATGCCGGATTTGACGTTTCCGGGCGGCGTGCTGCTTGGGTGCGCGGCCGGAATGGTCAACGTACCGCGCATCAAGGGCAGCCATAACGCCATGTTGTCGGGCATCGCCGCAGCGGAGGCCGCTTTTGCCGCCATCGGCGGCAATCGCGCGCATGATAAGCTCACGGCGTATGAAACGGCGGTGCGCACCGGCGAGATTGCCGCCGATTTGAAAAAAGTGCGCAACGTCAAACCGCTCTGGTCCAAGCTCGGCACCGCTTTCGGCATCGCGCTCGGCGGCGCCGATATGTGGCTGAACACAGTTCTACCGGGCATCGGCCTTGGTTATACTCTGAAGCATGGCAAGACAGACGCGGAAGCGACCAAGAAGGCAGGTAGATTTCAGCCGATCGTCTACCCGAAGCCCGATGGGAAACTGACCTTCGACAAGCTGACAAACGTCGCGTTCTCGGCAACCAATCACGAGGAGGATCAGCCGGTCCACCTCAAGCTTGCCGACCCGCACGTGCCTGTTGCCGTCAACCTGCCTGATTACGCCGAGCCTGCGCAGCGCTATTGCCCAGCCGGCGTCTATGAGATTGTCCAGGGAGAGGACGGGCGGCCGCGCTTTCAGATCAATGCGCAAAATTGCGTGCACTGCAAAACCTGCGATATTAAGGATCCGAGCCAAAACATCACGTGGGTTTGCCCCGAGGGCGGCGGCGGCCCCAATTATGCCGGAATGTAGGGCCGGATGATTGCGAACCGTGTCGATTGATCGCGTCGGGCGTGGCAATTTGTGCGCGGGCTCACTCTTGGGCTTTGCCGCAATTGTTGTTGATAACGCCGCTGTCAAGACGCCAAGAGTAAAAAAACGTAGCAACCATTTTTTCAATGAAATCTGCCCTCGCGAGCGACAGCGCTTTACGGTTTTCGCCTTTCTACATTTAATTGCTGGATTTTAATGCAAAGCGGGTCGCCAAGAAGCCCCTACTCTTGCTAGTCTCCCTGCCAACAGGAATCGGCGCGCGACGCCGGGTATAAGGATCTGCTCATGCGCATGCGCCTCGGACGGTTTCTTGTCATCGGATTAGGTGCTGCCGCGTTGACCGCGGCGGGACTTACCGGCGGCGGAATTGCGCGCTCTCCGGACGACGCCGAGTTCACCCGTTCGCTGCTCGGCAATTATCTTGCCGGCCGCTTTGCCAAGGCGCAGCAGGATACGGAAAGTGCTGCCGGGTTCTATGGCCGCGCCCTGGCGCGCGACCCTCAGAACGAAGTTCTGCTCGAGCAAGCGTTCCAGATGGAGTTGATGGCGGGCCGCTGGGAACAAGCGCTGCCGCTGGCCGAGCAACTCGCAGCCATTCAACCGGCGCACCGCATGTCGCGGTTCTTGCTCGGTGTCACGTCTTTCAAGGCTGGCAACTACCCCAAGGCCGAAGAGCACTTCAAGGCGGCCTCGGAAAATCCAATCGGCGAGCTAACGAGCGCCGTCGCCGTTGGCTGGACCAAGTTTGCAGCAGGCGACGCGGCGGGGGCGCTGCAGGCCGTCGATCTGCCCAAGCAGCCCGAATGGGCGCAATTCTATTTGCGCTATCACAGAGCGCTGATCGCCGACATGGCGGGCAAGAAAGACGAGGCACGGGCTTCGTTCGAACGCATGTTCAAGCAGGACAGCCGGACGCTTCGAACGTCGCTTGCGTATGCGCAGCACGCGGCCAATCAAGGCGACTACAAGCACGCACGCAAGGTTTTGAAGGATCAATTCGAGAAAGCGCAGGGCGAGCCCCATCCCCTTGCCAAGGACATGCGCAACAAGATCGACACCAAGCAGAAAATCGGTCCCTTAATTACGACGCCGGTCGAAGGCTTGTCTGAAGTCTTCTACGGATTGGGCGAAGCGCTGACCGGCGAAGGCGGCGTTAGCCTCGGTACGATCTACCTGCAGCTGGCGCTATATGCCAAGCCAGATCACGCTTTTGCGCTTGCGGCGCTCGCAAGTGCCGAAGAAACGGCGCGCCGCTTCGACGTGGCCATCGCGACGTACGAAAAGATCCCGAAAGGTTCGGCGCTGCAGAGCGCCATTGAAATCCGCAAGGCGTTTAATCTCAATTCGCTTGAGAAGTCAGAGGAAGCGCAGGCGCTGCTTGAAGGCCTCGCAAAAAAGGATCCGCGCGACGTGCGGCCGCTTGAAGCGCTCGGCAACATCATGCGCGCGCGCAAGCGTTATGGCGATGCCGTCAGCTATTTCACGCGCGCCATCGATATCATCGGTAAACCCGACGGCCGCCATTGGGGCTACTATTACGCGCGCGGGACGGCTCAAGAGCGATTGAAGAATTGGCCGGCGGCGGAAGCGGATCTAAAGAAGGCCTTGGCGCTGGCGCCCGAACAGGCCTTGGTGCTCAATTATCTCGGCTACTCCTGGGTTGATCAGGGCCGTAATCTCAAAGAAGGCATGAGGCTGATCGAGAAGGCCGTGCAGTTGAAGCCCGATGACGGTTACATCGTCGATAGTCTCGGCTGGGCCCACTACAAGCAAGGCGCTTACAAAGAAGCCGTGCGTTATCTCGAACGCGCCGTTGAGATCAAGCCGGAAGATCCGACCTTGAACGATCATCTCGGCGACGCGTTGTGGCAGGTTGGGCGCGAACGCGAAGCCAAGTTCCAGTGGAGCCAGGCGTTGACGCTCAGTCCTGAGCCGGAAGACGCGGAAAAGATTAAAGTCAAAGTTGAGACTGGACTACCGGCTAAGGCTGAGGTGAAGGCGGGTCCGAAAAACAAGCAGGCGCAGCGTGTTGAATCTTCGCGCCGGCGCAGCGAAAACAACAGGACTGGCCCGCAGCGGCGCGTTGTGGAGTAGGCTCCTGAAAAGGTTTTTGAACATTTTGGAACGGGCGCCAGAGGCGCCCGTTTTTCGTATGAGACGGATTGGCAGCGCATGACGAAGTTCAAAGAATTTGCGCCAGCCAAGATCAATCTGACTTTGCGTGTGCTGGGCCGGCGGCCGGACGGCTATCATGAACTCGAAAGCCTCGTGGCATTTGCGGACGTTGGCGATTGGGTCACGCTCGATGTGTCAAAGCCTGTTGGCGTGACGACGTCGGGTCCGTTTGCGGGATCGATTGCGGGCGCAAATCTCGTCGAGGTCGCATTGCGGCGGTTGGTGATCGAAGCGCCGCAGTTGCGGCTAGGCTCCGTGCATTTGGAAAAGAATCTCCCCGTTGCGGCGGGTATCGGTGGCGGTTCGGCGGATGCGGCGGCCGTGATACGCGCGGTGAAGAGGGCAAATGCTGAGCAGGTGGAGACGCTCGACTGGAACGCATTCGCGCTGCGCTTGGGGGCCGATGTTCCAGTTTGTCTCATAAGTCGCGCGGCTTGGATGACAGGGGATCGGCGAAAGGGTTGGCGCGTTATCGGGCCTGCCGCAGCCTCAACGCGGTCTTGGTCAACCCGCTCGCGGCGATGCCGCCCGATAAAACCGCGCGCGTTTTCGAGGGCTCGGCGCTTCGCTGCTTGCCGCGCATCAAGCTCAATCAAAGCTGCCCGGACCATTTGCCAATGCAGTCGAGCTTTTGGCCTTCGTGAAAGAGCGGGGCAACGGCCTAGAGGCGCCCAGCGTGCCAGAGTCGCGCCTGTGGTCGCAGATATGCTGCGTTGGCGTTGAGAGAAAGCCGGAGTTGCGAATGGGCGCTGTTTCAGGTGGCGGGCCGACGTGCTTTGCGTTGTTTGGATCCGGAGGCCGATCCGCGCGCCGTCGCGGAAGCGCTTCAGGCAAAGCATCCGGATTGGTGGGTGAAGGCCGTTACATTGGCGTAGAGCCTTTCCGGTTGAAACGGAATCGGCCGCATATTCACTCCCCTCCGTCGATGCGAAGCATCGCTCCGCGATGACGCGGGGTAGGGGTAGGGGTGGGGAGACGCTGCAAAACAAGTATCGAAGTCTGGCTATAAAAATTCAGCGCTTTGGCAATTATTTATTTCAAACGTCGCCATTGCACCAAGTCTTAAACAGCAACGCTCTGGTCTTCACCCCACCCCTAGCCCCTCCCCAGCAGGGGAGGGGTTACCTCCGAAACTTGATTTTATCTCGGCCGGAAAGACTCTAAAGCACCTTCGATTGAGTTTGGTGGGTTTAAAAAATTTGTCATCCCGGCCGGAGAAATTGCAGTCGCAATTTCGTTGAGCCGGGACCCAAGGGCGGTAGGCGCTGCATGATGGGTCCCGGCTCTGTGAAATCCGCTACGCGGGACTTCTCAGGCCGGGATGACAAGCGGGGGACCGGCCGGTCAGTGGCTGCGCCCGATGCAGAACGATATTACTTTTTCGAGCGCGTCCTTCTCGCGGCTGGCCGGGAAGATGGCGAGCGCGTCGCGGGCAATCGAGCCGTAGGAGCGGGCACGCTCGAAGGTTGCTTCGATGGCCTTGTGGCGTTTCATCAGGGCAATGGCTTGTTCAAGGTCGCCATCCTTGATGTCGCCTTCGGCAATCGTTCTGTTCCAGAAAGTGCGTTCCTCGCTTGAGCCGCGGCGGAACGAGAGAATGACGGGAAGCGTGATCTTGCCCTCGCGGAAATCGTCGCCGGTCGATTTGCCGAGACTCTTGCTGTCGCCCGAATAGTCGAGTGCATCATCGACGAGCTGGAAGGCAAGCCCAAGATTTTTTCCATAAGAGCGCAGCGCGGATTGTTCTTCTGCCGGGCGCTGTGCGAGTGCCGCACCTGCTTCGGCCGCAGCAGAGAATAGGGCTGCCGTCTTGGCATTGATGATGGCGAGGTAATCGTCTTCGGTGGTTGAGGTATTCTGCGCGGCGGCGAGCTGCATAACTTCGCCTTCCGCGATTGTTGCCGCCGCGTTCGACATGATGCGCAACACCGCCAACGATCCGACATCGACGAACATCTTGAACGCCTGCCCGAGCAGGAAATCGCCGACGAGCACGCTCGCCTGATTACCCCAGATCATGCGCGCCGTCTTCTTGCCGCGCCGCGTGCCGCTTTCGTCCACCACGTCGTCGTGCAACAGCGTCGCCGTGTGCATGAATTCGACCGCCGCAGCGGTGCGCACGTGCCCATTACCGGCATATTTGCAGAGCTTGGTGGAGGCGAGCGCCAGCATCGGGCGCAGCCGCTTGCCACCGCTGTCGATCAGATGGTGGGCCAGTTCCGGGATCAATTCGACGTCGGAAACCGCCTTGTCGAGAATGATGCGATTGATCGCCTGCATGTCCTCATGGACGAGGTCCATCAGCGGCTGCAGTTCCTGGGCGCTGTCGCGCGCCTCATCGAGTGGTATAACGCGACCCAAAGGGAAGCCCCCAACATATTGAAGTTGAATAAGATATAGTGCCGTCGTTACGCGAATGCTAGCCGGTCGGATTGGCGCATGCACGGGGCGTTTTTGTAGTCTATCTTTGAGGCATGCGCGAACTGATCCTGACCACCGATCCAGTGCTGTTGAGTTTCGTTCAGAGCATCATGCGCGATGCCGGGATCGAAGCCCTTGTTTTCGATCAGCATATCAGCATCGTGGAGGGTTCGATCGGGGCCTTCCCGCGCCGGCTTATGGTGCCGGATGCGTCTTGGGACGAGGCGGCCCGGCTCATGCGCGAGGCGGGCATTGGAGAATGGGTCGTTGGGTCCGAAAAAGGGTGATGTCGAGAAATTGGAAGTAACAGAAGCCAACCCTGATGCAGGCTGCGGTGTCACTGAGGATTATTTCCTCGGCGACCGGCTCATCATCCGCCAGCCGCGCAAGGGATACCGGGCGGGGGTTGACGCGGTTTTGCTCGCGGCGAGCGTCGGCGTGTCCGATGGGGGCGATGCAACCTTGCTCGATATCGGCGCGGGCGTGGGTACGGTTGGCTTGTGCGCCGCCAGCCGCCTGCCTGGACTTCGCGTTACGTTGCTGGAGCGCGAAGCGGAGCTTGTAAAATTGGCGAACGAGAACATTGCCGCCAATAAACTCGTGAGCCGAATGATGGCGGTTCAAGCGGAGGTCGGCGCAGCGGCCGGACTTACGCCTGAGAGTTTCGATGACGTGGTTTCCAATCCGCCGTTTCATGATTTTGGCACTGGCACGCCCGCGCCAAACGCGTTGAAAGCAGCGTCGCATGCCATGCCGGGTCAAGCGCTCGACGATTGGCTGCGATATATGGCGCGCATGGTGCGCCCCGGCGGCCGCGCCACGCTCATCCACAAAGCAGAAGCGCTGCCGGATGTTTTGGCCGCGTTTGAGGCGCGGTTCGGCGGGATCATAATTCTCCCTATTCACGCGCGTGCAGGCGAGCCTGCGATCCGCGTCATCGTGCAAGGCATCAAGGGCAGCCGCGCGCCGCTTACGTTGTTGCCAGCGTTCGTGCTGCACGGCGAGGGCAATGCATTCACGGCCGAAGCTCAAAACATTCTGCGCCACGGCGGCGCGCTTGGCATGTGATGTGGCGATAATCAAGGACTGGCTAAAGAAATTCTTTTAACCTACCTGTTTCAAAGCAAAATTGGTGGTTCTCTTGGCCTGACTTTATCCCCGCGGAGTATTCCTCAATGTGGCCGTTCTCGCGCAAACCTGTTGTTCCCGTTCTGAGATTTACCGGCCCCATCGGCATGGTGACGCCGCTACGCCCTGGTTTGTCGATTGCGGGCGTTGCAGGCGCGATTGAGAAGGCGTTTGAGCTTTCGAAGCTGCCGTCGGTCGCGGTGCTTATCAATTCGCCGGGCGGTTCGCCTGTGCAATCCAATCTGATCTTCAAGCGCATCCGTCAACTGGCAGAAGAAAAGAAAAAGAAGGTCTACGTGTTCTGCGAGGACGTCGCGGCGTCGGGCGGATATTTTCTCGCGATTGCGGGTGATGAGATTTACGCTGACCCGTCGTCCATCATCGGCTCGATCGGCGTCATCTCGTCGGGATTTGGCTTTGTCGAAGCCATCGACAAGCTCGGCATCGAGCGGCGCGTTTATACGTCTGGAATATCGAAAAGCACACTTGATCCTTTTCTGCCGGAGCAAGCTGAAGATGTCGAACGCCTGAAGGCCATGCAGCGGGATGTGCACGACGTGTTCATCGGCCTGGTGAAAGAGCGCCGCCTTGGCAAATTGAAAGCCCCTGACGCCGAACTTTTCTCAGGCGCATTTTGGGCCGGCGCCAAAGCCATGGAGCACGGCTTGATCGACGGCATCGCCGACGTGCGCAGCAAAATGCAGGAACTGCATGGGACTGACGTTCGTTTGCAGGTGGTCGAGACCCAGAAAACAGGGCTGCTGTCGCGCTTGCGCCGTTTTGCCCCGGCGACCGGCCAGTCGATGTTTGGGCCCTTGAGCGGCCTTGCTTTCGCCGATGATCTGGTGTCCGCTGTCGAAACCAGAGCGCTCTGGTCGCGCTTCGGGCTGTGACGAAAGACTAATCTCATGCCGCCGTTCATCATCCTCGCTGCTGCCGGAGTTGGCCTCTACGCCGGCTATAAGCTGTTCTCGAAACTGATCGCGCAGGCGCAGACGGAAAGCCCGTCTGAGGTCGAGCGGCGCCGGCGCGAAACGGCTGCGGCAAAGGGTGGTCCGAAAGATTTGGGCGAACTCGAGTGGGACGAGAAGTCCGGTGCCTATAAACCGCGCCAGAACAGCACGTGAGAGCCGCGGCTAGCCGCCGTTTTTGTCTTTGAGCTCAAACGTTACTTTGCAAGTCACGCGATAGGTGTCGATCTTGCCGCTTTTGCCAACGGATGCCGAGAAATCCTGAACCCAAACCGATTTGACGCCCTTCAAGGTTTTGCTGGCCTTGGCGACGGCTGTTTGGGTTGCGTCCTCCCAGCTCTTGGACGAAGACGCCATAAGTTCGATGACTTTTAGGACGGCCATTGTGATGACTCCATTGAACGCGTTTGAATTGGGCGCTGGCGCAAGCTTGCCATGCCACGCGAGAGCCTAGACCCAAAGGCCTGCGGCACAAACACAAACGTGGGTTTAGGGGCATCGGCGGGTGACAAGGGGGTGCGAATGCTTATAGTGCGGCGCAAACGCATAAAAAGAGCTCTTCGATGCCCACCAAGACGGCCCCAAAAACATCCGCCCCCGCCCTACGGCCCAAAGAAGCGTTCCAGGATTTAATCCTGACGCTGCAACAGTTCTGGGGCGCGCAGGGGTGCGTCGTGCTGCAACCCTATGACATGGAAGTTGGCGCGGGAACATTTCACCCGGCGACGACGCTTCGCGCGCTTGGGTCCGAAGCCTTGGGCCGCCGCCTACGTGCAGCCATCGCGCCGCCCGAAGGATGGGCGTTATGGCGAGAACCCGAACCGTATGCAGCACTACTATCAGTTCCAAGTCATCATGAAGCCGTCGCCGGCCAACATTCAGGAACTCTATCTCCAGAGCCTCGACGCCATCGGCATCGACACGTCGATCAACGATATCCGCTTCGTCGAAGACGATTGGGAAAGCCCGACGCTCGGCGCTTGGGGCTTGGGTTGGGAAGTCTGGTGCAACGGCATGGAAGTGTCGCAGTTCACATACTTTCAGCAAGTCGGCGGCTACGATTGCAATCCCGTTTCGGGCGAAATCACCTACGGGCTCGAGCGCCTCGCCATGTACGTGCAGGGCGTCGACCGCGTGTTCGACTTGAATTTCAACGGCCGGACGGATGCGCGCCGATTGAACTACGGCGACGTGTTTCCTGCAAGCCGAACAGGAATACTCGCGCTTCAATTTCGAGCACGCCAATACGGACATGCTGCTGCAGCACTTCAAGGACGCGGAAAGCGAGTGCAAAGCTCTGCTCGATAAAGGCAGCGGCGGGGACAAGCATCTGCTGGCTCTGCCCGCCTACGACCAGTGCATCAAGGCATCCCACGTTTTCAACCTGCTCGACGCCCGCGGCGTGATCTCGGTCACCGAGCGGCAAAGCTATATCCTGCGCGTGCGTGAACTGGCGAAAGCCTGCTGCGGCGCCTGGCTCAACACAGAAGGAGGACGCGCATGAGTTCAAATCTGATCATAGGATTATTGGCGAGTTTCATTCCGCTGTTCGCGGTTGGGTATTTGATGCTGAATAAGAAGCCGCCGATATTCCGCATGTTTGTTGCCATGCTGCTGGTCGGTCTTGGATACTTGACGGCGACGGGTGCAATTGAAGACATCGGCAAGGGTTTGATGGGCGGCACTGAAATTGTAGTTCCGGCTGCGACGAAAGCTGCGCCTGAAGCTGCCAAGGAAGAGACAAAGCCTGCGGCTGACGCGGCACCGGCTGCAAAAGATGCAGCTCCTGCTCCTGAAGCGCCGAAGGCAGACGCTCCGGCGGACGCCAAGCCAGCGGGCGCGTACTGAGCCATTTCCTAACCTCATGCTGTGTACTTGCGTGGGGAAAGGGGGACTTTAAAACGTAGGTTGGGTGAGGCCGCTTTGCACTCGGCCGTAACCCAACATCTCTCGCCTATGACAGCAAATACGGCCCGTTGGGTTACGCGCGGAATGCATTTCCGCTTTTAATTTCGGTATGGTGGCCGCGCTAACCCAACCTACAAGTGGTTCTAAATGTCCGAACTTCTCCTTGAACTGTTCTCCGAAGAAATTCCGGCGCGCATGCAGGTGCGGGCGGCGGACGATTTGCGCCGCCTCGTTGGCGAAGGCCTGAAGGCGCGCGGGCTTGAGACGGGCGAGGCGAAAAGCTTCTCGACGCCGCGACGCTTGGTGCTGGTGATCGCGGGCGTTCCCGCGAAGTCGCCCGCGATTTCGGAAGAGAAAAAAGGTCCGCGCGTCGGGGCGCCGGAACAGGCTGTTCTGGGCTTCTTGAAATCGGCGGGACTTGCGAAATTGTCGGACGCCGAGATCGTCAAGGATGAGAAGAAGGGCGATTACTACGTCGCGAAGATAGCACAAGCCCGGCCGTGCATCGGCTGACATCATCGCTGAAACCGTGCATGAGGTGCTTGGCAAATTCCCCTGGCCGAAGTCCATGCGCTGGGGTGCGTCGCCTTTTCAATGGGTGCGGCCGCTGCAGTCGATGACGTGTTTGCTCGGGGGCAAGATCATTCCGCTAGAGTGGGCTGGTATTGTTTCGGGCGACGTCGTTTTGGGTCATCAGCTTTTTGGGCGGCGAGGCCTTCAAGGTGAAGGACTTCGCCGATTACGAAGGCAAGCTTCTGGCCCACAAGGTCGTGCTCGATCCAGCCAAGCGCGTGGCGTCGATTGCCGAACAGGCGCGCGCTTTGGCGAAGGACGCTAAGCTCGAACTCGTCGAGGACGAAGCGCTTTTGAACGAAAATGCCGGGTTGACCGAATGGCCGGTCGTGCTCATGGGGTCGTTTGAAAAAGAGTTTCTGAGCGTTCCGGCCGAATGCCTGATGACGTCGATGAAATCGCATCAGAAGTGCTTTTCGATGCGCGATCCAAAGACCAAGAAGCTGGCGAACAAATTCCTGCTGGTGTCGAACTTGACGGCAAAGGATGCGGGCCTGCAAATCGTCTCGGGCAATGAAAAGGTCATTCGCGCCAGGCTGAGCGACGCCAAGTTCTTCTGGGATCAGGATCTGAAAAAGCCCTTGGATGAGATGGCGAGCGCGCTGTCGGGCATTACGTTCCATGAGAAGTTGGGGAGCCAAAAGGATCGCGTTGAGCGCGTGGCCGAATTGGCGTTCCAGATCGCGGGCGCGGTGGACGCGAACCCCGAAGACTCGCGCCGCGCGGCACAGGTGTGCAAGGCCGATCTCGTTTCCGGCATGGTCGGCGAGTTCCCGGAACTGCAAGGGCTTGATGGGCCGCTACTATGCGGAACACGCTGGGACTAAGGCCGAGATCGCGCGGGCGATTGAGCTGCACTACAAGCCGAAGGGCCCGACCGACACGGTGCCGCGCGAGGACCAGGGCGATGCGGTGGCGATTGCCGTGGCGCTGGCCGACAAGCTCGACACGCTGGTTGGGCTTCTGGGCCATCAACGAAAAGCCGACGGGTTCGGGCGATCCCTATCAGCTGCGGCGCGCGGCGCTGGGCGTGATTAGGATCGTGTTGGAGAATGATTTGAGGTTGCCGCTGCTCAAAGCGGTCGGCTTTACCGTCGGTTCGTTTCCCACAAGCAAAGACGGCATCGTCGTACTTGGCAAGGTCGAAACGTCGGGCACCACTGACTTTGTCGGATGCTTCGGGAAACAAGAGCTCCATCGCCGACGCTAAGTTCGCAGAGACGCGCTACTCATTTAAGTCAGGTGGCGATGTCTGATTTCGTCAGCGTTGACCTCCTCACCTTCTTCGCCGACCGCCTCAAAGTCTTCCTCAAGGACCAGGGCAAGCGGCACGACCTGATCGACGCGTGTTCTCGCTCGGCGGGCAGGACGACCTCGCGCTCATCGTGCGCCGTGTCGAAGCCTGGACGCGTTCCTCAAGACCGATGACGGCGCGAACCTGCTTGCGGGCGTCAAGCGCGCGGCCAATATCCTCTCCATCGAAGAAAAGAAGGACAAGAAATCCTACGCGGGCACGTACGATCTGAAACTTCTCAAGGAAGTCGAGGAAACCGCGCTCGCCGCCAAGATCGAGGAAGTGAAGCAGGACACGGTTGCGGCCATCAACGTCGAGAATTTCGCCGGCGCCATGCGCGCGCTCGCCGAACTCCGCCCGCCGGTCGACGCGTTCTTCGACAAGATCATGGTCAATGCGGATGATGCGAAAATCCGCGAGAACCGCCTGAAGCTCCTCTCCGAAATCCGCGCCGCGACGCAGACAGTCGCCGATTTTTCCAAGATTGCGCGGGTGATTAATACGCACCTGATCTTCCGGTGTCAGCACCTTCGGCAAGGGTGGGGCAGAGCCACGCTTCCGCTAGGCCGTAGCGCATGACGGGATTTGGCGTCGCAATGTCACATGCTTGTCATACTCAATTGGTATGGGTAGCGTGCCGTCGCTGGCCGGTACCCGGGATCAAGAGACTAAGCCGTGCCCGGCGGCACGCGCTTTGCCTCTATCCATCTGAATGATAGGAGGAAAACGCGTAGGGAGCTGACGAAGCAAACCAGATGGCCCTCACCATCTGGCCGCGATACCCCGCACCACGGCCCCGCCAGCTCCCGGCCCAGTTGCATTAACTAACTTGGGCGCATCGCGCCAACCCCATTCGCGGCGATGGTGTTTCCGCTCTGAACAGGTAATTCAATAGTTGCCAGACCTTAGTCTGACGTCAGATTAACGGCGTCGTCGTAGGCCGCGCTGGCGTTGAACCATGTTTCTTCCGCGTCGCTCAATTGCTTAGCGAGTTGACCGCGCATTTGACCTGCTTGTTGTGCCTTGGCTGGATCGCGCGCGTAGATTGTAGAATCAGAAAGCACGCCATCGAGTTTGGCAATTTCAGCGGCTGAGTTTTTCCACAGCTTTTTCGGCGGCGGTCACGGCTTTCTTGAGTGGCGCAAGTTCCGCGCGCTTATCTGCGGCGGCACGGCGCTGATCTGCGCGACTTGCCGTTGTGTCGGATGAAGTATCGCGGTCCTTGGCACGCTCGCGCGATTTCAGCCCGCGTTCCGCAAGCATTTCAGCCCGGTAGCTCTCCATGTCGCCATCATAATTGGACACAGTTCCATTGCGCACGATCCATAACCGGTCGGCACTGGCTTCAATCAAGTGCCGGTCATGGCTGATCAAGATGACGGCGCCGTCATATTCAATCAGTGCGTGGATCAGGGCTTCGCGGCTATCGACGTCCAAGTGGTTTGTCGGTTCGTCGAGGATCAACAGGTTCGGCGCGTGGAACGCCGTCAACGCGAGCAGCAACCGCGCCTTTTCGCCGCCCGAGAGCACGTTGCATTTGGTATCGGCTTTATCGAAAGAGAAACCGAACGCGCCAAGTTTTCCCCGCCGCTGTGCTTCGGTCGCGTTCCGGCATCATCTTCATCATGTAATCGTAGGGCGTCGATAAGGGATTGAGGTCGTCGAGCTGATGCTGGGCGAAGTATCCGACCTCGACTTTCTGGGCGCCATAGACGTTGCCGGCGAGCGGCTTCAAACGGCCTGCGATCAGCTTGGCGAAGGTTGATTTGCCATTGCCGTTCTGGCCGAGGAGCGCGATGCGGTCGTCGTTATCGATGCGCAAGTTGAGATTTTTCAGGATGGGCTTGCCAGGCTCGTAACCGGCGCTCGCGGATTCAAGCCTGAGCAACGGACTGGCAATGGTTTTCGCGGGCTTCGGCAGAAGAAACGGCACCACGCGATCGTCGATCTGCGCCGCGATAGGTTTCATTTTGGAGAGCGCCTTGACGCGGCTCTGGGCTTGGCTCGCCTTGCTGGCCTTGGCCTTGAAGCGGTCGATGAAGGCTTGGATGTGGCGGCGCTGGTCGTCCTGCTTTTTCTTGAGTTTGAGTTCGAGGCGTTGCTTCTCGCGGCGCGATTCCTCGAAGTCGTCGTAGCCGCCGGTGTACATGGTGAGCTTGCCGCGATCCAAATGCAGGATGGCGTTGACGGCGCGGTTCAAGAGATCGCGGTCGTGGCTGACGATCAAGACGCTATGGGGATACGTTTTCAAATGACTCTCGAGCCACATCGTGCCTTCGAGATCGAGGTAGTTGGTCGGCTCGTCGAGCAGCAGAATTTCAGGTTCAAGAAACAGGATCGCGCCAAGGGCCACGCGCATGCGCCATCCGCCCGAGAATTCGCGGCAGGCGCGCTGCTGGGCTGCTTCGTCAAAGCCGAGACCGGATAGGATCTGAGCCGCGCGGGCCGGCGCCGAGTGTGCGTCGATATCGGTCAGGCGCAATTGGATATCGGCGATGCGGTGCGGATCGGTAGCGTGGTCGGCTTCATCTAACAGGCTGGCGCGCTCGGTATCGGCGGCGAGAACCCACTCAATGAGCGTCGCGTCGCCGCCGGGCGCTTCCTGGGCCACATGGCCGATGCGGGCGTTACGCGGGGTTGAGACGGCGCCGTCGTCGGGGTGGATCTCGCCCTTCAACAGGCGCAGCAGCGTCGTCTTGCCCGCGCCATTGCGTCCGACAAGGCCGACTTTGTGGCCGGGCGGGATGGCCGCCGTGGCGCTGTCGAGGATGATCTTGCCCTCGATGCGATATGTGAGTTCGTTGATATGAAGCATCAATCGAGCCGATAGCGCGGATCGCTGCTGCTGTCACCCGCCGCTTAGAGAACGATGCCAAAGCGCGACAGTATGGCGGTCATGGCGAGGTAAGCGGCGAAGGTTAGCGCTGATGCTGCCGCCAAACTCAGCCAGAAGCCGTAGCCGTGCGAGAGCATGAGCGGGAATACGATGAAAAGCACGAGCGAGGGCAGCACGTACCAGAATATACCGCGCGCAAGATCGGCGACCTTGGCGGTATCTCCGGTCTCTCCATAAAGCCAGACGAAGGCGAGCAGCGACGTTAACGGCAGAGAGGCAATGATGGCGCCGAGCGTACTGGAACGCTTTCCAACTTCGGAGATGAGCACCACGAGGACGGCCGTGATGACAACCTTGAGGGCGTACTGCGTCATGCGGCGTCGCCCCCAATTATGCCTCAAGCTATCCGGAGACGACTGGCTTCAAGGTCTCATACAGTAGTCTGTCTTGAGCGGCGGCATCTTGCACGGCGAGATGAGCGACAAACCACTCCTGCACCATCTTGCAGACTTGCGCGGGCTCGCGCTTGGCGAGGAGGCGCGGGTTGGAAAAGACCTGGAGGTCTTCTTCCTTCCAGCCGATCTTACCGAGTTCCTGGATGAGCAGGTCGTAATCGGCCTTCACCGCAGAATCGTGTTTGACCGGCGTTTTGCTGCCCTCGGAAACAGCTTCGAAAACGGCTGAGGCGTTGGCGTGGATGGACGTGGCGCTCTCCGGCGTTTGCATCATTTGCACAACCGCCGGGCTCAATTCGCCCTTGGAAATATAACCGTAACAGGCGCCGACGCTTTGAGCCTGCAGCGCGCGCAGGTTCTCTAGGAACGCTGTTGCAACGCGCTTCAATTTTTCGGGGCTGGCAGCAAGAGCTTTGTCGGCATTCTGCTTTCTGAGTGCCACGAGGCCTTGCAGCAAATGCGTAGCTACGTCTGTTTCTGATTTCTTTTCGGATACCAATTTGTCGGCGGTTGCAATGTGGTTTGCGTACCAGTCTGGATATTCGCGCTTCAAGAGTTCCCAAAGCGGAATTTTCTGCAAGCGCAGATCGGTTTGCGAATTCTCGATCGAGGCAACAGGTGGCGGCGTGGGCGCCGGTGCCG
The DNA here is from genome assembly GCA_963741545.1 of uncultured Alphaproteobacteria bacterium. Lineage (GTDB taxonomy): Bacteria > Pseudomonadota > Alphaproteobacteria > Rhizobiales > Hyphomicrobiaceae > Hyphomicrobium_B. Next base: position 65,134 of record CAVUIN010000008.1, read on the forward strand.
TCGGATCGAGCGCGGCCGTCTTCATTTCAGTTTTGACTTCGGCGGTTGCAGAACTTTCGGTCTTGGGCTTTTCGGCCGGTTCCTCACTCGCAGCAACCGCCGGTTTTTTCTGTGGGCCGGAGACGATGCGCATCAAAGGTTCGCGATAGGCGGCAATGGCAAAGGCGCCGCCGCCGATTAGCGAGATAGCAAGGGCGGCGATGCCCACCTGCCGGACGAGGCCGCGACGTGACCCGGCATCTTCGAACTGATCGCCACCTAAGTCCGTGCGGTGCGGGGTGGATGCTGCCGCTGGCGATGCCTGTTGCGGCTGCTGCTGAGGCGCGGCTGCAGCAGTTTGCTGCATAGGTTGTGGCGCGGGCGGCGCCGCATTCGGCGTTTGTTGCTGGAACAAGCCGGCGAAGACTTGCGGCGCCGGCAGCCAGTCAGGCATACCGGGTTTCCAGATGAGATCGGTCGGGCGCAAATAGTTATGCCCGACGAACGTCTTCATCTCGACGTCGGTCAAGGGCCCGTGCTGTTTTCCATCACGAGCGATATACCATTGGGCTTCGTTGGTCTGTGCGTTCATAGCCGTCCGTTAGCACACGTTCGGGCTTGCGCCCTCCGCTCCTCGTGCGCCCCCCGCGCGATACCCACAGTGTTCATACGCCGCTTCGCACGTCAATCCGGTGATTCATCCAATATTGTATCACCATTTCAAGGGCAGTCTGCCTCGATTTGGCCGCGGACGCTTTTAAGCCAAAGGGCCGCGCTTGCTGGGGGGGTATGGCGCCGCTATAACCCGGCCCAGCGAATAGCGGATTATGAAAGAGAGACAGACGAATGGCCATCGAGCGTACCTTTTCCATCATTAAGCCGGACGCCACGCGGCGCAACCTGACCGGCAAAATCAACGCAGTTATTGAGGGCGCCGGCCTCCGGATTGTGGCGCAAAAGCGGGTTCTCTGGACCCGGGCCCAGGCTGAGAAATTCTATGAAGAGCATAAGGCACGGCCTTTCTATGGCGAGCTCGTGGATTTCATGACGTCGGGACCAATTGTCTGCCAAGTACTGGAAGGCGAAGACGCTATCGCCAAGTACCGCGACGTCATGGGCGCAACCGACCCCAAGGAAGCCAAAGACGGCACCATCCGCAAGCTGTTCGCCGAATCGAAGGGTTCGAATTCGTCGCATGGCTCCGACAGCGCCGCTTCCGCCGAGCGCGAAATCGCGTTGAACTTCCGTCTCAATGAAATTGTCGGCTAAGTGCTGATAGGATCGATGTAGACGTCCAGGAAGGCTCCGGTGACGGGGCCTTTCTTTTTGGGCAAACCCTATGGGGAGGTCAATGATGATCACGCCTGCATATGTTGAGACGATGGCCCGCTACAACACGTGGCAGAACGCAAATATCTATGGCGCGGCGGCGTTGCTCGACGATGCGCAGCGCAAAGCCGATCGCGGCGCGTTCTTCAAATCGATCCACGCGACGCTCAATCATATCCTGTGGGCCGATCAGATGTGGCTGATGCGCTTCAAGGTGGCGCCGCCGCCGCGCGCGAAAAGTATCCCGGAAAGCCTGGAGCAATATGCGGCGTGGGACGAACTCGTGAACGAGCGGCAAAAAATCGATGCTGGCAATTGAAGACTGGTCGCGGCGCGTGACGGAGGCGGATCTCTCAGCCGATCTGAATTGGTATTCGGCTGGTGCGGCGCGCGATCTGGTGACGCCCATGGCCGTTGCGGTCACACATTTCTTCAATCATCAGACGCATCATCGCGGTCAGGCGCACTGCTTGCTCACCGGCTATGGTGTGAAGCCGGATAAAACGGATTTGCCGTTTTTACCGGAGGTGTTGTAGGCGCTCGCACCGCTCACGCCAGCGGGAAACCATCCGTCTTTGAACTGCTCGCCCGCTTTGGTGACGATGAGTGCTTCGACGCCGGGCAAGCGCCGCGCGAGCGCGAGGCTTTTTTCTGGGCCCATGACCATCATGGCGGTCGCGAGACCATCAGCCATGCCGCCAGATTGCGCGAGTACGGAAACGGAGGCAGTCTCCGTTGGCGAGCGGTGCGTTTTGGGATCGAGAATGTGGTGGTGTGAGAAGTCAGCACTCCAAACGGTCGCGTAATCGCCCGAGGTTGCGAGGATGCCAGAGAGCGGCTGTGCGAGGCCAACATAGTCTCCAGGGTGCCTGGGATCGGCGATGGCGGCTGTCCAAGCTGACCTGTCGTCGCGTTTTCCCGCCACGCCGATTTCGCCGGTATTGAGAAAAGCGTTCTCGATGCCGTGCTCTTTCAGGATCTCAAGGCAGCGGCCTGTCGCGAAACCTTGCGCGACGCCGTTTAGCGTCAAAGCCATGCCGGGCCGCGCAAATTGGATACGCTTTGGCGAAACGTCAATATCATTGCCAGCCGATCAATGCGCTTGCGGTGGCGATCTCCGCGGCTGTTGCCGTGCGTCCGGCGGCAAAAGCATCGGCATAGACGCGCCAGAGCGGTTGCACCGTTGGATCGAACGCGCCATCGGTCAGTCGCGCGATGTCGAGGGCGTCTCTCAGCATTTGGACGAGGGTGACGGACGGATTGTCGATGAAGCCCGCGCTGTTGAGCTGGCTCAATGCGCTCTCTGCCCGAAACAGGCTTGCCGCTTTTTCGACTTCAGTGATCTCGCGCCAAGCAGAGTCGAGCGCAGTGTTCAATTGGGTCGCATCGGCGTGATTGGCTTTGAGGGATACTGTGGTGCCAAAGGCGATGCCGCTGCGCTGTGCCGTCTTGAGATTAGCCGCATTGAACATGGTTCCAACGCCGATGCCAGCTCCTACTAGTCCACCGGCAATGAGAACTTGGCGCCGCGTCGGCTGCCCGGCTTTACGATGAGTCATGACACCATCTCCGGTTGCTTGGCTTGGCGCAATTCTTTGCGCTGGGCGCCGGCAGGAACCGGCATGGCAAGCGTTCGCCCCTTACGCGCCAGGATCACCGGCACGCAGGATTTGGGATCGTGATAAATATTCACACAATCCATGCACTGGAAGCACTCGTCGTATTTCACTTTGCCCTTCGGTTCGATGGCGCCGTATTTGCAACGCTTGCTGCAGAGCTGGCAAGGTGTGCCGCATTCGGCGCGTCGTGGAATCCAATTGAACACACGCACCCGGCCGAGAAGGGCGAGCGCTGCACCAAGGGGGCAAAGGTAGAGGCAGAACCCCTTGAACACGAATGCGCTAAGAACGAGGATTGCGACAGCATAGAGAACATAAGGCCAAGCCCTATCGAAGCCGAGCGTGATTGCTGTTTTGAACGGCTCGACCTCGGCGACCTTTTCAGCCGCGGGCGTCGATACAAACGCCATGCCGATGATGGCTGCGAGAATTAAATACTTTGTCAGCCGGAGCGTGCGATCCACCGCATATGGGATTTTTAGCTGCGGTAGTTTGAGGCGCTCCCCCGCAAGCGCCGCGAATTCCTGGAGTGCGCCAAACGGGCAGAGCCACCCGCAGAACGTGCCGCGTCCCCAAACAACGAGACTGATGAGCACGAACGCCCACAGCAGCGTCGAGACAGGATCGAGCAGCAGAAAGCCGAAATCGCCGGTCGATCTGGCAGCATTGATGATGCCAAGGATGTTGTTGATCGAAAGCTGGCCCTGGGCCCACCAGCCGATGCCAACAAGCGTGATGGCCAGGAACGCGAGCCGGATGGCCTCAAAAGCTTTGGGATTGGCAGATAAGCGCCGCGTGTTTGTTAGTAGAATCGTCAGGAAAAGCAGTTGCGACAAGGTGAGAGAAACTTTCGGCCATTGCTCAAACAATACCGCCTGCCATCCGGTGAGTTCAACAGGTGCGGGGATGAAAAACTCCGGCGGGACCTGGTATTCGAAGGGAAAGTCTTTCGAAGTGCGGACTGGAAATGAGGAGCCTTTCTGCCGGTTGACGGTCAAGACCAATTGCCAAGGACGCGAGGGGTCGAAACCCGACTCGGATAGGACTTTGAGGACGGTCCACGTCACGTCGGTTGGCAATGCCTTTGTGACCGGCGGGTAGCGCACGAACGCCATGTTCACATTGATGGCGAGTCCGGACTGAGCAATCGATAGCAAGTCAGGGACGCCGCCAATGCGATGCGCGGGGCTCTGCAAACTATACCGCCCCCGCGTCGCGACAAGGATTGCGTGATCGGTTGGCCGGAACTCTTTCATTAAAGCTTCGAAATTGGCCTTGCCCATAATCGCGCGGCCGATCTCTGGTACGCTGAGATATGCAGCCCAGAGTTCAGTTGCCGGTGATTTCGGGTCGAACTTTGATCCAACATCAGCATCAGTTGGGAAGCCCGGTCCAAAAAGTTTATCGACGTCGGCGTTGTTGACAATGGATTTGCTCAAGTAATTTTTGGACGTCAGAATTTCGTCGGTTGCGGTTTGTCCGTTGTCGGGTTTGAGGGTTGGTGCGCTCCCCATGTCTTGACCGAGACCCAATTTTAGTTTTGCGCGCGCAACTTTGAGGCTAGCGGTCAGCACCGTCTCGTTGATGATGCGGACTGAAACGGTGGCTTTGGCCACGCCGTCAATGAATTTGCTGCTTGTGGCCTGCTGTCCGCCCTGGGAGTTTGACGCCGATACCTTGATGTTTTGTTTCACACCCAGACCGCGATACTGCTCGACAAACTTGAACAGAGTATCTTCGCTGACGCCATGATTGAAGATTGGTTCGTAATGCGAAATGACCGACGCGCCGATAAACGTACCTTCGGGATTGATGGCGATCAGCATGTTAACGGGCTTGCCCGCATAGCCTGCGATTGGCGCCAGATCGATCAATTCGAAAATGTAGCCGATGAAGTCGTCGGACTGCGGGATGTTGTGCCGGAAGAGCGGCCATACCGGCAATGCCGTATCGCGCTCGCCGACATAGAAGGGCTCGGGAAAATGCTTGGAGAGAGCCGCCCTGTCAAGTTCACTGGCTGCTGCCGGTCCAGTGACGGCGATGGCCGGTATCAAAACCAGGAAGAGTACGGGCAAGATAAGAGCGAGCAGCAACCGGCGCGCCAATAAAGCGGCGCGGCTGCCGCCCAAGTGCTTGCTCTGCATTCCCAATCCCCGGCTAGATCGTCGGTTCCCAAGTAAATCCTAACATGAGCGGCGCCGATGAGACGACTGCTGTTCTAAGGTTTCCGGGCAATCCGAAAGTCGTATGCACAGTGTCTTCCACACCCATTTTTTACGTTGTGCCGTCCAAAGCACGTTTGAGCTGGGCTTCGTCGAGCGCGCCCTCAGACTTGGCGATGACGATTGTGGCGACGCCATTGCCAATAAGGTTGGTCAGCGCACGGGCTTCCGACATGAAGCGGTCGATCCCTAAGATGATGGCAATAGAGGCAACGGGAATGGTTCCGACAGAGGCGAGCGTTGCGGCAAGCGTGATGAAGCCCGCGCCGGTGACGCCTGCGGCGCCTTTGGACGTCAGTAGGAGCACGCCGAGAATGCCGAGCTGCTGCCAGATTGAAAGGTCGGTGTTGGTCGCCTGCGCCAGGAACAGCGCCGCCATTGTCAGATAAATGCAGGTGCCGTCGAGGTTGAACGAGTAGCCGGTTGGGATCACTAGGCCGACGACGCTTTTCTCCGCGCCCGCCTTTTCCATTTTGCCGATCATGCGCGGCAACACGCTTTCCGACGACGATGTGCCAAGGACGATGAGAAGCTCGTCGCCGATGTAGCGGATGAATTTCAAAATCGAGAAGCCGTAAAGCCTCGCGATCAATCCAAGTACGCCAAAAATGAAAATCGAACACGTCAAATAGAACGAACCCATGAGCCAAGCCAAAGGCAGAAGCGATTTGAGCCCATATTTTCCAACCGTAAATGCCATCGCGCCGAAGGCACCGATTGGGGCGAGATGCATTATAAAGCCAACGATTTTGAAAAGGACCTGCGCAACTTGCTCGACGATATTGAGCAGCGGCTCGCCGCGCGTTCCTAATGCCTGTAAGCCAAACGCAAATAGCAACGCTACGAACAAGACTTGGAGAATGTTGCCCTCGGCAAATGCGCCGATGAGGGTCTTCGGAATGATGTCGAGAAGGAACTGGATCGTGCTCTGGTCTTTGGATTGTGTGACGTAGCTCTCGATGCCCTTCGTGTCGATTGAGGCAGCGTCGATATTCATGCCGGCGCCAGGTTGGACAAGATTGGCAACGACGAGCCCAACAGCGAGAGCTAGCGTCGTCACAATCTCGAAGTAGATGAGCGCTTTTATGCCGACACGGCCAACTTTCTTCATGTCGCTCATCGCGGCGATGCCATGAACGACGGTCACAAAGATGATCGGCGCGATGATCATTTTGATGAGTTTGATGAAGCCGTCGCCCAAGGGCTTCATGGCTTCGCCGGTCGCGGGATAGAAATGACCAAGCCAAATGCCGATGGTGATCGCCGTTAGCACCTGAACATAGAGATGCGCGTAAAACGGCCGGGGCGTTACCGCGGTCAGCGTGGCACGGTCGGAGGCTGGCGCGGTCATGGTGCTTAATCCTGGGCTGCAACTTTGCCGCCGATCTTAAAGGATTCGGGGTTCAGACTGGTCGAACTCCGCTGGATTGGTATTGGAGTTGCCTGTTCTGGTGTGGTCGCAAAGCTGCGGCAGGGGTTCAATCGCCTAATCTCGCACCCGCGAACGTAGAGCCTTTTCAAACCACCCCAATCCCATGCTAATGAAGAGTAGCTGGTGGGGCTGAGATCCAGCGTTGAGCGGTGCATGTTCCAGTGGTCAGCCGGGTGGATTCCAAATCGGCCTATGTGCCGGGGAAAGTCGTACGCGTATGAATCCGCATTTCTTTGGACTTGATATGTCTGCGGCCCTGCCGTGGTTCCTCATGGGCTTCCTGCTGAGCGCATGCATTCTAGGGCTGTGGAACTTCTTGTCAGGGAGCCGCAGTGGTCCCCCTCAGTCATCGGCACTCGTTGTGCCTGACACCCGATTGACTGATCAAGTCACGGCGCTTCAAGAGCATTTGACTGAGCGTCAGGAGGAACTTGATTCCGCCCGGTCATCGGCGATGCATTTCGCCAATGAGAAGGTACGGCTAGAGGCCGAATTGAAGAAAGGCGTGCAGGCGTTTACGTCTTCGGGCCAGAAAGATTTAGGGCTGGCGGACCAATTGGCTGAGCTTCAAGCGGACCTCGCATCGGCTAAGGCATCGGCCGTACGGTATGCGAATGAAAAATCGATACTGGAAGGCGAGTTGCGTAAAGCTGCCCAGCAGGTTGCTTCGCATGTGTCAGCGCCAGCCGCAATTCCAGTGCCGGTCATTGCTGCGCTTCCCGACCTCGATGTCCGGCGCCGCAACGAAATTGCCGACCTGAACGCTGAGCTTTGGGCATTGCGCCGAAGCGACACGGCACACACCGAACAAGATCGGGCGTCAGGGGCAGAGATTGCGCGGCTCAAAGCGCAGCTTAGCGCGCCGTCACCCGCCGATCTCGAAGTCAAACGGCTCACCGCCGAAGTCGCCCAGTGGAAGGCTAAGCTTGAGGCGCAGGCGACCGAGCTATCGAACAAATCCGGATTTATCGCCATGCGCGACGCCGAACTCGACCGCCTAGAAGCTCTTCTTGCGAACAACAACAAGGCAACAAACGTCGTGCCGTTGAATTTTGCCAACGCCAAGGTGAGTGCAGTTCCCGCGTCCAATCCGGACACATCGAAGCTTGAGGCGGAAAGCTCCAGGCTGCGCGCGGAGGTTGGGCGGCTGTCAAGCGAAGTCACCAACAAGACCAGCCTTATCGCTATGCGCGACGCCGAACTCGACCGCTTAGAAGGGCTCGTCACCAAAGGCCAGAGCGGATCACAAAGTCAGTTCTCTGTGCCCGCCGCAACAGGGCCGGTCTCGATTGCCGACGCAACAAGGTTTACGTCCGAGATCATGCGTCTGCGTGCGCTCGTTGATCAGATCAAAGGCGAACTCTCGGAGACGTTTGCTAAGCTCACGGCGCGCGAAGCGGAACTTGGCAGGCTTCAGGGTCAGACCGGGCAGGCGGCGGCCTATATTGCCGAGCATAATCATTTGAGATCCGAAATTACGCGGCTGAGCCAGCAAAACGCCGCACTCAATCTCGATATCGCGAATTATCAGCGTGTCAGGGAAGCCTTGCAGGAGGCAAACCGCATCGCCTCGAAAGGCTAAAGTCACAGCCCTTTTGCCGGTTTGTGACACGGCGAGTGCGGCCTGCTTTAGGCTGATCGAACCTCTTTGGCCCTCTATTGGCCGCCTTGGAACCCCGGCATCACACCGGCTTCGTGCTCCATCGACAAATTATCAGCCCATTTCTGCTTAAAATGCAGGCAGACGTGGACAAAATTGCCGTGCTATTTCATGACCCTGCCGGACTGGCTCAAAGGGCTGGCATGTAAGGGTTGGATCGCGCGGTTCAGGGCACCAGCGGGACCAGGGCACCGTCCAAAAAAGTAAAAGCAGAAACGCAAAGGTTGTTGGCATGTTTCCTCACTTCTTCGGTTTCGACTTCAGCGCGACACTTCCATGGACTGTGGGCGGGTTCCTATTGGGCGTCGTGCTGACGGCGCTATGGCGCGGGCTTGGCAGCAGCCGGGCAGGCTCCGCGCAATTGCAGACGGCGCTGTTCGATCTTAACGCCCTGCGCAGCACCCGAGACGAGCGCGAAGCGATCACAACCAAGCTGCAAAGCGATTTCGGCTTTCTTGAAACGGCGCTTGCCGACGCCGAACGCCGGGCGGCGTCTGCTCAGGTTTTGGCGCGCGCGAATGCCGATTTGAGCAAAGCAGAAGCCGATAGCCGCGCCGGGTGGACGGCTGCTGCGGCAGAACTCGCAACCTTGAAAACGGCTCTGCAAACTCAAACTTCGCGCAGCACAACGCTGGAGCAGCGGCTGCAATTCATCTTGGCCGAGAACACGGCGGCGAGCGCCGCGTCTGAGACGCGCGCCCGCGACCTTGAAAAATTACGCACTGATCTTGCTGCTGCCGCGAACGCGCTGCAAGACGTGCCGAAACTCAGGAGCGAATACAGTGCCGCCGCGTCGGAAATCCAAACGCTGCGCGCGGAGCTTGAAAAGCGCGGGACGACGAGCGCGGTCTCAAAGCGCGATTATGACACCGCCTTGCAAGATCTCAACGCCACCCGCAACCTGACGATCAAGCAGGCCGCCGACATCAAGGCATTGAGTGCTGCTTGCGACAAGCTCGAAGCTGATCTTGCGGCGACGGCGGCGGCTCCGCTGCGCGGTCATGGATTTGCCGGCCGCATACAGGGTTTGAAGACCCGTCGCGGGACTGCATTCCGCAAAGCCGGTGCATTGGGCGGTTCTGCGAAGCGCGTTGTTGCGAAGAGCAAGTCTGGCGGCAACGGTGTGGTATCTGGCCGTCCGGTGCCGTCTGCGGCGTCAGGCACTTTTTTCCTGAACAAGTCTGCCAAATGGCGTGCCGCGGCTTCGCAAAAGGCGCGGGCCGCGTTTGGCCGGCAACGGGACGCGGCGCGTTTGCGAACAGTTTAAATGGCACTGCAAACGGTTCTGCGCATCCGGCGCATGGCGATGGCAGCGATGTGGCCGGTTTGAAAGCCCGCGTCGCCTCCCTCTCGGAGGAACTGGAGAACTACCGCCGCCTGCGCGATGCCGTCGTTGCCGCGAACAGGATCGCGGAAGGGGACATTTAAGGGCTCAATCCCGGTTTTCAAAGGAATAGCCCCGCAATTTTTGCAACCCCGGCTCTATGAGCCGGGGTTTCGTTTGCGGGCTATGCGCGCATGCCGACGGCGGGCGGGAAGTCGTCGGGGCCACCGGATGATGTTACGGGGAAGAAGCGCGTAGTGGCTGTACGACCATGGTTGTAGGTACCCGCGCCGGCGGTTGAGTTGACGGAGATCAGAGGCAGTACCCGAACATAGTTGGCAAGTGGAACGGATGCGTGGATGACGCAGTTTTACGCCGCGCATTTGTTGATCGCCAGATCTGGCCGCGGCGGCCATTAAGGTGTGCGAGCACTTTAGCTATAATTGCGGCCGGTGTCTCGACTTCGACCTTCATGACCGGTTCAAGTATATGCAGGCCGCCTTTGGGGGTGAGGGTGCGGTGGCGTTGATGCGGGAAGGCAGTTCTTGGCTAGCGTTTTGCTGGCAACATCGGCCAGCACCGCTGGTTTTTGCCGGAATTTCTGCTAATATTCGACAATGCCAAACCCGCTTGACCGCATTTCGATAGACCCGAATATCTGCTTCGGAAAGCCGTGCATTAAGGGCACGCGGATTTGGGTGTCGCTGATCCTGGATCATCTGGCGAGCGGTGACAGCGAGGCGGACATCCTCGCCAACTATCCGCAACTGAAACCCGGCGATATCCGGGCGGCGATTGCGTATGGAGCAGAGGTCGCGCGCGAGCGGATTTTGCCGATCCCAGGCCCGGCGGCGGAATGAAAATCAAGCTCGATGAAAACTTAGCGGCCCACGGCAAAGCCATGCTCGAGGCCGCAGGTCATGATGTCATGACGGTCAATGAGCAAAAGCTTTCTGGGGCAACGGACAATCGTGTTACGAGGTCTGCCGCGACGAAGGCCGGGTGCTCGTCACACTCGACCATGATTTTGGCCATACTCTCCGGTTCCCGCCCGAAGTAACGGCAGGCATCGTCGTGCTGGAATGCAGGGGCCGCCAGTCCCTCGCCGCGTTGGCTGCGCGAATTGACCAACTCTCGTTGGTGCTGCGCGAGTATCCCATCGACGGTAAACTTTGCATTATCGAGCCGGGCCGCGTGCGCATACACCAGCGGCGCGAATGATTGATGCTCTGGCGGAGCCTAACTCAACTCCCTGATCTTAAACGGCAGGCCGCCTTTGGGCGTGAGCGTCACGGTGGCGTTGAGGCCGGCGGGGTCGGCGCCGACGTACTCGGGGCGAAAGCGGCGCAGCAGCCATTTCTCGTTACGGGGAAACGCCGTTCTTTACCAATTCGGACGTTGGTCTGATGTCCGTCTGGGGGCTGATGGTCTAGGATTTGCACAATGATGATTGAATAACGTCATTTTAGGAGCGTTCCGTCATGGCCATCAAGCGTCTTACCAATCTTGCAAATATTTTCCGCGACACGAACTCATCGAATACGATTTATGGCCTCGGCGGTAACGACACGATCTATGGCAATGGTGGAAATGACATCATTGATGGCGGCACGGGTCGCGACACGATGCGCGGCGGCAGGGGTAACGACACTTACATCGTCGATAACGCCCTCGACAAGGTGATCGAACTTGCGGGGCAGGGCACGGACACAGTCAAATCTAACAAGACTTTTACGCTCGGCGCCAACGTCGAGAAGCTGACGCTGACCGGCACGGGCAACATCAACGGCACGGGGAACGCGCTCGCCAATACGATCACGGGAAATAGCGGGAACAACACGCTCGATGGCGGTGCCGACATTAACACATTGAACGGCGGCGGTGGGAACGACACGTTGCGCGGGGCGTTGGGCACGAACGCCTTTAACGGGGGCGATGGGATTGACTGGGTAGACTATAGCCTATTCGGAGGCTTCGTCCTCGCCGCGCCGGTATCGAACGGGCCAATCCAAAGGGGCATAGGCGAATCCGTTGGTGTAAACGTTGACGCAAGCGGTATCTCGGCCGCCGCATGGGGCGCGCTTGGGGATACATTGAGCCAGATTGAAAATGTTCGCGGGTCTCAATTTGACGATCTCATTCTTCTTCGTGCAAGTGGGATTGCCGAAGGCTTGGGCGGGAATCGATTCGATCGTGTTGAATGCCGGTGGCATTGCGCGTGGCGGTGCCGGAAACGATGAAGTCAATCTGTTGGGCGGCGGCACAGCATTTGGCGGCAACGGCATTGACATTCTTATCGCTTACACGGATGCGAGTGTCCTCGATGGGGGAGCAGGCGCTGACAACTTGAGTTCCGTTGGAACCCAAGCGGTCGTTAGTTATGCGTCCGCCTCAGATGGCATCGGCGTCACCGTCAATCTCGCGATGGGAACCGGACAGTTCGGAGATGCGGCGGGCGATACGCTTTTCAGCATCCAAAATCTCATCGGCTCAGCCTATGGCGATACGCTGATTGGCAATGCGAATATCAATAAGATAAATGGCGGCGCTGGTGATGACATCCTTCGGGGTGCGGGCGGTGTTGGTGATCAACTCACGGGCGGTCTAGGCGCCGACACCTTTGTGTTCAGCAACGAATACATGACTGTCGGTGGATCCCCTTTCACCCCGGCAATACTTGTCGTACTTGATTTCAATCACGCCGAAGGCGACAGGATTGATCTTAGCGAAATAGATGCGACTGTGAGTTTCCAAGGGCCGGGCGATCAAGCTTTCGATTTCATCGGCGAGAGTGAGTTCCATTTTGACAGCATCCCTCCCCCAACCGACCATTGGAGAACTTTCGGGGAGGTTCGGTACGGGATTGACGCAGCAACGAACACGACGGAAGTTCAATTCCGTATCGGCAACATTACTGATTTTGAAGGTTTCGTCCTTACAAAAATATACACCTTCGAACTTAGTGGTCAAATTCATCTGACCGGGGCAGATTTTATTTTATGAAGGTGGAGTTGGATGCCGGCCGGTGTCCGAACCTAACTTGCTGAACCCGGAATGCCGGGCCCCCTAACTCAACTCCCTAATCTTAAACGGCAAGCCGCCTTTGGGAGTGAGGGTGACAGTGGCGTTGAGGCCGGCGGGGTCGGCGCCGACGTACTCGGGGCGAAAGCGGCGCAGCAGCCATTTCTCGTTACGGGGAAACGCCGTTCTTTACCAATTCGGACGTTGGTCTGATGTCCGTCTGGGGGCTGATGGTATAGGGTTTGCACAAAGAACGTTGGAATACGTCTTTGTGGGAGCGTTTCATGGCCATCATTCGAGGAACTTCGGTTCGCAACATCCTGCGCGGCACGGCGGCGGCCGACACGATCCGCGGTCTGGGCGGCAATGACGATCTCTACGGGCTCGCCGGCAGCGACACGCTCGACGGCGGCACGGGTCGCGACACGATGCGCGGCGGCAGGGGTAACGACACGTACATCGTCGATAACGCCCTCGACAAGGTGATCGAACTTGCGGGGCAGGGCACGGACACAGTCAAATCTAACAAGACTTTTACGCTCGGCGCCAACGTCGAGAAGCTGACGCTGACCGGCACGGGCAACATCAACGGCACGGGGAACGCGCTCGCCAATACGATCACGGGCAACGGTGGCAACAATACGCTGGATGGCGGCGCGGGTGCGGACACCCTCAATGGAGGTGTAGGTAATGATGCGCTTGAAGGTGGCGCAGGTGCCGACATGCTGATTGGCGGATCCGGAAGTGACACCGTAAGTTATCGCAATGCCGCTTCTGGCGTATTGGCTCAACTTTCGGTTTTTTACACAAATGTCGGCGACCAGGGTGAGGCGGCAGGCGACACGTTCAACAGTATCGAAAATCTTATTGGCTCCAACACTACCGTTCTCCGGTCGTCAGGTCCCAGTAGCAATGTATTTTCGGATGTTCTCGTCGGCGATGCCGGTAACAATCGCATCACGGGTCTTGTGGGCAAAGACCTCCTGGACGGAGGGGCAGGTGCTGATACGTTTATCTATACCTCGGTTGCCGACTTACCCTGGGTCTTCGGTAGCAATAGCCACGACTATATCGAATTCTTTAGTCAGGCAGAGGGAGACAAGATCGATTTGACTGCGCTAGGTCCAATAGCATTTGTTGCAGAGAATAATCCGACGAATTACGTTGGCGGTGGTACCGCAAGCCTCATCTGGTCCCTATCCGGAGTCCTAGAAATCTATATCGATATAAACGGCGATCGATTTGGCGACTTCAAGATCTTCGTAGGGTCAACCGACGCCACCGCGCTTCGGGCATCGGATTTCATCTTCGCCTGAGAGGGTTACCCCTTCAATTCGGTGTTGACAAAATTGATCCATCGAAATGATCATTGGACGTTTCCAAGTCATTCAGGGTGCTTGGGTTGGTGGTGGAGTTGCAACGGACTATTCGCGAATTCCGAGACGGGCGGCGTGACCGGCCCCTCAGCTCAACTCCCTGATCTTAAACGGCAGGCCGCCTTTGGGGGTGAGCGTCACGGTGGCGTTGATGCCGGCGGGATCGGCGCCGACGTACTCGGGGCGGAAGCGGCGCAGCAACATCGATAGCGCAAGCGTGTTCTCGACTTGGCTCATGGCGCCGCCGATGCACGAGCGCTTGCCCGCGCCGAAGGGAATGTAGGAATACTTGACCTGCTTTTTCGCAGCGCCGCCCATCCAGCGTTCGGGGCGGAACTCTTCGGGTTCTTCCCAGAATTTCGGATTGTGATGCGCGCCGTAAGCAAAGAGCGTGACGCGGTCGCCCGGCTTGATTTCCTTGCCGCCGATTTCGTCGGCCGCCACGGCAACGCGGATCAAGCCCCAGATCGGCGGATAAAGCCGCATGGTTTCTTGAATGACGGCGCGCGTGTAGGCGAGGCCCGAGTAGTCGGCGGCGGTTGGCTCGCGGTCGCCGTAAACTTCTTCGCCTTCGCGGCGGATGCGCTCGGCCGCTTCTGGCCGCCTCGAGGTTTCGTACATCGCCCAGGCGAGCGTCAGCGCTGTCGTTTCGGTGCCGGCCCACAGATACTGCTTCAGTTCGTCGATGGCCTGCTGGTGGTCGAACTCCGGGACGGTTGGATCTTTGACGGCGGCTTCAATCATGGTGAGCAGCGTGCGTTCGCGCATTTCGCGCGGATCGGCGCCCAAGACGGCGGGCGGCACGTTGGCCCACACTTCCATGGCTTTCGCCGCGTCTTCGTCCGTCATCTCGATGATTTCGCCGGCTTGTTTGCGCAGGCGAATATCGCGGTGGTTCATGACGTCGGTGTAGGTTTTTACGCACTTGAAGACGACGTGCGGATTGAACGGCATGTCGCGATCGAAGAGCGCTTTGCAGACCATGTCGGCGGCGAGCGTCCACGTCTGTTCGACCATCTCGAACGTTTCGCCGGTTTTCGCGAGACCAGCCCAAATGTCCATCTTGGTCTGGATGGCCTTGAGGAAGTAGGGGATGTATTCGGCGAACATATCCGGGTGGAACGCCGGCTGCTGCGGCATGCGGATCTTCTGCCAGAGCGCGCCGTCGTGCGTGATCATCGACTTGCCGAAGACGGGCTTCAGGCCGTCGAAATACTTGATGTAATTGTCGGCTTTGGTGACGAGCACGTGCTTGAAATATTCGGGCTCGGAGATGAGCACGATGCGCTGGTTCGCAAGGTTGACCGGAATGACGGGGCCATAGCGCTCGGTCATGTGCATAAGAATGCGCATCGGGTTCTGCGGATCGCCGCGGAGCAGGGGCGTCAGCTTGAACCAGATACTGCTTTCTTCGCCGAGACCCTGAGTATGGCTGGCGGTTTCCGTCATCTACTTCGTTTCTCCTGAGACCCGGATCATGCGCGGGACGTGACAAAACGCGAACTGTCTCGTCCTTTGCGGCCGAATCGGCCTCGCATGTTCCTGAGGTGCGACAATCCCTGTACCAGAAAACCTGGTCACCCCGCCGGATTGGGCAAGTGGTATAATACGAACTTGCCGCCACTCATGTCCATGCGGCCCCGCGCACCGGGTCAACAGTCGCGCCCTACGCGCGTATCCGCACGAATGAGATACCCTGCCTTCAGGCCATTGGCGAGAACAGCACGCGTCCGTGGTTAAAGTCTTCTGAAATAACAATTTTTTCGTCTTCGACGCGGACGCGTCCGGAGGCGATGAGGGCGAGGGCTGCGGGATAGAGCTTATGCTCTGCGGCAAGGACCCGTGCGGCTAATTCGTCGGCAGTGTCGCCCGAAAACACCGGAACTGCGGCTTGGGCGACAATTGGGCCTGAATCCATCTCCAGGCGCATAAAGTGGACTGTACAACCCGCAATCCTAACGCCTTGGTCGATGGCCCGCTGATGCGTGTCGAGGCCGGGGAAAGCCGGGAGCAGCGACGGGTGAATATTGATCAACCGGTCGCGCCAGCGGTCGATAAAGCCGCCCGTCAGCATGCGCATGAAGCCCGCGCAGCACACGAGATCGGCTTTGTGGTCCATCAGGGCGGTGTGCAATTTGGCTTCGAAGGCGGCGCGCGTCGCAAATTGTTTGTGGTCGATAGCGATGGCCGGAATGCCTTGCGATTTGGCCCAGGCGAGACCCTCGGCATCAGCTTTGTTTGATATGACGGCGGCGATTTCGGCTGGATAATCGGCGGCGCGCGCGGCTTCCACCAGCGCCATCATGTTGGAGCCGCGGCCGGAGATGAGGATGGCGATGCGTTTTTTTGTGGTGGTCATATTGGAGGCCTTAGCATGGCGCGGCCGTCGCGCGCATCTGGAGTTCGCTGGTAGAGGGGCGCTTTTTTTAGGCGGCCTGTGGGTGAATATTGGTCCTAACTGCTTAAGAGAGGAATTCATTGAGAGGATTGACCGCGGCGGCGTGTCGCGACATCACAACATTTGTTGGGCATGCTATAAAGCTTAAGCGGCCCCCGCAGGATTATGGATGAACGAATTGGAACAGGGTCGAGCGCCGTCCGCCACATCCCGTTGGACGGAAGCAAAACAAGATGTTCGCGAGCGCTTCCGCTCCAATGCACGGACGATGTTCTTTGTCGCACTGGCTTGCGGGACTTTCGTTGTTGGTGGCGGTCTTGATAGGGTTTGGGCGCTCGCTGGATATGCGGCCCTCACCCTTTCACTCTTACTGGCGCCTCAGAGATCAGGTGCCGATCACAGCTCGGCCGGAATGCGCGAACGGGAGCAACGCGGCTTGGATGCGGATGGGCACCCCATTTGGAGATCCTTGCTCATAGGTATTCCGGACCCCGTGCTCGTGCTTGATGGCACAGGACAGGTCATCGCGGTTAATGCTGCGGCACAATCGATACTGAATGCAGTCCCTGGCCGGCACTTGTCTCAAATCACCCGGTCGCCTGAAATTCTTGCAGCGGTTAATAGTGCACTTACATCGGGTGATGCACAGAAATGCGAAACGCGGCTTACGGTTCCCGTTGGACGCCATCTGACCGCGCTTGCGACACCATTTAGAAAAATTGAGAGGGACATTGGCGAGCCGGCACTTATTCTTTATCTGCACGATCTCACCGAGCAAGAGAGATTGGCCCGCTTGCGCGCGGATTTCGTGGCCAATGCGAGCCACGAATTGCGCACGCCGCTGGCGTCGCTGATCGGGTTTCTAGGCACGCTTCAGGGTCCGGCCAAGAACGACGATGCGGCGCGCGAGCACTTTATCGGCATCATGCAAGAACAAGCCGCGCGCATGTCGCGCCTGATTGACGAGTTGTTATCTCTCAGCCGGATCGAGATGCGCGAGCATGTGCCGCCGCAAGATAAAATCGATCTGGGCGACGTGGCGCGCACCGCAGTGATGTCGTTGCAGCCTTTGGCCGCACAGTTAAAAATTGTGCTGCCTTTGGTGCCAGAGACTGTGCCTGCCTACGTTCGCGGCGACCGCGATGAACTTATTCAAGTTGCCCAAAACCTCATCCAGAATGCCATCAAGTATGGCAAGAGCGGCGGCCGCGTCGATGTTTCTGTTCGCAAAGAAGGGTCACGCGTTGCGCTCGTCGTAGCCGATGATGGCATCGGCATCGCGCCCGATCATCTGCCGCGGCTAACGGAAAGGTTCTACCGGGTTAGCGCCAAAGATAGCCGCGAGCGCGGCGGCACAGGCCTCGGGCTAGCTATCGTCAAACACATCGCCAATCGCCATCGCGGAGACTTAAAAATTTCCTCCAAGTTCGGCAGCGGCACCACGGTGACCGTTTTACTCGATTCTGTCTCGCCATCCGGTCCAGTTGCGGCCGGTCATGCTGCGCGCGTCCTGAGTTCCTGTTTTTTTATTGATGCAAATCAATCGATTAATCTGTCACAAAAGTACAGTGCTGTAGGTCTATTCAATGCCCGCCAGCGGAAGGGTCGCTGTGCTGGGCACCTCGGACGAAGTCGTCGTCGTTGGACACGCCCATTCAAGGATCAAGGGAGATCAGCGTGATCACAAGGTCAGCAGTATTGACGGCTACAGTCGCAACGCTTTCAGCTGTCGCGCTCACAACAGCAGCACATGCTGCGCGCGACCAGATTCGAATCGTCGGATCGTCAACGGTGTATCCATTCACCACCGCCGTTGCCGAACAGTTCGGCAAAACTAACGGCGGCAAGACGCCAGTTGTCGAATTCGACCGGCACGGGCGGGGGAATGAAAATCTTCTGTGAAGGCGTTGGCGAAGATAAAGCAGACGCCACGAACGCGTCGCGCCGCATTAAGAAGGCAGAGTTTGAGCTTTGCCAAAAGAACGGCGTGAAAGACATCGTCGAACTCAATATCGGTTTCGACGGGTTGACGCTCGCACAGTCGAAAGACGGTCCGGCGTTGAAGCTCACCTTGAAGCAGATTTTCATGGCGCTCGCCGAGCATGTTCCGGACAAGGACGGCAAGCTCGTCGCCAATCCTTACAAGAACTGGTCCGACATCGACCCGTCACTTCCGAACGTGAAGATTGAAGTGCTCGGCCCCCCGCCGACTTCGGGCACACGCGATAGCATGCACGAACTCTTTATGGAGAAGGGTGCCGAAGCCTTCGACACGCTCAAGGCGTTGAAAAAGACCGACGAAGAAAAGAAGACGAAGGACTTTGAAAAAGTCTGGAAGTCCGTCCGCAAAGATGGCGGCTATGTTGAAGCCGGCGAAAACGACAACGTGATCGTTCAAAAGCTCGAAGCCAACAAGAATGCGTTTGGCGTGTTCGGCTTCTCGTTCCTGGAAGAGAACTCTGCAAAGCTCAAGGGTGTTTCTATTGAGGGCGCAGAGCCGACGTTCGAGAACATCGCCGGCGGCAAGTACAAGGGCGCTCGCCGCATGTACGTCTACGTCAAGAAGGCACATATCGGCGTGATCCCGGGTTTGGATAAGTTCGTCGCCGAATATGCATCGACCAAGGCTATGGGCGAGGACGGTTACCTCACCCAGAAGGGCCTCGTAGCGCTGCCGAAGTCAGAGCTTGAGAAAGCTGCGAAGTCTGCAACGTCGATGGAAGTGTTGAAGGGCGATGACTTGAAGTAAGTCGAGTGCCTTTCTGAACGGGCGCAGCCGCGTCTTGGGCAAATCCGAGACGCGGCCGCGCATCTAAATGAGGACGGCCGGGATATAAGGGTATCGTTGCGCCCCGGCCAGCAGATCGGACTATTGACGAAGGTTTGCTTCTAAGATTTCTAAAGCCGCGCACATGGCGGCTGTAGGGAATGTGAATTGATAGCGGGAATTTATGTCCGGGCTTTATTTGGCGGCAACAGCAATATTGGTTTTAGCCGGCTTCTTCTTTAGCCGCAGGCGCGCCGTTGCCGTTGCCGGACCCAACCAGTCCAGCATGCATTCGCTTCCCGCCTATCACGGGTCTCTACACCGCAGCATGCATTTTGGTGCCGATGCTATTCGTGTTCGTTATCGGTGCGCCGCTTGTGCACTGGGTCGCGGAGCATAACGCACTGTCCTTCTTTCCTGGCGAAACGATTGCCGATCCGCTGAAGCGCAGCACCGCACTTCGCGAAATTTCTAATGTGGCGTCCGGCCAGCATTCCGGAGAAATCTCAGCCGAAGCCCAAGCCGGCGCCGCCGCATTTTCCAATGCCATCACCTGGGGCGGGCGGATCATGCTTATCGTCGGGACTTGTTCTCGGTGGTGCGGCGGCCTCATGGGGCGCGAGCCGCGTTTCGATGCGGTTTCGCGCCCGGAATAATTTCGAACGCTTTGTTGAAGTGGTCTTGATGTTGTGCGCTGGGCTCGCAGTTCTCACGACATTTGGCATTCTCTTCTCGGTTGCAGGCGAGACGTACCGGTTCTTCTTCGATCCCAATATTACCGGCAAGCCGGGCGTCTTTGATTTCCTCTTTGGCACCGAATGGAATCCGCAGGCCGCCATGCGCGCCGACCAAGGCGAGATATCGACGGCCTATGGCTTCATTCCGCTGCTGGTTGGGACGCTGCTCATTACGTTCATCGCTATTTTGGTGGCCGGCCCCTTGGGATTGTTCTCGGCCATCTATCTGGCTGAATATGCAAGCCCAAGAGTGCGCGCGATCTTCAAGCCAGTGCTTGAAATACTTGCCGGCATCCCGACCGTCGTCCTCGGCTTTTTCGCCGCCTTGACGGTCGCGCCGCTTATTCGCGGCTGGGGCGAAAGCTTCGGGCTAGATATCGCATCGGAAAGCGCGCTTGCAGCCGGCCTCGTGATGGGAATGATGATCATTCCTTTCATTTCGTCACTCTCGGACGACGTGATCAATGCCGTGCCCCAGTCGCTGCGCGATGGCGCTTATGCCCTAGGGGCAACGAAATCGGAAGCGATCCGCCAAGTCGTTCTCCCTGCAGCCCTTCCGGGTATTGTAGCGGCGTTCATGCTCGCCATTAGCCGCGCCATCGGCGAGACGATGATCGTCGTCATGGCGGCCGGCCTTGCGGCAAACCTTACGCTCAATCCGCTCGATGCGGTGACGACAATTACAGTGCAGATCAAGACCATTCTCGTCGGCGATCAGGAATTCGATAGCGCCAAGACGCTCGCCGCCTTTGCGCTCGGCTTGGTACTGTTCTTCATAACGCTTGGGCTGAACTACATCGCGATGAGAATTGTCCGTAAATACCGGGAACAGTATGACTGATAAGTCGATGACATCTGTTGGAGTTTTGCCGCGGCGGATCGATGTCCGCTCGCCCGCATCGAGGGCGCGTCTGCGGGCGCGTTATCGCCGGGACTCGCGCTTCCGCTGGTATGGTGTTGCAGCGCTCGCGATTGCAACGGCGTTTCTCGCGGTATTAATTACCGATATATTCACAAAAGGATGGCCGGCATTCTGGCAACATTCCTTGCGGTTGGATGTGCCGCTTTCGGCCGGAACACTAGATCCCGAAGGCAAGCAGGACCGGGCTACTCTGCTTGGCGCAGACTATATGGCTCTCGCAAAGTCAGCACTTGCCACGGCTGTTCCAGGTATCGAGGGCCGCACGGCCAAGAAACAATTGAATGAGATTTTGAGTACTGGCGCGGTTGACGATCTGAGAAATAAAGTCGTGGCCGATCCTGCCCTCATCGGCCAGACACTGAGCACGCGGCTGCTCCTCTCGGACACGGCCGATCTCTATCTCAAGGGCGAAGGAACTCGTATTTCTCAAACAGCCGCGACGCGCGGAATAGCGACGCCGGGCGGGACGAGCGGCGAGATAACCGTATCTGACGAGCGCCAACGACTTTTCCGAGGCGCTCCAAGCGGTAAAAAAAGATCTCCAATCCAAGGCAACGGCGCTCGTTGCGGAAGCAGACCGGCTGGAGCGGCTTAAAAATAGCGAAGCGGCGGAGAGAATTGGCGTGCTTCGAGCCGAGGCGAAGGAACTCCAGGCCCGGGTCGATAATTCGAATAGCGATGAAATTCTCGATGTTAAATATTCCGAGCCGGCTAGTGGCCATCAACGGCGGGCTCGTCAAAGTCACCAAGCTCAGCAACTCTGCCATCACCGGCGACGTTATTTTGCCGTTGACAGTCGACCAGCGACGCGCAGCCGGGCGCTTGGCAAGTGCAAACCTATGAGACACCCGAGAGCAACCGCAACGTCAAAGATAGCGTCGTCGCTTATCTTGAGCGGCTCCGCAGCCAGGGGCAGATCGAAAAAGGTTTCAATTGGCTATTCTTTACGGCAGGCGATAGCCGCGAGCCGGAACTTGCCGGTGTGCGGGGCGCAATGGTCGGGTCCATTCTGACATTGCTGGTAACGTTAGGCGCGTGCTTGCCCATAGGCGTGATGGCCGCCATCTATCTTGAAAAGTTTGCGCCGAAGAACCGGCTGACCGATCTCATCGAAATCAACATCAACAATTTGGCGGCAGTGCCGTCGATCGTGTTCGGCTTGCTTGGTCTTGCGGTGTTCCTGAATTTCTTCGGAATGCCGCGATCGGCGCCTCTTGTTGGCGGGCTTGTGCTGGCGCTGCTTGTTTTGCCGACCATTATTATCACGGCGCGCGCCGCCCTGAAGTCAGTTCCGCCCTCGATTGAGGAAGCGGCACTCGGCGTCGGCGCATCGAAGCAGCAAGCGATCTTCCATCACGTGCTGCCACTTGCCATGCCGGGCATCATGACCGGTTCGATTATCGGCATGGCGCATGCGCTTGGCGAAACGGCGCCGCTGCTCATGATCGGCATGGTCGCATTCATCGTCGATGTGCCGAAAAGCATTACGGAATCGGCGACCGCTTTGCCGGTTCAAATCTATCTCTGGTCGGACCTGCCGGAGCCTGCTTTCCAGGCTAAGACGGCTGCTGCGATTATCGTTCTGCTGGCGGTTCTGTTCCTGATGAACGGTACGGCAATTTGGCTCCGCAAAAAATTCGAAAGACGCTGGTAGATGCTCAACACAAAGGTTGCCATGGATATGTCAGTCGCGGCCGAGCTGCACACGCTTCAGCGGATGCAAGTTCAGGCGAAAACGAAAATTCTCGCGCGCGGGGTTAACGTCCACTATGGCGCTAAGCATGCCTTGAAGGACGTCAACGTCGATATTCCAGAGCGTTCGGTCATGGCCTTCATCGGCCCGTCGGGGTGCGGTAAGTCGACGTTCCTGCGCTGCATCAATCGCATGAACGATACGGTGGCATCGTGCAAGGTGACGGGCAAGATCACGATTGACGGTGAAGATATTTACGACGCGGGTATTGACCCGGTTGAACTGCGTTCGCGCGTCGGCATGGTGTTTCAGAAACCAAACCCGTTCCCAAAATCTATTTATGAAAATGTGGCGTATGGTCCCCGCATTCATGCCTACGCATCAAACAAGGCCGAGCTCGACGTCATCGTCGAAAAAAGCCTCAGAAAAGCCAGTCTTTGGGAAGAAGTGAAAGACCGGCTCAACGATTCCGGCACGGGTCTTTCGGGCGGCCAGCAGCAGCGTCTTTGCATTGCGCGCACGATAGCTATCGATCCGGAAATTATTCTGATGGACGAGCCGTGCTCGGCGCTCGATCCAATTGCGACGGCACGCATCGAAGAGCTGATCGAAGAGCTTGCGCGAGAGCTTTACGATCGTGATCGTGACCCATTCCATGCAGCAAGCAGCCCGCGTTTCGCAGCGCACGGCGTTTTTCCATCTCGGATCGCTCGTCGAAGAGGGCACCACGACCGATATCTTCTCGAACCCGAGCCGACAAGCGCACGCAAGACTACATCACAGGCCGCTTCGGCTGAGGACGGACACATGAACACGCATATCGTCAAATCCTACGACGCGGAATTCGCCGAACTTGATCGCATGACGGCGGAAATGGGTGGCCGGGCCGAGAAGCTTCTGGCCGAAGCCTTCGCCGCACTCGAACGCCGCGATCCGCGTTTGGCGGAAGCCGTCATTGCCAGCGACGCCGAGATCGATATTTTTGAGCGCCAGATCCAGGAGCGCGCGATCTACATGATCGCCAAACGTCAGCCGATTGCCAACGATTTGCGCCATATCATGACGGTTCTGAAGATCGCCGGCGATTTGGAGCGGATCGGCGATCTCGCCAAAAACATCGCGAAACGGGCGCTTGCGGTCTCCAGCGATACTCATCCCAAGACGCTGATGAACGGTTTGCGGCATATGACCGAGCTCGCATCGAAGCAGCTCAAGGACGTGTTAGACGCGGTCAGTGCGCAGGATGCTGAGAAGGCGCTTACCGTCTGGCGCAGCGATGCCGGTTTGGACGCACTTTATAACTCCGTGTTCCGCGAACTGCTCACCTACATGATGGAAGATCCGCGCAACATAGGTCTCTGCACGCACTTGCTGTTTGGTGCCAAGAATATCGAGCGCATCGGCGATCATACGACGAACATCGCAGAAAACGTCGTGTTTCTTGTGACAGGTAAGACGCTCGATGCGGAGCGGCCCAAGAATGACGACACGAGTACGGCCGTTATCGGCAAGTTCTCAAGCTGAATTGACGGCAAACGAAGGCATTTCCCGGTATGGCTGCTAAGGTTCTGGTCGTTGAAGACGATAAATCGCTCGGCACGTTGCTGAGTTACAATTTGGGTGCCGCAGGATATCAAGTCGCTCTCGCCACGTCGGCTGAAGATGGCGAACTAATGCTTGCGGAAGATAACTACGATTTGATCGTTCTGGATTGGATGCTGCCTGAGATGTCGGGCATCGAATTTTGCGCGCGTCTGCGCCGGGCGAGCAAAGGACCGCAGATTCCCATTCTCCTGCTCACAGCGCGCAGCGAGGAAGCTGATCGAATACGCGGATTTACAACAGGCGCGGACGACTACGTCGTGAAGCCTTTTTCGGTGCCTGAGTTGATGGCGCGTGTAAAGGCGCTGTTACGCCGTGCGGCGCCCGAGCGTGTCAGTGACGTCTTAGGAGCTGGCGACATCGCATTAGACCGGGCCGCGCACCGGGTGACGCGCGGCAGCCGGGAAATATCGTTGGGGCCAACCGAATATCAGCTTCTTGAAGTGTTGCTGGAAAGCGCCGGTCGCGTCTTGTCGCGCAATCAATTGATTGATCGCGTGTGGGGCAATACCGCCGAGATCGACGAGCGCACGATCGATGTTCACATCGGCCGTTTGCGTAAGGCCCTCGTGCGCGGGCCCGAGCTAGACCCGATCCGCACAGTTCGTGGTGCGGGCTATGTTTTGGATACGGCAGGTAAGGTCAACGGATAGAACTGCCGGTGCCGTCAGACGAACTAACCAGCGAAATTAAATGCACCCGCATATTTGACCGCGTTCGCTTCGCCTTTACCCTTGGCGTCGGATTTTACGCCGGTTGGAGCAATCACTTCGCCAACGATGACGGGCTTTTCGCCCGCAGCCTTGAGCGCTGCTGCGACATCGTTGGCGCGCTTTTTGTCTGCGACTATGATCATGCCGATGCCGCAGTTGAAGGTGCGCAGCATTTCGGCGTCGTCGAGGCGGCCAGCCTTCGCGAGCCAGCCGAATACGGGCGGCAATTTGATCCTCGCGAGATCGATGCGGGCGGCGACGTGATCCGTCATCACGCGCGGAATGTTCTCGGTGAGGCCGCCGCCAGTGATATGTGAAAGCGCTTTGATCGCGCCCTTGCGCCCGGAACCGCCGGTTGCGCGGATCGCCGCCAGAAGCGGTTTCACGTAAATTCGGGTCGGCGCGAGCAGGACGTCAGCCATCGACTTGCCCTTGGCGAACGGCGCGGGGTGATCCCAATCGAGTTTTTCGCGCGCCACGAGCTTGCGCACAAGGCTGTAGCCATTTGAATGGACGCCCGAAGATGGAAGGCCGATCAGCACGTCGCCAATGGCGATATCTTCGCGCGGCAGGATCTCGCCTCGCTCCACGGCACCGACCGCGAATCCGGCAAGGTCGTAATCGCCTTCTTTGTACATACCCGGCATCTCGGCGGTCTCGCCGCCGATCAATGCGCAGCCTGCTTGTTTGCATCCCTCTGCAATGCCGGCAATGACATCACGGGCGACGGCCACGTCCAATTTTCCGACCGCGAAGTAGTCGAGAAAGAACAGCGGTTCGGCGCCCTGTACGACAAGATCGTTGACGCACATGGCGACTAGGTCGATGCCTATGGTGGCATGACGGCCGGTATCGATGGCGATCTTGAGTTTTGTGCCGACGCCATCGTTGGCGGCGACTAGAACAGGGTCTTTGAAACCGGCGCGCTTTAAGTCGAATAGGCCACCAAAGCCGCCGAGATCGGCATCGGCACCAGGGCGGCGGGTGGCTTTGACCAAGGGCTTGATGGCGGCGACGAGCGCATTGCCTGCGTCGATATCCACGCCGCTATCGCGATACGTCAGCGGTAATTTTCTAGAACCCTTAGGCTTCGTCATTGGTCCTCGCGGAGATCGGGTGGCGAACGGTTGAGTTTACAGGCTGGAACAAAGCCGGGATAACGCTAGCGACAGCCCGAGGAGCAGGCCTTAAACTCACTTTTGCCCCATTGCCAATAAGAGATGGGGGTCGTAGCAGCAGAAGTGCGAAGCGGCAACTCGCAGGGACATTTTTGCGGGGACGGCCTGGAGCGCCTGTGGGACTTCGGCGGCGCGGTGGGGGTTGATTTGAAAAAAGGTTGCGTGGCATTCGGGGTTTCTCTGGCCGTTTTCGGCGCGGCGCTTGCTGTGCTCAGCACGCAATCGCCCGCGCTCGCTGCAAAAGATGAAATGACCTTCACGGTCGCGAACTATCCGGTTGAAGCCACCGACAAGAATGCGGTTGCGGCTAAAGAGAAGGCACTTGCCGACGGCCAGAACGCCGCCTTCCGGTCCTTGTTGAAGCGTCTCGTGCCCGTCACAGCTTACAAGCAGCTTGCGCGGCTCTCGTCCGTCAAGGCGGCGGATATGGTTTCAGGCGTCGCGGTACGTTCGGAACAGAATTCTTCAACCGCTTATATAGCCAGCCTGGATTTTTCGTTCCAGCCAGATGCTGTGCGCAGCGTCTTGCAGCGCGAAGGAATCCCCTTCGTTCAGGAGCAAGCTCCCGCCGTCACTTTGATCCCATTATCGCGGCAGGGCAATCCAGCCGTCGCGAAGAGCGATACAGGCCCGTGGCGCAATGCTTGGAAAAGCCTGGATCTCGAGCATACGCTGACACCGCTAAAGCTCGATGAGTTGAAACCGGCTATTCACAACGATACCGTCGCCATGTTGACAAGTGGTGACGATAGCGGCCTGCGTATTCTGGCGGGAGAATACAAAACGGAACTCATCGTACTGGCGATTGCCGAACCCGATGTGATGTCGAAGACAATGGCCGTCACGCTCGTGGGGCAGGACGCAGTTGGCGCGATCAATCTTAAACGCACGTACCGCATGTCGGACGGAGACGTGGCCTACGCCAGCGAGTTCGCAGCCGTCGTTGCGCTTGGCGTCCTTGAAGGCCGCTGGAAGGCCGTGAAGTCGCAGTCACTCGCCGCCGTCTCTCCGCCGCCCGCAGTGGAGCGCCCCGCGTGGACGGCGACGGGAAGCGGTACCGGCGAACACGTGCGCTTCGTTGCAGAATTTGCGAGCCTTGCGCAATGGAACGAAATTCGCGCCCAACTTTTGGATACGCCGGGTGTCGAAGACCTAGAAATTGCAACGGTCTCGGCACGCAATGCCGACGTCATTTTGAAGTTCCCAGGCGGGGCCGCCGCACTCGCAAATGCCATAGGCGCACGCGGATTAGCGCTTGGGAATGCAGGCGCCGGCTGGACGATGCGAGCAACCTACTGATATGTCAACATAATCAGTCGTATGGCGGGCGGTTTCTCCTTGTGATTGCGGGAGAAGCTGCGGACAACATTCAGAAATACCGGATCATGCACTCGACGGAGTGAACCGTGGAGGGCTAGGGTCAGAGCCACTTCTGTTTACAGGCAGCAAGTGGTTGCCCGGTAACTGGTGCTCAACTCAATGAAAAGGCTGATGAAGGCGTGAGTATTCCAAATCTCATCACGCTCGGCAGGGTGATCCTTGTGCCGGTCGTTTTCTGGCTCCTGATCACGCATCAGCTGCAAGCTGCATTTCTCGCGTTTGTTGTGGCCGGCATATCCGATGCGGTCGATGGCTTTCTGGCGAAGCGCTACAATTGGGAAACCGAACTTGGCGCTTATCTCGATCCGATCGCGGATAAGCTTCTGATTGTCAGTATATTCATAGCGCTTGGCGTTTCGGGCAAGCTGCCGCCATGGATCGTCATCGCGGTCGTGTCGCGGGACATACTGATCGTCATCGGTGTGATTTTATCGTGGCTGCTCAATCATCCGACGCCGATGAAGCCAATTGTCGTCAGCAAGGCCAATACGGTTGCCCAGATCGTCCTCGCGGCAACCGTCCTCGCCAATGAGGCATTCGATCTTAAATTTGGTGGGGCCGTTCCGGTTTTAATTTGGACAACGGCGGCACTCACAGTTGCATCACTTGTTGCCTATTTGCGGGTTTGGCTGCGCCACATGACTCTCTATGAAACGACAGGTTCGAAGTCGTGAAGGGTGTGGGGTGCGTGACCAAATGTAGTTATTAGATGTGCAGAAGTTTGAAGACGGTCTGGGGGAATAGATGCAGGTTGAGCGTCATGTCTTGTTTTGGGTTCTGGCCGCTGCCGCTTTGGCGTTTGCGCTTTCGACTTTGGCGCCCGTCTTGCTGCCCTTTGTCATTGGTCTGGCTATCGCATATTTTCTAAATCCGGTCGTCGATAAGTTGACAAGCTTTGGGTTGCCGCGTCTGGTTGGGACTGTACTACTGCTGCTCGCGTCGGCCGCTGCCGTCATTGCGGCACTCGTCTTTCTTATCCCCATACTTGCCGAGCAAACCCAGCAACTCATCGCAGCGCTGCCCGCTGAGACCGCGCGGTTAAAGACACTCGCTGAAACGTTCGCCCGCGAGCAATTGGGACCGCGCTTTCCCGAAGCCGAAGCGGCGCTCAACCGGGCTATTGCGGGATTAACGGATTCACTGCCAGGTTTTGCGACGTCGATCGCGCAATCTCTGTGGAGTCATGGCACGGCCGCTTTCAACTTCTTCACACTCATGCTGGTGACGCCGCTCGTGGCGTTTTATGCACTCCTCGATTGGCCAAAAATCGTCGCCAAGGTCGATAGCTGGATGCCGGTGAAGAGCGCGGGACAAATTCGCCAGATCGCTAGCGACATCGACACAAGGGTTTCGGCGTTCGTGCGCGGCCAAGGTATCGTTTGCCTTGTTCTTGCTGCGTTTTATGCCGTCGCATTGAGCGCGATCGGGCTACGATACGGTCTCTTGGTTGGACTTCTGACGGGCCTCTTGAGCTTCATTCCCTTCGCCGGCTGGGCGCTCGGATTGCTATCGGCGCTGGGCTTGGCGGTGGTGCAATTCTGGCCAGAAACATTTCCGATACTTATGGTCGGTGGTGTTTTCCTCGCCGGCCAAGCGCTGGACGCAGCGCTCCTCAGTCCACAGATTGTCGGCTCGAAAATTGGCCTGCATCCCGTCTGGCTGATTTTTTCGTTGCTTGTTTTCAGCTATTTATTCGGCTTCCTCGGCCTGCTCGTTGCGGTGCCGGTTGCGGCTGCGATTGGCGTGCTGGTGAGATTCGGATTAGACCGCTATCTCAACTCCTCAGTCTATCACGGCCGTGAAACGCCATAAGCTTGAGGCGGCTTCAAACCGTATGACCACATCCCCGCGCCAACTCGCGTTCGATATCCCGCACCGGCCCGCGCTCGGCGCCGAAGACTTTCTTGTGTCGGACTCAAACGCGGAGGCCGTGGCACTTATCGATCGTTGGCCGGACTGGCCGGTTGGCGCCGCAGTGATTACAGGGCCGCCGGGTTCGGGTAAAAGCCATCTCGCAAACGTGTGGCGTCATAAATCGGCGGCGCGCGTGGCGGCGGCGCGCGAGATTACGGAAATCTCATTGCCAAACTTGGTCACAGCCCAAGCGTTGGTGGTTGAGGATATCGATAAGGGCCCGTGCAGTGAGACGGCGCTTTTTCATCTGTTGAATCTTGTGCGCGAACGCAGATTAGCCGTCCTGCTGACGTCTGCGACGAGGCCCGGGCGACATGGGACTAATACTTCCCGATTTCAGCTCGCGTCTCAAGGCGTTGCCGTTTGCTGAAATTTCGGCGCCAGACGACGCGCTGTTGCGGTCCGTTCTCGTGAAGTTGTTCGCGGACAGGCAATTGAGCGTCGAACCTCAAGTGATTGCATTTGTGCTTGTGCGCATGGAACGTTCGTTTGAGACGGCCCGGAGGCTTGTCGCGGAGATCGATCGCCTGGCACTTGCGATGCAGCGCGGGGTCACGCGTGCCATTGCGGCACAAGCGCTTGAAGTTATTGGAAACCAAGATAAGTAACTTTGCCGTCTTCAGGGCCGGAACGCGGGCATTCCGGTTGTCACGATTGTGTTACATTCCCAGCCGATCACCCTAGGACATCTGGGGATCAGGAGTACGAACATGGCAGACGTGCGCACGAAGGCACCTAAAAGCATCTGAGGTAACAAGTGTGCCGCAGGGGCCGGAACGCTTCTATAATCGCGAATTGTCTTGGCTGCAGTTCAACCGGCGCGTGCTTGAGGAAGCGCAGAATAAGAACCACCCGCTTCTCGAACGGCTGCGTTTTTTGTCGATCTCGGCGTCGAACCTCGACGAATTCTATATGGTGCGCGCGGCCGGCGTTTATGGGCAAGTGAAGGCCGGGGTCACTACGCTCTCCCAGGATGGGCAGACGCCTTCGCAGCAGCTCGCAGCGATCAACAAATTCGTGGCGGGTCTTGTTGCCGAAAAGCAAACATGCTGGCGGCAAATCAAAACCGAGCTGTCGGCGGCCGGCGTGCATGTCGTACAGCCGGAAGATCTGAATAAGACGGACGTGGCGTGGCTGGAGAAGATTTTTCTCTCGCATATCTTCCCGATTTTGACGCCCATCGCCGCCGATCCCGCGCATCCTTTCCCGTTCATTTTGAACAAAGGTCTGACTGTCGTCGTCGAGATGCAGCGCCAGACCGATTCAAAAGCCATGAGCGGACTGATCCCAATTCCAAGCCAGCTTGAGCGGTTTATCCGGCTAGAGCCGGACCCAGCAAAGCCGAACGATATTCGCTTTATTCAACTCGAGAGCATGATCGCCATGTTTTTGACGGAGCTGTTCACGGGCTTCGAGATCAAAAGCAAAGGTGCGTTCCGGTTGCTG
The DNA here is from genome assembly GCA_963741545.1 of uncultured Alphaproteobacteria bacterium. GTDB lineage: Bacteria > Pseudomonadota > Alphaproteobacteria > Rhizobiales > Hyphomicrobiaceae > Hyphomicrobium_B. The sequence continues at coordinate 95,846 of CAVUIN010000008.1, forward strand.
CGCGACAGCGACATCGAGCTGCAGGAAGAAGCCGAGGATCTGGTGCGGTCTTACGAAAGTCAGCTGAAGCGCCGCCGGCGCGGCAACGTGATCCGGCTCGAAATCGAAGCGGGGATGCCGGAGCGGCTGCGCAAGTTCGTTATCGAGGAGCTGGACGTCAAAGAAGACAGCGTTTTCGTCAAAGATGGGCTTTTGGCGATCGCCGATACGGCGCAACTCATTGTCGCCGACCGGCCTGATTTACTCTTCAAGCCATTCAATATCCGCTTTCCCGAGCGTATTCGCGAATTCAGCGGCGATTGTTTCGCAGCGATACGCAAGAAGGACATCGTCGTTCATCACCCCTATGAAAGTTTCGATGTTGTTGTGCAGTTTCTGCGGCAAGCGGTGGCCGACCCCAACGTGATGGCGATCAAGTGGACGCTGTACCGGACCTCGCGCGACAGCCCGATCATTCAGGCATTGAAGGAAGCGGTTGAAGCCGGCAAGTCCGTAACTGCTGTGGTCGAACTCAAAGCACGCTTTGATGAAGCCGCCAATATCCGCTGGGCACGCGATCTGGAAAGCGCGGGTGTGCATGTCGTCTATGGATTTACCGAACTCAAAACTCACGCCAAACTCGGATTGATCGTGCGGCGGGAGGGCGCGGATTTAACCACATACTGTCACATCGGCACCGGCAACTATCATCCGCAAACCGCCCGCGTCTATACCGACCTGTCTCTCTTCACCACAGATCCGGCGATTGCGAGCGATGTGACGCGCGTCATGAATTTCGTCACGGGCTATGGACAGCCGGCCGAACTCGAATGCTTGGCCGCGAGCCCACACGGTATTCGCAGTAAGATCATGGCGCACATCGCCATTGAGGTGAAGAACGCCAAGGCCGGTAAGCCCAGCGGCATCTGGATGAAAATGAACGCGCTCGTTGATGCGCAAATCATTACGGCCCTTTATGACGCAAGCAACGCGGGCGTGCCGATTGATTTGGTTGTGCGCGGGGTGTGCTGTTTAAGGCCGGGTATCCCAGGGTTGTCCGAGAATATTCACGTCAAGAGCATCATCGGGCGTTTTCTGGAACATGCGCGTATCTATTGCTTTGGTAACGGCGAGGCCTTGCCTTCACCCAAGGCCGCCGTCTACATCAGCTCCGCCGACATGATGCCGCGCAATCTGGATCGCCGGGTAGAAGCCATGGTGCCGGTGAAAACGCCAACCGTTCACGAACAGGTTTTAGATCAGATCATGGTTGCTAATCTCCGGGACAACCAACAAAGCTGGCTCATTAATAGCGATGGATCGTCAACCCGCGTTGTTCCAAAGCCAGGTGAGGAACTGTTCAATGCGCATAAGTATTTCATGACGAATCCGTCTCTCTCGGGCCGCGGCGAGGCATTGAAAGAGAACTTTCCGCCGCGTTTTCGTCAGTCTAGCTGAGGCCGGGGGAAAATCTGGTGACACGGCTCAAGGAACTTATCGGTGCGAGGGATCGCAGGTCCGAAATGGAGCCGATTGCAGTTATTGACATCGGTTCGAATTCCGTACGCCTTGTTGTTTACGAAGGTGCCGTGCGGTCGCTGACGCCGGTCTTCAATGAGAAAGTCTTGTGCGGTCTCGGGCGATCCGTGGCAACAACGGGGAGTTTGGGCAGCGACGCCGTCGAACGCGCAATACAAGCCCTTGTGCGGTTTAAGACCATTTTGCGGGTGCTGCGCGTCAAGAACGTGCGGGCGATAGCAACAGCTGCCGTGCGTGACGCATCAAACGGCAGCGACTTCATCGCGCGCGCGGAAGCGGCGGCAGGTTGCACAATCGAAGTTCTATCAGGCGCTAAGGAAGCAAAGCTCGCGGCAATGGGCATCATGATGGGGTTCGTGTCGCCCGACGGTGTTGCCGGGGACCTTGGCGGCGGCAGCCTCGAGTTGATCGACATGTCGGGCGAAACCTTGAACGACGCTGTGACGTTGCCTCTGGGCGGTCTGAGGTTGATCGACACGACCGGAAACAAACTCGACAAGGCCATAGACCTTATCGACTCTGCTATATCCGGTCTGCCTTGGCTCAATCAGGGTAAGGGCCGCGACTTCTATGCCGTTGGCGGTACGTGGCGCGCGCTTGCCAAACTCCACATGGAATCGAAGCAATACCCGCTGCGCGTGATGCACGGTTACCGCTTGCCGGCGCGCGACGCCATGGATTTTTGCGAGGCGTTACGCAAAGGAAAGAAGGGGCTAGACATTCCGGGGATAGGCGACGTGGCGCGCGCGCGCCGCGAAGTGCTGCCCTACGGTGCGCTGGTATTGGAGCGTCTCATCCGGCGCATGCAACCCGGATCGGTCGTGTTCTCTGTTTTCGGAATTCGCGAAGGATTGATCTACAGTCAATTGCCGGAAAGAGAGCGCCATCGCGACCCACTGTTGAGTTTTTGCGAGGACTATTCCACGCTGCGCTCGCGCTCTGTTGAACATGCCCAAGAACTTTGCCGGTGGACCGATCAACTTTTCTCCGATCCCGAACTTGTCGAGTCTGAGGAAGAACGGCGGCTGCGCCATGCAGCCTGTTTGTTGTCGGACGTCGGCTGGCGGGCGCATCCCGATTATCGAGGCGAACAGAGCCTCAACACCATCGCCCACGCAGGCCTTGGCGGCGTAGATCACGCTGGGCGGATTTTTCTAGCTCTCTCTGTGTTCTACCGGCACGAGTTTGGCGAAATCAGTGCCGAGTCGCTGCCGGAGCGGCTGAAGGCACTTGTCACCAAGCGGTCGCTGAAACGCGCCCGCATCACGGGTGCGGCTATCCGCGTGGCTCATATGCTGTCGATCGGTATGGCAGGTGTCATCGACGAGACGCCGTTGTCGCACGAAGGCGGCAAACTGGTTCTCAGGATCCCAAAGAGTTACGCAGGCCTTGACGGGGAGCGTTTGCGGCGCCGGTTCGAGACATTGTCGGGGTTGGTTGGGCGGCAAGGCGTTATCCGGCTGGAGGACTGATTGCTCAAGCTTCAGCCCGGTTGGGCCGAACACGGGTCACTCGCTCGTGTGATGTGTTTCCTGATATAGTCGTCTCAAAATCAAGACCGGCCGGTCTGATAGCGGCCCTTAACGTTGTAAACGGATCAATGGCGGATAATCTCTACGAAACTCTCGGTGTATCGCGGCGGGCATCTGACGAAGAGATCAGGCGCGCCTTTCGCAAGCTCGCGAAAGAAAACCATCCCGATCTCAATCCCGGCAGTCCGGCGGCGGTCGAACGCTTCAAGAAAATCACGGCGGCAAACGAGATCCTGGGCGATCCTCAGAAACGGCGCCAGTACGATGCCGGGGAAATCGATGCCAAGGGTGAGTCGCGCCGTCCGCAGTGGCGCCCTGGCACTGGTCCGGGAGGGGCTCGGGCCCGGACAAATAGCGGAGGTGCCGACGACTTCAATTTGTCGGACATTTTTTCCGACGTTTTCGGCCAGGGCCAGGGTATGGGCCGCGGCGGCGCAGGACGTCCCGGAACAGGTCAACACGGTTTTGTCTCGAAAGGCCAGGACCTGCGCTACACGCTTGAAGTCGATTTTCTCGAGTCGGTCGTTGGCGCCAAGAAGCGCGTGACGTTGCCTGAGGGTGGTGTGCTCGATCTGGCGGTACCGGAGGGCGTCACGGACGGTCAAGTGCTCCGCCTCAAGGGTAAGGGCGGACCAGGTCACAATGGCGGTGCAGCTGGTGACGCACTCGTTGAAGTCAAAGTCCGGTCCCACGCGCAATTCAAGCGCCAGGGCGAAGATATTCTTGTCGATTTTCCGATTGCGATCGACGAAGCCGTACTCGGCGCCAAAATCGAAGTGCCAACAATCACTGGCCGGGTGCAGCTGACGATCCCGAAGGGTACGAGTTCCGGCAAGACTTTCCGCCTCAAGGGCAAGGGCGTTCAAAACAAATCAAATGGCATCACAGGCGATGAGCTTGTAACCGTGCGCATTGTTTTGCCGGAGGTGATTGACGAGAGCTTGTCGTATTTCTTTACCGAATGGCGTCAAAAGAACGCTTACGATCCCGGCCGCAAATAGGGGGCGCTTCGTCCGGCTTCTCAAGCGAGGATCTTGCCGGCCGGTACGGCGCGCACTTCGCCGCCCGCCAGCGTCAACGCAAGTTCGCCGCGCTTGAGCCGCAGTGCATCGTCACCGAAGAGCTTGCGCCTCCATCCCTTGAGCGCGGGGATATCCGGCTCGGCCTCCGTCGCCAGCCGCTCGAGATCTTCAGAGTCGGAGATAAGGCGCGGCGCCACGCGGTGTTCTGCAGCTGCCGAGCGCAAAAGCACTTTCAAGAGTTCCAATGTTGCCGTCGCCTGCGCCGAAAGCGGATCGTTGCGCTCCAGCTTTGGCAGCGATTTCGTATCGCGCTGCAGGCCGCGGTTGACGGTATCGACGATTTCGCGTGCCCGGTTTGATCTGCCGAACCCATCGGACAATGTTCGCAGCTGCCCAATCGCTTCTGTCGTGACGGGCATCTGGTTGGCGATATCGTACAGCGCTTCGTCGCGCAAAATGCGCCCGCGCGGCACGTCTTGAGCCTGGGCCAACCGTTCACGCCAAGCTGCGAGCTCAATCAGGACGGCTAACGATTTTTTACCTTTGACGCGGAGCTTCAAGCGTTGCCAGGCCCGCTCGGGGTCGGCATCGTAAGTCTGCGGATCGGAGAGCAGCGACATTTCCTCGGCGAGCCACGGCATACGTTCGCTGTCGTCGATTTCACGCCGCAGCGAGAGATAAACGTCGCGCAGATGCGTTACGTCGCCGAGTGCATACACAAGTTGCTTTTCGCTGAGCGGGCGGCGGCTCCAATCGGTAAAACGGGAGGACTTGTCGATGTCGGCGCCGGTTATTTTTTTGACCAAGTTGACGTAGCTGATGCTCTCGCCAAACCCGCACACCATGGCCGCGACTTGGGTGTCGAAGATCGGTGCTGGTACGGCACCGGTTTTGGCGTAAGCGATTTCGATGTCCTGGCGCGCTGCGTGGAAGACTTTGACGACGCTCTTGTCGGCCATGAGATCGAAGAAGGGCACGAGGTCCAGGCCGTCCGCCAATGGATCGACAATGGCCTCGCCCGATTCGCCCGCCAACTGGATGAGACAGAGTTGCGGCCAATAGGTCTGCTCACGCAAAAACTCCGTGTCGACTGTGACAAAGTCGGCTGCGGCGAGCGATCTGCAGAACGATTCGAGTTCGGATGTTGTGGTGATGACGCGCATGTTGCGACGGCTATAGCCCAAGTTCTCCGTCTTGTCGCCTCCTCTGCGCGCAGGTTTATGGGATCGATCGTCTCAGATTGGGTTGGAACTTAGCCAGCAATTGAGCAAACCGGGCGGGGGCCCGCAGGACCGTTAAAATCCGGTCGATTATGTTAGCCGTTTCCTAATTCTATTCGTGCAGCCTTTCCGTTGAATTTAGCCGCCTATGGGCCAAAATTAGAGCATATTTCATGGCTGCCTTGACTGTTTACGAACAGCTCCTTCTGGAACTGGTGAACCGGGCCCGGCTTGACCCGGCAGGCGAGGCGGCGCGGTACGGTATATCCCTCAATGCCGGACTTGCTGCCGGATCGTTGACGACGTCCGCTAAGCAGGCTCTCGCACCTAACGAGCTACTCACCAGTTCGGCGCGTGCGCACAGCCAGTGGATGATCAATACGGACATCTTTTCGCATACCGGTGCGGGCGGCTCCGATCCGGGCGACCGCATGGGCGCGGCGGGCTATGCATTTACGGGATCATGGACCTGGGGCGAGAACATCGCCTGGAGCGGTACCACCGGAACCCCCAACCTGCTGAGCTACACGAACGAACTCCATCAGAATTTATTCTTAAGCCCTGGCCATCGCGTCAACATTTTGGGCGGAGATTTCCGCGAGCTTGGAACGGGTATAGATAGCGGTCCGTTTAAGTCTGGCGCGACCACCTACAATGCGGTGATGGCGACGGAGAATTTTGCGACGTCTGGTCCTGATTTCTTCGTTACCGGCGTTGTAATCAGCGACACGGACGGCGACAACTTCTATGACATCGGCGAAGCGCGCGCGGACATCACGATGACGATTGCGGGCGGCAATAGCGATACAACGGCGGCGGCAGGCGGATATGCGGCAAAGTTTGCTGGCGGCACTGTAGATCTTACGTTTTCGGGTGGCGATCTCTTAAGCACTGTCTCGGTTACGATCGCCGCCGGCGCGCAGAATGCCAAAGTCGATTTGCTGGATGCCAATGAAATTTTATCGTCAGTCTCAACGACACTTGGAGCGGGCGCGGTCCGGCTTGGGCTACTCGGCGTTGCGGCCATACGCGGAACCGGCAACGATGCCGCCAACGTAATTATCGGCAACAGGGGTGGCAATTATCTCGATGGGCAAGGTGGAAACGACGTCATCACAGGTGGTGCAGGGCGCGACGTACTGACGGGCGGATTGGACGCCGACCGCTTTGATTTCAACTCGGTGAAGGACTCGGCCAAGACCGCGACTTACCGCGATCACATTACCGATTTTCTTCGCGGCTCCGACAAGCTCGATCTTTGCACGATTGATGCGCGGTCCACAATGACAGGAAATCAGGCATTTAAGTGGATTGCGACGCAAGCTTTTCACCACACGGCGGGTGAATTGCATTACGTGCGCTCGGGCGCGAACGTCATCGTCTCGGGCGACGTCAACGGCGACGGCAAGGCCGATTTCCAGATTCAACTTGATGGCCTGACGGCTGTGGGCAAAGCGGATTTTATCCTGTAAAGTCACCAGCGATTTCTTGAGACGTCCCGGCGCCAGAGGAACAACCCTGTAGAGACTGGCTCCGGGGCCTTTTTTGTTCGTCCCCCGCCAATCTTGACTTTCGCGCCTCCTCATGCGCTTTTCCGCGTCGGATTCCCCTGATTTTCGACGAAGGAACTAGGCCATGGCTCCGGCCAAGATGCACCGTTACCGATCAACCACCTGCGGTGGCTTGAGGAAGGCGAATGTGGGCGAAACCGCCCGTCTTTCCGGCTGGGTACACCGCGTGCGCGACCACGGCGGCGTGATGTTCATCGACGTTCGCGACCATTACGGCATTACGCAGGTGGTGGCGGACCCTGATTCGAAAGCCTTCAAGGCGGCGGAAGGCGTGCGCTCGGAATGGGTCATCCGTATCGACGGCGCGGTGCGCGACCGCCCGGCCGGAACGACGAACGCCGATTTGCCGACAGGCGACATAGAAGTCTACGCCACCGAAATCGAAGTTTTGTCGGCGGCGAAGGAACTTCCCGTTCCCGTGTTCGGTGAACCTGACTATCCGGAAGACCTGCGCCTCACCTACCGGTTCTTGGATTTGCGCCGCGAGAGCCTTCACGCCATCATCATGAAGCGGCTCGAAATCACGAAGTCCATCCGCCGCCGCATGCACGACGCAAACTTCAACGAGTTTCCCACGCCGATCCTGACTGCTTCCTCGCCCGAAGGCGCGCGCGACTTCCTCGTGCCGAGCCGCGTTCATCCGGGCAAATTCTACGCTCTGCCGCAGGCGCCGCAGCAGTACAAGCAGCTGCTTGATGGTCTCGGGCTTCGACCGCTATTTCCAGATTGCGCCGTGCTTCCGCGACGAAGACCCGCGCGCTGATCGTCTGCCCGGCGAGTTCTACCAGCTCGACGTGGAGATGAGCTTTGTTGAGCAGGAAGACATCTTCCAGACGATGGAACCCATTCTGACAGACTTGTTCGAGGAGTTCGCAGACGGCAAGTCCGTGACCAAGAATTGGCCGCGCATTCCCCATAGCGAGGCAATTGCCAAGTACGGTTCCGACAAACCGGATCTGCGCAATCCGATCGAGATGGCCGACGTGACCGAGCACTTCCGCGGTTCGGGCTTCAAGGTCTTCGCCGGCATGATCGAGAAGGACCCGAAGGTGCGCGTGTGGGCCATCCCCGCGCCAACGGGCGGCTCTCGCGCGTTCTGCGACCGCATGAACTCGTGGGCGCAGGGCGAAGGTCAGCCGGGGCTGGGTTACATTTTCTGGCGAAGGACCACAACAGTCTCCGGTGACGCTCGAAAAGCATTCGAAATGCTCTCAGAGCAGCAGAGGCACGGGTATGCCGAGAGGCGGGCAAGGGAAGCTGCAGGGCCGATCGCCAAGAACATCGGGCGAAGAGCGCGACTGCGGCATGCAGAAACAGATGGGCCTCAAGACGGGTGACGCTGCTTCTTCACGGCCGGCAATCCGGCCAACTTCTACAAGTTCGCAGGCGCGGCGCGCGATAAGGTGGGCGTTGAATTGAAGCTTCTGAAAGAAGACCAGTTCGCACTCGCTTGGATCGTCGACTTCCCGTTCTATGAGTGGAACGAGGAAGACAAGAAGGTCGATTTCTCGCACAACCCGTTCTCGATGCCGAAGGGCGGCGCGGAAGCATTGGCCGCTGCCGAGAAGGAAGGCAAAGACGCGATCCTCGCGCTCAAAGCCAACCAGTACGACATCGTCTGCAATGGCTACGAGATTGCGTCTGGCTCGGTTCGTAACCACCTGCCTGAAAACATGGTCAAAGCCTTCGAAATCACCGGTTTAACGCGCGAGGACGTGGAAGCCCGCTTCGGCGGTCTCTATCGCGCCTTCCAGTATGGCGCGCCCCCACATGGCGGCATGGCGGCCGGTATCGAGCGCGTCGTGATGCTACTGACGGGCTGCAAGACCGTGCGCGAAGTGGCACTATTCCCGATGAACCAGCAGGCGGCAGACTTGCTCATGAGTGCGCCGAGCGAGGCGTCTCCGAAGCAGCTGCGCGAACTCTCGATCCGCGTCATGCCGCAAGAAGCGAAAAAATAGCGGCAGTAGCGCACTCCTAACAGCCATTTCATGCCGGCTTCGCCAGGATGGCCGGAGTTGCCCCTATTGCCGTGCAGCGCCCGGTTCTCGCGGCGCACGGCGTCAATCTGACAGTGTGTAAACCTTAGAAACGACGCTCGGGACGGGCGCCGCTAATCCTGTTCAGTTTTGAACCACGGCTTGCGGGCCGCTTAACCGTCATAGTCGCAATACGCACTAAACGCTGTCATTCAACTATTGACACAAGACTTCATAAACCGTCGCGGGGCCATTCTCATCGCGATTGCGGTCACTTCTATTCCACGGAAGCGAAAATGAAAAAGTTAGCAAAACGGCGTTCGTTCGCGCAGTGCCAAAACGGCGCTGTGACGCTGATGTTTGGGCTTTTTAGTCTTGTCTTGTTCGGCATTATCGGCGCGGCAGTGGATTATAGCCGGTGGGTCCATGCGCAGAAGCGCACCTCTGACGTACTCGATGCTGCGGTTCTCGCGGCCGGCCGGCAGCTTCAATCGGATCCCCAGAATACGACTGCGGCGCTGGGGATGGCGACTGCATTTTTTAACGAGGGGATCAAGCGGAACAATTTGCCGATCGGCCAGAGCGCGACATTCGAAATGTCGGACAACGATATGGCAATCAACGGTTCGGTCAACACCAGTATCAAAACGCCGCTATTGGGAATTCTGCAATTCCGGGACCTTCCGGTGATTGCCGAAGCCAAGGCCATGCTTGCGACAGGCGGCAACGGCGGCAGCGAACTAGAAGTCTCTCTCATGCTCGACGTGACAGGATCGATGTGCGCCGATGGCGAAGGCCCGTGCAATTCAGGACCTAAGATGGACGCGCTCAAGACTGCGGCCAAGGATCTTGTCAATATCGTCATTCACAACGGCGGCGATGATACCGCCCGCGTTGCACTGGTGCCGTTCTCGACGCGCGTGCGCGTTGGCGGTTATTCGAACGGTCTCGATGGGGGAACGGCCACACTCAGAATGAAGCAACTGACCAACCTCGATCCGGTGTGGACGGGCTGGTATAATTATTGTCTCGACAGCAGCGGAAGCAGCGCAAGCGAGTCCGGCGGCAACTGGACATGCAATCAGTTTGAGAGCCGCCACGTCGAAAACTGGAAAGTTATGCCGTGCGTCACGGATCGTAGCGGCCCGCAACAGTACACGGATGCCGCCCCGGGCGCTAATTCGTGGCTCAATGCCCACAGCGGACAGAGGTTTCCTCTAAGCCTCGATAGTACCGACACGCCTTTAACGTTGAAACTCGGGCAGGCAAAAACAGATCCGGCTGATCACTGGGACTATAACGAAGATGGAAGTTGTGCGGATGTCTCCGAGAAAAATGTCATTCGTCCGCTGACGTCCGGCAAGACCGAGCTTATGGATGCGATCAACAATCTCGAAGGGTTTGGCTCAACAGGGGGCGCGCTTGGTACCGCTTGGGCTTGGTACATGTTGTCGCCGAACTGGTCGTCGATCTGGACCGGGACCAGTGCACCAGGAAGCTACAGCGACTTGTCGGCGGTGAGCGCCAGTGGGACGCCGAAGCTGCGCAAGATCGCAGTTCTCATGTCGGACGGCGTGTACAATACAATTCGCGGCTGGAAGGATTCCGATAAGGAGACGGTCTCCGACGATGCCGTGACCCTCTGCACCAACATGAAGGCGGCGGGCATCGAGATCTATACCGTCGGATTTAATCTCGACGAACTCGCGCCAGCAGACAGAACGCGTGCCGAGAACACGTTGATGTCGTGCGGAACCGATGTTAGCCACTTCTACAATGCGCTGAACTCCGATCAGCTGCAGGTACACTTCCGCGATATCGCCATGAAACTTTCGACGCTCTTCCTGGCGAAGTAAGACGCTTGGAAGACGAGGATTAGTCGGCCGGCTCATGGGCGCTCCATGGCTGGCCGATATAGCTGGCCGATTGTCGTTTGGTCCTTGGCTTTCTGGGTTTGTCTGGTGCGAAATGCCCGTTTTCCGTGGCCCGGCCGCCGCGGTCCGTGCTCGTCCTGTTGAAATCCTTAATAATCCATTGACGACCATAAAATCCCATGCAATCCCATATGAGCCCGACCGCACCGGGTAGGGTTTCGTGGCAGGGCGCCAGGCTGAAGAGAGGGCTCAGTCTGAGCGACCGCCACGGCCCACCGGGCGGCCGGGAACGTCCCGCCAAGGCGGGTATGCCGGAAAGTTGCAGTAGTTGGGTGCGAGCGTGGAGGGCGAAATTTTCGCTGCAACGGGGATGGACCGCTTTGTCTCGACATTCACAAACAAAATCGACGCCAAAGGGCGCGTTTCAATTCCAGCGCCATTCCGTGCCGTCCTCGAACGAGACGGTTATGGGTCGGGCGGCGTCAGCGGCATCTACTGCTACCCCTCGCTCGATAGTGCGGCACTCGATTGCGGCGGCGAAAGACTTGCGAAAAAGATCGATGGGCTTCTCAGCGGCCTGCCGGACTATTCGGACGAGCGAGACGAACTCTCTGTCGCGCTCTACGGCGATGTCCAGGTTCTCGGCCTCGATGGGGACGGCCGCATCATTATTCCTCAAAACCTTCGCGCCCACGCGGGCCTCGACGGTGCGGTCACGTTTGTCGGGCTTGGTGACAAGTTTCAAATGTGGGAACCTCAAGCCTTCGAAAAGCGCCGCGAGGAGGCCCGCAGCAAAGTGCAATCAACTCGTAAGCTCTTCGGAGCGGTCAACCGCAGCGGCAACGACGGCGACGGCGGTGCGCGCGAATGAAGCGTTCACCACGGCGTCCGGATCGGTCAAGCGGCACTGACGCACGAGAGGCCCGGCACTTACCAGTCCTGCTCTCGGAAGTCGTCGAGAGCCTCGCACCTCATGACAATGACCTGATCATCGACGGAACCTTCGGCGCAGGCGGATATTCGCGCGCCATTCTTGACGCTGCGAACTGCCGCGTTTTGGCATTCGATCGCGATATTACGGCGGTGCGTGCCGCTACTGAAATTTGCCTAGAATTCCCAAATCGCCTCAGCGTTATCAACCAGCCGTTCTCGCGTATGGAAGAATTTGCGCGCCTCGAAGAAACGCCCAATGGTGCGCCGCTTGTCGAAGGTGCGTTCGTGGACGGTGTTGTGCTCGACATCGGCGTGTCGTCCATGCAGCTCGATCAATCGGAACGGGGCTTTTCGTTTCAGAAAGACGGTCCCCTTGATATGCGTATGTCGGCAGCGATCGATCCGCTCGATGGTAGTGCGGCCAACACGGGGGAAAGTGCGGCGGACTTCGTCAACACTGCTGACGAAGAAACCATCGCCAATGTCATCTACACTTACGGCGAAGAACACAAATCGCGATCTATCGCGAGGGCGATCGTGAAGGCGCGTATTGAGAAAGAATTCGCGCGGACCCTCGAGTTAGCGGATGTGGTCAGCCGCGTCTTTCACGGGCGAAAAATTGATGGCCGCCATCCGGCAACGCGGACGTTTCAGGCGCTACGGATCTATGTCAACGATGAACTCGGCGAACTTGCGCGCGGGCTTTCTGCTGCAGAGCGCCTGTTAAAACCAGGCGGGCGCCTCGCCGTCGTGACATTTCACAGTCTCGAAGACCGGATCGTCAAACGTTTTTTCTCGACGCGCGGTGGTAAGGAGCCCGGTCATTCGCGGCACTTGCCGCCGCAATCGATAAAACTTGAGCGGCCAAGTTTCCGGATTGTTAACTCGAAGCCGTTAACACCTTCTAAAGGTGAATTAGATCTGAACCCGCGTGCCCGCTCGGCACGGCTGAGAACAGCGATCAGGACGGACGAAGCGCCCCATGCGCTCGACTTCGCCCAGATCGAGGTGCCGGTGCCGCAACGTTAGCGGGGACATTGTCTCAAGTCGGAGAATTGACGATGCGTATCGCCAACTTTGCAGCGTTTTTCTTCGCGATGGCCAGCGCCTTCATGCTCTATGGTTTGAACTACGAGACGCGCCGGCTTGAATCCAACGTCCAAGCCCAGGAAAAAGCCGCCGACAAGGCACGCAGCGACATCGCCGTTTTGAAAGCCGAAAAGAGCCACCTCAGCCGCCCAGGCCGCATTGACGCTCTGGCGCGCGCTCAAGGTCTCGGCCCCCCCCGTCCGGAACAGATGCCCAACAGTGCCCGCCTCGCGACTGCTGCGGCTGCAGACCTAGACCTGGGTCGCCGCTGAAATGCGCAACCGGTCCCGCAACGCGCCCCGATATGCACAGCGGATGCCGGCTGCAATGCCACGTAGCCGGGCCGCGAACGTGGCCCTGTTCGGCGCGGTACTGGCGATGTTCGGTTCGGTCGGCGGGCGGCTCGTCTATCTCGGCACTCACACCGGTCCGCAAGTCACTCTCGCGATAAGCGAAGCGGTGCCGACGAGTTTCGCCCGCCCCGACATCATAGATCGCGGCGGCCGGTTGCTGGCGACCGACGTCGAAGTGCCGTCGCTCTTTGCCGATCCGGCCATCATCCTTGATCGCGATGAGGTGGTTGAAAAACTGGCGAGCGTAATACCAGATCTCGATCAGGCGGACCTGCGCCAGGCGCTTGCCGACAGGACTCGCCGCTTTGTGTGGATCCGGCGCGGCCTTGCCCCCAAAGTCGCACAACGCATTCACGATTTAGGGCTTCCAGGTCTCGCGTTCCGTAAAGAACTGCGCCGCGCTTATCCGGCGGGCGAGCTCGCGGGGCATGTTTTGGGCGCCGTCAACGTCGATAACAAAGGCGTCGCGGGTATCGAGAAACATATCGACGACGTGATCGGCGTAGACGCGGTTCATGGCGCGGAACTCTCTGCACGCGCGCCGGTGAGGCTGTCGCTCGATATCGGCGTGCAACACACACTCGAAGATGAACTCGAAACCGCAGTCCGGCGATACCACACGGCGGGCGCCGCGGGCCTGGTGCTTGATATTCGCAGCGGCGAAGTTGTGGCGAGTGCATCTCTGCCGCGCGTCGATCCGTCAAGGCCTTCGATGGGTCTCGATGCTGCCCGGCTCGACAAGGTCTCGGGCGGTATTTACGAGTTGGGTTCGGTCTTTAAGACCATGACAGTTGCCATGGCACTCGACGAAGGCACGGCCACGCCGGCGACCGTGTTGGACGTGCGCGAGCCGCTGACGGCTGGCCGCTTCACGATCACGGATTTTCACCCTGCAGGGCGTCCGCTTTCGGTCAGCGAAATTTTTACACTGTCGTCGAATGTCGGCAGCGGCATGCTTGCGCTTGAAGCGGGGCCGGAAAAGTTCCGCAATTTCATGCAGCGCGTAGGCTTGCTCGATCCAATACACACGGAGGCGGGACCGGTTAGCGCCCCGCATGTCCCCGCACGTTTCGACCGGATTGAACTCATCACCATGAGCTACGGCCACGGGATTGCGGTCGCGCCTCTGCAATTCGCGGCCTCCGCTGCGTCTTTGCTCAACGGCGGGATGCTCGTTAAGCCCACTTTCCTGCGTTACCGGCCGGAGGCCGTTGCCAAGCCGGTTCAAGTTGCGAGCGATCTAACGAGCCGCGAAATGGCACGATTGTTCCGCCTCAACGTTCTCGATCCCAATGGCACAGGCAAACGCGCCGACGTTCCAGGCTATCGCGTCGGTGGGAAAACGGGCACGGCGGACCGGGCAGAGGGCGGCCGCTACGAAGAGAAGACGGTCATATCCTCGTTCCTCGGCGCATTTCCGATGGATGCACCCCAATATCTGACGTTCGTTCTGTTGTTCGAGCCCAAAGGCACTGTCGAAACCGGCGGCCAGCGCACGGCCTCGTTGAACGCGGCACCGGTGACCGGGCGGCTCATCCGCAGAATTGCGCCGCAACTCTCGGTGGCGCCTTTGCTGGCCGAAGTCACACAGTAGGCGATGCACGTTTGACGCACGGCCCGGCGCAACTTACAACGCCGCAGGTTCTGGCGCGGATGTGCGCCTTATCATGCCAGGCGGCCATGCGACTGAGCGACGTTTTACCTCCAGAGATTATAGCGCCGGCGGAAGCTGGCAGCATCGACGTCAAAGGGATTACGGCCGCCAGTAGTGCCGTGGGACCAGGCTGGATCTTTGCCGCGCTGCCGGGCGCGAAAACAGACGGCGCACGCTTCATCCCGGATGCCATACAGCGCGGCGCGTCGGCTATCATTGTTGGCGAAGGCAAGGGCATCGCCAATGACGGCCCAGTCCCGATGTTGTGCGTCAAAAATCCGCGCCGCGCCTTGGCTCTCATTGCCGCACGATTTCATCCGCGCCAGCCGGAGATTGCGGTTGCCGTAACGGGCACCAGCGGAAAAACGTCGGTTGCGGATTTCACGCGACAGATTTTTGCAGCCTGCAATCGGAAAGCGGCGTCGCTGGGTACCATCGGCCTGATCAAACCCGATGGCGCAATTTACGGGTCGCTGACAACGCCCGATCCCGTCACACTGCATGCGACGCTCGATGGACTTGCGGGCGAAGGCATCACGCATCTGGCATTTGAGGCCTCCTCGCATGGGCTCGATCAGCATCGGCTCGACGGGGTGCGCTTAACGGCTGCTGCGTTCACAAATCTCGGCCGCGATCACATGGATTATCATCCGACGGTCGAGCACTATTTCGCGTCCAAGATGCGGCTCTTTTCCGAGCTTGCGGAGCCGGGGCAGCCGGTCGTGGTCAATACGGACGGCGCATACGCGGCGGAAGCTATCGCCGTTGCAAATGCGCGCGGCTTGCGCGTTATAACCGTTGGTAGCATGGGCCAAACCTTGCGCCGATTGTCGCTCAAGAACGAAGGCTTTGCCCAAGTCATGCTGGTCGAAGCGATGGGGCGGACGTATGAAATCGCGCTGCCGCTTGTCGGCGCGTATCAAGCTGAAAATGCTCTGACGGCCGCTGGCCTTGCACTTGCGGCAGGCGAGGACGTTGAACGCGTGCTTGCAGCCTTAAATAACTTGCAAGGGGTACCCGGCCGGCTTGAAATCGTTGGTGAAGCCAAGGGGGGATTAGCAATCGTCGATTACGCGCACAAGCCTGAAGCGCTTGCTGCAGCGCTTGAAGCCTGCCGCCCGTTTGTGTCCGGAAAGCTTATTTCGGTTTTCGGCTGCGGCGGCGATCGCGACAAGGGCAAGCGGCCGCTGATGGGGGAAATTTCCGCAGAAAAAGCCGACGTGACGATTGTGACGGACGATAACCCGCGCACGGAACAACCGGCCGCCATTCGCGCTGAAATTCTGGCAGGAGCTAAAGGCGCCAGGGAAATCGGCGACCGCGCGGAAGCCATTCGTGCGGCCGTTGCCATGATGGGCAAGGGTGATGTTGTTCTGGTTGCGGGCAAAGGCCATGAAACGGGCCAGATCATAGGTGATCGGGTGATCCCGTTTTCCGACCACGAAGAGCTGCGCCGCGCGCTTGAAAGCTACTGACACATGACCAAGCCGCTATGGACCTGGCAGCAGATACTGGACGCGCTGTTTTTTGCGTCAGGTGATGGCACTCTGGACGCACCCATTACAGGCGTATCAATTGACACGCGCTCGTTGAAACCCGGCGATTTGTTTGTCGCGCTGAAAGATGCGCGCGATGGGCATGAGTTCGTCACAAGCGCATTCAAGGCCGGAGCAGCGGCGGCTCTAGTTGGCGATCATTACGAGCGCAGACCGGGTGATGGGGCGCTCGTCAGGTGCAAGAAGGATTTTCTGCGCGATCAGTTTGGCGCGGACAATCGAGATTGCGATCCATTGCTCGGGCTTGAAGTACTTGGCACGCTGGCGCGCCGCCGGTTGGCGCCGGACGCCCGCGTCGTCGCCGTAACGGGCAGCGCCGGGAAAACGGGCACCAAGGAAATGTTGCGGGCGTGCTTCAATGCGGTAGCACCCGGGCGCGTTCATGCGTCGGAGAAATCCTACAACAATCATTGGGGCGTGCCGCTGACACTCGCACGCATGCCGGCGGACACGCAATACGGCGTATTCGAGATCGGCATGAATCATGCTGGCGAAATTTCGGCTCTGACGCGTTTCGTCAACCCCCATGCTGCCATCGTCACAACGGTTGAGTCCGTGCATCTCGAGCATTTTCCCTCTGTTGAAGCCATCGCGGATGCCAAGTCCGAGATCTTTGAAGGGCTGGTCTCGGGCGGCACGGCCATCATCAAGCGTACAAGTCCGCATTTTGACAGGCTCCGCGTGCGTGCACAAATCCAAGCCGCCAAAGTCGTCAGCTTCGGGCTTGATGCGGACGCCGACGTTTTTGCAGAAAAAATAGTCCTCGGCGACGACGGAAGCGATATCGCGGCAAACGTCAACGGCGAACGGGTCGCCTTTCACATCGCCATGCCGGGCCGCCACGTTGCCGAAAATGCGATGGCCGTTGTTGCTGCACTGCATGCGGTCGGCGCGGATGTTGCGACGGCCGTTTCGGCGCTCGCAACCTTGCCGCCGCCCGCCGGCCGTGGAGCCCGTACCGTTCTCAAAGTGGGGGATGGCAACGCCCTACTTATCGATGAGAGCTACAACGCAAATCCAGCCTCCATGCGCGCCGCATTGGCAACTCTGGCAACTATTCCGCGCACGAAATTTTCCAGGCGAATCGTGGTCTTGGGGGATATGCTCGAACTCGGGGCTGCTTCAGTCGATTTGCACAGAGGGCTCAAAGATGCTGTTGATGGCGCAGGGACGGACTTGTTCTTTGCCTGTGGGCTGAACATGAAAAGCCTTTATGATTGTGTTCCAGACGCTATCAAAGGGCACTATGCGGAGACGGCCAGCGGGCTTGGGGACGCCCTTAAGTCGGCATTGCGTGCCGGCGACGCTGTGATGATCAAGGGCTCGAACGGCATGCGGCTCCAACCACTTGTCGCCGCGCTTCAGAAGCAATATTCGCAAGGCGGCAATTCTCACTCGTGAATTGGCCACTGAATTGGCCATAGGGGACCTGACGGCGGATGCTGTACGAACTCGTCAACTTCAGCGACCAGATCAACGCGCTCAATGTGTTTCGCTACACGACCTTTCGTGCCGGCGGCGCGATATTCACGGCGTTCCTGTTTGTGATGATGTTTGGACCGGCGATTATCGATCTGTTGCGTTTGAAGCAAGGCAAAGGGCAGCCGATCCGCGAGGACGGACCGCAGTCGCACTTCGCCAAACGCGGCACTCCGACGATGGGCGGATTGATGATCCTGGCGGGAGTGACGGTTGCGACGCTGCTGTGGGCGCAATTGTCGAATGCCTACATTTGGATCGTACTGCTGGTGACGCTCGTCTATGGCGCTATCGGCTTTTATGATGACTATCTCAAAGTTTCGAAACGTTCGACCGATGGCTTTGAAGGCCGCACGCGGCTTGGGTTCGAACTTCTGGTGGCTGCAATCGCCACGCTTTTGATGATGCGCGTAGGCACGCCTGGAACATGGAATCCGCTAGATCCCAATTTTTGGACCACATTGCATTCGGGCTTTGCGTCGTCGCTCGCGGTACCTTTTTTCAAGGACCTGCTCATCCCATTCGGTATCTTCTTCGTCGGCGTTGGTGCCTTGGTCATCACGGGCGCGGGCAATGCCGTCAACCTGACCGACGGTCTCGATGGCTTGGCCATTGTTCCCGTCATGATTGCGGCGGCAACTTTCGGGTTGATCGCCTACCTCATTGGCCACGCCAACTTTGCAGACTACCTCAAGGTGCATCACGTTCCGGGCGCCGGCGAATTGTCGGTCATCTGCGGGGCGCTCATCGGCGCCGGGCTCGGGTTCCTGTGGTTCAACGCGCCGCCCGCCATGATTTTCATGGGCGATACGGGGTCGTTGGCGCTCGGCGGCTGCTTAGGCGCCATAGCGGTCGCCACCAAACACGAGATCGTCTTGGCCATTGTCGGCGGGCTGTTCGTGCTGGAAACGATGTCGGTCATTATCCAAGTTGCCTCGTACAAGTGGACTGGAAAGCGCGTTTTCCGTATGGCGCCCTTGCACCACCACTACGAGCAGAAGGGGTGGAAAGAATCGACGGTCGTGATCCGCTTCTGGATTATTGCCGTGCTGCTCGCCCTCGCGGGCCTTGCCACCCTGAAACTGCGCTAAGCCGCCCGAGGCCTCACATGTGCGCTCCATGCGGGCCGGGCCGAACTGAGCTACATTCCGCGCCATGATTCGCGCCACCACATTTACTGGCAAGACCGTTGCTGTGTTCGGGCTCGGAGCCTCGGGCAATGCGACTGTGCAATCGCTCGTCGCGGGCGGGGCGGCTGTTGCCGCATGGGACGACAGCGAGGCCGGGCGCGAGGCAGCGGCAAAGGCCGGCGTGCCGATCGTAGATTTGACGAAAGCAGACTGGTCTAAGTTTTCGTCTTTGGTGTTGGCGCCCGGTGTGCCGCTGACGCACCCCGAACCGCATTGGACGGTTGTTAAAGCGAAAGCGGCGGGCGTCGAAATCATCGGCGACGTCGAGATCTTCGCCCGCGAGCGGGCGGCAACGTGTCCCGAGGCGCCGTTCATTGCCATTACCGGCACCAACGGCAAATCGACGACAACGGCGCTTGTCGCCCACATTCTTCGTGAAGCGGGCAAAGACGTGCAAATGGGCGGCAACATCGGCCGCGCGATTCTAACACTTGATCCGCCAGCACTGAACCGCTTCCACGTCATCGAAATGAGTTCCTTCCAAATCGATTTGACGCCAACGCTCAATCCAACGGTTGGCGTTTTGCTCAATGTCACGCCCGATCATCTCGACCGGCACGGCACGATTGAAAACTACGCGGCGGTCAAAGAGCGGCTGGTGCAGGGGGCCGATATTGCCTGCGTCGGCGTCGATGATGAGATCTGCTTGGCCATTCTCAATCGGCGCCTCGCCGCGGGTCTCGCGTGCGCCTTCAGTGCCGATCAGAAATTGGTGCCCGGTTACAGCATGCTTGGTGATGAAGTGGTTTGCAGCGATGCAACGGGGCTTGCCGTCAAGCTTGGAAATCTCGCAGGCGTTGCTACGATGCGCGGCAAACACAACGCGCAGAACGCACTGGCTGCCATTTCGTCTGTTCGCGAGTGCCTTGCCCGCATCGGTGGAAAGATAAATCTCGACTGGCAGGCGTCGCTATCATCGTTCCCCGGCCTCGCGCATCGCATGGAAGAAATCGGACGCTTAGGCCGGGTTTTATTCATCAACGACAGCAAGGCAACCAACGCCGACAGCACCGAAAAAGCGCTGCTGTCGTTTCCGCGCGACGTCTTTTGGATTGTCGGCGGCAAACCGAAAGACGGCGGCATTGAACCTCTGCGGCCCATACTTCGAGCGGTATTGTTCGTGCCTATCTGATCGGCGCTTCGTCAGACGAATTCTCGCAAACGCTCGATGGCGATGTCGCGATCATTCCCTGTGGCACACTTGATGTTGCTGTCGCTCGAGCCGCCACCGACGCGGCCGCATATGCGCAGGGTGAAGCGATGTTGTTATATAACGTGCAAGGTTCTATGGGCGTGGGAACGCTTGTGCCAGGTATCCGTCCGCACCCTTCGGCGTCAAAGACTGCGGAGCCCGTCGTCCTGCTCTCGCCCGCGTGCGCGTCCTACGATCAATTCAAGAATTTCGAAATTCGCGGAGACGCCTTTCGCGCGCTTGTCGCAGCCATGCCCGGCATCCAGCTCAGGGGCAAAGCATGAGGCTCAGCCGCACCGATCGCAGCCGTTTCGCGGAATGGTGGTTCACGGTTGACCACGTTTTGATGACGTCGATCCTGGCCTTGATCGGCATCGGGCTCGTGTTGTCGCTCGCGGCCTCCCCTGCCGTTGCCATCAAGAAAGGGCTGCCGACATACTACTTTGTCGAGCGACATTTCGTCTTTGCGGCCCTGGGTGCGATCACAATTGCCGCAGTATCGTTTTTGTCTCCCGCGGGCATCAGGCGCCTCGCCGCCTCGTTGTTCGTTCTGTCGGTCGTGGCGATGGCCGTCGTGCTCTTGACGGGGCAGGAAATCAACGGTGCCAAGCGCTGGTTGTCGTTCGCCGGGTATTCGTTTCAGCCTTCCGAATTTGCCAAGCCCGGTTTCGTCGTGTTGATGGCTTGGCTCTTCGCCGAAGCTGCGGCCCGCAAGGACGTTCCAGCTCTGCCGTTTGCCATACTAGTGTGGCTCGGCTTCGCAATCTTGCTCGTCAGCCAGCCGGACGTCGGACAGACTGTCTTGATTAGTACAACGGCAGGAGCGCTCTATCTGCTAGCCGGGTTGCCATTGATCGGGGCAGCCATCATTTTGGGTGTTGGTGGCACAGGACTCTGGCTCGCGTACGAAAACTTTGGCCATGTGCAATCGCGCGTGGACCGCTTCTTCAAGCCCTTTCCGTTCGAGAACTTTCAAGGCGACCGCGCCATCCAATCGTTCTCGGAAGGCGGTTTGTTCGGCCGTGGCCCAGGGGAAGGCACGATTAAATCGGTTTTGCCTGACGCGCACACGGACTTCATCTTTGCCGTTGTTGCCGAAGAATACGGCGTCATTGCCTGCCTCGTACTTCTCGGCATATTTGGCTTTATAGTTCTGCGGGCTTTGATGCGTGCTGCGAACGAGCCCGATGCGTCAATCCGTTTGGCTATCCAAGGATTGGCGCTCGTGTTTGGTCTTCAAGCGCTGATCAACATGGGTGTCAACGTCGGGCTGTTGCCGCCCAAAGGCATGACACTGCCGTTTATCTCGGCTGGAGGTTCGTCGATGCTGGCACTTTCGGTGACGGCTGGCATGTTGCTGGCATTGACGCGGCGGCGGGCAGACGCATCAAGCCTCAAAAAGCCGCGATTGCTCCCGACCATCGGGGCGCACGACATCAAGGGGCACGCCGGCACGCGATGAAAAAAGAACTTTCCGTCATGCTGGCGGCTGGAGGAACCGGCGGGCATTTGTTTCCGGCATTTGCATTGGCCGAAGAACTCGGCCGGCGCGGTGTGGCGGTCGATCTCATCACGGATATGCGCGGAGACCGATATGGTTCGGGGTTTCCGGCACGCGCTGTGTATCAGGTGCCGGCCGCAACGCTGGCAAGCCGCTCGCCAATTGCAGCGGTGAAAACCGCGTTGGCTTTGGCGCGCGGGACTAAGGCTGCGTATTCCATCATCGGCAAGGTGAAGCCTTCTGTCGTGATTGGTTTTGGTGGTTATCCGTCCTATCCCGCCGCTTGCTGCCGCCCGCTTGCGTGGCGTGCCGACGGCGGTTCACGAACAAAACGCAGTTCTCGGGCGCGCCAACCGGCTCTTGGCAAAAAGCGTGACCGCAATTGCCACATCGTTCGAGCGCACGAAGTTTCTTGATGGAGCGCTTCAAGCGAAATCGCAGTTTACCGGCAACCCAGTGCGCCAAGCCGTTGTCGATGCGGCTCGCCGCGCGTTCGAGGCGCCGCAAGAGAGCGGTCCAATCAACCTTCTCGTTTTCGGCGGCAGTCAGGGTGCGCGCTTTTTCGCGGACACTGTTCCGGCAGCGCTTGCGCCTCTCAGCCCCCAATTGAAGGCGCGCTTGCGCGTCGTGCAACAGGCGCGTGACGAAGACCTGGAGCGGGTCAAGTCGGCCTACGCACAAAGCGGGATTGCCGCCGACGTCGCGCCATTCTTCAAGGATTTGCCAGCGCGCATGGCGGCGGCTCACCTCGTCATCGGGCGTGCGGGTGCCTCGACGGTGGCGGAGTTGACCGTCATCGGACGGCCGTCAATCCTGGTTCCGTTGCCGCATGCCTTGGATAACGATCAGCTCAACAACGCGCGCCGCCTTGCCGAATCGGGGGGCGGCTGGTGTATCGAGCAGAAGGATTTGTCGGTTGAGCGCCTAACCAGTGAGATTGAGCGCGCAACTGCCGCGCCGCAAGCGCTTGCGGCGGCAGCTGAGGCCGCTAAAAAAGCAGGCAAGCCGGACGCAGTGAGCCGGCTCGCAGATTTTGTCCTCGCGCTCGCTGAGACGAACTGAAAACCGCAAAATGCCAAAGGGCACCGAACCGCCCATCTGTCGAGGAAACGAATTCACATGCAGATGCCGCGCGATATTGGACCGTTCCACATCATAGGTATCGGCGGCATCGGTATGAGCGCGATTGCCGAAATTCTTGTCGCTAAGGGATACACCGTCCAGGGTAGCGACCAAAAAGAGAGCGCAAACGTCAAGCGATTACGTGCCAAAGGGATCCGCGTATTCGTCGGCCATGATGCCGTCAATCTCATCGGTGCGCGCTTCGTCGTCATCTCAACGGCGGTAAAAGCCACAAATCCTGAACTAGCGGCCGCGCGAAGCAAGGGTCTGCAAATTATCCGCCGCGCGGAAATGCTCGCCGAACTGATGCGGCTGTATTCAACCGTTTCGGTTACGGGTACGCACGGCAAGACGACGACGACGTCGCTGCTTTCGCACATTTTCACTGAAGCAGGCCAAGAGCCGACCGTTATCACAGGCGGCATTATCAATGCATGGGGTTCCAATGCGCGCCTTGGCTCTGGCAAGTGGATGATCGTCGAAGCCGACGAAAGCGACGGCACATTCACGCGCCTGCCGACGGAAATCGGCATCGTCACCAATATCGACCCGGAGCATCTCGACTATTTCGGTTCGGTCGAAGCCATGCACCATGAATACGAGGCGTTCCTCAAGAATATCCCATTCTTTGGCCTTGCCGTGGTTTGCATCGATCATCCGGTCGTTCGCGCCATGGTTGAGCGGCTGAACCTCAGAAGTGACGGCCGCCGTTTGTTGACTTACGGCGCGAGCAAGGACGCCGACATCATGCTCGAAAACGTGCGCATCGATGGCAGCGCAACGACATTCGATGCGACGCTCAGTGCTTCGGTCAAAGGCGGATCACGCAAATTAGTAGGCTGGGTCGTGCCGATCCCGGGTCAGCACAATGCTTTGAACGCACTCGCGGCCATTGCGGTTGCGATGGAAGCGGGCATCGAGGACAGCAAGATCCACGATGCCATGGCCAACTTCTCTGGCGTCAAGCGCCGCTTCCAGCTGACGGGCGAATGGAATGGCGTCACGATCTATGACGACTACGGCCACCACCCGGCTGAAATTTCAGCCGTTCTTGCGGCCGCGCGCGGCGGCGCCAAGGGGCGCGTGATCGCTATCGTCGAGCCGCATCGCTATACGCGCGTGCGCGATCTCTTTGACGAGTTCTCGGCCTGCTTCAAGGACGCCGACAGCGTCATCCTTGCGCCGCTCTATACGGCGGGAGAAAGCCCTATTCCCGGCATTGACAGCAACAGCCTCGCCAAAGGCATTCGCGGCACCGGGCATCGCTCGGTTGAAGCCGTCGCTGCACCTGCCGACCTCGTGCCAGCCCTCAAGCGCATAGCCAAACCGGGCGATACGGTTGTTTGCCTCGGCGCCGGTATGTCGACCGAATGGGCGCACGCACTGCCCGACTGGCTTGCAGGTAGACAGGTCGTTCCCGGGAGTGCGCACTGATGTTTCAGGATATCACGGGCGATCTCAAAGCGCTTATGCCCGAACTGCGCGGGCGTTTGACAGCGAACGCGCAGATGGCCGACATCACATGGTTCCGGGTTGGTGGTCCGGCTCAGGTTTTGTTTTCGCCAGCTGACGAAGCCGATCTCGCGTATTTTCTCCAGCGGCTCCCCGATGGCGTGCCAATCAATGTCGTGGGGCTGGGCTCGAACTTACTTGTTCGTGATGGCGGCGTACCTGGCGTCGTCATCCGGTTAGGCCGCGGCTTCGGCGATATCAAAGTCGAATCGGGCAACAGACTGCGCGTAGGCACGGCGGTTCCCGATGTTAAAGTGGCCCGCGCTGCGGCCGAAGCCGGAATAGCGGGGCTAGCGTTCTATCGCGGCATTCCAGGATCGATCGGCGGCGCATTGCGCATGAACGCGGGCGCGCATGGCCGCGAAACCAAGGACGTGCTGACGAGCGCGCGCGCCGTTGATCTTGATGGCAATATCCATATTCTTTCGCTTGCCGGCATGGGCTTCACCTATCGCCATTGCGGTGTTCAAGACGGTTGGATTTTTACCGAGGCGACCTACCAGGGAACTCCGGGAGATCCGGCAGACATCCTCAAAGAGATGGATGAGGTCGCCGAATACCGGGAGAAAAACCAGCCAATCAAAGAGCGCACCGGCGGCTCGACCTTCAAGAACCCACCGGGAAATAGCGCCTGGAAGCTCATTGACGACGCCGGATGCCGTGGGTTTCGCGTTGGTGGCGCCAAAGTGTCGGACATGCACTGCAACTTTCTGATCAACGATGCCCAGGCGTCCGGTGAGGACGTCGAGCGCTTGGGTGAGACCGTGCGCGCGCGCGTAAAAGCGAAGTCGGGCGTGATCTTGAACTGGGAAATCATCCGCCTCGGACTGCCGCGCGCCGGCCAGCCGATTGGCGAAGCGCTGGCGGAGAAAGCATGAGCAAGCTTGGTGCTGCGACGAAGCGCACGCGGAACCATGTTGCGGTTCTCAAAGGTGGTCTATCAGCTGAGCGCGAGGTTAGCCTCAACTCAGGCGCCGCCGTTGCAGAAGCGCTACGCGGCGAAGGCTATAGCGTTACCGAAATCGATTGCGGCCGCGACGTTGCGGACGTGCTGACGAAGTTGAGGCCGGATGCGTGCTTCAACGCCCTGCACGGAAAATTTGGCGAAGATGGCTGCATCCAAGGCATCCTCGAGATGCTCGAAATTCCCTATACGCATTCGGGCGTCCTTTCATCCGCCCTCGCCATGCATAAGGAGCGCGCGAAGGAGGTGATGGCGGTCGCCGGTGTTCCGGTTGCGCAAGCCAAGCTCGTGACCCGGGCTGAGGCACTGCAAGATCATGTCATGCGCCCGCCCTATGTCGTGAAACCGATTGCGGAGGGTTCGAGTTTCGGTGTCGTCATCGTGCCGCCGGACGCCGCCCGCCCGCCGAACTCCATCGCCGAAGGCGGCCCGCTTGATCAGGTTTTGATGGTCGAGCGCTACATCGCTGGGCGGGAACTCACCTGTGCCGTCATTGGAGACTTCGTGACCGATGTCATCGAAATTATCCCCTTGAAGGGCATAGCCTTCTACGATTTCGAGGCAAAATACGCTCCCGGTGGCTCTAAACACGAGCTGCCTGCACAACTTTTACCAGATATTTACCGAACACTAAGGAAGTTAACCTTGAAGGCACATCAAGCCCTGGGTTGCCGTGGCGTATCGCGAGCCGACTTCCGTTTTGACGATACGCCAGGCGGTACGGGCGAGTTGATCTGCCTTGAAGTGAATACCCAGCCGGGCATGACAGGGACGTCCCTGGTGCCAGAACTGGCAGCATACGCGGGTTGGCCGTTCGGCACGCTCGTCCGGTGGATCATTGAGGACGCGAGTTGCAACAGGTGATGCGAGACAAGAGGTTTTGGTGGCGGGCGCTCGATGCGCTTACGCCCGAAGAACCCGCATCTGAGCCCGATATCTATAACCCGCCAAGAAATTCAGGCATCTGGACTTCGCCTAGCGCCGCACAACGGCGAAACCACGCCAATCCATTCGCGCTGCAGATCTCTCAAGGCGACCGCCGGCCAATGGCGCGGCAGCGCGCACGCCGCGGCACTTCCTATCTCGCAGCTGCAATTACTGGTGTGGTGCTGTGTACATCAGCCGCCGCGGCGGTTTTGATGTCTGATTACCTTGAGCCCGAGAAAATCAAGTCCTTAGCGTCTGAAAAGGCGACAGGCGTCATGCTTGGACTTGGCTTTGGTATCGATCAGGTCAGTTTGACCGGGCATCACTACACGCCCGACTCCGAGATTTTCGACGCGCTTGATTTGCCAAACGTCAGGACTTTCGCGGAGTTTGACGCGGCCGCTGCACTCAAACGCATCGAACGCCTCGCCTGGGTCGATACCGCGCAAATTACCCGCGAATATCCGGGTGTTCTCAAGGTTCAGGTGCGCGAGAGGCGCCCTGCCGCCATTTGGAAGCGCGCAGACAAAGAATACCTCATAGATACGTCAGGGCGCGTTCTCGCGCATGTCGCCGTACCGCACGGCTGGCAATTGCCGCGTATTTCCGGAGAAGGTGCCAACACAGAATCGCTGATGCTGTTTACGGCACTTGGGCGTTACCCTGCCATCGAAGAGCAATTCGACCATGCCGAACGCATTGGCGAGCGGCGCTGGTCTGTTGTCTTAAAAAGCGGTTCGCGGTTGGAACTTGGCGCTGACCGGGAAGACGAGGGCCTCGCCCACGTTGCGGCGCGCAGCGATCTGCGACGCGTTTTTTTGAACGGCCCGGCGCATGTCATCGACGTCCGCACTCCGGGAAGAATTGCCTTGAGGCCGCTCCAAACTGGGAAGACCGCAGATGCGGCGCTTGCTCCCCGTGCAACAGGAGCGGTGCAATGACAGTAGGGCGCACAAAATCAGACCGGCGCGGATCAACCGTTGTAGGCTTGCTCGATATTGGAACGAGCAAAGTGGCCGCTGCAATTCTTGTTCAGGACCCGCATGTTGCTACGAACGGGGAAGCCTATCCGGGTTTGCGCATCGCAGGTCTCGGCATGCACCGCTCGCGCGGCGTCAAGGCCGGAGTTCTGACGGATCTCGACGAAGCCGAAACGGCCGTGCGCGGGGCTATCTCGCAAGCCGAACGCGCGGCGGGTCTGACATTGGACAGCGTTGTCGTCTCCGTCGCGTGCGGCCGTCTCAAGTCGCAGCACTTTGCGGCGAGTGCCGAAATTCACGGCGGCATGGTGCTCGACGAAGACATCGACCGCGTCATGGATGCCGGCCGCGCTTATGCAGAACGCGATGGCCGGTCGCTGATACATCTTAATCGGCTCGGATTCAGACTCGATGGCGTGCCGGGCGTGGCCGACCCGCTCGGGCTTGCGGCCCATCAGCTCGCCGCCGACCTGCACGCGGTCACCGCCGACGAAGCCCCGTTGCGGAATTTGCTGCTGCTCGTTGAGCGGTGCTACCTTTCGTGCGCTGGGCTCGTCGCGAGCCCCTATGCCAGCGCGCTTGCCGTTACAACCGCAGAAGAGCGCGAACTGGGCGTGACATGCATCGATTTCGGCGCGGGCACGACCTCGATTGCGCTTTTTGCCGACGGCCGTTTCGCAGGCGCCGACGTGGTTCCTGTCGGCTCGCAGCACATCACATTCGACATTGCCAAAGCGTTGCAGACGCCACTCGCCGAAGCCGAGCGAATCAAAACGCTTTATGGCACACTGATTTCTGCCCAATCGGACGAACACGAGTCGTTTTCCTATCCGCTTGCCGGCGAAGAAGACGGCGCCACCTATCAAACGACCAAGGCGCGGCTCACGGAAATCATCCGCCCTCGTGTCGCACAAATCATGAGCCTGGTGCGCGAGCGCCTGGACCAGAACGGAGCGAGCGCCTACGCGGGAGAGAAAATCGTGCTGACCGGCGGGGCAAGCCAACTTTTGGGAGCCGCAGAATTTGCAGCGAACGAATTTGGACGGCCGGTGCGGGTTGGCAAGCCTGCAGCACTCCCAGGCCTGCCGTTGTCGGTTGCGGGTCCGCACTTCGCGACGCTTGCAGGACTTGCCGCCGCAGTTGCGGCCGGCGAAGGCGCGGATAGCGGCTATGGCGCGAGAGCGCATTCGGGCCAAGGGTATCTCGGCCGCGTTGGTTCCTGGCTGCGCGCCAGTTTTTGAGTTGAGTTGTCGAGCGTCTGTCGTGCGTTCCAGTTTGCCGCTCCCGACCATGGGCGGCGAATAATTCAACCCAAGGTCACACCCAAGGGGTGCGTGATGAGCCTAAAGTTACAGCTGCCAAAACTCGTCGACGTGAAACCACGTCTGACCGTCATCGGCGTCGGCGGCGCCGGATGCAATGCCGTGAACAACATGATTGCGGCGGGGCTGCAGGGTGTCGATTTTGTCGTCGCCAATACCGACGCGCAATCGCTCGCCGCTTCAAGCGCCGAACACAGAATTCAGCTCGGCGCCAATTTGACCGAAGGTCTTGGCGCCGGCTCAAAACCGGAAATCGGCGAAGCTGCGGCGGAAGAAGCGATTGAAGAAATCCGCGCGCACGTCGTAGGCTCGCACATGGTTTTCATCGCAGCCGGCATGGGCGGCGGCACAGGCACGGGAGCGGCTGCCGTCATCGCGCGGGCCGCCCGCGAACTTGGCATTCTAACGGTCGGCATCGTCACGAAGCCGTTCCAGTTCGAAGGCGTGCGTAGATTGCGCATCGCCGATTCGGGCGTGCAGAGTTTGCGCCAGCATGTCGATACGCTAATCGTTATTCCAAACCAGAACCTGTTTCGCATCGCCAACGAGCGCACGACCTTTGCAGAAGCCTTCGTGCTCGCCGATCAGGTGCTTTATTCGGGCGTTGCCTGCATCGTCGATCTTGTACTGAAGGAAGGCCTGATCAACCTCGATTTTGCCGACGTGCGCACCGTCATGAGCGGCATGGGCACGGCCATGATGGGAACGGGAGAGGCTTCCGGCGATAGGCGAGCTATTCTCGCGGCCGAAGAAGCCATCGCCAATCCGCTGCTTGACGATGTGTCGTTGAAAGGCGCGCGCGGGCTCTTGCTTTCGATCACGGGCGGCCCGGATCTGACGCTCTATGAAGTCGATGAAGCGGCGAGCCGGGTGCGCGAAGAAGTCGATCCCGAATGCAACATCATCGTTGGTGCAACGTTTGACGGGAACCTCGGCGATCGCGTCAGGGTTTCAATCGTTGCATCAGGCATGAAGCGGGCCGGCGAAGCGGCGCGGCCGGTCGCGCCTACTCAACAGATGCAGGCAATGCCGATGCAATCGCAAATGCCAGGCATGGCGCGGGCAAATGCGGCGCCGGGGCCTCAAATGCACCCGCCAATGCAAACCACGCAATCTCAACCGTCTTTTATTCCGCAATTGACGCCGCATCCAAGCGCGCAACAGCGGCCGGGGCTATCGGGTCCGGACGACGAAATCCAACGCCGTCTGACGGAAGTCCTGCAACAGTCGCAAGCGCCGTATCAGCCAGCGTTTCAGCCGCCCCATCAAGCGGGGCCGTCGCATCTGCCCCCGCCGCATACGCAATATTATGCCGATCAAGGACAGGCGCGTAATGCGTGGCAAGCGCCGGGCAACGTTATGATCGAGGAAGGTTATTCTCCATTCGGGCAGCCGGCACGCGGCAATACGGCAAACGTGCGGCCTGCTTCGCATCAAACGGCTGCTATGCCTTCTCAGGGTTCCATGCCTTCTCAAGGATCCATGCCTTCTCAAAGTTTTGAGCCAATGCCGCCGTCCGATATTCGAAGGACCGGACGGCGGATGCCGGACCTGCAAGAATTTCCTGAAGTCGCTCAGCGCGAATGGCAATCGAAGCGCTCAGGCGCGCAGCCTGAGACCACAAAGCCAGACACCAGCCGGAATGACGATGGCGGCCGCAAGGGGCTTTTCAGCAGGCTGACGGGGTTGGGCCGGAGTAAGTCAGAGCCCGCCGCGGCGCGTCCCTATGACCTCGACAGCCAGTCGCCGGACGAAGTTCCGCTGCCCATATTCTTCGGCCGGGAACGGAGATAAGTTGGGCACCTGCACCATCACTAAACATTCGTCAAGCAGGGTGGCTAAAGCGTAACACAGTGTAAGAAACCGTGATTTGTAGCAATCGAACGAAGCAGTTAGTTTCATCATAACGAACCGGTTTGAAGCCCCGGTCCTTAGAGAAGAACAGGCCAAAAAGGCCGCAAGCTCAAAGGGCTAACACAAGGGTACCAGGCGGGTTTGGGGGGTGGTTGATCGCATATGCTGGGGAGCAGCGGTCAGCCAAGTGGCAATGAGGGACGGCGCAGAATGTCGAATCAATTCATCGGTGCGCGGCAAACAACGCTTGCTCGCGAGATCATTTTGACAGGCACGGGGGTGCACAGCGGAGCTCCGGTATCTCTTACTTTGCACCCTGCAGAGGCAGATACTGGGCTCCGCTTTCTTGTCACCAAGCGTGGCCGGGTCACAGCTGAAATCCAAGCAAGCGTCGCAAACGTCAAAAATCTCACGCTCTGTACTGTGATCGGGGATGACGCGGGTGTCACCATCGGCACGGTAGAGCATCTGCTGGCAGCGCTGCGCGGCCTTTCGGTTGATAACTGCTACATCGAAATCGACAGCAAAGAAGTGCCGATCATGGACGGCAGCTCGGCGGTATTCGTCGAGGCCATTGACCGCGTCGGCATTCGCGAGCTCTCGGAGCCGCGCAAATTCATCAAAGTTCTGAAGCCCGTTCGCGTCGAAGAAGGCGATTGCTGGGGTGAACTCGTTCCGCACGCCGGTTTCCGTCTCGACGTTGAAATCGATTTTCCCACCCCGTTAATTGGCCGTCAGCGCTTGGCGTTTGAAATGAGCCCCGGGGTTTTCCGCCACGAACTATCGCGTGCGCGCACCTTCGGCTTCATGAGCGATGTCGAGAAGCTGTGGAAAATGGGTCTCGCACTTGGCGCCGACCTCACCAACACTGTCGCCATCGGCGAAGGCAAAGTGATGAACCGCGAAGGTCTGCGTTATCCGCAGGAATTCGTGCGCCACAAAATGCTCGATGCCGTTGGAGATTTGTCGCTTGCGGGCTCGCCGCTGCTTGGCGCTTATCGCTCTTACAAGGGCGGCCACCGTTTGAATTCGCTGGTTCTGCAGGCGCTCTTTGCCGATGAAGCGAATTGGACAACGGTGCAAGCTCCGCGCACGCGTTCCGCCCGCTCGCCAGTCGCGGTTTCTGCCCGTCCGTCCGTGGCCGCAGCCGAATAAGCGCCTCGCGTTATGGGCCGCGTTTTTGGGGCATGGCTTTTTGGGCTGGCTCAATCTGATTTGGGATCGGTTGCCGAAGTCGCAACACATTTGGCCGTTATCCAAATGTAGTGTGCGATCATTCGTGTTTTGGCACCGATTTCAGTGTGTTGCGCCTTTTGCGTGGGTGTGAGTGTGTGTTACAAACGAATTGAAGTGTTGGGGTGCCAGCGCTGAAACGCTAACGGTTACGCAGACAGGGGCTCGCTGAGGCGGCGTTTGACATAATCTGCTGCGGCGTAATGTTCAGGGGCTGTTCGAGGGCTTGGCGAGAATGAAGACGACAAAAGGCAATTGGGTGCGAGGCTTGAGAGGCGGATTGCTTCTCGCGGCAGCACTTGCCGCTGGCGTTCTCCAGGGCTGTTCGTCGTCGTCGTTGTCGCTCAATTCCACGCAAGCCCTTAATCCGGATCCGCCGACGAAAATGTTTGCCGACGGCGACAGCTTGATGTCGCGCGGAAAGTTTCAAGATGCGGCTACCAAATTCGAAGCGCTTGATCGCGAGCATCCCTATTCGCCCGAAGCGCGCCGCGCCATTGTGATGGCAGCCTACGCCTATTATCGCGGCGGCATGACGCCGGAAGCCATCGCCTCGGCCGAGCGATACGTGGCCCTGCATCCGGGGACCAAGGAAGCGCCGCTGGCGCACCACATCATTGCGTCAGCTTACTTCGACGAGATGAAGGGACCGAACCGCGATCAGGGCGCCACGCGCAAGGCGCTTGAGCAATTCAAAACTTTGAAGACACGCTATCCGGAAAGCGAATACGCGCGCGGGGCCGACAATAAAATCCGCGTTGCCGAGGACAATCTGGCGGCGTCCGAGATGGAAGTCGGCCGTTATTACTTGAAACAAAAGAATTACGTGGCGTCTATCAACCGTTTCAAGACCGTTGCCAGCGATTACCAGACGACCGCGCACGTCGAAGAAGCCCTGATGCGCTTGACGGAATGCTACATGGCGCTCGGCATCACAAAGGAAGCGCAGAACTCGGCCGCCATTCTCGGGCACAACTATCCCGAATTCGAAGTGGTACAAGGACGCCTACTCGCTCCTGAAGTCCGACGGCTTGGCCCCGCGCGACGATGGCAACTCATGGCTCTCGAAGGCCTGGAAGTCCGTGCCTAAGCTCAGTCTCGGCTCGAACTAGGCGGTCCGTCACATTCATATAAAATAGCTAATTCGAGCGTGGCTGGGTTCTCCCTGCCGCGCTCTTTCGTTATTGAGGGATGAGTGATCCTAGGGTGGCCAGATGGCAAAGACGCCGAAAGTAACTCGCAACAAGACTTCCTCGGCTTCGAAGCCGGCCGGGAAGGGCGTTGTGGACGTCGCGCAGTTGGACGCCGAGTCCGCCGCCGCGGAACTTGAGCGGCTGGCAACGGAAATTGCCCATCACGACGCGCTCTACTACCGGCACGATGCGCCCGAAATTTCAGACGCCGAATATGATGCGCTCCGTCAGCGAAATGCGGACATCGAAGCGCGATTTCCTGATTTAGTCCGCCACGATAGTCCTGCACACCGCATTGGCGCGGCCCCGGTTGAGGCCTTCGGCAAGGTGCGTCACGCGGTGCCGATGTTATCGCTCGGCAATGCTTTTGAAGATGAGGATGTCACGGATTTCGTGGAGCGCGTGCGCAAGTTCTTGATGCTCGGTGAACTCGATCCGCTCGCGGTTACGGCTGAACCGAAGATCGACGGCTTGTCGATTTCCATTCGCTATGAAAAGGGGCAGTTGGTTCAGGCCGCAACGCGCGGGGACGGCGCGGAGGGCGAAAACGTCACTGCCAACATCAAGACAATCAAAGAGATCCCGCACCATCTCAAAGGCAAGGATGTGCCGGACGTGATCGACGTGCGCGGCGAGATTTATCTAAGCCATGCCGATTTCGCCAAGATGAATGAGGTGCAGGCGGCGGCGGGCGACAAGATTTTCGCTAATCCGAGAAACGCCGCAGCCGGATCTTTGCGCCAGCTCGACGTCTCGATCACAGCCAAGCGGCCATTGCGATTTTTTGCGTATGCCTGGGGCGAAGCCTCCGAGGTGCCGGGAAGAACACAGGCTGATTTTGTTGCGGCTTACAAGCGCTGGGGCTTGCCAACAAATCCATTGATGCAGACCTGCGTCAGCGGTGACGAGATGCTCGCGTATTACCGCGACATGCAGGAACGCCGTGCCAGTCTCGGCTACGACATCGACGGCGTTGTCTACAAAGTAAACCGCCTCGACTATCAGGAGCGCCTAGGCTTTGTTTCGCGTAGTCCTCGCTGGGCCATTGCCCACAAGTTTCCGGCCGAACAGGCGACAACCATTGTGCGCGACATCGAAATCCAGGTCGGGCGCACGGGCGCGCTGACGCCTGTTGCTAAGCTGGAGCCTGTCACCGTCGGCGGCGTCGTCGTATCAAACGCGACGCTGCATAACGAAGACGAGATCGCGCGCAAGGATATTCGCATCGGCGATACGGTTGTCGTGCAGCGCGCCGGCGACGTCATCCCGCAGGTCGTGTCGGTCGTCATGGAAAAGCGGCCAAAAGGAACAATAGCGTTTGCCGCTTTGGAGACGTGCCCCGTGTGCGGCAGTCACGCGGTCCGCGATGACGGATGAGAAAGGCGTTGCCGACGTGGTGCGCCGCTGCACGGGCGGGTTGATCTGCCCGGCGCAGGCAAAGGAGCGCCTGAAACATTTCGTGTCGCGCAATGCGCTCGATATCGAAGGCCTCGGCGACGAGAAGATCGAATTCTTCTTCGATACCGGCCGCATCAAGACGCCCGCCGATATCTTCACGCTCGCGAAGCGCGATGCGGCCAGTGCAGAGCCACTGGCAACGCTCAAAGGCTTCGGCAAGAAGTCGGTCGAGAAACTTTTCGCGTCGATCGATGCGCGGCGCAAGGTGCCACTCGACCGGCTGATCTTCGGGCTCGGAATTCGC
Source organism: uncultured Alphaproteobacteria bacterium (assembly GCA_963741545.1). Classification (GTDB taxonomy): domain Bacteria; phylum Pseudomonadota; class Alphaproteobacteria; order Rhizobiales; family Hyphomicrobiaceae; genus Hyphomicrobium_B. Next base: position 130,318 of record CAVUIN010000008.1, read on the forward strand.
CACGTCGGCGAGACGACGGCCAAGGATCTGGCGAAAGCGTATGGTGCTTGGGCGCCGTTCCGTGCGGCAATCGAAGCCGCCGCCGGGAGTGGACGCGGGAGCGAAGCCTACGTCGATATCGATAACATCGAAGGGATCGGTGCCGTGGTTGTCGATGCGTTGCTTGGCTTTATAGGCGAGCCGCACAACGTCGCGGTACTCGACGCCTTGCTGAACGAGATTGACGTGTTGCCCTATGAGCGGGTCGCCGTTGCGGCCTCCCCCATCACAGCTAAAACTGTGGTCTTCACCGGCACACTAACGAAGCTGACGCGCGGCGAAGCCAAAGCCCAGGCCGAGCGCTTCGGGGCCAAGGTCGCAGGCTCCGTATCCAAGAAGACGGATTACGTGATTGCGGGTACGGACGCGGGCTCGAAGCTCGATGCCGCGCGCGATCTTGGCGTCACGGTACTCACAGAAGACGAGTGGCTGACGCTGATCGGGAAAGGCTGAACCCGGTCAACGCCTCGATCCTATTCACCCGGATTGGCGGCACAGACGATATGCAATTCGCCATTAAACTCGCGGACAGCGATGTCGTGCAGCCCGGATATGGCAAACAAGAGTTCGCTCAAGGCATTCTGGCGCCCGCCCGCGACCATAGTCTGCAAGGCTTGTGGAAAGTGCGGGGCGGCGCTGATCTCGGCAATATCCATCATGAGAAATCTCCAGGGTTTGACTTGTAAGGCAACCCTAGAGCTGGACGTGCGCAGGCGATGTTACGCAGGGAACCGCGGTGGACTAAAACGCGCGACCGGCAATGCCGCCTCATAAAGCCATGCGCGCGTGGCCGCGTCGAGGCTTGGCGCCAGCACAGCATAGACGCGCGCATGATAATCGTTCAACCACTTGCGCTCGCCGGCTGTCATCGCTTCAGGAATAATCAAGCGCCGGTCAATGGGCGCGAGCGTCAAGGTCTCGAACGCCATCATGGCGCGGCCCCCGCCTGACGGAAGCTACTTCAGGCTCGGTGACGAGAACCACATTCTCGATGCGAATGCCGTAGGCGCCTTCCTTGTAGAACCCAGGTTCGTTGGAGAGCAGCATGCCGGGCTGTAGCGTTGCCATGCCGGCGCGGGATATCGATTGCGGGCCTTCGTGCACCGACAAGTAGCTGCCAATGCCGTGTCCGGTTCCGTGGTCGAAGTCGGCACTCATGTCCCACAGCGCGCGGCGTGCGAAGGGATCGAGATCGATGCCGCGCGTTCCTTTAGGAAAGCGAGCTGTGGCGATTGCGATGTGTCCGCGCAGGACGGCCGTAAAGCGCTGGCGCATTTCGTCTGATGGTTTGCCGATGGCGATTGTGCGCGTGATGTCGGTGGTGCCGTCGCGGTATTGTCCGCCGCTATCGACCAGGAAAAGTTCGCCCGGCTCGATGCGGCGATTGGTTTTTCCGGTCACGCGGTAATGGACTATGGCGCCGTTCGGCCCCGAGCCAGAAATGGTTGGGAACGAGATGTCGAGCAACGCGCCGGTTTCTCTGCGGCACTCTTCGAGTTTCTCGACGGCCGAGATTTCGTCGAGAATGCCGTGTTCGGCAGTGTCGTCGAGCCAGGCAAGGAAGCGGACGACGGCCGCGCCATCGCGTAAATGCGCAGCGCGGGTGCCCGCTATTTCGGCGGCTGTCTTGATGGCTTTGGCTGAGACGCAGAGGTCAGGACCGTTGACAACGTTTCCAGAACCAAGTGCTTGTTCAAACCAATATGCGGCTGAACTTGAATCGAGACGGACGCGCCGTTTGGCGGAACACAGGTCTTTAAGCCGTGCGCGCAAGTCTTTGAATTGCGAAAGGCGGGCGAGGGGTGCGAGGTGTGTCCGTGCGGCCTTGCCGATTTTTTCCGGATCAATAAATAGTTCGGCCTTGCCGCTGGCCGGTACAATGGCAAACGCGAGCGCAACCGGATTGTGGGCGACGTCGCTACCACGGATATTGAAAAGCCAGCAGATCGAATCCGGCATAGTCAGGATTGCGGAATGCTGGCCTTCGTCTTTCAATTGCTTTTGAAAGGTTGCGATTTTCTCTTGCGCGCTGCGGCCAGCCAGCGTTTCGGGCTGTATCGATACTTGACCGCTGGGCGGTTTTGGCCGGGCTTTGCCCCAGAGTAGATCAATAGGATTTTTGGTCAGCGGTTTGAGTTTTATGCCTTTGGCGTTCAGTGCCGTCGAGATCCGCCCAATTTCTGAACCCGTATGCAGCCACGGATCGAAGCCGAGCGTTTGACCCTTGGCGAGATGCGTTGCGATCCAATCGGCAATTTGCGCGCGCGGCGTTAGCGAGATTTCGAAGTGGCTCGTGTCGGATTCGGCCTTCGCCTGGACCGTGTAACGGCCATCGGTGAAGAGGCAGGCTGCTTTCCGCGTTACAATTGCAAGACCGGCCGATCCTGAAAAACCCGTCAGCCACCTGAGCCGTTCGGCGGACGCCGGAACGTACTCGCCTTGATGTTCGTCGGCGCGGGGAACAAGCAGCGCGTCGATGCCAAGTTCGGTGAGAAGAGCCCGCAGCGCTTTAAGGCGCTCGGCGACGTGGCCGGGACCACCAGATGTTTCGAAATTCTGGAACATGGTTTTGCGTTTTAGTTGAGCCCACGGGCCACGGCAATGGGCTATACGCAGTCCGGTCCGTTAACGCCGCTGCAACGTGAGAGTCGACCAGCCCGTTAACCTGTCGTGGCGCACGAGATGGAACCCGCTCGCCCGGTACGCGGCAATGACCTGAGGGGCCTGCGGGATGAGCAGGCCGGAGAGGACGAGCGTACCGCCGCGGCGAACGGTGCGCGACATGTCGGGGGCGAGGCGGATCAAGGGGCCGGCCAGAATGTTGGCGATCACGAGGTCAAAGGGCTTGGACTGGCGCAGCCATGTGTGCCTGACCCCATTGGCTTGGCAGATTGCGATACGGCCGCCGACGCCGTTGAGTTTCATGTTCTCGGCAGCCACCTTGACCGACTGGGCGTCGAGGTCGGTGGCGATAATTTCGGCTCTGGGCAGAGCCTTTGCGGCGGCGATCGCCAGCACGCCTGAGCCGCAACCGAGATCGAGAATGGTGCAGAAGTCTTCTGAGCGGGTCAGCCTGTCGATGGCAAGCAGGCAGCCGAGGGTCGTCGCGTGATGGGCCGTGCCGAAGGCTTCGCCCGCGTCGATGAGGATCGTTGATGGTCCGCCTGGAACGCGATGGCGGTCGTGCGTTCCGTGCACGATGAAGCGGCCAGCAGCTACGGGCGGCAGGGCCGCTTGTGAAATGGCGACCCAATTGAGATCGGGGACATCGCCTAAGATTAATCTCGGAAGCGGTCCGGAAATGATTTCGGCAAGTTCGGCGTTGAGGTCGCGGCCGTCGAGACCGCCGTTAAAATAGGCTTCAAGGCGCCAGCTTGACACGCCGTTCTCGAAGACCGTCAGTGCGTCGGGTGCGGGCTCGATCAAGTCCTGCAGCGCATTGGCGGTTTGCATGGCTAGATCGCGGTCGGCGAAATCGGCCGTGACTTTTTCCAATGACATTTTTTCGGGTGGCATGGATCAGACGCCTGAGCCGATGCGGCCACCGCTGAATTCATAGCCCTCTGCGCTCGCGGGATCAGGCAAAAGATCAAGGAACTGGTCCCACTTGTCGTCGATATGCTTAGCGGCGGCGGCGGGCTGCAAAGTATCGAGCGACCCATCCGCCCCTTCGCGCACAATCCCGTCGCGCACAAGCCGGTCGAGTGCGTCTTCGAGATCGAAATCCACATCGGTGCCAAACGTGCGCAGCAGATACTGCTCGATAGCCCGGTCAATGGCGGGGAGATCGGCGCGGCGCGCCTTTTCCTTGGCGAGCACGCTGTAGAGCAGCATTTCTTCTTTCACATCTTCCTCGGCCGCGCGGGCAGCAATTTTCAGAATCACGCCGCGGTTGTCAGCCATGGAGTGGAAATACAGATTTTGCGCCATCACAACCATGTACTTCTGCTTCTGGTTGACGAAGCCCATGGCTTGCCGGAACGCGATCGAGCCGAGGCCGACAACAGCGCCCACGGCGGCAAGCGGGTTTGTGGTGAGAAGCGCGATTTTGCCGGCCGCGCCGACCGCGCCCATGCCAAGTCCGCCGCCGGCTGTCGCGCCTAAGCGCAGCTTATCGAACATGCGGAACTTCACTTGCGTATTTGGGAACACCATTTCGAGATCGGTGCGCGGGATGTTCTTGAAAAGCTTCAGATAGACGTGATTTTCATTGACCCCGGCCGGCATGTGGCTGCGCAGTTTCTTGACGCGCTTCTCGGCTTTTTCCCGGTCGAGCTTTTCGGCTCCCATGATTTCCATCACGCGATTTTCGAATGGCTTTAATTTGAACAGCACAAACAAGCGCTGGAAAATCGGAACGTCGAATTCCTCTTTGCGCATGAATTTTTTGAAATTGCGCCGCTCGTGGCGTTTGTTCGAGGCGCCGCGGTAATAGATCAGCACTTCGTCGAACGCATTCATATCGACGTACAAGTCAAGACCGTAGTGGCTATCCTTGGTCAGGATCAGCTTGAGATCATGCGGGTCGATGCGCTCGTAGTTGGCACGCACGAGCAGGCTTTCCACGCCGGCGACAAGCCGCTGGCGCAGCGATCGTTTTTCTTCAATCGTGAACTGCCGTGTCATGAGCAAATCGCTATCGGGCGAGAATGGCTCGTAGGTCTGCTCAAGATCTAGGAGCTGGCTGTTGTATTGCTGCTGGCGCCAGTAATCGAGGTAACGGAAGAAGCGCCGCGCATCGTTGGATTGCCCAGCGGGCCAGGCGAGCGGCTGCGACAGTCGCTCCATAAGCGCGTAGCGCGTAACGGGAATGAAGCGCTCGCGCTTGCGGGCTTGATCGGGCTCGAGGATGTCGTTTCGCTCCGCAGAACTGGCTGGTTCGGCAGCCGCGTCCGCTGAGCCGGTGCCTTTGCTCCGGATGCGTTCGAAAAAGCCAGGGCGCGACCCTGTTGGTGATCGCGATACATCGGCCGAAGTCATAACGCCCACACTCCCACTCGCGCTTCTACACGCGCTACCCGAAGTCCGCTTGGGGCCGCGCCGTCCGCCCCCGCGTGGCCCCTGCCCGTTTTACGAGGTCGCGCGGTTCGTTGTCGAGCCTAAGCTGTTCATTTGTCGCCTCTTTGACCCTATTTGCAGGATTTGAGGCGTCCAAGAGGCAGGCCCGGCGGAGCACCTGGGTTTCATAGGGGGGAATTGCGCCGCTCTTGCGCCAAAGACGAGCATAACGGCACTGCAAAACTCAATTCAGTTCATAACTTGCAGCCCCGCCACAGTCGCGCCGCCGTTCGGCTAAGAGTTGTACTCGTAACAAAGGGGCATACTCAGGGGGCTGCTGTGGGGGCGTTTTTCAAGCGTTTGTCGTGGGTAGTTTTGGTTGCAACGGGTCTCAGTCAAACGGCTGCGGCTGAAGACTTGTTGATGCCGTTTTCGTGCACCGGGCAAGACGGGGCAGTTCAAATCGCGCCATCCGCCGAGACGGCCTACAGAATCGTTAGCGCCCGGCAGGAACAGATTTTTGCTGCGTGCCGCGGTGGCGCGACCGGCAGTTGCGAAAACCTCATGGTGCACCGGTTCATGATCCAGTGCGGCAACGCGAAGGTGTCGTGGGCGCAGGTCGTTCAGGCCGCTAGCCGCCACGGCATCGAAGTTCCACAAGGATTACCGCAGGGCTTCGCCCCCGCCGGCGCGCTTAAAGCACGCTTCGTGTTTCCGGCGCTCGCCCGGTTCAATATTTTCCGGTCCGAAGTTGAAACCGAGCCGCTCTCTGCGGATGGCGTCGAGGGGCATGAGGATGGCGAAGCGGCGGCGCGGGTTGCTGCTTGGCGCACGGAAGTGCGCGCCGACATAGTGCCGCAAAGTTCTTCGGGTGCTTTTCGGGTCGCGGCCATCGTTTCGTTATTGATGGTGCTGCTTCTCAGCGCGAGCTTGTTCGCGGCAGGACGTTGGCGCCTGCCGCAATGGCAGGCCGCCGCATTGCGGGGGCTTATGCCTGAATTGTTTCAGCGCTTCGCCCATTGGTCGCGCGCGGGGTTTGAACGGGCACAGGCTTCTGTAGACCACAAATTTGGCCGTGCTTGGGACTGGATGCGTGGCGGAGCGCAGCGGTCGGGCGATACCGAATTGACGAATGCTGCGGCCGTGGCCATGGCGCGGTTGATCGAAGCCGAGCTTCACGTTGCGACGATGCCATCGGCATTGTTGCTGCGCGAAGTCTTGCTTTCTGAACTGGATCGCGTGCGCGAGCGCTTAAACAGCGTGACACGCGACTTGGAGCGGCGTCCCAAGGACCAGTCCGCCGGTATGATCCGCGCCGTTTTGCGAGAGCTCGAACGTATCGGCAGGATCGCGCATGGAGCAGACAAAGACCAACGCCACGAGGCGGGCACATCTGGTGTTCAAGCGCCGGGGATGCCGCAGTCGGTCATAGAAGCTTACCGCGTGCTCGGCATCAATGCGGACGCGGAACCGGCCGTCACCAAGAAGCTGGTCGACGCGCTACGCATGAGCTGGCATCCCGATTACGCGCGCGATAGCGGCGATCGCAGAAAGCGTGAAGAGCGGATGAAGCAGATTAATGCTGCGTGGGATTTGATTAAGGACGTCCGCAAGGCGGCATAGCGGCTATCTTATCGATCAAAAAAAGACAGCAATCCCGAACTCGAAGGGGGCGCTTTGTAGGTTCCCATCGCGGACGCCACCTCAGCGTAAAGTTTCGGCAGCCAAACGGGATCGCCGGGCTTTGCGGGCGGCAACCCGTCGCGGCGGAAATCTGCCGGTGCAATGACGAGCTTGACGTTGGGCATGCCAACTTTGGCTGCGAGCACGAACAGTTCTTCAGCCGCTTCGTCACCGACAGCAAGGCATCCGGCCGACAGGTTCTTGCCGTGGATCATGATGTCGCCGCCGAGTTTCTTGCGGCCGTCTTTCTTCGCCATCTCGCGGTCGAAGGCGTTCGGGTAATTCACGCGCAAGGCGACGTGATACTGGCTGTTCGGGTTGAGATACGAGATGCCGTAAACGCCTTCCGGCACCTGTTTGTCGCCTTGAATGAGCTTTGGCCCGCGCTTGCCGCTTGCCGCGAGCACTGGATAGCGATGGATGAAGGTTGATGTTCCGTCAGCCGCGCGGGCGTGGAGTTCGAGCGTTTTCTTGTCTTTGATGGCAACAAGGCTGACGGCGGCGGGCGGCCATGCGGCCTTGGCGGCGGCGAATTTTTCCGCGAGGCGTTTTGTGGCGCCAGGTGAAATTTCAGACAGTCTCTGTTCAAGCGATGAAGATCGCGCAGCTGGCGATGCCGGATGACTTTGCCATGGCAGCGGCTCGGGACGCGCAAGCGCCACGCGGTTCGGTTGCTGCGGCGCTTGAGGCAAGGTCACCTCAAGTTGAGCCTCCGTGGTCCACGTGTCGGAGTTTTCGCTTGGGTGTTCGTCAACCAGCGACGTGAGCCGGAGCGGCAGTGCGTCGGGCGCCACGAACGCGAGGCGGGTTGGCGCCGCGTCAGGTGCACCATCGCGATCAGCGATCGATCCCGTCTCGATGAGGGATGGCTGTAGGGGCATGAGGGCCGCTTCGGTCTTGAGTTCATCGGCGGGCGCGCCGTCCGCGATCACAGCAGGGTTGATCACGCCGAAGACGTCAAGCAGATGCACAGCGCTGGCGCTTGCGAGCGCCGCTGCCGTACATGCCGCGATAAGTGTTGCCGTGGATTCAAAACCGGTCCCTGGGTTGGCCCGCATCTGCGATGGTGTTGCCCGCAGCTGTGGAGCGTCTCTACGCGTTGTCACTGATTCGCAGTCGAACGCGTACCCTGAAGAGCCGAATCACTTGTGTGAGAAGAACATTTTTGTGGGGCGGAATGTGGGAGGTGATTGCGGGTGGCTGCGCGTAGGTTGGGTTAGCGCGGCCACGATTGCGGAGTTATACTCCCGGCGTTTCATCCGCGCGTAACCCAACAGCTCGCCATGCGATATCGCCGAAGCGTCGAAGCCGGGGCCTCATATTTTTTCACCCTCGTGACTTACGAACGCATGTCAATTTTTAGAATCCTGTAAATTGCCAATATTGGACTGATCGATCTTGAAAGTTCAAAGTAAGTGGCCGTTCGAGGTTGAAGGGGAAGTCATTCTTCCCGATCACTTGCACATGATTTGGCGATTGCCTGAGAACGACACGGACTATGCAACGCGTATTCGTCTCGTGAAAACCGCGTTCACGAAATCGATTAGGCTTGATTCCAATGACGATGTTTCACCATACAGCCGTGCGCTCAAGGGCGAGAAGGAAGTTTGGCAGCGCCGGTATTGGGAGCATCTAATTCGCGATGAGCGCGATTTTCAGGCGCACATCGATATACATTCATTTCAATCCAGTCAAGACATAGACTTGTCACGCGTCCGCGAGATTGGCCGCATTCGACGTTCAACTCTTGGGTGGAGCGCGGCGTCATACGCATGTCGGATGGGGCACCGATGAGATGCCGCCGTTGCCGGAGTGGGCGGGAACGCGAATAGACACGTTTTGTAGGTTGGGTTAGGCGCGCTTTTCACTTCGCGCCGTAAACCCAACAGCTTTTGCGCTTGAGTTGTTGGGTTACGCACCGGATCGAAAAGCGTCATTCAAATCCTGCAGATCGGCCGGTCGCTAACCCAACCTACGGGACCCGCTCCACAAAACTCGCAACAACGCGCTTGGTCGTGCCGTCGGGTCGGCATCGAACTGGATGGTGAGTTTGTTGCCATCGACAAGCGTGACGGTGCCTTCGCCGAATTTCTCGTGGGTGACGCGCGTGCCGGCTTTGAATTCGGGTGCGCGCGCGGAGGATGAGGCGACGAGTTCGCCGTCGATGGTTTTCGGCCCGCGCATCATCTGCTTTTTCTTTTTCTCGTCCGAGCGCGACCAGGTCTGTTGCGCGCGCTGCCAGCCGGGCGTCTGGTAGTTGGATTGGAAGTTGCTTTTCGGCTCGCGGTCGAAACGGCTGGAGCCGAATTGATTGCCGTAGCCAAAGCCTTGCGTCGTGCCGCCATAGGGGTTCTGGCTTTCCATCACCTCGACATGGGCCTCGGGCAGTTCATCGATAAAGCGCGAGGGGATAGCGGATTGATAAAGCCCGTGCGTGCGCCGGTTCTGCGCGAAGGAAATTTTGGCCATGCGCTTGGCGCGCGTGATGCCGACGTAGGCTAGGCGGCGCTCTTCTTCGAGGCCGGCCTTGCCGGACTTTCATCCAGCGCGCGCTGATGGGGAAACAAGCCTTCTTCCCAGCCGGGCAGGAACACCGTGCCGAATTCGAGTCCCTTGGCGGCGTGCAGCGTCATCAATGAGACTTGATCGCCGTCGTTGCCTTTGTCGGCGTCCATGACGAGGCTGACGTGTTCGAGGAATCCGGCGAGCGTGTCGAAGTCGTGCATGAAGCGCACGAGTTCCTTCAAGTTTTCAAGGCGCGATTGCGCCTGCGGGCTTTTGTCGGCTTGCCACATGGCGGTGTAACCGCTCTCGTCCAGGATGAGTTCGGCCAACTCCGTGTGGCGCATGGTGTCGAGCTGGCCGCGCCAGCGTTCAAACGAGCGCACGAGATCGGACAAGGATTTGCGCGCTTTGGCGGCGATCTCGTCCGTCTCGACGATTTCGCGCGCGGCGTGATACATCGGAATAGCGCGCGCGCGGGCGAGTTCGTGCACGCGCTTGACGGTCGTGTCGCCCAAGCCGCGTTTGGCACGTTGACGATGCGCTCGAACTTCAAGTCGTTCGATGGATTGGCGACGACTTCGAGATAGGCGATGGCGTCCTTGATTTCCTGGCGCTCGTAGAAGCGTGGTCCGCCGATGACGCGATAGGGCAGGCCGAGCGTGATGAAGCGGTCTTCGATGACGCGCATCTGCGACGACGCGCGCACCAGAATGGCGATTTCGTTCAGCGGGTGTTTCTGGCGCTGCAAGTTTTCGATGTCGTCGCCGATGGAGCGGGCTTCGGCTTCGTCGTCCCAGAAGTTGGCGACGGTGACTTTGTTGCCGGCTTCGCCTTCGGTGAAAAGCGTTTTGCCGAGGCGGCCTTCGTTCTTGGTGATGAGGGCGGAGGCGGCGGCAAGGATATGCCCCGTCGAGCGGTAGTTGCGTTCGAGCCGGATGACCTTGGCGCCGGGGAAATCCTTGTCGAAGCGCAGAATGTTGTCGACCTCGGCGCCGCGCCAGCCATAGATCGACTGATCGTCGTCGCCGACGCAGCAGACATTGGCGATGCCTTGCGAGAGCAGGCGCAGCCACAGGTATTGGGCGACGTTGGTGTCCTGGTACTCGTCAACTAGAATGTAGCGGAAGCGCTTGTGGTATTCGGCCAAGACGCCGGGGTTCTCGCGGAAGAGGCGCAAGCATTCGAGCAAGAGATCGCCGAAGTCGCAGGCGTTCAAATCCTTGAGGCGCGATTGATAGGCGGCGTAGAGGTCGCGGCCCTTTCCCTCTGCGAATGAGAAGGCTTCGCCGGCCGGAACTTTATCAGGCGTCAGCCCGCGATTTTTCCAGTCGTCGATCAGGCCGGCTAACTGGCGCGCGGGCCAGCGGTCCTTGTCGATTTGGGCGGCTTCGAGAACCTGTTTCAACAGGCGCACGCTGTCGTCGCTGTCGAGAATGGTGAAACTGGATTTGAGGCCGACGAGTTCGGCATGGCGGCGCAGGATTTTGACGCCGATGGAGTGGAAGGTGCCGAGCCAGGCCATGCCTTCGACCGCGCCGCCGATTTGGCCGCCGATGCGCTCCTTCATTTCGCGCGCGGCTTTGTTCGTGAAGGTGACGGCGAGGATCTGCGACGGCCAGGCGCGGTTCTGGCTGAGGATGTGGGCGATGCGCGTGGTCAGGACCCGCGTCTTGCCGGTGCCGGCGCCAGCGAGCACAAGCAGCGGGCCTTCGGTGTGTTCGACAGCTTCGCGCTGCTCGGGGTTCAGGCCGTCAAGATAGTTCTGGGCCTGACGGGCGGCGGGCACATTTCCGGCCATGGCGCGCGCGGAAATGGACGGACCTGGCGCCTGGGGCGCCGGGGCAGGCGCATGCGGATGCGCTTCGGGCAAATCGAAGGGTGGATCTTCGAAGGCCTCAGGTGGCACCGTGGGGCGGCGCTGGCGGGGTGTTAATCTTACGGCTCTGCGTCATGTCATTGAGGTAGCTTACTCAGGCAGCGCCTACAACCGGCCTGAGGCCGCAGCTATGCAGATTGAATTGGGTGGAAAAAATTCATCCGCATCTTTGCAATTGACGGTAAATGGGCCAAATTTCGAATCCAGACTTATCCCCGCCCATGCGATAGACTGTATACTGGCCCTGAACGGCAACGCGCAGGGGCAAAAAATGACTGCAGGCGTCAAGGTTAAGGCCATAATCGAGGCAAAAGCGGACAGGCGATGAACAACGGTCTCCTCTACCTCGGCGGCCTGCTCACGGTGATTTTGGCCGCGCTCTTCGGCGTGCCTTATTTCGTCGATTGGAACGGCTACCGCGGGGTGTTCGAGGAGGAAGCCTCGAAGGTTTTGAGCCGCGACGTGCGGGTTGGCGGTGCCGTCAACGTGCGCTTCCTGCCGACGCCCTACGTGCGCTTCGAAAAAGTGCGCATTGCCGATCCGACTGGGCAGACCGGCGAAGCGTTCATGCGCGCCGACAGTTTCACGATGCGCCTGGCGGTCGCCCCTTTGCTGCGCGGCGCGCTCGAAGCCAACGAAATCGAATTGAGCCGCCCGGTCCTCTCGCTGGCGCTTGATAGCGAAGGAAGCGGGAACTGGGCGAGCCTGCAATTGAAGCCGGCCGAACTTCCGTTCATTCCGCAGAACGTGGCGCTGCATTCCGTGCGCTTCATCGATGGGGCTATTTCGCTCTACGGCCCAGACGGGCAGGCGATCACGCGCGTCGAAAAGCTGAACGGCGAACTGGCGGCGGAAACGCTCAAAGGCCCGTTCAAGTTTGCCGGCCGGGCAACGTGGTCGGGCGAAGAACGCGACATCAAATTTTCGACCGCAAGCCCGGATGCCGATGGCGTCATCAAGCTGAAGACCAATTTGCGCGGGCTGGTTTCGGCCAACAGCTACGCTTTTGATGGCGCGCTCGCCAATTTATCGATCAAGCCGCGCTTCACTGGCGAAGTGACGGCGAAGCTTGGCCTGCCGAAACTGGAAAGCGCCGAAGGCGATGCGGCCGCGTCCGGTCATGCCGGGTTTCGACCTCAAGGCGCGGATAGACGCCGATACATCGGGCGCGATGTTTGACGAGGTGACGCTCGACGTTGTCAACGCGGCCGAACCGCAGGTGATTTCCGGCAAGGCGTCGGCCGTGTGGGCGAAAGAACCGCGCTTTGACGCGGCGTTGAACGCGAAGTGGCTGGATCTCGATTTTCTCGCGGGCTCCGGCGGACAGGAGGTGGACAAGGCGCAACATTCGTCAAGGTGCGCCAGCTGGGGCTCGCACATGCTTCAGTCGCTCGCCGGCGATGGTGCCGCGAGTGCCAAAATCGATCTCGAACAGGTCAAGCTCGGCGGCGAAGTTGCCGGCGGTTTGAAAATCGATGCCGAGCGCGTTGGCGGCGTCATGAAAATCAAGGACATGAAGGGCGGCCTTCCAGGCGGCGCGCGCTTCGAGCTATCGGGCGAGATTAAGGGCGACGCTGGCAGCAGAACTTTTGATGGCGAAGGCTTGGTGCGCGGCGCCAATCTCGCGCGGTTGCAAACCTGGATGCAAAAATCGGGGGCAAACATCGATCTCAAGGCCGAAGGGCCGTTCTGGATCGCAGGGCGCCTTGTTGCCGGAGAAAATCAGGTCGAGCTGACGGACGCAAAAGCCGAAATTGCGGGCCATTCGCTCTCTGGCGAACTCAAAATCAACGACAAGGACAAGGCGCCGGATCGACGTCCGGCTGGAAAGCTCCAAACTCGATACTGTGAGCTTTTTCCCTGAACGAAGCGCTGCAAGGTCGAACGCGAACTCTTGAAAGCATTTGGTTTGGCCGGATGAGGCTGGCGCCGCACCAGCCGCGGCCGCCGATGCTGAGATGCACGCACGTCGGATCTTTCGGTGCGCATCACCACGGGCGAACTGAAGCACGCGGGCAAAATCTACCGCAACGTCGATGCCTCGGTCGTGCAAGAGGACGGCGTACTGCGAATTCCGTCGGCAAAGTTTCAGACGACCGGCGGATTGTCGGTCGTTGCTTCGGGCCGCGTCAAGACTTCAGCGGATCAGCCTGAAGGTATGATCAGCTACGAGCTGGACGCGCAGTCCCGCGAGGCAGTGAAAGACGCTACAGAACTTTTTGCCGTATCGAAACTCCTGTCTGATGAGCGCACGGCAGCCGTGACTTCGGCAAAGGTGGCGGGGTTGGTCAAACTTGGCGTCAGATCCAAAGCCGCGACAGACGTGACCTTCGACGGAATAGTCAATGGCGCGCACATCGCGGGCCGCGCCGAATTCGACGCAGGTTTCAAAACATGGCGCACGTCGCCCAGTCATATCAGTGCCGCCCTCAAATCGCAGGATCTCGGTACGGTTTTGAGCCTCATGCGCGTTTCGCGGAAACAGTTCGATGGCGCAGAGGCGCGGCCGGTTGAAACGACGCTCGCCGTATCGGGGAAACTCGCCGAGCATAGTGCGGCGCTCATCGACCTGAGGTCGGAGGGTCTTGAATTGACGATGAACGGCACGGTCCAGATGCCGGAGGCGGGCGATACGGACTTCGGTGGACGGGTTGCCCTCAGCGGCCGCGACGCGCGCGAAATTTTGGCGTTGGCGGGGCTTCCGGCACCCGGCGGACTTTCCGGCACAGCGTTAGCGGGCGAGGTCGAAATCTCTGCCAAGGGCGGGATCATTGAACTGGCGTCCCAAGGTTTGAAGGCAGGCGAGAGCCGCCTGACCGGACGGGCGACGATTTCCCAGCAACCCGGCGACAACTTCAAAGTTTCGGCAGACATTGCCGCAGACCGGCTGACGGTTGCAGGATTACTCGGTTGGATGACCGGGCGCGCCAGCCCCGGCGTGGACGTCAGCGCCGGGACCGAACAATTTGAGCCGGTTTGGCCCGAAGCCGCTTTTGAGTTCGATACGCTTGGCCACGTGTCGGGCGACATTACCTTACGCAGCGGTGCGGTGATGCTGACCGAGGTGCTTGGAATTCGCGACAGCACTATCAAGGCAAAACTTGCGCCGGGAAAAATTTCTTTGACGGAATTCAGTGGCCGCGCGGCGGGTGGCACGCTGACGGCAACGGCTGACTTCAAACAAGATACGGGCGGCGTGTCGCTCGACGGAAAGTTCAAGCTCGGCGCGGATTTGTCGGCGCTGAGCAAAGCGGCAGAAGGGATGGCCGCACTCGAGTTTAACGTGACAGGACGATCGTTGAGCCCGGCTTCTCTCGTTTCCGGCTTGAACGGGAGCGGAGTTGTCGCTCTCAACGCGGCGCACCATCCGGGCCCCGCGCCGGTTGTCGTTTCGGACGCAAGTGACTCGGTCTTCTCGGGCGACATCGCCAATGACGCGAGCGTCATCACACCCGCTTTGACGGAGGCAATCGCGTCCGCGCGCGTTGAAAACGGCACGCGCCAGATTCCGATTACGATTGCCGGCGGCGACCTCAAGCTCGATCCGTATGTGATCGAGGCATCTCAAGGAAAGGCACGCGTTTCGACCGTCGTGCGCTTGGCGTCACTTGCTGTCGATAGCGTGTGGCAGGTGACAGCGCTTGCTGCCGCGATGCCGCCGCCGCCCGAGGCCCCGGCCGATTGGAAGGCGCCTGCCAAAGGACCGCTGCCGCCTGTCGTTGTCGTCTACACCGGTAAACTCGACAACCTGACGCAACTGGCCGTTGCCATAGATGCCAGCGAATTGCAGCGCGAGCTCTCGGTCCGGCAAATGGAACGCAAGGTCGAGGAATTGGAAGTTCTGCGCCGCCGCGACGAGGAGCGCGCCAAGCAGGAGCTTGAGCGGCGCAAGGCGTTGGAAGCGGAACGCGTTAAGGCCGCCGCTGCTGCAGCTGCCGCAGCCGCAGCGGCTAGAGCGCAAAAGTCAGTTCCTGTTGAGATAATGCCGCCGGTTATTCCAGAGCCTGATCCTGCGCCAGTGGACGGTCAGACAGTGAACACAGCACCTGAGGACACGGCGTCCACACCCGTGGCAACGCCTGAGGTCCCTGGCTCCACGCAAGGCCCGGCCAAAGTGCCAGCGCCCGTTCCCGTGCCAGCGGTCGAGTCGGCGGCGGGACAGCCTGATGTGCCTGCGGCCGGCCCGCCTGTTGAGGCAATCGTGCCCCAATCGGAAGCGCCGGTGGTTTCGGCGCCGCCGCCTGTTCGCGCTGTCCAGCCGCGGCCACGACCGGTGCGCCCGGCAGAACGCCCGCGCCGGACAACATCGGACGAGCTCAATAAAGCGCTGGGTGGCTGGCCTTAGCCGGTGCGGGATGAGTTGCGTGCTTTGTAGCGCCGCAGCAGCCAGATCCTGACGGCACTTGAGAGGCCGGACGATCCGCGTTCGCGATCAATTTGATCGATGAGAGCGGCGAGGGCCAGCCGATCCTCTTGAGCCGCCTCCTTCAAGGCTTCCCAGAATTCAGCTTCGAGCGAAATTGATGTGCGGTGCCCTTTGATCGAGAAGGAGCGCTTGACGGGTCGGCTCACGAGACCGTTCCGGGGTCGAGATCGGTATCGGCGCCGCCTTTCTCTATTTTGGCGCCGTCGAGGAGAGTGTCACGGCGAGCGCGTTCGTCCTCGTCCTTCGTGCGCTCGATTTTGGTGCGGCCGAATTTGGCGCGGTTTTCTTCCGCGCGCTTTTCCTCATCTGCGCGATCCTTGGCTTTGCGGGCCTTGTTGAGGTTGATGATGTTAGAGGTCATGGGTCAATATCCCGAGAACAGGCGGTCTGAGGCCCTCAACAATTCAAATCGCAGAGTTTCGGCGCTCCCTACCGGCGCGGCCAATTGGGCCTTCGGAATTGCGACAAGCCGGTCGATTGCAATGACGTAGTTAATTCTTCCGAGTTTGATCACTGGCCGCAAGCCCTCTATTTCTGGAAGATCGCGTGCGGGGTAAAGAGGTGCCACAATGATCGTGTCAAGTCTTGCAAAGTGTTCATGCTGCAAGATTACGACGAGACGTTCGTTGCCTCTGACGCCCAGCCCCCGTGCCGGGCAGATATCGAAACGCTTCACTTTGCATTCCAGTCTGGCGTGTACCACATGCCGTTGCGTTTCAGCTCGTCATTGCTGGTGTCAATTGCCTTTTCGTTGTCCTTCAGCCACTTTTGCCAGCGCTGCTCGCGCAGCTGTTCTTGGAGTGCCTTTTCCAGCACAGCCGACAGGTTGGTACCGGCGTCCTTTGCCTCGGCGGCAAGCTTCGCGTCTATGGAAAGATTGACGGACTTCTTTCGCGCGGTCTTTTCCGGCATGGGCATGATCCTCATGATTTATGCGCATTACCTATGCGCATAATAGCTCGCATTCCGGATAAATCAATCGCGGTTTAAGCCGGATCAGGTCCGATCATTTTTTCAGGGCGCACTATGCGATCGAAGTCTTCCGCTGGGATGCCGTCCTTAATGGCTTCTTCGCGCAGAGTCGTGCCATTCTTATGCGCGGTCTTGGCGATTTTCGCGGCGCGGTCGTAGCCGTATTTTTCTTTGAGCGGCGTGACCAGCATTAGCGAATTGGCGAGGCCTTTGGCGATGTTGTCCAAGCGCGGCTCGATGCCAACGACGCAGTTATCGGTGAACGAGACGGCGGCATCTGCAAGCAGGCGCACGGATTGAAGGAAGTTGTAGGCCATGACGGGATTGTAGACGTTCAGCTCGAAGTGGCCTTGGCTGCCGGCGAACGTGATGGCCGCGTTGTTGCCGAAAATGTGGGCGCAGACCTGGGTCAAGGCCTCGCACTGCGTCGGGTTGACCTTACCCGGCATTATCGAGGAACCGGGTTCGTTTTCAGGCAACGCGAGTTCGCCGAGGCCCGAACGTGGACCGCTGCCGAGGAAGCGGATGTCGTTAGCGATCTTGAACAGGGCGGCTGCCGCGGCATTGATGGCGCCGTGGGCAAACACCATGGCGTCGTGTGCGGCCAGCGCCTCGAACTTATTGGGTGCCGTGACAAACGGTAGATGCGTGATCGCCGCGATGCGCTCGGCAACCTTTTCGGCAAAACCTTTGGGCGCGCTGAGCCCGGTTCCAACAGCCGTGCCGCCTTGGGCCAGTTCGTACAGGCCGCCGAGCGTCTGCTTCAGCCGGTGATTGGCGGAGGACACCTGCGCCACATAGCCGCCGAACTCCTGGCCGAGCGTCAACGGCGTCGCGTCCTGCGTATGGGTGCGGCCGATCTTGATGATGTGATCAAAGGTTGCGGCCTTTTTCTTCAACGCCGTCTCGAGATGCGCCAGCGCCGGCATCAATTCGTGCGTCATCTGCTCTGCGCAGGCGATGTGCATGGCGGTTGGGAACGTGTCGTTTGAGGATTGACTCATGTTGACGTGGTCGTTCGGGTGCACGGGCTTTTTTGATCCCATCTCGCCGCCCAGCATTTCGATGGCGCGGTTTGAGATCACCTCGTTGGCGTTCATATTCGATTGCGTGCCAGAGCCTGTTTGCCAGACAACGAGCGGGAAGTGAGCGTCGAGTTTGCCGTCGATGACCTCCTGCGCCGCCTTGATGATCGTCTCGCCGATTTTTTTGTCGAGCTTGCCAAGGCTCATATTGGCTTCGGCGGCGGCGCGTTTGACGATGCCGAGCGCCCGGATGATGGAAGCGGGCTGCTTCTCCCAGCCGATCTTGAAATTGCCGAGGCTGCGCTCAGCCTGAGCACCCCAATAGCGGGAGGCATCGACTTCGATGGGGCCGAAGGTGTCGGTTTCGGTGCGGGTCTTTGTCATCGCTTGCCTTGATGGTGTGTGGGTCTGTTCATTGAGCCGATAGCACGGGATTTAATGCAGTGCGAGCGGCGGCGGCGCTGTAGAATCACCAGGGCGCGGCGCGATACAATGCCAATTGTAGAACCTTAGAGCCTAACCACATCAGAATATTGCCGCTTTTAGATCGTTGTCTTGGTAAGCTTTTGAAGTTGAGTCGGTTTGGCGCGTAGAAAATCGGGTTTTGAGGCACCGGGGGGTGTTTCGCGCCGGTCAAGCCAAACTGGCCTGCGGGTAGTTCAGGCGTTTCCATATTTTGTGTGCGTCAACCCGGGCCGCTTTCGCGGCTTTGGGTGCAACTCGAAACGAGGACCACGCATGGGACCCAAAATCATCGTCATGATCGTGACGCTTGCCATGCCGAATGGCGATAGCGGCGTCCACGTCAAGCCAATGGCCAATGCTGAAGTGTGCAAGGTTGAGGCACAGATCGAGGCCAGCGATCCGTTTGTTGCGGGCGTTGAATGCTCGGAGCTTAAGGATGGCAAGCTTGAATTGAACTTCAAGCGCATCGACGACGTCAAGGAGCGCAAAATCCCGGAAGCGGTGGTTGAGCGGTCGACGGGCTGAGTCGACGCAGCCAGCACATGTTTCGGCGCTGACCTAAATTTGTTCGCGCGTATTGGTTTAGCTTTTACTTCTTCCTGAACTGATCGAGGCTCAGGATTTTGGCACCTGCGGGTTCGGCGGCGGGTTTATCGGCTTCAGCCGATTTATCGTCAGAGTTGGCACCCTGAGGGGCGGCGGCCGAAGCGGGTTCAGGCTGCGGTGGCGTAAACACCGGCTCGTTGTCCCGGCGCGCGGCTTCCAGCGCATCTTTATCCGGTTTAGCCTTGCGTGGCGCGCGCGGTTTTTTGGTCAGCGTGGCGCGCGGGGAATCTCCGCGTACGTCTCCGACAGCGTCGTAAGCCGCATCCATCGTAAGAGAGCGGCGCGGCGCGGGCGTGTCGCGATTGTCGGCGGCTTCCTCGAATTGCAGTCCGAAGTGCACGCTCGGGTCGATAAAAACTTTGATGGCCGCATAAGGAACGACGAGGCGTTCCGGAATGCCGTCGAACGTCAATTTGACTTCAAAGCGCTCGTCGGAAACGAGGAGGTCCCAGAAGCGGTGTTGCAGCACGATGGTCATCTCGTGCGGATATTTTTCCCTGAGCCGCTTGGAAACGACGACGCCTGGGCCGTGGGTCAGAAATGAAATGTAGAAATGATGTTCGCCTGGAAGGCCGGTCTTGGCGATCTGCTGGAGGGCAGCGCGGACGATGCCGCGCAGCGCGTCTTGCTGAAGTGCGTCGTAATCGATCATCGGCCCCGTCGCCATTGCCCAGTCGCCATCACCAAGTCGCCATCGACTAAGTTTCGTAAGTGCCGCGTGTCAAAGAGCATAAACTCTCTGAGAAGGGAAGTGGAGGGCTTCTGTTGCCCGGTGCCCTCCGGACCGCGCCTTACCCGGCTAGGAGCAAGGACTTGAGGTTCAGGCTATTCGCGCCGCATTACGCAGCGAGAGCAACCTCAGCATAGTTGTCATTTGCAACTACTCTGAATGACCCGATAACGGCGGTATCATGCCGGGAAAAAGCTAAATCCTTTACACCCTCGTCGATCCTAGTTCGCCCCCATAACAAGAAAGAATGGTGGAGGCGCCGGGTACCGCCCCCGGGTCCGAATGGCTTATTACGACCGCGTTTATCGCCATAGCCGGACGAATCCGGCAGTTTCAATATAATGATCACTTCGACCAAAAAAAAGGCTTCTTACGAGGGGCTTGCATCAAAGTGTGTTGCGAAAGGCTCAAAGGTACTCTCCTGTGAGCGGCAAAGCGTCACGAGGCGGGCAAAAAGAGTGCATGAGCGAGTTCGATGACGGTCAAACGCCGGTCAGGGATACGAGCGTCGAGCCGGACGTTCGCCGGTCCTGGAAAGAGGCGATTGGTGCGATTACGGCCGCGCTCGTCATTCTGGCACTTGGGGCCGGCGGCGGGACGCTGGCCGCGCGCGCATTTGAAATTTGGGTTGGAGCGGACCAGCCCGGTGCCCGGCCGGCCGGTGCGACTGAAGCTTTGAATGCAGCACAGCTCTCCGTATTTCTGGTCGGATTTCAGCTTTCGTCGATTTTATTGACACTTGCGGTTGCTCCGTATTTCGCGCGGCCGGGACGTGCATTGCTGCCAATGGCATGGCCAAGGCGCGCGCTTTGGGTGATTGCCGCGAGCACGCTTGCGCTTTTTCTGATCATGCTGACTTTCGGGTCAATTGTTTATGTCTTCGACCGGCAGGCGTTCGTCAGCGACGTCAAACCGTTTGCCGATATGGCGCAAACGCGGGTGTGGTGGGCACTGCTGATCGGGGCGGCCGTTGGCGCGCCGATTGCGGAAGAGCTGCTTTTTCGAGGGCTTCTGTTTGGGGTGTTGCGGGACACGCGGCTCCGACTCACTGGCACGATGATTGTGACGGCAGCGCTCTGGTCGGCGCTGCACATGCAATATTCGCTTTATGGATTGGCGGCGATTTTTCTAATCGGGCTTTATCTCGGCTGGCTGCGCGAGCGCACGGGCAGTCTATTGCCGCCGATGATCTGCCACGCCCTATACAATGGGACGATAGTTGTGGCTCTGGCCAATTTCACGGGTGCCGGATTTGGATCGGGATGAAAAGGGTCCGGCCCTGACAAGGGGTGTTTGGGTCAAGGAATTGGGTTAATCAGGAACCATGGAACAATATCTCGATCTCCTGCGCCGGGTGCGCACGGAAGGCACCAGGAAGATGGATCGCACGGGCACGGGGACGCTGAGCGTCTTCGGCCATCAGATGCGTTTTGATTTGTCAAAGGGCTTCCCGCTGGTCACGACCAAGAAGCTGCATGTGAAGTCGATCATTCACGAGCTGATTTGGTTTCTGGCGGGTGATACGAATGTTGGCTATCTCAAAGAGAATGGCGTGCGCATCTGGGACGAGTGGGCCGATGCGAAGGGCGATCTCGGGCCCGTCTACGGCCGGCAATGGCGCAGTTGGGCCACTCCTGACGGCAAGGCGATCGATCAGATTTCCGATTTGATGGCGGAGCTCAAGCGCAATCCGGATTCGCGCCGCTTGATCATCTCAGCTTGGAACCCGGCCGACATTCCGAAGATGGCGCTTGCGCCGTGCCATTGTCTGTTTCAGTTCTACGTCGCGGACGGCAAGCTCTCGTGCCAGCTCTATCAGCGCTCGGCCGATATCTTCCTCGGGGTGCCGTTCAACATCGCGAGCTATGCGCTTTTGACCATGATGATGGCGCAGGTGACGGGGCTGAAACCGGGCGATTTTGTCCACACCTTTGGCGACGCGCACCTCTATTTGAACCACCTAGGAGCAAGCGGATTTGCAGCTGTCGCGGGCGCCAAGACGCGCTGCCGCAGATGCATATCGATCCGGCTGTTTCCTCAATTTTTGACTTTAAATTCGAGCATTTCCGGCTGGAAGGGTATGATCCCCACCCGCATATCTCGGCGCCTGTGGCGGTTTAGGATGCAACATGAAGTATAATATTGCTCGATGGTAGTCTGGGCTGACGTCCCACAATTCAATTCGAATGGTTGCGTGGTGCATCCCGCTCGGTTTGTCCTCTTAGATGAGCAATTTGGGGCGCGATATGGTCTCCAGGGGAGCTTGAACCGGCAGACCGATACTTAGAATTTTGTTGCGTTAGCTGTCGTGCGCTGGGTGGCTGCGTTCAAGCTCGGCCAATGTGACGGCGCAGCTATGTTTCCGCCGCTGAGTACCAAAGCTATTCGTGTCCAGCAACTCGGAGAAGAAACCCAACTATTTCGGCACGGGTGGCGATACTTCAGGAGTTGCAAGATCAGAAGGCCAGAACGATCATGATCGCAAGGCGGCGGCGGTCATCATATTTTCGCCGGCTGCAATTCTAGTTAGTGGCAACGATCAAAACACCGCAGAGCTGGCACGCTTGAAAGGCGAGTTTGAAGCGCTTGAGAAAGCCTCTATTCAGAAAAATTGCGGTATACAGTTCCAAAGGCAACCAACCCCGACTCCTGCTAAGCCAACCGAATGCGGAATCCAAAGGTTAGATCGAAGTTGATCCTCTCCCTCATCGTCGCCGTTGCTGAAAATGGCGTCATCGGAAAAGACGGCGGGCTGCCGTGGCGGCTGTCGTCGGATTTGAAAACATTCCGGCGTTTAACGATGGGCAAGCCCATCATCATGGGGCGGCGCACGTTCCAATCCATCGGCAAACCGCTCGACGGCCGCGACAATATCGTGGTGACGCGCGACCCCCATTTTGAAGCAGCAGGCGTTTCTGTGGCTGATAGCGTGGCCGACGCCTTGACACTTGCGCGGGTCATGGCGCGCACGCGCGGGGCCGATGAGATCATGGTCATCGGCGGTGCCGATATCTACAACATTGCGCTCCCCGCCGCAGACCGGATCTATCTGACCCGGGTGCACGCGAGCCCCGATGGCGACCGGCATTTTCCTGATTTGCCATTGGAAGAGTGGCGCGAAGTCTCGCGTGAGGCGCTGCCCCAAGGCGAGCGCGACGCGCACCCGGCGACGCTCATCGTCCTTGAGCGAAACCCGGCAGAGCAAGGTTAATTGGTCCGGCGCGAAACGGCCTCTTGTTTGGGCCGGAAACCGCACTATTTGCCTTGGGTCGAGGGTGGTTGAGGGCCGCCCCGTTTGAAATTTGCGCCGCCCCCACCCCTGGCCTATAAGCGAGCGATGAATAATCGGTTTTTCGAGGAAGCGTTGCGGGTCAAGATTGGTCTCCGCGGATTCCAACACAAGTTTCGACGCTGGGCGCGGACCTCGGTCCGGCGGCCGGGCGGACTAAGCAACGATCACGTCAATCAACCAACCCAATCAACGAATATGAGGCGAAAAACAATATGCCCTGGAGCAATCAAGGTGGCGGCGGCCGCAAGGGAAGCGGCGGTAATGGCGGCGGACCCTGGGGCCAAGGCGGGGGCGGCGGCGGCGGCAATCAACCGCCCGACCTCGACGAAATTTTGCGGCGCGGCCAGGACCGGGTCAAAAAGGTCATTCGCGGCGGCGGTGGCGGCGGTGGTCCGGGCGGCGGATCGGGCGAGGGCGTGCCGCGCTCGTTCATGTTCCTCATCAGCATGCTGCTCTTGGCGAGCCTCGTCTATTACGGCTTCTTTTTCCGCGTGAACCCGGACGAGCAGGGCATCGTTCTCCGGTTCGGCAAGTTCGATCGCTGGGAAGGTTCGGGATTGCATTTCCGTCTGCCTTACCCAATCGAAGAAGTGCGCCTGCCTAAAGTCACGCAGCAGCGCACCATTGAAGTCGGCGCGGGGCGCGGCGGTCCGCGTTCAACGACACCCGGCGGCCCCGATAGCGGCTTGATGCTGACGGGCGACGGCAGCGTCATCGATGTGCGTTTTGTCGTCTTTTGGCGCATCAACACCGAAGTCGATCCCGACACCGGACAAACCGGCGTTGAACAGTATCTTTTCAATATCGCACAACCCGAAACCACAGTGCGCGAAGTGGCGGAAAGCGCCATGCGCGAAGTCGTCGGCCAGTCGGCACTGCAACCGTTGCTGACGGGCGGACGGCAGAAGGCTCAGGAAGACGTGCAGAAGCTGATGCAAACGATCCTGAATTCCTACAAGTCGGGGATCAAAATCGATCAGGTACAGTTGAAGGAAGTCGATCCGCCCGCACAAGTCATCGCTTCATTCCGCGACGTGGCGGCAGCGGGGCAGGATAAAGAGCGCTTCATCAAGGAAGCGCAGACCTACGCCGATCAGATCGTGCCTCAAGCCAAGGGCGAAGCGGATCGCATTCTCGCCGGCGCCGAAGGTTTCCGCGAACAAACAATCGCTGAAGCAACCGGACAAGCGTCGCGCTTCCTCGCGGTTTACGAGGAGTATAGGAAAGCGCCCGAAGTCACGCGCGACCGCCTGTTCCTCGAAATGCAGGAAAAAGTTCTGACCGGCACAGATAAAATCATACTCGACAGCAAGGGCGGGCAGGGTGTGGTGCCGTTCCTGCCGCTCGATCAGCTGCAGAAAAAGAAGACGGACGGAGGACAGCCATAATGCGCGCGTTTTTAGCCTTCATGGCCATCCTGCTCGGCGTATTGGGTTTCGGCCTCTACTCGTCGGCTTTCATTGTGCATCAGAACGAACAAGCCTTGGTTCTGCGCTTCGGCAAACCGCAACAGGTTATTCAAACGCCGGGGCTCTATTGGAAAATTCCGGTGCTGGATACGGTTGACTATTTCGACAAGCGCATCCTCGATCTCGACACCAGCGAACAGGAAGTGTCGGCGGCCGACCAACAGCGCTTGATCGTCGATGCCTATGCGCGCTACCGCATCACAGATCCGCTGAAGTTCTATCAAAACGTTCGCTCGGAAGAGCGTGCGAAACAGGTCGTTGGCCCGCTTATTGAGTCGGAAATCCGCCGCGTTCTGGGTTCGGCGACACTTCAGGAAGTCGTGAAAGACAAGCGCGAAAGCCTGATGAAGTTGATTGCGGCGCAGGTGAACAAGGAAGGTCGAGACTACGGGCTCGAAGTTGTCGATGTTCGCATCAAGCGGGCAGACTTGCCGCAGGAAAATCTCGTCAAGGTGTTCGATCGCATGAAAGCGGATCGCGTACGCGAAGCAACAGAGCTACGGGCGCAAGGCGAAGCCGAGAAAAACCGCATCAGCGCCAATGCCGAACGCGAAGTGACGGTCATCAAGGCTGAAGCCACGCGGAAGTCCGACCAGATCCGCGGTGAAGGCGAAGGCGAACGTAACCGTATCTTTGCCGAAGCGTTCGGCAAGGATCAGGATTTCTTCCGCTTTTACCGCTCGATGCAGGCATATAAAGAGGCTATCAAGCCCGGCGATACGCGCATGCTGCTCTCGCCTGATAGCGAGTTCTTTCGCTATTTCGAAGACCCTATGGGCCGTCGGGGGGCGCCAGCTCCGGCAGCCGGCGCGGCACCTGCTGCGCGATGACGGACTTAATCGCGGGCCTTGGTATTGCCATCGTTCTCGAAGGGATGTTGTGGGCACTCGCGCCTGACTTTGCCCGGCGCATGGTGCGGGAGATGAGTCAACTCGAGGGCCGCCAACTTCAGGCAGCCGCATGGGGCATGGTAGCCATTGGCTTGTTTCTGGTCTGGTTGACACGGGGTTAGCGTCTGGTCGGCAGGCGAATGGCGCTCTTTGCCTGAGGGGTGCTAAATGGTGCGCAAGCTGGCGTTTGTTTCCGATTGACGGTTTTGGGCACCGAGGCCTAATCGTTTCAATGAACGGTCTGAGAACGGCCCGGTTTGAATGCCAGCCCGGGATACTGGGGCCAAGATAGGAGTTCGTGCATGAGGTTCGTTGCCCGGCTGCCGTTTGCGGTGAGCGCTTTTCTTCTGATTGCCGGACCCGCAATCGCTCCGGCTCTTGCCCAGAATGGGCCGACCTCGGTCGCGCCGCTGGCCAAGAAGCTCTCCGACGCCGTGGTCAACATCTCGACCTCGCAAACGGTCAAGGGCCCGCAAGGGGTGCCGTTACCCAAGGTGCCCAAGGGTTCGCCGTTCGAAGAGTTCTTTGACGACTTCTTCAACAAGCGCGGCGGTGGCCCGCGCATGGACCGCAAGGTTTCATCGCTCGGATCGGGTTTTGTCATCGACGGCAAAGAGGGCCTGATTGTCACCAATAATCATGTGATCGATGGCGCCGACGAGATCATCATCAATTTTCACGACGGTTCGAAATTGAAGGTCGATAAGGTTATCGGCAAAGATGCTAAAGCCGATCTGGCGCTGCTCAAAGTGACGCCGAAAAAGCCGCTCGCCGACGTCAAATTCGGGTCATCCGCCAATCTCGAAGTCGGCGATTGGGTCATGGCCATCGGCAATCCGTTCGGGCTTGGCGGCTCGGTGACCGTCGGCATTATCTCGGCAAAAAGCCGCGACATCAATTCGGGCCCCTACGACGATTACCTGCAGACGGATGCGGCAATCAACAAGGGCAACTCCGGCGGTCCGCTGTTCAACATGAACGGTGACGTGGTCGGCGTGAATACGGCAATTATTTCGCCGACAGGCGGTTCGATCGGCATTGGTTTCGCGGTTCCCTCTGACACCGTCGTGTCGGTGATCGATCAACTCAAGCAATTTGGAGAGACGCGGCGCGGCTGGCTCGGCGTCAAAATTCAAACCGTGACCGAAGACATAGCTGAAACGCTAGGCGTACCGGAAAATACCGGTGCGCTCGTCTCTGCCGTGACGCCCGATAGCCCGGCCGCAAAGGGCGGGCTGGAATTGGGCGATGTGATTTTGAAGTTCGATGGCAAAGACGTGACGACGATGCGCGGGTTACCAAAAATCGTAGCGCAGACCCCGATCGGAAAATCGATTGACGTCGAAGTCTTGCGCAAGGGTGAAAAGAAAACAGTGCAGATTGCGGTGGGGCTGCTCGAAGAAGACGAGGGTGACGATGCAAAGCCGGCGAAGGTGGAAGAAAAGCCGCAAGGCGAAAGCCCGGTTGTCGCGCCGGTCATCGGCATGAAACTCACGGAACTCACGGACGACGCGCGCAAGAAATACGGCCTAGATCAGAAAATCTCGGGCGTCCTTGTCGAAGACGTGGACCCCGGCAGTGCAGCGGCCCAAAAGGGTATCAAAGCCGGCGATGTGATCGTCGAAGCGGGGCAAGATACCGTCTCAAAGCCCGAGGATGTGGCTAAAAGCGTGGAGAAGGTCAAAAAGAGCGGCCGGAAGGCCGTGCTTTTGCGCGTGGAAGACGGCAAAGGTGATCTGAGGTTCGTCGCTGTGCCCTTCGAAGATGAGGCAAAGCAGCCTTAGCGCGTCTGAGTTATTGGATTTTGGAGGCCTTCAGTGTCGGAACGCCACGGCATTCTCGAAACTATTTTTGATTCACTCGCGCCAGTGCATCCCGACGGGCACAAGTTTGTCGCGATCGGCGCAATCGCGACACTGCTCTTCTTCATGCTGTGGCCGCCGGCCGGCTGGCTACTGGCGGGACTGACGGCATGGATCGTTTACTTCTTCCGCGATCCCGCTCGCGTGACGCCGGTGCGCGACGGTCTCGTCGTGTCGGCGGCGGACGGGCGAATTTCGTCCATAGATAAGGTGCGCCCGCCGCCGGAACTCGGCCTTGGCCCGGAAGAGCGCGTGCGCGTTTCGACATTCCTGTCGGTTTTCGATGTGCACATCAACCGCTCGCCGGTGACAGGGCGGATCGTGCGCTCGGTCTATATTCCTGGCGCGTTCTTGAACGCAGCTCTCGACAAGGCGAGCGAAGAGAACGAACGCCGGGCCCTCGTGATTGAAACGCCGGGTGGTGCGGAAATTGGCGTCGTGCAAATAGCAGGGTTGGTGGCGAGGCGCATCGTAACGTTTTCGCGCGAGGGTGATAATGTGGCGGCGGGTCAAAGATTTGGACTTATTCGTTTCGGTTCGCGCGTCGATGTCTTTTTGCCGCCCGGCCGCAATGCCATCGTGAGCGTCGGTCAGCGCGCCGTCGGCGGCGAAACGGTGTTTGCCGACTTGAAGTCTGACGAGCCGGAGCGCGAGACGCTCAGGGCATGATTGAAGTGGTTAAGTCAATTGAAGGAGGGTGCCATGGATCCCATCCTGCCAACGCTTGAAGAAGAGACGAGCAGACGCCGACGCCGGCCGTTGTTTCGTCACGCGCGGGTTCCGGTGCGTATGCTGGTGCCGAATTTTTTCACGTTACTTGGTCTTTGCGCCGGGTTGACGTCGATCCGCATGGGCATCGAAGGCAGATACGATCTGGCTCTCGCGGCTATTGTGTTTGCGGCGGCACTAGACGGGATCGACGGGCGCGTCGCGCGGCTCCTCAAAGCTTCGTCCCGGTTTGGAGCCGAGTTGGATAGCTTAGCCGACTTCGTCAACTTTGGCGTGGCGCCTGCATTCCTCGTCTTTAACTGGGGCTTGGGCGACCTCAAGAGCGCAGGCTGGATCTGCGTCATGATCTTTTCTCTCGCGTCGGCACTGCGGCTCGCGCGGTTCAACGCCGCGATCGACGACGACAAGCCGAGATGGCAATCCAATTTCTTCATCGGCATGCCAACGCCCGCCGCCGCTATTGTTGTGCTGTTGCCCGTCTATCTTCATCACCTGGGGCTCGACTGGTTGAAGTCGGCTTGGGCGCTGAAACTCGTGCTCGTCTATACGCTCTTTATCGCGTTCATGATGGTATCGACGATCCCGACTTACTCGGGCAAGCTACTCGGCGAGCGGGTGGGACGGGAATGGGTGTTGCCGATCTTCATTTTGGCGATCAGCTATGTTGCGATGCTTCTGACTTATCCTTACGAAACACTGGCGATGTCGACGATTGTTTATCTGGCATTCGTACCCGTGAGCTGGCGGCGTTTTCACGCAAGGAACGAATCCGCGAGTAATCAGGCGCCGGGGCCTGATACTCACGATGCGGCCCCAGTTGCGACGGCTGCCGAGAAGCTCTCCGTCGAGAAAGCGCCGGCACCAACGCTGCAAACATCTGGACGTGTGCTGCCGCTGAGACCCGGCGAACCGCCACGGTCCAGTTAGGCGTCCGCGCACATCACAAGGGGGACGCGGCGCGCATGAAAATTGAGCGATTGGCTATTGCGGACGTGGTCTTGATCACGCCTAAAAATTTCCGCGACGAGCGGGGGTTCTTCTCGGAAACATGGAACGAGCAGACGCTTTCGGCTGCCGGATTTGATCTCAGGTTCGTGCAAGACAATCATTCTTTATCGCGCACCAAGGGCACCGTGCGCGGCCTGCATTTTCAAACGCCGCCCAAGGCTCAGGACAAGTTGATTAGATGCACGCGCGGAGCAATACTCGATGTTGCTGTCGATATCCGGCGTTCGTCGCCGACTTTTGGTAAGCATGTCGCGGCCATCCTGTCGGCTGAAAACTGGTCGCAGCTTCTGGTGCCCAAGGGTTTCGCGCACGGCTATGCGACGCTCGAGCCCGATACCGAAGTCGTCTACAAAGTGACCGACTATTATTCCCCGCCGCACGACAGGGGGTTGGCGTGGGATGATCCTGCGCTAGCCATTAGTTGGGGCATCACGCCCGCTGAAGCGATTTTGTCGGAGAAAGACAAGATGCAGCCGCGTTTGGCCGAGCTGATGCACGCTTTCGCGTGAGGCGGCATGTTTGGGCCTGCAAGATAATGCACGCCACAGTACGGTTTCAGTTCAAATGGAACGTCACGCCAGCGCGCACCACGGTGTCGCCCGGGTCGATATCTTGGGCCGCCGCCGCGGCACCACTGAACGAAAGTGCGTCGGAGCCGTAGTCATAGCGCAAAGCTTCGAGGCGGACCGAAAGGTTCGGCAATACATAGGACTCCGCGCCGATGCCGTAGACGACGCCATTGAACGTGTGATTGGTCGAACTGGTGACGCCAGCGGCACTGGTTGAAGTGATCGTCTTTTCGGTCCACGCAAAGCCGGCGGTGGCATAAAGGAGTGCAGGCCCAACGGGCACGCCGATGCGGCCGCGCAGTGAGGTATTCCAGTCGGCGTTGAGTGTACCGCGCCCGCCGCCCGATGTTGTGAATCCGGTTTCGGCTCCGTCGTAATTCAAGTCGCCTTCGACACCGGCAACAAAGCTGCCGAAGCCGAGGTTGAACCCGGCGTGCCCGCCGCCCGTTGCTGCCGAAGTATCGAAGCTGCCGGCATTGCCGATATCAACGTCGGCCCAGGTTGCGCCGCCATGAAAGCCAATGTACGCGCCGGTCCAAATTGGGGCGAGCGCATCGGCTTGGACGGCCGTTGATAACGAGGAAAGTGCGGGAACGGTGGCAAAAGCCAACAGAGCGGCGGCTTTGAAAGCGCGCGCAGACGGTTTGATACGCATACAGTCCCTCACTTACGCAGCTACAACACCAGCCGCACAAGGGTCATCGCGCGGCCGGGTGGCAGGAACATGGTTGAAAAAGGATAAATTCGCGTTAACGGCGCGTTAGCACTCGGGCGGTGGCGCGAGCGCGGTACCGGACGCGGTGCTGTCGTTTGGCTTGGACCGCCTTGGGCCGGTCGTCAGCGCCTACTTCGTCTCTTCCGGCGCCCTGTGGTAGATGTCGTCGGTGCGATGGATGTCGTCTTCTCCGAGGTAGGAGCCGATCTGGACCTCGATGATTTCAACCGGAACCTTGCCTGGGTTCTCAAGACGGTGCCATTGGGTGGCAAAAATATAGACGCTCTCGTTCTCGCGCACGAGTTTTTCAATGTCGCCGATGACAACCTTCGCGGTGCCCTGGACGACGATCCAATGTTCGGAGCGGTGGTGGTGCATTTGCATGGAGAGTTTGCCGCCGGGCTTGACGTGCAGCAGTTTGACTTGGAAGCGCGGCCCAATGTTCAGCGTTTCGAAGTATCCCCAGGGCCGATAATTGCGCAGGTGCTGCTCTTGTTCCTTGCGGTTTGAGAGCTTCAATCGCTGGACGATTTTCGAAACATCCTGGGTGCGGCTTTTGTCGGCGACTAGCAACGCATCCGGCGTATCGACAATGACTAGATCGCGCAGGCCGATGGTTGCTACGATGGACTTTTCCGAATGTACGTAGCAGCCGCTCGTGTCTTCGAGAACTGCCTCGCCGTGAATGTAATTGCCCTTGTCGTCGCGTGGTGCGATTTCCCAGAGCGAACTCCATGAGCCGACGTCGTTCCAGCCGACGTCGAGCGGGAGCATGGCTGCGGCTGTCGTCTTTTCCATCACCGCATAGTCGATGGAAATGCTCGGCGAAGACGAAAAAGTTGTCTTCTCTAGGCGAAGGAAACCGAGATCTTCTGTAGCCTGCGCGAGGGCGCCGCGCGCTGCTTCGAGGATTTTCGGCTCTAGTCGCGCAATTTCTTCAAGATAGGTGCGAGCATTGAGAACGAAGATACCGCTGTTCCAGTAATAGCCGCCCTTGGCGAGATATTGTTCGGCCGTTGCCAAGTCCGGCTTTTCGAAGAAAGCTTCGACCGCATAGGCGCCGCCATTGAAATCCTTCGAGAGGTGCGCCTTGGCGGATGTAACCATAGCCCGTGTGCGGCTCCGTTGGTTTGATGCCAAACAGCACGAGGCGGCCGGTTGAGGCAACTTTGGCGGCGCGCCGGATGCCTTCGACAAACCGGGCATCGTCTTTGACCACATGATCGGAAGGCATGACGGCGAGAATAGCGCCCGGATTTTCGCGTAAAGCAGCAAGAGCCGCAACGGCGATGGCCGGCGCCGTGTTGCGCGCAACGGGTTCAAGTACGATGGCGCGGGGCTTTATGCCGGCGCGTTCGATTTCTTCGCGGATAAGAAACCGGTGGTCGTTGTTGCACAAGAGAATGGGTTCGGCGAAACCGGCGTCGGTCTTGAGCCTGCTAAGCGTTGCCCCGAGGAACGTTGCCGATTGGCCGTTGAAGAACCGGATGAACTGCTTCGGATACATGGCGCGCGACAGTGGCCAAAGGCGCGTGCCCGATCCGCCAGACAGTATCACTGGAAATATGGCGCTCATGTCTTGGGTTTCCTCCCGCACGGACGCTTGCCGTACGATCAATCTATGTTCGCCATCAGGACGGCGCAAACCGAATCGCGGCTGCGCTCACAGCGTTTGCTGTCGCGAAAGTCTTGTCAAATAGTTGTGGCACCAATGCGAATGTTTGCCTGCGCCGGCTCGTGCGTGAGGGGCCCTATTCACTCAGTTTTGTGGCCGCATCAAGCGGTCGCGCAGCGACTTCAGCGAGTTGTTCGACGCCGCTGGTGCGGCTGAATCGGTCCCTGTCTGAGCCAGAGGGGTACGCCGCTCTGCAGCTGTGGAAGGCCGGGAATAGAGACTGCCGCCCGTTTGCACGCTGCTTTCCTTACGCAAGAGCCCGGTAGGCCGCGCGGCGGTCCCTTGAACCGGCGCTGGCTGGAACCCAGGCATTGCCGCGGGACGCGTAGGCGGCGGCTCGCTGGCTGCGGCCGGCGCGTAGGCGTCGATGTCTTCGTCTTGCGTTGCCGGTAAATCTTCGACGCCGCCCGTCAGGCCCATGGCTTCTGCCATCAGGCCGACCTGCTGGGACATGTCACCACCCGAGCCGAGGCCCGAGGCACGCCAGCGATCCACGACTTGTTCCAAGAACCCTTCGTCGCCCATGGATTTCTGCCACTTCTCCGTAAAGCGCGCAGTCGAGGAACGTGGCAGAGCATGCTTCGGCAGTTCGTCGAATTTAATGCGGACCGGAAGCGACATGCCGTCACCGAAGGCGATGGCTTCGCGCTGACCGAGCGAGGGGAGGAACTCCAACAGGCCGGAGCCTGTATCGGCAACGGCCGATTGGACGATCGCCTGGTCCTTGTCGTTGGCCATGCGCAGTGCGAATACGGTGTTGCACTGTGAGAGGATGGTTGGGTCTATTTCCGCCGGACGCTGCGTGACGATGCAAAGGGACGCGCCGTATTTGCGGCCTTCCTTTGCGATCTTGGCAATCGCGCGCTTGCAAGGCTCGAAGCCGAGCGCGGCATTGGCCGGGACGTAGCGATGGGCTTCTTCGCAAACGAGCGTGACCGGGACCTGCCCCTCGCTCCACAGTGCGAAATCAAAGGTCATTCGGCAAAGAACTGACACGACGACATTGACGATTTCGGTCGGGATGCCGGTCAGTTCTAGGATGGTGATGGGCTTATTGTTGACGGGTACACGGAAAATGCGGCTCAGAACCTGGGTCATGCCGTCGTAGACCGTCAACGAGCCGAACATGAAGCCGTAGCGGCCATCCTGCGAGATGGTTTCGATGTGATTCTTCAACATGCGGTAGGGAGCGAGATCGCGCTTGTTCTCAAGTTTGCCCATGCGCTCGTCGATGAGGCTGGTGAGATCCGAAATACGGTAGGGAACGGGGGTATCGACAGTGTAACGTGCGGCATCGAGTACGCCGCGACGGAGCTTGTTGCTCTCGGCCGTGCGGCCGGTGCTGTAACGGCTCTTGGCGATCGGAATGAGTTCCTGGAGTATTTCGATTTCTGCTTTACGGTTGGGGTCGCCAACGAGAACTTCTACGATCTCTTCGAAGTTCAAGAGCCAGTAGGGCAGCTGCATGTTGCGGGGTGAAATGACTTCGGCCCACTCCTGGAAGGCGGTCGAGTATTCGTTATGAGGATCGAGCAAGACGATGTGGGCGGCGGGGTTCTTTTCCAGGATTGCGCGCAAGATGAGCGCCGTGGTGCAGGATTTGCCGGTGCCCGTCGTGCCGAGAATGGCAAAGTGCTTGCCGAGCAGGTCATCAACTTTGACCATGGCAGGGATGGAGCTGTCCTGGCGAATGCTGCCAACGCGCACGGATCGGTCCATGTCGCCGCAGAAAGCCACTTCAAGTTCGGCCTTCGACGCGACCCGGCAGCGATCGCCGAGCGCCGGATAGACGGTGACGCCTCGATTAAAGTTAGGCTTCTTTCCGTCGGCGCCCTTCCAGAGTTCGCCGACGAGACCAAGTTCCGCTATCCAAATTTCAAAATCGCCCTCGCGCTGCGCTGGGACAGGCACGCTGAGCGCAGAAACAATTGCAAACACGATTGTGTTGGCGGTATCGACAGCAAGCAACGTGCCCATTTCCGGGCGGTCGTTCAATGACCGCGCGCGGCCCTCTTGCTGGCCATCGAGCAGAACGATGGCTTTGGAGCCTGTGACCGAGACGATACGGCCTATCGACGAATCGCCAGGCCGCTGTGCGCGATCATTTGCCGGAATTGTCATCTGCATGATCGATATGCCTTTTCAGAAGCGTGTTTAGGACGCTGCCCGGTTATGACTGTAGAGTTGGTGGTCTTGTACCGCCGACACTGAATTTCTGGACGGTAGAACGATGGCGACTTCCGTGCCTTCGCCCTTGGTTGAACGAATCTCGATTTTGCCGCCATGGAGTTCGACCAGCGCTTTGGCGATCGGCAATCCAAGGCCTGTGCCTTCGCGCCATCTCGAGCGGCCGCCATCGACTTGACCAAAAGGCGTCAAGGCGATTGCAATTTCTTCCGGTGTCATGCCAACGCCGGTGTCGCGAACCAGGATGGCAATCCCGCCGTTGTTGATGCGTAACGCCTCGATCGTGACCATGCCGCCACGCGGTGTGAATTTGATGGCGTTGGAGATGAGATTGGTGAAGATTTGGCGCAGCTTGACCGCGTCGCCGCGGACGGCTGGCAAGTCAATGGCAATGACAGGTGTCAGCGTAACGCCGGCTTCGGTTGCCATAAGCCGGAACGAATTCATCGAGGTTTGAACGATTTCTTCGACGTTGATTTCGCGGCTATCGAGCGTGTAACGGCCGCTTTGAATCTTGGAAATATCGAGAATGTCATTGATAACCGACAGCAAGTGACCGGCAGCGTCGTGGATGAGCGTGGCATATTCGACGATTTCGTGCTGCGGCAGAGTTCTGCGTTCGTGTTCGGCGAGGAGCTTTGAGAAACCGATCACGGTGTTGAGCGGTGTGCGCAGCTCATGGCTCATATTGGCAATGAATTCAGACTTCACTTTGCTGGCAAGTTCGGCTTCGATGCGCGCCGAATGCTCGGCAATACGGGCGCGATGACGCAACACGGCATCGCCAAGCAACGATGCGTACTCGTTCATCAGCGAATTCGATTTCGAGTTCCCGAAGGCCCCGTTGAGCATGTTCCGACCGGCGTTAAAAGCCTATTTGCAGCTTGTGAGCCTAGTGCCGAGGAGCTAATCGATAGTTAATTAACGACTGAATTTAGGGCTCTGTGTCCCATTGATTTCGCTATATGCGGCGCAGGACTTCATCCGATGCCTGGAGATCAGAATTTGTGACCTCTGGGCAACATGGTTCCAGGGTCGCGTCCTGCATCTCTGAATATTTGGGATTTTGTCCTGGGATTTTCGGGAATTTTGCTAAGAGCAGCTGCTCCAACTCACGTGGCACAGAAATATTCTTGGCGGGAAGCGATGATGAATAGGCGCGCTGGCGCGAATGCTGGCCTCGGAATCATTCTGGCAATGACCCTGCAGGCGCAACCGGCCTTTGCCGGCCCGGCGGTCAATCAATTTGAGGTCAAGGATCTGGAGTCGGGTCCTGGGGATTTGGAATTCCAAAGTCAAAATGCTTGGTCGACTGGGCAGGCAGGGCGCCGTTCGGCGGTTGGAGCGGCAGGTGACGTGGAACTCGACGACAATACCGTGATCAAGCAGCGCGAAGCTTTGGAAATACAACTCGGCATCACCGATTGGTTCCGGGTGCGCTTGGGCGTTGAATTTGAGCAAGAACGATTGGACGATCCAACAAGCTTCGCTGATGCCAACCGGTTTGGCTCGCTGAAGTTCGACGAAGTTGCCGTTGAAGGCGTCGTGGTTTTCGTCAAACCTAAGGACGAGGGTATCGGCCTCGGCCTTTTGATGGAATACGGCAGCCCAGTTGGCGACATGGAGGCGCCGGCCGAATTCTATGTTGGCCCCATCATTGAAGCGCACACCGGGCCCTGGTCATTTATCGCCAATCTCATGTTCGTTAAATACATGGGCGGCAAAGCGGAACCCGGGAACGAAGACTTCGTGCGCGATGAGAAATGGGACTTCAGCTATGCCACTCAGCTCGAATATGAATTCTCGCGCAACTGGGGCGTGGCACTCGAGGCATATGGCACATTCGACCGGTTGGGAAACACGGGCACACCGGGTGAAGCCCGTGCGCTCTTTGGTGATCTCGACCAGCATCGCGCCGGGCCGATTGTCTATTACACATTCTTTCCGGGTGAAGGGGATAGCGGCAGCCGTGTCCATGCAGGCGCTGCAACGTCCCTATCCGATGATGCTGATGGGGAAAAGGGCGAAGCCAAAGAACTTTCGGTTTCGATAGGTTCAGGCGTGCTGTTCGGCTTGAACGAGAATACGCCCGATTTGACTTACAAGCTCAGCATTGAGGTTGAATACTGATGCGGCTTAATCAGGCGCTGGCTTACTTGAAATTGTAGCCTTGAATCACGGTCCGATCGCTCGCGGTCAGCCCTTCGGGCGCCTTCGGCAAGCCCTCGTCCTTGCAATCGCTCAAGGCATAATCAACGTTTGCAAGCGCCGCTTCATCGACCTTGGGATCGCCCGAGCTTTTAACGATCTCACGGTTGACCACTTTGCCGAGTTCGTCGACGATAACGCGAACTTGGGCATTACCGATGATACGCTTCTTCGGCGGGAATTTGCATTCCTGGAACAGCTTGACGAGCTTGCCGCGATACTCGGCAAGCGCGGACGCATCGCCGCCCGTCTGTTCGCCGCCCGAACTCGCGTCCTTGGCGATCGCGACTTGAACGGGTTGTTCAACGGCTTCGACCGGTTTGGTTTCTAGTGGCTTGATTTCAGGTGCGGGTTCTTCGGTTTTGACGATGTTATCCTCGACGGCCTTCTCTGACACAGAGGTGATGGCCTGCTGCAGTTCTTCGACCGGTTTGGTCTCTTCGACGGGTGTTGGCAATGTCTCGACCGGCGTCAGTTCCGCGGTTCGAATGGTCTGCACGTCGTCGCCGAGCTTGACGATGTTGTCGATGCCGATGCCCTGCTCGACAACGAATTTGTCATCTCCCGAGCCGGCATCGAAGGCTGCGAAATCGGTCGAGGTGCTGACGTGACGCGTCAAAGCATAGGCAAACGATCCATGCGCGACCAAGGACATGACAACAGCAATCGAACGAGCGTGATTCATGCCGGCGTAAAACCCTATTTTTGGCCCGTCGAGGGCTCTGTTGGGGTGGACGTTTGCAGACGGTTTGAAAGCAAGGACACACGGGCAAAGCCTGCCTCGCCCACTTGACCTAAAATCAACATGACATCGCCGTACGCGATCTTGCTGTCGGCGCGCACGTATACGACGGCATCGCCTTCGGCGCTCCGCATCGATTGAAGGCGCGGTATCAACTGCTCGCGGGTGACGAATTCGTCGCGGATTTGCAATCGCCCGTCGCTCGTCAGGGTGACGACCATCGGCTTCTTGGTTGGCCCGACTTTTGCGGCGGATGTCTTGGGTAGCTGCACCGGAACGCCGGACACCATGAGCGGCGCGGCCACCATGAAGATGATGAGCAGAACGAGCATCACATCGACCATCGGCGTGATGTTGATTTCCGCGACAGGCCTGTAACCGCCGTCATCGTCGCTGTCGTACGCGGCTGATTGTACGCCCATACCCATCTCAGTAAACCTTTCCGGCGCGGATTGGTTCAACGGCAGCTTTCGCGGCGGAGTCCAGTGCCGGCCGGGATAGCTGTTTTGCGAGTTCGCTGATCGCTGTACCTGCGCGTGCCGCCGCGCGTCCTAGTTTCACCGCGAAATGGTTGTAGGCCATGACTGCGGGAATGGCGGCTGCGAGGCCGAGTGCGGTTGCAAATAAGGCTTCGGCGATACCTGGCGCCACTGTTGCGAGGCTCGTATCCTGCTGGTGCGCGATGGCCGTGAACGAATTCATGATGCCCCACACCGTACCGAACAAACCGACAAAGGGTGCCGCCGAGCCGACGGTTGCCAGGAACGGCAATCCAGTTTCGATGCGCTGCAATTCAGCTTTTCAGCGAGGAGCGCATCGCCTTATCGAGGCGCGCACGCACTTCGGTGCGTACTTCGCCGCGCGATGCGCCATCGCTCACTTCGCCTTCGGCTGCGGACAGAATCGTACGCGAAAGGCCCTTCTGCACATGCGCGCCGGCTGGAGATTTCGCGATCGCTTCGAGGTCGCGCAGTCCGCGGTTGAGCGCGAACAGGCGGAACGTCTTCTCAAGTATGATAGCCCAGCATATGACCGATGCAATCGCGAGCAAGAGCATCACGCCCTTGACCACCGGATCGGCATTCCAGATCATGCTGTACATAGAAAAATTTTGAGCAGCGCCCGCAACGGTAGTTTCCAAAACGCACTTCCTTCTTACTTAGAAATTTTCACGGGCGTGAGGCTTGAGGTCGACATGCGCTGCAAGCAATCGGCAATAGGGCCCGAGTCCGCTTTGCATTCCATCACTTCATTGATGAGGAACGAGCCGATCTTGTCGCAACCAACGCCATCGAGCTCGAACAGTTTGACGGTTTTTTTCTGTGGCTTCAGCGGCGCCAGATCGAGCGCGAAGCGCTTGCCGATGATGCCGTCTGCTTGGAACAGCACGAGATCGAGTTTGTAGGCCTGATACGTGACGTCAGAGGTGTTGTTCACAACCATGTAAGCGCGGCAGCCTTTGTCATACGTTTCAAGCTTGTTGAGTTCGAGCGACGTTGATGATGCTGGTGCCACTGCCGCCGTGGCCGCCGGTGCAGTGGCCGGCGCGGGTGCCGTTGTTGTGGCTGGTTCGGCGGTAGGCTGGGAAGGCTGCAATCAAACAAACCGCTGCCGTAGCAACCGGCCATGCGGCCGAAACTCTATTGGACACGCTTGAACTCACTTATTGCTGGAGTTGAATGGCACCGTGCATGTAGCGGCTTTGCGCTCACGATAACAGGGGTGAGAGCCGCACATTTATGTGAGGTTATATCGGGACATTGTGGCCCTGGTCGATCTGTTTTTTAGTCTATTTTTCAATTGGTAGGCACAACATGATGAAGGCGGCAATGTGAGCGCGCCGCAGCGGGAATTCTTCCCGGCGCTGACAAGCTGTTTTCCTGTTTCAGCTCTGTTCTGAGGCGAGGCGGCCACAGGGCGATAGCATTGGTTATTTCCTTTTCGAGATTGGGAAGTTCTGCCCTTGACCTGAGAGGCACTGTTAAGGACACGATCAGGCGGGGATGAATCGCGCTATTTGGCGCGGTTCTTCGGCACTTTCTGCGGCCAGAGCTGTCGTCGCAGAGTTCGGGGAATTGGGGAAATTGAATGTCACGACTTACGTCGAGTTGGCGGGCTGCGCTGGGAACCATCGTTCTCCTGGCCGGTGCGGTAACGGCTCACGCACAAGAACAAGGCACGGCCACACCGCCTCCGGCCGCCCCGGCTGCTGGAACAGCGGCACCGGCAACCGTGCCTCAGACCCCGCCACCTGCGGCTGCCACTACGACACCTTCGACGACGACTGTGCCCGCCGCAGCAGGTGCCGCCGGCAACAAGGGAACCGCCGCGCCAACGCCCGCGCCAGCTCCAGCAGCAGAAACACCGCCCGCTCAGGGTACTGAGCCTTCCGCCGCAACGCCGCCGCCCGCAGGTCAGACACCGGCCCCCACGGCAGGCGACGCAGAGAAATTGCCGGATGTCGAAATCATTCAGACCCAGCCGTCCCCCGCGCCAGAGCCGACACTACCTGATGCGCCA
The DNA here is from genome assembly GCA_963741545.1 of uncultured Alphaproteobacteria bacterium. Classification (GTDB taxonomy): domain Bacteria; phylum Pseudomonadota; class Alphaproteobacteria; order Rhizobiales; family Hyphomicrobiaceae; genus Hyphomicrobium_B. Next base: position 169,509 of record CAVUIN010000008.1, read on the forward strand.
CCCTCGCCGCCAAAGGTCGTGAAGAAAAAGCCGCCGCCGGTTGAGCCGGAACCGCAGCCAGTGATCGTGCAGGCGAAGCCAAAGCCGAAACCCGTGCAGCAGGCGCAGCCCGCGCCAGAGCCACAGCAAGTTGCTGAACCGGCACCGCAGCCCGCAGAATTGCCGCCGCCTGTTGGTGGCCCGCCAGCGGGCGAGACGCTTGTCAAAATCTCGCCCATTGCTGGCAGTGAAATCCCGCTCGACAAGGTGCCGGGTGCTGTCGGAATCGTTTCAGCCGCAGATGTTGCGCGCAACGGGACGGGGCAAGTTCAAAACGTCCTGCAACAGCAGGTGCCTGGTATTATTTTGTCAGATACCGCTGGCAGCGGTTTTCGCACCGACGTTTCCTATCGCGGCTTCGATGCCTCACCCATCGGCGGGCGCTCGCAGGCTCTCGCAGTTTATATGAACGGCATCCGCATCAACGAGTCGTTCGGCGACACGGTGAACTTCGATGCCATTCCCTCGATCGCCATCAGCAACATGGCCGTCGTCGGCAACAATCCGGTGTTCGGCCTCAATGCCATCGGCGGCGCGATCAGTATCAGGCATGAAAGATGGTTTCGAATTCCAGGGTGCGACCATTGATGCCATGGCGGGATCGTTCGGGCGCAAGCAGATCGCCACTGAAGCGGGTGCCAAGAGTGGCGCATTCGCCGCTTATGCCGCGGCCGAATACCTCGAGGAAGATGGCTTCCGCGATTTCTCCGCGGCCGAAGTCAAACGCATGTTCGCGGATGTTGGCTTCAAAGGCAGCGACGTTGAACTGCATTTCAGCTTCAATGGCGCCAAGAGCCTTGCAGGTGTCGTAACCGCAGCACCGGTTGAACTTCTGGCACTCGATTACGGCCGCACCTTCACGAACCCGCAGGATACCGAATACGAAGTTCAGATGCCGTCGCTGCGCGGCAGTGTGAAGGCGACCGAGACGCTGACGCATTTCGGCTCTCGATGTATTACCGGCGCTTCAAGCAGAACGTGCTGGATGGCAACTTGTCGGAAGTTGATGAGTGTGCGGATGGTGGTCCAAATGACGGGCTTCTGTGCTTGACGGAGGATGGCGTCGAAGAGGTTGTTGAAGACGGCAATGGCAACACTGTCTCCGCCGATTTGTTCAACGGTCCACTCGGTTCTCTTGAACGCATTACTCAGGACGCTAAGAGTTACGGCACGAGCGCCCAGGCAGTTGAAAAATCGAACCTCTTTGGACGCCCGAACCAGTTTCTCGTGGGCGTTGCCTATGATCACGGCAAGGTCGCCTATCAGACGTCGAGCGAACTCGGAACGATTGGCGATCGCTTCGTTGTGACGGGGTCGGGCATCATCGTCGTTGCGCCGGATGATTTGGAGCCGCGAAACCTAACTTCAGAGAACGACTATTACGGTATCTTCTTCTCGAATACGCTGGATATCACCGACGATTTCGCATTGACGGTCGGCGGGCGCTACAATCACGCGACGATCAAGCTCGCCGATCTCACGGGCAACTTCCCCGAGCTCAACACAACAAACAAGTATGAGCGCTTCAATCCGATGATTGGCGCGACCTACAAGTTCATGCCGGGGCTTTCAGTCTATGGCGGATATTCGGAAGCTAATCGCGCGCCGACGGCCGCTGAACTTGGCTGCGCGGAACCAACCAACCCGTGCTTGATCGAAAGCTTTCTGACAGACGATCCGCCGTTGAAGCAGGTTGTGTCGCACAGCTGGGAAGCGGGCCTGCGCGGCGAACACAAGTCCTGGGATCGCCAGAAGATCACCTGGAGTCTCGGGTATTTCCGCACCCTCAACACCGACGATATCTTGAACGTCGCCGCGACGACGACGGGCCGCGGATTCTTCTTGAACGCGGGTGATACGCTGCGCCAGGGCGTCGAAGCAGCGATTGGATATCAAAACGAGCGGTTGTCGGTGTTCGCCTCTTACGCGCTTGTCGATGCGACGTTCCAGACTGATCTCATTCTTTCAGCTCCCAACACGCCGGGCGCACCCGACTGTCCCGATACGGATCCCGGCACGGCCTCTTGCAACTTCGTGCAAAGCGGCGACAATCTGCCGGGTATTCCGAAACATCGCTTTAAAGCTGGTGTCGAGTATTGGCTGACGCCGCAATGGAAAATCGGCTCCGACTTGCTTGCCGCCTCGCGACCAGTTCTTCTTTGGCGACGAAGCCAACAACAACGCCAAGCTCGCGGGATATTCGCGCATTGATCTTAGAACCTCATACGACGTGTCGGAGAATGTTCAGATCTATGGCTCGATCAAGAATTTGTTCGATAAGCGCTATGGGCTGTACGGCACGTTCTTCGATCCGGTCGAGGCGACGGAAGCGGCCGAGCCGCAGGGCATCACGTTAACCGATCCGAGAAGCGTGACGCCATCTCAGCCGTTTGCCGTTTATGGCGGTGTGAAAGTGAAGTTCTGAGAGGCTCAGTCCTCATGAAAACAAAAAGCGGCGGACCTTGGGTCCGCCGTTTTGTTTTTCAGACGCTTTTCAATTCGCGAATACTTAGAACCCTGCCGGCACGAAGTGCGCGTAAAGCGGTTCCGCTTTATGTTTTGGTCCGTTCAAGGCCTCGAGCCGTTCGATTTCCTCAAGGGCTTGTGATAAAGCGGCGGCGACGCGCTCGAGGCCCGCGTTCTCGCGGCAATCGCTCTCGATGTAGAGAAGGGTTTCGCGGATGGTCTCAAGGTCGATGCGCGGCTTGGCCGGCACGAGGTCTGAAAGCTTGAACACGCTGAACTACCTCAAACTCGAAGGATCGTTTTAAGACTTTATCAACCTTTGAAGTTATCTCAGAAATTGAATTCGGGCGCAAGAGCAGGGTCGCGTCTCATTTTGATACAACATATTGTTATTGCTGCTCTATTGGCTCCAACCTTCCTTTACCTATCCCAGGCAAACTCCGCCACGGGTTGATGTGTGGGTGGGAGTAGAGTTGTGTCGCGTTCGCCGGGCATATTGATCATTGTCGAGAACCTTACGGTTCCACTGGATAGACGCGTCTGGACGGAAGCGTGCGCCTTACACGAGGCGGGCTATACCGTTTCCGTTGTTTGCCCGACGGGCGGCAAGTACACGGCATCCTATGAAGTTCTCGAAGGCATTCATGTGTTCCGCCATCCCATGCCGTTCGAGGCTGATGGCGCGCTGGGTTATGCGCTTGAATATAGCTGGGCCTTGGCTTGGGAATTCGCGCTCTCCGTTAAAGCCTATTTCAAGGTCGGATTCGACGTCGTCCAGGCGTGCAATCCGCCGGATCTGCTGTTCCTGATCGGCGGTTTCTGGAAGTATCTCTTCGGCAAGCGCTTCGTATTTGACCACCACGACATCAACCCCGAGCTCTTCGAAGCCAAGTTCAACAAGAAGGGCCGCTTCCACACGCTGCTTCTGTGGCTTGAAAAGTTGACCTTCAAGACGGCCGATGCTTCGATCGCCACCAACGAGACCTTCAAGGAAATCGCCGTCCGGCGCGGCGGGATGGACCCGGATCGCGTCTTCATCGTGCGCTCGGTGCCGGATCTCACGCGCTTCAAGCGCGTCGAGCCAAATCAAGATCTCAAGAATGGCCGCAAGTATCTCGCCGGCTATGTCGGCATTATGGGTGCCCAGGACGGTGTCGATCTCCTAATCGACGCCATGGACGACCTCGTCAACACGCACGGACGACGCGACATCCAATGCGCCATCGTCGGCTCTGGAACGGAACTGCCGAACCTGCAGCGCAGGTGCACCGCCAAAGGCCTCGACGACTACGTGACATTCACGGGATTCCAATCGGGCGAGCCGCTCCTTAAAGCATTCTCGGCTTTTGACATCGGCGTTATTCCCGATCCGAAGAATACTTACAACGACAAGATCTCGATGAACAAGGTGTTCGAGTACATGAGTCTCGGCATTCCGTTCGTGTCGTTCGATCTCATCGAATGCAAGAAAGCGTCGGGCGACGCAGCGCTTTATGCGCGAGACAACGATCCCAAAGACCTTGCCGCCAAGATGGCGAAACTTTTTGACGATCCGGATTTGGCCGGAGCCCTTGCCGAAGAAGGCCGAGCCCGTGCGCGCGCCTTACTGAAGTGGGAAAACGAGCGTGCGCGCTTGTTGGCGGCCTATGCTCTGGTTCTTGAAGACAAGGTCAAGACCGCCTCGCGGGCCGCACCGCAAGCTGTTTCGGGTTGAAACTATCCAGCAGTGACTGAGGTTTGCGAGTTCAGCCGCATTCTGATCTGAGCGCGCAAACTCGGCATGACGGCGATGCCGACGCCGATCACGGCGGCCATAGAAGCAACGAGTGCGATGGCGATTTTCAATAGGCTCATTCCATCAGCGCCCTGGCCGGCAGCGCCCTGGGCGAGGACCGCAAGAAGGGCGGCTGGCAGCAGAAAGAAGGCGCGCGTCATCAACACGCGGCCTGTTGTCGCTTCGAGACTTTCGAGGCGCGCGCCGACATAAAACAGCGACAGACATTCACCGAAGAAGGCAATCGCCGCTATCGTTGAAATCGTAGCGCCGTCAATTGCTGTCCAAAGCGCGAATGGCAATACAGACGCCCGGACAAGACCGGCGACGAGAAACGGCTTGGTATGTCCTGAAGCCATGAGTGCCATGCCCGGCACTGCCTGGATCATGCGCAATGCCCACATGGCTGCAAGCCAAGCCGTGACCGCGCCAAATCCCTTGTAGTGAGCGCCGAACACGAGCGGCAGCAACGCCTCGCCGGCAATGATGAAGAACACGAGATAGAGGGCGGCCCCAAGCGTCGTGACTTCCGCCATGAACTTGAAACGGCCGGCGAGTGCGCGTCCGCGCCGCAAAGCGTCTGAAAAGAGCGGCAGCATGAGTGCGTGGCCGGCCTTCGCCGCGAGCAGGCCCGGTACCATGGTCAACATGAAGCATGCCGTGTATGCCGCGAGCGATTCCATGCCCGACAAGCGTCCAATGATGAGCCGGTCGCCTTGGTAGACCGCTATCAGCGGCAGTGCGCTGAGCAGAATGGGCCAGCCGAAAGAGATTTGGCGCGTGAGCATGTCGCGATTGAGCGCGAGGCGATAACGGCGCTCGGAGAGCAGATGAGATATTAGAACGCCCGCTAAAGCCTGGGCGAGTGACAGCCAAACAACGGCGTCGAAGGTCGCGGACGCCTTGAGAGCTGGCAAAGTTGCCGCTAGTGCGACAGCCTGCGGAATGACCTCCGCGTACATCTGCGGGCGATTGTCGAAGCGGCGCTGCGCCCGGCGGCAATCGAGATGCAGAAAGCCTTTGATGAAGGGTACGAGCGCGACGATCTGGAAGGCCGTTGCGGCTTGCGGAATGTTAAAGAAGCGCGCAACCCAAGGACCAACCGCCAGAAGTAGTGCGCTCAGCAGAATACCGCGCAGAACGAGAACAGTGTGCGCTGTGGCAACGAATTCTTCCTTATCGCCGTCTTCTGCCTGAACGATCAACCGGTCTGAACCGAGATCCGAGAGCGTTTCGACGATTTGCAGCAACAGCGTAATGGAGGCGGCAATACCGAAGTCCGCAGGTGAAAGGGCATGACCGATCACGGCATTGCGCACGAACGATAGGGCTTGCGCTGTGCCGTAACCTGAAAACAGCAGCAGGCCCTGGGCACCCGCGCCACTCATTGTGATCGGGGAAACGGCCGGTGTATCGCTCATCCGTCAGACCGCTTTGGGTTTGTGTTGCGACCAGCCGCGCGCGCCGGGCAGTCTGCGCGAGATCTTGGCGAACGGTTTGCTGGCTAAGCGTCCGAAAAATCCGCCGACGGGGTCGCCGCTAAGACGCATGAGACTACAGGTCGTTTGAATCCAGCGGGGCGACAAGGCGCGCTCCCATTTCTGGCGAAAGGCGGCTTCCATGGTGCCAAAGTCGGTGCCCTTTTTTCCGGGCGACAGATGCTCAAGGTGAAAGTCGATGACGTAAGCCGAATATCCCATCTGCGCCGCGTGCAGGCAGATGTCCGCGCCGTAGAAGTGGAAGCCATTGAGGTCGTGCGAAAAACCAAGTCGCGAGTCGCGCCGGACGATGATGAAGTTCTCGTCGAGACTATAGACGCGCTGTGGAAAGTCCCCGGCTCGCTGGTCTTTTCCATGCGGGTCGGTAATGCGCAGCGCCAGATTGCCAGGGGCTACGCCGCCCGCATTTCCGGCTAGTGCCCAATCTGGGGCGCCGGCTGTGCAATTCCTTAAGGCGCTGATCAAGCGTCGGGCGGTGGTCTTCAAGCAGCCGGACATCTTGGTGGCAGAGAATAACGATGGGCGCGTGCGCGGCATTCAGCAGCGCATTCAGTCCACGATAGGCGTCTGTCTGAACGGGTCCTGTGTTATCGACGAATAAATACTCGCAGTCGGTGTCCGCAAACCCGCCGCGATCGAAAGGACTCGCGCATGGCCGCATACTGCGCGCGGTCAGAAACGAGAGTTGCGATCGTATAGCGCGGCTCTGCCGACACAGGCGCTTCCGTTTCAGGGCGTAGAATGCGGGGCGTGCAACTCGTCGTGCAGAACATCGTAGCCGTTGCCATGGGTGGAGACCTTAAGTCGATGCCGCTAGGGCCGCTGGAGCCGATTGGGTCTTCGTCGATTTTGCGTATCCGTTTTGCCATTCGCTTCGCCGCCGCCAGATCTGGCGCCACGCATCCGCCGTTTCGAGGTTCGCAGCCGATGGAACGATTGCCGCGCGGACGCTGGTCGCAAGCGAGCCGTGTCAGTGGCCAGGCCGCGAGCAGCATGCGTCCTAGCGGCACCAGTAGCGGTTGCCAATGGCGATCGACGAGGGAGACTTTGGCTGCAAGCAGACGCACCATCTTGCCGGCGCGTGCCGCCTCGGATGCGCCGCCGTAATGGATGATTGTTGCGTTAGGCGTGATCATCGGGCGCGCCGAGAAGGCATGGGCTCTGAGACAGAGATCGGCCTCCTCGCCGTACATGAAGAACAAGGGGTCAAAGCCATTGAGGCCTTCCCACAGTTCCCGTTCGATCAGGAAGAAGCAGCCTGAGACGATATCCACACGGCGGATCGTGTCGCGCTGCCATCCGCCATAGGCTTCGCCATTGAACAATGGAGATCCTGGAAAAAGTCCGGTCAAGCCCACTGCGCGGCACAGCAAATTCCAGAGCGACATGCGGCCCCAGCATGACGATGGATTGAGCGATCCGCTGGCGTAGAGGGTGCGTCCGCCCCAGATACGGGCTTTCGGCTCTACCTTCGCAAATGCCACAAGCTTGTCGATGGCGCGATCCAGAACGAGCGTGTCGGGATTGAGAAGGAGAATGTAGCGGCCCCGTGCGCGGCGGGCGGCGAGATTGTTGGCGCGGGCAAAACCTATGTTCTCGTTGAGACGGACGAAGTCGGGACGCAGCGGGTGCGCTGCGATCATGGCAGGGGAACCGTCGTTCGACGCGTTATCGACGACGACGACCTCATATGAGACGTCTTTGGTTTCAGCCAGAATCGAATCGAGCGCCGCACGCGTCATGGCGCATGTGTTGTAACTGACGACGAGAATTGAAACGTCGATGTGGGCGTTATGCATTGTCACTGGCTGGTCCCGATTCGGTCTGGCGTAACGGTAGCGGGCACCGGCTAACCTTCCCTTAACGAACGAAGGCCGCACACACTAACGAAAGCTTAACGCTGCGCAGTCACACTCGTCCGGACCTCAACCGAATCGCCGTGTGAGATCTGGAACGCCTGATATGACAAAGATAGACAGCGAAGTTGAGCCCGGTTTCGATGGAATTATCTGCATCGGCGGGGAAGACTGGTGGTATCACAACCGCGGGCACTTTGATTTCCAGATCATGCGGCGTTTGGCAGAGACCATGCCGGTTCTGTTCGTTAATTCGCTCGCCGTGCGCATGCCGTCTCTTAAAGAGAAGAGCCAGTTTGCGGCGCGCATTGGCCGGAAGATTCGCAGCCTTGCGCGCGGGCTGGTCCATGTTGAAAACAAGTTTTGGGTATTCTCGCCTGTATCGGTTCCGGGCCCAACGGGTCAGAAATTATCGAGTTGGGCGCTTAGCCCGCAGATCAAGCTCGCGGCGCGCCGCGCCGGGATATCCCGCCCGTTGCTTTGGATTCACTGTCCGGCGGGGGCGGTCCTCGCAGATCAAATTCCCCACGCCCTTTTGGTGTTGCAGCGCACCGACCGGTTTGAAGCCTTCCCGGAAGCCGATCCGGAAATCGTCGGGGCGCAAATAGGGAAGATGAAAGCCGAGGCCGATGTGGCCATCTATTGCAATCCGAATTTGATGGCGGAAGAGCAACATCAAGTTCGCCGTCAATTGCTGATCACGCATGGCGTCGATTTGGAGACTTTCATATCAGCAGGCTTATCCCGTTCACCGGGACCCGCAGATGTTGCGGTCCTCAAAAGACCGCGGGTAGGCTTCATTGGCGGCATCGATGCCCACACCTTTGATCCGCCGCTGTTTGTAGAGGTGGCCCGGCGGCTCAGCGATGTCGAGTTCGCGCTGATCGGCGGGTGTTCTTTGCCGGAAAGCTGGTGTCCGTTGCCGAACGTCACCCTCTTGGGCCGCAAACCGTATGACGAAGTGGCCCGCTATATGGCGGCGATGGATGTCCTGATCATGCCTTGGAACGATAGCGAGTGGATCAGGGCCTGCAATCCCATCAAGCTTAAAGAGTATCTAGCCGTTGGCCGTCCCGTTGTGACGACGGACTTTCCGGCTCTCGGGCGCTATCGTGAGCTGGTGCGCGTTGCCGAGGGGCCGGCGGCATTCGCCGCTGCAATTCGTCAAGCGCTTGACGAGCCTTACGATGCCGATAAGGCCCGAAAATCTGTCGCAAGCGAAGGATGGGATGCCAAGGCCGGTTATCTGCTTGAGAATCTCATGGAGATTGCGCGCGAAGTGCAGCCAGGCACATCGGCCGGTTCGCACCAGCGCCGCACGGCAGCATAGCGCATCATTCAAGCGGCCGATTGTGATCGTTAAGCGGCGAGCCCGCCGGGGTAAAGCGGTGCCGGCTGGATCGCTGGCACATACGGCCGCCGTTCCGGCAGATGGCGCGGATCAGCCGGCTTGACAACCTTTGCTCTGACTTTCACGCGAATAGGATCGGCCAGCCACCCGGCCATTCCGAGGAAGAAGAAGAAGAAGGCGTAAGGCACGTTCCAGAGATGCACGGTGGTCGCGATCAGGCAGAGCGCGATCAGCGACATATTCCATCCTCGCGCTAGGCGGCGGGTTGCGGCGTCCTTTTGCGTCAGGCCGCGTTTGACAACGCCGCGTGCAAGCAGGCCGATGGCGATCACGATGAAGAGCAGCGCTGGAATGCCCGTGCGCATCAGTATGACGAGCCAAAAAGCGTCGACCGTGGACGAGACCATCCATGCGGGGCGGTCCCACTCGGCAAGGCCAATGCCAAACATCGGATTGGCCCACACGTTGTCGAGCCCGAATTCCCAGGTCATCAGGCGGTAGAACCCAGTCCATGGGTCAATCGTCATGCCGGTTGCGATGACGGCGATGGGCCCGCGTGTCGAGAACATGGATGCGCCGATATACAGCCCTGCGACGACGACCCAAGTGAGGGCGGCGCGGCCCTTGAGGCGCCGCGTGACTTTTTCCCAGATCAGCATGCCGATTTGGATCCCGAGACAGAGCAGCGGCGCAGACGAGAGGCCGAGCACGGTCGCACTGCACAGTAGTGCTGCGCGCTTCAGCTTGTTGGCAGTTTTATCTTCGGCGTACCAGAAGAGGGCCAGAAGTGCGGCGCAGAATGTGCCGTAATGAATAGGGTGGTCGAACGTGCCGTAGGCGCGCGTTAGACCCATGCGTGTTTCGATGCCGATCGGGTGCACATATCCGGTGATGGCTCTGAGAATTTCATGGGTGAAGATGTGGCCGAAAAGCGTTTCGGGCAGTGCCACCAATGCCGCGAATGCGATAGCTATCCCCATCGCGTTGAGCGCGCCGCGCATGTGGTCCTGCGTCCGGATCCAAACGCGCGCCACGAGATAGGGGCCCAGGCCTTCGAGTGCCAGCGAGCCGCCGTACACAAGCCCTTCTTGCTCGCCCATGTGGCGCATGTACATGGCCACGGTCCAGATATTGAAGACGATGAAGGCGATATCGAAGCCGCGCAACTTTAGTCCGCGTTGCGAGAGCAGCGCCATAATCGCCATCGGGAACAGAATGATTGCGGCCACGCGGTGCGGGGGAAAGCGCAATCCGGCTATATAGAGCGAGAGCTCCGTCGGGCACAGGAAGGCGATGATCAAAATGATGACCGGCAGCGGCGCCTTGTGCTTCAGCTTTCCCATGATGCTTCGCGAAGTTGTGACTTAGCCTGTTCTCTTAATCAGCGTTTATTCCAGAAATCACGGTCCAAATCGTCCGCGATAGAATTTTGAGATCGAGGCCGATCGACCAGGATTTGATATAGGCGAGATCGGCCTCGACGCGCGCTTCGATGCTGCCCGGCGCCGCGGTCGAACCGCGCAAGCCGCTCACTTGGGCAAGACCTGTCATGCCGGGCCGCATTTGGTGGCGGTCGGGGTATTTTTCGAGAAGTCTGCTGAATTCCTCGTCGTGCACCAGCGCGTGGGGACGGGGGCCGACAAGCGACATCTCGCCTTTGATGACGTTGATGAACTGAGGCAGCTCGTCGAGGCTTGTGCGACGCAGGATGCGGCCGACGAAGGTGACGCGGCTGTCGCCGGGCTGGGCTTGGCGCACGTTATGGCCGTCTTCCATGACGCTCATGGTCCGGAACTTTAAGACTTCGAAAACCTGCTGATGACGGCCTCGGCGGCTCTGGCGGAAAAAGACCGGGCCCCGGCTCTCGCATTTGATCGCCAGGATGATCAGTGGCCAAAAAGGCAGGCTGATAGCGAGGAAGATCGTCCCGAGAACGGCGTCCTCAAGACGCTTTGTTATGGGAGCCCAGTCAGCTAGTTCTTTTTTTTTAGGTCGAGAAGCCCAACCGGGCCGAGATTCGAGACCTTGTGGCTGATGTCGCCGTCGATGAGATCGGAGGCAATGTGCGTGACGATGTGCGTCGAAACCGGCAAGTCGGCGAACTTTTCGAAGATTTTCGATACGCGCTGATCTGCTGCCTGCGGCAATGCCACGACGATCCGGTCGATGGTACCCTCGCGGCAAGCCGTAATTAGGTCTTCGAGCTTGCCGGTAATTTCCAAGCCTTCGGGATTAAGACGGTCTTGACCGGCACGGTCGTCAAATACGCCTGCGAAGTGGATGCCAACGCCCGGCGTCTTGAGGTAGTCGTGAACGCGGCGGGCGATCTGGCCGGCCCCGAAGACAGCGATGCGTTCGTCGAAGCGGCCCTGCTTGGCAAGTTTGGCGAGAATATTGCGCGCCATCATGCGGCCGTACAACATGAGGCAGAAGCTGGCCGAGACCCATGCGGCGTACCAAACGGCGATATGCATGTTGCGGAGTGCCAACGGCAGGCCAATGCCAAGCACGCCGACCATGCCGCAAATCACTGCGATCATGAGTTCAAAAGGATCAAGCGGAAAGCTTTCCATGCGGCTTGTTTCATACATGCCGCGGAAGCGAAGGCAGAGATGGGCAATGAAGCCGGCGACGAGGACAGATTGCATGACCATGACTTGGTCAATGACTACCTTGCCAGCGACGGCGTAAATGAGTGCCGGCAAGAGACCGCCGAGAACCATCGCCAGAATATCGCAAATCGCCACCATGTCGGCCGATACTTGGCGAGACAACCTGCGCTTCATCTTAGCGGGGGCGGTCTCAATCGTTTGTGCGGCTGCAATGTGCGTGCTCATGATCGTTCCCGATTCAAGGGATTATTTGGCAAACAGGTTGACGCTGCTGGCCCTCGCAACTCATCTAACGCCAACTATCTAAATTTTGACTGAACGCCTAAACTTGCTGTTCGCGAATGTAGGGCCTTACCGGCCCAGAGTTGATTACGCTGCGCGGCGAGGCGGTTGTACGAAGCCGAAATTCTCCTGCCGGCGGCCAATTAGGGCGGCCAAGACACCGGTTCCTTCCATAGACGTGTCCTCTGCCACTTCGCTGAGTACGACGCCTGCCAATTTGCTTCTGTTGCTGCCCAATAGGGCCAGAGCCTTCTTCGCGAGCGCCTTCGGGGTGCGCTGCCATTTCATAACGAAGACGATCTGGTCGGCGTAATCGGCCAATATGCGCCCATCTAGAACAGGAAGCAGGGGTGGTGCGGACACGACGATGATATCGAACCGGCCTTTGAGGCGGGAGAGCGACTCTTGCATCGCACGTCCGCTTAAGATTTCGGGGATCGAGTGTATTGCCGGGCCTTGCCCTGTGGCTGGGAGGAAGTGCATCCCCGTGAGGCTATCACGCAGGATTGCCGCTTCGATCGGCCGGTTCGCTGCGAGCAGGTCAATGAGGCCGGCGTTACGTTGAGGGGCCAAATGACGGGTCAGCGGCAAGCGCCGTGCGTCGCCGTCCGCAAGGAGTACACGTGCGCCGGTCATTGCGTAATGATGCGCGAGATTGGACGCAAAAGTGTCGGCGCTTTCGCCCGGTAAAGCCGAAGCCAGGAGGATAATGCGGGGACCTGGCGCCGGGCGGCGGAGATCGAGTTCGCGGCGTGCGCTGCGAATGGCATCGGCATAGGCGCTTGCTGGTTCCGCGACGATGAGCCGGACCAACTTCGATGGGTCGATTGCGGGTTGACCCGGCATGTTAGCGGCCGGTAGTGAGGTAATGTGTGCCGCGCGCAGCGCGCGCGGGATGTCGTCGGAACGGCTAATGCCAGGCGCCATCATTTCTAGGAGTACGGCGAGCCCCAATCCCATGATCAAGCCGCCGATGCCGGCAATAAGAACAATCTGTTTGCGCTTCGGCGACGCCGGATAAAGCGGTGTGTCTGCTTTTTCGACGATATGGGCGTCAGGTAGCTGGAAGTCCTGGGTGCCGCTGGTTTGTTTGTAACGGGTCAATAGAGATTCGAGCATCTGCTTTGAGGTTGCAGCCTCGCGCTCAAGCTCTTTGAGATCGACGCCCGCATCTTTGCTCGTCACTTCTTGTTCTTTAAGCTGCGCCATGTTTTGCGCGAGTTGGCGTTCGCGCGCTTCGGCAACTTCGAAATCGTTCTTAAGGTTGGCAACGACTTTCCCGATTTCAATGGAGAGCTGAGCTTCGGCCTCTGCAACCTCAGCCCTGCTCTTGATGATTTCGGGGTGTTTGGGTCCATACTTGGTCGCGAGTTCCGCAGCCTTGCGGTTGGCCTGCGCCACGGCATCCTTGAAAGGCTGAATAGCAGGGCTTTTGAGAACTTCAGCTAGCCCCGTGCCGCCATCGCCCCTGCGCGCCAGTTTCTGCGCTTGTTCAAAGTTGGCTTTGGCTTCGGCGGTCGCGTTGCGCGCATTGATGGTCTGCTCCATCAAACGTGCCATCTGCTTTTCGGAGAGGACCTGACCTTCGGAACTAAAAATATTGTTCTGGGCTTTCCATTGCTCGGCTTGGCGCTCTGCTTCGTTGACCTTCAACCGCATACCTTCGATTCTGTCCTCGAGCAGCTGCGTTGCAGCCGCGTTAGCGCGGCGTTTGGTGTCGATCTGGTACCTGAGGTAAGTTTCCGCCACCGTGTTGGCGATCTTTGCAGCCTTTACGGGATCGGATGCCGAAAAACGGATGTCGATCAAGAGCGTCATGCGCACGCGCACGACTTTTAAGCGCTCGGCAAAGGCAACGGCGACCTCGTCGCGCTCCGGCGTATAGCTACCGGGCTTCTCAGGATTGAGAATTTCGGCGATTTGATCGCGTGATTGCGGGATTTTGCGCTCTGTGATGACGTCGTCGTCTTGCGATTCAATACCAAGCTTGGAAAGCCACGTCCTTGGCAGCGACTTCTTGCTGAACTCGGGATCGTTGCGTAATCCGAGTGTTTCGATCACCGACAGAATAATCGGCCGCGAACGAATGATCTCGACTTCGCTTTCGACGGTTGGATTGTCGCCTTTGAGATCGGTGACGACATTGTCGAGGTTCGAGACAAGTTTCTGGCGCGGATCGATTTGCACGATGGCCGAGGCGTCGAAGCGATTTGGCAGCGCCAATACAACTGCAGCTGCAAGCAGGGTGGCCAAGACCGGGAACGCGGCAATCAATTTCCAGCGCTTGCGCACAGCCGCAGCCGCGCGTTCGAGGCTCATTCCCCCGCCGCCCTGTCCGCCATCGCTCAGTTCGTCGGGATTTTCTTCCATTCTCCCAAGCGCCTAGAACCGCAGCTTCGCACCGATCATGAACCGGTTGCGATGCATATCTCGCGAATCACTTTCCAACTCGCGGAGGTCATGTTCGTAGGCAAAGGTGAACAGCCAGTTTTTATTCATGTAATATTCGAGACCAATCCGCGCCCCATAGACCATTTCAGTGGTGTTGGACGTCAGCGACGCGTCCTCGCGGATCTCGATGCCGCTGTTGAGCAACAGGTTGTGATAAATCTCGTAGTCGGCACGCACGCTAAGCCCGGTCTGGAGCAGCGCGGAGCCGTCCGGTCCGCCGGTCTCATTCAACCGCCGCGTGAGTGCGCCATAAATTGTTAACCGTTGCGTCGGCAACCACTGAACCTCGGCTTCCATGAGACTGACAGCCAGATTCTCGGCACCCGCTTGCTCATAGTCGCGCACGCCGAAGCCGCCGAGAATGCGCCAGCGAAGGAGCGGGCTGGTCTCGAATGCAAGGCCCGCAAGGGCTTCGTAACCAAGCGCATCCGTATCCGTGAAGCTGTCGCCTCTGTTGAGAATTTTCAGGCCTTTGACTTTGCCAACGAGTTCGAAGCCAGGTGAGAACCTATAACCTGTTCTCAGCGTCGTGCTGTAGAGCTGCTGGTCGCGCGGATCCAAATCAAGATGGGAGCCGTCCATCGCTGTGGTGTCGGCAAAGTCCCAGCTTTCGGCCGCCGCCGATATCGTGCCATAGAGCCGGCCGACGTCGCGGGTAATGCCTGCAGCTGCCCGGTTATAGAAAACTTCAACAGGCCCGCGCGCGGCCGTCGGGTAAGATGGACTGTTGCGCTCCTGATGCGTGAGCGAGGAGAGCACGCCAGCGGCCAGTGTGTGAGCGTGATCGAAGTGTAATGCGCCGTCAAGGCGGCCCCGGATATTGGCGAAATCCTGGTCAGAATTTTCCGCGAAACTGACAATCTTGCCATCGAGCGAGAAGTCGAGCGCGTGACGCGGCAGCTGCGACTGGAATTTAACGGACGCATCTAGTTCCGAACGGATATCGCTGACTTTCTCGGCGTCCGTGCCGTAAATATTGTCGTCGAATATGACGGTGGCGCCGGCTTCCGGCGAAACGATATAGTTGCCCGCACGGATGCCTTCGGGCTTTACAAATTGCCGGTTGCGGCCGGCGACCGTCTCGGCGCCAAATTCCTTGGCGTTCAGCCACTCAATGTCGTTTTGCCGTTTGGCGATCGTCGTTGTATTTAGGCCGTCTTTATCGTCGAGATCGAGTTCGCCGGCGCGGGCGCCTGCGTCGAGAAAAATCGATGCGAGAACGAAGGCCGAAGCACAATTGCGCAGCCAGCCCGGAATGCGAGCTGCCCAACACCACCGTGCATTAAGTCCATTACGCATCACGCTACAACTCAACGCCACGAATCGTTCCGGGGGCACGTGCCGGATCAGAAGAACCTTTCAGGAATTCTGATATTGTCGCCGGGCAGAACAGGGATGTCGGCGGGCATCTTCACGGCCGTATCCGGTTCGCCTTCGCGCCCGATGTAGAGATAAGTTTGATCGGCGCGGTACGTGTAGCCGCCGGCCATGGCGACGACGTCGCGCAATAACAGCCCGTTCTTGTATTGGAATTCGCCGCCGTTCTTGACCTCGCCATGCACGTAAATCGGCCGGTAGTTGGTCATTTCGACAGAAACTTTGGGGTTCTTCAGATAGCCGTCGGCGAGCCTGCGGGCCACGGCGTCCCGGAACTCATTCAGCGCCAAACCCTTGGCTGGCAATTCGCCAATGAGCGGCATGGAAACCTGTCCAACGCCGTTGACTTCCATCGGACCGGAGAGATTTTCTTCGCCAAAGACCGTGATTTTGAGTTTGTCGCCGACGCCGAGGCGATAAATGCGCTGCAAAGGCACCTTGCCTTCGCGCGTTGCAAACTGCGGTCCGCTCATGGCGATGGGATTGACGCATGCGGCCGCAAACATCGCGCTCAATAGAGCAGCGAGGGCAACGCGGACAAATCTCTCGAGCGGCAAACGCAAGACGGTTGCTCGAATACTGAATACGCATACGAAGACCCCACTCGGAAGAGTGCGGCCCCAACCATCAGCAATGGCGATTGTCGGTTAATTTCGAATTAAGAACTTGGCCGCCTGCCGCAAGAAACAAATGTTTAGTCCAAAAGTGAAGTGGCGGCTTTCGCCGTTAGGCGGCTATTCAAGAATTGGGTGGTATTGGTCGGAGAGTTATAAAACCTTGGGGATGCGCGCGTGTCGAACGATGCCGCCGGAACGGCCGGAAATTTCAGCAGTTTCTATGACTCGAAGCCCAAGAGCTACTTCGCTGGGGCGCGCGCGGATTTCATCAAGCGCTTGCCGCGCGATCCTTCCGCATCAATTCTCGAAATCGGCTGCGGGTCCGGCGAAACCGGCGCTCTAGCGCTCGCTGAAGGGTGCTGCGTACGCTACACTGGCGTTGAACTTTTCGAGTTCGGCTGCTGCCCAAGCGCGCCAAGTGTTGACGGAAGTCATAACCGGCAACGTCGAAACCCTGGCCTTCGATTGGCAACCGGCCTCCTTCGACGCGATAATCCTTTCCGAAGTGCTGGAGCATCTCGTTGAGCCGGGGCGGGTTCTCAAAGACTTGTCGCGCTTTGTGCGTCCCGGCGGCATGGTGCTTGCCAGTTCGCCAAATATTTCCCATTGGCACGTGATCCGCGAACTTATCAGCGGCCGCTTTAATCTCGCCGACAGGGGCGTTTTTGACCGCACGCATATGCGCTGGTTTACCCCGGATACCTTCGTTACAATGTTCGAGGAAGCGGGCTTTGACATTCACGAAGTTGGCCCGGTCACGCCGTTCAGTGCGCGTACTGAAGCAATCTCGTGGGCGACAGGCGGGCGTTTTGACCATATATTTATGGCCCAGATCGCGGTTTTGGGCATGCGCCGTTAGGGGTTTAGGCGATCGATCGCCGCCAAGCCGGCCGTCAGGTCATACGAGCAACGGAGATGGCCGGCTGTCCCTGCCTTCAAAATGAGGTTCGGGTGGCGGAAACGCACGTCCCATAACGGATGGTCGATATCCCACAGCGCCACATCCGCGTGGCGGCTGCCAATGACGATTTCCGGACCAGTCCACGATTGAGCCGGTTTGGCGCGTTGGGTCTTTAAAACCTCTTTTTGACAGGTTGTTGCAGCGCGATCCTGATAGGCGCTGATCAAGGCTTCATGCATGATCGCGCGATAATAGTGGTCCTGTGCCCAGACCTTCAGCCCGGCGAGGCCGGCCACAAAAATAACGAGGATCCTGAGGGATGCGCGCGGCATGAGATGATCCGGCCTCCGCGGAACTGTCATTGAGGGACGCCAAACACTGCACCCGTCATGGTGAAGAAAAGGTTTCTTGCCGCACCCGGTATTGGCATTCCGGCGCCCCTTCGGACTTGTCAGGCGCGCGGGCCTCGGGCAAAAGCCATACCCTACCAAAGTCGAAAGGCCATCGGACATCGAGCGCTGTCCTTAGGGGAGTCCTGAAAAAATGAAAAAGAAGATCTTGATCACCTGGCCACTGCCGGACGCCGTCATGGCCCGCGCGCGCGCGACCTATGACGTCATCGCGCATGGCGGCAACCCGACGATTACCATCGACGAGATGCTGGAGACGGCAAAGTCCGTCGATGCCATCCTGCTCACGCTCAATGAGAAGTGCCGGAAGGATGTGATCGACAGGATGCCGGAGAACATCAAGTGTATCTCGACGTTTTCGATCGGCTTCGACCACATCGACCTCGACGCTTGCAAGGCGCGCGGGATCAAGGCCGGCAACGCGCCGCACGGCGTCACGGTTGCCACCGCTGAAATCGCCATGCTGCTGCTCTTGGGTTCGGCCCGCCGCGCCAGCGAAGGCGAAAAGATGATCCGCACGCGCTCGTGGCCGGGTTGGCAGCCGCTACAGCTCGTCGGTCAGCGCTTAGACAATAAAGTGCTCGGCATCTACGGTTTCGGCAAAATCGGCCAGGCACTGGCGCAGCGCGCTCGCGGCTTCGATATGCAGATCCACTATTACGACCTCTACCGTGCCAAACCTGAGGTCGAAGCGAAATACAACGCCACCTATCACGACAGCCTCGATAGCCTGTTGAAGGTTTCGCAGTTCTTCTCGATCAACGCGCCGTCAACTCCTGAGACGCGCGGCTTTTTCAACAAGGCAACGATTGAGAAGTTACCCCAGGGCGCCATCGTTGTGAACACGGCACGCGGCGATCTCGTCAATGACGAAGACATGATTGCAGCTCTGAAGTCTGGCCGTCTTGGATATGCCGGTCTCGACGTGTTCGCAGGCGAGCCGAAGATCAACGAGGGCTATTACGACTTGCCCAATACGTTCCTGTTCCCGCACTTGGGTTCGGCGGCGGTTGAAGCACGCAACCAGATGGGTTTTGAAGCCCTCGACAACATTGACTCGTTCTTTGCCGGCAAGGATATGCCGTTCAAGCTGGCTTGAAGCAGCCTAACGGCAAGCTTCAAGAAAATAGGGCCCGTCACATGCGGTGACCGGCCCTATTTTTTGTGTGCTTAAAAAAAAGCGGATTTAGTGCAGTGCTGCAATCGCGAGTTCGCCTTCTTCGGCGTGACCGATGGCTGCCTGCAACGTATCTGTCAGCGCAATCGGCGTGCCGTCGGCTGCGTGGAGCGAAAACAGGTTGATGCCTTTCGGCAATCCTTCGATCATCGGGAACATGCGCTTTGCATCGTCCGAAGAAAGCGTCTTGATGTAAGCCACTTGCCCGCCGCCGAGACGGGCAAGCTCAAGCTCGCTCATCAAGTGATCGGCGCGCGAATCCACGGACTTACGCGAAGTCTTCGATTGGGTCTTGGTGTTCATGACGCTGTTCCTCCTTCGGAACTAGAACGATCACCTCAATATGGGGGATCAATCGGGCTTTTTCGAGTAGGCCAAAAGTCCATCCAATGATCTGATCTTCGGACGATTCGGCTCAAATTGCTGTGTCCGGAAAGACTCTAGGTGCGACCTTTGTTACCGGTGGGCGTGGCGCCGATCTCAATGCGGCGCACAATCCGTTCAGGCTCAAGGCGATGCAGATCGATCGACAGTAGACCGTTCGACAGGTCTGCGGATTTCACTTCGATGCCGTCGGCCAGCACGAACGTCCTGGCAAATTGCCGCGCGGCGATCCCGCGATAGAGGTACTCGCGCGATTTATCCTCGGCTTGTTTGCCGCGCACAGTCAGCTGATTGTCCTCAAGCGTGATGTCGAGCTGTTCGCGGGCAAATCCCGCAACGGCTAGGGTGATGCGCAACAATTCAACCCGCCCGTCATCTTTGGAGATGCGCTCGATATTATACGGGGGGTAGCCGTCGGCCGAACCTTTGCCGGCGCGGTCGATCAAGCGCTCTATTTCTTCGAACCCCAAGAGCAAGGGGTTTGACAACATTGCCATGCGCGACATGCGAAAGTCCTCCGCCGAAGCGACCTTCTATTTTTCAGGAAGCCTCAAAGCCTTCCACGCGCCTTCCACCCCTAAACCTGGGCATGACAGAACGCTCAGCCGCTATATTGGGGCGTGCAAGCCAATGTTCAAGCCTCGGCGGCAGGCGACGAAAATTCCCTGTAAACTCCGGCCATTGCGCTGGTGCCATAGTCTTGCTCGACTTTTTCGGTTGGTGGTGGGTTATTGTGGCGGCGGGCGCTGCGGGGAGAAATCGCATGAGAACTGGATTTCGTGTATCTAGGCTGGCGGTTTTGTTGTTTGCGGCAGCAGTTTCGGTATTGCATGCCGAAGAAGCCAAGCCCGAGGCGGCTCCCGCCCCCGCTGCCGAGGCTGCAGCAACGCCTCCAGGGGACGTCAAAGCCGAGCCCGCTGCGGCCACTCCGGCGGCGCCCAGTGGCGGCGACGTCAAAGCTACAGATAGCCCTCCGGAGATCGAACTGACGGCCGAAGAAAAGGCTGAGCGCGACTCGCGCAAAGCTTGCAAGGTCGATATTTGCGCCGCCTTCCGCAAACCGTCGGCTGGCGGCTCTGACATCAGTTGCGACGTCGTGAAGAGCTGGCGCAAAGAGCAGCTTGGTAAACTGGTCGGGAGATTGAAGGTAAGCTGGCCTTACGGTCCTGTGCGCTGCACGTCGGCGGTGAAGATGAAGCGCGCCGATCTTCACAAGGCTATGACGGAAGTGACGTATGAAACCCAGCTCGATAAGCATGAGGTGACGTGCGTGGTTGATCGCCTGACTGAGCCCGCAGCCGATATAAAATTCGATTTTTCGCCGAAGATCACATTTGAAAAAGGCCTGGCAATCAAGGCCAAGATCAATTGGGGTAAGCTCGAAGCGCCAACCCTCATCAAGGGTGCGCTTTGGACTGCGACAGCGGCCGATAACACGGTCAATATCTTGTCGAGTTCTCTGGTCGAGGACATCAATAGCTTCATCGGCAAAAAGTGCGACGAAGTGAAAGAAGAATGGGCAGAAAAATAGGCAGGGCGGCTAGAGCCGGACAAGCCCCTTGGTGATGGCGATAGCGACCGCGTGCTCGCGCGAATCCGCTTTCAGCTTGGTGCGGGCATTGGCCAAGTGCATGGCGACAGTCGGTGCCTTAATGCCAACGCACGTGGCGATGCCTTCGTTTGAATGGCCACGAGCCAGAAGATCCAAGCACTGCAATTCTCGCGGTGAAAGTGCAGAGTTATTGTCTGCGGCCATGCTCGTTTTCCGCCAATAAATTTTTTATCGCAATTGCAATGTCATGTGCAATGTCACGCTGAAAAGTTGGTTTGTGCCGCCTGTTCCTTTTGCCTAAAATGGGGCGGGAAATGTGCAGCCCATGTAGTCATCCCAATATGGATTGTGCACTATGTTCTTGAGTCGATACAATCTATCGAAACCATCAGGGCCGCCGCAAAAAACGTAGAAAAACAGGCTGGTTAGCCGGCGCATAGAGCTTGCACTTTAGATCATATTGACGGGACAGGCCGTAAACTGACCGGTTGCCATAGCCGCAAATTTTGGCCTGGATTCGAAGTGCCGCCGTTTTAGGTCGCGCCTTCGATCTCGGTTCTCAATTGTTCGAGATCCAGCCAAGCGGTTTCGGCCTTTTCCAGTGCTAACTGTGTGTTTGCGAGGCGTGCCGATACCGCGTCAAACTCGGTACGGTTGCGGGTGAAGAGCGAAGCGTCGGATAGTTTGCCGGCCAGCACCTGGATTTCAGCTTCGAATTTGCGGATCTGTTCGGGGAGCGTCTCGAGCGCATGCTTTTCTTTAAACGAAAGTTTGCGCACTGGCTTGGGTGCCGCTGGAGGCGATACGCCGTTTGAAGGTTGCGGCGAGCTGCGCGGGAGCGCATCGCCATTGGCGGCCGCGGCCTTGGCAGGTTCCAGACCCTTGCGCTGTTCCAGCATGTCGGAGTAGCCGCCTGGAAATTCGCTCCAGCGCCCGTCGCCTTCAGGCGCGAGCACGCTCGTCACCACGCGATCGAGGAAGTCACGGTCGTGACTGACAAGCAGAACGGTACCAGGGTAATCGGCGAGAAGTTCCTGCAGGAGATCCAAGGTTTCAAGATCGAGATCGTTGGTCGGCTCGTCCAGCACGAGGACGTTAGACGGTTTTGCCAGCGCGCGCGCCAGCATCAGCCGGGCGCGCTCGCCGCCTGAAAGCACGCGAAGCGGTGTCAGCCTCTGTTCGGGTAGGAACAGGAAATCCTGCATATAACTGGCAACGTGGCGAGCTTTACCGTTGATGATGACTTGGTCGCCGCGCCCGCCGGTCAAGGCGTCGCGCACTGTCCAATTGGGATCGAGCTCGTCGCGTTTCTGGTCGAGGGAGACGAGTTCCATGTTGACGCCGAGGCGGATCGTTCCGCTGTCAGGCTCTGTCGCGCCCGTCAATAATTTGAGGATCGTGGTTTTGCCGGCGCCATTGGGACCAACGAGCCCCAGCCGGTCGCCGCGCATGACGCGGATCGTGAGGTTGTTGACGATGGGCGTATCGCCGTAACTCTTTGTGGCGCCCTTCGTCTCCGCGATCAGACGGCCGGAAAGCCCGCCTTCGGATGCATCAAGCCGGACGTTTCCTTGGACGTGACGCTGTTCGCGGACTTCTTCGCGCATGGCGCGCAGTTCGCGCACACGGCGTACGTTGCGCTTGCGCCGGCCCGTGACGCCGCCATGCATCCAATCGTTCTCACGCATAATTTTGCGGTCGAGTTTGTGGCGCTCCTGCTCTTCTTCTTCGAGGGTTTTGTCGCGCCACTCCTCAAACGCGCCAAAGCCCTGATCGAGCTGGCGGGCTTTGCCGCGGTCGATCCATACTGTGCGGCGCGACAAATTTTCCAGGAAGCGCCGGTCGTGGCTGATGAGCACAATCGCCGAGCGCAAGGACTTGAGTTCGCTTTCCAGCCATTCAATCGCGGGCAGATCAAGGTGGTTGGTCGGCTCGTCGAGAAGCAAGACGTCAGGCCGGGCGACGAGCACGCGCGCGAGCGCAACACGGCGGGCCTCTCCGCCCGAAAGCTGATCGGGGTCTTCATCACCGGTCAGGCCCAGCTCTTCGAGCAGTGCCCGCGCACGGTATGGGTCGTCCGTCGGACCGAGGCCGGCCTCGACATAATCGAGCGTCGTTTGGAAACCCGAAAAGTCGGCCTCCTGTGGCAGATAGCGGATACTGGCACCAGGGTGCGCAAAGCGCTCGCCCTGGTCGGGTTCGACCATTTTTGCGGCGATCTTCAGCAACGTGGATTTGCCGGAGCCATTGCGGCCAACGAGGCAAATGCGATCGCCAGGTGCGACGGTAAGTTCCGCGCCCTCGAGGAGGGGCGTGCCGCCAAACGTCAGCCAGATGTTCTTGAGTGTTAAAAGAGGGGGTGCCATGCGGTGGGTGTAGTGCGCTGCAGCATTTAGGGCAAGCGGCGGATTCTCACAGCATGACCATCCCCTAAAGGTCGTGCTACCTTCACATGGGGCAGATTATCTGGTCTGATCCGGGATAAGCCGTGCTGGTCAGGGGTAAAATCCGGATCAAGAATAGGGAGAACCAATGAAACTCTACGCCGATCCCATCACTGTCAATTGCCGCAAGGTTATGGCAGGGCTCGATTTCTTGGGTGCTCCATATGAGCGCGTTCACGTCGACTTCTTCAAGAGCGAGCAGAAATCGCCCGAATACTTGGCTATTAATCCCAACGCCTCCCTTCCGGCCTTGGTCGATGGAGACCTCGTGCTCTGGGAGTCGAACGCCATCCTGCAATACGCCGCCGACAAGGTCGGCAACAGCCGCGCCTATTCGCTCGATCTCGTTAAGCGCGCCGACATCAACCGCTGGCTCTTGTGGGAGTCGGCCCATTGGTTCCCAAGTGCTTATGTTTATCTGGTTGAGCATTGCGTGAAGCCGCTTTTCGACCAAAAGCCAGACGAGCAAGTTCTGGCCGCGCAAGACGTTCAGTTCCACAAGCTCGCCGGAATTCTCGACACGCGGCTGGCCAAGAGCAAGTGGCTGTGCGGCGACGAACCAACCATTGCCGATATTGCGGTGGCAGCACCCATGCACATGCATCAGCATCAGAAACTGCCGCTGGCGCCGCACAAAAATCTGACGCGATGGATGACTGAAGGAATTGAGAAATTACCCTGCTGGGAGCGGTCTTACGTCGGACCTGGGTTCACGCTGACGCGAAGTTGATTACAAAACTTTGCGCCCCGGCGCTAGAAAACAGCAAAGCCAATTCCGCCGGGCCGGTTCGGCGATCTAACGAACGAGGACTAATTCAACATGCAGCACTCGGTAAAGACCAATCTCAACTACACGGTCGATAACGGAGTTCCGCCCGACTACTATTTTTATGAACCCGACCCGTCGGTCAAAACTAACCCGCCTGGGACCGACACCAAGGAAGTCGAGATCTACGACGGCTGGCCGAAGCTGAACGAGTTTTCGCTCGACCGCGAAGGCTTTGAGCTAAAGCCGTTCCCGGCCAAGTTCTCGGCGTACGACGACGAGACTGCGGTTAAGTCGGAATTCTATTCGCAGATCCAAGACTTCGTTGCCCGCAATACGGGCGCCAAGCGCGTGATCATTTTCGATCATACCATCCGCAAGCGCCTGCCCGCAGACCTCAAAGCCCAGACGACGACGCAGCGCCCGGCTGTGCTTTTGGTTCACGCAGACTATACGGCCAATGCGGCCGTACAACGCGTGCGCGATATCGTGCCGGACGAAGCTGATGAGTTGCTCAAGGGACGCGTTGCCTTCTACAACGTCTGGAAGTCGCTCTACGAGCCAGTAGAGGAATTGCCGCTCGCCATGTGCGACGTGACTTCGGCAACGGACGAAGATTTGCTGCGCATGGAATTAAAATACAAAGAGCGCACGGGCGAGATCTACGTCATGCGCCATTCGCCCAGTCACCGGTGGTATTACTTCCCTAAGATGCAGGTCGATCAAGCGCTGCTCTTGAAAACCTATGATTCAGATATGAACCGCGCCCGCTTCATGAATCACAGCGCATTCGAAGATCCAAATACGCCGCCGGGCGCGCCAAAGCGCGAAAGTATTGAAGTGCGCACGATGGCGTTTTTCTAAAGCGCGAATTGTGGCGGGTGCGCTGGTGTTAAAACCGGCCGCCAACCTGTCCAGCAACGAATTCTTAACTGTCGTTGGCCAATGCTGTGTGTCAATCGTGGCCCGGTTGCGCGCGACGGACGTGTCGCGCAAGCTTGTGGCTACTGATCGATCGAGGCAAAACGTAAGAACATGCTTGTTTGGGGTTGTCTGCTGGCCGCTTCGGTGGCTGCAATCATGATGCTGTTTGGTCCGGCAAAGAGGCCGGTAGTGAAGCCGCGCGTGGGTAAGCAGCCGTATCGTGCGCGCCCGGGCGACGCAGGCCAAGCGTCCGGGCCTAACAACCAGCAGATCAAGCGCGACCAGGGCTTCGGCCGTCGATAGGCCCGCGACAGCGGCACCAATTAAATAATAGGGCCTGAAAAAACTTAGAGTGCCATCGTGCGCGGCTCAAGTTCGCTTTCTTTGGCGATGCGCTCGTACTGTTCGGCAATTGTCTTGATGCGATACGTCCGCTCACCGCCTTCGAAGGGCAACTGGCGCAAAATTTTGTATTCGCGAATGGACGCTGGGATGGTGGCCCGGGCCGGATTGAAATTGACCATCTGGCCGACTTTGAATTTATAACTCGCCACGCGTCATCTCCTTGCCGCTTGGGCGGCGCTTTGGGCGGCTGATCATCGGCCAATGTGACCTGATGCGGTGCCGGGTGGTATGTGCCGGGTTCTGCGAGACGTGCAGGCGCCATTGGATCGCAATTGGGGATCACAATTGGGCTCAGATGGCTTGCGACGGCCGGAACTTCTTGCGCATCATAGCATGGGCCGGACCAGCCGAGGCCTCGTTTCGAAGGTCAAGGGCGATGTGACGCGATTTATGCGTTCATTTCATCAATAAACGCGCACAATCAACAGCAGCGGCTGATTTTGCCGCCGTTAACGCCGTAGCGGCTGGCTTGGCGCTCGCGGAAAAAGTCCTCGTAACTCATGATAGCGTCGCCCGGGTGCATCTTCTGGCGGTGGACGACATAAGCCTCGTAATCCGGCACACCGACCATGAGCCGCGCGGTTGCAGCCAATTTGGTGCCTAACTTGGCCAGCGCCGCGCCTTGAACATTGCAGAGCTCGCGAAACAGCATGATCTTTACTCCGCCGCCTGAAGCACGGCTTCCCGCGCCGTGATGTTTGGGTTGGCGCGCGCTTCAAAAATCGCGCGGATGCCAAAGACGATCATCGCAACAACAAGCGCCATCAGCAGCGACGCCATCGTTGCATTGACGTAATCGTTGAAAACGATGCGGTTCATCTCTTCGATATTCTTGGCAGGTGCCAGCACTTCGCCATTGGCCAGCGCCGTGCCGAACTTCTCGGCATGCGCCAGGAAGCCGATCTTGGCATCGGCGTTAAAGAGCTTATGCCATCCGGCGGTCAGCGTGCAGATCGCGAGCCACGTCGCGGGTATCGCCGTCACCCAGGCGTATTTCTCGCGCTTTAGCTTGAACAGCACGACTGTGCATAGCGTCAGCGCGATACAGGCCAGCATCTGGTTGGCAATGCCGAAGAGCGGCCAGAGCGTGTTGATGCCCCCCAACGGATCGATCACGCCTTGATAGAGAAAATAACCCCAGCCCGTGACGGCGATTGTGGTTGCGAGGATGTTCGCGGTCCAGGACTTGGTGTCCTTGAAGGCTGGCGCGAAGCTGCCGATCAGATCCTGAATCATGAAGCGGGCAACGCGGGTCCCGGCGTCGATGGTCGTCAGAATGAAAAGGGCTTCGAAAAGAATTGCGAAGTGGTACCAGAACGCCATCATGGCCTTGCCGCCGATAGCGCCAGACAAAATTTCCGCCATGCCGACCGCGAGCGTTGGCGCGCCGCCTGTGCGCGATAGGATCGTCGTCTCGCCAACGTCCTTTGCCACTTGGTCGAGCATTTCGGGCGTGACTAAAAAGCCCCAGCTCGAAATCGCCGCCGCCGCATCAACAGCCGTCGTGCCGATCAACGCGCCCGGGCTGTTCATGGCGAAATAAACGCCAGGTTCAAGCGCGCACGCCGCAATGAGCGCCATGACGGCGACGAAGCTTTCCATCAGCATCGCGCCGTAGCCGATGAAAGGCGTATGGCCTTCGCTCTCGAGCATCTTCGGCGTCGTGCCGGATGAGACCAGGGCGTGGAAACCGGAGACCGCGCCGCAGGCGATAGTGATAAACAGGAACGGGAACAGCGCGCCAGTGAACACTGGTCCCGTTCCATCGATGAATTTCGTGACGGCGGGCATTTTGAGATCAGGCTGCACGATTAGAATGCCAATTGCGAGGCCGAGAATCGTGCCGATTTTCAAAAACGTCGAGAGATAGTCGCGCGGCGCGAGCAACAGCCACACGGGTAGCACAGACGCGATAAAGCCGTAGGCGATCAACATCATGGAGAGCTGCTCGCCTGTGAACGTGAACATGGGCGCGAGGGTTGGATCTTCGGCCACATGCTGTCCGTAGAAGATCGACGCCATCAGCATAGTAAAACCAATGACCGACATTTCACCGATCTGACCAGGGCGGAAATAGCGCCCATAAACACCCATCAAAACGGCGATGGGGATCGTGGCCATCACCGTGAATGTGCCCCAAGGCGAATGCGCCAGCGCCTTGACGACCACGAGCGCTAAAACAGCGAGCAGGATGATCATGATGATCAAGATGCCGACCATGGCGACTGTGCCGGCTGTCTCGCCGAGTTCCTCGCGGATCATGTCGCCGAGCGAGCGCCCGTCTCGCCGCGTTGATGCCCACAGCACGATGAAGTCTTGGACCGCGCCCGCGAACACGACGCCGACGAGCAGCCAAAGCGTACCCGGCAGATAACCCATTTGCGCGGCGAGGACCGGGCCTACCAAGGGACCGGCGCCGGCGATGGCGGCGAAGTGGTGGCCGAAGAGAACGTTTCTGTCGGTTGGGCAATAGTCGAGGCCGTCGTTGAAGCGGTTGGCGGGCGTCGGCCGCGAGGGGTCAATGCGCAAAACTTTGTGCGCGATGAACTGGCCGTAAAATCTGTAGGCGATGAGGTAGACCGAGACGGAGGCGGCAACCAGCCAGATGGCGTTGATCGTCTCGCCGCGCGAAAGTGCCACGACGCCGAGAGAGACCGCGCCGAGAATTGCCAATGCGATCCAGCCGAGGGTTGAGCGCCAATCGGTGGAGAAGGTTGTGCCGGTCATGAGTTCAAATTCCTGCTGGCAATGTTGTGACGCGCCGGGTTGCCGGTTCGCCGGATCGAATTGAGCCGCACCTTAGCGGAAGCTCCGCGCGATTTCATCCCGGCCAAGCAGTTTTTAGTACCAAAGACGCGCGCGAATTCAGGCCTGTGTCAGGACCGCGCCATCATCGGCTGCGCCCGCGTCGCGCTTCAGCCACAGAGCGGAGTGCAGCGTCGTATTCGGGTACTACGGCGGTCGTTTTTCGTCGATGCGTGGTCTGCTCCGAGCAAGCGTCCAAGGTAGGCCCTCAGAAACAACCCAACTTTGCAGTGGGCGCCAATTAACGCTGATTTTGCTGGAGCGGAACGCTGGTTTGTGGTAGATTGATTACAGTGCCGAGATGGGCATGAGACGACGCCGGTTCGCAATCGCGGGCTGGCGTTTTTGTTTGGGGGGTGGCAGGCTTCCAAAATTGTCATCCTAGGCCTTGTGCCTAGGATCCATCGCTCCACTAGTTCCGGCGCTAACGGATTAATGGATCCCAGGGACGAGCCCTGGGATGACAGCGGTGGTTTTGCCCCTCACACATCCTCGGCGATCGGCGCGCCGGATTCGTCGACGAACGCGATGCGGATCATGTTGGTGGCGCCGGGCGAACCCAAGGGCACGCCAGCCGTAATCAGGATGCCGTCACGTGCTTTGACGAAGCCTTCCTCGAACGCGATGCGGCAGGCCTTGCGCACCATGTGCGAGAGGTTTTCAGGATCGCCCGTCAGAATGGATTGTACGCCCCAGGCGAGCGACAGGCGCCGTGCGGTCGCTTCAACCGGCGTCAAGCCAATGACGGGAATGCCGGGGCGTTCGCGCACCACGCGCAATACGGTTGAGCCGGTCGCGGTGTAGCAAACAATGGCGCCGAGCTTCACGGTGCCGGCAACCGCGGAGGCCGCTGCTGCAATGGCGTCCGCGCCGGTTGGCAGCGGCTCAATTTTGGTTGCGTGCAGGATCGGCTCGTAAAACGGATCGTTTTCGACCTCGATGCCGATGCGGTCCATGGTTTGGATGGCTTCGACTGGGTACTGCCCGACCGCGCTTTCAGCCGACAGCATGACGGCGTCCGCGCCATCGAACACGGCGGTTGCGACGTCGGAGACTTCGGCGCGCGTCGGCATCGGAGACGAGATCATGGATTCGAGCATTTGCGTGGCGACGATCACGGGCTTTCCGGCAGCGCGGGAGAGGCGCGTAATCCGCTTTTGAATTCCGGGCACTTTTTCAACCGGCATTTCGACGCCAAGATCGCCGCGCGCAACCATGATGCCGTCGGATGCGGCGATAATATTTTCAAGGTCAGTGACGGCGGACGGCTTTTCGATCTTGGAAAGAATGGCCGCCTTGTTGCCGATGAGAGACCTGATTTCATGCAAATCTTCAGCGCGCTGCACGAACGACAAGGCAACCCAATCGACGCCAAGCTTCAAGGCGTGCGCAAGATCGGCCCGGTCCTTGTCGGTCAAGGGGCTGATGGCGAGCAACAAGTCGGGCATCGAAATGCCCTTGCGGCTGGCGATCATGCCGCCGACTGTCACTTCAGCGGCGATGCGTTGTTGCGAACACTCGATGACGCGCAGGCGGATCTTGCCGTCGTCGAGAACGAGATTGTGACCTGGTGCGACGGCGTCGAAGATTTGACTGTGGGGAAGGAAAACGCGCTCGGCGGTGCCCGGTGTTTCGTCGCGATCCAGAATAAGCACGGATTTCTCAGTGAGCGGAATGCGCCCGGCCGCGAATTCGCCGATGCGGAACTTCGGGCCTTGCAAGTCAGCGAGGATGCCGATGGGGTGGCGATGGCGCGCGGCGCAGGCACGAACCGTGTTGTAAAGCGTTTTAGCGCCGTCGTGGGTCGAGTGGCTCATGTTGATGCGGAATACGTCGACACCCGCAATAAAAAGCCGCTCGACCATTTCGGGAGCGGCAGACGCCGGACCAAGCGTCGCGACAATTTTGACCCGGCGATTTCGTCTCATTTTTCCTTATTTCCTTGGGCGTCGGGATCGGTCAGGCGGATGGTCCATTCCTTCGCCTCACCCGTATCCACTTCGAAGAAACCAGAGCGCTTATACCCGCGTTTGGGGCAATCCTGAACCCCCTTGATGGCGAACGATTTCTCGGCCGTGCACATTTCGTTTTTGCCGCCCCACTCGCCGCCGCGGTCATAGTCGACAGCATGCACATAGACGAAGCGGCTTGGTACTGCACCTTTGAGTAATGTTTCGCAGGTTTGGGACGCGATGTTCCACCAGCCTTCGGTCGACCAGCCGACGGTGTCTTGATAGCCGATAGCAACGCCAATGCGGCTTGCTGTCGAATTGCACAATTTCAAGTCGGCGAATGCGCTGGGCATATACATCACAAGGGCAGCCGCCGCAGCGATTGCAGTGCGGAAGGCCGATGGCAATCGTGACAGTTTCACGTCTCAAACCCTCTTGTCGTCGTGCAACCGTCCGAATGGTGCTTTAGCGCCGCCCCGCGCCGGTCACAAGTCCGGTATCAAGTCCGGTTCAGGGATCGACGAGAACAACGCGAAAATCATTGACGTTCGTTTGGGTAGGACCGCACAGAATGAGGTCGCCAATCGGCCGGAAGAAACCCGACGAGTTGTTGTTCTCCAGGAAGTTGGCGGCATTTTGGTTTTTTGCGGCCGCGCGCTGAAGAGTGTCGGGGAAAACCATGGCGCCGGCCGGATCGTCGGCGCTTCCAGCCCCCCCATCGGTGCCGTCGGTGTCGCCCGCGAGGCCGCAGATGCCACCGGCCCCGTCGAGCGCGATCGCGAGGCTGAGTGCGTATTCCTGATTGGGCCCGCCCGAGCCGTTGCCCTTGACAGTCACCGTCAATTCGCCGCCCGACATAATGGCGACCTTCTCCCCGCGCCGTTTGGCATCGAGCGCCATGGCCGCGTGGAAGCGGGCCACCTCGCGCGCTTCGCCTTCGAGGCTGTCGCCTAGGACATCGGCGCGGTAGCCGTGTTTGCGGGCGAGCTGAGCCGCCGCTTCAAGCGAGGCCTTGGGCGCGGCGACGATTTTGTAGCTTGAGGTCGAGAGCTTTGGATCTCCGGCTTTGAGCGTCTCGTTGTTGGCATCGTTGAGGGCGGCGGCGATCTCGGCCGATGGCGTGATGTTCCAGCGTGCCAGCACGGCGCGGGCTTCTGCGAGTGTGGTGCGGTCGGCGACTGTTGGCCCCGAGCCGATTTCATCGGGGTGATCGCCGGGCACGTCGGAAATGGCGACGGTCAAGAGGCGCGCGGGATGAGCTGCGGCGGCAAGTTTACCGCCCTTGATGCGCGAGAGATGTTTGCGCACGCAGTTCATTTCCGAAATGGGCGCGCCGGATTTCAGGAGCTGTTTGGTGAGTTGTTGTTTGGCTTCGAACGATACGCCATCGACGGGTGCCGACCAAAGGGCGGATGCGCCGCCGGAGAGCAGGCAAAGAACGAGATCGTTGGGCCCCGCGCTTTTCGCGAGTTCGATCGCGATCTTGGCGCCTTAAATCGAATTGGCGTCAGGCACGGGATGACCGGCTTCGAGGATCTTGATGATTTCTGTGGCTAAGCCGAAGCCGTGGCGCGTTGAGATCAGCCCTGAAATCTTGTCGCCGAGGCCGCTCGCGATGTAGTGGCGCTCGGTCGCGACCGCCATGGCGGCCGAGCCTTTGCCTGCGCCAATGATGATGATGCGCCCGCCCGGCGGCACTGGCGGCAAATAGGGCGGCAGGCAGGTGGATGGGTGCGCCGTCGTGTAGGCCACGCGATAGAGGGCGTTGAGCGTGTCCCGCGCGGCCGCGATCGTCCCGTCTGCCATAGATCCTCCCGTGCCGCCTGGGCGGCCGTCATTGGTCTTTAGTCTTGGTTTGGGGGATAGGGCGGGAACCGTCAAGGAATAGGAGGACGCAGGCACATGATTGCGCTTGTCATCCCGGCCGGAGAAATCGTGCGTGCGCGATTTTGAAGAGCCGGGACCCATAACGTACTTGAATCCCTGGGTCCCGGCTCTGCGGGATCATGCTAGGCTTGATCCCTCCGGCCGGGATGACAATTGAATTGATGCCGCCAGATGCACCACCACGGAGACGCTCATGAAAACATTCGATCCCCAAACGACGCTTGAACTTGAGGCGGCGGCCTACCGGCGGCTTGTTGAACATTTGCGCGGGCGCACGGACGTGCAGAACATCGACATGATGAACTTGGCGGGTTTCTGCCGGAATTGCCTCTCGAACTGGATGGCGGACGCGGCCAAGGCAAAGGGACTAGACCTCACCAAGGATGAAGCCCGCGAAATCGTCTACGGGGAGCCCTACAAAGATTGGCAGGCGAAGTATCAGAAAGAGGCTGGTGCGGATAAGCTCAAGGCGTTCGAACAGAACCGGCCGAAGGGCGAGTGATATAAAAAAATAAAATGAGGGCGCGATGAAAGCCGATGAACTGAGGGCCCTTCAGGCGCCCATCAAAGCAAAGTACAAGGCAGATGCCGGAGCCGCGATTGTCACGTTGCGGGCCAAGGGCGCGCTCGACGACACGGGAATCGCCTGCAAGATCGAGACGGGCCGCGCGCTGGCCGTGGCCGGGCTGCATCCGGCGACAGGGGGCAGTGGCCTTGAACTCTGTTCTGGCGACATGCTGCTTGAAGCGCTGGTGGCGTGTGCCGGTGTGACGCTCAAAGCGGTGGCGACGGCAATTGAAGTGCCGCTTGAAAGCGCCAACGTTTTTGCCGAAGGCGATCTCGATTTTCGCGGCACGCTTGGCGTCGAGAAAAGCGCGCCCGTTGGGTTTCAGGCAATCCGCTTGCGCTTTGAATTGAAGAGTGATGCACCGCCCGAGAAGCTCGAACAGTTGATCAAGCTGACAGAAAGATATTGCGTCGTGTTGCAAACCTTGTCGGTGCCGCCGGCGGTGACTGTGGCCTTTGATGCAGGAACCGGCGCAGCACTGGCTTAGGCTAGCGAGACAACTGAGTCGCACCTGCGGCACGCATGCACGTCAAGTCAATCCTTGTACTTATCCCTTGGGATTGGCCTGGATTTCTCGGGGATTGCCGGTCTCCTCGCCTTGCAGCGTTTGGCTAGCCTCGCTAGCGTCATTTGAGAATTCGTTTTCTCAAGGGGTGTACGGCATGAGCACGCTTCAAGCTTCCGCGCAAAAGCAACTGCGCCAATTCGTCGAACAGATCGAACGGCTGGAGGAAGAGAAGAAGCAGCTCGCCAGCGATATTCGCGACAAGTTTTTGGAAGCGAAGGCAACGGGCTTCGACGTCAAGGCGCTTCGCAAAATCATATCGCTGCGCAAAAAGAGCGAAAGCGAGCGCGAAGAAGAGGAAACCATCCTCGAAGTCTATATGCATGCGCTTGGTATGCTGTCGGACGGCGAACGGCTGCAGAGCGCCGCCGACGCCATGATTGCCGCCGAGTAGGCTCGAAGGCGACCAAAGAAATTTGGAATGAAATTACACGCGCGGACTAGGAAGCGCGGTCTAGGAAGGCCGCGCTTTCTCTTTGATTGGTTGGCCAAGAACGGTTGCAGCACACCTAGGCCAAGTCGGCGCCCGGCCCAAGTGTGCGCTGGCAACAGGCGAGGTTTCGGCCCCGATTGCCTCGGTCCAGCTCGCCAATCGCGGGAATTGGCGTGCCAGACTCCTGGACCCTACGGCCCGAGCCTGATAAGTCCAATTGCTTAACTTTGCGATTGTGATCAGGTGTTCTGATGCATGTTACGTTGAAGCAGCTACGTTATTTTTGTGCTTTGGCACGAGAAGGGCACTTTGGGCGCGCGGCTGACGCTTGTTCCGTGACCCAGCCGGCGCTCTCCATGCAAATCCAAGAACTGGAAGCGACGCTTGGTATCGATCTGGTCGAGCGGACCCGCGCCGGTGTGAAACTGACGCCAAAAGGGGCTGAAGTTGCCGCGCGCGCGAAACGGCTTATCAACGACGCCCGCGATCTCGTCGATTATGCGCGCAACTCAGAAGGGGTGCTCACCGGCGTATTGCGCCTCGGCCTTATCCCCTCGGTTGCGCCTTACCTTCTGCCGCCCTTGCTACCGCTCTTGCGCACCAATTATCCGAACTTAGAACTGCATGTGCGCGAGACGCAAACCGAGCAGCTCGTGCACGAACTCACGGATGGTAAACTCGACGTTTTACTGCTGGCGCTGCCTGTGAAGAACACCGACATCGAAACGATGGCGCTGTTTGAAGACCGGTTTCTCCTGGCGGTGCCGCAAGCGCAGAATATGTCGGGGCGAGTGCGAGCCACGCGCGAACTTGTTGAAGGCGGCAGGCTTCTGTTGCTCGAAGAAGGACACTGTCTTCGCGATCAAGCACTCACCTACTGCAGTCTGCAGCAGGTCAACTCCGTGAACACTTTTGGCGCTTCGAGTTTATCGACGATTGTTGAAATGGTGTCGGCTGGGCTTGGCATCACTCTGCTGCCCGAAATTTCATTGCCGGTCGAAGAGCGGGGCCGCGGCATCAAACTAATGCGGTTCGTCGATCCCGAACCATCTCGCACCATTGGCCTTGCTTGGCGCCGATCAAGCCCGCGCCTCGCGGATTTTCAAGCCTTGGGTAAGCTCGCGTTGGAAGCTGGCGAAGCCGTAATGAAGCGCGTGCAATCGCGGAAATAGCGGCTGGCGGGAATGATGCCGTCAGCGCGCGCTGGTTTGCACAGAACGGTTTGCGATTCCCGATGCGATCCGGCCCTGGTCGAGTTCCTTCAACGCGTCGAGATGGACGGCTTTGCCTTGGAACTGTTGTGCCCAAAGCACCTGAGCCACTTGCTGGCCGGGACGGAACTTCATCGGCTGGATGGCGCCTTCTGCGTCAAGAAGCTCTAGCGTCTTGCTGACATCGGGATGCTGCAGCCCCGCGAATTGCGGGTCTTGTACGGAGGCGGTTTCGGTTAAGAGCGGCGCCAGCGGGAACGGGCGATAGGCCAGTTCATCGGGGTGATCTTCGTCAAACTCGGGTGCCTGCACCCAGCCGCTACCAAGACTATCCGGGCTCATGTCGGTAATCGTATCGGCGGGTGTATCTGGGATGAGGGCGGCGACCTGAGCACCCTTCTGCGGTGCAGGGGCCTGTTCCGGCATTGCCGCCAGTGCGAGTGCCTTAGACGGGCGCACGGCCGGTTTCGGTTCGTCGATCAGCTTCGGCATCGGCTCGCTCTGTGTCTTGGCGACGAGGGCGGCGAGCTTGGATCTGTCAGCGTCGGAGGGGCGCGGCTTGAAGTGCGACGGACGTTCGATGAGCTTGGGCTGATTGACCAGTTTCGGCGAGACCTCTGGCGTCAGTCGCTGCAACCTGCGTCTTGGCGGTATCGCGCCGCTCGGCCTCGGGTATGGCTTCCCAGGTTACGACGGGCTGTTTCGGCGGGGCCGATTTCTTAGACCAAGGCAGAGCGTCGGTGAGCGAGGCGACGCTGAAGCCGCGCTTTAGAGCCGGTTGAGGCGTTTGCTCGGCGGAGGCAACTTGGATCGTTGGCTTGCCGGTCTGGCGGTCATTATGGAACGCAGCGATCTGCGTTGCCAGATCCTGGTACTTGGAGCGGGCGACGCGCACGTCGTCTTTGGTGATGGAGCCGCCGCCGGCGGGCGCGTGTTTGGTGTAGCCGCCCGGGAAGAGCAGCGCCAATTCATAGCGCGGCAGGCGCGGCCAGGCGCGCACGCGCGCGGTATCGACGTGGACGAAGGGGATGCCGGAGGTTGGATAGTAGCCGACGCCGCCACGCTCGCGCACAAGCGCTGAGTAGCGCATCCGCTTCAACGGCACGTCCGGAAACGCGATGTCGATTGCCTTGCCGGTCATGTGCTGGCTCTGGCTGGCTTGCCCGCCGACTTTACGGCGCAGCATTTCATTGGTGCCGTGCGAGCGGTAGCCGCAAATAATCTGGGCGGGCTCGCTGGCGCCGAGCTCGGTGTACATTTCCCATATGAGATCGATGGTGGCCGGGTCCATGCGCACCGATTGGTTCTTGCGCCAGTCGCGCATGATCCAGTCGATCTGCTTCATGGCCTCGGGAACGTATTGGCCATTCTTCTTGTAAGTGACGGTGAGGGTTTCTTTGGTGTGGATGTGATAGAGGGAAAGCGTGCGATCGCCCGTGCTGGCCGCAACGATGCGGTCCGATGAAAGGCTGAACGCCAGCGCGATTGCCGCAACTCCGGCAACGATTCCAACACGACGTGAGGCCACGAACTTCCCCCGTTCCCTACGCACTACAAACTCAACTACCCCGAGACCGGCAAACTAGGGTTAATCCCGAACCCTTAATAACCGGTAACTAACTTCCCAACGCATGCTCAGTAGACCGCAAGGTATTGGCGAGAAAAGGGCAAGGGTACTCGCTAGTGTTAAAAGCCGACCTGGAATGCCGCTCAAGGCCGAGCCCCCTCGTTGATCGAGGAAGCGCAATTGGCCACTGCTAGTTGCCGAACACGCCGTTCAAGAAGTCAGAGAAACCAGGAGATTTTTTCTTCGGCTGGATCTGGCGATAGGTTGGAGCGGGCGCGCGGAAAGCGGGGGTATCCTGCCGGTAAGTGTACCGGGCCGGGCGGCTGCGGCGGACAGAGCGCTCTGGAACTTCATCCCAGTCTTCGCTGCTGCTGATGGCCTGCGGTTCGGCCGGGGCAAGGTGGTCGCGGTGTTTGGCGATCTCGCTCCAGCGGCCTTCCAGGCCAAGTTTGATGCGTTGTTCGTGTCCGTAGACGTCGGCGAACGTTTTGACTTGCCCGTCGTCTGCAACCCAAACAGTGAAGTAAGTCACGTGCACTGGGAGCGGACGGTCGAGCGCAATGTCGTTATCTTCGGGCCCAGATGAGATGAGTTCGTTGACCTGAGCTTTGTCCCAGCCCTTATCGATCGACATAATCACTTCGGCAAGCTGAATTGGATTGCGCACGCGCATGCAGCCGTGACTGAAGGTGCGCGTTTTCTCGTTGAAGAGACGTTTGGCCGGCGTGTCGTGCAGATAAACGGCGTGCTTGTTCGGAAAGAGAAATTTGACGACGCCAAGGACGTTTGAATCGCCCGGCGGTTGGAAGATATGATAGTTGCGAATATCCTGCTGGTTCCAATCGATGTCCCAGGCATCGACCTCGCGCCCATTGCGCTGCATGACGAGGCCCTGTTTTTCGATCGGATTGTTGCCATTGCGAAGAGAGGGCAGCAATTCGTTGACCTTGATGGACTCGGGCACGTTCCATGGCGGTTGGAACACGACGGTCTTCATACTATTCGAGAAGATGGGCGTCTGAGTTTCGGTCTTGCCGGCAACGATGCGTTCCTCATGCAAGGTCGTTTCGCCCTTCTTCACGCGCACCAAGAACTCTGGAATGTTGACCCAAACATGGGTCTCGCCGAGTTCGTCTGGCATCCAGCGCCATTGTTCCATGTTGGCGAGCAGCATGCGCTCATCGATGCGGTCGCTCTTATTGAGGGCTTTGCGCAGGGGCGTCGTGATCGTGGCGTTGATGGGCTCGATCTCGTTTTTGGTTTTGTAGCCGATAACGGCGCGCGCCAAGGCATCGTCAAAGTAGCCGTCTTCCATGGGCGAGCCGTCCGCCTTGGTGGCCGGCATTTCGATTTTGAGGCGCTGGCGCACAAGGCGCACCTGCCAATGGACTTTTCCAGGCGTGATCTTCGGGCCGTCCGGAATGGTTTCGAATTCGTCGCCGGAATTCGACGACCGCAGCGCCAAGAGTTTCTGGCGCAACAATTCAAATTGGTCGTGCTTGGGGTGAAGCGAGCGCAAATAAGCACTCTTGTCGGAGGCCGACGCAAGTTCATCGAGCAGCTTTGTGCGGTCAATCAGTTGCGGCTTGCGATCGATATATGACGAGAGCTGCTCGGTAGGATTGTCGATGCGGTCGCCGCGGGCGTGGCGGGCATATTCCATTGCAACGAGCGACAGCTTGATTTCGGTATCGGCCAAGTCGTCATCGTGGAAAGCCCCGCTGCCGATCTTGGCCAGTCCCGGCACTTTGTAATCGGCGCTACTCAAGCCCCATTCGTCCGCTTTCTGGATTTCGGCGATCAGGTTGTTCGCCACATCGTTGAAACCATCCTTTGTGAGCCACAGGGACTCGCCCGCTTGCTTTTCGTAGAACGCCGCGAGTGCGGTGCGATCGGCAGAATCGAATTCTTTGAGCGTTACGACGCCGCGCGCTTCGAAATAGTGCTTGAGCGGCAGATAGAGCTTGCCGTTGACTGCGACAGTCGCACGAGCAACGGGGCTCGATGGGACTGCGAGCGGCGGGGCTTCGGGTACGCCAAATTCTGTTTCGCGGGCGATGTGGGTTCGCTCGGGTGCGCTCGGCGTAATGGCAGCCGGCGGCGCGGGCTCTGCGGTATTCCGGTCGCGCAATGTTTCAGCCGGTGCAATTGCAGCGGGTGCGGTCTGCTCGCGGATGGTTTCCGATTGTGACGGGGAAGGTCTGGCGTCGGGAGCAGCGTCGGCCGGTACCGCGCTCGGCTGCATCGTTCGAGGTGGAACGGCGGAGGGAATGACGGGATGCTCAAACGGATCGAGACGTCTTGCGGCAACGGCCTGATCAGAAGGCGCGTATGCGCCGGCCGGCGGTGTTGCGGCCTGTGTGTTTTCGTTTGGGACGGTGCGCGCCTCGACGGGGGGCTCGGGCGGAATGTTCGGTTCAAGACGATCATCGTCGATGCGGCGGCCGCCGTTATGACGCACGATGTCGGGTTGGTCTTGACCGGGGAGTGCTATGTCGCTTTCGCTCGGGTCGCGCAATCCTTCGCGTTCAAGGATATCCTCGATCGAACCAGGTTTGTTTTTCTCGATGTAGTCTTGGACTTCCCACGGCAGATCGTCGGGTTCGACGGCGAGCGCTGGGGCAAATGCCGGCGTTGCTAGGAACGCGCCCAACACGAGAGCCACAAATACCGGACGTTCGCGACGCATCAGACGCCACCTTTTCAAGTCAAGGCCGCAAACGGATTTGCAGCCTACACAACACTAACGCGACTACCGCAGACTGACCAACTGCTTCCCACGCTGCAATGGCGAAACTGTTGCTGCATCGCGACGCGATTGCGCCGGTGCTTAGGCAATTCCACGTTGCTATGGTGCCCACTTTGCCACGATTGGCCGTGCGCGGACACCAGTCAGTTATGTCTATCCGCAGTTCCTTTAAGGAACCCTAGCAGCTGCTGGGACTGCCACGAGCCAAGGTCAAATAAGGCGCTAGGTCAGTAACTTCACGGCTAGTTCCTCAAGGAACAGTTGAGCCAGCAAACTGCCGCTATCTGTGAACCTTTCCCGCACTGCCTGCGACAGAGCTTGTGAAACGGGATGAACGGCACACTTCGCCAGCACATTGGAGACGGCACATGGGTCAAGTTAGTCACACCGCCCGGACTTTAGCTGCGGGCCTCGCATCCATTGGGTTTATCGCCTTAGCCGCCTTGCCGGTCTCTGCGGCTGCCGAAACCGTCCGGATGGATGGATCGTTCAATGAAACAGGACTATCGCAGGTGGATCAGATCAGTGTTTCAGGCCGCGCCGGCCGCTTTGACCGGGTTACGGCCGCGACGCTCCAAATCCCGCTGAAGCTCAATGCCAGCCTTGGCGAAGGCGGCAGCGGCCGTAAGATTTTGGGTTCGGAACTCTTTCTGAAGCAATCGGGCGCTGCCGGTGCTGCTGCAACCGATGCCCGGGAAGGAACGGTGCCGGGCGCGCAACTTTCGCATGACAAGGCTTTCGCCTTCGCCGTCGATCCTGTTGGGCCCCTGGCGCAGGACGCGATTGCACTCTGCAACAGCCAAGGTGTGGCCGCGCGCGTCAGCATGAGTTTGCCGGTTGTGTGGCGCGTGACCACTGGCCGCTTCAATTTCAAATGGGTCAACTACGATCAAGTTGGCCCGTCGGACGAGATTGTCTCTAACCCGGAGTTTTATGCCGACCGGGAAACGCAAGAAATTACCATTGCTGCGAGCGTGCCCGTGCATTGCGAAGGTTCTGCAACAGTGTCCGCAGCACCTACGGCGGCTGTGAAGCCGGCGTCCGAGCGGAGTGCAACAGTCGAGGATGCGGCTCCGGCAAAGAAGTCTGTTGATGTGACGCCCGAGCCGGTCAGCAACGCCATGCTGGTTTCGCACAAAGCCATCGAAGCCGAAGAGATAGCCGTGAAACCGCTCAGCGTTGCAACGTCAGAGACGCGCATGGTGTGCGAAGGCGGCATGTTGCGCTCGAACGGCGCGGGGGCGGGTGACGTGTGTCTCTGCCCGGGTAACACCCGGCGTGTTGAGACCGGCACGAATGCCTTCGCCTGCGAACGCAAGGTTGGCCGCCGCTAGAGATCAAGATTTAAAACGCCAGAGGCCCCGGACATGACGCCGGGGCCTCCTCGACTTAAAGCGCGAAGGGATAAAGCGCCTCAAGAAAACTCAGTTGACGCGCGGCTCAAGGCCGTATTCCTGCATTTTGCGATAGAGCGTCGAACGGCCGATATTCAAGCGCTTGGCAACTTCCGTCATGTGGCCGCGATAGCGCCCGAGCGCCAAGCGGATCATGTCGGCTTCCATGGCTTCGAGCGAACGGATCTCGCCGTCTTCAGCCATGGCAGGGATGCCAAGTGAACTATGGCCCGCGCTATTGGCGCGCAGTTCTATCGTGTGCGGCACAGTGTTTTCGGCGCCGATCAAAGCAGGTCCGGTGTAGGCGCCGGGTTTTTGAAGGACTGTCGGGGCCGCCGGAATTTCGGCGTCGAAACCTTCAACATGCGCGGCGATCTGAGGGAATTCGGTGATCGTCAATTCCGGACCGTCGCACAGTACGACAGCGCGGAACACGGCGTTCTCGAGCTGACGCACGTTGCCGGGCCACGTATAGCCCTGAATGAGCTGCATGGCGCGTTCGCTGATAGCTGCGAGGCGCTTGCCTTCTTCGGCTGCAAAGCGCTGGGCGAAATGGCGGGCCAATTCCGGCACGTCATCCGGGCGTTCGCGTAGAGGGGGCACAAAAATCGGGAACACGTTCAAGCGATAATAGAGATCTTCGCGGAATTTGCCGTCTTTGACGAGCTGAATCATGTCGCGGTTGGTGGCTGAGATCAGGCGGAAGTTGACCTTGACCGGCTTCTTTGAGCCGACAGGATCGATCTCGCCTTCCTGCAATGCGCGCAGAAGTTTGACCTGTGCGTCGAGCGGCAGTTCGCCGATTTCGTCGAGGAAGAGAGTGCCGCCGTCTGCTTCCTGGAACTTACCAATGCGGCGATCGACGGCACCTGTGAAGGAGCCCTTTTCGTGCCCGAACAGGATCGATTCAACCAAGTTTTCGGGGATCGCACCGCAGTTGACGGTGATAAAGGGACGTCCGGCGCGTTCGCTTTCGCCCTGAATGGCGCGTGCGATCAACTCTTTGCCGACGCCCAATTCGCCTTCGATCAGGACTGGGATGTTGGATGCCGCGGCGCGTTTGCCGAGGCTGATGACGCGGTTCATCGAGTCGCCGCGCATCACAAGGTCGCTGAAGGACAGCGTGCCCTCGGCCTTCTTCTTGATGCGGTTGATTTCGCCGGTCAGGGCTTCGATTTTGAGCGCGCTTTTGATCGAAACATCGAGACGTTCCGGGGAGGCAGGCTTGATGACGAAGTCGACGGCGCCGGCGCGCATGGCGGCAATTGCCGTGTCGATCGAGCCGTGCGCGGTTTGCACGATGATCGGGGGCAAGCCCGGCTTATTGGCGATGCGTTCAAGAACGGACATGCCGTCGATGCCGGGCATCACGAGATCGAGGATGACGAGAGCGACACCGCCCTGTCCTTCGCTTTCGAGAATTTGAATGGCTTGCTCGCCGGAGCCGCAGGTCTTGGTCTCGAAACCGAAACGTTTGACGGTCTCTTCGAGAATACGCCGTTGGGCAGGATCGTCATCGACGATCAGAACACGCTTGGACATGAGACGCTACTTTACCAACTGTTACACTGCCGGACGGGGCAACAACCCCAAGGGTGATCCAGGATCGGACAACCGGTGACCAGCAACTCACTCAACAAGGGGGAGATTGCCCTACAAGGGTAAACGGAAGGTTTCCGGGTGCTGCTAAATTGCGCATTGTTTGTGATTGTCTCAAAAAAAATCGCAGCAAAATGGGGCAGGCCCGGTTGGATTTTAACGGGTGTGAAAGGAGCACAATTAAGCGGACGGTTCAAAAGCGGTGCCGCCAGCGGGGCCTGGCGCAACCATTTGCGCGCGTGACAGCAAACATAAAAGATTGTGATCGCTGCGCGGGTTGGCAAGCGGGATGAGATGAGTAGACTGCCGCCAGCACTCGCTAGTTGAGGACGCGCTGCCATGATCGAATTTTCGTTGAACGGAAAAAAGGTGTCGGCTGAGGTTGACGGCGAGACGCCGCTGTTGTGGGTTCTCCGCGATACGCTTGGGTTGATGGGCACAAAATACGGATGTGGAATTGCCCAATGCGGCGCATGCACGGTGCATGTCGATGGCGCGGCACAAAGATCATGCGTTTTGTCCGCGCAAGCGGTGGCCGGGAAATCGGTGACCACAATCGAGGGGTTGTCGCCAGATCGTTCGCACGCGTTGCAGAAGGCCTGGATCGCTGAGCAAGTTCCGCAGTGCGGGTATTGCCAGTCGGGCCAGCTCATGCAGGCGGCGGCACTTCTCAAAGTCAAACCCAATCCGACCGACGCCGACATTGATGAAGCGATGAAGGGCGTCATTTGCCGCTGCGGCACGTATCATCGCATACGCTTGGCGATCAAGCGCGCTGCGGCGGACGTCTGAGGGAGGATGCCATGACAAAAGCAATGACAAATATCTCGCGCCGCGCCCTTCTCAAGTCATCGGCTGCCGTGGTGGCCGTGCTGACAGTGCCGATCGCGTGGCCTGCGGAATTTGCGGAGGCCGCCGCCGATGCTACGGGGCTGACGCCCTATCTCAAGATCCATTCTGACGGCACGATTACAGCGTTGTTGCCAACGACAGAGATGGGGCAGGGCATCCACACCGGGCAGATGATGATCCTGGCAGATGAGCTCGGCGCCGCGCCTGCGCAATTCAAAATCGAAATGCCGTCGCAGCCGTCGGACGCGTTCCGCGTGAAATTCGGCGCGACAATGCGGCAGCGTTCGGTTGGGTCGCATGGCATCCGCTCTTGGCATGACCGGCTGCGTGGCGCGGCGGCTAAAGCAAGGGCGGTGATCCTGCAGGCGGCTTCCGCGAAGCTCGGTGTTGCGATTGCAGACCTCGACATTCGCGATGGTTTTGTCATCGATAAAGCCGGGAAGATCCGCACGGCACTTGGCGAGTTCGTGGCGGACGCCGTTAAATTGCCTTTGCCCGAAGAGCCGTCATTGCGCCCCGAAGCCGAACGACGGCTGATCGGCAAGGATTTTCCGCGCATCGACATTCCTGCGAAGACAGATGGCTCGGCGGTTTATGGCGTGGATGTAAAATTGCCAGACATGCTGCACGGCGCGGTACGTCTCGCACCGGTCTGGCGTGCGGACGTCGAGATGATCGATGACAAGGCGGCGTTGGCGATGCCCGGAGTTGCTGCCGTCGTGAAGGTGCCGCGCGGCGCGGTGGTTGTCGCCAAGACATGGTGGCAGGCGAAGCAAGCAGCCGACGCGCTTGCCATCACCTTCACGAAAACGGAATATGACGCCTGGACGAGTGCCAAGCAGTCGGCCGATATGCGCGCCGGGCTCGATAAGCCGGACGCGCCCGTTGTCATGACCAAGGGTGACACGAAAGTAGCGCTGCAGGTTGCCGCCAAGAAGATTGAAGCCATTTATGAAGTGCCAATGCTGGCGCACATGTGCATGGAGCCGAGCGTGTG
The DNA here is from genome assembly GCA_963741545.1 of uncultured Alphaproteobacteria bacterium. GTDB lineage: Bacteria > Pseudomonadota > Alphaproteobacteria > Rhizobiales > Hyphomicrobiaceae > Hyphomicrobium_B. The sequence continues at coordinate 213,375 of CAVUIN010000008.1, forward strand.
TACGGCAATGGTTGCCAGTGACCGTGTTGACCTTTGGATCCCGACACAGGATCACGACATCGCCGTTGAGGACGCGGCCGCCGCCGCCGGGCTGAGCAATGACAAAGTCTTCATCTCGACGCCGTATCTCGGCGGCGGGTTTGGCCGCAAAGGGCGCGGCGAGATCGTCACGCAGGCGGTTTTGTCGAGTAAGGCAGTTGGCGGCAAGCCCGTCAAAGTCATGTGGTCGCGCGAAGACGACACGCAACAAGGCGCGTACCGGCCGGCCATGATGGCGCGGTTCTCCGCGAGCCTCGACGCGGACGGGAAAATGACGGCACTCGATATGCTGCTGTCCGGCCCGCAGATGGGGCGCGAATACAAGCACGTGAAGTTCGAGAAAAATGCCGACCCGCTGACCATCGCCAGCCTCGTCAACAACAAGTACCAGGTGGCAAACCAGTCGCTTTCGCACAGCGTTGTCGACGTGCCGTTGCCGCTTTCGCCCTGGCGCTCGGTGTCGAGTTCGCAGAATGCCTTCTATCTCGAGAGCTTTATCGATGAGGTGGCGGCTGCGGCAGGGAAGGACCCGTTGCAGTTCCGCCGCGATCATCTTGCCGGTCAGAAGCGCCACCTCGCTGTGCTCGACAAAGTGGCCGAGATGTCGAAGTGGGGCGAGGCGCCGCCTAAGGGCGTGTCGCGCGGCGTGGCGTTGGACGAAAGCTATGGCAGCGTGACCGCGCAGGTGGCCGAGGTTTCCGTCGAGGGCGGCAAACTCAAAGTGCATCGCGTTTTTGTTGCGATCGATTGCGGCCGGGCAATCAACCCGAATTCGGTCGTCGCGCAAATGCAAGGTTCCATCATCGAAGGACTGGGGGCCGCGCTGCGCAATCGCATTACGGTTGAGAATGGCCAGGCGAAGGAGTCGAACTTCGGCGATTACCCTGTGATGCGGATCAACGAGGTGCCGCCTGAAGTTCACGTCGCCATGGTGGAAATTGGCTCGCCCTTGGGCGGTGCTGGAGAACCCGGCGTTCCGGGAATAGCGCCTGCTGTTGCGAACGCGGTATTTGCGGCGACGGGCAAGCGCATTCGCACGCTGCCGTTTGGAGACCAGATCGCGTGACGAGGTATTCGGCCGCTTAACGCTTCAAACGCGGGTCGTCCGCTTCGACGACGATGTAGTCGAGTTGGAGCCCTTGCGCCGTTCGTGCGTGCACAGGCAGGATAAATTGATCGTCGCGGATGGCGCCCAAATTTTTGTCGCGCTTGGGCGAGACGACCGTGACGTTGCGACCGGCCCACACTACAACCGTGCCGCCCTCGGCTTCTGCCGTGCGCGACCACTCTTTGATTGTTGAGTAGAACGGTTCCTCGCGCCACGCGTCCTGCCGGTCCGGATCGATGTGGAGCGCGATGCGGTTGTGGCTTGCCTCGTAGTTGATCAGGATTTTGCTCAGTGACGGCTTCCAGCGTTCATCGAGATCCTTGATGCGCCGGTATCCGCAATAGAATTCGCGGCAGGGTTCGGGACGGTCGTCGTAGATGTTACAGCCGCGCTTCTTGTCGCAATGCGTGCACCATTGGCCGCGCGGCTTGTCCAACACGTCGATGCTGAGCAACTTGCAGCACATCGTGCAGTTGTCGCACGAGCGGCCGGGCACGAGATCGCCGGATGCGTCGGGGGTGCTGTCGGACATCTTGGGGCCAAGTAAGAATTTTGACGTATCTGTTAACGAAAGGTTGTCAGGTGGTGGCTCATAAAGGCCAAGTTGGCAATGGGCATAACACATGTTTGAACGTAATCGGGTCGATAACCGGGCTGAAACATTGATCGCCGTCGAGCTTACGCTCGCCGACGGCAGTACGCTGGCTGGCCGCGCCGTTCTTTCGCCGGGCAAGGGCGTTCACAAGCTGCTCGAGGGCGACGACGCTTTCATTTACGTCGAGGGTTTCAACGGCGAAGGGGCGTTCGTTCCCAAGGCCGAAATCAAGGGTATGAAAATTATCGCGCCGGGCCGGATGCAGATGGCGGCATTGCATATTCCTGATGCGCGCAATTTCGATCCGCACCGCGTGCTGGGTCTCGAGAAAGGCGCGTCCTTCGAGCAGATCCGCGAATCTTATCATCGCTTGAGCAAAATCTATCATCCTGATCGCTACGCCGCGGTTGAGTTGCCGCGCGAGGTGAAAACCTATCTCGATGCCATGACGCAGAACGTCAACGCAGCGTTTCGCGCGCTTCGCTACGTCGGGCAGAAACAAGAGCCTATTTACAGCCGCGGCGGCTGATTTGCCGCGTTGTCCGGGGCCATATCCAGACGTAGCACCGGCATTCTTGTAATCCGATTATGACGGCGCGCCGGGGGTCCCTATGCCATTATTGCGTTTTGATCTCGTTGAGGGCCGCACCGATGCCGAACTGCAGGCGTTGCTGGATGCTGCCCACCGGGCCATGCTGGCCGCGTTTAAAGTGCCGGACGGCGATCGCTATCAGCTGGTGCATGAGCATCCGGCCTCACGCATGATCGTCGAGGACACAGGGCTCGGTATTACGCGGACGAATAAGGTCGTCTTTCTTCAGGTGACGACGCGCCCCCGGCCGCAAACCCAAAAACAGGAATTCTACCGGTTACTTGTCACTGAACTTGAAAAGAGCTGCGGCATTTCTCCGGATGACGTTGTCGTTTCAATGGTGACCAATGCCGATGAGGATTGGTCGTTCGGCCATGGCCGTGCGCAGTTCTTAACGGGAGAGCTATAGTCCCGGCCACCGAAACGATTTAATCAATCGAGGGCGGCGTGTTGAACGGCGAAAGCAAGCGATCAATTCGCGCCTCGCTCGCTGCAAGAGTTTTGCCGTCGAGTTCGCCGGCCGCGTCTGCTGCAAGGACCGCGCTCATCACTGCGTCGAAATGCTTTTCTATGTAAGAGACGAGCACAAAGTCTGTCCCAGCATTGAGCGATTTGACGGCGGCACCGCCCACGCCCTCTTTGCTGCGTGTCACGGCACCCATGCTGAAATCGTCGGTCACAAGCAAGCCGTCATGCGCCCAAGTTCCGCGAATGAGCGTGTTGATGATCGGCGCGGAAAAAGATGCAGGAGTCGACTTGTCGAGCACGCCGATGCGGACGTGGCCGAGCATCGTGACGGCGTTGGGTTTGGCCATGACGCGCCGGAAGGGAACCCAGTCGTTGAGTTCGAGCGTGCCTTCGGTTGCTGAAATTTCGGCCGTGGCGACGTGGGTGTCGCGGGTCACGCGTCCTAGACCCGGGAAATGCTTCAACGTGCACATGATGTTTGACGCAGCAAGCACGTCGCAATACCAGCCCGCGACTTTTGAGACGAGATAGGGGTCGGCATCGATGGCGCGAAGCCTAAGGCGCGTTTCGCCGTCGTTGCGATTCTTGGGGTTGAGTTTGAGATCGACGACGGGAGCAAAATTGAGCGTGACGCCGATGCGCTTTAGCTCGCTGGCCTGAATGCGGGCGTAGTCTTCGACGATTGCTTTTCGCTCTTGGTCGTTCAGTGCTTTGGCGACGGCCTGGGCAAGCGATGGCTGGCGCTTCAATGGCGGTGAGAGACGCGAAACTGCGCCGCCTTCCTGATCGGCTGCGATAATGAGCGGCGGCAAGCCTTGTTCTTTGCGGGTGGCTTGAAGCGCATCGATTGTGGCCTTCATTGCCGCGGCATTGCGGCCGCGGACATTGTGATCGGTGATGAAGATGCCGCCGATGGCTTTCTTCTGAAGCAAAAGCTTGATGTCCGAAAGGCTGTGATAACCAACCATTATGTGGCGGCCAGCGCGTGCCAAGCGTTCGGGGTCAGAGGCCAAAATTTCGGCGCGGGAGAGGATGATGCGCTGTGAGCCAGGTTTCGTGGCCGGTTTTTCGCCCGCCTTCGGGCTTTCCGCTGTTTTTTCTGCAACCTTGGACGCTTTTTCTGCCTGTGCCGCCTGGGTCGTCAAGGCAATCGCCGCCGGCCCGACAAGGAGCGCGATGATAACTGTGAAGTATTGAAGCCGGCTTGTTGTTGCCATGTGGTCCTGCAATTCGGCGGCGGATGCTGTCTCTATACAGAGATTAGGCACGTCCCAATAGCCGCCAAACGAGGCATCAGTAAATCCGAACAGGAAAATATCGCTGCACCAGCTCGTCAAAGCGCCCGGAGGCACGGACTTTCTTTAGTGCATCGTTGATGAGTGCCTTAATTTCTGGATCGGTCTTGGAGACAGCGATTGCTAGGCCGTCTCCGAAGTACTTCGGTTCGAGAAAGGGCCCACCCTTCATTTCGCAGCATTGGCGAGACAGCGTCCCATTGAGCCAAAAGGCCAGTGAAATACCGTCATCGAAGATGTAATCGGCTTTTCCCGCCATCAGAGCTTCGCGCGCTAGGTCGGCATTTTCAAAAACAGCCAGCGGACTGTCGTGGAAAAACGTCTTTAGGTAGGCTTCGTGCGCCGAGTCCTTGGCGACGGCAATGCGTTTTCCAGAAAGCCCGGAAGGGGTAATTTCGATGTCGGTTGCCGGCTCCTTGCGGCCGGCGAAGCGCCCAGGCGTATGGAAGTAGCGGTCTGTGAATGCGACGCCATTGAGCGCACCCGCCGTTACTTTGTGCGCTGCGATGATGGCATCGGCCTCGCCTGACTTCAGGCCGGCGAAAAGTTCCTCCCAGGGCCGTGCCTTGATATCGCAAGAGGTATTGAGTTCGAGGCAAATGGCGCGTGCCAAATCGATGTTGAATCCGACCAGTACACCCTCTTCGTCGTAAAAATTGAACGGCGGAAAGTCGCTGTCGGTCAGAAAGCGCACGACCACCCGGCGCGCCGGCGGAGCCTCGGCCTCGGGCTGAGATTTGGCGGCCGGAATAGTCTTGAGTTCTTTGCGCTGCGATTGGGCATGCGCTGCGCTGCCCAAGGGCAGGAGAACGAACGCCAAAGCACCGAGCAGAAATATGGTGCTCGTTGATGCGGCTATGCGGCGGCGGCTGAACATGTTGTAATCGATTGCGGGTCCTGGGGCGGTTAAGCCGGATAAACGGTTCCGAATGGGTAACCCAAGCCGCGCCGCACGGCTATAGTGTGGCGGTGGCTATTAAGAGTTTTGTGGGCGTAGCGCTGGGGGAACGATGCACACGAACCAGCCGGCCGGTGTGGGCGCGCCTGAAGCCGGCAGTTTGCTCGATTCTGAAGCCGGGCAGGCATGGCTCCGGCGGCTTGATCAATCTGTAAATGGGCTGCGGCGGGCGCAGCCCGAATTCTCGGCTGCACAATCGATAACGCGAATTCAGTCCGTTGTTTTAGCTTTCCTCGGCTTTGCAAGCGTTGCCGTCTGGGCCGCTGCACCGGCCGTCGCCGCGCCGTTGGGCCTAGCGCTCCTCGCCATTGCATTTGCCTTGATTACGCTCATCCGGATCATGGCACTTTGGCAAATGATCTGGCCAAAGGCAGCGCGCACGGCACAATTCTCTCCCGCCATTCCAGACCTCGATCTCCCGCACTACACACTGTTGGTCCCGCTTTATCGCGAGGCTGACGTTGCGGCCGGATTGGTCCGCGCGATGCTGGCGCTCGACTATCCCACAAGCCAATTGGAAATTATGTTTCTGACCGAAGCGGACGACGATGCAACGCGAGCGGCACTCAACTCTGCGGGACCTGGGCGTCACATGCACATTGTCACTGTGCCGGATGGCACGCCGCGGACGAAGCCCCGCGCGCTAAATTTCGGTTTGACCTTTGCGCGAGGCGAGTTTGTCGGCATTTATGATGCGGAAGACGTTCCGGACCCCGGCCAGTTGCGGCAGGCGGTTGCTGCTTTTCGAAGTGCTGGTGCTGAGACCGCGTGCGTGCAGGCCCGGCTCAGCATTTACAATCCGGGGCGCAATTTCCTCACGCGGCAGTTCACGCTCGAATATGCGGCGCTGTTCGATGGTATTCTGCCAGCACTCGATAGATTAGGGTTGCCCCTTCCCCTCGGCGGCACGTCAAATCATTTCCGGATGCGCGATCTTGAGAATGCCGGTGCCTGGGATCCGTTCAATGTTACGGAGGATGCCGATCTCGGTGTCCGCCTCGCCCGGCTGCAAAAGCGCGTTGCGATGCTGGATTCTGTGACATGGGAAGAAGCGCCCGATACATTGACGGCGCTCATCCCCGGCATCTGCGGCCCACCCCTTCCCCATCTGTGTTAAAAATCGTGCCCCAGTGCCAACTCTCCATCATCTTCCTCATTCTTACCTTAGCGGCCTTAGCGTTTCGCGGTTCATCCTCTGCCTCCACCCTCACCCAACCACCACCCGCCGCTCCGGCACCGGCACCGGCTTCCCCGGTCGAAAAGCCTCAATCTCGCGAAGTTCCAAACGCCAGACCATTTCGCCACTCCCCAACGCATCTTCCACTGCCCGGCGAATCACTTCCGGTGCCCCCTCCGCCCTTACATTGACCAGTATCGTGCCTTCTGCAGCGTTCACACCATCACTAAACGCCAGCGAGACCGCAGGAGCCTCGCCATTGATCACCTGATTGACTACCCCGACCGCCTTGCCTCCGCCAGCGCTCCCCTCAGGAACAAAACCGAGTTTGAGATGAGCGATCTCCGCTCCGCTTTCTTCAAGCTGCCGTGAGATCGCCATGCACAGCGACAGCAGCGCTGCATCTGCTTCTGCGCTGGTCACCACCGCATCAGATTTTGCCCATACTGTTGCGTTCACCCAGCCCAGCATTGCCTCACCTTCCGCATAGCGTTCGTAGTCCACATCCATCGTCGGGGTCGTTGCTTGGTTCCCCTCCAACTTCGCCCACGGAACTTCCCGTGCCAGCGATCCCCTCCATCCACGCTTCCAATCCGTCGCCCGTTTTCGCACAGATCTCAAACACCGGTTTGCCCGGAAATCGCCGCTCGATCTCCTCCCTGAACAGCGATCTCTCTTCCTCATCAAAACGGTCGGCCTTGGTCAATACCACCACATCGGCCTCTTCAAGCTGCTTCGCAAAAATATAAGAAACGTTCTTCGAGAATCCCTTCTTCCCGCCAACCTTTACTGCCTCTGGGCACAGTTCCCTGATCACTCGCCGACAATCCGCCAGCACTGAAAACGGTGCCACCCGCACGCTCCCCGTAGATTTCCCGCAACGGCAACACCACCGTTGCCACAATGTCCGTGCAACTTCCCACCGGCTCAGCAAAGAAAACATCAGGATGGTGATCTTTACCGAGCTGGTTTAGTGTTTCGGTCAATGCACTCAACTTGCAGCAGAAACATCCGCCAGCGACCTCCCCCACTGCCGGAGATCCCGTCGCCAGCGCCGATGCCTGATCCACCAGCCCCCCAGCCTGGTCATTGACAATCAACGCTGCACGCCGCCCATTCTGCATAAATTTACGCGCAAGTGCAGTGATCGCCGTCGTCTTCCCGGCCCCGAGAAATCCACCGCACAGAATGAGCACCGGTGCGGAATCCGAGCCCGGTCCACCGAACGCTGAAAAAGAATTTGAACAAATCATCAAATAAACTTGCAAAAAAAAACGCAAACTGTTTCTGAGATTGTTTTCAGTCGCTGGCCAAAAACATGTAACCAACTGATTAGCAACCACCCAGAGTCCCTGATCGCAATCGAACCAAACCAAACCAAAACGAACCAAACAGATGAAAGAGAACCAAAATTCAGGAAATGGAATCACCCGTCGAGGGCTTCGCCAAGAAGTCAATCTTCGGAGCAGTTGTTGCGGCGAATGCGGCGTTGCTGACTGGGCTGGTGAATGCTGATACGACGACCGGATTGAACGAGAGCGGTCCATGCACAGGTACCAGCGGATGCACTTGGACTGGAGGCCCAAAAATAGTCGGTTCATCACAAGCCGAGTGTAAAGCGCGTGGTTGTTGGTGCACATGGACTAATACTCCAGGAATCGGCATGCGCTGGGTTTGCAGTTCATGACCTGACTTTGAGAGGTACCGCCTTGAGTGGGTAACGTGAGGTTCCCTGCAGCAACATTTCCTTCAAAATATGCTTGGTCACGGGGATAAGCAGATGTTTCTCGTAAGTCTTCCTTTACGGGAAGGGCTTCGACACGCCACGGGTCTTTCGCATCGCGGCATTAGTTGCTTTCCTAGCCCTAGAGTCCGGTCGAGACCGTGCCTCGCCCTTGGTGGCCGAGTTGTCTCGAACTGCTTCCGGTAGCTCCGCCCCCTCAACTTCTAGCGAAAAGGATGAGTTGACCCTATCCTGGAGCTGTCCGCAGCCGACGCCACATCCGTCCAAGGCCGCCGAAGCCTTCTGGATCTCGCCCATTCTTCGCCTAACTCCTTGGATCGGATTCTTTCCCTAAGGTCACCTTCGGAGCTACCCGCTTTGATAGACGGACTCATCATGGACTGCACTAAACACCCCGAATTGTTCTTCAAGCTCATGAATGCCTCGGAATTTTTTAGTTCGGCAGCCATCAAGAAACCACATAGTATTCGCTTCATGGCGTACGTACCAGCAGCCCCGGGGGGGGCTCCAGTTCGTCGCCGAAGCTTCTGATCGATTGTCCGACACCGAACGCGACAGGATTGTCGAGTCGGTGTCAAATTCGGGATTTGAAGCGTATCGGCTGGATCCTTAAAGATTCGAGCACTGGTGCTCTGAGGATATCGGACGACCTCACCCGATCGCTCGCGCTTCTGGCACATGAATTCCGACCCGAGCTTGTCGACAACCTGATGGCGACCGGCTCACTGTCCGAAGCTCAGAAACTTCAGGAGATGCTTTCGGATGCAATGGCGATCGATACACTGCTGGATGGCGAAGCTCGTTCGACGGTCAAGGTCGATGCGAAACTGCTGGCGGATAGATTTCTCCGGCAAGCGAGAGGCAGCGAAGGTGTGCGGCAATCTGAGCTTTCTCCAATACTTGGATCCCAAGACAAGGGCGAGCTTCCTTGAAGTGGTGCAACCACAGCTTTTTGAAGCGCCTTCTTCCTTGTCGACCGAAGCCTTTGTCAACGGAGTGATCGACACAATCGCCGCCCCCGAGAGACAGACCTTTTTAGAAGCCGCTGTACACGGAGCCTTGGAACAACACGGAAACTTGCTTGAGGCAATTGGCTATTGTGAGTTGATGCAAGAAGGCGATGCCCTGTACGATGGCGGCCCTCAGGGCGCTCTCTGACTGGGCGAGCAATGACCCATCTGCCGCGCATAGTTACGCAAATTCGATCGAGGCCGAGAACGTGAAATCAGCGCTCGTCCAGGGCATCGAGAGAGGCGAAACCTCTAACGTCCATCCTTGAGTTGATCAGATGAAATGGCAGGCGCTACGTTTCGCTTTCTCCGCCCTCGTCGGGAGTTGTGCCGGATATTTCGCGTTTGCGGTTGTCCCCACCAAAGGTCACCAGTCGATCGCTGGGGCCCGGCACCAGGGAGAAGGCACTGCGGCTACCACAGTTGCGGAAGCGAGTTTGGCCCGGACACAAGTCACAGATCCACTCCCGGAGAAACTGCGCCGACTTGCGGAAAGTGATCCTCAGGCATTCTTCGCGAAACTAAAGAAGATTCCTCCTTCCCACATTTCTGACTTCAGTGAGCTCATTGTCATCGCGGTGGAGAATCTGCGAGTAGACATCGATTCGACCAGGATTCTGAACTCGATCGATCATATGGACAGCCGAGACCTTGCGTGGGCGGCATTCTTCCGGTTTCACGCTTCCGAATTGGGCGTGAAGGGACTCATTCAATTGGAGGATAAAGCCAGAATCGCATCGACCTTAATCATACGCCAGGGTCTGATAGCTCTTGGACAGCCTGAGGGTGTTTTGAAGGAGTTGATCGCTGCAAACAAATTGTACCTGGTCTCTGAATTCGCTGAAGAGCTGTTCCTTTCGGCCCCTGACTCCGCACTCGCCTTGCTATCTTCCATTCCAGAAGACGGCTGGCAGGCCAACGAGGCTCGAAATCGAATCCTCCAGGAATACGCGGTGACTTTCCCCGGATGGCAGTCAGCGAAGATGGTAATTGAGCATGCCAGCGGCGCATCGAGCGCGGAACTTTCCGGATCGATAGGATCCACTTATCTATCAGGGTCAGCTGATGAGAAGCGTGAAATTATCAACGCGATCTCGACTCTGGATGGCTTTAAGGCCAATCGGCTCTTGGAAGGTCTTATCGGTCCAGATGATTCCGCTTACTCTGTTGGAGAAATTCTCCCGGCGATGACATCTTATGAAGTCCAAAGACGGAGTGTAGACAGTTGGCTGGCGAAGCAAAGTGATTCCGGCGCAGTTGAAGGACTCCTGAGCGCGTTGAAGAATCGACCGGGGGATCCCCGTATCCAGAGCTATTTGGAATTAATAAAAAAAAATAAGTAAGGGAGGTGGCGCTATTTGTAGAAAACAAAAATAAGGGACGTGGCATTATTTGTAGACAGCAATCCGTCACCCGTTTTCGCACATCTCAAACAGTGGCTTCCCCGGAAATCGCCGCTCTATCTTATCCCTGGCTAGCGATGCTTCGCAAAAATATAAGAAACGTTCTTCGAGAATCCCTTTTTCCCGCCAACCTTTACTGCCTCGGGACACAGTTCCCTGATCACTCGCCGACAATCCGCCAGCACTGAAAACGGTGCCACCCGCACCCGCTCCCCGTAGATTCCCGCAACGGCAACACCACCGTTGCCACAATGTCCGTGCAACTTCCCACCGGCTCAGCAAAGAAAACGTCAGGCTGGTGATCTTTACCGAGCTGGTTTAGTGTTTCGGTGAATGCACTCAACTTGCAGCAGAAACATCCGCCAGCGACCTCCCCCACTGCCGGAGATCCCGTCGCCAGTGCCGATGCCGATCCACCAGCCCCCCAGCCTGGTCATTGACAATCAACGCCACACGCAGCCCATTCTGCATCAATTTACGCGCAAGTGCAGTGATCGCCGTCGTCTTCCCGGCCCCGAGAAATCCACATCTACACAAAATGAGCACCGGTGCGGAAGACGTGCCCGGTCCACCGAACCCTGAAAAAGAATTTGAGCAAATCATCAAATAAACTTGCAAAAAAAAAAAAAAACGCAAACTGTTTCTGAGATTGTTTTCAGGCGCTGGCCAAAAACATGTAACCAACTGATTAGCAACCACCCAGAGTCCCTGATCGCAATCGAAACCAAACCAAACCGAACCAAACAGATGAAAGAGAACCAAAATTCAGGAAATGGAATCACCCGTCGGGGCTTCGCCAAGAAGTCAATCTTTGGAGCAGTTGTTGCAGCGAACGCGGCGTTGCTGACTGGGCTGGTCAATGCGAATACGACAAGCGCAACTACTTGCACCCGGAGTGGGGAACTAACTTCGCGGTGCGGAAATGGTAATCCTGGAGCTCCACAGAACGGTGACACCGATACTTGTAAGTGCACTTGCGGCGGTACCAAGCTTCAGCGTAGGTTGCACATACTCGAACGGATGTTGCATTGACTAGTAAAGCGCGGCGGAAATATGCAATAGAAATTCGAGTGATCTGATCCCTGATCAGTCAGCGTTTTGCGGTGCTTAAAGGACGTGTCCCTAACTTCCGATGGGCTGTATTGGCGCTCTAACTACAACATTGGTGGAGAAAACTTGTGCCTATGTTGGTGAGATAAATTAGCATAATCTTCATAATCTTATGAAAACAGTAATAGATGTCGGATGGGCGATTGCGTTGGGTGTCCTTGCCAGGGTTCTTTACGCTTGGACGGTGCCGCCATTAGAGGCCCCTCTTGGGCAGAATGTCGTGGATAACTTCGCTCTTGAGAAATCTAGTGCAGACCAGAAAGCTCGGAGCGGGATCACTTCTGAGGAATCGACGGATGATATGCGATTAGTTATCGCTCAGGCGATAAGGGGAAATCTTGCGCCAAAGGTGATAGGGGAGGCAATCGCCGAGTTGGCTCAGTTGCGCCCTTTCATTGAGAATGAGTTCGCTCCAGAATTTGTTGATGCTGCCTGTCGCGATCCAGATTACGTCGTTTCATTACTTGATGAGCTGAATGAGAGGAAAGGCCCATCTTGGTATCAAGAGTGGCTTTCTGATATCTCGATGGAGCTGATCGAATATTCTCCCAAAATTCGGGGCACAAATTTCTTCTTTCGGATGCACTCTTTCGTTTAGTCTCGAATTCGGTGAGCCGCAGTCAAATCCTTGCCCGGTTGCCTGCCGAAGACGCTGCCGCATTGAGCGAGAGCCTGCCCGATTTGGTTGCCGCTTTTGACGGACAGCCTGACAGCAAGCTACTCTGCGAGTGGGCGTATGAACATCCGGTCAGCGTGATTGATTA